>CAZQOQ010000042.1:0-7669 GCA_964595205.1 uncultured Flavobacteriales bacterium | reverse complement strand
CATGCATGTGGGGAAAAGAAGGGGTCACATGCATGGCGTCAGCCATTTTTATTTTCCATTGAATTTACCGGATTGAAAAAGCAGGAACAAACAGGCACAGCAGCGTCGCTCTGCGCCCCGGGGCAGAATGTGCGTATTACTAAAATATTTGTTAATGAGTGGTTGCTTCTTCTTTCAGGATAAGAACCAGCTCCATGCAGATATGACTTAAAACTCCCATGCTTTTCATGTCAGAATCCTTAAAGGTTCCCGGACGAAAAATGTCTTCTAAACGAAAGGCATTTTCTTAAGTGAAAAACATCATGCCTGTTTTCCGGGTAAACCTTTTTCACAATACCTGACCGCGTAAAATTTATTGAAAGAATTTTAAATCAATTTGCAAGGATAATTTTCTTCGAATAAAATCTGTCTCCTTCCTCTACAATTACAAGAATAAATCCCGGTTCGACATTTTCTAATCGTGTTTTAAAGACTTTGCCGTCATTAAAAGTCGTTTTATAAATTAATTTACCGATCGGATCATAGATTTTAATTTTTGCTTCAAGCGGATTATCATTGAATTTTATAGTCAGTTCATCGCCTGAATAAAATGCATGAAATATGTTTTCAGCCGGGAGGTAAATTCCAACGTCAGTTACGGTTATGATCTGAGCAAAGGTCGACTGACAGCCGTTTGCGCTCGTAACAGTAAGCGAAACCGTATAGGTGCCGGGAGAAGTATAAGTAACGGAAGGATTTTCCAGTGATGAGACGTCTCCGTTTCCAAAAGACCAGGAAAACGAAACGGGATTGCCTATAGTCGTATCGGTAAACTGCAAATTCAAACCCGTAGCAATAAAGGTAAATCCTGCCGTCGGATCCTGATCGATTGAAATATTTACAGGTACCGGTGCACTTAAACAAGGCAGAGCCTGAACTTCCCAATCATAAAGATAATAGTAGAACGTGGCAGGATTCGTCGTGGAATTCGATGTTGTTATACTTACAAGTCCGCCAACAGTATATGGAAAACTCGCCCCGTCATTATTCCTGTAAAGATCGGAACCGGCGGCAACTCCAATCTGGTAATTTCCCGTGGATGGAAAATCAAGATCAAGAGGAACCCGGCCAGTGCCTGCAGGAAGATTTACCTGGACTGAATGCAGAAGAACATTTCCAGGTGAACCATATACGTTCACTGTCCGGATTCCTGCACTGCCTGCATCTACCCAGACAGATTTCAGTTTCATGGGTGCAAGCACAGTAAACAACAGTTTACCTTCAAAACCCGTGTTGTGATATCCGCCCGTTCCGAAATTATTATCAGGCGGACCAACATGCTGCAGTGGCGTAGGGGTATATTGAAATGCATAATATGTAGCTGGAGCATTAAGAGCCGGCGAAACGAAAACAGGGCTTGTGCTAACAACCGAATCGCCGGCATCGTGCCATTCAGTTTCATTTCCCGGAACAGGAGTTGAAGTCAGTATCGTGTTTGTGCCACTGCAAATAACAGTATCGCCGGTTATTGCGGGCCCGTTGATTTTAGTAACCGTTATATATGAATTGCGAACGAGTGTGTCATCGCCGATCGTATTCGAGACAATGAGTGAAACACTATAAGTGCCCGGTAACAAATACGTATGAACCGGATTTTGCAGCGTGGAAATGTTTCCATCGCCGAAATTCCAGTTCCAGTTTTGAGGTATGTCGGTCGACAAATCTGAAAAATGAATGGTGCCGAAGCACGTGCTTGTAATGTCTGCATTAAAGTCAGCCGTCGGTGCAATTACTGGAGTAAGGCACAGTGGTGGAAGTTCAAAGTTCTCCGTTTCGTCGCCTGCTAGATCAGCATCACCCTGGAAGGCATTAAAACCCATGCCCCGTTTTGCAAATGCTTCCCAGAGTATACACTTATGAATTCCTCCATAAAGATTATCATCGGCCTGGAGGATTGCATCACGTGCATCGAGGAAACCGGGACCGCACGGCTGTAGCTTCAATCCTTCAATAACCAGGCGTAATGCTATGTTATTTCCTGAAGTGCCGTTGATCCAGTCGGCATCAAATCCATATTGACCGATCAGTCCCCATGTCATTTCCCAGAGGGTCATGCACCAGATTTCGCCTATGTCGTGTACCTCGCCGCTCAACGCCAGATCTCCATAGGTCTGTGGATTGATATTCATATCGGTGGAATATGGGAATCTTCTGATGCCGAAACCATTTGCAGGCTCACCGAGAGCGAACGTGCCCACGCCCCTTGAGTCTGTCCCGGCATTTCCTGCATCCATCGTAAACAACAATGCAAAATAATCGCTCCATCCTTCACCGCCTTGTTCTCCATTGAACAGGCAATTTGAATTCATTGGACCACCGGTCAATCGCGTGGAAACACCGTGGCCATATTCATGAACGACAATGCCATTATCGAGTGAACCATCAATCTGAACAGAACCTGCAGGTGGCGGATTCAACGTCCCATTTACCACCCCGCTGGCAAGCGAATTTTTTATCAGGTTGCCGTCTGCAAGAGAAATCATCACTGAAGGAATCGTCACCGATCCGCCATTTCCATTATCTCCCATAGCCAGGATTCCCGCAACATTATTCACCATGATAACCGCCACAGCACCTTCAGCCTGGGCAAGAAGAACCTTGTCGACAAAATTACATATGCCACGATCGATTACAGCAATCTTGCCTGATAGAGATGGTCCGTTTAGAAGTGGTTGACATGCATCAGAAGTAGTATCTGTTCCGTCATCGACTAAAACAAAATCAGCCGTAATAGGAACTGTAACAGACGGACCAAAACCTGCTGCAACTGAAACGTAGCTTCCATTGATCGGAGCCGGGCTGTTTATGCTCAATACCGCCTGAACATTTCCGCTCCACAGGTACATCTGCATTCTACCATTTTGTCCGTCATCCGGAGTGGAGAAATTGGCATTATTGGTTCCGCCACCATCCTGACATTCGGCAATTACATAATCCTGTCCTGCGCCGCCATTGCCATAATTATTATCCTGAAAATTCCCCGATGCTTCATCAAAACCATAATGATACATGCGGTCATGAACCATGTTATTTACATAAAACAGATTAGTGATTGAAGCATCCAGGTAGGAGGAAGGCTGCTGGGAAAAATTCGTACTGTAATCGAAAGTCAGTGTTACCGTTCCATTTGGCGATGTGCCCGGAGAATCCGTGTTTGAGATGTCGTCGTAGGCAAAAACATTGTTACCGCGCGTGATCGTAAACTCGGCACCAGCAATACCATCGTTATCGTGCCAGCCGAAAGGAGAAGCTACGGCATCTGAGGGGTCAGCTAACAATGAAGACGACCCGAAATTTGGCGATTCCAAAGGCAAAGGAAAAACGCGATAGGATGGAATCGAGGAGGAAGCGTTTGCTGATGTACCATTCGCGGAAGGGATCGACTGAGAGCGCATCGATGTTGTTTCCGGGGCGTCAAAATTACAGTGAGAGGTCCAGTCGTTCTTCTGTAAGATCTCACCATTCACAGCATCGACGCGGATGTTCCACCAATGACTATTATCGATCAGGTTGATACTTACATCCCAGGCGAGCCTGAGATTATTTTTTACAGGCTGGTAAACGAGTTCTACCCGGATTTTATCTTTTGAGATTTCAGGAGCTGAATAATATTTCCTGTTCATTGATTTTTTAACAGATGACAAAGCAGGGTCGCCTGTTAAATGGAGTCCTAGATGTTCAGCAGCCTGGCGTATGGCAAATACTTCCGAGTTTGCCGGTTTCTGCACATTTATCTTACTGCCTGCATCCGGATGAAATCGCCGGGCAAATGATTTTATCATGCCATCTTTCACTGATACGCTGCTAACGGCATTGAATATACGAATGCCGTTTACCTGTTGATGCACATACAGGTAAGTAGTTCCGTTTTTTTTGTTTGTATATAAGTCGCTGATCATCCAGTTTTCAATGCCAGCATCGGTTAGTTTCCATTCTGATTTATGTGCAGACAAGTACTCGCTGACCAATTTTTTAAACGGTTCGGGATCAGGATTTCCTTTGGTGGATGTTTGGGCAATACTATAAAAGGGCACGAATGCCAGTAAAATAATTCGTAAAAATTTCATGATTTAATTAGGTTAGGATTTTCTGAAAGCGATCAAATTTATAAAAATTTTCCAATCCTGATATTGAATTTAGAATGAACAATGCCGGCTGTTTTAAATTTTCGGCCATGACTAAGACATATGTTGGATGTAGAATAATTTAATTTTTACATTTGATAAATTAAAATACAGTCATGAATAAAAATTACCTGCTGATATTAATAATCTGGTTACAATTTTTACCGGCAAAAGCCCAGATTTTCCCTTATATTCAGGATTTTGAAGGATATGCCAGCTTTTCACCGCCTAATGACTGGATCACTTCAACTGCTCCCTTTAATATTTACCCAACGCATGGAGTCGGGAATTCAAAGGCACTTACCCGGCAATTTTTTGGTCTTTCAAATCATGATTCCATAATCAGCCCGTTAATTGGTCCGGTAAGCTCATTGACGCAATTGTTATTCGATTACAGAATTGTAGATTACATTGGTTCCACCGCACTTGCACATAACATCGAACCGGGAGATAAAATTGAAATTTCTATTCTTGATGGAGTTAATCCTCCTTTTTCGGCATTATTAATCGACATGTCGAATCACAATAATTCATCTTCATTTGCTGCTTCTGGTTTCGACCTTTCGGGTTTTTTGGGAGATACAATCAGGATTATGATTTCAGTTACAAGCGGAGGAGGCGATTTTTTTGTAGATATTGATAACTTTAATGTTACGGATTTTATTGGGATTAATGAAAATGGTATGGAGAATTTTTTATCACTATATCCTAATCCTGTTTCAAATACCTTAAACATATCTACCACTAAAAATGGTATACTGAAAATTTATAACAGCCTTGGGGAAATTGTTAAAGAAATGAGAATTAATGATTTGATTAATGCTGTTGATGTTTCCGATCTTTCAATGGGAAATTATACTGTGAAATTATTCTATGGTAACCAACTGACAATCGTAAAATCGTTTACTAAAAACTAATTTTTTATTTATATTCTGAGTACTGGAGTTCATATTCGTCTTGTTGAAGTTAGAATTTTCTTGGTAAAGATTAAAATTAAATGAAGTTCATTTTTTTTTATTTGAGGGAAAAAAACACTCGTTAATTTTGCAATCCACACAATTAAAACTTAAAATCATGAAAAGGAAAATTACATTATGCCTGGTGCTGTTTGCAATGACCATGTCGTCAAAGATAATTGCACAGCCCTTTACAGTTTTTGCCAGCGGGTTTTCAAATTTGATCGGAATTTCCCGCGATTCAAATGGCAATCTGTTTGTCGCCGAAGCAGGAAGCGGCATTAACGACAGCAGGATATCGATGATTACTCCTGCTGCAACAGTGTATCCGTTAGTAGTTGACTTGCCATCATTCATCGATACGGTTTCCGGTGAAGTTTCCGGTGCGTGGAGAGCACAAATGATTTCTGCAAGTACATTAATGGTTGTTGTTGGCCCTGGTGCTGATACTAATGCCGGATCGATTATGTTTTTTGATCTTAGTTCATTTGTCCCGGGTTCCAGTACACCCTTAACTGATGTGGATGCCGATAGCATACTGCATGTTTTCAACTGGGTTATGGGACAAGGGTTTTTAGAGTCTGACCCATATAGTGCGGCAATGGGTTCCGATGGAAATATCTATATAGCGGATGCCGCTGCTAATGCAATCATTAAATACGATTTTGTTTCTCAGAATTTTTCTGTACTTGATACATTCCCGGGTTTCCCTAATCCTTTCGGGCCGCCACCAACGATTGATTATGTACCAACACGGATAATTAATAACCCGTCCGGCGGATTTTTCATGTGTAATCTCGGTGGATTTTTCCCAACTTTTGGGCAAATAATTTCAGTAGATGAATCCGGAAATACTACACTGCTCGATAGTGGTCTCACTGCTCTTGTGGATATGCAATTTGATGGAGCTACAGGCGATAAATACGCATTGCAGTTTGGTGAATTCGACAGCCTTTTTCATCCTGTTCCGGGTTCAGCAAAAATTTTCCGTATAGATCCATTGGGTAATATATCTCTTGCGTATACAGGTTTTGGCCCTTCTGCCGGATTTGTACTTGATGGAAATGGCGGTGCTTATGTTACTGAAATTGGTACAGGGAACGTATTATATTTTTCTGATATTACAAGCGTAAAGCAGATTTCAGAAAAACCATTTCTTTCTGCTTCAGTTTTCCCCAATCCGTTTACTTCATCCGTTGATATATCCTTAATTAGCGATGATGCCACAAATTCCCGATTGATAATTAAAAACGTCTCCGGAGAAATTGTCTATTCAACAACTTACTATTTAAACAAAGGTGAAAATCGGATTTCCTGGAATGGAAGATCAACTGGTGGTGCCGAAGTTCCTTCAGGAAATTATTTTATCACCATTCAAACCCCGCTGAATAGCACCACTTTGAAAATGTTGAAGCAGTAATTTAGAAGCATATGGAAATCCGGTAAATGGATTTTCTGTATATTTAAAACTCTGTGGTCAAAGATTTATTTTGGATTTATTTTTATTTCTGATAAATCTTTAACTGCAGAGTTTTTTTAGATGTATCTTGTGCCAAATAAAATAAGCAATTGCCCGGATTACTTTTTTCTATTTTAACGATGAAATGTCCTACTTGCAGGAAGGGCAAAGTATTTAAGAATTCAAATTCCTACAATATCAGCCAGGTCGGCGACATGAATGATGTTTGTCCGGTATGTGGCCGCAGTTTTCGTCCCGAGCCCGGATTTTATTTTGGAGCGGCTATTGTCAGTTATCCGCTGACCGTGATTTTCAATTTACTTGTCGCCGGCTTGTTTTACCTGATCGTGGGTGATTTGTTCAATCATGTCATAAGCTTACTTTTTACCTTACTGATAGCATCATTAGTGGTTTTGCCATTGGCTTTCAGGTATTCAAGAATTATATGGCTGCATATTATTTTCAGGTACCGTCCCCAATAGACGAAAATTTATTACTATACTTTGAACGGGTAGGTTTTGTGATTTGATTTTAACCTGACGTGGTTGAAATATTAAAATTAATATGAATAAATAAAAAGTAAAAAAGTACTGTCGTCGGTTCAGGATGGAATTTTTGTGGGAGAGCCTTTAAGCCTTCTTCGCTGATGATGCATGGAAATCACGAGCCCAAAGCGGGAATTTATTGATATTAGGTTTTACAAAGTTAAAAGATAAAAAGCAACTACAGGAGTATTGCTTTCATTTTCGACAGTTGATAGTATTCATCGATAAGCAAAGCCTGAATTTTATTCGGACTATTTTTGTCGACTATATTAAACTCTCTTTTTAAATCATCTCTGCGAAACTCTGCACATAACTCTTAGTACTCGGCGGTTAAAAAAGGTCTGCATGAATTGCTTGGTGTATCCGGCCAGGAAAAACCACACAGTTGAAGCAGTCGTTCAACCGCAGAAATTTCGTTGATACATACATTCTGCCCCGGGGGCGCCCGGCGAAGTCGCCGTGCCCTGTTTGTTCCTTTTTTCAATCCGGTAAATTCAATGGAAAATAAAATTGCTGACGCCATGCATGTGACCCCTTCTTTTCCCC
>CAZQOQ010000041.1:0-23811 GCA_964595205.1 uncultured Flavobacteriales bacterium | reverse complement strand
GGCGTTTGTGTTACTGTTTTATCGTTTTACCGTTTTACTGTTTTATTGTTTTACTGTTTTACTGTTTTACTGTTTTATTGTTTTACTGTTTTATTGTTTTATTGTTTTATTGTTTTTTATTTTATTGTTTTATTGTTTGGTTGTTGTCAGAAAGGTTCTTTGGGGAGTTTAGTTAATATTATTTTAATTTACCCATAGCCCACATGACAATTCCCGTCAGGAAAATATTAATTATCGATAATGGAATTAATTTCTTCCAGCCAAGATTCATTAGCTGATCATAGCGGAATCGTGGAATTGTCCAGCGAACCCACATGAAGAAGAATATGAAGAAGAATATTTTCGCGAAGAGAAATAATGTACCCGCTATTGCAAGGGTGTTGGGATCATGAATAAAGCGGCCGATGAATGGCATGTTATAACCACCGAAGTACAACGTGCTGATGATCGTAGATGAAATAAACATGTTAATGTATTCTGCGAATAAATAAAAGCCCAGCTTCATCGAACTGTATTCCGTATGATAACCACCAACCAGTTCTGTCTCACATTCCGGAAGATCGAATGGAGCACGATTCGTTTCGGCGAAGGCACAGATCAGGAAGATCAGGAAACCTAATGGTTGATAGAAAACATTCCAGCTTCCCCCCGCCTGCTGTTCGGAAATCTCGCGAACGCTGAGCGTTCCGGTCATCATCACCAGGGCAATAATAGAAAGCCCCATGGCAATTTCGTAGCTGATCATCTGCGACGATGCCCGCAACGCACCCAGCAGTGAGTATTTATTATTCGAAGCCCAACCGCCGATCATGATGCCATACACACCAATCGATACTACGCCGAAAATATAAAGAATGCCGATGTTCACATCTGTCGCCTGCAACGGGTAAAATACTCCGTCGATCGTAAGCCCGCTTCCCCATGGTATCACTGCGCTGGTCATGCAGGCAGTCAGCATCGTGAGACTCGGACCCAGTATGAATAAAAATTTATTTGAAACATCGGGGATGATTTCCTCCTTCATGAACATCTTGACTCCATCCGCAACAGGCTGCAGGATGCCAAAGATTCCGGCTCGGTTAGGCCCGAGGCGATCCTGCATGAATGCGGCAACTTTTCTTTCCGCATATGTGGAATACATGGCCACTAGCAGAGAGATACCGAAGACGGATACGATGATGATGATCTTGACTAAAAGATATGTGGAAATCATTGCTCGTTGCTGATATCAGGTGTTGATAATTGTTTACCGGCAGGCACCACCTGGACTGCATTAAGCAGCGGCTTGTGAGGTGGCTCCTTCAGGGTATAATGATTCTGTGAAATAACAGATTGTTTACTGATGTTACTCGGGCCATCGATGACCCAGTCACTCGTTTGCTTTTTCTCAAACCTGCATTCGTTGCAGATCCAGTCAATCACCTCATTGTATTTATCCTTTCTGGCGGTGACGCGGAAAACCTCGTTGCCCTTCATCCACAGCATAACTTCACCTTTGCATTTCGGGCAGTCGCGGTGTGCATCTACAGGATTGACAAACCAAACACGGCTCTTGAAACGGAACGTACGATCGGTCAATGCACCGACCGGACAAACATCGATCATATTTCCGGAAAAATCGTTTTCGATGACGTTCATGATATACGTTGAAATTTCAGAAACGTCGCCCCTGTTCAGCACACCATGTACGCGGTGATCGGTGATCTGGTCGGCGACTTTCACGCAGCGATAGCAGAGAATGCACCGCGTCATGTGAAGTTTTATTTTTTCGCCGATGTCGATTTTTACAAAAGTGCGTCGGGGAAACTCATATCGTGTCTTTTCAAGTCCGTGTTCGAAAGCAAGATTTTGCAGATCACACTCACCAGCCTGGTCACAGATCGGGCAGTCGAGCGGGTGATTGATCAGTAAAAATTCCACGACCCCTCTGCGAGCCTCGATTAAATCAGGTGCAGTGGTATTCTGAACTTCCATTCCATCCATCACAGGTGTGCGGCATGAAGCAACGGGCTTAGGCATCGGCCGCGGATCCTTTTCGGAACCCTTGGTCACTTTCACAATGCACGTCCTGCAATATCCGCCGCTCGTCGCAAGCTTCGAATAATAACACATGGCAGGAGGAACGACATCTCCGCCGATCATTCGGGCAGCGTTGAGTATCGTTGTTCCGTCAGGGACTTCGATTGTTTTTCCGTCTATGGTTACGCGCGCCATTTGTTTGTTTAAAAGTTTAACTTCAAAAATCAACAATCAACAATCAACAATCAACATTGTAGAGTTGGTTGTTGGTTGTTGATTTTTGATTGCTGATTGCTGATTGTTGATTGCTGATTGTTGATTGTTGATTTTTGATTGTTGATTGTTGATTGTTGATTTTTGATTTTTGATTGTTGATTTTTGATTTTTGATTGTTGATTTTTGACCTAAACTAGAACTGTCTTCTCAACCACCAGCCCCTCGAATTCTTTCCTGAAGTGACGAATCGCACTTGCGACCGGCCATGCGGCTGCGTCGCCCAGCGGACAAATAGTTTTACCTTCGATCTTCGCCTGTATGTCCCACAACAAATCGACATCGCTCATCTTCCCATGACCTTCGAGTAGCCGGTGCAACACTTTTTCCATCCATCCTGTTCCTTCGCGGCATGGTGAACACTGTCCGCAGCTTTCATGATGATAAAACCGTGTGAAGTTCCACAGGTTTTTTACGATGCTTGTCGTTTCATCCATGACGATGAAACCACCCGAGCCCAGCATAGTTCCTGTTGCGAAACCTCCATCGGCAAGAGATTCATATGACATCAGTCTTGGTTCACCGTTAGCCGTTTTCAGGATAAGATCTGCCGGAAGAATCGGCACAGAGGAGCCACCCGCGACTACCGCTTTCAGTTTTCTGCCTTTCCATATTCCGCCGCAATATTCTTCGCTGTAAATAAATTCCTCGACAGGCAGGCCGAGTTCGATTTCATAGACGCCCGGTTTGTTGATGTGACCGCTGGCCGAAATCAATTTTGTGCCTGTGCTTTTACCGATTCCGATTTTCGCATACTCGTCGCCGCCTTCATTTACGATGGGAACTACGGCCATTATGGTCTCAACGTTATTCACCACCGTCGGACACCCATACAATCCGGCAACAGCGGGGAATGGCGGTTTGATCCTCGGGTTACCGCGCTTGCCTTCGAGCGATTCGAGCAATGCTGTTTCTTCACCACAGATATATGCTCCGGCTCCAACATGCACGTATAAGTCCAGCGAGTATTCAGAACCCGCTATGTTTTTCCCCAGCCAGTTATTCGCATATGCTTCTTCAATAGCCTTTTCAAGAATGTGAACGAGATAAAAATACTCACCTCTGATATAAATGTATGATGTCCTTGCGCCGAGAGCGAAACTCGAAGTAATCATTCCCTCGATCAGCAAATGTGGATGCCGCTCCATCAGGTACCTGTCTTTAAACGTTCCCGGTTCCGATTCATCCGCATTACAAACGAGATAGCGTTCCACTCCGGGAGGCTTGGCAAGAAAACTCCATTTCATTCCTGTTGGAAATCCTGCTCCGCCTCTGCCACGCAGACCACTCTTCTTCACTTCTTCGGTAACTGCCTCGGGAGTCATCGTCTTTACAGCCTTCTCAACAGAAGTATAACCCCCATGTCTGCGGTATATTTCGTAGGTATTTATCCCCGACACATAATCATATTTTAGAAGGAGCTTCTTTCCCATTTCAGGATTTAATTTCTGGTTTATCTAAATATGTTTTTCTCTTTCCTTCACCTTTGAATCGACGAAGCAAGTCATCCGTTTTTTCTATGGTCAAATTCTCGTAATAGTCTACTCCTACCTGCATCATCGGTGCTGTGCCGCATGAGCCGAGACATTCGACAGTCTTGAGGGTGAACATTCCATCTGCAGTCGTCTCGCCAACTCTGATATTTAGTTTCTTTTCCAGGTGATCGACGATCTCCTCTGAACCCCGGAGCCAGCATGAACTGGTTCTGCACACTTCGATGAGACATTTGCCGACAGGCTTCAGGTTAAACATCGAATAGAAAGAAGCGACTTCGAAAACTTCTATGGGTTGTATTTTTAAAATCGATGCAACATAATCCATTACTTCGGGACTAAGCCAGCCGTCGAATTCAGCCTGCGCGACATGCAAAACAGGAATGATTGCTGATTTATGCTTACCCTCAGGGTAGCGTTTGATCATCCGTTGTACGAGTGACATCGATTCATCCGAAAATTTTATCTGCTTGTTGTTTTGCATCAATGATCAATATTTTTATGAATCCAGCTCTCCTGCAATTACATTCATGGAACTCATCGTAAGGATTGCATCGCTTAACAAACTTCCGCGAATCATTTCAGGATATGCCTGGTAATAAATAAAACACGGTCTCCGAAAATGCAATCTGAAAGGCTGCCTGTTACCATCGCTGATCAGGTAGTAACCCAATTCACCGTTTCCGCCTTCCACGCAATGATATACTTCGCCGACCGGCACATCTATTTCTCCCATTACGATTTTGAAATGATAGATGAGAGCTTCCATATTATTATAAACCTCTTCTTTGGGTGGTAAATAAAAAGAAGGCACGTCGGCATGAAAGGAAGTTTTGTCCTGGAGGTTTTTCAGTTTATCCAATGCCTGTCGTATGATGCTGAGGCTTTGCCACATTTCTTCTTCACGAACCATGAAACGATCGTAGGTGTCGCCATTGGTTCCGACAGGAATAATGAAATCAAATTCTTCATAGGAAGAATAGGGGTTCATCTGTCTTACATCATAATCGACACCGGCTGCACGAAGATTTGGCCCGGCGAAACTATAGTTTAGTGCGTTCTCGGCGGAAATAGGACCGCATCCAATGGTGCGGTCCATGAATATCCTGTTACGCATGAGAAGCTTTTCAAATTCCTTCAGCCCTTCAGGGAATTCTTTCATGAAATGATCCAGTTTCCTCCAGGCTGTCTCGCTGAAATCCCTTTCGAAGCCGCCAATCCTACCGATGTTAGTGGTGAGTCGAGATCCGCATATTTCTTCGAATATTTCGTAGATGAGTTCTCTCCATTGAAACACATAGAGGAAACCCGTCATTGCACCTGTATCTACTCCGATTACGCTGTTGCAGACGATGTGATCGGCAATGCGTGCGAGTTCCATGATGATGATACGCATGTATTCCACCCTCTTCGGCAATTCCGCTTTGATTAGTTTTTCAACGGTCATGTACCATCCCATGTTGTTGATCGGTGATGAACAGTAATTCATCCTGTCAGTAAGGGGAGTTACCTGGTAAAAGGGTTTGTGTTCGGCAAGTTTTTCAAAGGCGCGGTGAATGTAACCGATTGTTGAAACGGCATCCACGATCACTTCGCCGTCCATGGTAAGCACGTTCTGAAAAATCCCGTGAGTGGCGGGATGAGTCGGACCCAGGTTGAGGGTGGTATAAATTTTCTTTTCTTCCCCGGAAACGATGTCAGTGCTTTTCTCCATTCCTTAATTCAATTTTTTAAAACCTGCCGGTTTACGGCCGAACATTGTATCGTCCTTATCATAACGGGTCTGATCTTCGACGGGATATTCTTTTCTCATCGGGAAATAATCCATGTCGTCGACGTTTAAGATTCTCTTTAAATTCGGATGTCCTTTAAATTTGATTCCGTAGAAATCGAAGGCCTCTCTTTCCATCCAGTTTGCTCCCTTGAAAATCGGTGTGAGTGAATCGAAAATTAAATCGCTCTCAGTGGTATATGACTTGAAACGAATTCTCAGGTTGTGAATGAGGCTGTGAATTTGATACATCACGGCAAACGGTTTTTCAGTGCCCGGGTAATGAATTCCACATAGTGTAGTAAGGAAGCGGAATTGAAACCGTTCATCATCGTAGAGAAAACGGAAGACAGAAAGAATGGAGTTTTTATCGATAGTAAAGATAGTGAAGTCGTATTGCTGCTCCTGTGAAATGATTGCTGCACCGAATTTTTCCTTCAATGCTTCTGTAACGGTTCCGATGTCAGGTCTGGCAGTATCCACTTAATTTTTATTATTCGATGCCGTAAGAGGCGAGTAATGCTTTATACTCAGGAGAATTTCTTCTTCGGAGTGATTCGTTGTGTACGAGTTTCTGAATATTTAAAATGCCATCGATGATTTGCTCGGGTCTTGGAGGACAACCGGGCACATAAACATCGACGGGGATGACGTGATCGATACCCTGAAGCACAGGATAGGAATCGAAGATGCCGCCGCTGGAGGCGCAGGCGCCGACGGATAATACCCACCGTGGTTCTGCCATTTGTTCATAAACATGATGAAGAATCGGGCCCATTTTTTTAGAAATGGTACCCATGACCATTAACAGGTCGGCCTGGCGTGGCGAGAAACTCAAACGTTCAGAACCGAAGCGGCCGAGGTCGTAATGAGAGGCCATGGTAGCCATGAATTCGATGCCGCAGCAGGAAGTGGCAAATGGCAATGGCCAGATGGAATTTTTCCGCGCGAGTCCGACGGCTTTATCGAGTGAAGTGGCAAAGAAACCCGGGCCTTCGTAGCCTTCGGGTGATTTGGCTATGTTTACTCCGGGAGAATTTTTTTGAACTTCTTTCATTTTACTTTTTACGTGCATGGACTATTCCCATTTCAGCGCGCCTTTTTTAATGATGTAGAAAAACCCGATCAGAAAGACAGCCATGAACGTAAACATTTCTATGAGTCCAATTACACCGAGTTCTTTAAAATTTACGGCCCAGGGATACATGAAAATGACTTCGACATCAAAGAGGACGAATAAGATGGCGACAAGAAAATATTTTATTGAGAAAGGGATCCTGGCATTACCTTTAGATTCGATACCACATTCGAAGGATTCGAGTTTTAATTTGGATTTCCGTTTGGGACCGAGGAGGTGAGTAGCAACCATGACGGCTACCACAAAACCCAGAGCCACAATGAATTGGATTAAAATCGGCAAATATTCATTTGTTGACAACGTCATGCAATTCCCTTAAAAGGCCTGCAAATTTAAGGTTTATTTTTAATTCGCAGGTGATTTAGTGGGAACTTTTTAAAAAAATCAAAAGTCAGAAGTCGGAAGTCGGAAGTGGTAATATGCAAGTGAAATTTCCATTATTCTATTTTCAAGTTTCATCTGTGTCTTTTGGTTTTAGAATTTTAAATGAATTAAATATTTAATAATTCTCATTTATTAAACATTTGTTTAAATCAAACGTTTGTTTAACTTTGCGCCCGAAATGACAAAACGTGAACAAATACTTGCGGCCGCAGAGATCCTCTTTTCTGAACATGGATATGAGGGAACTTCGGTGAGAACGCTTGCGCAACTGGCCAGGGTGAATGTGGCCATGATCAATTATTATTTCGGATCGAAAGAAAAATTATTCGCTGAGCTGGTTGAATACCGCGCTTCTTTCCTGAGAGAAAAATTGCAGGGACTGAATAAAGATGTGGAAAACCCGGTAGCCAGGATCGAAATGGTCATCGACCTCATCGTCGATAAAATTTTTTCAAACCCGCGATTTCACCGGCTGGTGCACAGGGAAATTACCTTGCAACAACGTTCGGAAATGAATGCTACCATCGTAGGAATTTTTATGAAAAATATGGAAGAAGTAAGGAAGATGATCAACGACGGAATTAGAAAGAAAGTCTTCAGAAACGTGGATGTAGATCTCCTGATTTCATCGATTTTCTGTACTACTTCCCAGGCTGCACATGGAAATTTGTTTTGTTCCAGGTTGCTTGGAATGCAAACAGGCAAGTCAGCTAAAGAAGATGAACAATTAAAAAAAAGAGTAAAAGCATACCTCAACGATTTCCTGAGGTGCTATCTCATTGGAATAAAAAAATAATCAGAATTAATTTATGACATCAAAAAAAATATTTGCAGCTGTAATGCTTACGCTTTTCTGTCAGGCATCATCTGCCCAGGACAGTATTATTGTAATGACTCTGAAACAGGCACTACAAACGGGGCTCGACAGCAGCAGATCGCTGAAAATATCTTCTGCGAAAATGCAGCTGGCGGAGGCAAAATATAACCAGGCTGTGGATGCAACAATTCCGTCAATAAAATTTGCCGGAAATTATTCAAGGTTAAGCTTTGTTGATGAACCGAAGTTTCAATTTCCAGGTTCCACAGAATCTGTTTCATTGTTTCCAGTGTATGTGAATAATTATTCAGCCGGAATTACGCTTACCGAGACTATCTTTTCGGGTTTTCGTCTCAAATATGCACGCGAATCGCAGAAATTGCTGCGGGAGGCTGCGGGTTTTGATCTCGCAAACGACAGAAATCAGATAGCATTCGGCATTGTTCAGGCATTTTACAATCTATACAAACTGCAGGCATCTGCATTGCTTGTCGAAAAAAACATTGAGCTTACCAAACAGCGTGTCAGGGACACTGAGCTTGCTCTCAAAAATGGAATTGCTACAAAGAACGATGTATTGCGCTGGCAGCTACAGGAATCGAATCTCGAACTCACGAAGATCGACATTACCAACAATATCGAAATAGCCAACTACGACTTCAATGTGATGTTAGGCATTAAAGAAAATAAAAAAATCATTCCTGATTCTTCTGCAATAGACGATCTCATTCAGCTAAAACCAATCGACGATTATTTTACTCAGACACTGAAGTCGAGATCAGACCTGGCTGCGGCTGATCTCAGGTCGAAGGCTTCATACAATGCCATGAAAGTTGCAGGAAACAGTTATTTACCAAGGGTATCCGTTTCGGGTGAATTTCTTGATGCCCGGCCGAATCCCCGTTACATACCTCCTGTGGATGTGGATCACACATCGTGGATGGTCGGTGTAAATTTAAACTGGGATCTCGTAAGCCTCTATACCAACAGGCATAATGTTGATGAGCAGCGATCGATCTACAGGCAATCTGTCGAAAGTCAACAGATGATGAACGACGATGCAAAATCAGAGGTGAACAGGAATTACATCCTGTATACCGAATCAATTCAAAAAGTAAAAGTCATGGAAAAATCAGTTGCACAGTCTGCAGAGAATTTCCGACTCATGGATTCACGCTATAAGAACTCGCTTGTAATTCTCAGCGAATTGTTGGAAGCAAACAATCAGTTGCTTTCTGCACAAATCAATCTTGCCATGGCAAAGGCCGACATACAGGTTGCCTACTATCGTTTATTAAAATCAACCGGAAGCATCAATTAATATGGAAAATACAGAAACAAAAAAATCAAAGAGCAAAAAACTCCCTATCATTTTCGGAACCCTCATTCTTATAGGTGTAATCTTTGGCATCAGTAAATACCGTTATTCGCTGAGTCATGAAGTAACAGACGATGCACAAATCGAAGGCGATATCAATCCTGTCTTATCGAGAGTCACGGGCTATATCAATAAAATTAATTTTGAAGAGAGCCAGCTCGTTCAAAAAGGGGACACGCTCGTAGAAATCGACGACAACGATCTTCGAATTAAAGTGCTGCAATCAGAAGCTGCGCTCGAAAATGCTAAGGCAAACCTGCCCGTCATACAGGCGAATGTAGCATCTGCTTATGCTGCTATGGATGCTGCTAAATCGGCTATCGAAACTGCACGTGTAAGAAGATGGAGAGCAGAGCAGGATTACAACCGCTACTATAACCTCTACAAGGATTCTGCAATTACCGCTCAACAGTTTGAGAGTTCCAAAGCCGAGAAAGAAAGCGCCGATGCTCAGTTCAACACAGTCACGAAACAATATGCATCCTCCTCTGCCATCGCTCAGGCTGCTGAAAAACAGGTAGCCGTTGCCCAATCCGTGATTTTACAGAAACAGGCAGATCTGGATTTTGCCAAACTGCAGCTTTCATATGCACATGTTACCGCACCGGCTACCGGTTATGCATCGAAAAAAAATATCCAGCCGGGACAATTAGTCAATGCCGGCACGCCTATGTTTTCCATCGTCTCTGAAAAGGGAGTTTATATCGTTGCGAATTTTAAAGAGACTCAACTGAAGGATATGAATATCGGAGATACTGTTGAAATAAAAGTTGATGCATACGATGATAAGGTGCTGGATGGACGTGTCATCGCCTTTTATGCAGCAACAGGAGCCAAATTTTCCCTGCTCCCTCCTGATAATGCAACGGGAAATTTCGTAAAGGTCGTACAGCGTTTACCTGTAAAAATTTCGATCAATTCCGAAAAAGAAATGCTCGACAAATTGCATCCAGGCATGTCAGTAAAAGTATTCGTCAAGACTGATTGATTTTTTTGATTTTTATACAAAAAAAAACAGAAGCAACACTTTTCCAAAACGCCAAACGTAAAACACCAAACGCTATTAGATGCCGGAAAAAGGTTTCAATAAATGGATCATCACCATCACGGTGATTCTCGCATCGCTTCTTGAACTCATCGATACAACTGTTGTGAATGTATCCACACCGCAGATCATGGGTAATCTCGGTGCGACGCTCGAGGACGCCGGATGGCTTGTGACTGCTTACGCAGTTGCCAACGTAATCATTCTGCCAATGTCGGGGTGGCTGGCATCGAAGTTCGGACGAAGAAATTATTTCACATTCTCCATCATCCTTTTTACTGTCGCTTCATTCTTTTGCGGGAATGCCGACAATATCTGGGAACTGATCATCTTCCGTTTCATACAGGGAATTGGCGGCGGCGCATTGCTTGGTACTTCGCAGGCTATACTTGTAGAATCCTGGCCGAAGGAACAACTCGGAATGGCAACGGCATTATTCGGACTCGGTGTGGTAGTTGGCCCCACGCTTGGCCCAACGCTCGGTGGTTTCATAACCGATCACTTCTCGTGGCCCTGGATTTTTTACATAAATATTCCATTGGGAATGATTGCCGTATTACTCTCGCTGAGTTATATCAAAGACTCAGTGCATGCAAAGGATCCCGGGACGGTGGACTGGCTTGGGATAATTCTTCTGACAGTGGGAATTGGATCACTTCAGGTCGTTTTGGAAAGAGGTGAAAGCGAAGACTGGTTTGAGACTTCTTACATTACATGGCTTGCGATTGGATCTGTTCTCGGAATAATCTTTTTCATCTGGCGCGAACTTACGGCTGAGCATCCGGTAGTTGATATTCGTATTCTGAAAAACCGCGAGTTGGCTATTGGAATGTTTACGACGTTTATCCTCGGCTTTGGATTGTTCGCATCTGTATTTGTATTCCCTGTTTTTTGCCAGAACATTTTAGGATTTACAGCTCAACAGACCGGTGAACTGATGATTCCTGGCGGACTGGCAACCATTTTCATGATGCCATTTGTTGGAAAGCTCTTGCAAAAAAAATTCCCTCCACAGGTTATGGCGACGTTTGGTTTCATTTTCTTTTTCGTTTTCACCTGGATGTTATCGAAATCGAATCTTCAATCCGGAGAAGGCGATTTTCTTTTACCGTTAATTCTCCGTGGAGTCGGACTTGCATTTTTATTTGTTCCGCTTACCACACTGGCGCTTGGCAGCCTCAAGCCTGAGGATGTGGCGCAGGGAACCGGCCTGAATAATATGATGCGACAATTAGGTGGTTCGTTTGGAATTGCACTGGTCACAACGTTCATCCACCTGAAGCAGGGTGTACACCGCACGAATCTGCTCTCGCATGTAAATATTTACGATCCCGCTTATGTTGAACGATTCAACTCCCTGAAGCAGGGATTTATTTCCCGCGGCGTACCAGCAGAAACAGGTGCGACCCTCGCAAATAAAGCCATCGATGGAATGGTGGTAAAACAAACCTTCCTGATGACCTATATGGATGCATTCTGGTTCGTTGGAATATTTTTTATTTTTTGCATTCCGCTTTTGTATTTGCAGAGATTTAAAAAGGGCGCTAAGGTGGCGGTGGATGCACACTAATTTATTGAAGATTGAAGAATGAAGAATAATGTAGAAATTATTGGATAAGGATAATCTGCACCAGTTTCATTTACGAGAAAAATATTTTAGTTTTGAGCAACCATAATTAATTTAAGAATAAACAACCATGTACCATCACATCCCGGATTTTCTATCCGACTGGGGCTACGAAAGCAAATCCACACTGAGTCTTTTTAAAAATCTCACGAACGAATCTTTGAAAAAGGAAGTTCATCCGAATGTGCGCACGCTTGGATTGCTTAGCTGGCACATCATTCACACCATGCAGGAAATGCTTTCAAAGACAGGACTTGCCATCGATATAAAAGAACAACAGGATTACAATAACGAAAGTGTTTCAGAAATTTGCAATACCTATGAAAATGGCGCAAAGCTGGTCACAGAAACCGTAAAGAAAAATTGGACGGATGCCGATTTAAACAAAGAAGACGAAATGTACGGCGACAAATGGAAACGTGGAACGACGCTTTTCGTGCTTATCAAACACCAGGCACATCACAGGGCGGAGATGGTTGTCATCATGCGGATTCTTGGTTTACCTGTAATTGGAGTCTATGGTCCGACAAAAGAAGAATGGGCGCAATGGGGAATGCCCGCTATGAGATGAAGTCCGAAGTCCGAGGTCTGAAGTCTGAGTCTGAGATTTTTGCTTAGCTCCGGTTATTTTTCCAAAAATAAAAATTTGATTCGTCGACGAGAACAAATCCTTCCGTTGGATATAAAACATTTCCTTCAAGATTATTTTTTCCGGTTTCTAAAAGCAATCCACTTGCATTCGTTTCCATTGCCAGTTGTTTGCACCGGTTGATCAAATTCCGGGCAATACCTTTTTTTCTGAATTCCTCTTTTACGAAAAGATCATTCAACAGCCACATGCGTTTCATTCGAACGGAAGAAAATACCGGGTACAATTGTACGAAGCCGGCGAGCATTCCTTTATCGTCGGACCAAACGTAGATAACCGATTCATTATTGTGCATTCGCTCGGTAAGAAATTTTTTTGCTCCGGCAATGTCAGTTTGTTGCCGATAAAACCGGCGATACAAATCGAAAAGAACTGAGAGTTCTTCGAGATGATGACTATTGGCTTCAAGAATGTTTGTCATTGGGATTTGAGTTATTGCCGCAAGTTAGAAAATGAAAACAGAATCGCATGACACTGATGTGACAGATTGAATATTATTTTTTGGATCCTTATGAAAACAGACAGATGCCGGACTCAGCAGGGAAAATCATTTAAAATCTATAGCTATGAAATTCTCATTCGACTGGTCCAATGCAACAAGTCCCGAGAGGCGGGATTTAATTTTTGAAAATCGAAATAAAGAGTATGGTGGATTTGTTATCAGAAGAGATTATGAACGGCATGTCATTTTTGCAATGATGTTTACATTTTTAGGTACAGTTCTTTTAATCAGCACGCCCCACATTCTGTCATATTTCTCAGATGTAGAAATAAAGAAACCAAAAAAGATTACCGACGGAATCATTCTTGAGACTTTCCCGCCGATGGTTATACCGGTTCCGGTTATTCCAAAAGCTGCTCCTCCCCCATCGCTTCCAAAGACTACAAAGTTTACGACACCCATTCTTACGGCAAATGTCCCGAATGATGATATGCCGCTCGCCGATTTGTCCAAAAATGATAATATTGGAACTTCCACCCGATCCGGCGAACAAAATATTGATTTACCGGCTGAACCAGTTACAATTCCAAAGGCAGATTCAGTGTTTATTTCTGTTGAAGAGATGCCAGGCTTTCCAGGCGGAGAAGAAAAACTAATAAAATATTTATCCGGAATAAATTATCCGTCTTTTGCACGTGAAAATGGAATTTCGGGGAAGGTTTATATTTCATTTATCATCGACAAAGAGGGGAAGATTAAAAATGCAAAATTACTTCATGGAATCGGTGGAGGTTGTGATGAGGAAGCGTTACGGGTTGTGTTTTCGATGCCAGACTGGAAACCGGGACGACAAAACGGGCAGGCAGTTTCTGTTCAATATAATCTTCCAATAAATTTCAATCTTAAAAAAAGATAAAAAATCTATCCTAACTTGCGGTGCGAATCGCAATGAACAAATCCCCTAAAAACGCACTTGTTTTTATTTTTATTACCCTGCTGATCGATGTGATCGGACTGGGAATCATCATTCCCGTGCTTCCAAAGTTCATTGGCAACATGATTCATGGAGATCTGAGCAATGCCTCGAAGTATGCGGGCTGGCTGACATTTGCCTATGCAGGCATGCAGTTCTTCTTCTCTCCGATAATCGGTGCGTTGAGCGACCGTTATGGCAGAAGACCCGTATTGCTTTGTTCGTTATTTGGTTTTGGTGTTGACTACCTGATTATCGGCTTTGCTCCATCGATCGGATGGCTGTTTGCCGGAAGGATCATCGCAGGAATTTTTGGTGCAAGTTTTACTACAGCAGGTGCGTACATTGCGGATGTGAGTCCACCGGAAAAGCGCGCACAAAATTTCGGACTGATCGGAGCCGCTTTCGGACTAGGATTTATTATCGGACCTGTGATTGGAGGTTTACTCGGGCATATCAGTGCGCGCCTTCCATTTTTTGCAGCGGCTGCGCTGGCGCTCATCAACTGGCTGTATGGTTATTTCATCTTACCCGAATCGCTGAGCGAGGATCACAGGAGAAAATTTGATTGGAAGCGCGCCAATCCTATAGGTGCACTTAAAAATTTCGGAAGATACCCGGTGATCTTGAGTCTCGTAGCATCCCTCATCTGCATCTACCTCGCAAGTCATGCCACACAAAGTACATGGACGTTCTACACGATGGAAAAATTCGGCTGGAATGAGAAGTGGGTCGGTTATTCGCTTGGGTTTGTCGGGCTGATGATTGCAATCGTACAGGCGGGACTTATCAGAGTCATCATTCCGCGGCTCGGGCAAAAACGATCCATTTATTTCGGTCTCGGAATTTACGCACTGGGGTTCCTTGGTTTTGCTTTTGCAACACAAAGCTGGATGATGTTTGCATTCGTGGTTCCGTTTTCACTCGGCGGCATATGCGGTCCGGCTTTGCAGGGCATAATGTCGGGCCAGGTGCCACCGAATGAACAGGGAGAACTTCAGGGTGCATTGACGAGCCTGGTGAGTGTCACCGCCATCTTCGGTCCGCTGATGATGACAAATCTTTTTGCGCATTTTACATCTAAAAATTCGTCGATCTATTTCCCCGGTGCACCTTTTCTGATGGGCGCTTTGCTTACGATCCTGAGTGTTGCATTTGCGATGCGATCGTTATCTAAATTTGAGAGGCATGAGGATTTTATGCTTAAGACGGAGAATTAGATCGGGGGATGTGTAAGTCAAAAATCAAAAATCAAAAATCAAAAATCAAAAATTTAAGAAGTCATCCCGATTCTTATGGGGAGTTAAACCAATGGACGTAATTCCTTAGTCCGATTTCGAAGGTCTTTTTGATATATAACCGAAGTCATCCTACAAAAGAAAAACATCGATTATTATTTAACAACTCAATATATTATGTATAATATTTATATCTTATATGCCCTTTAATATTTTGATTTTTGATTTTTGACCCTATCACATTTACTTTATCACCTCCCGAATGCCCTTCACTTCCGACTCCAGTTTCATTAGCTTGGAAAGGAGCTCATCCTTTGTCACGGAAGTTTCCGGAATTTCGCTGCTCATGTAGTTACAGAATTTCCATACTTCCCTGATATCACTTACGTGTAATTCGTATGGCTGATAAACGGCATTCAGCGATTTGAGTAAAAGGCTTTTTTTCTTGCGAAGATTATTGTGGGCAATCTTAAAGACGAGCCCGTCTTCCTGTGTGAGTAAAATATATGCTTCGCCGTCTTTGATGTCGTACCAGTTTTCGAGGTATTCGCCGATCACCCACGACTTATCCGGAATCGGAAGCATGGAGTCGCCGCTGATCTGGAACATGCGGTATTTGCGGTCGCTTAACAGTAGCGGAAGCTGAAACGTTGGAAGTTTTTTGATGAACTCCGGATCGGCGAAACCGTTTTTATAGCCGGCCTTTGCCTTGAGCGGAACCACTTCGATGTTTTCCCTGTTTTGCGAATCGACGGTTGTGGCGATGATGCGTAACCGGGAGCCGGTGACGTATACATCATTGCCTTTCTCGAGCTCGGATAGCTGGAAGTCGGATAATTTGCTAAGATCTACCTTCACCATCGTATCGATCGACAAACGGAAGTACTTTGAAAAAAGCATCAGTGCTTCCAGTGTCGGATTCTTGATGCTGCCGTTCTCATAGCTGTTCAACGTTGACCGGCTCATGCCGAGTTCGTTTGCGACTACATCCTGTGTGCGCTTTCTCCGGTTGCGCAATTGCTTAATGTTACTGCTGAAATACATTTGGCCTCCTTTATTTTAAGACTACAATGTAGTCATTTTTTAAGATTGTTTTGCAGCCAAATGTAGGATTATTTTTTTAATTTGAAAATGTGCAGGGGAAATTGTTTGGCGTTTGGGGGTTGGCGTTTGGGGTTTGGCGTTTAGGGTTTGGGGTTTGCCAGTATGCAGAAGAGCTTTTCTCAATGATTTTCTTTCCTGTCCCGTAGGGACACAATGTCGGTAGAATTAAGGCACCCCTTACAAAGCCGTCCCGTAGGGACGGAATGTTTTATTCTTCGATTAAATTTCCAATAAATCACTAATAACCAATTTAAAAATAACCAATTACCAAAGTCTAAAGACTAAGGACTAAAGACTAAATTGCACTCCAATTTAAGATATGAAGGTAATCGAGCATTTAAAGAAATCGCCGGGAAAGACACTTTTCTCAGTCGAGATTCTTCCGCCGTTAAAGGGTAAGAGCATTCAAAGCATATACGACATACTTGATCCGATCATGAAATATGATCCGGCATTTATAGACGTGACGTATCACAGGGAAGAATATGTATACAAGAAAAGGCCGAATGGTTTGCTGGAAAAATTTTCAATCCGCAAGCGTCCGGGAACGGTCAGTATTTGTGCGGCCATCATCAATTATTATAAGGTGGATCCGGTACCGCATATGATCTGCGGCGGATTCTCGAAAGACGAAACGGAGAATGCATTGATCGATCTTAATTACCTGGGCATCGACAACGTATTGCTGATCCGCGGCGATGCAATTAAATCTGAATCACAATTCGAAGGACACATTAACGGACACAAATACGCTCTCGATCTGGTGAAACAGGTCGGCAATATGAATTTGGGACGATATCTCGACGAAGAACTCCAGGATGTGGCGCCGACGAACTTCTGCATTGGAGTTGCCGGTTATCCTGAAAAACACTTCGAGGCGCCGAATATGAAATCGGATCTGAAATACCTGAAGGCAAAGATTGATGCAGGCGCAGATTATATAGTGACGCAGATGTTTTTCGACAACAAGAAATATTTTGAATTCGTGGAGAAATGCAGGGAGATGGGAATTACCGTTCCCATCATTCCGGGGCTAAAGCCGGTGACAACACGCAAACAATGCACGACGCTTCCGAAAGTTTTCCATGTAGACCTGCCTGAAGATTTAGCAGACGCCATTGATAAATGTCCGAGCGATAAAGAAATAAGAGAGACAGGAATCGAATGGTGCATCGAGCAATCGAGGGAATTGAAAAAAGCCGGAGTGCCCTGCCTCCACTACTATACAATGGGCAATGCAGAAATGACCTGCAGGATTGCTGAAAAAGTTTTCTAGAATGTTTACAGGAATCATCGAATCCATTGGCATTTTGAAAAAATCAGTTAAAGAAGGAAGCAACCTCCGACTGACGATTGAATGTCCGTTTGCCGGTGAATTAAAAATCGATCAGAGTATTGCCAACAACGGTGTATGTCTTACTGTTGTATCAAAAAATAAAAACACCTTCGATGTAGTTGCTATCGACGAGACATTAAAGCGTTCCAACATTGGCCTGCTGAAAGCCGGCGATCAGATAAACCTGGAGCGATGTGTAAAAGTAAACGACAGGCTTGATGGGCACATCGTACAAGGTCATGTGGATACGATGGCTCGTGTCGAAGACGTCGTTTCACAAAATGGAAGCTGGCTTGTCTCTTTTACATACGAGAATGAAAAATACATCACCGTCGAAAAAGGATCGGTGTGCGTGAACGGCGTAAGCCTGACTGTCGTTGATTCGGGAAAAAATAATTTTTCAGTTGCGATTATTCCTTACACGTGGGAGCATACAAACTTTGGCAAATTGAAAAAGGGTGATTTTGTGAATGTCGAATTTGATATTGTCGGGAAGTATATAGCAAAACTGATAAAATAAACCTCCGTGATCCTCTGTGTAATCCGTGCCACTGTGTTTAAAAATTTAACACGGGGGCACGGATTACACGGAGGATCACAGAGAAATTATTTTTTATTACGGATAAGTTGTATAGTCCCATGCAGTTCCAGAAAACTCTCCTGCTTCACAGAATAGAAATAAACCTTGCACGTATAAAAATAAACTCCATCCGAGCAATCGATTTTCGTGTCTTTATTTTTTCCATCCCAGTTGATGTCGCGGTCTTTCGTTTCGAAAACGATATTTCCCCAGCGATTGAAAATTTTCATGTCAACCTTCTCGACATTTTTATACGGCGGACAATTTTTCTGCTGCAATTCATCGGTCGTAGTTGAGTCGCACGGATGATAGAGATCGTTCTTGCCATCTCCATCCGGAGTGAAAACAGAAGGCAGCACATATTGCCTGCATGTATCCACGCAAACAATTTCCGGATCGAGTGTTTCATTATTCACGGAATCCACGGCCGTTACTTTGTAACATCCTGAAAGCCTGGACAAGTTAGTATGCATGAAAGTCGTATCCGTCGGGCTCAGTGTTGAATCGATCAATTCGAATGCACTCGTCGAATTAGGACTGAAGTAGATGTAATACTTCAGCACATCATCCGCACAAAAATTATTTGGATTGGTCCACACCAGCTGGTTCATATTGTCGTCGCAAAACGAATTCACGGAAAGATCGGGCGAACACGGATGCACATTATCAAACGGAACTGCACAGGCCTGCTGCGACCGGTTGATGATCGGATCTATAAAACCACTGAATGCATAAGAACCCGCGCTTCTGATGTAATAACAATACGTGTTTCCGTTTATTAGTCCCGTATCGATAAATGTTCTGTTCAGCGATGATGCAATCGAATCATATTGAAACGCAGCATTTAGTTTGAAGATGTCGTAACGGAAATTATTCCATGGAACGTGTTCTTCCCAGGAAAGTATCAGTCTATTATCTGTTGGAGTAATCGTCAAAAAAATTGTTGAAGCGATGGCTGTCTGGCCTTTAAGTGTAAGCACGCTGCTATTCGTATAATACAATTCAATCTTATATGACCATGGCTGCGACCGGGTGTCGATGAGTGTATCGACATACATCGTATCGTTGAGATCATTCAAAACTCCAACCGGGGAAGCAGTGAAAGCAGCACCGTAAAAACCGGGAGACCGGTATACCCTGTATTCGTATGGCCCGGGAAACTGAATGGTGTCCAGTTCGGTCGGCTTACTCCACCCGACAAATACGCTTCCATTCACCGGATCGGTGAAACGTACGTCAGCATTTGTAATCACAGGTGCATCTTTCTTTAACGAAGCGCATGTTTGCGGAGAGGCGCAGCTTTCGGAACCGTCGGCATAGATTGCAGTAACGAGGTAACAGTATTCGATTCCGATGGTGAGACCCTGTCCGTTATTGCTGTCGGTGAATATGGTATCGGTGCCGTTACTAGTACCGATGAGTGTGTAGCCGGTGATGGCCGGTACGCCATTATTACACGGACAATCAATCGTACCCGGAAACATTCCGTTTCTCCTATAGATGTTATAGTGCGTGAGATCCGTGCACGGAGGAGGAGTCCAGTTCAGATTCATGGAACTTCCATTCGGTGTGGCAGTGAGTGAAGGCGGAGGAGGAGCGATTACTTTGATGAATAATCCTTTGAGGTCGACCAGCGTGGGATTGGAACCGCTGGCAGCCTTGAACTGTACAAAATACGGTTGCGGGCGAACATGATGACATTTAGTTGCCCAGGAAAAATGCGAGACAGCGGGATTGTTATTAGACACCACAGGTACGAATGTGGCAGGATCAGGCACGAGTGACGGATCGAATGCACCGCCGTATGAATATAAAATAATATTGTCGTTGTCCTGGTCGGTGGCAGTGACATCAAATTGCAAAGTATCGCCGGCAAGGACGCATGTATCATTCAGTGCTTCAATCACCGGAGGAAAATCATCGCAATTATTTATCACAATCTGCATGTCGCGGCGAACAGAACCGATGAGAACACCATCGCGCCACTGCAGAATGTTGAAAGCAACGTTATACTCGCTCGGCGAAGGGTTGTGCGGCATCGGTGAATCCCAGATGAGATCACCCGTCACGGGATTGAGTGTGAAGAAGTGCGACGCTGCAGGATAGGTATAACCGGGAATAGGCTGACCGTTGTCGCCACCGCATTCAACAAGTTCATAGGAGAGGCTGTCGTTCGGATCAGGATCGTAAGCGCCGGGATTGTGGACGAAGATCCTGTTCACGCATCCCTGGTCGATGGGATCATAGGTGGTGACAGGCGAATTATTATTACCCAGAAAAGAATTGATGACGAGTGTGCTTTCGAGATAAAAAGGAACGGAAACGGATCGAGGAATGTTTACGACGAATTCATTCCTGTTTGGATCGGTGAAGTGAATCACATACGTTCCTGCGCCTGCATACGTATGATAGTTGATATAAATGTTTTTTGAAATATTATTAGCAAGGTCTATTTTCTGGCTTCGTACAAATACCGCAGCAGGTGAACCGTCGCCCCAATAAACCGAATCGAGCGAGGGCCTGTCTGCCTGTACGCTGCTCGTCTTTGTAAATGTCGTGATCGTAACTTTATAGGTAAGATCACTCTGCGACTGACCGATCCACTCATAGGTAATTTGTCCGGCCCGGTTATGAGTGGCAAACACGGTCCCGGCTGAAAAGAGAGCAATCACCAGCAAAAGAGAAAATACTGATTTCTTCATCATCAATAATTGATTACCTGTTGTTCGATTGTCTCCGGTATTTCCCTGTATTCATATTGCTGGTTTCTCAGTTGAGGATCGAATCCGGCTTCGCTGATTGCCTTCTGAATTCCTTCAGCAGTGAAACGATGTGGTGCACCGGCGGCAGAAACGACATTCTCTTCGATCATGATCGAGCCGAAATCGTTGGCGCCGGCATACAGGCAAAGTTGTGCGGTTTCTTTTCCTACGGTCAGCCAGCTTGCCTGGATATTTTCGATATTCGGAAGCATGAGACGGCTCATTGCAATCATCCGTACGTATTCTTCAGAGGTTACCTGGTTGTTGACTCCTTTAATCCTGTTGAGAAGAGTTCCTTTGTCCTGGAACGGCCAGGGAATGAATGCAAGAAATCCCTTCGCATCGGCTGGTTTAACGTTCTGCACATCGCGAATCCAAACGAGGTGTTCGAATCGTTCATAGAGCGTTTCAATATGCCCGAACATCATGGTAGCAGATGTGGTAATGTGAAGCTGATGAGCGACGCGCATGATCTCGAGCCACTCACGACCCGTGCATTTTCCCTTTGAGATGAGCCTCCTGACCCGGTCGTTCAGGATTTCGGCGCCGGCACCGGGCAAGGAATCGAGACCGGAATCCTTCAATGCTTTCAGTACTTCAAAATGTGTGGATCCTTCGAGTTTGGTGATGTGAGCCACTTCGGGCGGACCCAGTGCATGCAGCTTAAGGGAAGGATAAAGGTTTTTAAGTTGCCTGAATAATGTAGTATAATAATCGAGACCGAGATCGGGATGATGGCCTCCCTGCAGGAGCAATTGCTCTCCTCCGAGTCGAAACGTTTCGTCGATCTTGACCTTATACTGATCGATGGTGGTGATGTATGATTCTTCGTGACCGGGAATGCGATAAAAATTACAGAACTTGCAATTGGCGATGCAGACGTTAGTGGTATTCACGTTGCGGTCGATGATCCAGGTAACGACATTATCGGGATGCAGTTTTTTACGCATGCGATGACCGGCATCGACTAATTCGGCAGTAGGAACATTTTCGAAAAGAAAGAGGCCTTCTTCAATAGTCAGAAAATCCGATTGCAGCGCACGATTTAATAAAAGATCTGCATTCATATTTGCATAAAATATTTTAACTAATTTCCGCCTCCAAAAATACGATTTATAATGCAGACCACAATCAAGCTTACACCATCCCATAAAGCAGGGGATTCCCTCATTTTACTCATTGATGACAAAGGGACTCTGCCGAAGGGAGTTTTTTCCCGGCAGGAAACGGATTATATCAGGAAGGAATTGAAGTCAGATAAAAAAAGCATTTTGCTAAATCAATATAAGCGACTGGTGGCTGTGTATCAGCCTGATGCGGGGAAGGACTTCAACAAGACGCTTGAGAAATGCAGGAAAGCAGGAGATTCACTTTTATCAGGTTTCAACAGACATAAAACTGAAAGGATTGTAATCGTTGACAACATCAACCAGCCTCAGTTTGCTCTGGCCATAGCAGAGGGCCTGGCGCTCGGCAATTACCAGTTCCTGAAGTATCTGAAGAGCAGGAAGAAGGATGAGAATTCAGTGAGAGAGATAGCCATTGTCAGTAAGAAATTAAAACATTCGGAAGTCTCCGAAATGCAAAATGTAGTCGACGCCGTTTTCCGTGCACGAACGCTGGTGAATGAACCACAATCGTGGCTCAGCGCCACCCAGCTTGGTAAAGAATTTGAAAAATTAGGCAGGGAGGCAGGCTTCAGCGTGAACGTGCTGAAAAAATCTAAGATAAAATCTCTTCGCATGGGAGGCTTGCTGGCAGTGAACCAGGGAAGCACAGAACCGCCTACGTTTACAATCATGGAATGGAAACCGAAGAATGCAATAAACAAGAATCCATACGTGCTTGTGGGAAAAGGTGTTGTCTATGACACGGGCGGATTGAGTCTCAAGCCAACGCCCAATTCGATGGACTATATGAAGAGCGATATGGCGGGTGCAGCGGCTGTTGGTTGTACGCTCTATGCGCTGGCGAAGAATAAAGTTCCGGTGCATGTAATTGCACTGGTTCCATCCACCGATAACAAACTTGCAGGAGACGCATATACTCCGGGAGATGTGATTACGATGATGAGCGGTCTTACCGTTGAGGTTTTGAATACGGATGCTGAAGGCAGGATGATACTTGGTGATGCACTGCATTACGCGAAGCGTTACAAACCGGAACTCGTGCTTGATTTCGCCACGCTTACAGGTGCAGCAGCAGCAGCAGTCGGACCGTATGGTATAGTGGCTATGGGCACTGCCGATGAGAAAACAAGGAAGCAACTGAAAGAAAGTGGTGAATCTGTCTATGAAAGACTAGCTGAATTTCCTTTCTGGGATGAATATGATGAACTGATTAAATCAGACATAGCAGACATGAAAAACATTGGCGGCCCAATAGGTGGAGCGATTACCGCAGGAAAATTTCTTCAGCGTTACGTCGATTATCCCTGGATGCACTTCGATATTGCAGGACCTTCGTATCTTCATGCCTCCTCCAGTTACAGGGGCAAAGGCGGAACCGGTGTCGGTGTGAGACTGATGGTTGATTATTTTACGAAGATGAGCGCAAGGGAATAGGTTGTTGGTTATTGGTTATTGGGGAAAAGTCATCAAATGAATAATTTTTTAAAAAATCTTCACGACCTATCAACGAAGCAACCAAAACAAAACAATAAAACAATAAAACAATAAAACAATAAAACAATAAAACAATAAAACAATAAAACAATAAAACAATAAAACAATAAAACAATAAAACAATAAAACAATAAAACAATAAAACAATAAAACAATAA
>CAZQOQ010000040.1:0-2008 GCA_964595205.1 uncultured Flavobacteriales bacterium | reverse complement strand
TGGTGATGGTGGATTTCAGCTACAAGCGCCCGGTGCTGCTGGAGATGGCAGAGAAGGCCAACAGCATCTTGATCCTTGACCACCACAAGACGGCGGTTGAGGACTTGGTGGATTTGCCGCCGAACGTGACGGCGAAGTTCGACATGGGCCACAGCGGCGCGATACTGACGTGGGAACACTTCTTCCCTGGCCAGGAACCGCCACCGCTATTGCTGCACATTGAGGACCGCGACCTGTGGCGCTTCGCGCTCCAGAACACGCGGCAGATTCAGGCCAGCGTCTTTTCGTTCCCTTACGACTTCCAGGTGTGGGACACGCTGATGGCGACCGCGCCGGCCGCGCTGGTGACCGAAGGCGAAGCCATTGAGCGCAAGCACTTCAAGGACATTCGGGAATTGCTCGGCGTGACGACGCGCGACATGGTGATCGGCGGCCACCGCGTGCCGGTGGCGAACCTGCCATACACCATGAGCAGCGACGCCGGGCATGAACTGGCGAAGGGGCGCCCGTTCGCGGCCTGCTATTGGGACACGCCTGAGGGCCGGGTATTCAGCCTGCGGTCGAGCGACGACGGCGTGGACGTGGCCGAAGTGGCGAAGCAGTACGGTGGCGGCGGGCATCGCAACGCGGCAGGTTTTCGCGTGAGCTTCGCCCAGGCGCAGGCGTTCGAGGTTTGACGCACAATGCCAATGAACAACACCCGCAACCATGTCATTCGCCTGCACCACGGGTGCCGCATCGGCCAGATGGTCTTCCACCGCAGTGAGCTGGTGCCGGAGGCCAAGCCATGACCCGAGACGAAATCATCGGCATGGCGCGCGAGGCCGGCTTCGGTGTTGCGGCGAGCATGCCGGGGCTCATCGAGGCGCTGTCCAGACTGCGAGCAGAGCGCGACGCCATGCGCGCTGAACTCGATGCGCTGAAGGCTTGGAAGGAAGAGGTCGAGAGGCAGGGGCCAGTTGCTGAAGTCGTGGAGCAGGACACAAGTACGCACGGACACGCGCGAGGAATTCGCCACCTGCAAGCAGAATTGTTGCCGGCGAAGACTAGGCTCTACACCCGCCCCATCCCTGCGCAGAGCGTGCCGGAAGGGTGGCTTCGAGCGATTGATGAAGCCCTTGTTGTCACTCATTTAGGGGTTGCCAACGCAGAAGACTCCTACGAAGACGCAAAGCGGAAACTTGATGCGCTGATTGGATGGCACTGTGATGTTGTGACGGACCCTGCCGTAAATGGCGGATGGAAGCTCGTTCCGGTTGAAATTCTCGACAGGTTTCCGGAAATCAACCAAAACAACTACAACCACGACGACGTTTGCAACTTAAATGCTTGGGGAGTTGAGCTTGTGCTCGCCGCCGCCCCGGAGGCCAAGTCATGACCGACCACGCCAACGAACTGCGCCGCTACTCGCGCAAAATCGGCCACCCGGCAGGAGACGTGCCCAGCGTGATGCTGGCTGCTGCGGATGAGATCGAGCGGCTGGCCGCGAGGCTCAAAGCGGCGGAGAAAGAACGCGACGCCCTGCGCGCCCGTATCGAGGCGATGGAGAAGCAGGAGCCGGCTGCAACAGTCCGAATCAACGCTATCAACGGAAATCCTAGCGTCGATTTTGTCCCCGGCCATCGCTATTTACATCACAACGACAAGCTCTACCTCGCCCCCGGCGCACAGCCCGCGCCGAGCGTGCCGGACGGCTTTAGCCGGGAAGATCTTGAGGCAGTGGCTGATGGTCTGGATGGCTATGAAAAAACGGTCAATGTCGGCAACGTCACAGGCGAGGGTGATGACCATCTGGAATCCACAACTGCATATGCCGCTCGGTTCATTCGCACCATGCTCGCAGCCGCCCCGGAGGCCAAGCCATGACCGCCCTCGACAGCACCCACACCACCGCCGTCGACCACGGCTACCACTGGCAGCCCATAACGACGTGCCCGAAGGGCACCAAGCACCAACGAAGAAAGGACAGAAAAATGAGCATGTGCATCTACCACGGCAATTGTGCCGA
>CAZQOQ010000039.1:0-1855 GCA_964595205.1 uncultured Flavobacteriales bacterium | reverse complement strand
GGCGCCACCTTCTCCGTGGCATCCGACACCAAGATGCTCACCGGCCATGCCGACCTGCTGCTGGGTCACGTGGCCACCGCCAGCGAGGAGTGGCACCAGAAGCTCCGCACCTGGCGCACTCAGGGCGGCGCCATCCCCGGGCCGATGGAAACGTGGCTCGCCCACCGCCACCTGCAGACCCTCGGCCTCCGCCTGGCCCGCCAGTGCGACAATGCCGAGGCGCTCGTGGCCCGGCTGCGTGAGGCGCCGGCGGTGCAGGAGGTGTACTATCCGGGGAGTGGCGACGCGGCGGCGGGGCGGCTGCTCGGCACCCAGATGAAGCGCGCGGGATGCGTGGTGAGCTTCGACCTCGGGAGCCGGGCGCGCGCGGAGGCCTTCCTGGGCGCGTGCGCCCTGGTGCGGGAAGCCACGAGCTTCGGCGGGATTCACTCGAGCGCCGAGCGCCGCGCGCGCTGGGGTGCAGACGCGGTCGGGGAGGGCTTCATCCGCTTCAGCTGCGGCGCCGAGGCCACCGACGACCTGCTGGCGGACGTGATGCAGGCCCTCGCGGCGGCGGTGCGCGCGGGCTGACCGAGGACCCCCTCAGCCGAGAGGACACCCATGGCCCGGCTCATCTGGCTTCTCCTCACCGTGGCGCTCGGTGGCGCGCTGGTCGGCGCCGCCTCCTGGACCGCCGCCTCCGCGCGGGTGTCCGACATGCTCGGGGCGCCCCCGCCACAGATGGGAAACCGGTACACCACCTTCCTCTGGGAGGGCATGCAGCGGGTGCCGGGCCAGCCCAAGGCCTGGCTCTTCACCTACGGCCCCACCAAGGTCCCGGGGGCGCGAAACGTGAAGATCTGGGTGAGCCCCACCGGCAAGCTGCTCAAGACCGAGCCCGCCGACCTGCAGCAGAAGCTGGACGCGTTTCACGCCAAGGGCTACTGAGCGGTCGCCGCTGGGTTTCCGGGCGCGGGGGCATTACCGTTCCGGCAGGCTCGCTGCCCCCGGCGGGCCGCATCGACACATCGGGAGCCGAGGAGCGACATGTCGAAGCGTGAGGACCAGAAGATGGCTGCCCTGCTCCGCAAGCATGCCGGCAAGCAGAAGCCGGCGGCCAAGGACCCGGCCGCACAGTTCGATCCCACCCTGCGCATCCGGCGCGAGCAGGACTCGAACGAGACCGAGAAGCTGTTCAAGGAAATGAAGCGGCGCGAGTTCTAGCCGCCGGGGCAGCAACGACGAGGGCGGGCAACGGTGGCACCGTTGCCCGCCCTTTGTGCTGCCGGGAGGGTCACGCCGGCTTGAAGAGGGCCACCCACGCCGCCACCAGGCCGAGGACCGGCGCCGCGACGAAGAGTGGCTTGGCGAGCTCCGGCTTCCGGTAGGGCACCATGATCACCACGCTGAGCAGCGTCCAGATGGTGAGCTTGATCCACACCCAGAGCGGGAAGGGGAAGGCGATGTTGAGCCGGGCGAGCATGCCGAAGCCGCCAAGCAGCACCAGGAACGCGGCGGTGCCGTGCAGGGCGCTGACGAGCTTGCGATGGGGATTGGCCGCCTTGCTGCCGCCAGCGGCCACGTAGAGGGCCAGTCCGCCGATGCTCGTGAACAGGAGCATGATCGCGAACAGGTGCAGGGTGCGATAGATCTCGATGGGCATAGTGGCAGCAACAGTAATGACGTCCGGCGCCCTCGGGAATGGCGCGCCCGCCCGTCCAGCCTTCCGGAACCCTCGACAGGCAGGAGGGCCACGACAGGGATCGTGGTCGCGTGCCTCGTCCTCCTCCGGCCCGCCTGCTATGTTGCCGGGCGCGCGGAACTTCGCGCGGGTGACCTGACGGCGTCCCTCCCCCCGGGCGGCGCCGCCGCGGCG
>CAZQOQ010000038.1:0-19342 GCA_964595205.1 uncultured Flavobacteriales bacterium | reverse complement strand
GGCATGGGACATTACCAATTTCGTCTGGTGGTTCGGTATCGGTCATGCCGGCACTTTGATTTCTGCCATCTTATTATTATTCCGTCAGCGCTGGAGAATGTCGATTAACCGTTCGGCAGAAGCGATGACGATCTTTGCGGTAATCTGCGCGGGATTATTTCCGTTGTTTCACACGGGCAGACCATGGCTTGACTACTGGATGCTTCCATTGCCGAATCAGTTTGGTTCGTTGTGGGTGAATTTCAATTCGCCACTGTTGTGGGATGTATTTGCGATTTCAACTTACTTCTCCGTTTCGCTGGTTTTCTGGTACCTGGGTTTATTACCTGACCTTGCCACGATTCGCGACCGTTGTGTGAATCCGACGAAGAGGTTCATCTATGGAATACTTTCTTTCGGCTGGAAAGGTACGGCGCGCGACTGGCATCGTTTCGAAGAAGTGTCGCTCGTACTGGCGGGACTTTCTACGCCGCTGGTGCTTTCTGTTCACACGATCGTATCCTTCGACTTCGCCACTTCGATCGTACCAGGATGGCATACTACCATCTTTCCGCCTTACTTCGTTGCGGGTGCGATCTTCTCCGGATTTGCCATGGTTTTGACTCTTATGATCGTAGCAAGAAAGGTGCTTAACCTGGAAGAGTACATCAGCATTCAGCACATCGAGCTGATGAATAAGATCATCATTCTCACCGGATCCATTGTCGGTATCGCATACATTACAGAATTTTTTATTGCATGGTATTCGGGCGTTCAGTACGAGAGTTATGCATTTATGAACCGGGCATTCGGCCCCTACTGGTGGGCATACTGGAGCATGATGACGTGCAATGTGATTACACCGCAGTTATTCTGGGTGAAGAAAATCAGGACGAGTGTGATGGCTACGTTTATCATTTCAATCTTCGTGAACATCGGAATGTGGTTTGAGCGATTCGTAATCATCGTTACCTCATTACACCGCGATTATCTTCCATCAAGCTGGGTGATGTATTCGCCTACATACATTGAAGTTGGAATCTTCGTCGGTACAATAGGATTATTTTTTACCTGCTTTTTGATATTCTCCCGCGTGTTCCCTGTGATTGCGCTGGCAGAATTGAAGACGATCATCAAGAAGACAGGAAACCAGTATAAGAAAAAAGGAATCTAATCATCATGGCAAAAAGGATATTTGGAGTTTACAACGACGAAGAAATACTGATGGAGGCCATTCCTAAGCTGAAAGCACAGGGAGTTGTCTGCAAGGATGTTCAGAGTCCGTTTCCAATACATGGCATTGAGGCATTGCTGAATGTTCCGCGTACGCGCATTTCCATCGCCTCATTTCTGTTTGGTATCAGCGGAACTTCTTTTGCATTATGGATGACGTGGTACATGATGATTCACGACTGGCCCATCAACATTGGAGGCAAGCCGAACTTCATGCTTTATATGAACCTGCCGGCATTCATCCCCGTCACATTCGAGTTAACAGTATTCTGCGCGGCACACGGCATGGCTCTTACTTTTTTACTGAGAAGCAAGATCCTTCCGGGAGTTACCGCACCGATTCCGCATTCAGGAATCACCGACGATAAGTTTGTTCTTCACGTTGATGTGAAAGATGAAAATAAAACCGAAGAAGTGGGTGCAATGCTTAAATCAAGCGGCGCATCTGAAGTCTTGTATAAATCCCTGCAATTTTCGTGAACCCGGTGATGAAAAAAATATTCTTATTTATACTTAGCGTTGTCGCAATCGCGCAATTCTCTTCATGCACATATACCGATACGAAAACACCGGGTTATGAATTTATGCCGGACATGTATCGTTCGCCATCTTATGAGACATATGGGGTGAATCCTGTTTTTAAGGACAGCATGTCGGCGCGGCAGCCTGTGGAGGGAACGATTGCGAGAGGAGATGCGATTTTTACGGCTTACGACCGCCTGCCGTATCCATACGCAAATACACCTGAAGGTTATGAAGAAGCAGGATTGAAGGTGCATAATCCATTGGAAAAGACACCGGAGAATATGACAGAGGGCAAGAGGCTATACGAAAATTACTGCACGCATTGTCATGGCGCTACCGGAATGGGCGACGGACTTGTAGTTCAGAATAACGGCCCCAAGCCACCGGCGTATAATTCAGAACAACTGAAAAATCTTCCGGAAGGAAAAATGTATCATACCATTCAGTGGGGTAAGAATATGATGGGTTCTCACGCATCACAGCTTACGCCTACACAGAGGTGGAAGATAATAATGTATGTACAAACACTCCAGGGTGCCGGTCAGACTGCCACAGCAGCCACTGACTCAACCAAGACGGGAGATACTAAGAAAATGTAACAGGATTTACAAATTTGTCACGATACGATGGATAGAAAATACGAGCTTACGAGGAATAATAAAGTGATCCCAATGGTCATGATAGCAATAGGTATAGTTGCTGTTATAGTTGGCTTCATGACAGATAAGACACGTACATGGGCTGTACTGTTGCAAAATAATTTTTATTTCACAGCCATATCATTATGTGGAGCATTTTTCATTGCTTTCAATTATGCCGCTCAGTCAGGATGGTCAGTTTCCATCAAGCGTGTCGCCGAAGCACAGACCGGTTTTTTGAAGTATGGAATGATCGGTTTGATCCTGATTTTTATTTTGGGTCACCACGACATCTATCACTGGACTCATTCACAGTTTTATGATAAGACAAGTCCGGAGTACGATCATATCCTTGATGGCAAAAGTGGATTTCTGAATATTCCGTTTTATATCATTCGTCTGGTATTATATGCTGTGATCTGGGTGGGATTTAGTTATTTATTTCGCCGTCATAGCTTACAGGAAGATGAAGAAGGCGGGTTGATGCATTATCGCAGGAGCGTATCGCTGTCGGCAATATTCCTTGTCCTGTTTGCGATTACCTCTTCCACCTCGGCCTGGGATATACTGATGAGCATTGATGCACACTGGTTCAGTACACTGTTTGGATGGTACACATTTATCGGACTGTTCGTAAGCGGAATGGCAATGATGTGCCTGATGATCCTATACCTTCGCAGCCGGGGATACATGGAACACGTTACGGAAAATCATCTGCACGATGTGGGTAAGTATATGTTTGCTTTCTCCATCTTCTGGACATACTTATGGTTTTCTCAGTTCATGTTGATCTGGTATGCCAATCTTCCGGAAGAAGTTGTCTATTACCAGGTGCGGTGGCAGTATTTCAGGACCTTGTGGGCGGCCAATCTTTTGATTAATTTCTGTATGCCATTCCTTGTATTAATGACACGTGATGCAAAGAGGCAGACCAGGATACTCTGGGTAGCAGGAATTATCATTCTTGCCGGTCATTGGCTCGATGTATTTGTGATGGTAATGCCGGGTACGGTTGGGCCTGACTGGCATATCGGATTTATAGAAATAGGAACGATGCTCGGATATCTCGGAGCCTTCATTTATGTTACCCTTAATGAATTGACAAAAGCGGTTCTTCTTCCCAAGAATCACCCGATGCTTGCAGAAAGTCTTCATCATCACATATAGTATCAGAAAAGTATTAATTGAAAAAAGAATAATCGATCCATGTTAAATCTGTTGACACTCATTGTAATTGTATTGGCCGTAGTTACCATATGGCGGTTGATACGAGTGATGGAGCTTGTGCGTGACCTGCGCGATGAAGATGAGCATATCACATCAAAGGATAATCTCATGAATGGCAGGCTGGCTGTATTATTCATGGTCGCTTGTTTCGTAGGCATGGTGATTTTTACGATCGATGCGAAAAAATATCTTTTGCCGGTAGCCGCCAGTAAGCATGGTGTGTTAACCGATAGTTACCTGTACTGGAATTTTGCATTGATCTCCGTGGTTTTCTTCATCACCCAGTTCCTGCTCTTCTGGTATTGTTTTAAGTATCGTCATAAAGAAGGCGAGAAAGCATTTTTCTTCCCGGTAAATCACAAACTTGAATTCATCTGGACGGTCATTCCGGCCATCGTTCTGATGGGTCTCATCGTATATGGCTTAAAACTTTGGATCAACATCACCGCTCCCGCTCCTCCGGAGGCAATGGTGATTGAATTATACGGAAAGCAATTCGACTGGACAGCCAGGTACAGCGGGGTAGACAACAAATTAGGCAAGTCAAATTTTAAAAAGATCACAGATGCGAATCCGCTCGGTGTTGATTCGCTCGATGCGGCTTCGAATGACGACAAGATCACGAATGAACTTCATCTTCCGGTGAATTCCAAGATACTCTTCAAGTTTCATTCACGTGATGTCATTCACAGTGCTTATTTCCCACACCTTCGTGCACAGATGAACGTAGTTCCCGGGATGACAACGGAATTCTTCGTTGAGCCGACGATCACCACGGACAGCATGAAGATGATTACCAACAATCCTAAGTTCGAATACATTTTACTCTGCAATAAGATTTGCGGTGTAGCTCACTACAATATGAAAATGAAACTCGTCATTGAAAGCCCTGAGGCTTTCAAGAGATGGTATAAGAATCAGCAATTCGTATTTGCGCGTGAAGCCGCAGCGCCGGCACCTGCAGATTCCGCAAAAACTGCAGCAGTGCAGGTTGCGCCGGAAAAAATTCTCGCAAAAAAGTAAATAAGAATTATTATCTTCAGTAAATAAATCAGCGATATAATGTCAACTCATACATCCGATCATGCTGTCCATGTGCACGAAGCGCATGATCATCATGAGCATCACGATACATTCTGGACGAAGTATGTGTTCAGCCAGGACCATAAGATGATCTCGAAGCAGTTCTTAGTGACTGCAATAATAATGGCTTTTCTTGCCATGACCATGTCGCTTATCTTCCGGTTGCAACTCGGCTGGCCGAGTGAGAAGTTTCCGATTCTTGCCAAAATCTTAGGCAGCTGGGGCAAGGACGGAAAACTTGATCCGAACTTTTATCTCGCCCTCGTTACGATTCACGGTACCATCATGGTCTTCTTCGTACTCACCGGTGGCTTGTCGGGCACATTCAGTAATTTATTGATTCCTTTCCAGGTCGGTGCACGCGATATGGCGTCCGGCTTTTTGAATATGTTATCGTATTGGTTCTTCTTCGCAAGCTGTGCGGTAATGACTGTTTCTCTCTTCGTTTCAACAGGACCAGCATCCGGCGGCTGGACGATCTATCCGCCTCTGAGTGCCTTACCGCAAGCCATTCCCGGGTCGGGGATTGGAATGACGTTATGGCTCGTGAGTATGGTATTGTTCATTGCTTCTGCACTTCTTGGCGGTATCAATTACGTGGTAACGATCATCAACCTTCGCACGAAGGGAATGAGCATGACCCGTCTTCCGCTTACCATCTGGGCATTCCTCATTACAGCTATCCTTGGTATACTTTCATTCCCGGTTTTATTTGCAGCGGCATTACTGCTCTTATTCGACCGTAGTTTCGGAACGAGTTTTTACCTGTCAGATATATTCATCAACGGCGCACCATTGCATTACAGCGGTGGAAGCCCGATCCTTTTCCAGCACCTTTTCTGGTTCCTCGGTCACCCGGAAGTTTACATCGTTCTTCTTCCTGCCTTGGGACTCGCTTCAGAAGTTATCTCTACACAATCGCGTAAGCCGATCTTCGGTTACAAAGCCATGATCGGTTCCATGCTTGTGATTGCCTTCCTTTCGTTTATCGTCTGGGGCCATCACATGTTTATCACGGGAATGAATCCATTCCTCGGATCCGTTTTCGTTTTCACGACCCTGCTCGTTGCGATTCCGTCGGCCGTGAAGGTGTTCAATTACCTCGCGACACTCTGGAAAGCCAACATCGTGTTGTCACCGGCCATGCTCTTTGCCGTCGGTCTCGTTTCATTTTTCATTTCAGGCGGATTAACGGGAATCATCCTTGGTGACTCAGCTCTTGATATTAATGTTCATGATACGTATTTCGTCGTAGCACACTTCCACATCGTGATGGGAAGTTCTGCCATCTTCGGGATGTTTGCCGGAATCTATCACTGGTTTCCGCGAATGTTTGGAAGGATGATGGACAAGAAGATGGGTTACCTGCATTTCTGGCTTACTATTGTCGGGGTTTATGGTACGTTCTTCCCGATGCACTTCATCGGACTCTCTGGTGCCCCACGTCGTTACTATGCATATACAGCATACGAAGGATTCGATGCGGCTATCAACATCAACGTTATCGTTTCAGCGTTTGCATTTTTAGGCGGGCTTGCACAGCTGATCTTTGCTTTCAATTTCTTCTACAGCATGTATCGCGGAAAGAAAGCGAAACAGAATCCGTGGAAGTCGAATACGATAGAGTGGACAGCACCGGTAGAACATTTGCATGGCAACTGGCCGGGAGAAATTCCAACGGTTTACCGCTGGCCGTATGATTACGGAAAGCCCGGAGCTGATGATGATTTCATTCCTCAGACGACGCCGTTCTCGGAGACGAAGAATTCCAACCTCCAGGGAGAAAGTTAATTCGTTCCTTTGATTCGTTAATTAGTGAATTCGTTGATTCGTTAATTAATAAATACACTTTTGAGTTAAAAGCAATTAACGAATCAACTAATCGACGAATTAACTAATTTCAAAATTGAAGTTTTGATTAATTTAAAGTTAAGATCCGGCTTCATGACATAGCCATGACAGTCAAAAAAAGCCCTTTTAGACCTTTGCGCTCAGGTAATAAACGATGCTGTTTTGGATCAATTAAAAGCGATTGCATTTACTCATAAGCTGACTCCTTTGAAGGAGTTAAACCGCTTCTTTTTACACGAAGAGAATCGAAAGGAACGGCTGGAATTTTTGAAATATTCGTGCGATTTAAGTGAGATCCTTTACATACCTACATGCAACCGGATTGAATTTGTTTTTATAAGTCACCACGATTGCGATCATTCATTTTTAAGGAAATTTTTCAGCCATTTTCGCCAGGACTGGGATTATGATGAAATCGATTTTGCCATCAGGCATGCCGAGGTATATGAAGGAGAAGACGCCTTGAAGCATCTTTTCAAGGTAGCCTCATCGCTGGATTCTTTGGTTGTTGGCGAAAGGGAAATTATCACACAGGTTCGTAAGTCGTACGACACATGTAAGGCCGAGGGACTCACCGGAGACCTGATCAGGCTTGTGGTTAAATGCGCAATCACTACTGCAAAGCAGGTATATACTGAGACTAAAATTGCCGTCAATCCCGTGTCAGTCGTTTCACTGGCTGATCGTGAATTACGAAACCGCAAACTTAAAAGTGATGCAAGAATCGTTATCATCGGAAGCGGGGAGACGAATTCCAATTTGAGCAAGTACCTGGTAAAACACGGATTTACTGATTTTGTAATCTTCAACCGTACGCCTGAAAGCGCGAAGAAGCTTGCAAAAATGCTTGCAACAAATACGATTACCGCAGAAGGACATTCGCTTGATTCGATCAGGGACTTTAAAAAAGGTTTCGATGTGTTGATTGTCTGCACCTCCAGCCCTGATAAAATTATTACTCCTTCTGTTTATTCCTCCCTGTTGGGAAGCGATAAAGAAACAAAGGTGGTAGTCGATCTTTCCGTCCCTTCGAATATTGATTCGGAAATTTATAAAAAGAATAAAATAGATCTAATAGACATCACCAAACTTCATCATGTGGCAGAGAAGAATATGCTTGAGAGGCAAGGTGAGGTTATTGCAGCCGATGAAATCATCGATGAAAATATCAGCCTGTTCCGTCACCTGCACCGTACGCGCAACATCGAAGTTAAAATGAAAGATGTTCCGGAAAAAATCAGGGAGATACGGGAGCGGGCCGTGAATGACGTCTTTGCCGACGATATCAGCGGACTGGACGCTCATTCGAAAGAAGTACTTGGAAGGGTACTTGATTACATGGAGAAAAAATGCATTTCCGTACCGATGATCATTGCCAAAGAGATTATTTTAGAAACCAGCAATTAAGAAGGTTTTTTCAGGCATACTTTTTAAAATTATCTTTCATTTCTTAAATGCTTTTCCGATTTTACATGCTTTACAATTTCACACAGATTTTTTCTATTAATAGATTCAAATGAGAAGTCCGCTGATTATCGGTACACGTGGAAGCGATCTTGCCCTTTGGCAGGCAAACTATGTGAAAGGTTTATTGGAAGAGATTGGCCATCCCTGCGAATTAAAAATTATTCAAACACAGGGTGATCAGAAACAGGAACTTCGGTTCGACAAACTCGAAGGAAAAGGTTTTTTTACGAAGGAAATAGAAGATGCGCTCTTGAACGGCGAGACAGACCTTGCTATTCATTCGCATAAGGACTTGCCAACGGAATCGCCGGCAGGGCTTATCATTGCGGCGGTTTCGCAGAGAGAAGATCCCTCCGAACTCCTGATCATTCAAAAAAATGCGGTTGATGTAAAAAAGAAATTCAGCGTTAAGAAAAATGCAAATGTCGGAACCTCTTCGGCAAGGAGAAAATCGCAGCTGCTGGCATTCAGACCCGATCTGAAACTTGCCGACCTGAGGGGCAACGTTCCGACACGGATTAATAAACTGCGCGAAGGACACTATGATGCGATCATGGTTGCATCGGCAGGCGTGGAGCGGCTGGAAATTGATTTGTCTGATTTCCATGTGGTGAAGATCGATCCTGCGGAGATGATTCCCGCCCCGGCACAGGGAGTGCTGGCAATACAAATACGCGATGCGGATAGAGAGCTGAAAAATTTGCTGAAGAAAATCGACAATCCGGAGACGAGACAAATTGCAAACATTGAAAGAAAAATTTTAAATCTCTTCGAGGGCGGTTGTCATACGCCGATTGGAGTGTTTGCAAATTATGATGATGAAAGAGAAATTTTTTCAGTGAGAACCTTGCTTGCAAAGACGTGGGATAGCCTCCCTGTTTCTGTTTATACCGAATCTGCAAATCCGGAACAGATTATTTCCCGGTCAGTCGAAAAAATTAAGTCAGTAAAACCCTGCAGGGTTTTTATCACCCGGCCACCAAGAGGAGAGAGCTACCTGAAGAATGTGCTGCTTGGAAACGGATTTTCTTTTGAAGAAAATGCAATGATAGAAACGATACCCGTTCGTTTCGGATTCTTTCCAACGTGCGACTGGGTATTCTTTTCGAGCAAACATGCGGTGAGATATTTTTTCGAACAGAATCCCGTGCTGTCGAAAGAGAAATTCGCATGCGTTGGAAAAGAGACGTCAGAGACATTGAGAAGATTTGGTAAGCGTGCCGAATTTATAGGTTCGGCTAACGATACAAGAATGACAGGTAAAAAATTTGCATCCCTGGTCGGATCATCAAAGGTTTTGTTTCCGCAGGCAAAAGGAAGCATGAGGTCCATTCAGCAGCAGTTTGTAAAAGCCGATCAGGTTGTAGACCTCGTTGTTTATGAAACCATGAAGAGAAACACCGGCGCCATGCCTGTTGCCGATATTGTTGTCTTTACTTCACCATCGAATGTAGAAGCATGGTTTGAGAATTTTACATTTGGAAAAAATCAAAAGGCAATTGCCATGGGAGAAGCAACTGCACATGTGCTGAAACAAAATCGGGTTAATCCTTCTGCTTTATCAGATGCATTTGATGATACCGGACTTGCAAGAGCGGTTTTTGGGGTTAGCGGGAGTATTGAATGAAGAATTATAATTTGAATATCGAATGTCGATTAACGATTTTTGATTTATGAAGAAAATAAATATATCTATCCGAGTTTTTTGAATATCGAATACCGATTGCACTCGAAAGAATTAAACAATAAAGTTAATATCTTAGAATTGTCTGCGTAAGATTTTTTATGTTAATAGGTTTTTCGTTTGAAAAAATGACTAATTTAGATCTGTTTTAGCAACAAAGTTATTTCATGAATGTAGCCACCTTGTTTCCGGGGTAGAAAAAAATTGTGTAGATTCTAATAAAATAGTTAATTATAGTTATCATTTGGTAATAGATGAAAAATAATTTTATTGATAGTTTGTTGCCAGTTAAAAATGTATGGAATATTAATTTTCGATATTCGTCTCTTTCTTACTTACTTTTCTTTATAACAATTATTTTCCCAAGTAAAGCCATTTCAAGTCTACAGACAAATTGGTTAAAACTTGATACGCTTAATAGCAACCTGCCAGATAATAGAATAAACTCTATCACTCAAGATAATGATGGATTTATTTGGGTTGCTACACATGATGGTTTTGCGAAATACATTGGTAACAATCAATGGTCCGTTTTTCATAATCCGAATGCATTAATGGCAGATGTTTGTTTAAGTATAAAAGCACAGGATAGCATTCTCTGGGTAGCAACAGTAAATGGGTTGGTAAGATATTGTAATGGACAAATTAGGGTTTATGATCCGAGCAATTCTAACCTTGCAGCTTATTATATTTATTCTCTGGAAGTTGAAGGCACTGATTTGTGGATAGGAACCGGCGACTTCGGTGTTTATAAATTTAATGGAATTACATTTATTAATTACACATATTCTAATACGGGTGATATGCCGCTTGGAAATATCTGGTCGATTGCGATTGATTATTTAGGGCAAAAGTGGTTTTCTTGTGCAGATGCTAGACCAGGGAGTAATACTCCAGGCGCAATTGTGAAATTCGATGATGTAAATTGGATTTTGTATGATACATCAAATTCTGGTTTACAAACATATCCAGTGGAAATATCGATTGATGATACAGATCATAAGTGGATTACCAGTGTGGGTCATGGTCTTGTTGAATATGATAATTTTGTTTGGAAATCCTACGATTCAGTTCAAGTTAGTAATAATCTAACGTTTAGATATGGACGAGTTGCTTTCGACATTGATAATAATAAATGGATTACTACAACTAAAGGATTTAGTAAATATGATAATAACTCTTGGACATTTTTTGATTCAACCAATGTGCCTTTTCCATCAGAAATACAGTCTTCTTTAAATATATTTGTGGATAATGCAAACAATAAATGGGTCGGAACGATTAATAAAGGAATTCTCATTTATAATGAGAATGGCGTTTCGGTCACGGATGTTGAGGAATCGCCAACCTTTTGCTCTTTCAACTTATATCCCAATCCTTCACAAGGGATGATTAATTTAGTATGCAAGTTGTCATACCACTCATCAATTCAATATTCAATACTAAATGTTAATGGTGAGACAATGTGTTCTTTTTTTGAAGATATGAAAGAGTCTGGGGATTATAAAATCGCAATCCCAGTAAAACTGCAAGTGGGATTTTATTTTTTACTCTTAAATACGAATAGACATTCACTCATACAAAAGATAATTATTTATGATTAAGGTGATGAGGAATAGTATATTATTCCTCATGCTAATTTTTTCACTAATAAAATTTAATTTGTTTGTAAATATTTATTTAGAACATCTCTTGTTTAACCACAAACATATAGAAACACCATGAAAACAACTAAAATATTAATCATCGTCTTGTGTTTTTTTCACAGCTTTAGCAATTCTTTTACTTTTGGACAGGCGTTTCACACTTGTGACGGCACAATTTCCTCCACTCCAATTTCAAGCAGTGCATCTTCTTGTTCTCGAACATCATCAAGTTGGTCAAACATATACAAAAAAGTCGCAACCTATCAACCAAATACAAATAGTCCGGTAAAATAATTAGGTGTAAACTTTATTATTTTTCAGGATAATTCTGGGGGTAATAATTTTCAAAACAATGTCATTGATAATAATCGACTACAAACTATTTTCAATGGGCTTCAATGGGTATTTGCTGGTAATTCTCCAGCATCCGATTTAATTGCTGGCGTAATAGATCTTCCTCATAAGTTTATTGAATTTGAGTTAAAAGGAATCTATTACTATACATCAACAACATTAAATACATCTATTGATGGTAATGCAATGATAAACTACTTAAACCAAAATGATCCTGCACGATTAAAATACCTAAATATATTTTTAACCTCGGGAAGTGGCTTCGCTCATGCAACAAGAGGAGAGTACTTCTCTCAGTCATATAATTTATTTATTAATATGAGAGGAATGTATGGTGCGCCCGGAGGAGATTGGGCAGGTTCCATTTTAATGGCTCATGAGATGTGCCATGTGCTGGATTTATGTCACACTTACTTAGGTGGCGGCTGTGCGAGCACTCTTAATGCAATGGGTACAAATCCGGAAGATGGCGACTATTTTGATGATATTTTTGGAACCCCTTATCCAGGTAATGCTCCTCACTTAGCGCCATCGGATCCTCCCACTCATCCTTGGAGTTACGATGTTACAATATCTACCACTGATAAAGTTACCAATAACTTATTGGGTGGATACCAAGCCTCTCACAATCTATCACCATTGCAAATTGGAAAGGCTCATCGGGCTTTAGCATTGAAAACCGCTCGGAGATATCTTGTAAATTGTATTTATGATAGTAATAATCCATGGACTATTTCAGGGAACGAAGATTGGGATTTCGATATTCAATGGGATAAAGACATAAAGATTCAAACTGGGTCAACTATGAACATACTTTGTAAATTATCAATGCCCCAAACTTCGAGCATAACTGTTGAATCAGGAGGAGTATTAAATGTTGACGGTATAGTAACAAACAATTGCGATAATGGTTGGAATGGAACTATCCATATTAAACCCGGTGGAGTATTAAATTTAAAAACTAATGCAGAAATAACATTTATTGGAAATGGAAAAATAATTATTGATGATGACGCAATAAATCCGGGATTATTGTCTATTGAAGGAGTTCCAAATGTATATTTAAATGGAATAAACACTATGATTGATATTCGGGGGAAAATCGAATTAAAAGACAATTCGACCTTTACTTTTTCTTCAACAACATCAAACCATGGATACTTATTATTTTCAAATACTTCACTCAGCCCTTCAAGAAATATTACAGCAGGAAATAATACAAGTATTATTATAAATGGAAATTCTCAAAACTCACGTAGTTTAAAGATAACACAGGAAGGCTTTTATGCCCCTCCTAATTTAAGCATGTTGTTGATTGAAAATTGCAAAGTTGAACTTGCCTCTGATTCTCGTTTACTCTCTGATGGTTTAAATACTTCAATAATTCTTGATGGGGTAAAATTTACAAGTACAACACCGGGTACAAATAATGGCCATCGAGGTGTTCATTTGTTTGGACAACCGCTTGTAATAATTGATAACTGTGTTTTTGAATATGGCTACAACGGGATTTTTGCCGACCTTACTAATGGTAGTTCAAGCCTTGGAATATTAAATTCAGTCTTCCGTGAAAACACGATCGGTGTTCAGGCATTCAATAAAGGACTTAACTTCGGAAATTGTTATTTTTATAATAATGATTACGGAGTGTACGGATCTTATATGAATTGGAATTCAGAAAGCTTCAATAGTATTTTTTCCGGAAACGGAACAGGATTTTACTGGCATGGCTATTCAACACCGGTTTTTACTTTTGATAATCCTTCTATTAATCAAAGTAACATTGGAGCTTATGTGCGATCTGCACCTTTGAATATTATTTGTGGCAGCGTTTCATATAATGGTACTGGCTTAAAAATTCGTGATGGAGGGACTTTGCGTATGGACGACAATTTTCCTAGTAACCCTCCCTATGCTAACGTCACAGCTATAAATAATGATATTACTATTGAGGCCGGCCGGGCAAACTATCTTTATTTGAATAATGGCAATAACGACTTATCCCCTTCCGGTATTAATAATTATAGTGCCGTGAACGGGACAATACTTTCAGGTCCAGATCCTTTACCGGCTGCATCGAATAAGTGGAATGTTTCCGGAAACTTCAGCACGGATGATTATTTATTATATGGCCCTGGTGGACAAATGACAATAGATGATCCGAATGTACTCTCTTCAATAACGGCTTGCGGTCAGGCCATTCCTCCTTGCGCAGATCCTCCATGTGAAGAATATCCGGATGCATTGAAAGAATGTCCAACCTGTGAAATAATAAATACTGATAATTTTGAAAATGTATCTCTTGATGAAGCTACAGTTTTAACATTAGATGTTTTTAATTCAAGTGAGGAGAATAATTACCGATATGCGATAAATTTATTTTGCGAAATACTGCTGCAAGAATACGCAGAACCGAATAATGAAGAATTGTATCTTTTAAATTTCAATTATTTGAAATTAATGGAATCGCTTGGTCTGGCATTTTCAACTGAACAAATTTTATGTTCTGAAAATGCCACAAATTTATGCCAGGAATTATCTGTAATAATCGAGGTTCAAAATAAATTAATTGATTTAGCTGATTTAAACGGAGATTATGACCGGAAATTTTATTATTCTCTTGATAAAGCACAAACTTATCGAATTGGTTGCCGACTTGATTTATGTAGTGATTTCTTATACTCTATGTATGATTGGACAGAAGGAGATGACAGAATAGAACTAGACAGATTTTTATGCAGAGTAAATCTGGAGTCTCAGATCGTGGATAAGAGTATCGATTTTGGAACAATTCAGGAATTGCAAAGTGACTGCGATGGCACTCTTTCACTTCGAAAAAGTAATCATATTAAATCTAGTCAAACGGATTTTTTAGAAACTAATATTTCTATTTTCCCAAACCCTGCATTTAATTACTGTGATATAAAAACAAATATTGAATCAGTAAATCTTAATCTATTTGATGCTTTTGGAAGAAATGTATATTCACAGAAAATGAGTTTCGAAACGCAATTGGATTTATCAATGTTTTCGAAAGGAATTTATTATTTGAGTCTAGAAGATAATGCAACAAAAATTATCTACAATAAAAAAGTAGTAATTCAATAAAAGAAACTATTTTTGCTTTTAAGGCGGGAAAAATAAAGTTTATTCCAACAGCCGCCGCTAAATATCAATGCTTCAAAGATTACGTCGCCTAAGAAAAACGAGTTTATTAAGAGAACTTGTCGCAGAAACCCGTCTTTCCAAAGACATGTTTATCTATCCTTACTTTGTTGTGAAGGGAAAAAATATTGTTACTCCTGTAGAAGCAATGCCCGGCATCAGCCGTTTTTCGCCCGACACACTTTTGGTTGATGTGGAAAAAGGATTGAAAGCAGGAGTCAATAAATTATTACTGTTTGGTGCGGGCGAAGATAAGTTTGAAGATGCACATTCTGCACATGATCATCATTCGGTGGTTCCGGAAGCCATACGATTATTGAGGAAACAATTCGGAAACGATCTGTTTATTTCCACGGATGTTTGCCTGTGTGCATACACCACCCACGGTCACTGCGGAATACTCGAAAACAATTACGTGCAGAACGATCCGACAGTCGAGATACTAGCGAAGATGGCCCTGGCACACGCAGAAGCCGGCGCAGACATGGTGGCTCCGAGCGACATGATGGATGGAAGAATAAAAGGGATTCGCGAGCTGCTCGACAAGAAAGGTTTTGAGAGCACACCGATCATGTCGTACTCGACGAAGTTTGCTTCGGCATATTATGGTCCTTTCCGCGAGGCAGCAGGCTCCGCTCCCGGCAAAGGCGATCGTAAATCTTACCAGATGGATTTCCGGAATGCAAGAGAAGCCGTACTGGAAGGTATGATCGACGAAAAAGAAGGCGCCGACATCCTCATGGTTAAGCCTGCACTTGCTTATCTCGACATCATCCGTGCTGTGAGGGAAAGTACCTTATTGCCTGTAGCCTGTTACAACGTTTCCGGGGAATATACGATGGTGAAGATGGCAGCGGCTGCGAATTACATCGAGGAAGAAAAGATCGTCATGGAGAATATGCATGCTTTTGCAAGGGCAGGAGCAGGGATTATTATTTCTTATCATACGAGGGATATTTTGGAGAGAGGGTGGATGTGAGGGTGGGAGGTTGGGAAGTGGGGAAGTGGGGGGTTGGGAGGTTGGGAAGTAGGGAGGTTGGGGGGTGGAAAGTGGGGGTATTTTATTCACACAGGATTTTGTTCATTCTCGTCATTTGTAGCACTTTTTACCTGTATTTTTGCATATATTTAACACCATTATACAGGCCCACAGGGAGTACATCATGGAACATCAGAACGAAGTCTTAGACAACGTAATTATCAAGTTTGCAGGCGATTCCGGGGACGGAATGCAACTTACAGGAACACAGTTTACGAATACTGCCGCATTATTCGGTAACGATTTAAGTACATTTCCCGACTTCCCGGCAGAAATCCGGGCACCACAGGGAACTTTAGCGGGGGTCTCCGGCTACCAGCTACATTTCGGCAGTGTCGAAATCTATACTCCCGGCGATTTTTGTGATGTCCTTGTCGTGATGAATGCCGCTGCTCTCAAAGCAAACATCCGCTTCCTGCGCAAAGGCGGTATTGTCATCGTCAATACCGATGGTTTCGATCCGAAAAATCTGAGGCTTGCTAATATTCCTGAAGGCAAAAACCCACTCGAAGATTCTTCTCTCGATAATTTCCGTGTCATTAAAATCGACGTCACCAAAATGACACGCGCTGCATTGGCTGATTCCAATCTCGGTGTTAAGGAAATCGACCGTGCCAAGAACATGTTCGTCCTCGGTTTCCTTTACTGGATGTATAATCGTTCGATGGATCACACGATCAAATTCCTGCAGGAGAAGTTTGCAAATAAACCTGATATTTTCGAATCCAATTTAAAAGTTCTGAAGGCCGGATATCATTTTGCCGAAACACGCGAAGAATTCACCACACGTTATTCAATCGGTCCGGCGAAGATCGCTCCGGGTACTTACCGGAACATCATGGGCAACCAGGCCACTGCGCTCGGGCTGATCGCTGCCTCACAGAAATCAGGATTGCAGTTATTCTACGGTACATACCCGATCACACCCGCTTCGGATATTTTACATGAACTTTCCAAACAGAAAAATTTCGGTGTCAAGACATTCCAGGCCGAAGACGAAATCGCCGCCATCTGTTCTGTGATAGGTGCGAGCTTCGGAGGCTCGCTGGGAGTAACGGCTTCGTCCGGTCCCGGAATCGCACTCAAAGCCGAGGCCATGGGACTAGCGCTCATGCTTGAATTGCCCCTTGTAATTATTAATGTGCAGCGTGGAGGACCGTCAACGGGTTTGCCAACCAAAACCGAACAAAGTGATTTGATGCAGGCAGTGTATGGTCGAAACGGCGAATCGCCGATTCCTGTCATCGCCGCTGCAACGCCATCCGATTGCTTCAACATGGTGTATGAAGCCTGCCGCCTGGCGGTTGGTTTCATGACGCCCGTAATTCTGCTTACTGACGGATATATAGCAAACGGTGCAGAGCCATGGCAGTTCCCTAAGTCCTCAGATCTGAAAGAAATAAAAGTTGAATTTGCCAAAGGCAAAAATTCACCCGAGAAATTTCTTCCTTACAAGCGCGACGAAAAACTTTCAAGACCATGGGCCATTCCTGGAACGAAAGATCTCGAACACCGTATCGGTGGAATTGAGAAACAGCACGAGACAGGAAACATCAGCTACGATGCCCAGAACCACGAATTCATGGTTCGCATGAGAGATGCAAAAGTTGAGAAGATCGCTGAGTATATTCCTGAACAGACGATAGAGGTTGGATCACCAAAAGGAAAATTGCTGGTTTTAGGATGGGGATCAACTTTCGGCGCCATCAAGAGTGCGGTGATCAATGCCAGGAACAGGGGATATGATGTATCACATGCTCATCTTCGTTACATCAAACCATTCCCGAAAAACCTCGGTGAAATTCTTTATAACTACGAGCAGGTCCTCATTCCGGAAATGAATACAGGACAACTCATAAAAATTATCCGCGATAAATATCTTCTGCCTGCAATTCCTCTGAATAAGATCCAGGGAATGCCGTTTGCAGCGGAGGAGATACTTACTAAAATTGAAGAATTACTAAAATAAAATTGGAAGTTTGTTTGTTGGAAAATTGTTTTTGGGAAGCAGAATCCAACTTCCCAACTTCCCAACCTCCCAACCTCCCAACCTCCCAACTTCCCAACCTCCCAACCTCCCAACTTCCCAACCTCCCAACCTCCCAACTTCCCAACCTCCCAACAAAATGACCATTCCATCAGAAAAGCTCACAAGCAAAGATCTCGTAACCGACCAGGACATACGCTGGTGCCCGGGTTGCGGCGATTACAGTATTTTAAAGCAGGCACAAACTGTAATTCCTGAACTTGGAATTGCGCGCGAAAATATCGTGATCATTTCAGGTATCGGATGCTCTTCGCGTTTTCCGTATTACATGGAGACGTATGGTATGCATTCCATTCACGGTCGCGCCACGGCAATTGCGAGCGGACTGAAGGCGTCGCGTCCGGAGCTGAGCATCTGGATCGTTACCGGCGACGGCGATGGACTTTCTATCGGAGGTAATCATACGATCCACATCCTTCGCAGGAACTTCAACGTAAACATTCTTCTTTTCAATAATGAGATTTACGGTCTCACGAAAGGACAATATTCACCGACATCCGAGCAGGGAAAAGTAACGAAGTCGACGCCCATGGGTTCTGTCGATCATCCGTTCAACCCGATTGCATTGTGCATGGGAGCGGATGCGACGTTTGTTGCCCGTTCGATGGACAGGGATCCGAAGCATCTGCAGGCAATACTTCGCCGTGCGAATGCGCACAAGGGTTCCTCATTCGTGGAGATTTACCAGAACTGCAATGTTTTCAACGATGGTGCATTTGAAGTTTTCACGGAAAAATCTTCCAAGAAGAATGAAACGCTTTTCATGGAGCATGGCAAGCCGCTTGTGTTTGGAGAGAATAGTGATAAGGGAATTCAACTCGACGGATTTACACCGGTTGTGGTTGACCTCAACTCCGGAATTTCACAAAATGATCTCTGGATACATAACGAAACGGATCGTGTAAAGGCAGGTATCCTTTCGCGTTTCTTCGACAATCCGAAAAAGGAAAATCATTTGCCGAGGCCGTTTGGGGTTTTTTATACGGAAGAGCGCGATTGCTATGAGGACAAGATGACGCAGCAGCTGGAAGACAGTAAGAAGAAAAAAGGTGTGGGCGATCTGGATGCTCTTTTGAAGGGCCGTGAGACGTGGACGATCAATTAATTAGCTAATTTGTTAATTCGTTGATTAGCTAATGATGACTTCGTCGCCTTATGAATTTCATATGCTCGGTAGTCTGAAGCGAGTAATGCATTTCAGAAAATGTATTATTTATAGTATGGGACAACGACCCTAAACCCAATGCACGGTGTTTAAATCAGCGTATCCCTCCGGTGAACCACGTACCTAAGATAATACTTTGCTAAATACCTTTACCCTTTTTTCCAAAAATTTGGAAGCAGCTTGTGAAGCTCAGAAGTTTTTGTTTCCGGAAGTTTTACCAAAACATCGGCCAGCCATTC
>CAZQOQ010000037.1:0-322467 GCA_964595205.1 uncultured Flavobacteriales bacterium | reverse complement strand
GAATAGTCGTAGCAATAGCCGATGGCGTTGCAATCGCTGCAAGCATACGAATTTGCTTACTGGTACCATTAATGTTCCAGTTTGGCGCCTGTTGAACGAGAGGAAGTGTGGTTGATGCAGATCCGGCTTTAAAAGCACCGGATATTGTACCGCCATTAGCCATACCGGCATAATTAAAATTAATACCGGCCTGGAATAAGGTTAACTTCTGAGTGTTCGTTCCTGTCCACTCAATCCATACATCGAATTCCAATGTACTTGGACTCGTCTGTGTAATGTTCTTGATGCAACAATTATAGGCATTCGCTTGCGAATAACCTTTAACCGAAAATAGCATCGAAAACAGAACACCTAAAATGATAAACTTGCATTTGGTTAGGTTTGCTTTCACGTTATTTAATTTTAAGGTTAATTATTATTTTACTATTACTTTATCGGGAAGATAATTTACGGTGTAACCGTACCAACACCCAGCTGAATGTTGGGATCCAACACCAGAAAATCAGTGCCGTCTACAGCACCATCACCATTTAAATCACCAGGCATATATCCACCATCCCCATTTTGAATGGAAGGATCGATTTCAAGAAAGTCGGAACCATCGATGGCACCGTCCTGGTTAATATCACCGGAATACATAGCAAAAACATATTGATAAGTATTCCCGCTAACTAAAGTAGAGTCAACTACTTTCATATTATCGCCAAAAGCATTGTTTGTCTGGCTAAACGAAAAATTTACTGCAGATATCAAAAAAGCTGCAGAAAGAACAATAACATTGAAATTGAACGTTGTTTTGATTTTCATTTTAATGTTTTCATTAAATATTATACGAAAATAATAAAAAAATCATGGAGAGCTATTAACTCCCCATGATTTTTAAATTATCAGATTATTAAGGACAGAATGGGATTGCAGCTCCCACGCCATTCTGGATGTTTGGATCCAGGACGAGGAAATCTGATCCGTCCACTGCTCCATCACCATTCAAATCTCCAATTGCATATCCACCATCACCATTTTGAATTGAAGGATCGAGTTCAAGGAAATCAGAACCGTCAACCGCTCCATCATGGTTAATATCACCTGTGAATATTGCAAAGTTACCGTCACCAAGATCTGCCTGGTTTGCTGAAAACGCCTGTGTTGCGGCCGAAGCAAAATTGTAAGTAGTAACTGCACTGAACAATACAGGTGCAGCACTCCAGGTCTCAACCGAATTACGGTGAGTGATTTTCAGATAATATGAATTACCTGCTGTAACCGGAGAAGTAAATGTTACGCTGATCGTACCATCTGTATGCAAGATACCCAACTGTTCCTGAACATCTGTATAAGGACAAGTAGAACTTACTGCAGTAATTCTTACTGTATCTGCATCTGTAGCAGCTGCACCGGCAACACCATCAATGAATAATGTACCAGCACCGGCAACTTCCATCAATCCTCCACCGGAATAATAACCCTGTAAGAACATGTTGGAGTTCAATGTTACACCACAGCTAAGTACGGTTAATGTAACAGGTGTACGCGGACTTGCACAACCAGAATTCGAACATTCAGCATAGAAAGTCTGAACGCCTGCAGCTGCAGTACTTGCACCGCCGTCAGTGATAGGATTGAATGTTGAATTAGATGATAATGAAGAACCACCTGATGGAACAGAATACCAGTTAACAGTTGAAGGAGGTAATGTGACTGTAATAGTCATTGTCCAGTTTTCAACTGCACCACCATCACCACCAACGCCATCACCGATATACAGATTCCAGGTACCGTTTGGATCGTCACCAAGGAAATCAGCAAATGTAGTAACAACACCACCCGGATATGTAACCGGTGCATAAGGACCAGGTGAAGCAACCGCACCTGAAGCAGGTACTGCAGCTCCTGTACTGCTAAATGTATAAGGAAGTGTCGGACCTGTTCCACCGCCACCACCGAAATCTTTGTTTCCGTCATTCGGATCCATTAAGAGGCCGACAAAGTCACCATTCGGAGCTTCCAATACCATTTCAATATCACCACCCCATGTATGTGCAATATTAACAGATACTTCAATATCTGTAACTATTGCACCGGCAGGGAATGCCACCGGAAGGGTTGCTATATCAAAATTAGGAAGTGATGGAGTCGTACCAGGAGATGCAGGCCAGATGAGAGGTAATCCCGCACCACCGCTGAATGTCACCGTTTGTGTACTTGCACACACAGCAGAAAAGTCTCCGCTGGAAGAAGCACCTGTACATACATCAATATTTGACGGAGTAGCTCCTGGTGCCGGCGGATTGGAAACTACCGCTACTACTGTTGCAACTGAGAACGTCTCACAGGCTCCATTTTTAATAGCCACCTTGTATGAACCTGCCGAAGTAACAACTAAGGTACTTGCAGTTTGTCCACCCATACCAATATCATCTTTATACCACTGGTAGGTAGTTCCCACATCAGTAGAAGCATGTAAGGTTACATTGATTGGAAGATCTGCAGTACATACATTAACCGTAGTTCCTTCAACAATCGATGCTGTCGGTGCTTGTTCAACTATTACCGTCAAACTGGATAAACATGTTTCTCCGCAGGCATCAGAAACAACACACTCAAGAGAATATGTACCGGCAGCTAAGTTGACAGGCACAGTAGCTGAATTTGGATATACTCCTCCAACACCATCAGACCACGCATAATTATAAGGTGTTCCGCCTCCGGTATGATGCGCCGTAGCTGTGAAACCTGATGAACAAAGTGGTCCTGTAGTAGTAACCGGAGAACAAATTAATGGCTCACCGGATGTTACTGATGCAGTTGCAGTAGCTGAACAACCATTGCTGGTAACAGTAACTGTAAAGACTGTTGTTCCTGCAGGTAATGCCGGAGTTTCAGGATTCTGAACGTTAGCATTAGGTTTCAAACCTGCTGCAGGTTGCCATGAATAAGATAATGCCAATGCAGGAGGTGTAAATGTGTACACCTGGCCGTTTGCAGGTTTAGCACTGATATCATTTGTCGCAGTTGAAGAACTTGCAACCGGTGAAGCTCCGGAATTATTCAGGGAAAGATAAGTTCCTCCTGAACCGGCTAAACCAATAGAAGCACCACCTGATCCTCCAGGGCTTCCTGCATTTCCTGCATCTTCATAGATGAATTCAATATGACCGTCAGATTCATATAATTTAACCTGGAAGTTTATTGTTGCTACGTCAGATAACCAGTTCCACTCCCAGTTTAACCATTCGAAAGTAAACACCTGGTTACCTGGTAAACCACTAGTCTGATAGTTTGCTGAACCACCGGCATCGAAACCATCCATGTCATCCCACAACGGTGCGATAAGCGGAACATTTCCTACCGGAGGAGCATTCAGACTATTAGTAAATGATGAACCGGTTGCCGGATTGAATGAAAGGAAACCATTTGTACTGGCATAAACTCCCGTATAGGTTGTTCCATCATAATTGAATGAGAATCCAAGTGGAATAACAGCTGAAACTACTTCGTCATCCTCTACATCAGGCACATTCGTACCACCTGATAATGAAGTAAACACACCACTTGATGCACTGAATGAATAGAACGGAATCGATGGAGTAGCATCAGTTCCGGTCGATGATAACTGAGAAAAGTCTCCTGCACAAACCGTCGTTGGATTTGCAGAAGCAGTTACACCTGTTGGAGTGTATCCGACCTGAATACTCGATGTTGCAATACCCACGCAGCCGTTACCATCCGTGCTGCTTACCGTGTAAACGGTACTTGAAGACGGCAGAGCTGTAACATCAGATCCTGTTGTCGCTGATAAACCGGCTGACGGACTCCAGCTATAAGTCGTACCGCCACTTGCGGTAAGTGATATAGCTGTTCCGCCCGGATTGCAAATCTGGCCATTTACCGGAGAAACTGAAATCGCCGGTGTGCCGTTTACTGTAACGGTAACATCGGAAGAACATGTTGCACCACAATCATCCGTTACCAGGCAGGTAAAGTTATAAGTACCGGCCGGTAAATTTGCAGTAATGGATGCTGTAGCAGGATAAACAGTTGTTGAACCATCGCTCCATGAATATGTATAAGGAGCACCGCCACCACTTACATGTGAGGTAACTGTAAAGTTACTATTAGCACACAGTGGTGAAGAAGCTGTTGCAGGTGTACAGATAATCGGACTTCCAACATTGACCTGTACAGTTGCAGTTGATGTACAACCGCTTGCATTTGTTGCAGTCACAGTGTATTGAGTATTTCCTGAAGGAGAAGCCGTAACCGGAGCACCTGTTGTAGCAGATAAACCTGAAGCAGGTGACCATGTGAAGGTCAATGAAGGATCATTTGCAGCTTCGAATGTTAAACTCCATCCTGACAAACTACCCAAATCGCCAGATGCGTCATCAACAACTAATAGATTCCATGTTCCATTCATATTTCCTGAGAACATAGATAAAGTAGGCGTAGCCTGGCTAAATCCTAAACCCGGACCAGGAGCAGCCCAATCGTCTGATGCACCGGAATTGGTAGGTGAATACGTACTGCCATCTACCGGAGGTGAAGGAATTGCAACAGGTGTCAATAAGTCTTCCAATGTTATACTTACATTAGTTATTGCACTAAAACCACCCACATCACTCATGAGAACCACGTTTGTTCCAAGCGGTGATTGAAGCATGATATCAATATCGGACGGGAATGTATGTGTTATGCCATTCAGGTTAACCGATTTCAAAACAGCCCCACCCGGTACACCGCTGACTGACAGAGTTGAAGGATAAGGAGTCGCCGTACCTGAAGACGGTATGGAAATCAAAGATGAGGAAGTAAATGTTCCTGTATAAGTAGTATTCACGTTGAGATCAACGCTGGCTCCGTTGCAAATATCTGCAACAGCAGGATTCGCTGATATAACCGGATTTGAACCTACAGTGATTGAGGCAACCGCCGAGTTAACGCATCCGTTTGCATCAGTTCCGACTACAGTATAGTCTGTACTTACTGAAGGATTTGCACTAACAGTAGATCCTGTTGTGGCATCCAGGCCAGATTCCGGACTCCAGGAATATGATATACCATTTGAAGCAGTAAGTGTAATTGCGCTTCCTCCAGGATTACAAATTAAACCGGAAGTAGGATTAACAGCAACAGCAGGTAAAGCATTTACTGTTACCGAAACACTGGATTGGCATGTTGCACCACAGTTATCAGTAACAACAGCGTCAAAAGTATATGATCCTGCCGGCAGGTTAGCTGTGATTGATGCAGTTGCAGGATAAACGGTAGTTGAACCGTCGCTCCATGAATAAGAATAAGGCTCACCGCCACCGGATACATTTGCAGTAACAGTGAAATCAGAACCAGCACAAACCGGAGAAGAAACAGTTGCCGGGCTGCAAACTAAAGCAGCACCCACATTTACAGTAGCTGTTCCGGTTGAAGTACATCCTGAAGCATTTGAAGCTACCACGGTGTATTCTGTATTTGCAAGCGGAGTTGCAGTCACTGATGCACCCGTAGAAGAACTTAAACTTCCGGAAGGTGACCAGGTGTAAACCACTGAAGGATCTGAAGCTAATACAAAGGTCAATGACCAGCTGGTAATATTACCACCGTCAGTGTTAAACTGATCGTTTACAAACAGGCTCCAGTCCCCGTTCAGATCCCCGCTGCCGAATGATGCAAGTGTCGGAGTAGCCTGTGTTATAGAAGCCGGTCCCGGTGCTGGGAATGCATCAGTAGCACCACTGTTGGTCGGCTTATAAGAACCAGATACTATATCAGCTGAAGGCATCGTAGTTGCTGCGCCATCTTCAATGGTAAGACTGATGTTGACTCCGTCAGTACCATTCCAGACATCAGACATTAATACAACATCGCTTCCGCCCGGGCTTCTTAACAAGATATCAAGATCGCTAGGGAATGAGTGGTTGAATCCATCAATTTTCACCGATGATAACACCGCACCTACAGGGACACCTGATACAGTAAGTGTAGCAGGATATGGAGTGCCTGTGCCAGCAACCGTCGGAATTGAAATATTAGTATTAGAAGTGAAAATATTTGAATAACTGTCAGATATATTTAATACCTGGCTGCTTCCATTACATATATTAGATGATAATGGAGAAATTACCATATATGGATGGTTACCAACAGTAATTGAAGAAGTAGCACTATTCACACAACCGTTAATATCTGTACCAGATACTGTATAAGTGGTTGTTGTAGTTGGTAATGCACTTACCGATGATCCGGTAGTGGCAGACAATCCGACGACCGGGCTCCAGGTATAGCTTAAGCCACCGGAAGCATCCAGGGTTACTGCAACACTTCCCGGATTGCAAAGTAAAGCCGATGTCGGACTTACGGAAATAACCGGTAATGCGTTTGTAGTTACGACAAGATCACCTGCATTGCAAGGTAAACCGCAAAGATCAGTAATCTGGCAGTTATAAGTATGTGTACCTACACTTGCAGTAATCGTTTGTGTGGTTGGAGCTATGGCAGTTCCGTCTTCAGTCCACGCATAAGTATATGGAGGTGATCCTGCAGCAGGATTAGCTGTAACTGTACTTAATCCAAAGCAGGTTGATGCCGATGCTGTCAATGCTGAACATGTAAGGGCAGCTCCTGCAGACAATGTTACTGTAGATGATGTGCTGCAACCACTTGGAGCAGATACGGTAACTGTATATGTAGTTGTTGCTGTTACATTGGTTGCACTCACAGTAGAACCTGTTGTTGCACTTAAAAATGTACTTGGACTCCAGCTGTAATTTGGTACAGGAGGACTAAACGAATAAACTTGTCCGGTTGCAGGTTTAATAGCAAGATTTGAGGTTTCTGTAACTGAACTGGCTGCAGGTGACACTCCCGTACCATCCAAAGAAAGGAACTTTCCTGCTGCAGTAGCTATACCAATTGAGGCACCACCAACACCACCACTTGTTGAATATGCTCCAGCTTCTGACTGATAAACAAATTCAATATGATTGTCTGCCTCGTATAATTTAACCTGGAATGAAATAACCGGAGTATTTGCCAGATAATCCCACTCGAAATTCAACCATTCAAAAGTAAAGACTTGTGAACCTGGTGAACCGGTAGTTAAATATGATGCACTTCTGGCTGTTCCATCCAGATCATCCCATAATGGAGCAACCAATGGATAACGTGTGGCAGCCGATGCAGATAAACTGTTTGCGGCTGAAGAGGTTGCACTTGGATTAAAACTTAACCAGCCATTGGATGAAGCGATTAAACTGGTATAGGTAATTCCGTTATATTTAAAATTGAAACCAATTGGGAGAAGTCCGGAAACTGCATCATCAGCCTGAACAGCCGTCACAGTAGTTCCGCCGGAAAGTGATGTGAACACTCCGCTTGATGACGTAAATGAATAAGAACTCGCATCTGCTGTCAATACTGCAGTGGCAGTTAATGTACTGTTACCACCAGAACAAACACCGGTTGGATTTGCAGTTAAACTTGTCAAACTAACACCCGCCAGAACTGTAATTGAAGTAGTTGCAGTAGCTGAACATCCATTTGCTGTTCCGGTCACTGTATAAACAGTATTGGATGCAGGAGTTGCAGCTACGTTCGACCCTGTAGAAGCAGTTAAGCTTCCAGAAGGAGACCATGTATAGGTAGATGCTCCAGATGCAGTTAAATCCACACCCGGTCCAGGATTACAATAGTTGGCTGATGCAGGAGCAACTGCAGTTACCGGCAGTGCATATACTGTAAATGTGAGTACAGTTGAAAATCCTTCCGGACCACCTGAACATTTAACACCTAAGACATAGTAGTATACTCCGGCAGCTAAACCAGCCGGTGTTGTATATGATACTGTCGTCGCGCCGGAACCGCCGACAACAGGAACAGGGTTTGTTCCCAGGTTATCATCTGCAGTATACCATTGGTAGGCAATGCCAGGACCTCCGGATACTCCTGTTGGTGCAGGAATTGCAAAAGCTGACGCTCCAACACAAGCACTGGCAGAAGCAAGCAATGTACCTCCATTATTTGAAGAACATGGTGGTGATGTCTGCTCGTCAGCACCGATTGCAGGATTTAAATTACCTGTATATGGTCTTTGTTCTCCATCAATATCTGTCGTAACCGCTACTACAGCTCCCTTGTTGGCAATAAAATCACCACCTTCAGAACCGCCAGTCCAGCTGGTAACGTGCAAATCGCATGAAGAAGTGAATGGAGCAGCTACAGTTGTTCCTCTTGATGCATTATCGTTTGAAGCTGAACCAATCGTAGAAGTATAATTTCGAAGATTTGTTACAGGAGTAGTATTCGCAGCATCAAAATTGGCGGCTTCAAATAAACCAACTAATCCGGTTGCCGGACTTGTGTAGGTTGTACCTACATGAGCAATACCATGTACACCGGCCGTTGAACCTGTATAGTAGTTATTATTGTTTAATGTCAATCCCATTGAAGTACCACCGGATGGTAAAAAGAGTGAAACGTGAGCTGTCAAATTAGGAGTAAGACCTCCCGTAATCGTATTGGATAGAATATTATTTCGAATATCACAACCTGTTTGTCCCGTTCCTGCAATAGCTAAAGCTGCAGAAGAAGTAGTTACTCCGGCACTTGCAGTTCCAGTCATTGCACCAAAAAGGTTTACTGAGTTATGATAAACTTTATGTCCCGTTCCTCCACCTATATAAATACCATATACACCGAAACTTGAAAAGAAATTTGAAAATGTACCTAATGGTTGATTTATGTCACTAATAAAATTGTTTCGAATAATTGAATTGCTTCCAGAAGAGGTAGAAATTCCTCTTGCACCGCCAATACCCGTATTCCTGTTAAAAACGGTACAAATTTTATTTTTTTCAATAGTTGCAGATGCATAACTAGAGGTTACATCAATTGCATTGCTACCAGAACTACCAGTATTTGATTGAATATTAGTAATCGTATTCCCTGAAATAGTCAATGTAGCACCTGTTCCACTTGCAACAAAAATTCCCTTTCCAGTGGATGTGGTACTTGAATTCATGCTTATATTTGAAATAGTATTATTATTAATGGTTATGGAAGTTCCAATTGCACTAGTAGAGGAACATTCAACTGCATCTGTAACGGTTGCTACATATGACATTAAATTTTGTATTGTATTACCGGAAATTGTTACTGCATTTAGTCCGGTAACCCAAATACCTTTTGTATAGACAGTTGTAGAAGGTGATGGATATGGAGCTGTACCTGCAGGAGGAGCTGTTGACGAACCAATCACATTATTTGTAATTGTAACACCTGTAGATGATGCAGTTCCTGCACCACCAAATACAATTGCTCTTGCACATTGGCTGATCTCGTTATTATCAATCAGAAGTGTATTTATTGTTGCTCCGGCAGCCATAGTTCCGGTTACGGAAGTCACAGCACTAGGTGCAGTAATTACATTGACAGTACTCGCATTACCACCACAATAAATTCCGAAACTAGAATTTGAAGATCCTGTAGTTGATGTAATCAAAGATGAGTTACCACCAATAACATTACCATTTAAAATACAATTTTTAATTGTGTTATTATTTGCCGTAGTTATTATAGTAGAAGTTGCTATTCGAATACAAGAACTTGCAGTAATTGCTGTACCATTAGAATTTGTAACTGTGTAATTCCTGTTAGTTCCACCAGTACCGGCATTATCTCCGTCTATCGTTACATTATCAGCTCCGTTTAATTCAATAACACCACGACCAGCACCAGGGCTGCCTGTAGTTATTACACCATCAACTGTTGGTGTAATTAATACTGATGTATACTGAGCTAAACCAGCTCCATTACTGTTTAACACAGCAGGGGTAGCACCCTCAGTTGTATTTGCATTAATTGAAACAGTAATGTCTCCCTGGTGCGTCCCATTGTTGATCGCATCAAAAGCTAGTTTCACTGTAGTATAGGCTGTCGGCCCCAGTGTACCGGCAGTCGCCGTCACCGAAACCTGTCCTTTCACAACTGTTGCGAATACACTCAACAGCATGAAACAGGTTAAAATAATCCAGCGTCTGATTACATTCGCAGGATTTTTTGTGTAAAGTTTGTTTTTCATGATTGTTAGATAAATTTAGATTTAGATTTATTTTGATTTTATATTTTCGGATTTAGGGTTAGACAAAAAAAAACCGAGACGATTAATGATCGTTCGGTCATCCTCATGCAATAATGAAATACAATTAGTAAAGTACAGTCTTACTCTCATGTTTCAGTTTTAATTCAGGTCGCACTATTGGTTGATACAATAGCAACACCCGTTCTTTTCAATAAATTTTAAATGATCCGTCTCAGCGCCCCCTGCAAAATATTTTCCCTGACGTAACTCTGTTCCTTTTAGAGTCTTCAGGTGAATGATGCGTAAAGATTGAAAATCAAATTCATTTTTACAAATTTATTTTACAATCAAATTATAATGTTTGGTAAAAACAAAGTCGGAAACTATTAGAAATGACAAAAACCCCGATTAATCCCTTTAAAAACCGTATTTCATTAAACCTGCTAAAAAAAATTTGGGCGAAGATGTGGTTATCTTGGGTGAAAAATTTATGAACAGATTGTGGATAAAGTGCATGAAGCATTGTTGTTGGCGAGGGGTTTGGTGCTACTTGATAGATTAAACACGGAGGCCACAGAGAACCACGGAGATTCACGGAGACGAATTTTCATTTTGTAAACATTCTCTGTGAATCTCTGTGGTTCTCTGTGGTCTCCGTGTTTAATATCCATCTCGCAATAACTAAACTGAAATTCACCAAGCCGGTCCTGTTAACGACCAATTTTTAAATTGATTTTTCCACTATGAAATTAAATTAGGTCCTGCCGGCCGGAACTACCTGTCAATTCAGGTTCTTCCGGTGTTTCTGAAAAGGATCCAATGAGGAATTTCATAGTCTTTTTATTTCTGATAATGCATGCACTTATTGCGCGTTCACAGGCGACTTTCAGCCAGTCGTGGGACTACCGCTATGGTGGTTCGGGTTTCGACTTCCCATCCAAATTACTCAAGACTTATGACAATGGTTTTCTCATCTCCGGCAACTCGCTCTCCTCTACCGGCTATGACAAAAGTGAAGACTGCCGAAATGGGCTCGATTACTGGATCGTAAAAACAGACAGCAACGGTGTTAAAGTTTGGGATAAAACTTTCGGAGGATCTGAAACCGATAACCTCACAACTGCAATCCAGCTGCCAGACTCAGGCTATTTGCTGGGCGGCTATTCACTCTCCGGAATGAGCGGAGATAAGTCGCGCGACAACTTCGGCTACCCGATACCCGCCGACGACTACTGGATCGTTCGCATCGACAGGAATGGAAATAAAATATGGGACCGCTCATTCGGCGGTGATAAGAAAGACCGACTGAATGCCCTGCTCCTTCTCCCCGACGGAAATTACCTGCTGGGAGGTTATTCATTTTCCGACAGCACGGGCGACATGTCGCATCATAAATACGGCGACAACGATTACTGGATTGTAAAGGTCGATCCTTCCGGAAATAAAATCTGGGACATGAATTTCGGCGGCAGCTTCGACGACAGGCTCGTCTCGCTTGCATTGACTCCGGATGAAAAGATCATCCTTGCCGGTTACTCGAATTCTCCTCCCGGTATCCTGAAATCACAGCCACCGTGCAACGGAACGTACGATTTCTGGATCATCAAAATAAACCAGGATGGAACGAAGATCTGGGACCGGACCATCGGAGGTAACAACAAAGACGACATGTGCTGCATGGCCATGCTGCCAAGCGGGAAAATGATCTTCTGCGGAATTACGTTTCCCGGAATCGGATGCGACAAGACACAGGATAACTGGGGAATTTTCGGTTACTGCGACTTCTGGGCTGTCTGTACCGATGCCTCCGGAAATAAACTCTGGGACTACGTGTATGGAGGCGACAGGAACGAAGACGATGTCAATAACGTCGCGGTGACTCCAGAAGGCTTCATGATTTCCGGCTGCTCCTATTCATTCATCACGGGAAATAAAACCGAGGACAATATCATGAGTTCCGAACAGCCCTGGGTATTTACCATCGATACGCTGGGAAATATGCTTTGGGACAAGACGATTCATAACCCTGCGCATTCTGAATTCGGATATGCAATTCCTGACGGTGAGAATTGCTTCGTAGTTCTTTCCAATGTCATTTCAGAAGGCGGTTACGTCACACAATCGAGGAATACCGCCGACGATTGCTGGATCGGAAAATTCTGCTTTTCAAACATCAGGGCTGTCGCTGATTATACGTGTACTTCAAACACGCTCTGCCAGAATACCTGCATCGATTTCACAAACCTGTCGCGCAATGCAACGGCCTTCCAGTGGCTCTTCCCGGGCGGTAATCCTTCGTCCGATACGATGCCAAATCCGCAGAACATCTGTTACTTCAACCAGGGAACGTATGACGTGACGCTGATTGCACGCAACGCATCAGATACCGATACGCTTACTCTCAGTAATTTCCTCGTGGTATTTCCGGAGATACAATTCACGCCGCTTCAGCAGAGAAACGATACGCTCTTTTCAGTTCCCGGCTTCGTATCCTATACCTGGTATCACGATACGACGCTGATTGAAGGCGAGAACAATTATTATTACGTGGCTTCGCAAAACGGAAATTATACTGTGATGGTGGTTGACTCGAACGGATGCCAGGCTGCGGCAGCCATTCTTCAGATCTATACATCGAACGGCGAATTGCATCAGACAGGAAATCAATTTACCGCTCAGTACGATGCCGGACTTCTGCATGTGAAATTAAATGACTCACATCCGTCTTATCTGTACGTTGAGCTTACTGACGCTTTAGGCCGTTTGATCTTCCAGGAAAAGCCTGACATAAGCAATGGCGAAAATTTTATTCATCTCCCGGTTGAATTTTTACAGAATGGAATTTATTTCGTCAGAATAAGAAGTGAAAGTCAGCTTCTTACTTTTAAGATCTACTAGAAAAATCTCAACCGGGGATCCGCTTACCGGTGCCAATCATCTGAAGTCAATACACGCCTCCAACAGGACGTTTGTTCAGTTGTGCATCACCGGGAAAAACGGGCAAGCGTGCAGGCCTGCCTGTGAGGTTAACGGTGTCCGTCAGCGATTTTATAAATGAAACCAGCTGCGATTTTTCTTTATCACTCAGATGAAGCGAATCCGGTGACAGCGTCTGGTATGGAACGTCGAGACCCATTCCTCTACCTCCACCCACATTGTAAAAATCAATTACCTCTTCCAGCGTTTTAAATACACCGTTATGCATGTATGGTCCCGTCACCTCTGCATTCCTTACTGTCGGCGTCTTGAACGCATGCCTGAGTATGTCGGCAATAACGATCCCTCCTCTTCCCGAATCCGGATCCAGCGACTTAACACCATCGTGACCGATTACAGGAACTCCCAGAGTTTCCCATTCTGTCTCCAGGTATTCGGGTGGAAATGTTCCATTGAAAAGCGGAATGAAATGGCATGATGCGCAATTTCCCTTACCAACGAAGAGATTGAAACCTGATTTCTCCTCGTCAGAAAGCTCAGTTCTCTCTCCGTTGATTGCCTTGTCGAAACGCGAGTTCATTCCAATCAACGTACGCTCGTATTCGGAAATTGCTGTCAGTATCGATAACCGGTTGATGGCAGTGTCTCTTGTTCCCTCAAATGCCTCATTGAATAATTTATGGTAATCCGGCGATGCTTTTATCTTCCCTGCAACGATGTTAAAATCATGGTGCATCTCGTCAGGATTGCTCAATACCCGGAAAGCCTGGTCCTCGAATGACTGCGAGCGACCGTCGAGGAAGAGTCGCTTTTGGAAAACAGAGTTTATAAGGGTCGGTGCATTCCTTAGCAGGTTATTGTCCTGGTCGAATGCAAGACTCTGTGACAGCCCGTCGGTGAAGCCTTTTTCAGGCCTGTGACAAGAAGCGCAGGCACGCTGATTATTATCCGACAGTACAGGATCAAAAAATAAAACGCGTCCGAGGTCGACCACTTTTTCCCGCTGCCTGAAATTTTTCGAGTAAATAAAGTTGAAAGAATTAAACGCACCGGGATCGAAGATGGAACCGGCCCTTAAATTTACCGGTGTGGAATACTCCCTGATCTTTCCTGCAACTCTTTCATGAAACAGAACAAAATTTTTACTCAGGGGAATATAGTATTCAGAATAAAATTTAAAATAATCCTTTTCTTCTGTCTTGTTCATTTCACCGAGATAAATGACTGCTTCATCGAGCGACTCATAAAAAGTCCGGGCGGGATGATATGGGTCGTCTGTTGGAATTACACACTGAAGCAATTCCTTCGTGTACTTCAGGAAAATCTGCGATTCGGAAATCCCATGCCTGCTGTGAGGCGTTTCAAATTCGGTAAACCCGAGCATAAACTGCCGGATGAGCTGCATCTGAATGGCTTCAAAAATATTCTGCTCGTTGAACGTATAATCGCCGATCACAGCATTAACCCTGGTCATGACCTTGCTGATCTCTCCTATCTCAGCAGTAATCTTTTCCCGGAAATAATTTACGCTGTCGCTGTAGAGCATTTTTTCCAGGTACTGAAAACCATGCGGCTCGATAATATCAGAGATCCTCTCGTCCTTTTCCATTTCGAGAATGATTGCCCGGTTGAGATATCTCGATTCGTGCGGAAGAAAATAAATTACAAAGGCTTCGATAGATTTGTATTCCGCCCGCGCTTCGGCCAATAATTGCTTTGCAGTCTCCGTATTTTTTCTCTTCGACTTCACTTCATTGTTCAAAGCAATGATCTTCAGATTCAGTTTCGAAGAATGATTTCTGAAAAATGAAAGGAAGCCTGAATGAAATACACTTTGCCGGTTTTCCTCAAAGGCGGTGAGTGATAAAAAAATTATCACCGATGAGAAAACATAGAATATTTTAAGCCGGCTTAGTATCATCCGATATTATTCGAAAGGAATTATTATCCTCTCAAATAACTTACGTGAAAAGAATTTACCGGTTACGGGAAAACAAGCTAATTGAAAACAGAGAGCGAAGTAATTACCAAAACTGTAATATTTTGATTGTAATTTTCATTAATAATCTCCCCCGACAGGGCGCGCATTCAGGAGGGGATTATCGCTGAATTCAGGAAGAAAGGCCGGCGGGGTCGTAAGATTTGCGGTATCGGTGAGTGTCTTTAAAAATAAAAGCAGTTTAAATTTTTCGTCTTCGCTGAGTTTAAGGGGTTCAGGAGACAAAGTTTGGTTCGGTACATCGTAACCGAGTCCTGCTCCTCCTCCAACATTATAAAATTCTATCACCTCTTCGAGAGTGCGGAAGACTCCGTTATGCATGTAAGGACCGGTGATTTCGATGTTGCGGAGTGTCGGTATCTTAAAGGCGTGTCGAAAGATTTCGACGTTAACGACCCCTGCCCTGCCGATGTCGCTATCGAGCTGCGGCCTGGATAATTTATCACGCGATGGCACGCCGATGATTTCCCATTCCGTATCCACGTATTCCGCTGGCATGACGCCGTTGAACAACGGAATGAAATGACAGGAGGCACATTCGCCCTTCCCCATGAAAATGTTAAACCCCTCTTTTTCTTCCTGCGTCATCAGCATGGCCCGGCCGCTGATCGTGCGGTCGAACCGGGAATTCAATGAAGTGAGCGAACGTTCATATTCTGCAATGGCATATAGTATTGACTTACCGGTGATGATCGTATCTTCAGTATTCCTGAAGGCTGTACGGAACCATTCGCGGTAACCGGGTGATGACTTTAATTTCACGGCGACCTGGGAAAAATCGTTATGCATTTCCAGCGGGTTGCTCATTACCTGACCAGCCTGGTCTTCGAAGGTGAAGGCACGGCCATCGTGGAAGAGCCTTTTTTGCAGAACGGCATTTACGATAGTCGGAGCATTACGCGAAAGACTCTTTCCGGGCTCGAATGACTGGCTTAGTGGCAGTCCGTCGGTAAAAGCCCTCCCCGGCTGATGACACGATGCACATGCTCTGAGGTTATTTGCAGACAAGGCCGGATCGAAGAACAAGGTCCGGCCCAGCTCGGCCACTTCCGCCGGCGATGACAGCTGTTTGGCCGGGAGGAAAAAATATGAATTGAAGGCCTGCGGATCGAAGACAGAACGCACCTGGTAATTGATGGCAGTGGTATTATAAAAATTATCGGTCGCATACCGGCTCCTGGCATTTTCGAGCTGACCGCTCAGAGGAATGTAAAACTCAGAATAAAAACGAAAATAATCCTGCTCCCCGCCATTGCCGGCGTGCTGAAGAAAATTAACGGCGCTGTCGATCGAAGCATACATATCCTGAAAACCTGATCTGTCTGAAATCACCTGAAAAACTTTTTCAAAAAATTCCTTATAGTATTTCAGCGTTGCGACTGATTCGGAAACACCACTTCGGCTGAAGGGAGTCTCGAAGTTAATGAGTCCGAGCATGAACTGCCTGATCAACTGCATCTGAAGGGCTTCAAACACATCGCGGTCGCGTATTTCCATGTAGGAAACCGATTCAGATAACCTTGCGGCGAGAGAATAAACATGATCAGTCTCTTCAACAATCTTCTTTCTAAGCATTGTTGCGCTGTCGCCATACAGCATACTCTCGATATATTGAAAGCCATGAGGAACTACATAAGCACTTACCTCGTCGTCTTCCTCGATTTCAGGGATGATGACCCTGTTAATCTGTCTTGCATCGCCGGGTAAAAAATAAATCACGAATGGTTCGATAGACTTATATTCCTCCCTGCAAATTTTCAAATACGACCTGGCGGAATCCACATTGAAGTTCTTTTTCTCAACTTCCTTTGAAAGCAGAACAATATTATTTATTAATCGAACCTGATGTCCGGAAAAATATTCTTTAAATAACCTGTTGAATGAATCATGGTCAGCATCACCGAAAGCAACCAAAAGAAAAAGTAAACCGAATGGTATAATTAGAAAGGCAATCTTCTTAAAACGTAAAAATATCCTGATCATAATTACCTCAATGCTTTATTCTTCTTTTTCAAACGCTTCATGACTTCAATATGATCATAGGGTATATTTTTCACTTTGGAGTAGAACCATTCGTGGAAGATTATCATTTCAGGACATTTTATCTGCCAAAGATATCTTTTTTCCTCTCCACTCAATTGATTCAATATCTTCAAACTCATCAAATTTGCTTTATTAAAATCAAAACTACAATTGCATAAATTAATTAGAATTTTTAAAATCAACTCCGATCTATTAAAAAAAACAGAACCACCTTCAACTCTTGCTATATGCTTTCTTAAATTCTCAATTTGAGCTTCTGCTAACTGAAACTTCTCAAGTTCAATACTATTTAAAATAGTCAACAACCTAACCCCAATATTCCAACCACCCTTATCTTTATCTAACTCCTTACAATCTGATAGTAATTTATTTGATTCATGATATAAATTAAAAATAAATTTTATAGCAGCCATATAAAATTTTCTTTTGGAATTAATAAACGATGAAATATTTTTCCCACTAGCGGTATTTACCAACTTAGAAATAATTTGAAATGAATTCTCAAGTCCACCATTATAAAAATAATTCAGAAAGATCATCTCCTGAATCAAGTTATCGTTAAACTGATTACGCTTAAATTGATTAATGACTTTATACAAGTGCTTAAGTGATAATTCAAAATTCCATAACATAGTTTCAATCTCAGCCATATTAATTAAACAAGTGATCAAATAACTTCTAAAAACAAAATTTGAATTTAGCTTGAGAAAAGAATATAGTGAACTAAATACAATCCTACATTTTATATATTCACCATTGTTAAAATAATAAATACTTTGTAAATATGCCAGATTTATCCTAATACTTTTAGAATTTGTTCTTAAATAATTTACTTTTATTTTATCAATTACCTTTTCTAAATTTGAATTGGATATTACTTTCTGTTTGTATTCATAATTTGAAGAATATAATCGTAATAAATACATAGACTCCTTTAATGAATAATTACAATCTGTATAATATTTAATTTCACTAAATACTTTATTGTAATTAGAGCTACCGAATCTCAGCGACATTTTTATAAGCTTCTTTTCTAGTGCTATAATTAAATAATCATATGCCTCAATCTTTTTTGCAGCAGCAATTATCTGATTTAAAATAATTAAAGCATACTCTGTGATCCCATAAGCTGCTAAAATATCATAATATAATAATTTACGTCTAATCACAAATATTTCCTTTCCTCGTACATCAAAAAGTTCATTATTCCTTAAATTTTCTTTACTAATAAGAATATCTAAAATTTTTTCTGTCAATCTCTGAGCTAATTTTTTAAGTGCGTCTTCATTTTTTTCTCCATATAATAAATTACTAATTCTTGCGAAATCAACAACTTCATTTGTATTTAGAATGTTAAATAATTTAAATGCAACTTTTGTATGAATGTTCTTTTTATTTTCTACATACAAATTATCAGTAATCAACATAATTTCATAATTATCCAATCTACTAATAATCATCTTGAGATGAACAAGCTCCTTCATAGTTTCTAGTTTCCTGATTTAAACATCATTTATTTAAAAAATTAAACTTAATCAATAATACATGGTAAGCCTAATGTCCCAAAATGACTGAATCTTTCCATTTAAAATTACCATTCTCAGACTAAATTCGCTTATAAAAATAGAAAATAACATGAAAACAAAAAATGAACGACACGAAATGCTTTTTGATCTCGGAAGCACATTACGCCAATTGCGAATGAGAAAAGGCTTCAAATCTGCAGAGGTCTTTAGTTACGAAAATGATCTGAATAGAACAGCATATTGGCGCTGGGAAAACGGTGAAAATCTTACGATGAAAAATTTTTTTAAATTATGCGATATTCATAAAATATCACCGAAAGAACTTTTCGAGCTTCTTGAAGCCAAAAAAAATAATAACTTAAAAGAAACATATTTAAATGAGCCTGGTTCAGTTCTATTTAAAAACAGAAAATAAGTATTAAACTTGTTTACCCCAAAATACACTAGAAATGCAAATGTATAAAATGCACCCTTTAGTGATTTGAATTCAACTTTTTTTTAAACCAACCATGGAATACGATTAGTTCAGGCGATTTCACTTGCCATCTGAATAAAACATCATCAGATTCTAATAAATTAAAATACTTAATTCGTTTATCAAATACCTTTTTATAATTATAATTCTCTTGTATGAGTTTAGTTAGTATTCTTAAAATTAGTATATATCGTGGTAATACAACTTTGTTCCTAGAAATACGTTTTATATATCTATCTAAATTTTGAACTTGCAAATCTACAGATTCGAACTGCTCCAATTCAATCCTGTTCAAGATAGTTAATATTCTTATATTAATATTCCATCCTTCCTTATCCTTTTCTACTCCTTTATTATTTAATAATCCATCAATCGATTTTTGGAAATTGTTAGAAACAAAAAATACGCAAGACTGGTAATAATAAAATTTACTTTTTATTAAATCATTATCACTATTAAGTCCATACTCATTTAAAATAAAATTACAATCTTCAAATTCATTTTTATAAAAATATGAGTAAAATAATATTTCATTTACTATTAACAATGTGAATGGCAAATTTTTGAAATGTTTTTTTGCTTCAATAGCCAGATTAACAGATTCATTAAATTTATATAAAAAAATACTATTATTTGATAAATTTAGGATTGTGGTCCCATATCGATTTATTGTATATGCGGATTCATTATTCAGCAAAATATTTTTTGCATTTTCCAGACTGTCCTTTGACTTAGTGTATTGAAACTCTTTCTCATGAAGCTCCGCTTTCAATGTATAATAGTAGAATCCAACAGTGGGCGATTTAGAACTATAATAATTTTTTCTTAGTTTTATTATAGATGCCACCAAATTGTCTTTATAAGACAAATAATTATTATTGTTACTTATTTTATGAGAAATTTCGTTATAAATATTAGTAGATTCCTTAAATAAAACAAGTCTATTTTCAGCTAATAATATTTCATTTCTAATTTCCTGAAATATCTTGAATTTTGAATTTACAGAGAGTAAACGCTGTTTAGAGTTTAATGCCTGGACTAGTATATCATAAAGTTCATACTTATTAGAGTTTAAAATAATATAATTATATAGCGGTAATATGTTTTTTCTCAAACCTTTTAGCTGCAAAATATCTGCTTGTAATAGTTTTTTCCTTAAATCAAGATTTACTTTATTTCGATTTGAAAAATTATTACTATTTATCGAATTACTTAAAATAATTATTTCATATATTTTTTGCTTTAATCTATTTATTAATTTATTAAATGCGCTATAATTTGATTTTCCATAAAGAAAAAATTGTACTTCTTTTGAAGATATTTCGTCGATACTCAATAAAAATTTAATTAGTTTAAGTGATTTTTCCCTTTGTGCATTCTCAATTTTGTTATTATAGCTTAAACTCTTAAAGAGAATTTTCATTTCTTCTTTCGTAAGCTTATTAACAACAATTTTTAAGACTTTTAAACTATTCATTTTTAATAATTCTTACATATGTAATAAAATATAGAAGATCTTCCCTTGTAATGTGTAGTCTGTTCTAATTTGTGTTTATATTAAATACAAATTTCAATGGTCGAATTCTTACTTTCTCTGTCAATATCAATATCTCTGCAAATTGGTATTACCTTAACTAACTCGGACAGTATAAAATCGCTTGACACAAATTCAAGCAACATTGTTATTGTTCCAGATGTAGATCCATACGAATAGCAATGTCTGATTTTTAAGTTATATCAACAAATAATGTAATAAATTGAAAATTTATAAACTTCGTAAATATTTATAAATAAGTATGTTATAAATATAAAATGTTTGATTTTTTAAAAAATCATCGAAATATTTAAAAAATCAACTTTCAATTTTATGTCTAAATATTTTCATTTTGTCCCTTTTTTGGGGCTGACCGTGCCGGTATCTTTGGGGTACTTAACCAAAACACCCCAGGAAAATGGCACACAGGAAGTTTCAGAGTACTTTTAATGAGCGACAGGGTCAAAACCCGGAACCGCCTAAATTTGACAGAATTGTAATCATCGATGACAATGATATCGACTTGTTCATCAATGAATCCCTTTTAAAGGACGTTAAACTCGCAAGGGAGGTGGTTTGTGAAACAAACACAGAACATGTCCTAAACCAGCTCAAACATGCCTCACGCCTGAGCGACGTCCCTGATCTGATTTTCATTGACCTGAAACTTGAGAATAAAGATGGGAAGAGCTTTCTGGACGAGTTTACGGGGCTGTCAGATTTTATCCGCAGCAAATGCAAAATCGTGATTACTTCCGGTGCCGATTCCGGAATGGACAGATCACGCGTACTGTTAAATCCCAATGTGATACTTTTTCTCGTCAAGCCTCTCGATGCCTACCAGTTAAAGGACATCATTACCGCAACCATCTGAATTCTTACTCTCAAAAACAGCAAGCAAATGGAAACTCTTCAAACAAACCAGGACACCAGCAGGATCAATGCTCTTTCAAAACTGCAAGACGGCAAGCAACTCACGGACGCCCTGCTCTCGGGAGAAAAAGAATTGCTTCGCCAGGTTGCCGCTACTTTCACCATTATTACCGGAGGCAGTTTCAAAAAAAGAAGCACCATAGCCTGAACCATGCATTTCATTGAATAATAAAAAATCTAAAAACTGTAAGAAATGAATAACTATTTCACAAGATTCAAATATTCAGTCATCGATTTTGCAATTATCGTCATAATCTTACTGATTTCTTTCAATTTGATACGATGAGGTAATGCCCTTTTTGTGGTAATTTCGCACTGTGAAAAGGCTGAGAAATGAAGACTTAAAAGAATACCTTGACGAAAAAGTGGATGCTTTTAATCGTCCTTCGTTCATTCAAGACGACCCCATTTCTATCCCTCACAGGTTCACAAAAAAAGAAGACATCGAAATTGCCGCTTTCCTTGCCGCAACAATTGCCTGGGGACAAAGGAAGGTTATTTTAAAAAATGCAATCGCGCTTTTAGAACGGATGGATCATTCGCCTCATGAATTCATTCTGAATTTCTCCAGGCATGATTACTCTCTCTTCCGGAATTATGTCCACCGTACCTTCAACGAAGTTGACTGCCTTTATTTCCTGAAAGCGCTCAGGAAGATTTATTCAGAAAAAGGGTCGATCGAAAATTTATTCAGCGATCATTTCAACAAAAAAATTCATACCGACTATAAAGAAGCCATTAACGGATGGAGAAACTTTTTTTTCAGTCTTCCCCACCCTGCCCGCACGCAGAAACACTTTTCTGATCCCGTCGCAGGTTCAGCCGCCAAACGCATTAATATGTTCCTGCGCTGGATGATACGCAAAGATTCTTCCGGAGTGGATTTCGGTATATGGAAACTGGATTCTTCATTTCTTACCTGTCCGCTCGATGTTCACTCCGCCCGCGTAGCACGAAAGCTGGGATTGTTAAGAAGAAGTCAGAACGACTGGCAGGCTGCTATAGAATTAACAACCAACCTGAAAAAATTCGACCCCGCCGATCCGGTAAAATATGATTTCGCTTTGTTTGGCTTAGGCGTGTTTGAGAAATTCTGAATCATTATCTTTGGCCCAATGCATTTTATATATCCGGGCTTTCTTTTTGCACTCGCAGCACTCGCAATCCCAATCATCATCCATTTATTTAATTTCCGGAGATTTAAAAAAATCTATTTTACAAATGTGAGATTCCTGAGGGAAATCCGGCAGGATACTCAATCACGATCCAGGCTGAAACACCTGCTCATATTAATCAGCAGAATATTGGCTGTTGCATTCCTCGTTTTCGCTTTCGCCCAGCCATACATACCTGTCTCCAATCGCAAAATTGAAGCAGGGATTAAAAAGATCAGCGTTTATATTGATAATTCCTTTAGCATGGATGCACAGGGAAAAAACGGAAGCCTGCTTGAGACGGCAAAGAAGAAAGCAAGGGAAATCGCACAGGCATATAAACCATCCGACCAGTTCCAGTTGCTTACGACTGATTTCGAGGCACGACATCAGCGATTAGTAAGCAGGGAAGAATATCTTCAGCTCATCGATGAAATTAAACCGGGTTCTTCGGTACGCCAGCTTTCAGAGGTCATGCAACGCCAGGAGGAGGCATTATCCGGTGGTTCAGAAAAATCGACGAAGAAAGCGTATATCATATCCGATTTTCAGAAAAGCATTGTGGATGACGATCTGAAACCGGATACAACCATTCAGTTCACGCTTGTTCCGGTTGAAGCATCGAGGCAGAATAATCTGTATATCGACACCTGCTTTCTTTCGACTCCGTTTGTTCAGTTAAATACTCCCTCCGAATTAACAGTTGTAATCAGAAACAAAGGAAATGTAAATGCGGAAAACATCCCGCTAAAACTTTCCATTAACGGAAGTCAGAAAGCAATAGCAAGCGTGAGTGCTCCGGCCGGATCTTCAGGAGAGGCCAGGCTCTCGTTTACTATCACAGAAGCCGGATGGCAGGAGGCTGCAGTTTCCATCACCGATTTCCCGATTACGTTCGATGATGATTTTTATTTCGCATTCAATGTCAGAAGAAATCTGGAGATACTTTGCATCAACGGCAGAGAAATCAGCAATGCCCTGGGTGCTGTTTTTGGAAATGATCCGTATTTTCACCTGAGAAATATCCCGGCAGGACAAATCGATTACTCCATTTTTTCATCAATGCAATTGATCATCCTCAATGAAATACCATCATTCTCATCAGGAATGATCCACGAATTGCAGCAGTATGTATTGAAAGGCGGTTCTGTCTTTATCATTCCTGCGGAAGAATCAGACCTGGCGGCATACAGCGATCTTACGAACGAGCTGGGAACGGATACATATCTTGGGAAATCCGAAGCGAGTGACCGGGTGGTATACATTGAAAAGAACAGCGAATTATTTGCAAATGTTTTTGAAAAAGGAAAAAACATTCCTGAAAATCTCGACCTTCCCCTTGTAAATAAATACTATCGCCTGGGGAGAAACGTAAAAAGTGTTACCCAGAGCATTGTGCGCTTACAAAACGGAAGCCCTTTCCTTATTACTTCTTCAACCGGAAAAGGAAAAGTATATGCGTTAGCATCTTCGCTTGCGGAAGATGCCGGAAATTTTCCAAGACATGCTCTTTTCGTTCCGGTGTTCCTGCGTGCTGCATTGCTGTCTTCTTCGGAGATCAGGGCTCCCATGATACTTGGCCGCGACCGGGATTTCGTGATCAGTGATACGCTTGTTTCAAACGACAACGTGTTTCATCTCGAAAACACAACTCTCAAATTTGATTTGATTCCTGAAAGCAGGCTGTTAAATTCCAATACGGTTATCTCAGTTCACGACCAGGTGAGCCAGGCACAGAATTACCAACTCAGGTCGGGTAACAACCTGATCGCTGCAATCGCCTTCAATTATGACAGGAAAGAATCCGATCTCACTGACATGCCTCCTGATGAACTCATGAAAAAATTCAGCGTTGCAGGAAACAACAACGTTAACATCTTCGATTCGGAAGGCGGCGACCTCTCGCATAAAATTCTCCAGCTTAACGAAGGAAAGAGATTATGGAAATACTGCATCATCGCTGCACTCATCTTCCTGGGCCTGGAAGTCTTATTGGTAAGATATTTTAACAGAAAAGCTGCCTGATTCATCATGAAAATTCTCCTCCAGAATGTAAATGTAATTTCTCCCGGAAGTCCCCATCATCTTAAACAAAGAGATGTATTGATAGTCGGCAACATGATTGCTTCCGTAAAAGAGGCAGGAAGCATTTCTCCGGAAGATGCGAGACTCATTTCAGGTAACGGGTATTACATTTCGCCTGGATGGTTCGACCTGCATGCCAGATTTGGCGAACCGGGCGAAGAGTTCAAAGAGGATATCGACAGCGGCTGCAAAGCGGCCATCCAGGGTGGATTTACCGGCGTGTTGCTGATGCCTTCCACGAAACCACCAGTATCCGGGCGACCGATTGTTGAATACCTGCAAAAGCGTGCAAAAGATTTGCCGGTCGACGTACATGTAGCCGGAACGATATCGGAAAACAGAGACGGTAAGGAATTATCGGAGATGTACGATATGTACCAGGCGAATGTACGTGTGTTCACCGACGATAAACGGGCAATACATGATGCAGGTTTGATGATGCGTGCTTTATTGTATGCACAAAATTTCGGCGGTAAAATATTTTCGTTTGCAGAGGATAAATTTCTCACCGGCAAAGGTCAGGTACATGAGGGAATCATGTCCACTCGCCTGGGATTGAAAGGCATTCCCTCCATAGCAGAAGAGATCATGATAAGCCGCGACCTGTTGCTTGCCGAATACTGCAATTCGCCGATTCATTTTTCAACGGTTTCATCGAAACAGGGTGTTGAACTGATTCGAAAGGCAAAAGCGAGCGGAAAAAAAGTTACTGCGGATGTATCGGCATTGAATCTTCTTCTCGATGAGTCTGCCATCAATGAGTTCGATACGAATTTCAAGGTGAAACCTCCGTTGCGCTGCATCGATGATAAGCATGCATTGATCGATGGACTGGCAGACGGCACAATCGATTGCATTTGTACGGATCATACACCGCAGAACCCGGAAGCCAAGGTGAAAGAATTCGAGCTGGCAGATTATGGAGCAACCGCACTTGAAACGGCCTTTGGGGCAGCACGCACTGCGACGATGAATAAACTGAGTTTGCCAGAACTGATATCGAAATTCACGTCCCACCCCCGGTGTTGTGCGGGGTTGAAGCCGGGCCTCATCGAGGAAAACCAACCGGCGGAAATAACTGTTTTTGATCCTGAACAAAAATGGATCGTGATCGAGCATCATTTGGCATCGAAATCGAAAAACAATCCGTTGGTTGGCCGCGAACTTACAGGTAAGCCTGTGGCGATTCTGAACCATGGAAAATTGGAATATTGCAAATAGTCATGAAGCTGTTAGTAGTCTGCCTTGGAAATATCTGCCGCTCACCGATGGCTGAAGGAATTCTCAGAAAAAAAATTTCAGAAATGAATCTATCCTACAGCGTGGACTCGGCAGGAACAGCGAACTATCACGTTGGAGAGCCGCCCGACGAGCGCGCGATTATTACGGCCGGAAAATTTGGCGTGGACATTTCAGGAAAAAGAGGAAGACAGTTTTCGATAAAGGACTTTGAACACTATGACTTAATCTATGCAATGGATTCCTCCAATTATAAAGACATAATCCGGCAAGCGAGAACGGAAGAAGAAAAGAGGAAAGTGCGTTTTTACCTGGAAGATGGGAAAGACAGATTTGATGTTCCGGATCCCTGGTATGGCAGCCTGCAGGATTTCGTTTCTGTATATGAATTACTTGAAGACGCAAGTGAGAGAATAATCAGCGAAATCCAGCCGGGATTGAAGAATAAACAATAGCATTGAATAATTTCCCGTTGATTTAATATTTTATGTCGTTGTACCTGATTCCAACATTCATTTCAGAAAACACAGGAACACTGCCTGAAACTGTGATGGAGAAAGCACGGAGGATCGATGAATTCGTTGTTGAGAATGAGAAATCGGCGCGTGCGTTTCTAAAAATGATAAATAGCCATGTCAATCAGAAAGATTTTATTTTTCACCTGTTAAACGAACATACAGGTGAAAAGGAGATATCTGCATTGGCTGAAATTTTCAGGAAGGAAAAAGACATTGGACTTTTAAGTGAAGCCGGTTGCCCGGGCGTTGCCGATCCGGGTGCAGCGATCGTGAAAATTGCGCATGAAAAAAATATCCGGGTAGTCCCTTTAACTGGTCCGTCGAGCATCATTCTTGCGTTGATGGCGAGTGGAATGAACGGACAGTCTTTCATATTTCATGGGTACCTTCCAAGAGATTCAGCCCAGCGCCGAAGAAAAATTACTGCAATGGAAAACGAGGCTGTTAAGAAAGGCCAGACTCAGATCTTTATTGAAGCGCCATACAGGAACAAACAGCTGCTGGAGGATATATTAATTTCATGTTCGGGAACAACGCTTTTATGTATTGCATGTAACGTCACTTCCTCGCAAGAAAAAATAGAAACAAAAAAGATTTCCCAATGGAAAAAGTCAATTCCTGAAATCAATAAGATGCCGGTGATTTTTCTTATCGGAACATAATGCAAAGCATGATCCTTACGGAAAAATTTTAAACGCTGAACTGAAGAACTTATTTTCCGCTCACTGCAGGCGCATCCTCAACAGAAAGAATGCTGATATCAAATACAAGAGAAGTGTACGGTGGAATTTTATAAAGTCCGCTTTTCGGATCCCTGACACCTTCTTCTCCAAATGCAAGTTTAGGAGGAACCAGCAACGTGAATTTATCTCCAACGTGCATATTCTTCAATGCCAATTCCCATCCGGGAATAACATGCCCTGCTCCCGATATAAATTTGTACGGCCGTCCTACGAGGTCCGTTCCGTCGAAAACCGAATCGTTCAGGAACCTGCCTTCATATTCCAATGTCACGATCCTTCCGCTATCCACTGAAAGCCCTTTCCCTTTTTCCTTCATAACAAGGTAAAACCCTGCCGGATCAGGAGCAACTGTGATGTTATGCCCTTTGATATAATCTTCAAATTTTTTCCTGTCCGTCTTTTCCCTTTCGCTCAATTCAATAAGCATTTCCTGTTCAGCCTCTGTATCACCCTGAATATTCAACAGTTTTATATCAAATCTCAGGAGCGTACCCGGGATAAGACCTGTCTCCTTTTGAGCAATCACTACACCGCTCCTTTTTTTATACATGTAATTATACATGGAATCGGCTGGAACAAAAAAAGTGGCACTGTCATTTTCAGCCAGGTAAGTGAGACCGTCTTCGAAGCTGCCTTTGAAGGGTATTTTTTCGAGACGAAAACGAATCGGTGACTTGTTAATCCGCGAGTCGTACAAAACAGAATCCTTGCTGTTCCTGTACACCATTTCCATGGTGATATAATCGCCAACCTTAGCCTTCTCTCCTGTGGATTCGGTGTAAAGCACATAGTTAAAGCCTTCAGCTGTTTTCATTTTTTTCCCTTTCGAACAGGAAATTAAAAAGATAAATGAAAAAATAACCAATAGAGAAATTCCTGTTTTACTTCTATATAGCATAATGTTCTGACTTTCGGGTTAATCTAAGCGGTGACAATATTAATATAAGAAATTATTTATTTTTTAACGTCAAGCAATACCACATCGAAATACAATGCACTTGCGGGCGGAATTTTTCTTTCATCACCGGCCATTCCAAAACCAAGGTGTGCCGGTAAAATTGCATGTGCATGGTCGCCCGGTACCATGAGCATGATTACCTCTTCAAGTCCCTTCACCTGTGCCCCTGCTCCAACCCTGAATTTCAACGGACCCGTAGAATCGCTTGTGTAGACAAGTCTGCCGTCAAGCAGGAACAATTTATAACCAACGGTGACCTCATCCTGAATGGCCGGATGTAATCCTTTTCCATGCCTGTATATTTCGTACCGGAGGCCGGTTCCGGTCATCGTCGTATGAAAGCCATGTGAAGAAATGAACTTTTCAATTTCCTTCGATTCATTTTCCACGAGGATCTTATTCATTGCAGTCAGCTTTTCGTTAAGAACGTTATCATCAATTTTCTGCTCTGTAGATTTATTCCTGCACGAGGCTAATACCATTATTAAAAAGAAAAAATATATGAAAATCCGCATCACCTGGTCAGCTGTTCCTTGTAGGAAGGAAGAATATCTAAAAACTTTTTTACTGTTGAATCGAGTGATTCATTTGAGAATCCGCCGGAAGCATTCTTGTGTCCACCGCCCTTAAAATATTTAGAAGATAATTCCTGTACGGAAAAATCGTTCTTGCTTCTGAACGAAATTTTAACCGCGCCGTCCTTCTCCGAAAAAAATACCGCAAGCCGGATACCTTTTATACTCAACGCATAGTTAACAAACCCTTCTGTATCCCCGCTCCGGAACTTGAATTTAAGGAGCTCCTCTTCCGACAATGAAATATACGCGGTATTATACTCCGGCAGCACGACCAGTTTCTCAAACAGCGAATAACCCAAAAGCCTGATCTTATCTTCACTCGCAGTGTCATAGACACGCTCGTGAATCCTGAAATTTTCCGCGCCTGCTTCCATGAGTCCAGCGATGATTAAATGTGTTCTGGACTTCATCGAAGAAAACCTGAACGAATTAGTATCGGTCATTATACCGCAGTAAAGACATTCAGCAATATTTTTATCGATCAAACCCTCATCATCCATCGCTATGATAAAATCGAAGATCAGTTCACAGGTAGAGCATGCATCGCTATAGGAAAATGTTATATCGAAAACCTTTTCCGGATCAAGGTGATGATCGATAAGAATTTTAACGGCCTTACTGTTACGGAGGCTGGTTTCCATTTTCTCGACGCGGTTCAGCCAGTTAAAGTCGAGACAAAAAATGAGATCAGCCGCGGCTAAGAATTCGTCGCTTTCCTTTTTGGAAATTTCGTAATTCAATACCTTTTCATTCCCCGGAAGCCATGAAAGAAAATCAGGATACTCATTGGGAGTAACGACCTGAACATGATGTCCTTTTTTCAGCAGGTAATTATAGAGGCCGAGTGACGAACCCATGGCATCTCCATCAGGCCTGTGATGAGTGGTAATTACAATCTGCTGTGAGGTTCCAAGATATTTTTTAATCTCATCCAGGATCGGCAATGAGAAACGCCGGTGTGCAACGCTGTCAAAAAGAGAGGTATCCAATGGACAATAAGACTTTATTTATTTAAGTCCGCAAATTACATATTAGGAATGAGTTTATACCATGGAATTCCTCTAAATGAGAGTTTTTTACTTCAAATCAATATTCCCTCGTAACAACGAATCGCTTCATAGCCTGTTTTCCTTCGGGTGATTGAATTTTCAGAAAATAAACACCATTGCTGATCTCACCAAGTGGCAAAGAAAAATCGGAAACGCTATTTTGTGTTTCAAAAAGTTTTCTTCCTTCAATATCATAGATAGCTGCGACGCTCTTCATATCATCAGGTAACCTTACATGGAGCCATTCCTGTACCGGATTTGGATAAACACTGCATGAGAGAGTCGCGTCCTCCGGTGAATCGATGTTTACATTAAGCGAACAAGTCGTTAAGGCTTCAAAGGCATTTACCTTTCCATATCCCCAGGCATTATTCGGATAAGGTCCCCACATGAGGGAATCCTGAGAAGCACAATTGATAATTGCATTCTTCACATCCAGCCAGTTTGCACCCGGATTTTGTTCGAGATAAAGTGCAGCGATGCCGGCCACGACAGGAGCTGATGCAGAAGTGCCGCCGCCTGTAATGTGAAATCCGCCGGGAGCGATTTTATTATGTGGTAAAGAAGCAATCAATCCGGCGACTCCGGCAGAAATAATATGGTTACCCGGTGCCATGATATCCGGTTTGATGCGACCGTCCCTGGTCGGACCGCGCCCGCTGTTGGTTGCTATCTGACGTGGCAGATCGGCGGGAGTGACCTGGAGTACAGAATCCACATCGAGGTGCCTGTCGGTGTTGGTATAATTTCCAACGGAGATTACGTTATCAAGGCAGTTCATTCCGCTTACGATCGTCTGAAATGTATCGGGTAAATGGTAATGGGTGATATCGGGGAACACTGAATCTGGCGGCAGGTTCTGCCATACCCAGCTGGGATGATAGATATCGTAAGTCCATGAATCATAACGACCGTTTCCGGTGGTAGTGAATCTCCAGTTGTAGTCGGTTGAGTCAGGAATAACAATGATCTCTATGTGATAAACACCGTCAGTGTTTGTCGTATAAGTCTGAATGATTCCAAGTCTGCGTCCGCTCTTCACCAAATTCTGTTGAACCACATTGTTGACGGATGGAAAGACGCTCGTGAAGTTAGTCTGCGCGCGGAAGCTGTAATACGGAGTAACTTTATCGGCACCGATTGAAAACCTGACGTCACGGAAGTCGGCAGTATCGGCATAAATGTTTATGTAAGCAGCGCCGATCGAACTGGTATAATTGAACCAGGTAAAGACGGTATCGCCGCTGACAGAATTTCGTCCCACGTGAAAGGGATAGTTGACGCCGATGTCGCCGCAGGCGGCAACCAGTACACGACCGCTTTGCTGACTGATCATATACCCGATGTACTGGGCTTCGAGATCCAGCCCGTCGTGGGAGCCGTCATAACTACCCAGCGAGGCATTGATTACGCATGGCATGCCCAGCTGCTGGGCCTTCGAAAAAATATATTCGACAGCATGAGCGATCCTTGAAACCGTATCGGCAGCATTGAATTTATAACCGACGATGATCAGGTCCGATTCCGGCGCGACGCCCTGAAACCTCCCCACTGCAGAACCATTACCGGCAGCGATGCCTGCAACGTATGTTCCATGGCCGTTCTGATCCTGGCCCGTGTGTGCTGCAGCGAGTCCATTGTCGATGTCTTGTCCTGAAAATTCCTGACCGTAATTATAGGGTGCTGGAGAATTCGCCCCATTCGGGAGATTCATATCCCAAAGCCACCTTACACGCGTATGTCCGGTCGAGTCCTTAAAGTCCGGATGATCCAGGTCAAGTCCGGAATCTATAATCCCAAGCAAGACACCTCTCCCCTTGTACGTATGCAGGAGAGGCGAAAGACCATTATGTACTTCATTGACGTGAGCAAGTTCACGCATGGTATCGTTCAGAGTGATGTATCTCTGTGTGTCGGAACCGACCCTGATTACGAAAGGCATTTCGATGAGACGGGAGATTGCACGAAGTGTTAACCGGACAGAGACTATATCGCCGGCAGTGTTTATAAATGTTCCTTCATTCGCTATTACAAATTGCCGAATCTTTTCAACATCACCTTTAACAAGCAAAAACATGTTTTCGTTCCCATCTGTATTCCGGGCGATTTTATTTCTTAAAGCCAGGTTGATTGAAGCACCGGTCTGGGAAAAAAGCTGAAATGCAAGAGTAAAAAAGGCAATCAGAAAAAAATATTTTTTCATTGATATTTGTTTTTATCTATCCGGTATGCAATTTCAGCAATAAGGTAAGGATATTCTCCATGAATGAAAATACTTACGAAAACGGCAATGTGGATAACAGGAAATCAGATCTAATAAACCAGCAGATAACATTCCAGGCTGCCGCGTCCCGTTTTACCTTTCATGATTATCGGTTCCTGGTTCTTGATTCTTGGTTCTTGATTCTTGATTCTTGATTCTTGATTCTTGATTCTTGGTTCTTGATTCTTGGTTCTTGATTCTTGATTCTTGTCTCTTGGTTCTTGATTCTTGGTTCTTGGCTCTTGATTCTTGGTTCTTGATTCTTGTCTCTTGGTTCTTGATTCTTGTCTCTTGGCTCTTGATTCTTGATTCTTGGTTCTTGGTTCTTGGTTCTTGGCTCTTGGTTCTTGATCCTTGTCTCTTCTTTCTTAATTTCGCCAAATGATTTCCCGGAAAGAAATATTCTTCAGGCACCTTGCCCAGACAAGTCAGTCCCCTCCGGCACTTGAAATTACGGGAGCAGACGGATGTTTTGTTTTTGATTCTGGCGGTAAAAAGTATCTTGACTTTATTTCGGGAATTTCAGTTTCCAGTCTTGGGCACGGCAATAAAAAAATAAAAGAGGCCATACACCGGCAGGTGGAGGAGCACCTTCACCTGATGGTATATGGAGAGCACATTGTTGCAGCCCAGGTTGAACTTGTGAGAGCACTTGCAGAGCAACTCCCGGAATCACTACAAAGTATTTATCTTACAAATTCAGGTGCAGAAGCAACTGAAGGAGCAATGAAACTGGCCAAGCGCGTCACAGGCCGGACGGGTTTCATTTCCTATGAAAACTCATATCATGGAAGTACGCAAGGCGCACTGAGCATCTGCGGAAATGAGCAACTGAAGAGTGCCTTTCGTCCGCTGTTGCCAGGTCACCGTATAATCAGGCTTAATGAGGAGGAACATCTTGAATATATTGATGAGAACACTGCGGCTGTTTTTATTGAACCAATACAGGCAGAAGCCGGTGTGCTGACAGCAGGGAAAAATTATTTACAAAAACTTCGAAAGAAATGTGATGAAAACGGAGCATTGCTCGTCTTCGACGAAATACAGACCGGAATGGGCAGAACCGGTCATCTGTTTGCCTTCAGGGATGCGGATGTAGTTCCCGATATATTACTTTTAGGAAAAGCCTTTGGCGGTGGCATGCCGTTAGGAGCTTTTATTTCTTCAGGAGAAAGAATGTCGTCGCTCACCCATGATCCTGTGCTTGGGCATCTCACCACTTCCGGCGGACATCCGGTTTCCTGTGCAGCTGCGTTGGCATCACTTGAAATTCTGACGGGTACGGTTTTGATACATTCCATTAAATCGAAAGAAGAAATAATCCGTTCGCGGTTGAAACATGAAAAGATCAGATCGATCCGAGGAAAGGGATTACTTTTAGCCCTGGAATTTGACAATGAAATGATAAATCAAAAAATAATTCAACGTTGTTTTGAGAGAGGTTTATTGACGGACTGGTTTTTATTTGCCCCGGCGTGTCTGAGGATTGCACCACCATTGATTATCAGTGAGGATGAAATTAACCGGGCTTGTGATGTTATTCTTGAAGCAGTGGAGGAATGAAGAACCAGGACATTAGACTTGAGACTTGAGAATAAAGAAAAATAAGGATGAGAATTAATTATTAAATATTATGAATTAGATGTCGGATAACACATAACCAAAATTCGTTACTCTTCTTTGTTCCTGATTCCTGAATCCTGGTTCTTAATTCTTGGTTCTTAATTCTTGGTTCTTGGTTCTTGATTCTTGGTTCTTAAGTCTTGGTTCTTGATTCTTGGTTCTTGGTTCTTAAGTCTTGATTCTTGGTTCTTGATTCTTGATTCTTGGTTCTTGGTTCTTAAGTCTTGGTTCTTGGTTCTCGATTCCTGGTTCTTGATAAATTGATTCTAAAATTATAAAATTGCACTATGAATGTCCTAATAGTTGAAGACGAAAGACAACTTTCGCACGAGGTGGAAATCTTTCTGTCGAAGCAGGGTTATCACTGTGATGTTGCTTTTAACGGTAAAAGCGCATCTGAAAAAATTTACGTTAACTCATATGATTTTATATTACTGGACATCGGCCTGCCTGATTACAGCGGATTTCAGCTGTTGAAAGAAGCAAAAGAATCGGGAAAGGATGCAGCATTTATTGTGCTGACTGCGAGGGGATCGATAGATGACAGGATTACGGGACTTGATCTGGGTGCCGATGATTACCTGGCAAAACCATTTTCTCTGCTTGAATTACAGGCACGGATGCAGGCGATATTGAGAAGAAAGCATGGACTTAAAAACAATACCATTCAGATTCACGATTTCCTGATGGATATTCAGAACCGGACGGTATATTTTGACAAGAACCCAATTAACCTGACGAAGAAAGAATTTGATATTTTACATTACATGGCTCTGCATAAAAACAGGGTAATCACCAGGGTTCAGCTTACCGAGCATATCTGGGGAGATGTATTGGAAGAAGATTACGAATCAAATTACATCGATGTTCATATGAAGAACCTCAGAAAGAAATTATCGAATTGCGGTAATGCTGATTTTATTGAGACAGTCAGAGGGATCGGATACAGGCTAAATATGAATTGACGGGTTCATTTTCGCGTTTCATGAAATCTGAAGTGAAATAATTTTGTTGTCGTCATCTGTGAAAAGTTCATAGTGAAATCATATGCATCGCTGACATTTGGCGAAAAGTTTTTCAATTGAAGTTACAAGTTAAATTAGCCCTTTACAATGCCATTTCCAAGGCAATCATCATCCTTGCCATCGGTGCTTTTTTGCCATTGCTTATACAGAAGGTTGTTTACAATCATATTGACAAGAGATTGGTTGCGCGCCTGGACAAGACACTCCTGATGGTTGAAAAGGGAGGATTGAATGAGATAACGCTTGACCAGGACTGCAGTTTCGACAATTACAATATTTTTAAGGAAGAGTTTGTATCTATTTCTCCGCTGCCGAGATTACCGGATGATTTTGGTGCGGTTAAAATTGAGAATTCTGAACGTGCGATTGAAAATGAATTCGTTCGTCACAGGGTATTGACGAAGTCATTCATCTTCGACAACCAGCTTTACGAGATTGCAATTGGAGAGGGACTGAGCGCAGTCGATCAGCTGAATTTAACGATAAAAAAATTCACACTTCTTTTATTGATTTGTGTTGTCCTTATTTCCATTTTCCTTGATTTCGCTTTTGCGCGGCTACTGTTAAAACCATTCAACAAGATTGTAAGAGAAAAATTAAAGGACGTTCAACATCCATCTTCGTTTAATCCAAAGCCAATAACGACAAGTACGTATGAGTTTACTCACCTGGACAAGAGTATAAACGAGATGATGAGGCAGGTGCGCGAGACGTTTGAAGTAGAAAGAGAATTCATCATGAACGTTTCGCATGAATTATTAACGCCGGTATCAATACTTCGAAACAGGATTGAAAACATGATCAGTGATCCTTCTATGCCACATGATGTAGCTGTAAAACTGGTTGAGTCGCAGAAGACGCTTGCAAGGCTGACAAAAGTGGTGAAGTCGCTTTTATACATCAGTAAAATAGAAAACGATCAGTTTGTAAAAAACGAGAGTGTATCACTGAAGTCGGTAATGAATGAAGTTCTGGAAGAACTGGATGAATGGATACAAACAAAAGAGGTGACAATTTCAATGGACTGGAAAGAGAATTTCATTTACAATCCCTGCAATAAATCATTGGTATACACCTTATTTTATAACATCCTTACCAATGCAATCAAGTACAATGTGGAGAAGGGTAAAATATTTATTACGGGACAGAAAGAAGAAAAGGGATTTGTAATAAAAATCACAGATACGGGGCCTGGTATATCTTCCGCCCAGATTCCCTTTATTTTCGACCGTTTCAGGAGATTTGGTCCGGCAGACGAGAAGAGCTATGGTTTAGGATTGCCAATTGTAAAAACAATTGCCCAATTTCATGATATTGATGTTTCTGTGGAGAGTGAAATCAAAAAAGGGACAACTTTCATCATCTGTTTTCCTGCAAAAGTGGAATGAAAGTTTTCTAAGTGATTAACAATCATACACAAACAATGTTTAAAAGTAAATTTTTTACATTCTTTCAGATGCATTTGGAAATAAAAAGATTCTTATATATTTGTGCACTAATCGAAATTTTAACGAAAACAATCATTTTTGCATGAGATGTCCGCATTGAATTGATTTTCAATGATGTCAATCTTTCATAAAAAACTGAATAAATGAGTAATGACCAATATCCAAAATTTAGTCTCGGCGAGAAATTGACCGATGAACAAATTGCATTTTTTGAAAAAAACGGATTTATTCATTTCCGGAATGTAGTTTCATCTGAAGAGATCAGGGAGATCATTGCTTCGACAGAGGAACTGCAGAAAAAGTGGATCAGCAAAGGGATTAAGAAGATCAATGGCGTGCCTATAAAATACGGGCATGATGAGAATGGAAAAGAAATCGTACACAGATTTCCTTTCACCTCTCAGTACTGTGAGAGTGTTCATCGCTTTGTTACAAGCAGTAAGGTGCAATCGCTTAAAGTGCTTCTTCCGGAGGGTTCACGGATTGCCGAAAATGAAAAAGACGGAGTGATCGTAAACCATTATGTGAATACGTCGCACAGTAAATTCCGCCAGATGGGCTGGCATACGGACAGCATGCGCGACATTTTCTATGGAAAGAAAGTGATGCCTATGCTTAATGTAGGGCTTTATCTGGATGATTCGTCTTCGGATAAGGGCGGACTTAGAATTATACCGGGTACTCACAAGCAAAATATTTTCAGCATGTTATTCAAGAAAGCATATTTCATGAATACAGATGAAGACAAGAACGAAATGCTTGTCGACGCCAAAGCGGGCGACATGGTGATTCATGATGGAAGAATCTGGCACCGTGTAGCAATGTCACCAAATGTTGGTGCCGCCAGCCGCCGCCGCGTCATGTATATTCCGGTTATCCTCGGCAAGTATATGCCGAAATCGGAAGAAAGCAGTACGCCGCTTTATCATCATTTTCAAAAGATGGTTCGGTAACAGACAAAGAAAAATCGCAGATGGAATCAGAGAACCTGGTTCCATTTTTTATTTAAAGTAATTGAAATGAGCTATGCACTGATTACAGGAGCGAGTAAGGGAATCGGTAAAGAAATTGCCTTCGAACTTGCCCGTAAAAAATATGATCTGATACTTGTTGCGAGAAGTGAAGAGATGCTCCGGACCCTCACCGACAGCCTCTCGGCGGAGTTTGGAATAAAATGTCATTTCCTCTCTGCTGATCTTTCTACAACTGTCGGCATCGAAACAACCGTGGCATTTGTCAGGAGCCTGAATATCGAACTATCGGTACTCGTCAATAATGCCGGTTATGGTTTGTGGGGTCGATTTGATGAACTTGGATTTGAAGCTCTCAATTCACTGATGAATATAAACATCATGCTTCCCGTAACCCTTACCTACCGCCTGTTACCTGAGTTGAAGAAAAGTCAGCAGGCATATATTTTAAATATTGCCAGCACCACCGCGTACCAGGCTGTCCCGAAACTCGCCATCTATGCGGCATGCAAGTCGTTCATCATCCAATTCTCGAGGGCACTGAGGTATGAACTGCGAAATTCGAATGTTTCAGTTACGTGCGTGAGCCCCGGAACCACCGACACGAATTTTATGGATGCTGCAGGTATGCATTCCGAAGCGATTCGCAAAAAAGCCGACAAGGTAAAGATGAGTCCGGCAGCCGTTGCAAAATTTGCAGTGGAAAGCATGTTCAATAAAAAAAACGAAGCCATTCCCGGCTGGCTGAATAAAATTTCTGTCGCACTCATTCCGCTTTTACCGAAATCGCTCACGGAGAAGATTGCAGCAGGAATCTACGAAAAATGAGTGGCTTTTAACTGATTTGACTTCTGCAAAACAGCTGCGGGTATAAATTATAGCTTCGAATAGTATTTACAGAAACCCCGGACTCCGCATTCAGAACATTTCGGACTGCGGGCTGTGCAGGTGTACCTCCCATGGAGGATGAGCCAGTGATGAAATACGGGAATCTTTTCTTCTGGAATATATTTCACCAATTGTTTTTCCGACTGCAGCGGATTCCTGGCCATCGTGAGCCCGATCCTGTTTGCTACGCGAAACACATGTGTATCAACCGCCAATGCCGGCTTGTTGTAGACTACAGATGCAATTACGTTTGCCGTCTTTCGCCCCACTCCCGGCAGTTTTTGCAGCTCTTCGACTTCTGAAGGAACCTTTCCGCCAAACTCATCGACGAGCATTTTTGCCATTCCGACAAGGTGCTTCGATTTGTTGTTTGGATAACTAATGCTTTTTATAAACGGGAAGACTTCTCCGGGTGTTGAAGCCGCAAGCGCTTTAGGCGTTGGGAATGTCTTAAAAAATTCAGGGGTGGTCATATTCACCCGCTTATCGGTGCACTGGGCGGATAAAATGACTGATACGATCAGTTCGTAAGGATTCTTAAAGACGAGTTCCGTTTCCGCATAAGGACGTGCCTTTTCGAAATATTTAATGACCGCTTCAAAACGTTCCTTCTTTGTCATTGTACAAAGATAATCGAAGGACAACGTCTAATTCATAAAAAACCGCTTTGTGAAAATGACTGACTATAAATTCAGACTTCGTCATGCGATAAAAATCATTCACCTAATACCCGGATAGAATTGCAAAATAAAATTGAAACAGTAAATGCATCAAAGTAAATTTATTCCAATAAAAAAATGTCGCCTATGAATTGAACAAAAGACAAAATAGATTAGAGAGAAAAAAAGTCCGCCCGTAAGGCGGACTTTTTTTTAACCCCTAAAGATCAGCAGAACCTTAGGATTTTTTCAATTACTTCAGGATTAACTTCAGGAGCAGCTTCGTCCAGAATTTTTATTGTTTCTGTGAGCTCATTAAATTCTTCCTGAACAAGTGGATCGCCGTCGATTGATTTTTGAATACGGTCACTCTCATGAAGACCGGTTTCATTGTAAGCGTAGGACAGCAAGTCGGAGAAAGTAGATCTTTTAATCATGCATTTTTGAATTGTATAACCTTCAAAACGCAGGTATAAAAGAAATATTTAAAGAACGATATTATTTTTATTCTTTTAACCTGACCTTCTCATTTTCAACCATTTCACGCATCTTAAGGACTGCATAATGCATTCTTCCGAGAGCCGTATTGATATTTATATCGAGCATTTTTGAGATTTCCTTAAACGAAAGACCGGCGTAGTGACGGAGGATGACCACTTCGCGTTGTTCGAATGGTAATCGGTCCAGAAGCCCACGTACATATTGAATCTTCTCATCATAGATCATCTGTTCGGAAGCGTTCCTGTTGTTGGATGCCATAATATCGAAAACGCTGAATTCCTCTGTATCATGCTGAAGCGGCATCAGTTTTTCTTTCCTGAAATGGTCGATCACCAGGTTATGCGCAATCCTCAAAGCCCAGGGCAAAAACTTTCCCTGCTCGTTGTAATGATTCTTTCTTAAGCTGTTGATGATTTTGATAAATGTCTCCTGGAAGAGATCCTCTGCGAGTTCCTGGTTTTTTACCAGGAAAAAAATCGTAGAATGAATACGTTGCTTGTAACGATGTACTAATTCGGTAATGGCTGATTGGTTTCCATTCTGATAAAGATGCACGAGATCTTTATCATCCATCATTTGGATTTTAGACATAAGGGTTCTGCTTTAATTAAGGGTTAGTATTAAAGTAGAATTATCCTATGTTTTGTCCTTTTTTTAGTTTTAAAATTGATGGATTGCTCCTAAAAGCAGATCAAATATATATCATTTGTTATTTAAACGCAAGTACATTTAAATAATTATCAACAAGATTGTGTGTTTCCTTACAGATTTTTGACAAAAGAGGTTAATTAGCCGATTAGCCAAAATGCAAATTAGCCGATTTAAGTTTGGAATAAATTCAGAATATAGAAATTTATTGGCTAATTGGCTAATTGGCTAATCAGCATATTGGCTAATTGGCTACTTGGCTACTTGTTTTCTGTACTTTTGCAGATTGAGGAATTTCCAATGCAAAATATCGAAAAACCTGATTCCAGGGAGTATATAATAATTAAAGGGGCCCGCGTCCATAACCTGAAAAACATAGACATCGCGCTTCCCAGGAATAAATTCATAGTTATTACCGGACTTTCGGGATCCGGAAAGTCGTCGCTCGCTTTTGATACATTGTACGCCGAGGGACAGCGCAGGTATGTTGAAAGTCTCAGCAGTTATGCCCGCCAGTTCATCGGTCGCATGGATAAACCCGATGTGGATTATATTCACGGCATCTCCCCTGCTGTAGCTATCGAGCAAAAGGTGAATACGAGAAATCCGCGTTCAACCGTCGGAACATCCACAGAAATTTACGATTACCTTAAATTACTTTTCGCACGTATCGGCAAAACCTATTCCCCGGTATCGGGAAACCTGGTAAAGAGAAATACGGTCGAGGATGTATTAAAACACATCAATTCCTTTCCTGAAGGAACAAAAGTGATTTTACTTGCTCCCCTTTTTCTGCATCCAGGAAGAAGCATCGAAGATGATCTGAATGTGCTTATTCAGAAGGGATTTGTGAGAGTGAAATTTGCAAATTCGGTTCATAAGATCGAGGATGTGCTTTTACCGGAAAATGAAAAACTGCTCAGGTCTTTAAAAGAAACAACCGTTAATCCAAACAAGCAAACTGTAAAACGGCCGGCTAAAAAAAAGGGTGATGAAACTGTTGCTCCTGATTTGCATGAAAAAATTGCTTCAGGCATTCAGATTGTGATCGATCGATTTACGGTTACGAAAGAGGATGAAGGGAATGATTCACGCATGGCCGATTCCATACAGGCGGCCTTCTTCGAAGGACAGGGTGAGTGTGCGACAGAAATTGTATCGGAAAATAAAACCATCGTCAACTCCTTTTCAAACCGTTTTTTTCTCGACGGAATTTTATTTGAAGAACCCAGTACCCAGCTATTCAGTTTTAATAATCCTTACGGGGCCTGTCGCAGGTGTGAAGGCTTCGGATCCATAATCGGAATCGACGAAGACCTGGTCATCCCGGATAAATCGTTGTCAGTATACGATGGAGCCATCGTTTGCTGGCGCGGCGAAAAGATGAAAGAATGGAACGACGAACTTGTAAAGAAAGCTTACAAATTTGATTTCCCGATTCACCGGCCGATCTATGAGCTGAGTGAAGACCAGCGGGCCTTGCTGTGGACGGGCAATTCATATTTCGCAGGACTGAATGCATTCTTCAAATGGGTAGAAACACAGGCATACAAGATTCAATATCGAGTGATGCTGTCGAGATACAGGGGCCGGACCATTTGTCCGGAATGCCGCGGAACGCGCCTGAGAGGCGACGCAAATTATGTGAAAGTCGGCGGACGATCGATTACAGACATTGTATTAATGCCTGTGAAAGACAGTCTTTCCTTTTTCAACAACCTCGAACTGACCGCACATGAAAATGAAATTGGGAAACGAATCCTGCTGGAAATTAAAAACAGGCTGCACTTCCTGGTGAATGTGGGATTAGGATACCTCACATTGAATCGCCTCTCCAATTCCCTATCAGGCGGTGAATCGCAGCGGATCAATCTCGCGACTTCCTTAGGCAGCAGCCTGGTCGGATCGATGTACATTCTCGATGAGCCGAGTATAGGGCTGCATCCGAGAGACACTCACAGGCTGATTAAGGTATTGAAATCACTGCGCGACGTAGGTAACACGCTCATCGTCGTGGAGCATGACGAAGAGATCATGAAAGCAGCCGATCAGCTCATCGACATCGGGCCGGATGCGGGAGTGCATGGAGGAGAACTCATTTTCCAGGGAACATATGACGAGATCGTTCACCAGGAAACAGGCTACACCGGGAAATACCTCAGCGGAAAGGAACAGATCAGCCTGCCATACCGAAGGAGGACAGCCACAGGCCTGATCCGCATTGAAGGTGCGAGAGAAAACAACCTGAAAAATATTTCAGTGAAGATTCCGCTTGGCATCATGACGGTGGTTACTGGAGTGAGCGGAAGCGGAAAGACTTCGCTTGTCAAGAAAGTGATCTATCCCGCATTGAAAAAAATCCATGGAGGATTTGGTGAACAAAGCGGGGCATTCGACAAACTCAGCGGTGATTACAATAAAATTACTTCGGTCGAATTTGTAGACCAGAACCCGATCGGCAAATCATCGCGTTCCAACCCCGTGACCTATGTAAAGGCATTCGACGACATACGGATGTTATTTGCAGACCTGCCGCTTTCGAGGGCTCGAAGATACAAGCCCGGGCATTTCTCTTTTAATGTGGAAGGCGGCCGTTGTGAAGTTTGTGAAGGCGAAGGTGAAGTCACCATCGAAATGCAATTCATGGCAGACATACACCTTGTTTGTGAAAACTGCAACGGCAAGAGATTCAAGCAGGAGATTCTTGATGTTGAGTACAGGGGTAAAAATATAGCAGACGTGCTGGAGATGACAGTAGACGAGGCCATCGGATATTTTGGTTCACCCGTAAAATCATTTGGAAATGATGCAAGAATTGCGGCTAAGCTGAAACCGCTTCAGGATGTGGGCCTGGGATACATAGGCCTGGGACAATCTTCGAGCACCCTCAGTGGCGGAGAAGCTCAACGAATCAAACTTGCATCATTCATCGGCAAGGGTAACAGTCATGAGCATACGCTTTTTATTTTTGATGAGCCGACGACAGGACTTCATTTTCATGATATAAGAAAACTACTAAAGGCTTTCGATATGCTGATTTCACAGGGAAACAGCATCCTGATCATTGAACACAATTCGGAAGTGATCAAATGTGCTGACTGGGTAATAGACCTTGGTCCGGAAGGCGGTAATGAAGGAGGAAGACTTTTGTTTGAAGGAACGCCGGATGAACTTGTCCATTGTTCTGAATCGTATACGGGAAAATATTTGAAAGATAAGATTGGTATTATTTCTCCGTCATGAAAAATTTTCTTTGCGGAAAGTTATGAATTAGCATCAAACAGGAAAATCTTCATTATTACATATTCTCCTGTTTATTAACAGATTAAACACATTCACCTTCCCGTTTTGTTAATTCCCAAAGAACGAATATTGAAGGTTTTACGTGATTTCCTTGCGTAGTAAAATATTTTTCTATTTTTGCTTCAAATCGCGAACTAACAATCCCATTTATGTCAGAGAACCATAATCAACGTGAAGAAGTATTTTCAAAATCTGTAAGAGCAGGAAAGCGCACTTATTTTTTTGATGTCAAAACAACGAAGGCTCAGGATTATTATCTGACCATCACAGAAAGTAAAAAGAGAATCGGAGATGATGGATCTCCGTTTTTTGAAAAGCATAAAATTTTTCTTTACCGGGAAGACTTTCAGAAATTCGTAGATGGTTTAAATGAGGCCATCAATCACGTCGGAACGCTGAAGCCCTTTGAACAGCCGGCACACAATGAAGCTGGTCCGGGTCACGACGATAATACCAGCGGAAGTTCGCCTTACAGCGATGTGAACTTCGACGATCTCGGCAAATAAAACACTTATGATAAAACCTCTTTTCAGGAGGTTTTTCTTTTTGTACCCCTACCCTTTTACGATATGGATATTCAATCGACAGCAATGAATTCCGAACCGGAAGTTTTTCCTGAAGAGAAGAAACTTTCTTTCAATGGAAATGGAGGAGAATATTTTACCATCCTCATTGTAAACTGGCTGTTCACTGTAATTACACTGGGATTATATTATCCCTGGGCGAAGGCAAGAAAACTGAAGTACCTGTATAATGCGACAGAGCTCAACCAGACACCATTTGTATTTCACGGTACGGGTAATGAAATGTTCAGAGGATTCATCAAGGCGATATTAATTCTCGTAATCATTTACGGCCTGTGCTTCCTGCTGATCTATTTTAACATGCTTGTTCCGGGCATCATCGTGTTGTATCTGGGTATACTTGCAATAATACCTCTTGCCATTCATGGCTCATACCGGTACAGGATGTCGCGTACCAGCTGGAGTGGTATACGAATGGGATATCGCGGCGACCGGAAAAAGTTCTCAATTATATTTTTCAAAGGGATTTTCCTTACGATGATCACGCTCGGAATTTACGGAGCCTGGTTCACCATGAACCTGCGTAACTACCTCTTGAATCATGTGAGGCTCGGTTCACTGAGTTTCAAATATCAGGGTAAGGGTGGCGAGTATTTTCTGCTGAACCTGAAGGGATACCTTCTCACCATTGTCACGCTCGGAATCTATGCTTTCTGGTGGCAAAAGAAGCTGATGGATTACTACATCGACAACCTCACTGTTGCTGATGAGGCGACCGGTAAAAAATTAACGTTAAAAAATAAAGCAACCGGCGGAGGCATTGCCGTGCTGGTAATCACTAATATTCTTCTGTTTATTTTCACGCTGGGACTCGCCTATTCCTGGATTGTATGCCGGTCGTTAAGGTTTGTTTTTTCAAATATTGCAATCTCGGGCGATGTGAACCTGGAAAAGATCAACCAGACCGAAATTGATTACAAAGATGCGACCGGCGAAGATCTGAGTGACATGCTTGACTTTGGCTTTGTAATCTGATGTTTGACGGCGCTGAAGGAATTTATTTTGACGGGCATACTTCCAGTCCTTTTAAAGTGTCGGTCGGATTTGACAAGTCCCATACGAAGATTGTTTTTGAGTCAGAGCAGGTCACAAGAAGAGAATGGCACATCAGTGAAGTTGTTCCCGACTTAACCGGTGGAAAAATCACGATCAGGCCGTTGCTGGACAGCGAGAAGACGCTGATAGTGGATGATGGTATTTTCAGCGAGAAATTCTTCGAACATTTCCGGAAGACCGGCAGGGGAAATTTCTATCATCGTTTTATTCATGCAGGAAGTTTGTTGCATATCGGCATCGTGCTTTTCATAGTGGCTCTTATAGCAGCGGCATATTTTTTTTTGGTTCCCTGGCTGTCAGAAAAGGCGGTGACTATGTTGCCGGTTTCATACGATGAAAGCCTGGGCAGGACTTATTACGATAACCTCATGTCGCTGGAAAAGATTGACAGCGGAAGAACAGAGGTGTTGAATGAATTTGCAAAACAAATTTCGTTTAACGCCGGGCGCAGTCTGAATTTCACGGTTGTAGAATCCAAAGAAATCAATGCCTTTGCATTGCCGGATGGAAACATTGTAGTCTTTTCCGGAATTCTGAAAGAGATCGACACATACCAGCAACTGTCTGCTCTGCTGGCTCACGAAGCATCGCATGTCATTTACAGGCATTCGATGAAAGAACTTTGCAGGAGTGTTTCAGGGTTAATCATAATTTCGATTATTTCCTCCGATGCGAATGGAATCATGGCGGTACTGGCCGGGCATGCCAACAATCTTAATAATCTTTCCTATTCAAGATCCTTCGAAAAGGAAGCCGATGAAAAAGGATTCCGGTTCCTGGTGAAAAACAACATCGACCCCCATGGCATGCTTGAACTCTTCGAAGTATTGAAAAAAAATGAGACTGCAGAGGTCCCGGAATTTTTAAGTACCCATCCACTCACCAATGCAAGAATCGCCAATGCCAGGAAACTGATAGAATCCGGAAGTTTTGACGTTCAGGAAAACGAAGTGTTGAAAGAAAAGTTTTTGCAATTGAAAATGGGTAAATGACATTTGTCCGTACCGGTGGTCAATAACTACAATCAAATCCTGAAAATTCGTTAATAATCATGAATACCGGTTATCATTAACCATTTCAATGTTGGTAACTTTAAACGCATTTCGGAGGATAATTCCTTTATTTTTGCATTTTGTGAAGGAATTATGCGAGTTAACTATTATGGCCATTCCTGCTTTCAGTTGGAAGTAGAAGGCAAAAAGCTGCTTTTTGATCCATTTATATCGGAAAATCCGCTGGCAAATAAACTGGATGTGAATGCCGTTGAGGCAGATTACATCCTCGTTTCACACGGGCACTGGGACCATACAGCCGATCTTTTGAACGTTGCCAGGCGGACGCAGGCAATGGTCATTTGTAACTGGGAAATTGGAAACTGGTTGATAAAACATGGGATTAAAAAAGTACACCAGATGAATATCGGCGGTCACTGGATCTTCGACTTCGGAAAAGTGAAATGCGTACAGGCTATACATTCGAGCAGCATGCCGGATGGCACCTATGGCGGCAACCCGATGGGTTTTCTGATAGAGACTCCAAAGGAAAATTTCTATTACGCCGGAGATACAGCTCTGCATTACGATATGAAACTGATTGGCGATTTTAAAAAGATGAATTTCGCTTTTTTGCCGATTGGCAATAACTTTACGATGGGGATCGACAATGCCGTGATTGCATCTGACTTCATCAAGTGCGACAGGATTATCGGTATGCATTATGACACCTTTGAAAACATAAAGATCGATCATAAAGAAGCAAAGAGAAAGTTTGAATTATCAGGTAAGGAATTAGTGTTAATGAATATTGGAGAAAGCAGAGACATATAAACAACGACATGGGAAAAATAATTGCAATAGCGAATCAAAAAGGCGGAGTCGGGAAAACCACAACAGCCATGAATCTTGCAGCAAGTCTTGCTGTACTTGAATATAAGACCCTGCTCATCGACAGTGATCCGCAGGCAAATGCCACATCAGGTGTGGGTTTCGACCCGCGAACGATAAAGACGAGCATCTACGAATGTATCATCAACGAAGCAGATCCGAAGGATATCATCATGAAGACGGAGACTCCGAACCTCTATCTACTCCCCTCGCATATTGATTTGGTGGGAGCGGAAATCGAAATGATACACCTGAATAACCGGGAGCGGAAAATGAAAGACGTACTTGATAAACTGAAATCGACATACGACTTCATCATTATCGATTGTTCTCCTTCTCTTGGCCTCGTTACAATCAATGCGCTTACCGCTGCGAACTCCGTGATCATTCCGGTTCAGTGCGAATACTTCGCTCTCGAAGGACTTGGAAAACTCCTCAATACGATAAAAATCGTCCAGAGCAGGCTGAATCCCGACCTGGAAATTGAGGGCATTTTACTTACAATGTACGACAGCAGGTTACGTTTATCCAACCAGGTTGTCGAAGAAGTAAAGACGCATTTTCAGCAGATGGTTTTCGATACGATCATCCAGAGAAATACCAAACTGGGAGAAGCGCCAAGTTTCGGGCAAACGATAATCATGCATGATGCAAGCAGCAAGGGTTCTGTGAACTACCTCAATCTTGCACGCGAGATTTTACAGAAAAACAACCTCACCAAGATCAAAGAAGCCGATAAAAAAATCCCCGTAACCGATGAGCAATAAAAGAAGTGCATTAGGGAAAGGACTTAGTGCCCTTTTAGAAAATGCGGATACGGATGTAACATCGAAGACGGGCATCGAAGGTGTTGTAGGTTCAGTTGCCCAGATTCCACTCGACCAGATTGAGCCAAATCCTTTTCAGCCGCGTTCGTATTTCGAACCTGAAGCACTGGCAGAACTTTCGGCTTCCATCAGAGAACAGGGAATCATCCAGCCGATTACCGTGAGGAAGCTCGGTTACGACCGGTACCAGATTATTTCAGGAGAACGGAGATTCAAGGCTTCGAAGATGGCCGGACTTACCACCATTGCCGCTTATATCCGCGTAGCCAACGACCAGGGAATGCTGGAAATGTCGCTCGTCGAAAATATTCAGCGTCAAAACCTGAACCCGATCGAGATTGCACTTAGTTATAAGCGGCTGATCGACGAATGCCAGCTGACTCAGGAAATGCTCAGCGAGCGGGTTGGGAAAAACAGGAGTACGGTCACCAACTTTTTACGATTGCTGAAACTGCAGCCTGAAATCCAGGCAGCATTGAAGAAAGAAACAATATCCATGGGCCATGCACGGGCGATCATCGGCGTGGAAGATGTAAGCAAACAACTCCTGATGTTCCGCGAGATCATGGAAAAGCACCTGAGTGTGCGGGACGCAGAGGCTCTTGCGAGAGAATATGGAAACAGGTCTGTGTTTGGTAAGGAATCAAAAAAGAAAGGCGAGAAACTGTCTCCTGAATATTCGAAGATACAGAATGTTCTTTCCAGCCACTTCGGAAATAAGGTAAAGCTTCAGCGTACGCAGAAGGGAAACGGAAAGATCGTTATTCCTTTCGAGAACGACGACGACCTGAATCGCCTGCTGGAGATGTTCAATTACTGAGAAGATTTTTTCATGAAAATACCCGGAGTGTGTGCTTCAAGATTTTTTATTCTCGTGATTTTACTGGCGGGATTCGCAGCTCCTGCATTCGCGGCAAACGACGTTAAGGATTCGCTTACAATAGTGGCAAAAAAAAGAGCCAACAAGGCTGCACTGATGTCGGCTATTTTACCCGGGTCGGGACAGGTTTACAATAAAAAATACTGGAAGGTTCCGATCATTTATGGCGGTGGTTTCGTGTTAGCGTATTTCATTTCGGTGAATAATACGGAATATAAAAAATTCGAGCAGGCCATCATCCAGAGAAACGACGGCGACTCGCTTACGGTTGATGAATATCCGCGTTACTCCGATGACAACCTGAACGATTACAAAAATTATTACAGGCGAAATCGGGATTTGTGCTATATCTTCGCAGGATTATTATATACGCTGAATATAATCGACGCCTATGTCGATTCCCAATTAATGGATTTCGACATCAGCGATAATTTAAGTTTGCATACGGGTGGAACATTTAATTACCTTGCAAATGGAAAACCGGTTCCCTCCTTTCAGCTAACGTTTAACTTAAAATAATCATTTATGAATATCGCATTGATTGGCCTTGGTAAAATGGGCAAGACGATTGAAGCACTTGCGATGAAGAAGGGACATAAAATTGCATTGAAGATTAACAGCGAGACAGCTTCGCTGATTGATGCCGGAAGTTTTAAGGAAGTGGATGTGGCGATTGAATTTACAAGACCGGATACGGCATACGATAATGTTTTGAAATGCCTTGATGCGGGCGTGCCGGTGGTAAGTGGTACAACCGGATGGCTGGACAAGATCGACCGTGCGAAGGACTATTGCAGGGAGAGAAATGGCGCATTCTTCTACTCGACGAATTACAGCATCGGTGTTAATTTATTTTTTGAGATCAACCAGCTGCTTGCGAAGCTGATGAACAGTCAACAGCAATACGATGAGATTTTAATTCACGAAAGTCACCATTCAGGCAAACTGGATTCGCCGAGCGGAACAGCAATCACACTTGCCGGCCAGATCATCGGTGAAGTGAAGCGGCTGAAGCAATGGGTGAATTATAAGACAGACGAGAGCGTAAATCTCTCGGTCGAAACCGAGGGAGAACTACCAATCTTCTCGACACGCGAAGATGAAATCCCCGGGACTCATATTGTCAAGTATTTTTGTGATTCCGACGAAATTGAAATCATACATAAAGCATTAAACAGGGAAGGTTTTGCGTATGGTGCAATTTCGGCCGCTGAATGGATCCTGGGTAAAAAAGGAGTTTTCAGCATGAAGGATTTATTAAAATTGTAATGTGTATAATTAACCTCTCTATAACCCTGCCGGAGAAATAAGCCGGTTACTTTTGCAAATTGCTTTTATAAACTATGACAAAATTCAGAATCAACTGGGACCTTATTAAAGACATCATCTTTGGAATTTTCACACTGGGTGTCTGGTTCCTCCTGAAACCAAAACCCGGTCAACGGAAATCAGTAATCAGGGAATGGGTTGATGCAATCATCTTCGCAGTCATTGCCGCAACGATCATACGTACATTCTTTATCGAGGCCTATACCATTCCGACAGGCTCAATGGAAAAGTCATTGCTTGTCGGCGATTTTCTGTTCGTCAGCAAAGTAAGTTATGGCGCACGCATACCCATGACTCCCCTTTCATTTCCTTTTGCACATCATACGATGCCAATCATCGGCGGGAAATCATACCTGGAGTGGATTAAGATCGGCTATCACCGGCTGCCTGGATTCGGCCACATCAAACATGGCGACTGTGTAGTGTTCAACTGGCCGGCAGAGAATGAAGGAAGACCGGTGGATAAAAAAGAAAACTACATAAAACGTTGCATAGGGATTTCAGGCGATACCATAGAGATCAGGGAACGTAGCATTTTTATCAACGGAAAAGCCATACCTGTGCCTGAATTTTCCCAGACATCGTATCATGTGACGACCGATGGTTCGGGTTTCAGCGAGCAGGCAATACAGCGACTGGGACTCAGAGACGGTGAATCCTTGTCGCCCTACGAATATAATCTGCATCTCACAAAAAAGAATGCTGATGATCTTGGCTCGTTCGGGAACGTAAGGAAGATCGTTCCCAATACAGTTCCTGCCGGACTATATCAGGAGTTTATCTTCCCTTATGATCATCGTTTCAATTGGAACGTGGATAATATAGGCCCACTCTGGATACCTAAAAAAGGCATGACCATTAAAATAGACTCTGCGAATATTTCCATCTACAGGAAAGCGATTGGAGAATACGAGGGCAATAAACTCGAAGAGAGGAATGGCGCGATCTATATTAACGGAAATCCCGCCACCGAATACACTTTCAAGATGGATTATTTTTTCATGATGGGCGACAACAGGCACAATTCAGCTGACTCGCGTTTCTGGGGATTTGTCCCCGAAGATCATATCGTGGGCAAAGCCGTTTTCATCTGGATGAGCTGGGATACGAATGGAAGTTTCCTGAATAAGATTCGCTGGGGAAGGCTGTTTCACACTATAAAAGGACTAGATTACTAACCCAACTTCAAAAATCAAAAATCAACAATCAGCAATCAGCAATCGCTAATCAAAACCTGATTGTTGATTGTTGATTGTTGATTGTTGATTTTTGATTGCTGATTGTTGATTGTTGATTGTTGATTGTTGATTGTTGATTGCTGATTGTTGATTGTTGATTGCTGATTGTTGATTGTTGATTGTTGATTGTTGATTGTTGATTGTTGATTGTTGATTGTTGATTTTTGATTTTTGATTTTTGATTTTTGATTTTTGAAGTTTAATTGGTGAGGAATCGAACAACATCTACTCCATCCGCATAATCCCACAAATCAGGTGATTGGGTCTTTCCGAATTCGACTCTGAGTTTTTCCAGTTTTTTGTTATTGATGAAATTGCTGTTATTGGCGGCAATACACTGAATGAGATCGATATTTTTCAAGAGGCTATTTTCAAGAATATCTTTGTTTTCATATTCTTCATAATGCAATACAGATACAGGAGATGCGATTTGTGATTCCTTCCTGACAATGAGAAAACCGTTTTGCAAAAAAGGAATTTGTTTGAGCAGCAATACTGAATTATTATAATCGAAATTATTCATGTATTTGCTGTGAGACATGACGGGATTCAGATGATAAATCGATTCGAAAAATTTATTGAAATCATAGCCGGCAGGAACATACAGCTTCGATACATTCCTGCAGCCAAGTCCGAAATAGGTAAATATGTCGTTTCCCAGTGCCGATAATTGATCATTCGTCTCATCTCCGTTCAGTATCCCTACTCCATTCCTGTTTTTCCTGATGATATGAGGGTATTTCCCAAAATAATATTCGAAATAACGGGAACTGTTGTTACTTCCTGTTGCAATTACTGCATCCATTTGTTCGAGCTTTTGGACGAAATGGATATACTGTTTAAATCCCGGTTCGATGTCGCTGATCAGTGAAGCAATAAAAGGCAACAGTATGGAATCACCAGTTGCATTTTTACCAATGTAGACGTTTCCGCACAGCAGTACTGACAACAGATCGTGAAGTCCGACAAACGGGATGTTGCCTGCATTTACGACACCAATTTTTTTCGGGGATTTATGCTTCTCAATGCTGTTACCGTACAAGGATATCCAGTACTTGATTTTATCTTCCTCAAGAGCAACAGCCCAATTCTTTAATGCAGTAAGGGACTGCTCTTCGGTAAACCACGGGTTCTCAATCCGGGCTTTTACGAGGACCGATCTAAGTGCATTATCATGGTCAGAATCAAAAAGTTCCAAGAGCCGGGTAATTTTCCTGCCCAAATTGTCGAGGGCATCTATACGCCTGTTGATTGGTATCATGTCTACAATATATACAACCGCATTTTGATTTCTGCTTTTTCTATTTACTTTTGTGCGGAAACCTCAAAAATAGAAAAGGAACCGTTATGGCTATCATGATTACAGAAGAATGCATCAATTGTGGTGCATGCGAACCGGAATGTCCTAACAATGCAATTTATGAAGGCGGTGCAGAATGGCGTTTTTCGGATGGAACAACAGTTAAGGGAACCTATAAGAGAATGGATGGTAGCGAAGTTGATGCAGATGCAGCTCAACCGCCTGTATCGAATGATATTTATTATATAGTGACGGATAAGTGCACCGAATGTGTGGGATTCCATGATGAGCCTCAGTGTGCGTCGGTTTGCCCGGTTGATTGCTGTGTCGACGATCCGAATTTCCGTGAGTCAAAAGAAGCTCTGCTTGCGAAGAAAGAAAAAATGCACGCATAATAATGTGTTGAATAATATCTCAAACCGCAATGCGTTATCGTGTTGCGGTTTTTTCATTGAATAGAACGGATCATTAGTTGTGAGTAATGTTTAAAAGAATTCTTTTAATTGCTCTGTTATACCAGGTATTTCCTGCAGGATACTGCCAGTCCCTGGATTCATTATCCGCCTTATTTAAAAAAATTCAAAAGGGAGAAAACGATTCAGTCCGGTTTGAATCCAACAGGAAATTTAAGGATGCTTTTGAAAAACATCTCCTCGGGCAGGGATCGTTTGAGAGAAATTTTGATTCGCTGAAGAATATTTCTGTACAGACATCAGATGATCACAGATGCAGGATTTATACATGGGTTGTGCCTAAGTTCGACGGAAGTGATTATGTTTATTTCGGATTTGTTCAGATTCACGCGGGAACTGAATACAGATTGTTTGAATTGAAAGATTCAACCGGATCCATTGAAAAACCCGAATCCGAAAAATTATCACCCTCAAAATGGCTGGGGGCAGTTTATTACGATATTGTTACCGTTAAAAGAAGAGGTAGAATTTATTACACGTTACTCGGATGGAAAGGAAAGAACGAGACTGAAACCCAGAAGGTCATCGAAATACTTTTGATCGATGACCAGAAAGTAAAATTCGGCCTGCCTGTGATTAAAACAGGTTCCGTTTACAAGAGCAGGATGATATTTACATACAATTCAATGGCGACCATGACGCTCAGGTATGAGAAAAAATACGACGGCATTGTGTTCGACCATTTCTCCGTAAATAAAAATTATCCTGGCTCACTTCCCGGACCGGATGGCACCTATGATATTCTGAAAATTAAAAAAGGAAAGTGGATGTTGGTTAGGGATGTTAAGGTGGAGAATTGATTGGATAATTGGATGATTGGATATTGGATGAGTATTAGTGCAGGAGTGAAATAAAATATAAATTAATTCGCCTGAGTTTCGGCAAAGGCGGAGGATAAAATAAATAAAGAAATGAAACTATTTATTCCTGGTCCGACGATCGTACACCCGGATGTACTTGCAAAAATGGCCACACCGATGATTGGTCACCGCACACCTGAAGCCTCTGCTTTGCAAAAAGGGATTTCTGACAAGCTTCGAAAGCTCATGTATACAGAAAATAAAATTGTGCTGAGCACATCTTCAGGAACCGGGTTGATGGAAGGATCGATCAGGAGTGCGACGCAGAAAAAAGCGATTGTATTTTCAACGGGTGCATTCGGAAAACGCTGGCACGAACTGGCCCTGCTGAATGGAATTGAAGCAGATCTGCACGAAGAAGAATCCGGGAATGCAGTAATGCCCGAAACTGTCGATCGTTACCTCAAAACCGGTAGTTATGACACGATGGCAATCACACACAACGAAACTTCCACCGGGGTGATGAATCCCATTGAAGCGATTGCCGATGTGATGAAGAAATATCCTAAAGTTGTATGGATGGTAGATGCCGTGAGTTCCCTCGGCGGTGTTAAAATTGAAGTGGACCGTCTGAAGATTGATATTTGCCTCAGCTCATCACAGAAGGCTTTGGCATTGCCACCGGGATTGTCTCTCGCTTCTATTTCACCGAAGGCCGAAGAGCGTCTGAAAAAAATCGGGCATCGTGGTTACTATCTCGATCTCCTTACCCTGTGCGAATATATCGACAAGAGAAATAACCAGTATTCGTGTACCCCTTCCCTTCCGCATATGTTTGCGCTGGACTTTCAGCTTGACAGGATCTTTAAAGAAGGACTCGAAAACAGGTATATCCGCCATATAGAAATTGCAGAATACATGATCAACTGGGCAAATCATTTTTTTAAAGTGCATACACAACCCGGCTTCGAATCACTCACCGTTACCTGCATTGACAATACCAGAAATATCAACGTAACCAGTCTTAACCAGGAACTCCAAAAAAGAAATATGGTTTTATCAAACGGTTATGGAGCCCTGAAAGATAAAACTTTCCGCATAGGACACATGGGCGAAATAAACATCGAAGACATGATGGAACTCACGAATGCGATGGAAGAAATACTTGAATTGAAATAAACCGAAATCTATAAACGAACATGGCCAAAATAAAACCTTTCCGTGGCATACGACCGCAAAACAAATTTGTAAAGGACATTGCATCCAAGCCTTACGATGTACTTAATGAAAAGGAAGCACGAAAAGAATGTGAAGGAAACCCTCTTTCTTTTTATCACGTGATCAAACCGGAAATCGATTTCCCGGATGAACACGATCACTATGCATCGGATGTATATGAGAAAGGTGTATCGAATTTTTATCGGTTGATGAAGGATGGAATCTTTTTCCAGGATGAAGACGATTACTATTACATTTATGCACAGACGATGAATGGAAAGCGGCAATATGGAATTGTAGCCTGTGCTTCCATCGACGATTACTTCAACGATGTAATTAAAAAACATGAATTGACAAGGCCGGATAAAGAAGAAGACAGAAAAAATCACATTCGTTACAGCAAGCTGAATAACGAACCGGTGTTCTTCGCCTACCCGGCACGTAAAGAGCTGGATGAGCTCGTTGCAACGGTTGTAAAACAGAAGCCCGAGTATGATTTCGTAGCAGACGACGGCATAGGTCACACGTTTTGGGTGAGCAGGGATCAGGCTGTGAATGAAAAAATTACGTCTGCTTTTGCGAAGTTACCTGCCACCTATGTGGCCGACGGACATCACCGGACTGCAGCAGCAGCATTGGTTGGAAAGGAATTGCGGGAAAAGAATCCGAAACATAATGGCAGTGAAGAGTATAATTATTTCCTCGCCGTACATTTTCCTGACGACCAGCTCACCATCATGGATTATAACCGTGTTGTGAAAGATTTAAATGGATTGTCTGCTGATGAATTTATTAAGCGGCTGCAGACGGGATTTGAAGTTGAGCCTAAGGGTAAAACACAGTTCAAGCCACGCGAACTTCATGAATTCGGAATGTATATCGATCATCAATGGTACAGACTGAAATCGAAAAAAGGAACGTATGATGACACGGATCCGATAGGCGTACTGGATGTGACGATATTGTCTAAGCAGATTCTCGAGCCGGTCTTAAACATAAAAGATTTACGTACCGATAAACGCATTGAGTTTGTAGGCGGATTGCGCGGCCTCGGCGAATTGGAGAAACGTGTCGACAGCGGTGAGATGCGTGTGGCTTTCTCAATGTTCCCGGTCACCATGAAACAACTGATAGACATAGCTGACGGAGGATTGATCATGCCGCCGAAAGTGACATGGTTCGAGCCTAAGCTGAGGAGCGGAATCATCATTCACAGCCTTGAATAGTGGTAATTAAATCAGGAGAGTTAGATTTTTAACCTTATGATTTGTCTTTAGGAAATGCACCTGCAAATGGTTAATTTAAAAAATTACGAAACGATTATTAAAGAGCTGGAACCGTATGGGGCAACGCTGGTGGCGGTGAGTAAAACGAAATCCCGGGAAGATATCAGAACACTTTTCGATCACGGGCAGAAGGAATTCGGGGAGAATTACGTCCAGGAACTTGTGGAAAAAAATGAAATGCTGCCGGGGATCGACTGGCATTTTATCGGTCATTTGCAGTCGAACAAGGTTAAGTTTATCACTCCGTTCATAAAACTGATACATGGAATCGACAGCCTGCACCTCCTGGCTGAGGTGAACAGGCAGGCATTAAAATCAAACCGCGTGGTCGAATGCCTGTTGCAAATCTATATTGCCAGTGAGGAAACGAAATTCGGTTTGTCGAAGGAAGAGGCGGAAGATATTTTACGGGGAGAGGAGCTTAAGTCAATGAAGAATATATCAATCAGGGGGTTCATGGGTATGGCGACAGCCACCGATGATGAACATGTTGTAAGGAATGAATTCAGGAGCCTTCGTTCCTTCTTCGATTTGCACAGGAGTGATGAAATTTCAATCTTGTCCATGGGCATGACTTCCGATTACAGGATTGCATTGCAGGAAGGGAGTACCATGGTCAGGATTGGTTCGGCAATCTTCGGTGAGAGAAAATAGACTCATTGTTTATATTCGATTTTCAGAACTGAATGATGACATAAACCAGTAAGAAAAATTGCCATCGGCCCTCCGGCGAATTAATTAATAATCAGACTATAACCGCTAACCTTGATCAGCATAGGAATTCTATTTGCATTATTAACGACGTTATCGTGGTCGATTTGCATTTTCCCGTTTACGCAGGCTGCGCGCAGGCTGGGAATCGGAGCACTCAATAATTTCAGGCTCATTCTTGCGATGATCATCATGTTTACGATTTCATGCCTGGCCGGATTCACTGATTTCAGGAAAATATTTTCGAGCGAATATTCGGCAACATGGATGTGGCTGTGTCTTTCAGGTGTGGTCGGACTTACGATCGGCGATTATTTTGCATTTGCCATGTACCGCGTGCTGGGAGCGCGTATCGGAAGTGTGCTGACCACCTTCGCCCCTGCGGCGGCATTGCTGCTTGGCGCGTTAATCATTGATGAGAGAATTTCACTGATTGGAATTTTCGGAATAATAATCACCATCACCGGAGTAAATTTCGTGAGTCTCGGTAAGAGAGAAAGAGAAAAGATCCCCGATCACGGTCATGGATCGATTGCCTATGGAATCATCACGGGAATATTGGCCGCCCTGTGCCAGGGCGCCGGGTTGGTTCTGGCAAAAAAAGGGATGCTGGCTCATGAAACTGTTCAGGTGAATCCTTTTCATGCTTCGTTTATCAGACTTTTTGCCGCTTCATCATCCCTGTTTCTATTCACATTTATCAGAGGCAAAACGAGTGAAATTTTCAATCCTATAATTACGAATAAAAACATGGGAGTAAAATATGCAGTGATCGGCACCATCTTCGGCCCGGTAGCCGGAGTATGTCTTTCTCTGTTTACAGTTTATTTTATAGATCCCTCCGTTGCCCAGACAATCTTTTCGCTTGTACCGGCTTTTGCATTTATTCTTTCGGTTATCTTCTTCAGGGAAAAAATTACCTACCGGTCGATGGCGGGATTGGTTGTTGCCATCGTCGGCGTCGTTATACTCATCTGGCGCGACCGGATTGCCGAGCTGTTGTAAGAAACTGCATCTCTGTTTCCTGCAGGATAAAATCACAAATAAACACACTTACTATATTTGTGCGATATTAAAATTTGATCCTTACATTAGCCGGAAACAAATCATAGGCAGCATCTACCGGAGCCGAGTTACAACATGAATAGTAAGCTTTCTGTTAAAGACATTCCGTTTCTTATCCTGAGTTTTATTGTACCATTGATTTTCTGCTGTCTGACGAGCAGCACATCGCTGATGTTTGATGATGCGGCAGAATTTGCGCTGGTGATAAAACTTGGCAGCATTGCTCATCCACCGGGCACGCCTTCATACATTCTCACAGGAATGGCCTGGACAAAGTTCCTCGGATTGTTTGGGATGAATACCATCAATGCACTAACCTTGTTTTCGGCAATATGCATATCTACTGCATCGTTGTTACTTTATATTATTTTCAAAACGATCGGCAATAACATGAAGATCGCTGAGACATCAGGAAAGCTGTTCATCTATTGCACGATTGCACTTGCATACAGCACCGCATCCACTACATGGGCCTGGGGAAATACGGTTGAAGTTTACAGTTTCCAGGTTTTGGCATTTGCGGTTACGCTATACGGACTCATTTCATATCACTTTGAAAGGAAGAAGAAGTTTATTTTCATTGCGGCTTTGGGTCTCGCAGCAGGACTCGGCAATCATCACCTGACCATGATATTGTTTCTTCCTTTCACACCTGTCTTCTTTTTAAAGAATATTTTTGTCGCCAATGAAAATATCGATCCGAAAAAGAAAAGCAGGAAACAGGAGGTCTCATTTCTCAGACAACTTCCGGAAGTGTTTAAGATGCGCGACTTCTGGATTCTTACCGCATCTGCCTTTCTACTCACCGTATTCTCATACGGATGGATGTACATGCGTGCCCAGAGCGAATATCCCTTCATGTTCGGCGGGCCTTCTACCCTGAGCGAATTGTTTTTCCATGTGAGTGGCGGAGCATACACGAAAAATATTACGTCTACGTCGGAAAAGATCATCAGCGCGCGCGTGCCTTATTTTTTAAAGCTAACGGCGGTTCAGCTTTTCGTATTCCTGCCATTTTTCATCGCCGGACTTGCAGTGATGCTCAGGAAAAAACTTTTCAGGCTATTCTGGACAGTCCTACTCTATTTTCTTTTTCTATTCGTTTACCAGTTGAACAATAACCAATGGTCGAGCACAGACGCATACATGCTTCTGCCTTTTATGATACTGATGATACCCGTTTTCTATGGCGTGGTAACTTATTCTGAAAAGATAAAAGCGCAGTTTGTTATGCCTTTGCTGCTTTGCGTACAGATAATCTATAACTATCCGCTTCATGATCGCCGCACGTATCCCGTTAGTGAGACCCTGATGAGCATGCTCGATAAGTCTGCCCCAAAAAACAGCATCATCATCATATCGGACTGGAGTCTTATCATCCAATATTATTATTACAGGATCGTCGAAAATTTCCGTCCGGATTTAACCGTGCTGAATTATGATCTGAAGTTTACACATTACCGTATGGTGCCTATTTTGTATCCGGAATTTTACAACAAGATCAGACCGGAATATGACAGGTTCGTTGAAGAATTGGGAAAGGAACACCCACACCAGGTAATTAATACCGGTTGCGATTTGAGTAATAATACGATCAATTCTGCATTCCAGTCCTTACTCACAAAAATTGAAACAACGGCAAAAACAGAGAACAGGTTTCTACTCACCGATCCGCGGGCGCATTATTTTTTCAGTACGAATAAATATTATGATCCCAGGCGATATGTTTCCGGGTGCTTTTCTTCATCAATGCCCGGTGATTCATCTGCAAACGATAATTTCCTGAAACTGGATTTGCCAATTTTAAAATCAAAGCTGTTATTCTCAGATCCGGCTGCGCTTGATAAGCTGGTAGATTTCCAGGCGATGCTCGACAGGCACATTGAATTTTATACGGCAAATAACGATCAGGCCAGGCTGAAGACAGCACAGGATACGAGGGAAAGGATTTTAAAATTTCAAAGAGAAATGAAGAAGAGTATGTCGTTTGCCTATAAGAAATAGAAAAACAATCTGGTCTATTTCCATTCAGAATGAAACTCCTGTGTTCAAGAATAATTTCTGATTTATAATTTTATAAACTTAAAGACTTCCTGATTATCCGCTTCAAATTACTAATCGTTTACGTTATAGTATTTTTCCAATTTAGCATTTTTCGCATATCTGTATAAGCTTTGTATTTTCTAATTTTATAAAAAGTAAAGAGCATGCGGATATCCTTTTTATTAGTATTTACGCTGGTTGCAGTTATGAATGTTCTTCCTCAAGCATTACCACGAAGAGTTTATCTTGGAATCAGGATGGAGAACCTTACAGATGATTCAAAAAAACTGATGGGTTTAAACGACAATTCTGGAGTTTTAATCAGCGAAGTATTGCCTGAATCAACTGCAGAAGAAGCAGGATTAAAAAAAGGAGACCTGTTGATTTCTATCAATGAGAAAAAAGTAAGTTCCACCGGAGAAGTCATTGCTGTTCTTTCAGGAAATTCCGGTGGTCAGAAATTTACTTTTGAATATTATCGGAACAAAAAAATAAACAAAGGTGTATCCGTATTTAAAAAATTTCCCAAAGAAAAATATAAGGACCTTGAGGTAATTTATACGGAGGCTGAATCGGCTGTCGGATTGGAACGCATCATCATCACAAAACCTATCGCAGAAAAACGTTTTCCGGTGATCGCTTTTGTCGGAGGGATTGGATGTTATTCTTTGGATTTCCCCCTGGATTCTACAAGAAGTGAAGTGCAATTACTGAACACACTTTCCAGGGCCGGTTATTTATGTGCAAGGCTTGAAAAACCGGGAATTGGCGACAATGCAAATTATAGTAAATCCTGCAATGCCGTAAGTTTCAAGGAAGAAATGGAAGGATATGTTCAGGCAATAAAAACACTGAAACAAAGGATCGATGTAGATTCGAATTCAGTTTTGATTCTGGGCCATAGTATGGGTGGAGTATTTGCACCTATGATTGCGCAAAGAACTGCTTTGAAAGGCATAGTTGCTTATGGTTTGATAGGCTCTTGCTTTCCGGAATACCTTGCCAAGACGAGAAGAACGATTGCTGAAGCTTATGGTATGAATCCGGAGGAAACTTTCGACCTGATAAAAGATTTCAGCGAATGTGCATCATATTACTTCACAGAGAAAATGACAACAGAAACCGCCACAACAAAAAAAACCGTTTGTGGAGAATATCTATCCGTTTTTGATTTGAGGTCACGCGCATACAACGATGAATTGTACGCTTTGAATATTCCCGGACAATGGAAATCATTCACAGGTAAAGCGGCTATAATCTGGGGAACCAGTGATTATATTTCATCTGAGGAAGATCATAAGATAGTAGCAGACGCAATTAATTTTTATCATCCCGGAAATGCAGAATTTTTAAAAGTGGAGAATGCAGATCATGGAATGTTAATTGCAACTAATTTTTCCGAGTCTAACAGGAATCCGGGACCGTATAACCCGGAAGTTGGCAATGTAATTTTGGAATGGCTGAAGAAACAACAATAAAGAAAAAAAAGTTTTCTAACGTGATTTTCAGTGTGTGCCTGATATTACTTTTCACAGGGCATACGAAGGATAATGTGTTTCAAAAATTTATTGAAGACTTTGCCGGAAATTATCTGAAACTTAATATACCCGGCACGCAATATGACTATAGGGAATATTTCAGCACGATTCCTTCCGTTGAAAACATTGAATACCAGGAAGACTTTTTCAACCGAGAAAAATCTGCACTGAATCGATTTCAAAGAGCAAAGTTAGACATCAGCGAACAGATAATTTTTGACCATCTGCGATTTGAGATTGATTTTAATCTGCAGAGAATTTCACTCGAGAAATCCTGGATTCGTGACGGTCGTAAAATTCCCCAGTCAGGATTGCATGATTTGCCGGATGTAAAATCCTGGTACACTCTCTTCATTAAAAAGTATACAGGATTAAATCTATCGCCGGAAGAAATAATGAAATTGGGACTCGATGAAGTAAAAAAAGTAAAGTATGAAATAAAAAAAATTCAAATCGAATCCGGCTACGAAGACAGCATGACATTTTATAATTACCTTAAAAGCGATTCCTTTTATATTACAGACAAACAAAAATTACTTGCTGAGTTTGAAAATACAAGTGCCACTATTCGTAAAAAACTCAATTCAATTATTGGCAACGTAAAGCTGCCAGAAGTATTTCCAATCGAGTGGCCGGGTGCAGGACCAAACACACCTCCGGGTATGTATATTAACCATGAGAATAATCCGTATGGGAAAGATGTATTTCAATATAATTTTTATGGAGGCAAATACAATAGCCGCGCCATCGAATGGCTTTATATGCATGAAGCTATTCCAGGGCATCATTTGCAATTTTCGCTTCGTGCTGCCGATGCAGCTGATTCGTTGCAGAATTTATTTTCTTATCCGGGTTGTTTCGAAGGATGGGCGTGTTATGTCGAATACGAAGGAAAGAAACTGGGTTTGTATCGCAGCATCTACAGCTACCTTGGAAAGTGGGAATGGGATCTGGTACGGTCTGCCCGCCTGGTAATCGATGCTGGAATTCATTATTATGGCTGGACAACAAGTCAGGCACTTGATTACTGGAAAGAAAATATCCCGGGTCAGGATGAAATAGCCGACAGAGAAATAAGCCGAGTTACAAACTGGCCAGCTCAGGCTTTGAGTTATAAAGCAGGCGCTGATTGCATTTTGAATTTAAAAAATGAGATGATGAAGAAATATGGTAAGCGGTTTAATGAGATCAGATTTAACCGCTCTTATCTTTCATTTGGCATGAGGCCACCCGAAGTTATCAGCCGTAATTTTGATATTATATATTCGGCACAATAAAAAGAATAACATGAAAAAAATATTTTTAGCATTTGCTTTTACAATTTGTTTTACCTGGTCGAAAGCCCAGTCTACCGATTGTAAAATCCTATTCGAGGAAGAAGGAAAAGAAAGTGCATATCCGCGTTTGTCGCATGACAAGAGTAAAATTCTCTTTCAAACAAACCGAAGCGGGAACTGGCAGCTGGCGGTAATCGACTTGAATGACGGGAGGCAAATACCATTTCCTGCAGATACATTCAACAATAATTTTCCTGACTGGAACCCGGATAATGAATCGATAGCATTTGTGAGTGACAGGGATGGCAATGAAGAAATTTATATGATGAAATCTGATGGAAAAGACATTGTCCGGATAACTGATGATCCAGGTAGAGACATACACCCGTATTTCAGTCCCGACGGAAAATTTATATTATTCAACTCAACCCGGGGAAACGGTTCCTTTGATATTTACAGGTACGGCATCCAATCCAAGAAAACGGAGCGATTCACCAATAGCAAAGAAGATGAAACCTGTGCGAGATATTCAAAGGATATGAGAAAAATAATATTTTTAAAGAACAGTAATGCCGGTGATGATATTTTCATAATGGATACATCAAATTTCCTGGAAGAGAATCTTACCCGAACTCCGGCAGTGAGAGACGGTTGGCCCTTACCTTCACCGGATGGAAAATGGATTTATTTTTCATCTTTGGAATCGGGATCGTTTTGTATTTACAGGATCCAACCAGACGGAAAAAGAAAACAGAAACTGACGACCGCCGGGGATGGAGAAGAAGATGCAAGGGTGTTTATTTCTGAAGACAGCAGGACAATCATCTATAATAAAAGAGCAGGAAAGACGATTGGTATCTGGAGATGTGAAGTTACAAATTGAATTTATTGTACGCCCAGTCTCTTCAACATGACCTTGGCATTGGAATTATTAGGATCGAGTTCCAGTGATTTTTTATAATTCAGAATAGCCAGTTCTTTGTCGCCGTTTTTCATATAAGCCTCAGCCAAACTATCATAGGGATCAGCTGTTTTGGGAAATTCGCCAACATTAATTTTGAATACTTCAATGGCTTCCGGCATTCGTTGATTTTCCATGTAAGAATATCCTAGAAGATTGAACTCTACCCCGTCAAGCTGGTAAGAATCAGGATTTGTTTTCTTCAAGTAGTAAAATTCCTTTACTGCTTCCTGCACACCTGATTTCTGTGTGGTAATGGCAAATTGCTCAACATAAGATCTCTTTGGATGAATTTCTTCTTTATTAAAAAGTATACGTGAAATTCCCCTGGCAATTTCGTAAACGTTGCAGGGACTAACATTACTGAAAACAACTACAAGATTATTTTTCTCAATAAAACGATAGGCAACGGTCACAAACCCTGAGGTACCACCATCATGATAGGCAAGAGTACTTGTATCCTGCGGTGGTATGCTGTACTCTGTGAGAAACCATCCATAACCATAATTCTCTTTATAAGGAGTGAAAATGAGATCCATATATTTCTCTGACAGAAGGGTGTGATTTCTTAACGCATGATCGTATTTAAAAAAATCTTCAACGGTTGACATAATGTGTCCTGCGCCAAAAACAGTAGATGGACTTCTGTATTTCTCGGGTTCATAATTTACATAAGCATTTTTATAACCATATGCTCTTTCCCCGACAATCGCCTTTTGGGATTCACAATTGCTGTTTGTCATTCCCGCTGGGATAAATATTTTCTCCTGTATGAGTACGTCGAAGGATTTATGAGTTACGCGTTCTGCAATATATCCGAGTAAAAAATAGCCCAGGTTCGAATACGCAAACTGAGTACCCGGTGGAAATAATAAATCCCTGCTTTTAAAAAGTGCAATAAAATTTTCACGCGAAACATTCGCAGGTGATACAATACTATCAAAATCCGGAATAACATGGTAATTTGGAATCCCCGAAGTATGTGTAAGCAGCTGATGGATTGTGATAATGTTACCTGTTTTTTTCGGATACTCCGGAAGGTAATCGCAAATTTTTCCGTCCAGCTTAATCTTTCCCTCCTCTACCAACTGTAAGATCAGCAAAGCAGTGAATTGTTTACCAAGCGAGGCAAGTTTGAATCGCGTTTGAGTGGTATTTGGAATTTTCCATTCCATATTCGCATATCCATATGCCTTTTTATAAATAATCTTCCCGCTGTCAGAAACCAAAACTGCACCATTGAAATGATTATACTCACGAAATAGGTTCATGAGCGAATCAATTTTGGAAACTCTGTCAGACAAAGCAAAAGCATGAAATGAATGAAAGATCAGAGCGATGCAGAGCGATTTAGTAATTAACTTCATAGCAGGTTTTATTGGGTGTTTGCAACTAATCCTGAATTCTAAGGTGAAAATAGTACCCACCTCTAAAAGATAATATGCGAATGGTGCTAACTTTCAGGAATTAAACTCGCCGGGTGTACATCCATATTGCCGGCGAAAAAGCCTGATGAAAGAACTGACATCTTCGAAACCAACACGATGACAAATATCCCTCACGGTGAAATGACCTCGTCCGATCAACCGACAGGAATACTCAAGTCGTTGTCGAACGTGATAATTATGAGGTGTAATCTTAAAAAATTTTTTGAAAGTTCTCTTAAAATGAAAAGGCGACATGAATGCCACCCTGGCGACTTCGTCCACATTAATTTTCCTGTCAATGTTTGCATCCATGTAATCCTTTGCAATAGTTAACCTGCGATAAAGTTCAACCCGGGTAGAATGTTTTGTATTGTCCAGGTTATTAATGCGGGAGAAAAGATCCTTCCGGACGATCAGCAACCGCGAAATCATAGTTGTATAGATTGTATCCAGGTCGACAGACTTTCGCCAGGCAATATCCTCATTCAGCAGACTTCTCAAGCGAATGAACAAATCCTGAATAACAGGATCCAAATGATATGTTTGTTCGAAAAAATAAATAGGCTCGCCAACAGATATTAATGGATCATCCAGTAATTTCTCGTCGGAGTTGATTATGGAAGAATAGACTTCTTCGGCAAATCCCGGCCTGAAACCAACCAGAATCATTTCCTGTTCTTCGTTACTGTCGAAAGAAGTTTTATAACGCTGTCCCTGGTTAACAACTAAATAATTTTCCGGTGTAACCAGGTGTTCATGATTTCCAACTTTGTAGTATTGTTCGCCTTTCAACATACATCTGATCGACAGACGTGAAATGTGGCTCTTTGTCTCTTCCAGTTTTTTACTTTTGATAAAAAGAGTTCCCGTATCCAACTGATCCATGCTTCTGGGTTGATGGGAACAATATACATTACCAATCAATAACGACTGCACGCTGTTGCAATAAGGACAATTTGTATCCTTCATGATTCTTTTTCCCTGTAACCAAAGTTAAACAGTTTATAATAGTCGCGGACGGGAAAATTGTTAAACTAAATTTAAAATAAATGCCTCAACTGCCAACCTGTAAGAATTTAATCCAAAGCCCGAAATGCTCCCGATACATTTAGCCGCAATCAGTGAAACGTGACGGTAGTCTTCCCGTGAAAAAATATTGGATATATGCACTTCGATGACAGGACTTTTTATAGCTGCAACTGCATCGGCGATTGCTACGGAGGTATGGGTATAACCACCCGCATTGAGAATGATGCCATCAGCTTTAAAACCGGTAACATGAAGGTTGTCAATCAAACCACCCTCTATATTACTCTGAAAATAAGTGAGATCAATCGTCCTGTATCGTTCTTTCAAATCGCTTAAAAAATCTTCAAACGTAGTCTTCCCATATATATCCTGTTCCCGCTGTCCGATTAAATTGAGATTTGGTCCGTTGATGATGTGTAAGTGCATATACGGTTTTGATCGGGCAAATTACTTACAATTTTTCAAAAAACAGTGTGTATAAGTTTTTACAATTTTTCTACAAAGAAGCCGTGCTTATTAACAAATTTGAAAGTATTCTATTTCCTCTGAGCCTGAAAAGTCATATCGCCGGATTCAAATCCTACCTTAAACTGGAACGCTCGTTATCCGAAAATTCGATCGACGCATACCTTCATGATATCACTATGCTTGATCAGTTCCTTAATCTGAAAAAACTCAATTTAAATCCGGCGACAATAGTCTTATCGCATCTGCAGGATTTCATCAGGTATATAAACGAGCTGGGACTAAGCGCCAGAAGCCAGGCGAGAATCATCTCAGGCATAAAAGGGTTTTTCAAATATTGCCTGATGGAAAATCTAATTACCGATGATCCTTCTCAATTACTCGAATCTCCCCGGCTTGGCAGAAAACTACCTGACACACTGAGCGTGGAAGACATCAACAACCTCATCGATGCCATTGACCTGAGTAAGCCGGAAGGTGTCAGAAATAAGGCCATGCTGGAAACGATGTACAGTTGCGGCCTCCGCGTGAGTGAACTAACGGGGTTGAAAATTTCCAACGTGCATCCTGATATCGGTTTCGTGAAAGTAATTGGCAAGGGCGACAAGGAACGGCTGGTACCAATGGGCAGTGTGGCCATTAAAAATATTAAAATTTACATGGATGAAATTCGTCCCCATATTCCTGTGCAAAAAGGAAACGAAGACTTCATGTTTCTCAATAAACGAGGAAAACCATTAACCAGGGTGATGATGTTTTTAGTGATCAGGCAGCTTGCCGAAAAGATCAGCCTGAAGAAGATTATCAGTCCTCATACATTCCGTCATTCATTCGCAACACACCTGATTGAAGGAGGCGCCGACCTGCGTGCAGTGCAGGAAATGCTGGGACACGAGTCAATTACCACAACAGAAATATACACACACCTGGATCGCGATTACCTGAGAGCATCGATCATCAAACATCATCCCCGGGCATGAACAAGAAAAGAGGACTTGAGATCCTGAAATACCTGGTATCCTTCAAATGGGTTTATAAATACCTGCCCGAAAAACTTGTACTGGTTTCTTTTATCTATCTCGTCAATATTCAGACAGTAAACAGTGAAATGAAAGCATCACAGAATCATGGTGACACGATTATTTTCTCGGGTTACAAGTGGCTCGTTAAGGAATCTAACGGCCGTCAGATTGGTCCGGGAGATAATTATTTTTCCGGATCAAAAGATAATGTGTATGTGGACAGCGATGGAAAGTTGCATCTCAGAATCACCAACAGGGATGATAAGTGGCTTTGTCCTGAGGTGAAACTTGCCAACAGCCTTGGTCGCGGCAAATATTTCTATTACCTCGACCCCTTACCCCAGCCCTTTGATAAGGATGTGGTGATAGGACTTTTTCTTTATGACCGTGAAGACACGAGTAACTTTCATAAAGAAGTGGACATAGAAATTTCTCAGTGGGGAAAGGATACCACTGTGAATTCCCAATATGTCATTCAGCCGAAAGAAGAGGAAGCCTTCCGTTTCCAGACCGACCTGAGTGTGGCGACTAAACACCTGATCGAAATAAAGAAAAAGAAAATAACTTTCAGATCTTATTACGGCACTACCGATTCGACGGACATACCGCTGGAATATTCGAGTCATTCTGTAAAGCCTGATTATGATTTTTATTCTCCTTCGGAAAGAATCTGCATGAATGTGTGGCTCTATCACACCTCAGAACCCGCCAACCTGAAGGAATTTGAAGTGATTGTTTCACGTTTCGAATATCAACCAATCTGGTATGACAAGCTTTTTAAGTTCCTCAATAAAGAAAAAAAGGAATAGATGTCGAGGGGAATTTTATCTGTTATTTTTTTAATCATCTCTAACTTTTTCATGACGTTTGCCTGGTACGGGCATTTGCAGTTTAAAAAGTGGAATATCTTTCAAAGTGCCGGACTCTTTTCCATCATCCTCATAAGCTGGCTCATTGCATTTTTCGAATACATGTTCCAGGTTCCGGGAAATCGTCTGGGTCATGAAAGCAATGGAGGACCGTTTAATCTATTTCAGCTGAAAGTTGTACAGGAAGTGATTACTCTGACTGTCTTCGTGATTTGTTCGGTATTTATTTTCAGGACCGACAAGCTGCAATGGAATTATCTTGTCAGTTTTGTGCTGATGGTGCTGGCGGTTTATTTTGTTTTCAGGAAGTAAATTTTAGTCTCTAGTCTTCAGACTTGATCCTTGTCTTTAAACTTTTGTCTCTGATTTCTGTATGGGATTTAAAGATCAAGGATTCGATTCTTACTAAGTATATGGTTTATAATTAAAAATCAAATCATTACCAACAAATAAAATAAAGACTATAGAACAAAATCTAAATTCAAAAAATCCAGGTACCAATTCTAAAGACCAAAGACTAAAGACTAAAGACTAAAGACTAATCCTTATCTTCGTCACAAGTATGAACGACATTGAATTCAACAAAAACGAAGACTCCATGCGACAGCTTGTCGACCAGTTGAAGCAGCGACTTGTTAAAGTATCAGAAGGCGGAGGACCTAAGAATGCGGCCCGGCAGAAAGAGCAGGGAAAGATGCTTGCAAGGGAAAGGGTCAACTATCTCATCGACAAGGGAAGCGATTTTATTGAGATCGGAGCTTTGGCCGCAGAAGGAATGTATGAAGAATACGGCGGGTGTCCGTCAGCAGGTGTTGTTGCAGGTATTGGTTTCATCAGCAAGTGCCAGTGCGTCATTGTTGCCAACGATGCAACGGTAAAAGCAGGAGCCTGGTTTCCGATGAGCGGTAAAAAAAACCTCAGGATGCAGGAGATAGCAATGGAAAATCGTCTCCCGATAGTTTATCTCGTCGACAGTGCAGGTGTTTTTCTCCCGATGCAGGATGAGATTTTTCCTGACAAAGAACACTTCGGACGAATATTCAGGAACAATGCAATCATGTCGTCGATGGGAATCATACAGGTGGCAGCCATCATGGGCAGCTGTGTAGCCGGAGGAGCTTATTTGCCAATCATGAGCGACGAAGCCATGATCGTTGATAAGACGGGTTCCATTTTTCTCGCAGGATCTTACCTGGTGAAGGCAGCCATCGGTGAAGACATCGACAATGAAACACTTGGCGGAGCGACAACACAATCGGAAATATCGGGCGTTACTGACAACAAATTTCCAGATGATAAATCCGCACTCGATCACATTAAAAATATTTTCAGCAAGCTGGGAAAATTCGAACGTGCAGGATTTAATCGTACGAAGGCGGCAGAGCCCAAGAAGAACCCGAAAGATATTTACGGACTCGTACCCATCGAAGCGAGCAAACAATACGATATGCATGAGGTAATATACCGCATAGTTGACGACAGCGATTTCGACGAGTACAAGGATAAATACGGGCAAAGCATCATCTGCGGACTGGCACGCATCGACGGATGGGCCGTGGGCATCGTTGCAAATCAGCGCAAGGTGGTTAAGAGCAAGAAAGGTGAAATGCAATTCGGCGGAGTCATCTATTCGGATTCGGCAGACAAGGCAGCACGCTTCATCATGAATTGCAATCAGCGGAAAATTCCACTGGTATTTTTCCAGGATGTGACCGGCTTCATGGTCGGCTCCCGAAGCGAGCAGGCAGGAATCATTAAAGACGGCGCCAAACTCGTGAATGCCATGAGTAACTCAGTCGTTCCGAAGTTTACGGTCATCATCGGCAACAGCTACGGAGCCGGAAACTATGCCATGTGCGGCAAAGCATACGATCCCCGACTGATCGTCGGATGGCCCACTGCGCAAATTGCTGTGATGGGCGGTGCGCAGGCAGCAAAGACGCTCCTGCAGATCCAGGTTAGCGCACTTAAGTCCAAAGGAAAAGAAATCACGAAAGAAGACGAAAAAGAATTATTGAAAAAAATTACCGACAGATACACCAGCCAGACCTCACCCTATTATGCAGCTTCCAGGCTTTGGATAGATGCTGTTATCGATCCGCTCGAAACCCGTAAATGGATTTCAATGGGAATCGAAGCAGCAGATCATGCACCTGTTACCAGAGTGTTTAATGTGGGGGTAATGCAGACTTGAGGTTGGGAGGTTGGGAGGTTGGGAAGTGGGGAGGTTGGAAGGTTGGGAGGTTGGGAGGTTGGAAGGTTGGGAGTTGGGAGGTTGGGAGGTTGGGAGGTTGGAAGGTTGGGAGGTTGGGAGGTTGGGAGGTTGGGAGGTTGGGAGGTTGGGAGGATGATCGAAGTGAAAATGGTTATTAACTTTTTGTTACCGAGTTTAAAAACAAGATACTTCCCCACTTCCCAACTTCCCAACTTCCCCACTTCCCCACCTCCCAACCTCCCCACTTCCCAACCTCCCAACCTCCCAATCATCAAATTAAAAACCAATTCAAAAATGCCACTACTCGATAAAATAAACAAAGTAAAAGAATTCCATGCTACATTTGGTTTGGAATATCATGAACGCCCGACTTCTGCTGTGGATCCTGCGATCGTTGAGCTGAGGCACCGGCTTATGCAGGAGGAGAATGATGAATACCTGGAAGCCTGCAGGAATAATGACCTGACTCAGATTGCCGATGCTCTGGGAGATAAGATGTATATACTTTTCGGAAGCATCATCGCACACGGACTTCAGTACAAGATCGAAGAGATTTTTGATGAGATACACCGGAGCAACATGAGCAAACTCGACGACGAAGGAAAACCCATATACCGGGAAGATGGAAAGATCATGAAAAGCAAAAATTATTTTCTGCCGGAAATAAGTGGTATATTGGAAAAGGATGATTCGTTAATTCGTTAATTCGTTAATTCGTTGATTAGTTAATTAGTTGATTGGGATTGATCTTTTCTTTAGGATATAAAAAAATTAGACATTAGAATAAATTAATAACGACAAAGCAGCAATGATTAAAATTACTTTCCCGGATAAAAATGTGAGGGAATATCCGGAAGGAACAACACCCCTTGAGATTGCAAAGAGTATAAGCGAAGGACTTGCGAGAAATGTATTATCCGCAAAAGTGAATGGAGAAGTCTGGGATGCTACACGACCCATTACGACTGATTCGGCAATTCAACTATTAACATGGGACAATCCGGAGGGTAAATCCACCATGTGGCATTCTTCTGCCCACCTGATGGCAGAAGCACTGGAATCAATTTATCCCGGTGTGAAATTCGGCATCGGCCCGCCCGTGGATCATGGATTTTATTATGATGTGGATCTCGGAGGACAAACAATCTCACCGGAAGATTTCAAAAAGATCGAAGACAAAATGCTTGAACTTGCAAAGAAGGGAAGTAAATATATCCGTGAGGAAGTTAGCAAGGAAAAGGCACTCGAATACTTTAGAAACAAAGGCGACGAATACAAGCTCGAACTCATCAACGATCTTGAGGATGGAAAGATCACATTTTATACGCAGGGAAATTTTACAGATCTCTGTCGCGGTCCGCATATCCCCGATACGGGTTTCATAAAGGCTGCAAAGCTTACGAACATAGCAGGCGCATACTGGCGTGGTGATGAGAAGAACAAGCAACTAACCCGAATTTATGGAATCACATTTCCTAAGAAAAGTCAGCTCGATGAGTATCTCGCAATGCTGGAGGAAGCGCGCAAGAGAGATCACAGGAAGATCGGAAAGGAAATGGAAATCTTCACATTCGATGATGATGTAGGACCGGGATTGCCGTTGTGGCTTCCAAATGGAGCAGTCATTATCGAACAACTCGAGAAACTCGCAAAGACAACAGAACAACAGGCAGGCTATAAGCGCGTTCGTACACCTCACATTGCAAAAGAATCGATGTACCTCACCAGCGGACATCTTCCCTACTACGAGGACAGCATGTTCCCGCCAATGGTTTTCGAGGGTGAGAAATACTACCTGAAAGCGATGAACTGCCCCCATCATCATAAGATTTTCAAAGAGCTGAATGTCTCCTATAAGGAACTCCCATTACGTCTCGCCGAATATGGAACATGTTACAGGTATGAACAGTCGGGAGAACTCTTCGGGCTGATGCGCGTGCGTTGTCTGCAGATGAATGACGCACATATCTACTGTACCCGGGAGCAGTTTGCAGATGAGTTCAGGGCGGTGAATGACATGTACCTGAAATACTTCAAGATCTTCAACATTGAAAAATATGTGATGCGGTTTTCAACCCATAGTCCGGACAAACTGGGAAAGAAGTACGTCGATAATCCCAAACTCTGGAAAGAAACCGAGGATATGGTTCGCGAGGTGCTTATCGATTCGAAAATACCATACGTGGAGGTTCCCGATGAAGGAGCCTTTTATGGCCCCAAAATCGACGTCCAGGTCTGGAGTGCAATTGGAAGAGAATTTACGCTGGCAACCAACCAGGTGGATTTTGCAGTGCCTGCACGCTTCGGCCTGACATACAGAAGTGCGAAAAATGAGATGGAAACACCGATTTGCATCCACCGGGCGCCACTTGGAACCCATGAAAGGTTCATCGGATTCCTGATCGAACATTTTGCGGGAGATTTCCCTATCTGGCTGACACCCACTCAAGTGAATATCCTTCCAATAAGCGAAAAATACAACGAACATTCTAAAAAAGTTTTAGAATTATTAATTAATTCCGATATTCGCGGCCTCGTAGATAGCAGGGATGAGAAGATAGGAAAGAAGATCAGGGATGCTGAATTGAAAAAAGTACCTTTTATGCTCATCATTGGCGAAAAGGAATTCAATGAAAACAAGGTATCAGTGCGTCGTCATGGCGAAGGGGACCTTGGAAGTTTTACGATAAATGAGTTTATTCAACTACTTAATAAAGAAGTTAATAAAGGGTTAGGAATAAACTAAAATTAATGCCGGAAACTTGATTAAGTTTCTTAGTGAATGTAAGTTTGTAACGAGTACCAGAAACAATAAATAAAAAGGAGGACACAATAGCAGCACCAAATCCCAGTAATCAGCGGCCGGCATCGCCAATGAACCGTCCGACACGTCCACCGTTCATGCGTGGTCGTGGTCCGGTTAAAAGAGAAGACGAGCATAAAATCAATGAGAAGATTCGCGCCCCAAAGGTACGGCTCGTGGGAGACAACATTAAAAGTGATGTGTATACACTCGAAGATGCATTGCAGATGGCGAGGGAACTGGAACTCGATTTGGTCGAAATCGTTCCGACTGCCGATCCGCCGGTGTGCAGGATTATAGAGTATCAGAAGTTTCTGTACGATAAGAAAAAAAAGGAGAAAGAATTAAAGTCCAAGCAGGGCAAGCAGGTAGTAAAAGAAATACGCTTCGGACCGAATACAGACGAGCATGATTTCAACTTCAAGGTGAAGCATGCAATGAACTTTCTGGAAGAGGGAAATAAGGTTAAAGCCTATGTTCACTTCCGGGGGCGTTCGATAGCCTATAAGGAAAAAGGAGAGATCATCCTCCTCAAATTTGCCCAGGCCCTTGAAGAATACGGCAAGGTTGAATTACTGCCGAAGTTAGAAGGAAACCGGATGTTCATACACATGGCTCCTATTCCAAGAAAGAAAAAATAAAGAGTTTAAAAAACAGACAATGCCAAAAACAAAAACACATTCCGGAGCAAAGAAGAGATTCAAGTTAACCGGTACCGGAAAGATCAAGAGAAAGAATGCTTTTAAAAGTCACATTCTTACCAAGAAGACGACAAAACGCAAGCGTAATCTCACCCATGCTTCCCTCGTGTCGAAATCGGATACATACAGGGTGGATAAGATGCTAGTCATCTAAGCGTTCTGATGTTTTATTGTTTTTATGTTTTTTGTTCAGCATTAACAATAAAACATAAAAACGAAAAACGACCAAAGAGAAAGTATAGGTAATGCTTAAACGCAGGCCAACATTAAAACAGAAAAACAAATAAACAATCAGTTAACCAGGTAAAAAGCCATTAAGTTCCGCCACGTTGCGGGCGCTTCAGCCAAAAATAGAAAAACAATGCCTCGTTCAGTCAATGCCGTCGCCTCGCGCGCACGAAGAAAGAAAATGTTCAAACTCGCTAAAGGTTATTTCGGTGCGAGAGGAAACGTTTTAACAGTAGCAAAAAATACGGTTGAGAAAGGTCTCGGTTATGCTTACCGTGATCGCCGTACAAAGAAAAGAAACTTCCGTGCCCTGTGGATTCAGCGGATCAATGCTGCCGCCCGTATGCACGACATGAGTTACTCAGAATTAATGGGAAAAATACATGCTAAGGATTTAGGATTGAATCGCAAGACCCTTGCTGATCTTGCAATGAACCATCCTGAAGCATTCAAAGCAGTTGTTGATTCAGTCAAATAAATACTACGCCATAGTTTTTAGTGAATCAATGGAAGGGAATCGAAAGATTCCCTTTTTTTATACCCTTGTTGAAATTTCCCATCGATCAGGATCGTTTTTTAATATTCAGACTCCGGAATATGGTGAATCATTGAAGCCTTTGATGAGAATCGTATCTTTTCACTGATGCAGGTCATTTACATCTTTCCCTGGTTGATTTAATATTGAGCGCATGAAAGATCATCAATAGTTGATACGTTTTAATATTTTTCTGGCCTGTATCCTGATCGCAACGCCAGTAGTTGCGCAGGAAGATTCGATGGCCTTTCTTAAAATAACCTCGGTCGACACCACTTACAAATTGAATTGTGGGAAAAATCCGGATATAAATAATTATCAAATCAGTGAAAATGGAATCTGCCATCATCGCCTGGTGAAAAATACGGCAGTATGTATTGGAGCAAGTCTCTTCGTATTTGGTTTTTTATACACATTACCGGAAGAAGCAACTTCCTGGAGAAAGAACGAGATCAATCTTACGTCACTCACAAATGAATGGGGTACACATGTGTCATCCGGCCCTATCTGGGATGGTGATGGTTATGTTTACAACTACATTTTTCATCCATATTGCGGCGCGATCTATTATATGGGGGCCAGGGGTGCGGGTTACAAGGTGCTACCGTCGTTTTTATATACTACCTGCATGTCGACATTTTACTGGGAGTATGGCATTGAAGCTTTTGCAGAAGTTCCTTCAACGCAGGACATCATCGTTACACCAGTCGCAGGTTCACTACTGGGAGAAGGATTTTTTGCGCTTAAGAAAAACATCCGTTCCAACGACGACAGGTTATTTGGCAAACGATGGGCCGGGATCATGACATTGTGGGTTATCGATCCGTTAAATCAGTTTGTTGATCTTCTAGAGGGCGACCGTTGCAGAAATAATTTTTCGACTTCGGGAATTATTGTCCCGGCCCGACAAAATATCTTTTATAGTTTCTCCCTGAGATTAAATTTCCGGTGAATTGTTGTATTTTAGCTATATAGCAGAAACGAGATGTGGTCGCACCTGCACCTCTGCCCTTCTCTGCTAAGTCCGGTTACATATTATTTAGAAGAAAAGAAATGAAGTCATGGAATTTAAAATGATGGCAATCCACAGACATTTAATGCTTCTAGCTTTAATATTAAGCGGAATAATTATTTATGCTAACCAGGACACAGCCAGCACAAAATTTACAAAAGAAGATTTGAAAATTTCTCACCTCTCAGGCGACTACTACATTTTCACTACTTACAAAACAATTAACGGCAATCCCTTTCCATCAAACGGAATGTATTGCATTACTGAAAGTGGCGTGGTAATGTTTGACACACCCTGGGATACAACACAGTTCCAACCATTGCTTGACAGCATTGACAAAAAACACAACAAAAAAGTTATTATGTGTATTGCAACTCATTTTCATGATGACCGGACAGCGGGACTTGAATATTTGAGAAGTAAGGGTGTTAAAACATATTCGTCAAAACAAACCTTTGACTTGTGTAAAGAGCATAATGAAAAGCAGGCAGAATTTTACTTCACAAAAGATACCACCTTCACCATTGGAAAAAAGCATTTTCAAACTTATTATGCCGGCGAAGGACACACAAAAGACAATATTGTTATCTGGTGCGGCGACGCTCGAATTCTTTATGGCGGCTGCCTTGTCAAAAGCACGGAAAACAGCGGGCTTGGTAATATTGCCGATGCAAATTTAAATGAATGGGCAACGACAATAAAAAATATATTGGAAAAATATCCGAAACCTGCGTATGTAATTCCCGGTCATTTCAGTTGGACAAGTAACCAGGCACTAGAATACACACTAAAACTTTTAAAGGAAAAGGGATATTAAATAAAAAAAAGGATCAACATAACAAACCCGCACTAACATAAAAGTTTTTTAATTTTGAATTTTTAAGATTTCTATTGATACAAGGGGAACAAATATTATTACATGAATACAGAAGATCAAATTATTGAATTTATCGCCAGTCAACCTGAACCAAAACGTACAGATATGGAAACGCTGCACAAACGCATACTTGACGTTTTACCAAAATGTAAATTATGGTTCTTAGACGGGAAAGATGAAAAAGGAAAAACTGTTACTAATCCAAATATTGGATATGGATTTCAAACAATTAAATATGCTGATGGAACAAGCAGGGAGTTTTATCAAATTGGTATAAGTCCTAATACATCAGGAATTTCTGTTTATATTATAGGTATTGAAGATAAAAAATACTTAGCTCAAACCTATGGAAAAAAAATAGGTAAGGCCAGTGTAACAGGCTATTGCATTAAATTCAAAAAGCTGAAAGATATAAACATTGAAATACTGGAGTCCATTGTACGAGACTGTGTTAAGAAGACTAATAAGCAGTGAAATATAATTCATTAATTTTAACCAGGAAAATAATACTATGCGAAAAATAATTTCATTTATGCACATTTCTCTGGATGGTTTTGTAGCAGGACTGAATGGTGAAATGGACTGGATTAAAGTTGATGAAGAAATTTTTGATCATGTCGCTAAGCGAATAAGCAATGGTGATACAGCGTTATATGGACGGGTAACTTACCAGATGATGGAAAGCTACTGGCCAACAGCAGCCGATAATCCGCAAGCATCCAGGCATGACATTGAACATTCAAAGTGGTATAAAAAAGTCAGGAAAGTCGTTTTATCGAAAACCATGAAAGATAATAATGATGCACACACGGAAATAATCTGCGACAATCTTTCCGATAGAATCAATGAAATAAAACAACAACCGGGTGAAGACATTCTGCTTTTCGGAAGCCCGACTGCGACACATTCACTCATTCAATTGAACCTGATTGACGGATACTGGTTATTCGTTAACCCGATCATTCTTGGTCAGGGCATTCCCTTGTTTACGGGCATAAAAAACAAAATAAAACTAAACCTGATGAATTCACATTCATTCTCTTGTGGTGTATCTGAACTGAATTATGTGTTAGAAGGGAGATAACAAAACCTATATTCTTAATTCATTCCCTATGCATGGATATTAATAACTTCGGATTAAATTAGCGCATATATGAAACTTATTGAATTTATATGAAAGCAATAATCCACTTAAAATTTGGAAAATACTTGACGATGATTAATCGGAATCTGCCAAGCAATTATACAAATTGAAGATTGATAGTAGAATGATTAGGTATTTATTAATAGCCGCTTCCTTTTTCATGGCAGGTAATGTAACCTCTCAAATTAATTTTCAGGAAAAATATTCTGACGAAATACTTTTTAGAAAAGCCCTTTCGGCTGACAGTGCCATTACAAAAAATGAATTCGGAGAGGTTCATAGTTTACTCATCATTAAAAACGGCAAAGTCGTATTTGAAAACTACTACAATGGCTGGACGAAAGATTCACTTCATCAATTGCAATCAGCTACCAAAAGTGTCATTTCTACATTAGTTGGCTGTGCAATACAACAGCAATTTATAAAAAGTGAAAATGATCCCATTAAAAATTATTTTTCTCAATACAAGTTTGATGACAGCCTGAAACGAAAAATAAAAATCAGCGATCTCCTCACGCAACGGCACGGTCTTAAATGGAACGAAGGAGCCTGGGAAGATCCCGAAAACAACTGGCGAAAAATAATCAGCGAGAAAGGTGATTGGATTAAGAAAATTATTGAGATGCCAATGGATACCGCACCGGGAACTAAATTTGTCTACAGCAATGCCGCACCCACACTGATCTCGGCTATAATTCAATACGCATCCAAAATGCCGGTAGATTCATTTGCCATCCAATATTTGTTTAAGCCTTTGGAAATCGCAAACTATTGGTTCTGGCAGGGTAATGACGGACCCCAAAATAATGGATTGGCGCTCATTTCACTTACTTCGAGAGACATGGCAAAGATTGGACAACTCTATCTGCAAAATGGCAAATGGAAGAATCAGCAGGTTGTTCCCGAAAATTACATTCAGACCGCAACTTCATCGATCGTAACAGGTGTTGGATTGAATGGCGCATATAAACAATATGATTATGGATATTTTTGGTGGTCCAATCCTGTTTCGCAGAATGATAAAAAAACAAATATCTTTTTAGCAAGAGGTGCCGGAGGACAAAATATAATCGTTAACCGGGAAGAAAATCTAATCGTTGTAATAACGGCCTGGAATATGAAACAGCCCAATAAGGTGCAATTGATCTATGACTGGTATTTGTGCGAATAGAAACCGGGATAATTTGATTTAATAGAGGCGATTTTAATCTGTCTGTATCAGGCAATACATTGTATTTTCGTTCAATGAATTATTATTTTTATATTTCAGACACTTATAAAACAGTAAAATCAATAACATGAAAGCAGAAGGAAATACAGTACAGGAAATTCTAACCAATCTACCTGCAGATAGAATAATTCCATTCAACAAACTACATGAAGTCATTGTAAAAAATCTTCCAAAAGGCTTTGAACCGGCAATAAGTTATGGAGGTCTGGGATATGTAGTTCCACACAAAATTTATCCCGCCGGATACCACTGCAAACCAAGCGAGCCACTACCCTTTGCCGGCATTGCTTCGCAAAAAGGATCCATTAACTTCTATCACATGGGCATTTATGCTGATCCTAAACTGTTGAAATGGTTCCAGGCAGAGTATCCAAAACACAGCAAACAAAAACTCGATATGGGAAAAAGCTGTGTACGTTTTAAAAAATTGGATGAAATTCCCTATAAGCTCATTGGTGAATTGATGAAAAAGATCAGCGTGAAAGACTGGATTGAGAAATACGAAGAAGCTTTCAAAAAAAGTTCAAAACCCAGGAAGACAAAAAAGTGATCAAATTAATTAAACTGAGTTATCCTTCAAAAAAGCAAAATTAAACCCTAATGCCCATCTTATAACGGGAGTGATATACGGCTACCGAATTGAAGATATCAGAAACCCTTTAACCAGACAGGCAAGGTATCTGGACAAACTGGTTGATGAACTTGCCAAGGGGAAAAAGATGGAAATGATTTTAAGGGCTGAAGTAAAGTGATTGTCATTGAATTTTACAATTTAAAAGTACATTACCTCCAGAAATTTATATATTAATAATTCAACCATGCATTATTAAAATGCATTTTGCTTAAGATCCCTCATTGATGCACTTTGATACACGAAGCTTTCGATCTGTTTTGTTTGCATGTATTATTATTTTCACAATTTCCATAGGTATTATCTACAAAAATTCACTAAATAAAAACGAGCTTATCAGTTCAACGGGGGCTATAACCTTCCTGGAAAAAAAATACAAGGAATGGCCGTTGAGAGACTATGAAAAATACAAATATATTCAAATCGATTCTTATGATCTTCCATTCGAAATTTTTAATGGAAAAGATTTTATGGATTTTAAACCAAAGATCTGTGCAATTGACGAGCTCAAGCCCGGAGATACGGTAACTATTTACTATTCAAAAAAAGAAAGTAAGAAAAACATTAATCAATCATTATGTTACATTGATAAGGAAGGAAAAACATATTATGAGAGAAGTTCTCAGGGAATGGTGGTCGGAATATTTTGCCTGTTATCTTCTATTCTGCTTGCTGCAGCTGCGTGGTTTGGTTACCGGAAAGGACAATTAACACTCTGATGCCCAAATCGTCTGCTTTTTCATGAATTAAAATAGTCACCAACGCATATAAAAAATATTAATAAGATATTTTTGTCCTTACATTTATAATGCAGAAATGAAAAAAAATAAATTATTCAAAAAATTAATTCCGGGACCGAATAGCACGGAGATAGCTTTTTTGTTTCCCATTGATGCAAAAAAATATTTTAGCAAAATGTATTATATCCCTCAAAAAGAATTTTCTCTGCCTTTAAGTAATTCCGGAGCACAAAAGCATGGCAACTCAAAATATTACACTTATAAAAACGGTCATTGAAGACCTGGAAACTCTCTTCAAATTTCAGCTCGATAAAGAGGCCAATTATCTGGCAGCGTTTACATCCAAAGACCCAAACGATAAGGCAGCATACATAGAGAAATATTCCAAACACTTATCAGACCCGGCAATAAATATGTGGACGATATTAGCGAATAACGAGATCGCAGGAAGTATTGCCAAATATGTTATTGAATCTGATGCAGAGATCACTTATTGGATTGACAGAAAATATTGGGGCCGCGGAATAGCCACAAATGCCCTGACGAAATTTTTAATGATTGAGCAAACCAGACCGTTATATGGACGCACAGCATACGACAATTACGGTTCGCAAAAAGTCCTGGAAAAATGCGGCTTCAAGAGAATCGGAAAAGATAAGGGGTTTGCCAATGCCCGTCAGACTGAAATAGAGGAAATTATTTATAAACTTTCTGATTAAAGTATCGCCTTAGCGACTTCGTTCTGCTCGCCGGGACTTCTATTGTTTATAGCCGTCCTGATTTTGCTGATTTAAAATCAGCAAAACCTCAAAAACTGAAATAAAAGCACAACTTTGTTAATTTGAAAAATATTTTGATTAATTATTTTAATTTGCAATCGGTTTAATACTTATTAATGAATATAATAATTACAATCCTGCAGGTAATTGCCTGTTTCATTATCCTCTTACTGATAGTTGCATTGTTCATGAGAAAAAAACACTATGTGAAACAGGAAATTATTATTCATGCACCCCTTGTCAAAGTATTTGATTACATACGACTCCTCAAAAATCAGGATACATTCAATAAACATGCAATGGCAGGGCCCGACAGGAAGAGAGAATTTAAAGGGACTGATGGCACGGTTGGCTATATCTACTCCTGGAGTGGCGATAAGGATGCCGGTGTCGGAGAAAAAGAAATCATAAACATCATTGAAGGTAAAATGATCGAGACAGAAATACGCTTTGTTAAGCCTCTTAAAGCTACTGCTCGGGTAATCATGGAAACCGTTGCATTGGCTGAAGATAAAACTAATGTGTATTGGAGTAATGAAGGAATATTGAAATATCCGTTTAACATTTTTATCCCAATGATGGAAAAATCAGTTGCTAAGGACATGAACACAAGTTTATCTACATTGAAGAATATTTTAGAAAAACAAGTATGACAGCAAATATTTTTCAATAGAAAATAAAGGCAGATGATTAATAATATTATGCAGAACAAGAACATGAAAACCTGTTTAATGGCTCATAATAAAACTCATCCGCGAAAGTATCAATCCATAATCATTTACAGTATTTGCCTTGCCTTACTCCTTTTCCTCTTAAGATGGCTTGAACTTCGTTTCATCCTATTCAGCCATTCGTTTGCAATTTACGTTGGATTTATTGCCTTTATTTTCACAGCACTCGGAATCTGGTTCGCTCAAAAACTCTCCCGGCCAATGATCAAAACCGTAGTGATTGAAAAGGAAATACCAGTTTCACTGAACGGAAACCGACCCGGCCGGCAAAAAGATTTCATATTGAACAGTGATCTTATCTCGCAACTGCAAATAAGCAATCGGGAACTGGAGATTCTAAACCTTTTGGCCCAGGGATACAGCAATATGGAAATTGCCGAGAAAATTTATGTTTCAATCAGCACTGTAAAAACACATAACCAAAATCTCTATGCAAAATTAAATGTCAGCAGGCGTACCCAGGCCGTCGAAATGGCAAAAAGGAAGAATCTGATCCCCTGATAATTCATACTTTAGTATGAAAAAAGGCAAATTTTTGAAAAATAGCCGAAAGTATGATTGAAATGCGTGTATGATCTACACATTTGCCAAAAAAACAAAATGAAAAAAAATATTATCATCTACGGCCTGATTGCAGGCATTGTTGTTTCAACCATCATGTTGTTTACCGTCAACTATGTGAGCCACTGTGAAGGAAACGTTGACTATAACACCAGCATGCTCATCGGGTATGCTTCAATGCTCATTTCCTTTTCCCTGGTATTTGTTGGCATCAGGAATTACAGGGATAAATACAATGAAGGCGTCATAAGTTTTGGAAAAGCATTTAAGATCGGATTCATGATAGTCCTGGTTGCTTCCACAATTTATGTAATTGCATGGTTAATCGATTACTTTTATTTCATACCGGAATTTGCAGAAAAATATTCAGCACAAATGCTGGAAGAGTTGAGATCAGGCGGAGCCAGTCAGATTGAGATCGATGAGAAAACAAAAGAAATGGCAAATTTTGCCAGGCTATATAAGAATCCCTTCTTTAATGCAATAATGACCTATGCGGAAATCTTACCAGTAGGCTTAATCGTAACACTGATAAGTTCGCTCATATTAAAAAGGAAAACAACAAATAATTCATAAAAAAATGGAAGAACAAACCAGTAAACCAGGCGGGGCAGCCCCTATAAACGAACCAGAGACAAAAGTTACCGGAATTGGAGGTATTTTCTTTCTTGCGGAAAATCTTAAAGAGACAAAAGAATGGTATTATAAAAATTTAGGCATTGAAATTAACGATTGGGGATCTGCAAGTTTTGAATCCAGGAACATTCACCGGCCGGATGAGATTAACTCTCTCCAATGGAAGCCTTTCAGGAAAGGAGATGAATATTTTTCTCCCAGTAAAAAGGATTTTATGATCAACTACCAGGTTCAGAACATCGAAGGACTTGTAAACAAGCTGAAAGAAAACGGAGTGACCATTCTGGACAGTATAGCCACCTATGACTTCGGAAAGTTTATCCATATTATGGACAACGAGGGGAATAAAATCGAATTATGGGAGCCAAAAATTTAATTACTGCCCCTGGCATTGAAAGATCCGGTAACTATCCTGTGGATGATAAAAAAATGTAATTTCCGGAAATCATTTTTAAAAAATTGCATGAAAGACGTCACAACGTTTCGCCTGTATCTGCTGAGAGCACTTTACTTACTCATGGCCGTGGGCCTGGCATTTACAATTTGGCCTCAGATTATCAACCATCCTACCCCCTGGTCGCTCTGGCATGGCGTCGGATGCAGTCTGCTTGGAGCACTTGCAATCATGGCTGCCTGGGGAATCCGATATCCACTGGCAATGCTGCCTGTGCTTTTGTTTGAATTGAGCTGGAAATGCATCTGGCTCATTGCTGTTGCATTGCCTTTATGGAAAACCAATCAAATGGATGCGGATAATCTTGAGACAGCGCAAAACTGCCTGATGGGCATTATTGTTCCCCTTGTAATTCCATGGCGATATGTATGGAGCAATTATGTGAGAAAAAATGGAGACAGGTGGAGTTAATAATGAAACTAAATTTGCCGGCGAGACAATTTCCAAATTTTAAAATAATTCGGCTCAACAATTAATAACTCAAAATGAAAAAAGAAGAATCTCTTCAGGACAAAATGTTCAATGAAATCAGGGAAAAGAAAATTTTTGACAGGGCGCAAACATATGCCTATGAATACCTGGATAGTGTTTTTGAAAGAAATATCTATCCGACCGAACAAGCCTTATTATCTTTGAAAAACTTTGAAGAAGAATTTCCAAATGAAGGAACTGCAGCTGCAGACGTCATAGACATGTTAAATAAATATGGTTCGCCGGCAACAGTGGCAAGATTAGGCGGACGATATTTCGGCTTCGTAATAGGAAGCGCTCTGCCGGTCGGACTGGCGGCCAAGAACCTCGCAACCTATTGGGATCAGACGGGAGCAATGCAGGTAACGGCTCCCATCACTGCAAAACTGGAAATGGTAGTCGAAGGTTGGCTGAAAAATATTTTCGGTCTGCCCGAAAGCACAGTAGCCGGATTTGTTACCGGAACATCGGCTGCGACTTTTTGCGGTCTCGCCGCAGCAAGATACCGGCTACTGAAAAGAATGGGTTGGGATGTGAATGAACGCGGACTTGCTGACGCACCTAAAGTCAGGATCGTTACAGGCAGCCATGCCCATTCGACGGTTACAAAAGCAATAGCAATGCTTGGATTTGGAAAGAAAAATATCGAATGGGTTGATGTTGATGAACAGGGAAGGATGATCACTGAATTAATTCCGCCCCTCGATGAACATACCATTCTGGTGCTTCAGGCAGGAAATGTAAATGGCGGATCTTTCGATCCGTTTGATAAAATTTGGGAGAGAATAAAAAATTCAAATGCATGGATTCACATAGATGGCGCCTTCGGATTATGGGCCGCAGTTTCAGATAAACTCAGTCACCTGACCCGGGGAATTGAACATGCAAATTCATGGGCTGTAGATGGACATAAGACCTTAAATACACCTTACGATTGCGGAATAGTCTTATGCAGGGACAAAGAAGCGATTACATCAGCATTACATATGGAAGGAAGCTATATTGTACAGGGAAAGGACAGGGATGGCATGTATTTTACGCCTGACATGTCGCAGCGGGCCAGGGCTATAGAACTATGGGCAATCCTGAAATACCTCGGGAAAAAACAAATCAGCGAATTGGTTTATAACATGCATCTGCGGGCTGTTCAGTTCGCTGATGAATTGAAATCGATTCCCGGTTTTAAAGTATTAAACGACGTCGTTTTTAACCAGGTTTTAGTTTGCTGTGAATCAGATGAGATAACAGACTTGACAATTGCCAGGATTCAGGATCTGAGGGAATGTTGGGTGGGTGGTGCTGCCTGGCAGGGTAAAAGAGTTATCAGGATAAGCGTTTGTTCATGGGCCACTACGGAAGACGATGTAAAACGGTCGGTGAATTCTTTCAAGACAGCACTGAAAGAAGTGATGAGTCAGTATGTTGTGCGCTGAGCGTCAATTAACCTGAATAATTCTGTATCTGACAAATTTATTTTCATTCAGTAAAAATATCAAATGCCATACAATGAAAAATTAGCGGACCGAACAAGGGAAATAATTGCCCGTACTCATAAAAAAGTCGAGGAGAAAAAAATGTTCGGAGGACTTTGTTTCATGGTCAATGATAAGATGTGTATTGGAGTGGAATCAGAACGACTCATGGTACGACTGGATCCTGAAAAATACGACGAGGCGATGGAGAGAGAAGGATGCCACCCCATGGATTTTACCGGCAAAGTCATGAAGGGTTTTGTATTTGTGGATATAGATGTTTTAAGATCAAAGGCTCAACTGGAATATTGGGTAAAGCTGGCACTCGAATTCAATAAGAAAGCGAAATCATCGAAGAAGAAAAAATAACAAGAGTTAAATTACTGCAATGAACTGGTTGATATTAATTATAGCTGGGCTATTTGAAGTTGCCTTCGCTTTTTGCTTAGGCAAAGCGAAAATGGCGACAGGAAACGATTCATATGGATGGTATTCCTTGTTCATAGTCTGCCTGGCCATCAGCATGCTATTATTGATTAAAGCAACTCAGACGCTGCCCATTGGAACAGCCTATGCGGTTTGGACAGGAGTTGGCGCCGTGGGTACCGTGCTTATCGGAGTTTTTGTTTTTTCGGAACCGGCAAATTTCTGGCGAATATTTTTTTTGGTAACACTTATTGGATCCATAGTCGGGTTAAAATTTGTCTCCCATTAGAATTTATTATTAAATATTTTTATAAATCAGCCAGAATATTATATTTGTATCATTATCATTAATAAAACTTAAAATCTCTTACTATGAGCATCAGATTAGGCGACATCGCACCAGATTTCCAGGCGGAAACGACACATGGAAATATCAAATTTCACGATTGGATTGGAAATGGCTGGGCCATTCTTTTTTCACATCCTAAAGATTTTACCCCGGTATGCACTACAGAATTGGGTTACATGGCGAAACTTGAACCGGAGTTTAAGAAACGAAACTGCAAAGTGATCGGTCTTAGCGTTGATCCTGTTGAGAGCCACCGCAAGTGGGAAAAAGACATCGAAGAAACACAAGGATACGCCGTGAATTACCCGATGATTGGTGATCCTACCCTTGCAATTTCAAAATTGTACGACATGCTTCCGGCAGAAGAACCCGGTACTTCTGAGGGCAGAACAGCAGCAACGAACCAGACGGTGCGTTCCGTTTTCATTATCGGGCCTGATAAAAAAATCAAATTGCATCTGACATATCCGATGACGACAGGACGTAACTTTAATGAAATTCTTCGTGTACTCGATTCCATGCAGCTGACAGCAAAACATAAAGTAGCTACACCGGTGAACTGGAAAAAAGGTGAAGATGTGATTATCGTTACTTCGGTAACCGATGCAGAAGCAAAAGAAAAATTTCCAAATGGCTGGAAGACTGTCAAGCCATACCTTCGAATCGTACCCGAGCCGGCGGAAAATTAATTTATTGAGAGATTTTACTATAACTCATAGGCTTAAACAATATTTTTTAAGCTTATGAGTTTTTTTGTTAAATAGAAATCATGCAATTAATCCGGCTCGTCCGCATAATTTGTCCTGCACCCTACCCTTTTCTACTCCATAAATTTTTTTCTTGTAAAATTCAAACATTATCTTTTACTTTGCGTTACAAAGTACTTTCAGATCTATATTAACAAAAAAAATCCAGACTAAATCAGCCTAAAATTCATGCACATGACCAGACAAGACATTCTTGCAAACATTGATGCTCCCAGGCAGCTTGAGAAGTTGTACAGGGAAAATAAGCTTGTTTTTAAAACCGAGTTTAATTCCATTTATCCGGAATTGAAAGATTATAAGGTAGCGGAATACTGGAATGAAAGACTAAACTACGAGAGCTCTGAAATATCGTGGGGTAGCAAAGCGGAAATGACATACGTTATTATTATTTCACTCATCGCAGGTCTGATAGCAAAGATACCGGCTATCTTCAATATCAATGAAGAATATTTTTATCAGCGGAACATAGGGTTTATTGTATTTCCCATGTTGTCAGCGTACTTTATCTCACAAAGAAACCTCTCGACGAAAAAGACCATAATGATTGGCATCATATTTTTGATTTCACTAATGTTTATAAACTTCTTCCCTGATAATAAAGACAGCAACACGCTTATCCTCTCCTGCATTCACCTGGTGCTGTTGCAATGGTCCATTTTAGGCTTCACATTTATTGGCGAATTTCCTAACGACTACCGGCATCGCCTCGATTTTCTGAGATATAACGGCGAGCTGGTTATCATGACAACGCTGATTCTGATTTCAGGAGGTATACTTACAGGAATTACCATCGGACTCTTTTCCATGATAGGGTTTAACATAGAGAAATTTTACTTCGAAAACATAGTCATTTTCGGATTAGCCGCAGCCCCCGTATTTGGCACTTACATCACACAATCAAATCCCCAGCTCGTTAACAAAGTATCACCTGTAATAGCTAAAATCTTCAGTCCGCTTGTGCTTATCACACTCGTGGCATACCTGGTTGCCATAATCTATTCGGGAAAGGACCCATACAACGACAGGGAGTTTCTCCTCATCTTCAACCTTCTTTTGATTGGAGTGATGGCAATAATATTTTTTTCCATCTCCGAGACATCGAAAAAGAAAAACAAAACTGACAGCATCATCCTTCTTGCTTTGTCGGTTGTAACCATCATTGTAAACAGTATTGCGCTTTCAGCCATTCTCTTCAGGATTGCTGAATGGGGAATTACACCGAACAGGCTTGCTGTCCTCGGAGGAAACGTCCTTATTCTGATCAACCTGTTATTAGTATCGTACCATTTAATCAGAAACGTATCCGGAAAATCTGATCTGAAAGGTGTGGAAAATTCAATATCAGGATTCCTTCCCGTCTATGTTGCCTGGACAATCATCGTTACATTTGTATTCCCATTCATATTTCATTTTAAATAAAAACAGTGGCTCCCTGCTATCTTTTAGAAGATAAATCCGGAAACATCTGGATAAGCAGCAGTAAGGAAGGAGGGCCGGGCATGAGCTTGTCAAAGTACGTCGGAAATTCCTTTACAGAAATTATAACGAAAAAGGATGCTCCCAATCCCTTCAACTACCAGGTATTCGGGACAATCGAAGACAGGCTTGGAAATATCTGGTTTGGTACGGCAACCGGTGTCTACCGCTATGATGGAAATGATTTTACGAATTTTAAGGGAACAGAAAAATAACAGTCATTCCATTTTCTGAATAATATTGAGATATATTTGATTTATGGAACCAATGATCGATCATATTCAGGTAACAGTTAAAAACCTCGAAATCGCCGAATCCTTTTACGACAGACTGATGCCTATACTGGGATTTGACCTTAGCCGTAAGTCTAAAGGCAAAGTAGAATCTCATGACTTTGAAGTTATAGAATACTTCCATTCCAATCTGATCTTTGGAATTAACTCTCCCCGAAAAGAATTTTTGAATGAAACCATTCACCGAAGAAAACCAGGAGCACTTCACCACCTTGCATTTAAGGCTTCTTCCATCGAAGAAGTTGACAGGTTGTATCAAAGTATAAAAGAAACGGGAGCGACCATTGTGAATCCACCCCAATATTATCCGCAACACGGAGAAAAGTATTACGCTCTTTTTTTCAAAGACCCTGGCGGAATAAAGTACGAGATCGTCTTCGAAGAGCGTCATCAGAAATGATGAAACCATAAATTCAAAATAGTTTTCTATTTTTGAAAAAATAATCACAACCACGCAAATCATATGTACGACCTCCCCTACTACAAGGAACAGGACGAAAAAGTCATTAAGGAGTTTATCGACAAACATCCTTTCGCCTATCTATCGGGTTGTGATGAGGAAAATAAACCGGTTGCCACCCAGGTGCCGGTATTTATCGAAGAACAGGACGGCAAGAAAATATTGCGGGGACATATCATGAAAAACACCGATCATCACAAAGCTTTTTTAAAAAATCATAATGTGCTTGTCGTATTTTCGGGTAATCACACCTATGTAAGCGCCACATGGTACAGTAATCCTCACCAGGCATCAACGTGGAATTATATGAGTGTATTTGTAAAAGGAACCATTCGCCTGCTTGATGATGATGCATTGATCTCTGTCTTAAGAAAAACTTCCCTGCATTTTGAAAATTACAATATGCAGTCAACCACCATATATGACAATCTCTCTCCCGAGTACACTCAGAAATTAATTAAGGCAATTGTTGCATTTGAAATCGAAGTGAATGATATAAATCACGTTTTCAAACTCAGCCAGGATCGTGACAAAAAAAGTCATGAAAACATCCGCGAGAAATTAAGACAACAGGGTGCAGACGGGAAAGTGATTGCCGATGAAATGGAAAAGAGAGCCAAACAACTTTTCCCCGATTCATAATAATATTTTCCGTTATCCGGTTGAACAATTGAAAATAATAAATAAATCAAAATGGAAACACCTGACTTTAACACAACGATTATAGTAGATCAGTCACCGGAAGTGGCTTTCAAAGCAATTAATAATGTTCGTGGATGGTGGTCGGAAGAAATTGAAGGGAATACTGAAAAACTAAACGATGAGTTTATTTATCATTATGAAGATATTCACCGATGCACAATAAGACTGATTGAAGTTGTTCCGAACAGGAAAGTAGTCTGGTATGTTGTGAAAAACTATTTCTCATTTACAAAAGATAACAGTGAGTGGACCGGAACGACAATAAGTTTTGATATCACTGAAAAGAATAATAAAACACATATACACGTCACACATCATGGCCTGGTCCCCGAATATGAATGTTTTGAAATCTGTAAAGCCGGCTGGACCAATTACATAAACAATAGCTTGCACAGTCTTATCACTACCGGTAAAGGTTTGCCAAATGCAACAGGAAAACCAAGAACTCGCGAAGAAGAAGGAATCAGGGCTAAAATTAAGCAATGAATGACAGTATCGTTATAAAGGCAATCGAAGGCAATGCGGAAGATATTTCCATATAGATCGGATTTGTCTTCGATGCAAAAAATAACCTGTTCCGGTTCAATTGCCGGGAACATTTAAAATAAAACCAACTTTAAAAACATTTTCAATGCTTAAATCCGGATCGTCCTTTAAATATTTTCTGATCTTGGTGATGAATACATCGAGGCTCCGGCCCAGAAAATAATCGTTCTCGCCCCAGAGCGCCTTTAGCATTTCTTCCCTTTTCACAATGTTGTTCCTGTGCATGGACAAATAATTTAGGATATCGCTTTCTCTTTCCGTTATCCTTCTTGTCACATCGCCAATGGTGAGCGACTGATTCCCGTGGTTGAAAGTATATTTGCCGATGGAAACAATTCCGCTTCTTTCCACGCTTTGATTTTCAGGTACCCGACGGATGACTGCCCTTATTTTCCAGAGCAATTCTTCTTCGTCAAATGGCTTGGTAATATAGTCGTCTGCTCCCAGACCATAGCCTCTGAGTTTATCCTCTTTAAGTGATTTTGCGGTGATAAAAATGATCGGTACTTTCTTATCCGTTGTCCTGATTTCTTCGGCAACCGAAAAACCATCGACCTTCGGAAGCATGATATCCAGCAGGCACAAATCATAAGCTCCAGGCTGAAAAACCTGCAATGCCGCTGCGCCATCCTTGCAGAGTTTTATTTCAAAACCTTCTGACTCGAGATAGTCCACGAGAAGAACTCCAAGATTTGAATCATCCTCTACAAGTAATATCCGGGAACGGCTTCTAGACATAAGGCAGAGAAATTATAAAAGTAGTTCCGCTATGAAGTTGAGATCCGGCTGTCGAACCTTTGCCAGTTTCACTCTGCAGATGGATAGTGCCATTATGCATTTCCACGATCTTTTTCACGTAGGCAAGCCCCAGGCCGAAACCTTTTACATCATGCACGTTTCCCGTCGGCACTCTGAAGAACTTATCGAAGACATGCTTCTGATGCTCCTTTTCAATTCCAATACCCTTGTCCGAAATTTTGATGAGTATATCCCGATCGGAATTTTCGGTCTGAATTTTCAACTCGGGTTTTCCGGATGAATATTTAATTGCATTGTCGATCAGATTACACAAAGCGTTTATTAAATGGGTACGGTCCCCTATGATTATACACTTATCTGCATGCAGATCCAGGACAATTTCCCCCTGTCTGCTCTCAATCTGTATGGAGATAAATTTCAACGAGTCCCTGATTAAGTCATGAACATCCAGTTCTTCCTTCCTTACCGGAATCTCACCCCTTTCAAGCGCCGTCATACTCAACACCTGTTCAACCTGCAGTCTGAGCTTTTCATTTTCCTCGAGTATAATACCCGAATAATGCCTGATCCTGTCTTCCTGCCTGATCGTCGTCTCCTTCGCAATCATTTTACCCGCGAGTGCGATGTTTGTAAGCGGGGTTTTAAATTCATGAGTCATGTTATTCAAAAAGTCAGTCGTATGTTCTGAAATTCTCTTCTCCTTCAACAGGAGCATGATTGTTCGCCAAAACATAAGCAGGACTACGAGGATAAGTATAACAGAGGTAATAAACATGGTTCCCATTTCTTTCCGAATGAACTCTTTCTTCTCCGGCAGAAACAGGTTTAACTCAAGTCCATTCTTTGTTGCCTCCTCCTCAAGCCTCTTTTTATAGACGTTGTTTTTCAATCCGCTCTCGCTTAAATGTGTACTGGAGTCTGACGATTTCACATCGAAGGAATAATCGATGTGAAAATTGTAATAATTCATGTAGCTGTTAAAAAGAGAATCGGTAACATGTATCTCATTCTTACCGACGCAGGCCTCCATGCTTTTACACATCATGGTATCGGCGCTGATTGCTTCGGCGGTTTTGGAAAGTACCATGTTAGCCTTCTCATTGAAAATATCTTCCTTGATTTTCGCAGTCTCGAATATCCATTTCACCTGAATGACAAGCACTACAAGCAAGGCTAAGGAAGAAATCAGAATAAAAATACGGGTGCGGTCCGGCTTCATGATTATTCCGCAAAAGTAACTATTCTTTCACGCTTTCCGGAATAGATTAACAGGTCAATAACAAGTTAATAACCGCTGACTAACAAGTTTCTTCTCCAATTAGATTTACATTTGGCCCATTCTTCTAATAGATAAAAAAATGAAAAATATATTCCTATCTGTTGTCATCATACTGGCGACCATACATACTGCATTCCCGCAGGAAAGCACCTATATTAAAAAATGGTATGTAAACGAGAATCTGCCCGAGAGTAATTACTCCAGGAATCTCAATTACGAAGTGAAGGGCTCATATATACGGTCGGTAAAAAAAGGCAAACTTTATGATGCAAGGTATCTGAATGAAATCAGTCCGGGTTATCCTGTCAACTGGATAAAAAACTATGTTTCAACTGAAATCCAGGTAACAAGTAATGGCAAAAAAGTAACAGCTAAAGGAAACAACGCTATGCTGAGTCCCGGACAAAAAAATATTATTACGACGGCCGACCTGGGAACCGACATTTTGATCGATGTGAAATATAAATATAAAAACTCCGCCACAAATATTACTGAAGACGGCAGGGTATATTTTTCTGTGACTATTATTCCTGAAGTCGAAGCGCAATTTCCCGGCGGACATACGCAATTAATGAAATACCTCGAGGTAAATGCAATGAAAAAAATTGCAGAAGAAACGCCGGCGGAATTCCAGGAAGGATCATTAAATTTTACGGTGAATGAAGATGGTAATATTGAAAACGTACAAATGAAAAAGTCGACCGGCAATACCGATATTGATGATTTTTTAATCCAAACCTTTTATAAAATGCCAAAATGGAAAGCAGCGGAGAATTCAGCCGGTAAAAAGGTAAAGCAGGACTTTGAATTTAATTTCGGCGGCGGCGGATGCTAGGTATCTTTTTTTAGTATTATTGTCAGTGGTAAGGATTGATTCTTCTCTGAATTAATGATCATTATTACTGGCAATGAAAAGAAAGTTTCTTAATATTTTATTAATCCTCTTCTCGTTAATCGGATACCTTGAATGGGGAACAAACAACAGCTCCTTTCTTTTTCAGGCAGAAGGGGAGATACTTTCAAAAATATTTTCAGATCCCGCTTCTGTAATTCATCCGTTTACGCTTCTTCCACTGGCCGGTCAATTTTCCCTGTTTTTTTCACTCTTCCAGGAAATTCCCGGGAAAGCGCTGACATATCTTGGAATTGCAGCCATCGGAATCTTATTTGTATTTATGTTTGCGATTGGTCTGATCAGCCTGAAATTCAAAATCCTGATTTCGACGTTACCTTTTCTGATTGTGGCTTTTATTACTATCCGTCAAATCCGGAAAGGCCCAAAGAAAATTGTTCATTAATAGTTCTTTTAGTTAATTAGCCGTAAAATTTTCCGGATATATTATATTATGCTGTTTTAACCGGCCCATGGAAGACATCAGAAATAAAAGCACCTTTAAAGAAACTACACGAATCGAGGCTTTCAGCGACGGCGTTTTTGCCATTGCAATTACATTGTTAGTACTGGAATTAATCACGACCCTGCATCCGGATTCAGGTGAATACCTGATTAAAACACTCGCTCATCACTGGCAATCGTTTCTTGCCTTTGTAATTGGATTCATAACAATACTCATTTGCTGGATCAATCATCACGTTGCTCTGGAGTATATAAAGAAAGTGGATACAAATTTCATGTGGATCAACGGCCTGTTATTGTTTGTAGTTACTCTGACACCTTTTCCTACCGCAATCCTGGCGGGGTACTTCGACAAAGAAGGAAGGACAGCCCTATCAATATTCGGCTTTAATTATCTCCTGATTTCAATTGCCGCTGACCTGATTTGCACCTATGCTTACAAACGTCACCTGATCGAAGAATCCCGGAGGGATTTCTACAAAACTTACAAAGTCATTTACCGATATGCAATATTTTATACCCTGATTGCATTTCTGCTCTGTTTTGTTTCCATAATAATTCCCCTGATCCTGTACTTCATTCTGTTTTTAGCATTTGCAACTCCAAAGAAGTTTGCATCTTTTATTTACAATTTCAGGAAAAAGAAGCAGCTAAAAGGCAAACAGCGGTAAACAGAATCCATTTAATCCGTGTCCGGTTATGGGAGATGTGCATATCCCTTTCTGATCTTCCATAAAAAATATTTCTCGAGGAATATTTTTCCGAAATCATAGAAAATATTTGGCAGCATGATTGCAAAACTCCGTGGCTTAAAAAGGTGGTTAGATACAATGAGAACTTCCTTCTTGCCTGCATCCATAATGCAAAGCGCCGGAATTTTTCCCCACGGCTTTTCCTTTAAACTAACATTGCCTTTTACAGTACGATAAATATTCTCGGCTACAATTTTACCTGTCTCATCACTTGGGTAACCTGTTTTAGGAACAGCAAAGTGCACTTCACCCTGTTTAAATGGCGCAGGAACATTTACGGTTAATCCGGCTACCCAGACATTGTTCCACTTCTGATGTTTATATGAAGGCAATACGTTGAGGAAACCATTCGGTTCAGCCTCCAGACCGGGTGAATTCTTTAACAGGTCAACGCCTATAAACTGAGGCATCAACATGGTGAATTTAGAAGGAATGTGCTCACCGTTGCTCAACACAACCTCATCGGATTTCACTTCTGCTATTCCGGTATTAATCCTGTAATGGATATTAAACATCTTCATGAACCCCTTCAGCATCATCTCTCCCATCGGCATTCCGTCAATACCAAAGTGTCCCAGGTAAGTTTCTGGTGTGATCCAGTATAAATCAACTTTTTTCCGGATGCCTTCCTCTCTCAGCCATTTCTCTATGTTAAACAGGAATTCATAAGCCGCACCCATGCATCCGGCTTCCTGTGTGGAACCAATGACGATGGGCCCGGGATTTTTTTTGAAATCATTAAGTCTTTTACGGGCCTTCATCGCATTATCGGGTGTACCGATGTAAAAGCCATGCTCACGCAGCCCGGGAACGATATCATAATTTACCTTTGGTCCGGTGGCAATCACCAAATGATCGTAACTGAAAGTTCCATCTTTAGTATGAACCTCCTGATTCTTAGGATCAATCTTCTCAGCAACGGTCTGAACAAATTTAATTCCGTATTTTTCCAGAACAGGCCTGCGCGGAACACTTATGTCTTTGATTTCCCTCCTGCTGGTAGGCACCCAGATCAATGAAGGGATATAAAGGAAATTCTCATTTCGGTCGATCAGAGTGATATCGACATTTTCCTTCAATTTTCTCTTTAACTGTATGGCGGCGGTGAAACCGGCAAAACTTCCACCAATAATTGTTACTTTCATGACCTTTAATTTTAAATCCCGAATCAAATTAAAAGACAAATTTTTACCTGCCAAATACTACTCATCAAGCCAATTCATGATTTTTATCATAACTTTTCTTAAAACCCCGGACACATGTCGGATACAAACCCAAACAGCAGACTGGAAACATTTTGCGACGGAGTATTTGCAATTGCATTAACGTTATTAATCATCGATGTAAAAATTCCATCCGGAATTGAAATAAATTCTACCGGGGATTTCTGGCATGCACTCGGGCATACAATTCCATTAATCTCCGCATTCATTTTAAGTTTCACGATCATACTGATTACCTGGGTGAATCACCACAACAATTTCAGGCTGATAAATAAAACATCCAACTCCTTCATTTATGCAAATGGTTTCCTATTGCTTACCGTGGTCTTCGTCCCCTTCCCAACAGCACTGATCGGCGAACACATTCTGACAAACCATCCTGCACCTGCCGTGATACTGTATAATTCGGTACTTGCACTGCAGGCAATGGGATGGATACTTTCACTCCGGGCGGTTATTAAAGACAGGTTGAGCAAGAGCGAAAAGGCGTATGCGACCATTCGACAAAACCTGATGTTCGGTTACTTCGCCTTTTTACTTTACACAGTCTGTGCTATACTTGCTTCCTGGTTTCCGTTAACCATTGTAACGATCACAACCATAACCTGGATTTTCTGGCTCGTTTGGGGAATTAATTTAAAAAATGAATACTAAATCTTACAGAAAAATTTACAAGGCAGGTTATTGGTCGGGGTTGACAGCATTCTCTGCAACTATTGCATTTGTAATCGTGCAGACGCTGCAACTGCTTCGCGTAATCACCTTTCCCTGGGATGAAATACTGATCTATTCGACATCGCTTTGCATCGTCGTTCCATTTCTGCTGGAAATGCTTGCGTTATATCACACTACTCCTGAGGATAAAAAATTCTGGAGTCACGCCGCCTTGATTTTTACCATACTATACTCCATCTTCGTAACAGCCAATTATGCGGTTCAACTCTTTACGGTTGTTCCGGCAAAAATAAATGGTACGTTGGACACAATACGCATACTTGAACAGTCACCCCACTCCATGTTTTGGGACTTCGACGCTCTGGGATATATTTTCATGGGTTTTGCAACGTTAACTGCAACTCCTGCAATTGAAAAAAACGGTTTTCAAAGATGGACCAGGTATGCATTTTTTGCGAATGCGCTTACCACACCCCTGATCACTTTTGTATATTTCTATCCGGTGTATTCCGAAAGATTGCTCCTCTTTGGTCTTCCATGGGTAATAACTGCTCCACTGTCGATGTTAACACTGGCAATTATGTTCAGAAATAAATTGAGATTAATGGAACAAGATAAATTTTCATAAACAACATGCTATATCTAACAGGTATCATAATCGACTTTTTCCTGATGATTACCCTGGCAGGTAAAAAAGAAAAAAGCATGGCTGATAAGATCCTTGCGGCCTGGTTGTTTCTTATCGGCATTCACCTCATTTTGTTTTATTTGTTTATAACCAGGCAATACAATCAGTTTCCACAATTACTCGGACTTGAAATTCCCTTCCCACTTATTCACGGCCCATTTCTATTTTTATATACATCATATTTGACAGACCTGCTCCCGAAGAAGAATACGTCTCTTTTACATTTTCTTCCATTTATTTTCGCTTACATTCCTCTTCTGCCGTTTTTATTCTCCGGCAATGATCATAAGATTTTTGTTTACAACCATAAAGGCGAGGGCTATGAATGGCTGATGATACCAATGAGCATTGCGGTTATGATTTCAGGTATTACTTACATTTTGCTCTCCCTGAAAAAACTTGTTCGTCACCGTAAAAATATCTCTGATCAGTTTTCCAACACTGAGAGAATTAATTTAATATGGCTCCGTAACCTGATCATCGGTCTAAGCTGCATCTGGATACTCGTCATATTTTGCAAAGACGAACCCGTATTTATTGCAGTGGTGCTCTTTATAATTTTCATTGGACTTTTTGGCATGAGACAGACAAACATTTTTTCACATCATCCTCCTGTGAAAAAGAATGCTGTCGCTGAAGCCGAAATAAAAGAAGAAATAATTACAGATCAGAAGATTTCCAGTGAGACGGATGAAGATTCCAATTCAGAAAAAATAAAATATCAGCGATCAATTCTGAGTGAAAGTGATATGCTTTTCATATTTAAGAGGCTGACAGACCTCATGGATAAAGAACGCCTGTTTACCAATCCCGAATTGACGCTCGGTGAAACGGCTCAGAAATTAAATATCCATCCAAATTATCTTTCGCAGGTCATCAATTCGGTTGCGAAAAAAAATTTCTATGATTATATCAATTTCCAGCGTGTTGAAGAATTCAACCGGCTGGCCCAGGATCCCAAGAATCAAAAATTCACCTTACTTTACCTGGCTTTTGAATGCGGATTTAATTCCAAAACTTCCTTTAACAGGAATTTCAAAAAGATTATGGGAATGTCGCCTTCCGAATACCTTAAGCAAATCAATGTTAATTTGAACCAGGCCGGGTAAGATTCGATTTTCACGATGATGTTATTTAATACAGGTTTTTACCTGGGGTAAAATATTGGGTTATAAAAAATACAACATTAAATTAATGATCTATATCATTTTTCATACATATTTTCCGAACTAATTTTAAATTTGAATATAAATTATTAATGCTAACGGCCATGAAAAAATATTTTTTTGCAATAGCAATTCTTATTTCGGCAATAAAAATAAATGCACAGACCGAAATGACGAACGATACAGTGAAAAAGAATGGGGATCAAATGCAGACAGTCTTTGGTGCTCCGGGTAAATTAGGATGGTGGGCTTCTCCTGACTTTGCATGGACACAGATCGACAATAGAGATGCATTTCTTTGTGGCCTGAGCGGCGGTGTAATTATCAATCATTCATTTTCGATCGGCCTTGCAGGTTATGGAATCGTAAACTCACAACATCTGAGTTACAGTGGAATTCTTGATACTGCAGATGTCTACCTGTACGGGGGTTATGGCGGATTAAAACTCGAATACAGGATGTTTCCCATGAAGATGGTCCATCTGGCCTTTCCATTGCTGATAGGCGGAGGCGGCGCAGTTTTCAGTACCTGGGAACCAGACGACTGGTACGATGATTATCATGAGCACCTGGTAGCTTATTCGTGGGATAGCTATTTTGTGATGGAACCCGGAGTGGTTGTTGGAATAAACATGCTGAAATTTATGAGACTCGATATCGGCGCAAGTTACAGGTATGCGCCTGGCGTAAACCTGCCAAAGACAGACAGCGACATGCTTACTGGCCTTAATCTTATCACGTCTATCAAATTTGGAAAATTTTAAGAAGAAGAGTTCTATTTTCGTATCCTGGTCATGAATTATGACAACAACAACATAAAAAAGTTACGGGAGAGTTTTATTAGTGAGAGAATACTTTTGTGGAGCGGAACACTATCTTCGCTGTATTATTTCGTTATAAATATTTTTGTGCCTTTTAAATATGAGGGTTATGATGTTGTTACGCAAACTGTGAGTGAATTATCGGCAATTGGCTCACCTACAAAGACACTTTGGGAATTACTTTGTATTCCATACCTGATATTAATCATTGCATTTGGACTCGGCATATTGAAAATCGCAGGTCAAAATAAAAATCTGAAACTGGTTGGAAAATTTATACTATTGAATGGAATAGTCAGCCTTGGATGGCGATATGCACCAATGCACATGCGCGAAGTGATTGCAGCCGGAGGGGGAAATTATTCCGACACCATGCACATTGCCTTGTCCATGGTAACTGTTCTGCTCATGTTACTTGCTTTGGGTTTCGGTGCATTTGCTTTCGGAAAATATTTCAGGATATACAGCATCGTTACCATACTTTTGCTTTTAATTTTTGGAATAATGACCGCTATCGAAGCTCCGGCAATTAATACAGGTCAGCCTACACCAATGATTGGAATTTGGGAAAGAATTAATATTGGCGTATATTTTATCTGGTTAATTGTACTTTCCGCCGAAACATTACGAAAATTACCGAAAACGGAAATGACCGGCAGCACTATTTCCATTCAATAATATTTTATTATTTAGCATAATGATAAAAAAGAATCGAAGCATACTACTGTGAATACTGACTCCATCGAATTTAAGAACGGTTATGTTGATGTCAACGGAATCAAAATGTATTATGAAATTTATGGAACCGGGAAACCACTGGTATTGATACATGGCGGAGGTTCAACCATTCAAACCTCATTTGGCAGGATCATCCCGGCGCTTTCGTTACACAGGCAAATCATCGCAGTGGAATTGCAGGCACATGGCAGGACAAGCGACAGAAATGCTGATCTCTCTTTTGAACAGGATGCCGATGATGTTGCAGGCTTGCTGAAAAAATTAAATATTACCAATGCAGATATCTTCGGCTTCAGTAACGGCGCCACCACTACTCTTCAACTGGCTATCCGGCATCCTGAAATAGCCGGTAAAATAATTGTATGTTCCGCCATCTTTAAGAAAAACGGAACTCCTCCCGGCTTCCGGGAATTTATGAAACATGCCACCATCAAAGACATGCCTCAACAGCTGAAAGATGGTTTTCTGAAAGTAAACTCCGATCCCGGTGCATTGCAATCCATGCACGACAAATGCGCAAAGAGAATGCTGGAATTTAAAGACATCCCAGACAAAGAAATAGAAAAAATCAAATCTCCGACATTGATTGTTGCGGGCGACCAGGATGTACTTACTCCGGAACATGCTTTGGAAATGCATCGTTTGATTCGCAACAGCCGGCTTGCCATTATTCCGGGTGGACACGGAAAATGTATCGGTGAAATTACGACGATCACACCCGATACAAAAGAAACCGATTTTATAATTCCTGTCATTGAAGAATTCCTGAATAGCAGTACAGAATCCACATTATTAAAATAACAGGATGCTGCTTACCCGCCATTTATGTTTATTAACAACTATTTTTCATTTAGTCTTGTAATTATGACATTTAATTTATTTGATCTTCCAAAACTTTTTGTACATTTCTAAAAAGATCCGATAATAATTTCTAATTTTTCATATTTGAATCCTTCATGACGATTATCAAATATATTCTTGTAGTTTTTTTTATTTCATACTTTGAATCTGCCGCCGGACAGGAAATCTGTGACAATGGAATTGATGACGACGGAAATGGATTGATTGATCTCAACGATACTGCCGGCTGCCACTGTACTCATATAGGTGATACCGGCCATGTAGTTACCTCGCTGATACCGAACCCTTCTTTTGAACAAATTAATTGTTGCCCAAACGGATTAAGCCAGATGAATTGTTCTGTCGGATGGATACAGGCTACCAATCCTACGACTGATTATTTAAACACCTGCGGATTTATCTGTAATGCAAATCTCCTTCCTGGAATTCTCCCCTTCCCAAATGGCAATGCCTGTGTCGCAACAATCTTTCGAACGGGATGGCAGGAATATATTGGTTCTTGCCTGCTCTCTCCGATGGTCGCCGGCCAATCTTATACTATTCAAATGCAGATAGCTTCTGGTCCTTTTGATGGCGATCATGATATCTGCAATGGAGGAAGCATTTTCTATGGCCCGGTAGATATTACAATTTATGGAAGTGCTTTTTGCTCGAATATGCCTATAAGCACGTTTGGTTGTCCGCCACAACCCGATTGGGTTGTGTTGGGTAGCGTCAACTATACACCTGTTGGTAACTGGGGAGTGATCAGTATCACTTTTACACCTACTTTCAATGTAGCTGCCATGATTTTAGGTGCTCCTTGCAACCTTCCACCTTCATATAATGGAGTACCATGTTTCCCGTATTTTTATTTCGACAACCTGATATTAAATACTACCGCTTCGTTTGTTCCATTGAGTCTTCACACGACCGGACTGGTATGCAACAATGACGTAGTCTTACATTCAGGTTCAGATACAGTGGGTGGAACCTGGCAATGGTATAAAAATGGAATTGCCCTGGTGGGCCAGACGGATTCCACTTTAAGTATATCAGCCGGTAATCTGGGAACTGGGTTATTTTCTGCTGTTTACACCCTGGGCGGCGACTGTGAAATTGTGAATGATTCTTTCAATGGGCAGCCCATTCAGATCAACCGGGTGACGCCAACCCAGGTTTCCTGCTTCGGTGAAAATGACGGAAGCGCAGTTGCAAACGTTACAGGTGGTACGGGAACGCTGAGCTATTCGTGGAATACAATTCCCATCCAGCATGGTCCAATTGCCAGTAATCTTTCCGCAGGAATTTACACTTTTACAGTTTCAGACAGCAGCGGATGCAGTCAGTCTGTTCAATTCACCATCAACCAACCACCTCAATCATATTCTGATAATTATATTTCAATTTGCGATGGTGAACATTACGTAATCAACTCTCATGTATATACCTCACCCGGTAATTATACTGATGTATTTACAAATTTGAATGGTTGCGATTCAACCGTAATTACTCATCTAAGTGTACTTGCAACCGGTATTTTTAATCAGTCCCAGACTATCTGTGAAGGAGAGAATTATACAATCAGCAATCATGTTTACACAATTGAAGGAAGTTACTCCGATACTATAATGACGCTGAACGGTTGCGATTCTGTTGTCAATACAACTCTGCATGTTAATCCGTCATACCAGCTAAATAATCCCGTGTCGATTTGTGAGGGTGAAAATTATTCGATTAACAATAACTCATACGATCATCCTGGAATTTATTATGATGCATTTACAACCTCAATGGGCTGCGACAGCCTTATCATAACAACTCTATCGGTAAATCAGTTACCAATACTGAATTTTCCCCATCCGGACGATGTCTGTATCGACGCAAATGAATTCCCTTTGATTTCCGCAACTCCCGCAGGTGGTGATTACAGCGGCGACGGAATCAGCAATAACGTATTTCATCCAAAGTATGCCTCTGTCGGAATTCATAAAATCCTCTATTCGTATATTGATCCTGTAACCAGTTGTTCAAATACGATTGAAGACAGTATACTTGTTTTTCCCCTGCCACCTGTAGAATTTACCGTAGATCCCAAAGCCGCATTTTTAGAAAATGCCAAATTCGAGTTTACAGACCTTTCTCCTACTGCAATTTCCAGGGAATGGACCTTCGGCGATGGTCAGATTTCGACCGTTAAAAGCCTATCACATGTATTTAAAGATACCGGCAACTTTGATGTGAAACTGATTATCCAGGATAAGAACGGCTGTAAGAATAATTCAGCCGACCATGTGTATGTCGGTGAGAATTTTTCATTTTTTGTACCCAACGCCTTTACTCCTAATGCAGACGGACTCAATGATTTCTTTTCCGGTATTGGAACGGGAATAAAAGAATACCATCTGAGGATCATTGACCGTTGGGGTAAAACGGCCTATACGTCCAACGATATCGGATCGCCATGGCCCGGGAATGGTTGTCCTGATGATACGTATATCTATATCATCAGCCTTAAAGACATGCTCGATTTCCCGCATGATTTTAAAGGTTCTGTTTCCATCATAAAATAATCTTTTATTTACCATCCACATTTTATATTATTAGGCCCTGATCCTGGTGCATCATGCTATCAGATCATCAGAAGAATAGTATCTTTGATTAAATAAAAATTCATTGATCATGGCAACAAAAAATCAAATCGGGCTCGATAAAAATAAAAGTATAGAACTCGCCAACAAACTGAATATGCTTCTCGCCGACTATATGATTTTCTATCAAAACACGAGAGGATTTCACTGGAATATTAAAGGCGACAAGTTTTTTGAGCTGCACCTGAAATTCGAAGAACTGTATACAAACCTCCTGGTGAAAATCGATGAAGTGGCTGAACGGATTCTGACACTTGGCATGACTCCGCTCCATACATTTGAAGATTATCTCAGTACCGCAAGAATTAAAAATGTTAAAAATGTTTCTGATGGCAAGAAGGGTGTTCAATCCGTTCTCAATTCCCTTGAAATTATCATCGTACACCAACGCGAATTGCTTACACTCTCAGACAATGCAGGCGATGAAGGCACAAATGCGCTGATGAGTGACTATATACGTGAACAGGAAAAATTAGTCTGGATGTATTCAGCCTTCCTAAAGAAGTAACATCCGCGCTTTTTTTAAATAAATCTCTTTCATACTAATTGACCTCTCAGAATCAATCTTAAAAACCATTCAAATGAAAAATTTCCTGCTTGCATTGTATATTATTATCCATTCACTTTATGCATACGGACAGAAAAATGATTCTTCGTATGACGAAGCCCTGGCCAAATCACTCGGTGCGGATGAGTATGGAATGAAATCCTATGTTTTCGTTATCCTTAAAACGGGTCAGAATAAGACAACCGACAAAAATTTCATTGACAGCTGCTTTGCAGGGCATATGAAAAACATCGGCAGACTGGCAGATAGCAGACAGTTGATTGTCGCCGGGCCATTCAATGCAAATAATGATGATTTCAGAGGCCTGTTTGTGCTCAATGTTTCCAACCTTGAAGAGGCAAACAAATTACTTCAAACGGATCCGGCCATTAAAGCTGACCTGCTCTATCCCGTTCTTTATCCCTGGTATGGTTCTGCAGCCTTGCCTCTTTACCTTGACTCAGTGAAAAAGATAACCAGGTCGAAGATCATTCCTGATTGAATAATTAAATCACAGGTTTCTTATAACAAGCAACTGCCGGTATGAACAAACTTGAAAAAAATTTAAAGAAAGAATTTCAACTGGAACGGATGATCTTGTTCAGCGATGCAGTATTTGCCATTGCCATTACCCTTCTCGTAATTGAGATAAAAGTCCCACACATTGAATCCGAAATCAATGATGAACGGGTCTGGGAGGAACTTTTTCATCTTCTTCCAAAATTTTTCGGATTCATACTAAGCTTTTTTATTATTGGAATTTACTGGACCGTTCATCACAGGTTATTCAGCTTTCTCACAGGATACGACAGTAAACTCATCTGGCTTAATATCTTATTTCTTTTCTCCATCGTCCTTATGCCCTTCACAACGGCGTTGTACAGTGAGTTCTATTTTCCTCATTTACATGCACCATATTTGATCTATACGATTAATATTTTCATAACCGGAATTTGCAGTTTTCTCCTGGTAAGACACATGGCTTTTTCGAAAAACAAAATCTCTTCGGGATTCGAAGACAGGTATCTGGTTAAAACCTATATTGCCAGGAGCTGGATGATGCCTGTGATCTTTGGATTAGGATTGATTATTTCATACATATTTCCTGCCTGGGTAGGCAGGATGACACCAGCCCTTGTCCCCTTGTATCTGTGGGTTGTAAATAAAAAATATGCAAGTAAAATTATTATTCGTGCGTAAAATGTGGACTAATCCGGTTTAAACGACATGCAATTCCTGATCATGCAATCATGAGGGCCCTAAGAAAATATTATAAAAAAAGGCTAACAACAATTATTTCAATACTATCTAAACCGGAAAGAGAATTTACGACCGGAGTCTATCACAGGTTAAGGGTCGAAATCAAAAAACTAAACGCGATATTCCACCTGTTAAATTTCAGCACAGGAAAATTCAAAAGAAAGAAGTCATACAGGCCCTTTAAAGATATTTTCCGGCAGGCAGGCAAAATAAGAGATCTGCAGCTGGAAGAAAATTATCTTAAAAAATTTCCCTTAAATAAATTCCTGGCCAACTGCAAATTTCAGCTTAGATCAGAGAGGTTAATAGCACAAAAAAAATTTTATAAGCTAAAGAACGAAGCTGATCTAACCAGAAATGCCAGGAAAATAGATGCCAAAATAACAGGGCTAAACCGGAAGAAAATTAAACTTTTTCTCAGATCAGCAGAAGTGAGAATTCATGAATTACTTTCAGCGAATGACTATAGTCCTGCCGCACTTCATCTGCTTCGTAAACAGTTAAAAATGTATAGTTACATTTCGAAGATCGATCCGGTTAAATCGCAAAAAAATAACCTGGGCGACACCGAAGAACTGATGAATCTGCTGGGTAAGTATCACGACCGACTGGTAATTCTGAAACATTTTTCAAGAACAGCAGCTAAAATTAAAGACCGGAACCACGGGAATAAAACACCTGAAAAATTAAAAGCGGGTTTATACAGGGAGAGAAAGAAGCTGATTTCACATATTAAGGAATCCATCACTGCAATAGCTGATGAATTAAATAATCCCGATACTTCTTCAATGAATTAGCAATTGGTTAAATGTTTTATGTAGTTTCGTTTTCTCATTTCCCACTTTTTATATGAGCGATCAAAACACAAAAACTGTCTCGCCATTCCTTGTTATATTATCGTTTGCCACGGTCTATCTTGTGTGGGGCTCAACATATTTTTTTATACTTCTTGCCTTGAAAGGATTTCCTCCCATGCTATTAGGTGCTTTTCGATTTCTTGCGGCAGGATTGATCATGCTGGTATGGAGCCTCCTGAAAGGCGATAGAATTTTAGACGCCAGTGCAATAAAACATTCCTCTGTTAGCGGCATACTTATGTTATTTGGAGGAACCGGAATTGTGATCTGGGTGGAACAGTTTATTTCCAGCGGACTTGTGGCAATCATCGTATCTGCAGCACCTATCTGGTTTGTATTGCTTGACCGACCGATGTGGAAATTAAATTTCAATAACAGGTCCATCATCTTCGGTCTCCTTATTGGTTTCACCGGAGTTCTTTTATTATTCAGCGAGAAAATCAGCGATGTATTTCTCATGGGAAATTACACGAAAGAATTTTTATCGATGATGCTCATTATCCTGGGTTCCGTTTGCTGGGTTACGGGATCATTATATTCAAAATACAGAACGTCAGCAGGCTCGAATACGGTAAATGTCGGCTGGCAGATGTTTGCAGCGGGAGTTGTATTTACATTGGTAAGCCTTTTCTTCGGAGAGCAGAGGCAGCTAAACTTGAATCACATTTCTGCTGAGGCCTGGTTTTCCATTGCATATCTTATATTCTTCGGTTCAATTGCCGCCTATACTGCTTATGTCTGGCTGCTTCAGGTAAGGCCTTCTACTCAAGTCAGTACCTATGCATATGTAAACCCGGTGGTTGCTGTTTTGCTTGGCGTTTTCTTCGCCAATGAAAAAACAACCTTTGTGCAGATTCTCGGCCTTGCTGTTATTCTTGCCAGCGTCCTGATGATTAATCTTGCCAGGTACAGGGAAGTTAAAAGAACATCCAGGGCTGCATGAGTGAATCTTTTTATAATTTTAATCATCATTTAAAACTCAATAGTTCAAATGAAATCATAGAATCTGTAAATCGAAATTGAAATACTAAATTGCCCCGTAATATACTCCTCATGCGATCCTGTGTCTCCTTTTGTTTAACGACCATTTCATTTCTCATTTTGGTCATTCAAAATGCAATTTCACAATCCTATCTTCCTCCGGCTATCGAATGGAAAGGAAAAAGTGAATTGCTCATTGTGAAAAAAGACAATCCGTGGATTACACCGGCAGAAAAATCAGACTTCACATCAACTCCTGCTTATGATGAAACAATGAGCTGGCTGAAGAGACTTTCAGATGCCTCCCCGTTACTGACGATGATTCCGATTGGAACTAGTCCTGAAGGCAGAAAAATTTATATGATCATAGCTTCTAAAGAAAAAAATGTAGATGCAGCATCACTGAACAATTCCGCCAAACCTCTCCTCTTTGTGCAGGCTGGAATACATGCCGGCGAGATAGACGGTAAAGATGCCGGTATGATGCTGCTTCGCGACATTGCATTTGGTGAAAAGAAAAATTTACTCGATGACGTTAACCTGTTATTCATTCCAATTCTGAATGTTGATGGTCATGAACGGTCTTCGCCCTACAACAGGCCTAACCAGCGTGGACCTCAAAACATGGGCTGGAGGACGAATGCGCAAAACCTGAACCTGAACCGCGACTACGCTAAACTTGACACAAAAGAACTAACCGCAGTGATCAATGTAATAAATGAATATGATCCCTTACTGTACATGGACATTCACGTGACCGACGGAGCAGATTATCAATACGATATTACGTTTGGCGGATTTAGTGACCAGGGTTATTCTCCGGCAATAAATGAATGGCTGGAAAAAAAATACAAGCCAAATGCAGATAAAGATTTAAAATCGAACGGACACATTCCCGGTCAGTTGATCTTCGCTTCAAACGACCGTGACTTTTCTCAGGGGACAACACTGGTAAGAGGCGAGCCCAGATTTTCCAACAGCTATGGAGATCTGCGACATCTGGCTTCCGTGCTGGTGGAGAATCACTCGCTGAAACCCTTTAAGGAAAGAGTATTAGGGACGTACGTATTGCTTGAGAGCACAATGAAATATCTTTCGCTTGAAGGTAAGTCGCTCCGCGAAATAACTAAATCAGATCGCGCAAGAAGAGATGAAAGAATTCCAACGGCATGGAGAGTACCAAATGGGAGAATCGATTCAGTAACGGCAACGAATGGCCATGATGTGAAAAATCAATCCTTTCCCAAAAACGAACGAATGGATTTTCTGGGAATTGATTCACGGATACTGAAATCTGAGGTTACAAATTCAGAATATGCGGAATGGCTTGGAAAACCGGTTACGATGAAGATCGACGACATTAAAGGAACAGAGCCCTATGGATGGATTACACGCCCGAAAGGATACTGGGTGCCTGCTTCCAAATACGAGATTATTGAACGATTGAAGACACATGGAATTAACATGGAGATACTCACAGAACCGCGTGAAGTAAATGTTGAAATGTATCGCATGGATGGAATAAAGTATCTCCGCGGAAACGACCGTGGAATTCCTCAACCCTATGAGGGTCACATAACGGTGACATCAGGTTTTAAAACCGAAAACCGCAAAGAAATGTATGCCGCGGGTTCTGCATACATTTCAACGGATCAGCCTCTCGGCGACCTCGCGATGATACTCCTTGAACCGGATTCACCGGATTCATACTTCAGCTGGGGCTTTTTCCTTGAAATTTTTCAACGCACAGAATACATTGAAGCATATGTGATGGAGCCAATGATGAAAAAGATGCTGGAAAATTCAACTGAATTGAAAAAAGAATTTGAACAAAAGAAAATTCAGGACACATCTTTTGCTAATAATCCAACTGAAATTTATTCATGGTTTTACAGCAAGACAAAATTTTATGATGAGAAGTATTTGCTGTATCCCGTTGGAAGGGCGATGAATTGAAATATTGATAATTATGAAAATTAAAATCTCGTATTTTCTTATCATAACTTCCATTGCAGTTTTTTCATGCCGAACTGCAAAAAACGGGTCTTCGAATCTTCATCATGCTGACAACAGTAAATCTTCACCTGACTGGACAGGCATCTATTCCGGAGTTCTTCCATGCGCCGACTGCAGAGGAATACAAACCACCATTACATTAAATAAAGACAACACGTACGAGCTGGAGACCATATATCTGGATAAGTCGACCGACATCACTAAATCGGGTGGAACATTTAGCTGGAACCAGGCCGGAACTGTCATCACCCTCGATAAAGTAAAGAACAACATCATTCCCGCCTATTATGCACTTGGTGAAAACAAACTTACACAGCTGGATCTTAAAGGAAATTACATCACGGGAAAGCTCTCTGATCAGTATGTTTTGACAAAACAAAACTCCGGCATTACTGAAAAGTACTGGAAGCTGATCGAAATAAACGGGATACGAGTGATACAGTCCGAAACCTGGAAAAAAGAACCGCATATGATCTTAAAAATTGCTGAGAATAAGTTAACAGGTAATGCCGGTTGCAATTCATTTTTCGGAACCTATCGGCTGTCAGAAAGAAATCATGTATCATTTTCCAATTTCGGCAGCACGGAAATGGCTTGCCCGGATATGGAAATTGAGAAACAATTTCTGAAGATATTCGGAACGGCAGATACCTATTCAATACAGAATGACACACTCTCAATAAAAGGATCTGACGATGTGATTATTGCAAAATTTAAAGCTGTTTACCTGAAATAAAATGCTTAAGCGGAAATATAGACAATACATCCATCCAAAATAATTTTGTTTCAATTTCAGAATTTATAGCTTGCATTCGAAATCAAAATAGTTCTTCCAATCTTCCAAACATTCATCCTCATGGAAACTCAAATAACCGATCAATTAAATTCACTCATGACTGCCTTAATGGCAATTCTCCCTACGTTGTTGAAAGCACTTGTTGTTCTTGTTGTAGGATTCTGGATTATCAGGAGAATAGACAAAATAATTAAAAAATATTTCGACAGGAAGGACTTTGATGAATCACTGGAAGTGTTCCTGAGTAGTTTTATCAATGTCACGCTTAAAATTATCGTCATCATAACTGTTGCAGGAATGATCGGGCTGCCTTCGACTTCGCTGGTTGCAGTCTTTGGAGCTGCCGGACTCGCAGTTGGTCTCGCATTACAGGGCTCACTTTCGAATTTCGCAGGAGGTGTCCTGATCCTTATCTTCAAACCATTCAGGCTAGGTGATCTTATTACCGCACAGGGAGAAACCGGAGTGGTTAAGGCCATTCACATTTTCAACACGATTTTGCTTACTGCCGATAACAAGACAGTCATTCTGCCGAATGGAGCCGTATCGAATGGAACCATCATCAATGTATCAACACATGGTAATCTGCGCATCGATTTGAAAGTAACGGTCGATTTTAAAGAAGACATTAATAAGGTGAGGCAGATCATCCTGCAAGCTCTGAAAGGAAATCCGAAAGTTTTGAATGATCCCGCTCCATCAGTGAATGTTTTAGAATATGGTGAAAGCGCCATAGTGCTTGCTGTACGTCCTTATTCTCTCTCAGCAGATTACTGGGATGTTTATTTTGAATCTTATGAGAGCATCAGGGCCACACTCGTTGAAAACGGAATCAAAGCCCCTCAAATCAAGAGAATGGTTGTGCAGGGATAAATATTTTCGAAGTGAAAATATTAAAGACCTCCTGGTAACATGGTGCAAAATCCGATTGTGAATCGATTATTTTATTTGGCGCTATTAATTTTTTGGTTTAATTCTGCTTATACACAGGAAAGTATTCCAGTCATAAAATCAGGCAGCAGGTATGTGACACTGAGAGACGGAAATCTGCTGCTGAAGGACTACTGGACGATAAACCCGAATGCCAGGCCTGATATATGGGATGTTATCGTACCGTACCTTACCACAAAGAAAGTCTCTTTCATCACCGACCGCGATTCAATTACCTTTGATGTTGCATTGGGCAAATCATACGACTTCATAATTTTACTGAATGAATATGACAGCGCCTTTACACGGATAGAAACACATCCCGAACCGGCGATCTTTTCGAAAAATTATATTGAAAAAAATAATAATAAAACACTCATTGAAATTCCGGAGTTTTATGAATTCATGAATGTCGTACTTGCATTGACTGACAAAGGAATGAACGACACCAACATGGTTACTCATTCTTCAGCATACCATAAAGAAACAATAGACTGGTTTGCCAATTACAGTAACGAAAAAGTAATTCAATCCATCGATTCACTTCTTAAATCCGATTACTGGAACTATTTCAATTTGAAAATGGATGCTTATGCTTTCGAATTCAAGAAAGACAAAATAATCAGGAGCCTGGTATATGACAGAATCAGCTGGGGAGGTAAGAATACTCTTATTCCTTTTATCACCCAACTTGAAAATCTTGCCATTAAGTCAAATTTCAAAAAATTTTATAAGATTCACCTCGACCTCTATTTAACTCAAATAAAATATTATAAGGACAGCCTGAACATCGCAGAAGTTCAGAATTGGCTGAATAAAAACTTTCCTGAATCATACTTTAACTGCATGAAAGTTATCTTTTCGCCTCTTGCAGGGACAAGACATTCATCAAACTGGTTCGAAAATAACGGATTCAGGGAAGTGCAGGCACACGTTAATTTTCCTTATCGATATAATAGTGAAAATAATTTCATCGCAGCGACCAGGTATATAACAGAAGGCAATGCTGTCTTCAACCAAATGAGTCATGCCTTCATCAATCCCGAGTCGGAAAAGTATACCGGCACTGCGGATTTTCAATTCGCCTTTTCGAAACTGAGTAACTGGGAAACAGAAAATTCTGCTGCATCAAGAGGCTATCCAAATGCATATGCCTGTTTCAACGAATACATGAGTTGGGGATTAGTATCGTTAAGATATGCTGATTTAGTCCCGCCGGAAGATCTGGAAGATATATTACATGACATTGAAAAAAATCAAATGGAAGCTCGGGGCTTTTTCAGGTTTCCCGAGTTCAATAGAAACCTTATAACACTATATAGAAATAAAAAGCCAGGAGAAACCATTGCAGATCTCTATCCTCAGATTATCAAATGGTGTAAAGATCAGATCAAATAAACTTCCTGGAAATATCCTGTCATCCGGTAAATAATATGCCCAACATTAGCATGATTCGAACAACTTCCGATAACAAAGATTTCCGGTCACTGGTCATGGAACTTGATGCAGATTTAAAAATCCGTGATGGCGAAGAGCATTCTTTCTATGCCCAATACAATAAGATCGATATGCTGAAACATGTCGTCGTAGCATATGACAATTCCATTCCGGTTGGATGCGGCGCTATTAAGGAATATTCGTCGGGCGTGATGGAAATAAAACGCATGTACGTTCTGCCCGCAAGAAGGGGCGAGGGAATTGCTTCGGCAATTTTACGGAACCTCGAAGAATGGGCATTCGAACTAAAGAATCACAGATGCATTCTCGAAACAGGCATAAAGCAGCCGGAAGCAATTGCGCTGTATAAAAAAAATGGATATGTTATAATCCCAAATTTCGGTCAATACGAGCATGTGGAAAACAGTGTATGCTTCGGGAAATTACTATGAATTTTTAAGCTAAATTTATTCGCCATGTCCGGAAAATTAACCCGGATTGTTTTACTCATTTATTTCCGAAAAAATATTCTTTGATTGAAATGTTATATCAATTAGCCAGGGAAATTTCAACATTATCGATATCCGTTTTTTTCAGGAAAGTTGTCGTCTCAGGCATAGAAAATATTCCGGACAAAGGACCCCTGATCATCGTCGCTAATCATCCGAATACCTTCATGGATCCGCTGATCATAGCTTCCATAACAAAGCAGCGAATCGGATTCGTCGCCAATGCGGGAATATTCAGAAACAGAATAATGGCGGCAATTTTCCGATATTTTCATGTGATTCCCATTTACAGAAAAATAGACGTGCCGGAAGGCGCGGTGCCAGACAATACCGAATCATTTCGTGAATGTTTTGAATACCTGGGTGAGGCAGGAACCCTCCTTATTTTCCCGGAAGGAACCAGTCACTATGAGCTTAAATTAAGGGATATTAAAACAGGAACAGCAAGAATTGCACTAAACTTTGAGAGTCAAAATCATTTCAAAGCCAATCTTAAAATACTGCCTGTTGCACTCGATTATTCTGATTCGATCCAATTCCGGAGTCATGTTTCCGTAACCGTAAATACCGCCATTGATGTTTCTGATTATAAGGAAAAATTTTCATCAGGTGACATAGCCGGCATAAAAGAACTGACCGAACGGATCCGTTCAGTGCTTGCGAGAAACATTCCCCAGACAACGAGCAAGGTGCAGGAGAAGTTCCTCCTGAAAGCTCATAGATTCTACACCGCATACTATGAGCCTGAAGCTGATTTAAACGAAAATCCAAAACGATCTCTCGAACTCAGAAAGCAACTTTCGCAGGCACTGCATTACATCGAAAAGTATCATCCGGAAATCTATTCTGAGACCCAGATTAAAATCACGGAATTTTTCAGGGGACTAAAATCAGAACACATTTCCACCGGTTTTTACACCGATAAATTTTTAAACAAAAATAAATTCCTGGTGTGCATGTCGTATATTCTTGAGTTTATCCTGCTTCTCCCCTTCTACATTGCAGGTCTTGTTACCAACTACATTCCTTACATTCTTCCTTCCAGGATATTCGAAGCACTTAAAATCGACATCTCCTACAGGGGTCCGGTTCAAATGGTGACCGGGTTGATTACCTTCCCCGTTTATTATTTTCTCTTGCTATTTCTTTTCAGGAAATACATAAGTTCAGAGACTTGGCTTTTATTCACTTTACTTTTCATCTTTCCGGCCACCGGCTACATTGCCATGTATTATTGGACTCAATTAAGAAGATTTGCACGTATTATCAGGTTTTATTTTTACATTCCACAACCAAATAAAAAAAGGATGCTTGAATTACGCGATTTAATTTTGGAAAAAATTGAAAATGCCAGGAATAATTTGCTTTAGTATTTAATCCTATTCTCATGAATAAAGAAATCAACACAGAAATTATCATTCAGGCAAGTCCGGAAATAGTTTGGAAAATTCTGACAGACTTTGACAGATACCCAGAATGGAATCCATTCATTAAATTTATAAAGGGGAATGTGGCTGTTGGAAATTTTATAAGTGTGCGGCTTGACCCTCCCGGTGCCAGGGGAATGACAATTAAACCCCGGGTAGAAATCCTGGATAAAAATAAAGAGTTCCGCTGGAAGGGGCATCTGTTGTTTCCCGGGTTATTTGACGGTGAACACAAATTTGAGTTGACCGATAAAGGGAATGGGACAACGTCATTCAGACATAGTGAAAAATTCGGGGGCATACTCATCCCGATTTTTAATAAATTTCTCGACATAAATACAACCAACGGTTTCAAATTGATGAATCAAAAACTAAAAGACCTTGCTGAGATATAAAAATTTTTGAAAATATTTTTCTTTTGATATTTTGGGGTGCCGTTTCACCTGTCTCAATCGTATGAAATCAAAGCCCCTGCTTCTATCCTTGTATGCTTTAACAATTGCCTGCCACTCTCAAACTCCCCCCATGGAAACAAATAAAATCAATGAAATAATTTTTAATGAAGTTAACGACAACAAAACACCATCAGTGTCGTACCTGGTATTTTCCAAAGACAATATCATTCATAGTATCAGCAACGGCTGGAGTGATATACAAAACAGGAAAACGACAGGTGAAAAGACAACTTACAATGCATTTTCAGTGACTAAGACATTCACGTCGCTTGCAGTCATGCAATTGGCTGAGAGAAATCAAGTGGATATTGATCAGCCGGTTAAAAAGTACCTTCCGGATTTTCCATATTCATCAGAAATTACCCTCAGGCAATTACTGGCGCATACCGCTGGTATTCCCAACCCGATTCCATTAAGCTGGATACATCTTACAGGAGAACATGCAGGTTTTAACAGAGATTTATTTTTCAAATCAGTTTTTGAAAAAAATCCGTATACCAAATCAAAGCCCAATGAAAAATTTTCCTATTCAAACCTGGGTTATGTGCTGCTGGGACAATTAATAGAAAAAATTACCGGTCTCACTTATGAGGAATATGTCAGGCAAAATATATTCCAGCCGTTGAAACTGGAAAAAGATGAATTAGATTTTGTCATCAATGATTCAGCCGCACATGCAAAGGGATATCATAAGAAGAACAGTTTTTCCTATTACATACTTGGGATGTTTATCGACAAGAAGAAATACCTGGTAAAAACCGAAGGGGACTGGAAATCTTTCGAGGATAATTATGTGAATGGTGCATCCTATGGAGGATTGATTGGAAGGCCAAGTGCCCTTGCAAAATTTGCCCAGGACCTGTTGAAGGCAAACTCTGTTTTGATTTCAGATGAATACAAGAAAAAGATCTTCACTGAAAATTATACGGAGAATAAAAAACCCACCGGAATGAGTCTTGGCTGGTACTGCGGGCAGTTAAACGGAAACAGGTATTTTCATCATGCTGGGGGTGGCGGTGGATTCTATTGCGAACTAAGGATTTATCCGGATCTTGGTATCGGCAGCGTCATCATGTTCAATCGTACAGGCATGTCCGACGCAAGGTTCCTTGACAAAATCGATAAGTTCATTATAGAAGATATCAAAAGCGAAAGCTGATGTTCTTCGAAAAATCGTTGCGGATGAGAAATTCCGCAAGTCGTTCAGCATATTTTTTCTATCTTGTCTCATAATAAAACTGCATTCCATCCGCATAAAAATGCCCTTGAAACGACACCCTTACTTACAGGATTATTCCAGAGAACATCATGATGAATTAATGCTGGTATGGAAAATAAGGGAGGGATTAAAAAAAAATATTTCCGTACCCCGAATCGTCAGCTATTGCATTCATCACTACAATGAAGAAACCAGGGTGCACATGGAGAATGAAGAAAAGTATATTCTGAATTTACTGCCCGATAATGATGCAGATAAAGTGAAAATTCTCGGGGATCATTCTGAAATTAACCGGCTCGTAAACAATCTGGCTGAAAATTCCAATGATCCGGTTCTGCCCGGTAAATTTGCTGACATTCTTGAAAAACACATTCGTTTCGAGGAGAGGGATTTTTTTCCCAGAATACAGTCTGAATTTACAGATGAAGTTTTAAAAAAAATGCAGCCCGTTAAGAATAATTCTCATGCCTGCGAGGCCTGGCATGATCAATTCTGGGAAAAGTAATATCTGATATGGATAACCAGGAAGGGAAACCTTTGAGAAGGGTGAGATACAAAGGAACTCACCCGAAAAAATTCAAAGAGAAATACAAAGAGCTGCAGCCCGAAAAATATTCGTCTGATGTCGAAAAAATAATACAACAGGGCCGTACGCCTGCCGGAATGCATCGTTCCATTTGCGTAAATGAGATCCTGGAAATTCTGAAAGTAGTTCCGGGTGAAACCGGACTTGATGCTACACTTGGATATGGCGGTCATTCGTCGGAAATACTTAAACGGCTGTTGCCTTCCGGTCATCTTTACGCAATCGATGTAGATCCGATTGAATTACCCAGGACGAGAGAGCGTCTCAACTCGGAAGGTTTTGGTCCCGACGTTTTAACGATCAGTCACCTGAATTTCTCTGATATTGATACGCTGGTTCCTCATTCAGGACACTTTGACTTTATTCTTGCCGACCTGGGCGTTTCATCGATGCAAATAGATAATCCGGATCGTGGATTTTCCTACAAGTCCGACGGCCCTCTTGATTTAAGACTTAATCCTCAGAAAGGAACTCCAGCATCGGAGTTGCTGAAAGACATTTCCCGCGACACGCTGGAAGAAATACTTTTTGGCAATGCTGACGAGCCGCATTTTGAAATTATTGCCAAACATATTTCTGTAAAAACTTCCAGAGGAGAAACAATTAAAACGACCTCACAACTGAGGGATATTATCAAATCTGCATTGAGTTTTCTCCCTAAAAATACCCGTGAGGAAGAAGTTAAAAAATCTTGTCAGCGTTGCTTCCAGGCTTTACGAATCGAAGTGAATGATGAATTTGGTGCATTAGACCAATTCCTTGAGAAACTTCCTGATGCTCTTGAATCTGGCGGAAGAGTTGCAATTCTCACTTTTCATTCCGGAGAAGATCGAAGGGTAAAAAAGTCCTTTCAATATTTTTTCAGAGAAGGAATTTATAGTGAAGTAGCTCCAACTCCAATCCGGCCTTCGGCAGAAGAATGTAATTCAAATCCAAGGGCTAAGTCAGCTAAATTAAGATGGGCAATTAAATCATAATATTTTATGGAAATAAAATACTTACAAGAGAAAATGTGGGTGAACAATCGATGGACCTGTTACCTTCTTTGCCGACGGCCATGGAGTATTATCCAAAAGTTTGTTTTGTAAAACGGGAAAGCAGTTTCATAATCAATCGCAAAAAGTAGTTCTGTTAATTGCCATTTTGAACCGTGAATGGTTTTGAATTTCTACCCGTTCACACTGTTAAAAATAATATTGAAATTTTTTTTTCAGCGTTAAACTGCCTTTCTATATTTAGTACCTTACTTCACATTTTCAATTAATGAAAAAAACCGGTATCACACTTCCCTGCTTATTGCTATTCCTGCTGTTTTGTACATTTTCAAATGCACAATACAATGTGATTAAACTCGATGTATTGGGTGCTGCTACCAATCAGTATTTACGACCCTCCTTTGAACACTCCTTTAAAAATTTCAGTGCCGTACTAACCTATGAAGCCGGGACCTATGAAGAATTTAAAAGTACCAGGAATGTCAATTATGATGAAGTAATTTATGATTTGAAAAGCCAGGGTATCATACCGGAACTTCGTTACTACCCAGCGCATCATAAAAACATACCGCCATATGGTTTTTTCATCGGGGCATATTATAGCTACAAATTTCTCGAGGAACATTACAAAGACTACGGATACGATTTTACAACTGAAGGGAATGCGTGGAATGCAGGAATCAGTACAGGATACAAAAGCTCATTTGGTAAAAGAGTAATTTTTGAGGTAATGGTCGGAGGTGGATTTGCAGGTGGATCATTTGATGAACCCAATCAAAGATCTGTTATCGATGAATACTACAAGACCGATGATTGGAGTGCCTTTTATCATTCGCTTCGTGCTGAAATTTCCATTGGATTTATCTTTCCAAAAGTAAATATTGTACCTAAACATGTTGAAAACCCACCTTCAATAGAAAATAATTCTGCTCCTCTTCTTTTGAACGATTCATTACACGCATTTTCCGATTCCTCCAAAATCATCCTTTATCATCCTGCAAAGACATTTGGTTCAGATTATTCTTATGATGTTTACCTGGACGATAAATTTGTCTATAATGCAGAATGGGGTACTGCAGATACTATTTCAGTGCCAGCTTCCAAAGAATTTAGTCTGTCTGCAACTACTGAAGAAAAGGAATCAATCTACTTCACACCAGAGAAAAATAAAATATATTTTATCAGGTGCAGTATGAGGAGCGGTGTTCTGGTTGGCAGACCACTTTTCGAATTTGTTAACGCGGAAGAAGCACAAAGTGAATTGAAGAAAATTAAATAGTAATCATCGGATGACCAAAAATATTAAACTGAAAATTGAAGAATTCCGAAAACATTTATGAAATTATTGGTCAGGGATATAATGACACCAGGCAGGCTGATCCCTATATTTTCGAAAATCTTTTTCGTCTATTGGCACCGTCAACAAATAAGACTTACCTGGATATAGGTTGCGGAACCGGAAATTACACCTTTCAATTTGCAGAAAGAGGTTTTAACTTTTGGGGAATAGATCCATCAGGTAAAATGCTTGAGGTAGCCAGAAAAAAATCTGCAAAGGTTCACTGGCATTCTGCCTTTTCAGACAATATCCCACTTGAGGATAATTTTTTTGATGGTGCTATTGCCACATTAACAATACACCACTGGCATAATTTATTAAAATCATTCAATGAGTTGTTCCGGGTTCTTAAATTTGAAAGCCGTTTTGTGATATTTACATCCACTTCTGAACAAACGAAGGGATACTGGCTTAATCACTATTTTCCAAAAATGCTTGAAAACTCTCTCACTCAAATGCCAGCCTTAGAGAAAATAGAATCTGCCATTATAAATGCAGGCTTTAATATTTTTCTCACTGAAAAATATTTTGTCAGGGATGATGTGAAAGATCAATTCTTATATTCCGGAAAAAACAGACCTGAGCTATACTTTAACCCGGTTTTTAGAAATGGAATATCGTCTTTCGCTGCATTGTCAGCGGAAGATGAAGTAACCAAAGGACTTATAGAACTTAAAAAAGACATCGAATCAAATACTTTTGAAAGTATTAAAAAAAAGTATGAAAACAATTTGGGCGATTACTTATTTATAGTGTGTAAAAAATAATCATAAAGTGTTTTCGGAAGACATATTAAATATTGATAGAAGAGAAATTGAATGAATCGTAAAATATTTTTACAATCACTGGCGGTGTTGCCATTAGCAGGAGCTGCAATGAAATTAAACGAATTAAATAAAATGACGGAATCGTTTGGCAGAACGGATAAAATGCCAGTATTGTTTTTAGGACATGGCAGCCCGATGAATGCCATTGAAGAGAATGAATTCGTGACCGGTTTCAGGAACATTGGTAAAACTCTTCCAAAACCAAATGCTATCCTTTGTGTTTCTGCACACTGGGAAACCAGGGGTACGTTTGTAACTGCGATGGAAAAGCCAACTACCATCCACGACTTCGGCGGATTTCCGCAAGCTCTTTTTGATGTGCAGTATCCCGCTCCCGGAAGTCCGGAACTTGCAAATGACACGAAGAAAATTGTTAAAAAAACAGAAGTTGGACTCGATTATAAATGGGGACTCGATCATGGCGCCTGGTCTGTCATCAAACATTTATATCCGAATGCAAATGTGCCGGTAATTCAGCTGAGCCTCGATTACAGCCAGTCACCTCAATATCATTATGAGCTCGCAAAAGAACTTACTGTACTCCGGGAAAGAGGAGTGCTAATCATTGGTAGCGGAAATATGGTTCATAATCTTGGAATGGTTGCATGGAACCGGCTCAGCGACAGCGAATATGGCTTTGACTGGGCCATTGAAGCCAGTACGAAAATGAAAAAATATATTCTTTCGAACGATCACAAACAGCTTATCAATTTCAAATCACAGGGTAAAGCATTTGAATTGGCAATTCCAACGTCAGAACATTATCTGCCATTATTATATTCATTGGCTTTGAAAGATGAAAATGAAAAAATAAGTCTATTCAATGATAAAGCCGTTGGCGGATCCATAACAATGACTTCTTTGAAAATTGACAAAGCATAATGAAAACATTTTTTTATTTTTATAAAGGAACTCTTTTACATCCACAAACGACATTTGCAGAATTAATCCGGGAAAATAAACTTTTATTGCTAAGTTTCTATGCAGTTCTTATCACGGCAATTACTTATACATTGGTTTACGTTTTCCTGATTCAGGGAGGCGGAATGCCATTCATGCCCTGGCTTAATATTGACCCTATAGTTTATTACAGGTATAATGTTTTCTTTTGTGCACCCAGTATGTTCTGTGCGTGGGTCCTTGCGGCCGGAGTTGTACATCTGCTAAGCAAATTTTTTGCACAGGCAGGTTCCTTCGAGCAGATAGTATGTGTGTTTGGTTTCGGAATTAGCATTGCAACGTGGTCGACAGGAATTCACGATCTGCTTACCAGCTTTCTAGGCGCCATCCACGTAATCAGTCAAAGAGCATATGAACACGATTTAAATTCCAATACTGTCTGGCGCGCCTTGCTTTGGATTCAAATGAGCGTATACCTGGTCTGGTTCATCATACTATTCACGAAGGGAACGAAAATCGTTTATAAAACAGGAACATTTCATTCAGTACTTTTAGGATCAATCGGCTTTATCGTATATCAGTTATTCTTTCTCATCTTTAACCGTTAAAATATGAGAATGGCCTATGTGCTAATTTCCATTATCATTATCTCTTTGACAGGAATTATTATTTTTGGAAAAAGAAATTTTCATAACCGGTATTTGAAGGACGTTAATTCCTGTTTACAAACAAACAATAAATTTGAAAATTCCGTCCTGACTGAAGAAGACATTAAAGATTTACCAGTGTCTGTAAAAAAATATATACAATATTCCGGTTCCATTGGTAAACCCAAAGTACATAGTTTTAAAATAGAATTCGAAGGCAAAATCAGAAAGAATGAAAACTCTGATTGGATGCCATTTGAATCGGAACAATATAATTTTCTGGAAAAGCCTGCACGGTTATTTTTCATGAATGCAGTCATGAAACATTTACCAGTTGCCGGCTACCATAAATATTATGAAGGACATGCATCCATGGATATTCGTTTGCTATCACTCATTAAGGTACAATACATGGAGGATGAAAAAATGGACATGGCAGAAACAGTAACATTCTTCAACGACATGTGCTGTATGGCTCCTGCTACTTTGATCGATAAGAGAATCCGCTGGATCACTGATGATGGCGACAGTGTTCGGGCGTCTTTTACGGCGAATAATATTACTATTTATGCAAGTCTTTTTTTTAATGACAAAGGAGAACTCATAAATTTTATATCTGGCGACAGATATGATGCAGATGCCGGAAAAAAACTGCCATGGTCAACGCCATTAAAAAATTACAAGAACTATAATGGCTACAGGCTTGCAGAAAATGCCGAAACGATTTATATATATCCTGAGAAAGAATTAATATATGGTACTTTCCATTTAAAGACGGTAATGTATAATCCGAATTAGTGAAACTTAGGTTGTTTTTAAGGTAAAGAATATAATATTATAATTAAATTCCTTGATTTGTCATATTTTGCAACCATCTTCATTCAATATATTACTACATTCATTTAATTTTCTGTTAATATTATATAAATCATATAATTTTGAGTAACAATTAAAACTCCTCCCTTGAAAAAACTTATACTGCTATTCATTCTTATTTTTATAAGAACTATTTTACATGCTCAGCAATTTTCATTTCCGGTTTACTTCACCGATGCTCTAGGGAACAGAGATACAATTGTTCTGGGATATGATACCACTGCAACTGATTCCATTGATGCTGCATTCGGGGAAATAAATATTATCTCCATCCCGCTCAATGCCGGACTTGATGTGAGAATTACCGATGAATATACATACAGAAACTGGCCAGGAACGCCGGGAACGTTTCACACTAAAAAACAAATTGTAAATACACATTGCAGTTATTCTGACCTCTCCACAATCGACATTTTCACGAGTCATTGGCCGGTAACAGCTGCCTGGGATAGTACAATTTTTAATGATTCCTGCAGGTTCGGCAGCCTGTTTACAAGCATTCATCCCGGTGGATGGTGGGATACCGGGAGTCCAAGCAATCTGGAAAGGGCTGTTTTTTTTAGTATGGATTCTGTGACTTTCACATCAAATGCTTCAGGGCTGCCAATCTACGGCTATTTAAATAACAATGGTGATACAATTTCCGTATTCTGGCAAATCTTTGGAGACAATGGACTATTATCTACTTCAATTAATGAGAATAATATTTCAGAGAAGAAGATGAGCATTTATCCAAATCCATCTCATGATAAAATTAGCCTGAAACTTCCATCAGGTTTTGGCAATGTCTTAAAAATGGAAGTTTATTCCGCAACAGGTAAATTGCTGAAATCACTTAATGGATTTGAAAACCTTCCTGTACTTGATTATCAAGAGGGAATTTATTTTATTGTCGCTACGAATGAAAAAGGTTTAAAACTATCCGGAAGTTTTCTGAAACTTTAATTTGGTTAATGGTTATTGGTTAATAATAATCAATAACCAACAACCAGTAACCAACAACCAACAACTAACTACTTTTTTCTACATGTAACAACCAGGGCCTGCAGCGGAACATTAAGTGCTTCGCTTCCAAAACGAGATTTTATCTTCTCTTCGAGATAGTCAAGAATCTGCGGCAGCTTTTCGTCGTCCCGATCATTGATAGCCGTAACGGTTGGCGTTCCCTGTATGAGACCCTTAGCGGCATCTTTGGGAGATTTGCTGTAACCGTTTAGTTTGACCAGATCGATATGAACATCTTCAAATCCTGATTGATTTAACTCAGCTTTTATTGCCTCTTCATCAAAATAAGAAAACGGCACACTGTAAAATGAAGGTGTATCAACCGGGAAAAAATGTTTCAATGCTTCATCGACGATGAACGGCATTGGGTTCTTCTTTATCTCATCCCAGCTACTAAAGATCAAAGTGCCTCCGGGTTTTAACACACGCAGTGCCTCCTTAAAGGCCTTTTTCCGGTCGCTGTAAAACATGACACCAAACTGTACGGCTATACAGTCGAACGAAGCGTCTTTAAACGGAAGTGATACGGCATCAACTTCCATCCAATCGATTTTCGCATCCTGTAACTTACTTTTAGCAAAACTCACCATCGCGGGATTAATATCCGTTGCAACTATGTTTGCCTCGGGAGAAAGAACAGAAGGTAATAGTCGGGTTAGCCTACCGCTGCCACATGCCAGTTCGAGCAGGTATTCCGGATGAACTTTACTGATCCGGTCTGCCATATCAATGGCAAAGGGTTCAAAAAACATGGGACCTAAATAAGTATCGTAATACTTTGGAATGTCGCCGGAAAAGGCAATGGGTGTTGTTGTTTTAGTTATCATAGTTTATTTTTTTTACAAAAGTATTTCACCGGAAATCAAGTACGGTATCTTAAAAGCCCAAACTCTTTGCTGAAAAGTTCAGCTGACTATTTGCCTGGATTTACCCGGAGAATGCCCAAATTTTTCTTTAAAAGCACGATTAAAGTGTGAAGCATTTTCAAAACCGGATTCATAGGCAATCTCGCTGATGGATTTTTGAGATGTCTGTATGAGAATGTGCGCATGCTGCAACCGACGGTTGGTAAGCCAGCGGCCGGGAGACGATTTAAAGTGTTCCTCGAAGTCGCGCTTAAATGCTGAAAGACTCCGGCCGCACATTCTTGCATAGTCCTCCAGGCGCAAATTATAATGAAAATTCTCTTCCAGAATCTTCCTTATACTCTCCGGAAAAGAATCCGTCATGAGCGATTGAAAATATTCCGTGATCGACCTGTTTTTCGGATTACCGATGACGTTTAAAATTAATTCCTTGAATTTTAATTCCAGCAAAGATTTATTTGCTTCTTTATTACTCAAAAAATACGGCACGATTGAATTGAAGAAAGCATGAAGGGAATCATCCGTATCAACGGCAGCGATAGACAGTGAATCGTTCGACTGCCCGTTTGTTAATGTGCCTTTCACATGAGTCCGGATCGTCTCGGATATAAACCTGTCTGAAACAAAAAAGACCACAACACAAAACCTGGAATCAAAAAACTGTTCCACAATGTGGGCACCTTTCTTTACAAAGATGCACCGGCCCTCAGTAAGCTCGAAAGACTTTCCCGGAATATGCCATACCTTTTTGCCTTCAAGAACATACACAAAATACCCCTGGTCGGTCCACATGGCTTCTTTTTGAGTTTCTAACGGACAATTAAATTCAGCCATCAGCTGGTCGTCGATGGCGAGTTGGCGGTAGAAATCAGGATTTGATTTTATTTTATCAAAGAAGTTAAACACAAACGGGAATTTAATATTAGTTTCACAAAGATATTTTAAAATAATTATTTCCCCATTATCATTAAAATGAAATCAGAAGAATTAAGAAGCCTTCAGGCCCCATTAAAGGAAAAATACAGGGATGAACCGGAATCAGCGGTTGTCGTTCTTAAAGCAGAGGGAAAAATCGGAGATGGTATTTCCTGCAAGATTGATACAGGTCGGGCACTCATTGAGGCCGGGCTCCATCCTGCAACCGGCGGAAGCGGCATGCTGGCATGCTCGGGCGACCTGTTACTGGAAGCCCTTGTTGCATGTGCGGGAGTAACCCTCCGTGCTGTCGCTACAGCCATCGATGTCGAAATTTTTGGAGGAACAGTAAAAGCGGAAGGCGACCTCGACTTTCGCGGAACTCTCGGCGTTTCGAAGGAGGCGCCTGTCGGTTTCAGGTCAATTCGACTCACATTTATTCTCGACACCAATGCATCGGAAGAACTCATGCAAACGCTTATAAAACTAACGGAAAGATATTGCGTAGTGTTTCAAACCCTCACAAAAGGTGTAGTGCTAAAGACCTCCTGGGATAAAAAAATACAAATCAACTAAACACCAGTTTCAATTGCAGATTTTCCTTTTTAACAAAAGGGATCACTTTTCCTGTATGCAGACTGTCAACCGGAAAAATTTTTGACTCTTCGTAACGAGAAGCGATAATCGTGTCAGCATTTCCCGAATGTTTCGAAAACAATTCACTTACTATTTCAGGCCGGTTATTATTCTTTGAAAGGTGAGATAAAATCAAATGACTCATATATTCGGGCCTGTATTTTAAAAACAGTTCCAGCGCCTGATTATTGGAAAGGTGTCCGTGGCCTCCTTTAATCCGCCTCTTTAAACGGGCAGGGTACCCTCCCTCTTCCAGCATACTCTCGTCATAATTGCTTTCTAAAAAACAGGCATGACACTGCCTGAAATAGTGAACAACACGTTCACAGGCTATTCCGATATCCGTTATCACTCCAACCTTTACTCCGTTTTCTTCGACGATGAAGCTGAACGGATCCATTGCATCGTGACGTTTCTCGAATGGAAATACTTCCAGTCCGCCGATTTCAATTTTCTCATCAGATGCAAAAAAATGGAGCAATTCATGAGGGATGCGTATTCCTGAATGCCTGTATGTAAGTTGGGAAATATAGACCGGTATATGGTAGCGTTTAGCTAAAACCGACACTCCGCGGATATGATCCACATGCTCATGAGAAATGAAGATGCCTTTAACTTTTTCCAGGGATAGATCCAGGTTAGACATCCGTTGCTCTACTTCGCGGCAGGTTATGCCGACATCTACCAAGATTGCTTCGCGATCATTCCCGATGTAATAACAATTTCCGTTGCTGCCCGAATTTAATGATGCAATAAAAAGCGACATCCGGCAAAGGACAGAAAATTGAATCTAAATTCCAAAGCCACGCCGAATTAAAATATTACATTTTCAATTTACATCGATGGTTTTTCCATGTGTACCGGCAACCAGCCACTTTTCCAGTGAAGGAAACGTGTGAATAAACTGCATGCCCGCACCAGTCAGGACAGGATTTCCGAATAATCTTTGAATAGTCCGGCCAACCAATAATCGTCTCCGAAAATTCCTCTCCCACTCCACTCTGTAATTTTCTTCCAACCGGTTTCTTGAAGCAACCGAAACCGAAGCGCTGTTAAGAATTCCGGAATCGATAATTAAATTGCACAGAATCTTTGCGGCATGAATGGACATAGACATGCCATTACCACAAAGCGGAGTTATGAGTCCGGCCGAATCACCACACATCAGAATACGATTTTCGATTAAATTTTTCGCCTCGAAAGAAATTTCGTTTATAACCAACGGTGTATCGAAAAGAAACTCCGAATTCGAAAAAATATTTTTTATAACCGGATTTTTAAATAAAACATTTTCTTCTGTTTCTTTCACAGAGTTAAATGTGTTATCGACGCTCCGTCTGTACAAATAACAGATATTATAAATACCGTTTTCGACCCTGACGATACCGCAATAACCGCGGTTAAAATTATCCAGGCCTATTTCATCTGCAGGGTAGTCGGTTCTTACATGATACTTCACGCCCATATACCGGGTACGCGAACGAATAAATCTCCTGTTGAGCTTCTTATCGAGCGTGTCGCGTTTACCATAACATCCAACAGCTAACTTAGAAGTATAGACGGTGTTTGAATTAGTTTTTACATGGAAAATATTATCAAGAAACAATATTTCATTTACCCTTTCATTACACAAAATCTGAACGCCGCTCTGCAAGGCAATTTTATACATGGCGTCGTCCATTACATAACGGCTTATTCCAAAGCCCCCCAAGCCCAGAGCGGGAAAAATGTTCTTGCCCGCAGGAGTTGAAATCCTCAACCTGGAAATTCTCGAAGCGCCATAATCAAAGGGATTGAATCCCAACGATTGTAAAAAATTCAGAACTTCATTGCTGACATATTCACCGCAGACTTTGTGAAACGGATAGGACTTTTTCTCGATTAATAAAACAGCTTTACCTTTCAGCGCCAGAAGAATAGAAGAAGTGAGCCCGGCCAATCCACCACCCACAATTATTGCATCAAAATCAGTTTTCAAATTCAGCGGCTTTACATTCAGATTTTAACCGACATCTGCGATCATCGATTCCATCGTTAAGCCCGGCCCGAAGGCACAGGCCAGAATTTTTTTTCCTGTGTCCGCGATTCCAAACGTTTCCATGTAATTTTTTAATACGAAGAAAATCGTAACGGACGACATATTCCCGTAATCACGCAATACAGTATATGATTTTTCATTTTGTGATTTTGAAATGCCAAGAGCAAGCTCACATGATTCAAGTATTTTAATTCCTCCCGGATGAATGGCAAAAAAATCTATATCACTGAAGCTCAATCTTGCCTGAGTCAGCAACTTTTTTATCATCGAATATATATTTTCCCTGATCAGGTCAGGCACAAAGGAACTAAGCCTGAGATCAAAGCCAAAATCTCCGATGCTCCATATCATCTCATCCTTGCCGGCAGGTTCGAATTCAGAATAGAAATCCTTCATGCTTAACTTCACCGAGCCGTTGAGGGTATCCATGTTTTCAGACGAAACAATGCATGCAGCCGCACCATCAGCGAATAATGCATTGGCAACCACCTGGTCCTGCTTTTCATTCTTCTGGTAATGCAGCGTACATAATTCCACGCCGGCGAGAAGAACAACGGCGGAAGGAACTGACCTGCAAATATGGTTAGCGACCTTTAAGGCATTGATGCCGGCATAGCATCCCATAAAATTGACGCATGTCCGTTCAACATTCCTGTTCAAACCCACCATCTCAACAAGCTGTATATCTATACCGGGAGCTGACATTCCGGTGCAACTGAATGTGACGATGTGTGTGATGTCTGAAACCGACACAGAAGGCAGATTATCCATGCAATTCCTAATTGCTTCTCTGCATAATGCGGCGGCATACTTTTGAAAAAGAATCATACGACCTGAAACCGGTAAAGAGGGATGATGATTGGCGGGGTGAAATAAAATATTTTCGCTGCTGTCAGCTCTGCCAAATTCGGCAAGCACGCTATGACGGGTTTCGATCCCGCTGCGTGAATAAATTTTGCGAAGCTGCAACTTTTCTGCCCGGCTCATTCCATTGGCAGATTCCAAAATAGAATAATGGAGTTCCTGTGAGATCTTATTCGGAGGAACGGCGGTGCCAATCGATTGAATGGCCGGATACTTCAACATAGCTGGTTCTGATTTCCCTTAAATTATTCGTGCCAGGAAATTTTTTTTATTCCGGAAGTTAAAAGGCATTTTAATAAATACCTTGCATATGCAAATATGATTCTGTTTGTTGTTTTGTAAAGTTAATAAAATTAAGCCACTGCTTTTCGCCGGATGAAAATTTTATCAACCCTGTTTGACCGCACTACTCTGCTTCATCTGAGGCTGCCATTTTCATTTTTCCTTCTCCCCATTTTCTGTTTCGGAATCAGCCAGGCGGGAAGCGTTGACCTTTCGAATGTAATCCTAATATTTCTGTCGCTTCACTTCTTCATTTACCCGGCCAGCAACAGCTATAACAGTTTCATGGACGAAGACAAAGGAAGCATTGGCGGACTCAGGCATCCTCCTCCGGTTACGAGAGGATTATATTATGCAAGTATTATTCTCGATGGAATCGGTCTGCTGCTTTGCCTCTTCGTTAATTTAAAAATGGTGATCCTGATGCTGGTCTATATTGGCGTCTCAAAAGCCTACAGCTGGAAAAAGATCAGGCTTAAAAAATACGGTATTACAGGCTGGCTTGTCGTTATGCTGTTTCAGGGCGGATACACATTTTTACTGGTCAATATGTCGGCAGAAAATAATTTCACCTGGTCATGGTTTGATGAAAAGCATTTTCAATGCATGTTGATTGCCTCATTACTGATCGGCGGATATTACCCCCTCACTCAGATCTACCAGCATGAAGAAGACAGCCAACGGGGTGATTTAACAATCAGTTACAAGCTTGGGATTTTTGGCACATTCACATTTACAGGAATCCTCTTTTTCATTGCCGGTGCGACGGCTTATTATTATTTCAATTCATTCTATAACATGAATCACTTTTTAATTTTTATAACATCCTTGTTCCCTGTTATTCTTTATTTTTTCTATTGGCTCGGCATGACGTTAAAAGACAAATCAAATGCTGATTATTCAAATGCCATGCGAATAACTTTTATATCATCTTCATGCATGATAATTTGTTTCACAATATTGTATTTAATAAACAATTCAATGTTCAAATAAATATTTAACCGGTAAAAAAAATAATTCAGTCCTTTATATTTTAGAACCGGATGAAATCAACAATACTCCTGATTGCAATTCTACTAGAGACTGCATTCTTAACGGCACAGCCTCCGATATTATATGTTCACATCGTATCTCATAATGAACCATCAGACAATCTCGATGCATCTGCGATGAATTACAACAGGGCGAAAGCCAATGCCCTGCAGATGGCAGATATCATCGACAGCAAAAACGCAAAGTGGAATCTGCAAACGTCTGACGGTTTCGTAGTCGGGGCGCTTCAATTTGATTCGGCCGGAACATCGCCGAACGATATTTTTGAAATTTTATCTAACCCGCCTTATGATGACAACATAGAAATCGACCCCCGCTCGAAAAATAAGAGTGGAAGAAACATTGCCGACCAATGGTATTTGCTTGACTCCTGTGGTGCAAATCCGACGACACACCTGGGAGGATGCATCTATACCACCACTAATCCATCTATACAGCCCATCGACTGGCTTCAATACAGGAATCCTGTGATAGGGAATATTTATGGTAACTCCTGGCAATGCTCCATTATCACGGGCGCAGGTAGTTATCCGCCGCACTCAAATGATCTCAACGACTTTGGAGTATTCAAGCCGGATACAACTACTGATTTTTACCATCACAATCCTGCAAAAAATCTCTGGTGCATGGGAACAGGCTGCGCACCCGTACTTGATTCGCTTGACGATGAACAGGCAATTATCGATTTAATCCGGGGGCAAGTCGATAGCATACAGAATGGGCTCTGGCCGCCCGATAAATTTTACGTTACACGGATCATGACCAACCAAAGAGAGTATGGTCCCTTGTTTTTTCAGAAGATCTCGAGAGTGATTGATTCATTGAATCTGATTCCGGGAAGCCGGTTTAAATGGGCGACTGTAAGTGAAGTATTCACAGCATTTCAAGACTGGCAGCTTTCAAGCACACTCGATCACAGCCAATGGTTATGCGGAGAAACTATCAGCTCCATTCCTGAAAATACAAAGAATGAAAACTTCAGCTTCTACCCTAATCCGGTTAATGATATTCTGTCGTTGAATTTTAATGACTCACGCATTCATTTCATGGAAATAAATGATATGACCGGACGTACGATTTTGAGAAAATCAGTTCAATTTAATTTACAGCTGGATCTGACCGGATTAAAAACAGGATTCTATTTATTGAACGTTGATTCTTCAGTAAATAAATTACTCAAAAATTAAGTCGAAGAAAGATAGTCAAATCCGATTAATACTTTCCGGAAAAAGATCACTGTAATTTTTTCAGCCTGTCCTTTGCAAGTTTAAACGCAGGAACGATATTCAGAGCCTGCCTGTAATCCTTTTCAGCACTTTTTTTGTCGCCCGAAAAATCATATGCCACTCCCCGGTTGTAAAAAGCTTCTGCATACTGGTTGTTGACACGGATTGCATCGGTAAAATGAGTAATGGCCGACTTATAATCCTTCTTATAAGCCAGGTCGATATAACCCAGGTTGTAATGTGCATCAGCATAATTCCGGTCGATGACAAGTATGGAATTGTAATCCTGCACAGCCTTGTCGAGTTCTCCCATATCCTGATAGAGCAGTCCGCGGTTATAGAGCGCCTCTGTACTTGAGGGAAGAATCCTAAGTGCATTGTTGTAATACTGTAATGCAATTTTATTCCTGCGTGCCGCCTGGATGTTTCCAAGCTGGATGTAGGCATCGTAATAGTCTGACTGAATTTCAACAGCCGTTTGAAAACTCGAAACGGCCCTGGGCGTATCGGCAGTTTCCTTGTAGGCAAAACCTTTTATGAAATAGGCCTTGGCAATATTCTTATCGATTTCCAGAGCCTCATTAGCCTCTGCGAGACATTGTGGATAGGCTTTGATATAAAGATATAATTCGGAAAGTTTGAGATGGGCTTCTTTATTTTTCGGCTCCAGGGCAATGGCCTTTTTAAAAGCATCGATCGACTTTTGAATTTGAAGTCCTTTAAATGAAACATCGGCCAGCTGCAGGTAATAATCGTACCTTGTAGAATCTAAAGCGACAGCCTTTGAAATATCATCGAATGCCTGCCGTACATTTTTTTTCTGCATGAAGATTTGCGAACGCTTATAAAATAATTCGGCATTCCCGGGATTGGCGGCGATTTGCTCATTGAGAAGAGCAAACTCATCCTTTTTACCATCCTGCTTTTTTTCACTGGCAACATTATTATCCTTTGGTTGACAGGAAAACAGAAAAAAAAGTAAGTACAAAAAGATATGGTATTTGTTCACTTTTGAATTAGTTGATTCGTTAATTAGTCGATTCGTTAATTAGTTAAATCAACTAATTAACGAATCAACTAATTAACAAATAAAATAACCAGTAACCAATAACCAATACCCAATTATTCTTCAATTTTCAATTTTCAATCTTCAATAATAAATTACTCCTGCGCCACCGGATGATCCTTCATCACCTCGCGGAGTTGTGCTTCAATTTCTTCGGCGAGTTCCGGGTTATCCAGTAAAAGCTGTTTAACGGCATCACGACCCTGACCGAGTTTTGTATCGTTATAGCTGAACCAGGAACCGGATTTTTTAACGATGCCTTTTTCGACTCCGAGATCCACGATTTCACCGACCTTGGAAATTCCCTCTCCGTACATGATGTCGAATTCGGCGATGCGGAATGGCGGAGCCAGTTTATTTTTAACGACCTTAACCTTGGTGCGGTTTCCGACGATAGACTCTCCGTCTTTGATTTGCCCGATGCGCCTGATGTCGATCCGTATTGAGGCATAGAACTTCAAAGCATTGCCGCCGGTGGTTGTCTCGGGGTTACCGAACATCACGCCGATCTTTTCGCGGAGCTGGTTGATGAAAATACAGCAGCAACCTGTTCGGCTGATGGTGGCAGTGAGTTTCCTCATGGCCTGCGACATGAGTCTTGCATGCAGCCCCATTTTGCTGTCGCCCATTTCGCCTTCGATCTCACTCTTTGGAGTCAATGCTGCAACGGAGTCGATCACAATAATATCGATGGCGCCTGAGCGGATCAGGTTTTCGGCAATTTCCAATGCCTGCTCGCCATTATCGGGCTGAGAGATGAGGAGATTCTCAATATCCACACCCAGTTTCTGTGCGTAGAGCCGGTCGAAAGCATGTTCTGCATCGATGAAGGCTGCAATGCCGCCGTTCTTCTGTGCATTCGCAATACAATGAATAGCCAGCGTTGTTTTTCCTGACGATTCCGGTCCGTATATTTCAATCACCCTTCCTTTAGGTAATCCGCCGATTCCCAGAGCAGAATCCAGGGTAATGGATCCGGTAGAAATGGTTTCAATTTGTTCTACCGCTTCGTCACCCAATTTCATAATGGTGCCTTTTCCGTAATTTTTTTCGATCTTATCGATCGTAAGCTGGAGAGCTTTCAATTTTTCTTTGGAAGTTTCCTTTGCTGCATCTTTTACATCTTCTTTTGCCATAAGTATTTAGTTTTTAAATAATTCTCGAAATTTTTATGATTACATATTGAACAATTTGAATGATTATAATACAACCAAACTGCTTCTAGACAAATGTGCTAAAACTTTTCATTGGAAAAACAAACACGCCTAAATTTTGTCATTTATTATCCTTATGAATTGAAAATAAAGGATTCTTTCCCGAAACTTCAAGAAAATAACTGATTTGGATGAATATACTTTACAATCAGTAATAAACTACAGAACTTCTTAATTCAACGGTAATTGGTGCAAATGTTATTGGAACACAATTGGTGTAATTTTGTGTTCCAATTGTACCTATATCAACAGTAGAGTGACCCATAATAGTGATTCGTTGATACGCACTGAGAGAAATCGTGGAGTTGGCATACAACCGGAAATCTAGTAACATTGCTTCATTTACCAGGCTGGTAACTTTCAAATCAACTTTACATGCTGTAGTACCACATTGGGAAAAATTGAAAGTGTCAGCATGTTGCGTCATGTCACATCTCAAAATATTTTCATTGTAATGAATGCTGGTATTGTAATCGTCAATTAAATACTCTGAACGCGTAGCTATCGGTGTACTAATTGATTCACAATACAGGCAAGAGCCATCGTCTTCGTCTGCCATAATATCATAGTTCAATGAATTTGGATCCGTGCATCCCTTTTGCTTACATGAATTCAATGTAAAACAAATTATTGCAGGAAGAATTATTTTCAAAAGTACTTTCATCTAAAATTTAAATGTTAAAAATACAGCTATGGGCAAATGAATTAAAAAATCTTTATGGTCTGTCCCCGAATTATCGACTTCCAATGAAGTTGGATTAAAAGTACTTTCTGTATAGGTTAATGAATGCGACTTTTCTTCTGTCATCATATAATAATAGGTTAATTGACTTCCAATCAATATGCGTTTTGACAGATAATAGCGGAACATTACATCAAATCCGACTCCCCATGCCTTTAATTCATCTTTTACCTGAAAGTAAGAAGAATCTTGTCGGCTTCCAAAATCTGTTACTGAAAAACTATATGACTTATTTAACACATAGTTATAGACATAATCCAATCCATAAGATATCTCAACTTTTTTCCCAAACATTTGCCTCTTACATACACCAATAAAAAAAGAGAGATCATTTTCTTCGATAAATCTTGCATCGGGATTATCATGATCTCCTGCCTGTGAATAAGTATAGCCGAAGCCCATATTCAAACCGAAATTCGACCCATTGTGAATAATTGAATACTCAAGTAAATATGGATTGTCAATTAAATCATCATTCGTGCTTAAATTGATAATCTCCTTAATAAGCTGGTTTACCTGTACACTTGCATAGTGATCAAACTTTTTCTGTGGATCATCCTGAGAAAAAAGAAAATTAGGGATGATCGATAGGATACTAAAAATAATAATCCTCATAATCAATGATTAAATGGATCTGAATATTCAGTAGAATTTACTATCGAAAAATCTGTAAATGTATTTAGGAAAGCGACTAATGCTTTTTTCTGATTTTCGGTAATATTAAATTGAACAGCTCCACCACTTGAAGATCTCAAAGCAGGATCAAGATTTGGGTTGTTTTTTATTCCATGACTATAATGGTCGATTACATCTTCCAGAGTATTAAATCTGCCATCATGCATATACGGACTGCTTAATGCAATATTCTTAAGAGATGGAACTCTAAATTTTCCAATGTCAGTACTATTTCCGGTTACAGCTGCACGGCCTAAATCGGATGAGGTTTCATCAAGTCCGATGTTAAAAAATAAATTAATTGAAGAATAAGGATCTGATGGCCGATGACAAGATCCGCAATGGTAAACATTAAAGAACAAATCTACTCCGGTTTGTTCTAAAGCGGTTAATGAACCATTACCTGCAGTTACCATGTCAAATTTTGAACCGAATCCTTCAATACCAAGAACGAATTCTCCTAAGGAGTAAGAAATATCACTAATACTAATTTCTCTCTCTCCTATCACTTGTTTAAACAATTCGCGATAATAATCTGTGTTTCTTACACGTTCAAGAATTGCTTCTTTATCTGACATGCCCATTTCAACGTGATTTAAAACCGGCAATAATACCATATTATTTAAATTCGATTCACGCCCGTCCCAAAATAAGGGCCCGAAATTGTTGTTATTAAAATTAGAACCCAGATCTGATATGGCAAGAGAATTTCTTTTCGTTTGGTGTCCCTGAAAACCTGTACTGAATTTCGAATTATCTGCAAAACCCTGACTTTGCTTATGACATGATGCACATGATATCGAATTATTCGCTGATAAACGAGTATCATAAAACATTACACGTCCAATACTCGAATAGCTAATGTATGATCCAAGTAAAGTTTGGTTTAGTTCTTTTTTAGCAGGTGAAATTTTTGCATCTTCTTTTGTACATGCTAATACAAAAATTGCTACTACCGGAAACAGCAGTTTTTTCATCCTCGAAAATATTTAGTTTGATCAAATATACATTTTTTATGTAATGACAAAAGAAATTCAACAATAAGTTACCATTTTAATTAGTTAAAGATGGTGAATGAAGGAAAATCAAATGTTAAAAACCCTATTGCTGGGCAAACTCTTAAGCGCGAACACTACATTTGAATAAGAAAAAAATTTTGCTATGAGCGCGTGACTTCGTCCTGGTACAGTGCCCCACGCGATGTAAACGCCTAAACATGAATTACCCCAACGTTTCGCCCTGCAAGTGATTGAGAATTATTCAAATTTATTACTCACATTGAAATCGTCGAGCGTGCATTTACCTGGTGAGGGGCTCAGTACAAGGACGAAGTCACGCGCTCATAGCAAAGTTTCGTTCAATAAATTAAAATTCGTGTTCGCGCTTAAGACGCCCAGCAAGAGAAATACAAAAAGTTTAATTTGAAAATGTGGTAATTTGAAAATTTGAAAATGGAATCTCCCAATTTTCAAATTTTCAAATTACCACATTTTCAAATTAAAAAGACTACCAATCCTTATCCTCATCCACAGAAATGTGAACGTTTCCCTTCTTAAACCTTTTGGTTTTACCGTCTTTATGAATCACAACTCCATTACTGTCGATGGAAACAACGGCATTATCGTCGCCTTCTATATACACGCCCTTATCGCTGATGTGTACCTGTCCCCCACCGTGTCCGGGCGGTTCCGGCGGTTCCGGAATACTCATTACATCATCGACCGTCGATTCTGATCCGTCACAATCCATGCAATGCAAACCGTCTTCTTTCATGATCCAGCGGTGTTTGAGCATATCATGATCAAGGATGTTCTCAACATTCTTTATGTCGTAGATAAAATTATGGAGCGACTTATCCAAATAGATCACGCCTCCGATGGGAACTTTAAGAACCAACTGCATTTTCTGAGCCCTGAACTTTTCACTCCTGTCAATCGAAAAATATTGCTGAAATGAAATGACTGAATCCTGCTGGCTGAATGTATACGACATGTGAGTTGCATTATCAGCCGCTTCCTTTTTAGACGAACCTCTTGCATAACAAACCTGGAGTAATTCGAAGGAATCGGTTTTGCTGGCGACAATGTCAAGATTGATGTCCTTCGACTGAAGCTCATTTTTATCGGCCGACAACCTGAGTCCGCCATTCCACTCATCCTCATCCCAGAGATTGTACGATTTTTCATCGTCTTCATTCTTGTCAACTTTAAGGACCATTGTTTTGGAAACAGGCTGAGCCAGGCTGATCACTTTTCTGATACTTTGTTTTTCCGAAAAATCTTTTGCGATGGAGAATCCCAGTATCGCGCAGATTACAACGGCAGCAAGCCAGATTCCGAGTGCACTCATATTAACCGTGCGGGAGCTTTTATTAATATTAAATAAAACTCTCGCTCCGAAATATGCAAGCATGATGAAAGGAATGCCAATTACCAGGGCAGCCGAGAATAATGCAAAACCAAACTGAAAGCCGCTTGGAAATACATGATTCCAGATTTCCGGATACTGAGTGCCGGGGACATTAAATATTGCAAGCAGGGAAGCGAACATTGCAAAACCAACCACCAGGCCGATCAGGAGGAAAAAGACGGCAATCACTTTTCCCAGGAATATAAAGATGAACTTTATCAGCTGGCCGATCGCTTCGAAAATACGGGTGATGATGTTTTCGCTTTTCACTCTCCGGTCGCCACTCACCTTCTTCTTCAGATGCTCAAGTTCTTCCTGTACATTTTTCTCGATGTTGCTAACGGTAACGGGTTCGCCTTTCATCATCAATTTATCGGCGGTGGTTACTGCTTTGGGAATAACGATCCACAATATTAAATAAAGCAGCAATCCGGAACCTCCGAAGAAGAATGCGACGGCAAATGCGAGCCTGAACCAGATCGGATCGAGGTCAAAGTAAGCGGCTATGCCCGAACAAACTCCGCCCAGCAGCTTATCGTCAGGGTTTCTGAACAACCGTCTCTTCACTTTTATCTCAGTTGCGTCGGCAGTTCTTTCTTTTTCACCTGATTCTTCATCACCGAATTGTTCCGGTTTACCCATGAGGACAGTTACTTCTTCCACGTCGCTGAGAGTGATCACCTGTTTCTGATCCTTGATCCGGTCCTGGAACATTTCAGCGATGCGGGATTCGATGTCCTGCATGATTTCATCTCTTCCATCCGAACCTGTGAAATGGACACGAATCGATTCGAGGTATTGTTTGAAACGCTCGTATGCGTTTTCGTCGATGTGGAAAACGATTCCACCTATGTTAACGGTTACTGTCTTATTCATGATGTTCAGGTTTTTTAATGGTAAGATTTACAGCCTCAACGAGTTCATTCCACGTCAATTTCAATTCGTCTAAAAATTTATTTCCCAGCGGCGTCAGAGAATAATATTTACGCGGCGGTCCTGATTTGCTCTCGACCCAGCGATATTGCAGAAGTCCGCCGTTCTTCAAACGTGTCAGCAACGGATACAGGGTGCCTTCCACAACTATTAATTTGGATTGTTTCATTCTGCTGATAATATCCGATGGATAAACTTCTTCGTGAGAGAGAATGGATAGAATGCAGAATTCAAGAACCCCTCTTCGCATCTGAGCCTGCGTATTTTCAAGATTGTTGCTCATGATTTTTATTTTAAGGGTTTTATTGAATATTTTTTACTGATGTATATTTAAAGCCGCTCTCTTAGGCTTTACACTTTTCTCAACGAGGGCCACACGTTCCTCTGAACTTTTAAATGAGTCCAGGTTATCTCTGTAAATATTTCCCTTGCCGTAAATCCTTACATAACTTTCTCCGCTCGATCCTGAGACAAATATTTTTCCATTTCCCTTTACGATCATTCCGACAGTAAGAGCACGAACATCGATCTTCATGCTTCCGGTCCCGTTCACCTTCAATAAGAGAATGTCGCTGTTAATGCTTCCCCGGGCAAAGAGCCTGGCTGAACCATTGATTTCGATGAGACTGATCTCCTCTGCCGAAATGTAAATGCTTACCGGATGTGAGTTTGTTCCGTTGATTACCAGTGCGCCGTTTTCAACTTCTGCCTTCACTCCATCCAGGTCCTTTGAATCGCCTTCAAAACGAATTGTATTCGCGTCTCCCTGCGTAAGAATAATATTCGCATTGTTGTTCACGATGATGCCGTAAAATTTCCCGGGATTATAAGCGGATGTGCTCTTTACTTCGCTTGTTTCATTCGCTGCAAAAGTTATTGCAGAGAGTCCGACCAGCGCTGTCGAAATGATTAAGGATGTTTTCATGATTTGTATGTTTAAGGATCTATGTAATACCAAGTAGTAATTATTGGCCAAAGATATATTTAAACTATACTACTATGCAACACATAGTACTAATTATTTTGAAAATTAGACGTAATTACTTGATTTTCAATCTAATTATTTTTGATAAAAACATATGGAGTTCATGTAAATAGAATAATACAGGATTAAAAACCATGTAAAGGAGGCTAAGATTAGCTCCCAATCAGACACAAAAAAGGTCGCCCGAAATGGAGCGACCTCAAAAAAAAAAATGAGTTATTATTTTTTACCCTTTATCTCGAGTAATTCAACATCGAAGATAAGCGTTGAATTTGCAGCGATCTTCGGACCAGCAGCCCTGTCGCCATAGGCGAGATCAGACGGAATAAAGAGTTTGTATTTTGAACCGACCTTCATTAACTGAAGTGCTTCTGTCCAGCCTTTGATCACTGCTCCAACCGGAAATTCGGCAGGCTCTCCCCTCTCTACAGAAGAATCAAAAACAGTTCCGTCGATTAACGTACCGTGATAGTGAACTTTTACCGTATCGGTAGCAGTAGGCATCGGACCTGTTCCTTCTTTTTCAACCTGGTATTGTAATCCGGAAGCTGTTACCACAACACCAGATTTCTTTTTATTCTCTTCGAGGAATTTCATACCGGCAGATTTATTTGCTTCTCCTTTTTGCTTTTGTTTTGCAGAAAGATAGGATTGAATTACGCTTTGAGAGGTCGCGGCATCGATCAATAAGCTGTCGCCTTTGATTGCGCTGCTGATCGCCTGCTTTAACACTTCCAGGTTCAAAGAATCCAGACCATCTTTTTTCATATTACTTCCAATCGAAACTCCAATGCTATACGCAACTGAATCGCTGGTCGACTTTAAACTGATAGAAGAATTTCCTTTTTGACCTTCACAGGACAATAAAGCAGCAATGCTAAAGCAGATCGCCAATGCAAAAATTTTTTTATTCATGATTGTTTTTTTTAGTGGGCGCGAAGATAGAAAAATTATGGGAGAACCAAGAGATTAGAACCAAGAACCAAGAACCAAGAACCAAGAGCCAAGAACCAAGAGCCAAGAGCCAAGAATCAAGAGCCAAGAACCAGGAACCAAGAACCAAGAACCAAGAACCAAGAACCAAGAGCCAAGAGCCAAGAACCAAGAATCAAGAGCCAAGAACCAGGAACAAAGACTATAGGGTCCGTTGTGAATTAACTAATGAGATAAATTCTGCCATTTTCAGGAATTTATTAATATAAATTATTACAAGTCTTTTTTAGGGGTCATATCTCTTGGCTCTTGATTCTTGGTTCTAACCTCTTGGTTCTTGGCTCTTGGTTCTTGGTTCTAACCTCTTGGCTCTTGGCTCTTGGTTCTTGGCTCTTGGTTCTAATCTCCTGGTTCTTGGTTCTAACCTCTAAGTTCTTGGCCTGCAATCCTTTTTATAAAAAGTAATTAACCAATACTTGTTTTTTATTACTCATAATTTCCTTTGTATAGTCCAATTACATGAAAGGACGCAAATTATATTTGCCCACTAACTCTCCGAATGTGCCGCGAGTATTAATGATTATAAACCGACTGAATCTGGGAGGTCCTGCTTTTCATGTTGCAATTCTTGCTAAACACCTGAAAGATGGATTTGAAGTGCTATTGCTGGCCGGAACCAAACAGGATAGTGAAGAGAGTTCTGCATATATAGTTAAGGAGATGGGTCTTACATTCACGAATCTGAAGGAGATGAAACGCTCCATTAATCCTTGGAGAGACTATAAATCGTATCGGGAGATAAGAAAGATTATAAGAGAATATAAACCGGATATCGTACACACCCATGCGGCGAAGGCCGGAGCCCTTGGCAGAATGGCAGCCATTCATGAAAAAGTTCCGGTGATCATACATACGTTTCACGGGCACATTTTCCATTCTTATTTTCATCCTCTAAAGACGCAGATCTTTCTGCGCATTGAAAGGTACCTGGCAGAGAAGAGTACGGCCATCATTGCGATCAGCGACAGGCAGAAAAAAGAACTGGCAAACCATTATCACCTTTGCAGTCCGTCAAAAATCCATGTCATCCCTCTGGGCTTTGATCTTTCACGATTCCAGGAAAACACTGCACAGAAACGAATGGATTTCAGGAACAGGTTTTTCCTGGAAGAAGATGAAATCGCAGTGGGAATTATCGGACGGCTTGTCCCTGTCAAGAATCATTCGTTGTTCATAAGTAGTGCGGCAAGGATCTTAAAAAACACCTCGCGTAAGGTTCGTTTCTTTATTATTGGGGATGGAGAAAGCAGGGACGATTTAATGAAGGAAGCGAATTTTCTCGGCATTGATTACACATATGTTCCTGATGAAAAAAGAAAAAGCGACCTGACTTTCTGCAGCTGGATTAAGGATGTGGACGTATGTGTGGCAGGACTTGATATCATTGCATTGTGCTCATATAATGAAGGCACACCTGTAAGCCTGATAGAAGCACAGGCAGGAAACAGACCCATCATCTCGACTGATGTGGGTGGAATCGAGAATGTAGTCAGGCAGGGAGAAACAGCATTGCTTGTTAACAACAATGACTTCAACGATTTTTATTCAACTCTCTTAAAATTGGTTGAAGATGATCAGTTGAGAAAAAAATTAGGTGAAAACGGCTGGACGTTCGTCAAAGAAAAATTTCATTACACACGACTTATTCGTGAGATCACGGAATTATACAACAGCCAGCTTCAAAAAAATATAAATAAAACAAAAGGATCTTAATTTTGATATTAAAATTCTATTTTTGTTGACACTCAAAATATGAATAAACTTTTTTTCATTGCAGCATTGCTTGCATTAAGTTCATGTACGATTGCTCCCAATCGCATGTTCAAGACTCCCGACGATTATAAATTCGCTGAGGACACCACCCAGAAAACCAAAGGACCTTATATTATCCAGGCCGATGATAAAATCGAGCTCCATATTTTCAGCAACGACGGTTTTAAACTCATCGATATTACCAATTCAGCCATTTCACAGACGCCGTCTTACAATGAAGGTTTCCAATATCTTATTGAGGATAACGGCGAGGCTAAATTACCCGTAATCGGACGCATAAAGCTTCAGGGTCTCACCATTAAAGAAGCAGAAGATATGTTGCAGCAGAAATATTCTTTGTATTACAGAGATCCATTTGTAGTGATTAAAGTTGTGAGTCGTCGCGCGTATGTCTTCATCAGCGATGGCGGCAAGGGAGTTACCATTCAACTGCAAAATGATCATACCACGTTGTTTGAGGCCCTTGCGCTTGCCGGTGGTACGTCCAACTACAGCAAAGCATATCATATCCGCATCATTCGCGGAGACCTGAAAAATCCACAGGTATTTAAGGCTGATTTATCGTCCGTTGAAGGATTGAAAAACTCGGAACTCGAAATATATCCGAACGACATCATCTATGTTGATGCAGAAGGAAATCTTTCGAGGAGAATCAGTACGGACATTCTACCATATCTCAGTCTGATGACCAGTATATTAGTTTTAGTTGCTTATTTCAATCAATAGAAAATGGCGAAAAAAAAGATATCGCATCTTAATGAAGAATTTGACTTCAAGCTCTTCGCCATTATTGCAAAGAAGAACTTTTACATTCTTGTAATTTTCATGGCAACGGCCCTGATGACGGCCTTTCTTTACCTGCGCTACACTCATCCTACGTATCAGTCAGAGGCAATTGTAAAAATCGGTACCGTCAATACGGCAACGGCAGTGTTGAATATTCAGAACCCTCAGATTTATGACGCCCTTGGAGTGAACCAGCTTGCCGGTGACATCGAAATCCTCAGATCGAAGCTGATGGTCGACCGGGTGCTGTCAAAAATGCCTCTCGAGGTAAGCTACTATGCGCAGGGAACCGTTCTGGATGAAGAATTGTATAAAAATTCTCCCTTCGAAGTCGAATTTTACCAGTTGGATTCCGGCATCTGTGATGTTCCTTTTTATATAAAATTTATAGAGAACAACCGCTTCGAGCTTACTAACAACTGGAATGGAAACAAACTCGAGGGAATTTATAATATCGGACAATGGTATACCATTCCCGGAATGAAGTTCCGGATTAATATTCTCAATTATAGCGTCATTCTAAAGCAGCAGAACAAGATTAAACAGGATCCATTCTATTTCATCATCAATAATCCTACGACACTGCTGAGCAGATATTATTCTTTTTCAAATGTCATCTTATTGAACCAGGGTGCACAGACGATCAAATTATCATTTAAGGATAAGAATCCAATGAAGGCGGCTGACTTCGTAAATACCATGGCAAGGGAATATGATGAGTATGATAAAGAGAATAAATCAGCCGGTGCGAATAAATCGCTCGAGTTCATCAATGAAACGATAGGCACCATCGATGGAGAACTGAAGAATTCGGAAATTTCTCTTGAATTATTCAAACGACAGAATAAAATTATAAATCCGGTGCAAAATGCAACGGATGTGCTGAATCATATCAATTCCCTGGTGGATCAGCGGATTGAAATGCAACTCAACCAAGCCGTATTAGTGAGGCTCGAGAAGGATTTAAAGTCCAACCAACGCCTCGACCAGATCCTGCCATTACTTGCCGGTACATATTCTGATCAGCTGATTCAATCGATGGTTGTACACATTCAGGAACTGGAAGACAAACGAGCGAACATCAAGTTCCAGGCGACGGACGAGAATGCAGCCATCAAAGCGCTCGACGCAGAGATTCAGCGGCAACGTACCATGCTCATGAATGCACTTCAAAATGCAAAGCAGTCAGTAAACGAAAAAATCAAGAGCATTGACGAGAGGATCGGTGATTTCGAATCTGGTTTCACCGAACTCCCAAGCAAAGAAGCTGAAATGGCAAGGCTTCAGCGTCTGTATGAGGTGAACCAGAAATTCTATCAGCTTCTTCTCGAGAAGAAAATTGAGTTCTCGATCACACGTGCGGGTATTGTTACCGACAACATCATCCTTCAGCGCGGGCAGGTTTCTTACAACCCGTTGTCACCAAACCGCAGGCTTATCATCTCCGGAAGCATTCTGATCGGATTCATCATCAGCTTCATCATCATCTTCATCAAATATCTTGTCTACAACGAGATCACATCGCTGGAAGAAATCAATCAGTATACGGATGCCTCTTTGCTTGGCATCATTCCGAAGTACAAGAAAGACATACCGATTTCACAACTTCTCGTGGACAAGAATCCGAAGTCAGCTATTTCCGAATCGTTCCGTTCGGTGAGAACAAATCTTCAGTTCATCTCGAACGAACCGGGACCGAAAGTGCTCACCGTTACTTCCACAATTTCCGGAGAAGGGAAGACATTTGTTGCAATCAATCTCGCGGGTGTGATTGCGTTTTCCGACAAGAGAGTGGTGATCATCGACCTTGACATGCGGAAGCCGAAGATCCACCTCGGTTTCAACGTGGAGAACATCAACGGAATGAGTACGATCCTCATCGGGAAAGACACGCCGGACAATTGCATCAACAAGAGCAGTCTGAAAAATCTCGACTTCATCACGGCTGGACCGATACCACCGAATCCATCCGAACTTATCCTGAGCAAGCGAATGAATGAGCTCATCGATTATCTTAAAACGAAATACGACATTATCATCATCGATACACCTCCGGTTGGAATCGTGACAGATGGCGTTGAGATCGTGCAGAAGGCCGATTATCCAATATATATCATCCGTGCGCATTATTCTAAACGACTGTTCATTCGTAACCTGAATAAACTCATCGAGGAAAACAAGATCAGGAACCTGGCGGTGGTATTGAATGGGGTTGAAATGTCACGGTTCAAGTATGGATATGGTTATGGATATGGTTATGGATACGGTTATGGATATGGTTACGGCTATTACGAAGACGAATCCAAGATTCCGATAGGGCGCTGGCAGAAATTCAAATCCATGTTTACAAAGAACTGATTACTTTTATCCGATGAATTTTATTCAGACACCGATAGAAGGATTAGTTGTTATTGAGCCACGTGTTTTCGTGGATGAACGCGGACATTTTTTCGAATCATTTAATGAAAAGCTGATGGCAGAGAACGGCATCAGAGGGCCTTTCATCCAGGACAATCAATCCATGAGTCATAAAGGAGTCTTGCGGGGACTTCATCTGCAAAAAGCACCTCATGAGCAGGGGAAATTAATTCGTGTGGTAAGAGGAGGCGTATTGGATGTGGTTGTCGACATCAGGAAAAATTCAAGGACATTTGGCAAGCACTTTTCGATAGAGCTTAATGACGTGAATAATAAGATGCTGTGGATACCTGCCGGATTCGCACATGGATTTGCAACACTCGATGATCATACCGTGTTTCTGTATAAAGTGACGGGCTATTATCATCCGGCATCGGAAGGCGGTATCATCTATAATGACGTTGATTTGAATATTGACTGGAGGATTACGGCGCCGATCGTTTCGCAAAAAGACAGAATTTTGCCTTCTTTTAAGGAATTCAAACAAAGTATAATTTAAATTAATGGTGTTACTTTTTTTTTATTTCGACGTATTAACGATAGCTACAGGTCAATAGTATAATGAACGCCAGCGATAATTATTACTTAGCGGTTTACGGTTTATTTTTTTGCCTTTCGATATTATTTTCTTTTTTGATAAACAGCCTGTTCCTCAAGTTTGTAAAGACCCTCGGCATGCGAAACCAGGACGATACAATCATTCGCTGGGGTACTCAATCGAAACCTGCTGTAGGTGGGTTTTCATTTTATATTATCTTTCTCCTGTCGATCATTATCTATTCAATCTTCTTCGACAGCAACCAGGTTTTCCTGAGCAAGCAGTTCATCGGCATACTTCTCGCTTCCATGCTCGGTTTTCTGATCGGCCTCGCTGACGATGCATATAATACGAGACCCTTTTTAAAATTCAGCACGCAGGTAACGTGTGCAGTCATTCTGCTGGTAACGGGAACCAGCATCAATCTTTCTTATCTGTGGTGGCTGAATTACCTCATCACGATCATCTGGGTGGTGGGCATCATGAATTCGCTGAACATGCTTGATAACATGGACGGAATTACGTCTACCGTCTCGATAAGCATTATTCTTTCGGCGCTTGCGGTGATGATTTTCCATCACGAGTACGACAGCGTATATTTCATGATCATGCTGGGAGTGATGGCAGCATTACTTGCCTTCCTGTATTTCAACTGGCATCCTTCGAAAATGTATATGGGGGACACAGGAAGCCAGTTCCTGGGAGTGTTTCTCGCGGCCATCGGCATAAGATATTTATGGAATGCAGAGCCGCCGACGGGTGACCTGATAAGTGCTAAAAATTTTTTCCTTCCGATCATCGTCTTCATTATGCCGATCATTGATACGACCACCGTAGTAATCAACCGGCTGAGCCGGGGACAGAGTCCTTTCGTGGGCGGCAAGGATCATACGACGCACGCCCTCGCCTATCTCGGGCTGACCGACAGCCAGGTCACGCTGGTATTCTGGGTGCTAACACTTATTTCTTTGCTGCTTGTGATCATCATGGAAAAATTTCTGGGCGACTGGACGCACAACTATACGTTCCTGTTTGCGGGGTATTTTCTGAGCATGTTTGGCATATTCTTCTATGCAGCGAGGTCTGTGCGGAATAATTAACAGCAGGTACGGATCAGTTGTTCGGCGAGGATTTACCGGATAAAAAATCAACCAGCTTTTTTGTGGCAATGGAACGGTGACTGATCTTATTCTTTTCCTCCACACCTATTTCTGAAAACGTTTTCGAAAAACCATCAGGTATAAATACGGGATCGTAACCAAATCCTTCTGAACCGGAGGCTGATTCTGCAATGGTCCCATGGATGATTCCTTCGAATAAATATTCCTGGTTGGCAATGATCAGGGCGATGACAGTACGAAAAGAAGCACGGCGGTCCTCTACTCCTTTCAATTCAGTTAGAAGTTTCTCAATATTATCCGATGAATCCGCACTGTTGCCGGCATAGCGTGCCGAATAAACACCCGGGCGACCATCGAGCGCCGCTACTTCGAGTCCGGTATCGTCAGCGAAACAATTCACACCGAATTTATCATGAACATAACGCGCTTTCTGAATGGCATTAGATTTTAATGTACTGCCGGTTTCAGGAAGATCATCGGTACAACCAATATCTCTAAGATTCAATAACTGAAAATCAGGAGGCAGCATTGCTTTTATCTCTCTGATTTTATGGATATTGTTTGTTGCAAAAACCATCGATAAATAATTAGCGTTTATAAAAATAGTCTTTCCCCTCCAAATTCTAACAACCCCTGCCCGAAGAATAATGAAAGTCTAAAGACTAAATTCGTACATTTGAACACTATGAAAGTAGCATTAATAACAGGCATTACCGGTCAGGATGGAGCATACCTGGCAGAGTTTCTTTTAGGTAAAGGATATGTTGTACACGGTGTGAAGAGAAGGAGTTCGCTTTTCAATACAGAGCGTATAGATCACCTCTACCATGATCCACACGAGAAGAATGTAAACTTCAAACTGCATTACGGAGATCTGACGGACAGCACGAATCTGATCAGGATCATCCAGGAAACACAGCCCGACGAAATATATAACCTCGGCGCCATGTCGCATGTGAAGGTAAGTTTTGAAATTCCTGAATATACTGCCAATGCCGATGGAATCGGAACGTTGAGAATACTGGAAGCTGTGCGATTGTTGGGTTTGGTGAAGAAGACGAAAATCTACCAGGCTTCGAGTTCTGAATTGTATGGTCTCGTCAGGGAAGTTCCGCAAAGAGAAAGCACACCGTTTTATCCGAGATCGCCGTATGCGGCTGCGAAATTATATGCATACTGGATTACCGTCAACTACAGGGAAGCCTATGAGATGTTTGCAGCAAACGGAATACTTTTCAATCACGAGTCGCCGATCCGGGGAGAGACATTTGTTTCCAGGAAGATCACACGGGCAGTGGCGCGCATTGCGCTGGGTCTGCAGGAAGAATTATTCATTGGTAACCTGGATGCCAAGCGCGACTGGGGTCATGCGAAAGATTACGTCGAGGCTATGTATCTTATTTTGCAGCAGCCAAAGGCCGACGACTTTGTGATTGCCACCGGGGTTACGACTTCCGTACGCGATTTCTTCAGACTTGCCTGTCTTGAGGCGGGGTTGGAAATTGAATTTAAAGGAGAAGGAAAAGAAGAGAAAGCATATGTGGTAAACTGTAAAAATCCCGAGTTCAACGTTCAGACTAAAAAGCCTATCCTCAGAATCGATGATCGTTATTTCAGGCCATCGGAAGTAGACCTGTTGATAGGTGATGCATCGAAAGCAAGAGAAAAGCTGGGCTGGAAACCAAAATACGATTTGCAGATGCTTGTCAGAGAAATGATGGCGAGCGACATCGATCTTTTCCGGAAAGACAAATACCTGAAAGAAGGCGGACACAACGTTTTAAATTATCATGAATAAATCGTCGAGGATTTTTGTTGCGGGTCATAACGGCATGGTTGGTTCCGCAATTACCCGTCTGCTTGAAAAACAGGGATACGAAAATCTCATCCTGCGAAATTCAAGAGAGCTGGATCTCCGCAACCAGCAGGCGGTTCAGGATTTTTTCAGCAACGAAAGACCGGAATATGTTTTCCTCGCTGCAGCGAAGGTCGGCGGAATAAATGCAAATAATATCTATCGTGCCGATTTTATCTTCGACAACCTCGCCATCGAGATGAATGTGATTCATTCATCCTGGAAAAACAACGTAAGGAAACTTTTATTTCTCGGATCATCGTGCATCTATCCGAAAGATGCGCCTCAGCCGATCAAAGAAGAGTACATTTTATCAGGCTACCTTGAAGTCACTAACGAACCTTATGCGATCGCTAAGATTGCGGGTATCAAGTTATGTGAATCTTTCTATATGCAATACGGATGTAATTTCATCTCGGCGATGCCGACCAATCTTTACGGGCCGAACGATAATTACGATTTGAATAATTCACATGTGCTTCCGGCACTCATTCGCAAATTTCACGAAGCGAAATTGCGGAATGACCAGGAAGTGGTTGTTTGGGGAAGCGGAAAACCCCTGCGGGAATTTCTCCATGTTGATGATCTCGCCGAAGCCTGTCTTATGCTGATGAAGGATTACAATGAGAAAAATTTTTTAAACGTAGGTTATGGCGACGACATCAGCATTGCCGAATTGGCCGGGCTTGTGAAGGAGATAACAGGCTTTAAAGGCAAGATCGTTTTTGATCAAAGCAAGCCCGATGGAACTGTAAGAAAACTGATGGATTCGTCTAAAATCCATGCGCTCGGATGGAAGCCTAAAATCAATTTAAGAGACGGCATCTCAGACACTTACAGGCTATACTGCGCCGGGGTTCTACAAGCCTGATTTACAAACTAACAAATTCTGATTCTCGTATTAAGACAGGTTTAAAATCTGTCAATGAAGAATTTTATCAAGCGTACGAAGTCGGTTTTTTTGCTTTACCTCTCTTGTCTGAGCAGCGTTGCTTTCGGACAATGTCCTCAAAGTAACTTCAGTATTTCATCTCCGGTTTGTGTCGGAAGTCCTTTACAAATTACCAATTCAAGCAGCGGCTCAAATTCCTATAAATGGGATTTTTCGCCCGGTTTTTTCTCAAATGGTGCGACAAAATTGTCCGATACCTTACTAAGTCTTGCATTTCCCGGCGATATAACCCTGGCAACTCAAAACGACACCAACATTATTTTCATTTCCGGACTCGGCGATGGTAAACTACACAGGATCGTTTATGGAAATGGCCCGGAAAATCCTGCAACGCTTACTCAAAACCTGGGTAACCTGGGTGTGTTGTACCAGCCTTCCGACATTGCCCTTGTACAGGAAGGCGGAACCTGGTTTGGATTCATTACCGATTACGGTTCAAATTATCTATACAGATGCCGGTTTGGATCGAGCTTATTGAATACGCCCGACAGCGTAACAACGATCCTGACAAACGCTGCAAGCAGTTTCGCAAGTCCCTGGTCGATTAAATTCGCAAATGATTCCACCGGTTCCATATATGCGGTCGTGGGAAATCATACCGGGGGAAGCATTTCCGTTTTATCATTTGGAAACTCCGTCAGAAACATTCCTGCCGTAAGTGCACCTGTAAGTGTACCCGGAACCACATTCGTGCAGGACGTAATCCTGGCCAAGAGTTGCGGTAACTGGTATGCTTTCATGGCCGGTAACAGCTCACAAAAAATTATTCGGGCCGAGTTCGGGAATTCACTCGGTAATGCACCCACATTCACCACAGTTATAACAGGCGGAGGAACGCCCAGCGATCTTGTACTGATCAGCGACAGTTCACACTGGAAACTATTGTATACCGATTTCAATTCATTCAATATTAAAAAATATGATCTCGGCGCTGATCTTGGAAATATCACCCCTGTATTCCTGGGCACCGATTATTTCAACGGTTCTAATCCAAAGGGAATATGCGCCTACAGGAAGGACAACACAAATTATATATATACGCTTTATGGATCGAACAACCTGGAGGTGTTCGGATATACTAATAACACACCGGTCAATACTGCAATAAGTACCGACTCTGTTCCATCAAATATCATCTTTAGCCAGGGCGGCACCTACCCTGTTACGTTGTTCATCAGCGATGCCAATGGCAACAGCTCTTCACATACCGATACCATCTTCGTCTCTCCGGCTCCGACTTCAAATTTTACAGTAAGCGATAAGTGTTTCGGAGACTTAACCTTGTTTACGGATTCATCGATAATAAATACAGGTACGATTATTTCCTGGGCATGGAATTTTGATGATGGAATCGATTCAGGAAATCAAAACACTTCTCATACTTATCTGTCGACCGGCAGCTATAATGTTCGTCTCATTACCACATCATCCTTTGGCTGTAATGACACGATTTACAAGACGGTAGATATCACACCCCGTCCGGTTGCATCTTTCTCATCGCCTGCGCCGATCTGCTCTGAATCGCTCATCCAATTTGTAGATCAGTCAACGGTTTCATCCGGAAGCATAACCGGCTGGGACTGGGATTTTGGAAATGGAGACAACTCAACCAATCAAAGTCCGGATTATTCATTTCCGGTTGACGGTAATTTCCTTGTCGAATTGATCGTCACAACAGATGCAGGCTGCACCGATAATACATTTAGCCTGGTTTCAGTGAACGAACGGCCCCATTCAGATTTCTCCGCAACCAATACATGCCTTGGTCAGGCCGTTCAGTTTACAGATCTGACAACAATCGGTTCCTCTTCGATCAGCAGCCGCTCATGGGATTTCGGAGATTTCGCTACAGACAATACGGCGAATCCAGTGCACACTTACCCGTTGTCCGTGACAACATACCCGGTCCAGCTGGTGGTATTGGCCGCCAATGGCTGCGCGGACACATCGCTGCAACAGGTAAAGATCAACAACATTCCTGTGGTGGATTTCTCATTTGTTCCTGCTGCCGCCTGTCAACTAAATGATGTGAGCTTCACAGATCTTTCTGCAGTAAGCGGCGATACAATTTCAGGATGGCTCTGGGATTTTGGTGACAGCACGTATTCCACATCTCAAAACCCCGTACACAATTATTCTGCTGCGGGTCTGCATACGGTAACGCTCATAGCATACTCTCCATCTAACTGTCCGGGTAATCCGGTTCAGTACGTGGTGGATGTTAAAGAGAGCCCGACAGCCTCTTTCGCACATTCGACAACGTGTATTGGAAACTCCACACATTTTACAAACAATTCACAGCCGGCGATCGGAAGCACGATCGACTCGGTGCTATGGGTATTCAATTCCACCGATTCGGTTACAATCTACAGTCCGGATTATACGTTTCCTTCGGCTGGAAATTTCCCGGTAAAGCTGATCGTTGTTTCGCCGGAAGGATGTGTGAGTTCCGACAGCGCAATGGTACCGGTTCACGCACGGCCTGATGCAAGTTTCAGTCATGGCATTGCATGCACAGGCGATTCACTCCAGTTCATCAATGGAAGTACATGCGACGTAAGCAGCACGATCAGCCAGTATGCATGGACGTTTGGGGATCCGTCGAGCGGGGCGAATAATACTTCAACACTTCAGAATCCGAAGCATAAGTTTGCGACGACAATGAATTATACAACGTCATTAATCGTGACAACAAACTTCGGATGCAAGGACACAATGATCTCGACCATTTCGGTCAATCAGTCGCCATCGGCCAACTTTACATATTCACCGACCTGTCTTGGCAGCCTGATGGAATTCTTCAATCCGGGAACATCGCTGGACAGTCTGTATAGCTGGAATTTCGGAGACGGACAAACGAATCAGTTACGTGAACCGGCACATTATTATGCATTTTCCGGAACATACACAGTAGTATTGCAGGTAACGACAAAACCGGGCTGTGTTACTTCTGCGAGCAAGCAGGTAACGGTAAGTCCTATTCCTGTGGCTGACTTCATTGCGACACCGGCGTGTGTGACGAGCGACTACAGGTTTACTGATAACAGCTCCATCGGCACGGGAAGCATTACAAGCTGGAACTGGAACATCGCCACCCTGCCGGCACCACCTCCTGTTCAAAATCCCGACTACGTTTTTCAGGATACGGGCTCTTATAATGTGACGCTCACGATCACATCGGATATCGGATGTACGAAGAGTGTCAGCAAAACAGTTAACGTACACTCGTTGCCGGTTTCGGGTTTCAGTTTTGATCCGCAGTTTGGTAATCCGCCTTTGCAGATACAGGTAACAGATCTTTCAATCAATGGCGGCAGCAATGCATGGGATTTTGGTGACGGAAGCGGCATCAGCAATCAGCCGGAACCGGCACATACATTTACCGATACGGGATTATTTGTGATCAGCCAGTATGTTACCAATGCCTCCGGCTGTAAGGATACTTCCTCGCAGAATATTTATGTGATCCATCCGGTCCTAGACATTGCTGTAACCAGTGATTCATCCTATTTCGAAGGAAATTATTTTCACGTCGTCGGGAGGCTGGAAAACCATGGCACAAGAGAAATAACGAGCCTGCAGATGCTGGCCCGTCTCGAGAATGGCAACACCATCAGCGAAGTGCTGACGACACCGATTCCGACCGGACCATTGGGTTATTATACCTATTCATTTCATGCGTCTTTCGTGGTATCTCCGGGCAGTGATTTGAAATATTACTGTATTCAGGCCATTAATCCGAATGGAATGGAGGACGATGTTCCGGAGAATAATGAACGCTGCTTTAACCTGACGGAAGATTTTATTTCACTCGATCCTTATCCAAATCCATTTGTGAACCAGGTAACGCTTCGCTTCCTCTTGCCTCAGTCGGAGATGATGAAAATCGAACTCATCGACCAGGCAGGAAGACTGGTGAAGGATATATACGAGGGGAAAGCGAATAAAAATCTCTTCGAGGTAAACACGAATCTTTCGGATGTTCAGAATGGAATGTATACGGTAAAGATCATTTACCGCGACAGGGTCATTTCGAAAAAGATAGTGAAGAGCAATCACAGGGAATAACGGTTTCAAAAGTGTTTTCCCGGGAGTACAGTGGGGAAAAACACTGAATACTATTCATTCCACGTGGAAACCTCTGAAGTTGCTGCTGATTACTTTGAAGAGTGATATAACAGGATAGATCCAGATTATTTATTGTAACCGGCAATTGCATGGTGATATACTTCGAGGTATTCACGTGCAATGTTCTTCATCCTGAATTTTTCAAAAGCGGATCTTGTATTTTGCTTTAACCTGTCGTAATATGCCGGATCGTCGATCCATTTTTTCAGGATCGCTGCGGCGGCACTGGCATCGGCACGGTCATTTTTGAGCGGCACAAGTTCGCCTGCCATACCTTCGGGCGAATTTATCATCCGGCTGATATCGCCCATCGGTGTAGCCAGCACAGGCACGCCATGGTACAGGTATTCGATGATGGAATTCGGCACGCTCTCACCCTTGAAATAACTTAACAGCACACCTGCATCGAAGTGCTGCACCCAGGAAAAATATTCCATCGGATTTTTTGAAAACTGCAGCAGGTGCATGTTGGCAATTTTTCTGCTCTCGAATAATTGCTTCAGGGGCTCGCCATTTCCGATGAGGACGAGATGAACTTTTCTGCGAGTATCCATCTTCGTCAATTGACTGAATGCTTCTATGAGTTCGTTCCAGCCTTTTTCAGGAATACCACGGGCCACCATTCCGATTACAAAATCTCCTTTTTGAATGCCGAGTGAAGAAGGATCCACATCAAATCTCCTGATGGCCTCGCCGTTAAATCCAATGCTGATCTTACGGACAGGCTTTTTATCCGAGATGAGCGGGCGAATCGCTTCAATGTTTTTTTCGGCCGTGTAAATAACTGCCGAAGCAGAAGAAATACAGTTGCGAGCCTCGATGTTGAAGTTCTTGTTACCGTTGCTGATGTTCAATTCATACTCACCATGCGTTGTAATCACGAAGGGAACATGAATGCGTTTAGCAACCCTGGCATTTACCTTGTCGGAGGTGTACATCTGGCTGCTGATAATATCGAATTGATATTTCTGAAGCGCCTTTTTATATTTAAGCTCGTTCACCCAGTTCCGGAAAACAAACTTCTTGTTGAATTTATTCAGGAAACCGCTCAGCTTCCAGGTGAGTGAGATGATCTTCGGATTGTCGCTGTATCCAAGGATTTTGACCTTTTTTGAAAACGACGACAGAAAATCCTTGTTGCTCCATTCCGGCTGGTGATTGTAGACAAAAACCTCGTGGCCCTGCTCATTAAATTCCTCTGCCAGCCGCATGATGAACATCTGCGCTCCTCCCAGGTCCAGGTTTGTTGTCGACAATAAGATACGCATCGGTAATTTCAGGCTGAGTAATACTTTTTCAACAGACGATAATGATAGTCATCATTCGTCTTTAATTGATAATACAGGGCTGATTTTTTCAGCTCTGCATTGTTAATGACAGAAATTGTTTTTGCATCGATATGCTGGATATCGGCTTTCATATTCAGAACATCTTCGAGCATCGATAGGATTTTATCAGCAGACAAGGGCCTGTCCGTTTCAACGTCAACTGTCAGGTTCCTCTTCCCGAATTTTTCTTTTATGTCGTTCATGATGAACGGCAGATCTCCTACGTCGATCAGGTGGCGGATAGCGTGGAAATTAAGTTTTATCGCCCGCCTCATCCGGATCCTGTCTACAAAAAAATTAGTCAGCGTATTGGGATTATTACTAAATCCGACCAGGTTAGGCAGCCGGATGATGAGGTAATTAACCTTACTTTCTTTAATCAGGTTTTCGACGAAAATTTTATGATTCACATACATGCTTCCCGATTTTGCAGAATCGAAAATGGACGTGGTGGAAAAATAAACGAACGAAGAATCCGAATTTGCTTTTTGCAAATAATGGTTTACCAGGTCGATTTCTCTCTGGAAAAACCGGTCGGACTGTTCACCTGAATTGGAAACGCCGGAAGAGAACAGAATATCATCTTCCCATCCGGAAAGATCTTTTAAGGCGCCGGCGACCATCCCCCTGCCGACGATCACGTTACCGGGTTTTTTCTGCCTATTATGATGAACGTTTTATGCCAGTTCTGATTCTTGTCCAGTTTCTTGATTTCCATGTCACCCTCATATTGAAACTTCAGGTATGGATTGATGAATGGCTGCTTCTTGAAAGACTTGCCGATCAGTTTTCGCATCGAATTTTCGATGCGCTGGAAAAAATACCACGTAAGCCTGCTCTCCTGGGTACCGAGTTTGTACTCGAGTTCCATATAACGGAGATATTGCAGCGACTCGGTCTGGTGATAGCACGAGTGAATCGAAAACGAACCCGCCATCGCATTGTAGAAATCTTCGTAGTTGAGTTCGTTCAGGTGATACTGATTAATATAACCTGCTCCGGAGAGGCGCATTTTGTTCGGTGTACTGCAGATAAAATAACCGCCGGGGTTTAAGCTTTCAGCAGCCGATCTGATGAACAGTTTCGGATCATTCAGATGTTCCAGCGTTTCGAAACTGACGATCACGTCGAATTTCTCATTCAATATCCTTAGGTCGGAACAATCGGCCTTCCTGAATTGAAGATTCTGGTTTTGATACCTGCTCTTTGCAAGATCCACTGACTCGCCGGAGATGTCGATTCCTAAAACGGAGGTTGCGCCTGAATTAGAAATGTGATAGCTGCCATAGCCGCTGCCGCATGCAGAATCAAGAACTTTTTTACCTGAATAAAATGAGTTGAAAAACTCATAACGTTGTTGATGTTCGAGTCCAAATTCTTCCCATGATAACTCACCGGGTACGACTCTTTCAACTGTTTCGCCCATTTTGTTTTACATTATTGCTTTTCGGAAACTGCTCCATTATGAAACATGACTCCTGCAAAGCAGCCCTTTTAAAAATATTTAGCTTTTTGAACGTGATTTTATTTAAAAGGATACAGGGCTTTATGACCTTTAATTATTGGCCGACAGGCATGTTAAAAAGTGTAACCTATGAATGGATCAATTCATTTACGCCCCATTTCACATCTTCGAAATACGCGCAAATCTCAGGGTTCCACTTCCAGTCAAATTCTTTTCCTATGATAATCACCTCGAAAGGACAAACATTTTTGACTACATCATAGATCTTCTCTCCGGGAGGGCCGGCGAGATATACATTAATATGATAACGTCCCTGGTAAAGTCTCAGTTTAGGAAAAGAGCAAATAATTTTCTGCGTTCCAGGCTCCTTACATAAGTTAATCTGGCGGCTGTTGGTGCTTACGTGTACACAACCCCGTTCTTTAAAGTCTGAAATCTGAACCGACATCCATGTGACGCTTTTGGGAACTTCCTGAGGAACTTTAATTTCTATTTCGACTTTGAGTGGTTCTTCGGCGACATGGGTATTTTCACCCATGGAGGTAATTACATTGATGGAGGAAATCAACGGATGCGGAAGTTTATCGCTTACCTCCTTCTGGTATGCAGCCTGTGAGGCTCCGTTTTGTAAATATCGTTCGACAATCTTCACAGAGTCATCGAAAGCATCAATCCTACCGGCTTTCAGGAGCACCGCTTTCTTTGTCAGGTTGGTGATGGCATTCAGGTCATGGCTCACGAATAAAATTGTCTTGCCGTCCTTCTTTGCGGCGTCTTCCATTTTACCCATGCACTTCTTTTGAAACTCCGCATCACCAACTGCCAGAACTTCATCGATGATTAATATTTCCGGTTCGAGGAATGCTGCAACGGCAAAGGCCAGCCTGAGCTGCATGCCGCTGCTGTAGTGTTTGAGGGGAGTATCCAGGAATTTTTCCGTGCCGCTGAAATCGACAATCTCGTCGAACTTTGAACGAATCTCGCTTTTCGTCATTCCGAGAATCGAACCATTCAGGAAGACATTTTCACGACCTGTGAGTTCGGGATGAAAACCCGTTCCGACCTCAAGAAGGCTGGCGATCCGGCCTCTTGAGATGATTCTTCCTTCTGTCGGCGGAGTAATCTTGGAAAGTATCTTGAGCAGTGTCGATTTGCCCGAACCATTTTTCCCGATGATGCCAATGGTTTCGCCGCTGTTCACATTGAAGGTGATGTTTCGCAAAGCAAAAAACTCTTCATCAGTAGACGTACTTTTTTTAAACACCCCGCTGATAGACTCACGCAGGCTCAGATAGGGTTTAGTCTCGTGATGGAGCTTGAATTTTTTACCGATATTTTCTATTTCAAGAATTGGCTTCATCAGGCAAGGTCGGCGAAATAATATTCTGTTTTTCTGAAAAATAATATTCCAACAAATAGAAAAATCAGCGAGGATGCAAGGCTGATAACAAATTGAAGAAGGTCAGGATAAATTCCCGTCATGCTTCCCCTGAGCAATTCGATGGCTGCATACATGGGATTGATTGACAAGAGTAACTTAATGGAATACGACTGAACGATGCTGATCGGGTAGATAACCGGCGTGATGAAGAACAAGGTTTGAATCATGAACGGAATCAGGTACCTGAAATCACGGAATTTTATGTTCAATGCAGCAAGCAGCGTGCCCATGCCGAATGTGGCAATGCAGGTAAGAACGATGCATAGGGGAATTGTAAGGATTAAGTTTATCCAGTGAATATCCATTCCTTTATATAACGTAAAATATATTAGTACGGCAATAAAGATTATCAGCGTCATGATGAAGTCAAACACACTTATCAAAACGGCAGACAATGGTATAATCAGTCTGGGAAAATATATCTTCCGTATGATGTTTGAATTATTGATCATGCTGTTTCCGGCATTGATCACTCCCGAAGAAAAAATATTCCAAAGCAGCAGTCCGGACAAGACAAAAACCGGATAAGGAAGATCTCCTCCCGGCATCTGAAGCAACCTGCCGAAGAAAAAAGTAAATACAATCATGGTAATAAAAGGCTGAAGGATAGCCCATAGAAATCCCAGAACCGTCTGTTTGTATTTTACCTTTATGTCGCGCCAGGCAAAAAAATAGAACAACTCTTTGTAGCCCCAAAGCTCTTTCAGACCAAAATCAAACTCCCTTTTTGGTTTTATTTCGTATTCCATCAAATTCAATAAGGCGGTAAAATACAATTTTAACCGAATTCGATGAACCGGCATTTTATTATTTTTTACACGAAACGAATTGAATAAATGTCCGTTCATATTGCATGGAAATCAGTTTTTTTCCTTTTCAGTCAATCTGCACTAAAAAATGAACAACACCACCGGCGTTTCGATCGTAATATGTTGCTACAACAGTTCCAACCGGATCATGCCCACTCTGGAACACCTTCAGAGAGTGAAAGCCAATGGCATTCCATGGGAAGTTATACTTGTTGATAATGCATCAGACGACGACACCGTTTTAAAGGCGCTCAGTATTTGGGAATGCAATCCTGTTACCAACTTAAAAATAGTAACAGAAAAACAAAAGGGACTGATGCACGCGAGGCTTACAGGTGTAAAACACACCTCCTACGATTTTATTAGTTTCATCGACGACGACAACTGGATTGAGCCGGAATGGATAACAAAGGTATTCAGGATCATGAATATCGATGAATCGATTGCTGCCTGTGGAGGATCATCCGAAGGTGTTTTCGAGACGAACCCTCCGGACTGGTTTTCAGAATTTTCTGGAGATTTTGCAATCGGTAAGCAACAAAAAAGTGATGGATTCGTAAATCCTGAAAAAGATCCCGCAAAGAGATATTTGTGGGGTGCAGGATTAACGGTGAGGAAAACTGCATGGAATGATCTGTTCGAAAACGGGTTTACGAGTTTACTGAAGGGACGAACAGGAAAGACACTTTCTGCGGGAGAAGACAGCGAGATGTGTTCTGTATGGGTATTGAAAGGCTGGAACCTGTGTTATGAGGATTCTCTGAAACTTCAGCATTATGTTCCTTCCTTCCGCCTTACAACCTCCTACCTCACCGGAATGTATAAGGGATTTGGAAGAGCTGAAGTAATCCTGTCGCAGTACAAAGGATTTATTCACCACCACCTGATGAATAAATCGTCATGGATAAAGCAATGCCTCGTGGCAATAAAAAATATGCTCAAAGCCGGATTGAAGGCCATGTTCCCTGCACCGGGGAAAAAACTGAGGAACAGAGTTATCTGGTACCATGAAAAATCATATGCTTCGGAGCTGATCTTAAACAGGAAAAAATTCTATACAGCAAAAGATATTATAAAATCGAATTTCATCAGTAAAAATAAGGTCAAGCAACCACTGGACATGGTTGCCTGAGTCACGACAGGATGTCCGGTCATTTAAAATCGCTAACAATTCAATAAATCATCAATGATACTTTCACACCAGAAGAAGTTTATTTATATCCATGTTTACAAGGTCGCCGGTACAAGTATCCGTTCCGTTCTCCAGGAATATGATGACATGAAAAAATCAGATTTTCCGTTAAATGAAAATATTAAATTCAACCTGGGAAAACGCTTCACATTCCTCTCCCGTTGGGCAATCGATCACATCAAGCTGAAAAGAGTAAGAGAGCTCCTCCCTGAGAATGTGTTCAATGATTATTTCAAATTTGCTTTCGTGAGAAATCCATGGGACTGGCAGGTATCACTCTATCATTATATGCTTCAATACAAGGTTCATCCACAGCATAAGCTCATCAGCAAAATGAAGAGTTTCGATGAGTACATCGAATGGCGCATTAATGAGGATCTCGAACTTCAGAAAGACTTTTTGTACGACGACGAGGGCAACCTGCTGGTCGACTATGTTGGTAAATTCGAAAACCTTCAGGAAGACTTCAACACCATCTGTACGCGCATACCGATCAGTCAGTCTGCGTTGCCGGTAGCAAACACAAGCAAGCATACCCATTACAAAGAATATTATAACAAACATACCAGAGATCTTATCTCTAAAGCATTTAAAAAAGACATCGAAACCTTCAACTACGATTTTTAGCAGATATACTATTACAGGATACTTTTTCGGATATTTATCGAAATAAATATTTTAGTACCTGATAGTCTGGATAAAATAAAGTGAATCTATGTTGAAAATTTCGGTAGTAATCCCATCATTCAATCAGGGAAACTTCCTGGAAGAAACAATACTTTCTGTGCTTGGGCAGGACTATCCCCTGCTTGAGATATTTGTTATTGACGGTGGCAGTTCGGATCAGTCAGTTGATATAATTAAAAAGTACGAGCACAAGCTTACCGGCTGGGTAAGTGAAAAGGACAACGGACAGAGTGATGCCATCAATAAAGGCTTCAGGATGTGCAATGGCGATGTGGTTTCCTGGCTATGCAGCGACGATCTCTACATGCCGGGAGCACTCCATAAAGTGAACGAAGTTTTTAAATCGGCCTCCGATTCGATCGGAGTCATACATGGTAATACGGAAATTTTCGCCGGAAAGAAGATCATTCATTTTGACAAGGGCTATAGCCTGTGGACCATTGAAAGACAGTTGTCGGGAATGACGTTTCCGCAGCCTTCGTCATTCATCAGGACATCGTATCTAAAGAAGGCCGGATTACTTAACACATCGTTGCATTATGGAATGGATTACGACCTGTTTGCAAGGCTTTGCATGATTTGCGAATTTCAGTATATAGACGCTTACCTGTCGAGATACAGGCTGCATGATTCCAGTAAATCCACGATAGCCATTTCCAAATTCATCGATGAATGGATCATTATATTCAACAGCGTTGTCAAAGGACTAAAGCTGGAACAGGTCATAAATGTGATTGAAACAAACGGAGTCTCCGTATCACCCAACCGTGTGATCTATGATTTTTTTGATGCGCTTAATTTAAATCTGAAACTCGATTACGATGCCATGTCGTATTATTTTCTCGTAAACGTAGTGAGATATGATTACACTTGTGCAAATTTCAGAAGAGTGGAAACGATTGGCAAATACCTGATCAGGCATTACAGCAAGATGCTTGAGGCAGAGCCGTCAGTTTACAGGATAATCAAACGGGCCCAATACATTCCTCACCCACTGATACTGTTTGCCCGTAATGCAAAAAGAATGATATTCAATTGATGAAAATTGCCTTTGTCACATCGCATATCAACCGTTCAACTCAATGGATCTGGTTTTCGGAAGAGCTGAAGAAGAGAAACATCGAGCATATCCATATCATTCTGAATGATTACAAACCGCTACTCTATGATGATCTGAAAGCCGGAAATATCAACGTCTATTTTTTAAAGCAGAAGAATAAACTGGCTTACATTCCTAATTTTTTCAGGGTTATCAGGATTTTGAAAAAACACAAGATCGACCTTGTACATACAGAGTTACCGCACGGAAATCTCATGGGACTCACGGCGGCATTTATGTGCAAGATTAAAATGCGCATCTCCACATGTGAAAATACGACCTGGTTTTCTGATTTCAAGAGCAGGAAACAGGAGATTATTGACAGTATCACCTATTTTCTCTCGAAGCGCGTGATCGCCCTGACACAGGACTCGTATGAATACCTTGCAAAGCATTTCGAAATTTCGCTGAAGAAACTTCGCATTATCCATCACTCCCTCAAACTGTCCGAGTACCTTGAAATACCCGATAAAGAAGTTGAAGATCTCAGGAAAGAACTGGAAATTCCAAAAGACAAGTTCATAATCGGCATGGTAGCCAGGTTCGAGTTTTGGAAAGGACACGATTATGCAATAGAGGCAATTCGCAGGCTGGTGAAGGAATTTCCCCAGGTGCGGCTTTACATATTCGGAAGCAAAGGCGAGAGTTTCGAAGGAGCAATCAATAAAATCAAAGAGTTAAATCTCGAGGAGTATATTATTTATAAGGGTTTTGTGAAAAACAATATTGTCCTTTATAAAATCTTCGATGTGCACCTTCACATTCCAATTACATTACAAGTGGAGACGTTCGGCATTAACATCATGGAAGGAATGATATCAGGGTGTCCGCAGGTTCTTACCCGTTCAGGACTCAGCAATTTTTCGGCAAGGGATGGAAAAAACTGCCTGGTAGTTCCCTATCAGTCGTCGGAGGCAGTGTACGAAGCTTTGAAAAAATTAATCACCGACGAAGAACTGAGAAAACGTCTTGGCGATCAGGCAAAAGAAGATGCCATCAAACACTTCATCTACTCGGAAAAAGTGGACCAGCACCTGATGCTATATGAAGAACTGAAAAAAGAAACAGGATTATGACGGGGCATCCCTTTTTTTCCATTGTGATTCCGGTGTATAACCGTTCTGCCATACTGGTTGCGACGCTTTCCACGATTTTAAAACAGGCTTTCAAAAACTTTGAAATCGTTATTGTTGATGACGGGAGTACGGAGGATTTATCTTCGGTATTAAAGGATATCATAACGAAAAACGCTAATACCAGACTGATACGTCAGGAGAATAAGGAGCGTGGAGCTGCGAGAAATAACGGCTTCCGAAATTCTTCGGGAGAGTATGTGATCTTTTTTGACTCGGACGACCAGATGCATGAAAATCATCTGCAGGTATTGTACGATAACATAATTAAAGAAAACAAACCTGCCTTTATCGCAACAAAATTTGATTTTGTTGATGAACAGGGAAAGAGGCATTCATCAGATATGAGCCGGTTGAAACAAGGCTATTATGATTACCGCCTCTTCCTGAACGGAAATCCGCTGGCATGCAACGTCTGCGTCAGGAAAAACAATGATTCACTCGCTTTGTTTGAAGAAGACAGGAAATATTCGATCAAGGAAGACTGGTTATTTATGCTGGAGAACCTCCAAAAAAACAAGTTGTTCATTGTTGACCAGGTAACTGTAAGCATGTTTGATCACAGTATGCGTTCCATGCGTTCAAATAACGATGTGATCATAGCCCGGACGAAACTTGCCTGCAACTGGATACTTGAAAGAATTAAACTCACGGGAGAGGAAAAAAACAAATTACTCGCCCACGTCAGTTATTTCTGCGGCATCCATGCTTATCTTGAAGGCAGAAAAAAAGACAGCATGGCCTATTCCCGTGATGCAATCATTCATGGTGGTCCTCGGTTAAAATACATCAGTCTCTTTTTTAAATCCATCGTTGGCAGAAAGCTGATCAGTAAATTAAAATGAGTCACGGAAAAAACATACTCGTTTTAACACAATGGAGCTTCAAGGATCCATTGGTGCAGGCCTATACCCTACCCTATGTCTTCATTATTTCCGGTAAGCTGCCGGCAGGAAGCAGGATATACCTCGTTACGTTTGAGCAGGAGAACAGGAAGATGGAGGCAACTGAAAGAAAGAAAGTGAAAGAAGATCTGAAGAAGAAAGGAATTTTTCTCATCGATTATAGTTATTCGCCCTTCGGAATCATCAGCATGATCAAATGGTTTGGATCGTTCGTTCATCTTTTCTTCCTCATTTTTATCAGCAGGGTAAAATTCATTCATGCCTGGTGCACAACTGCAGGTTCATTAGGCTACGTATTGAGCCTGGCAACGGGAAAGCCGCTGATCATCGACAGCTATGAGCCGCATGCGGAGGCAATGGTTGAAAATAAGACATGGAAACGCGAAACATTCAAATTCAGGCTCCTGTTCTTCCTGGAAAAAAAACTAAGCCGTCATGCGAAAATTATCATCAGCTGCACAGAAGGCATGCATGAATATGCAAGTAGAAAATACGATGTGGATCTGAAAAATTTTTATGTAAAGCCAGCATGTGTCGACACAGAGAAATTCAGTCTTGCAAAGAAAAAAAACCAGGCGATCATCCGTGAATTCGGCTTAGAGAATAAAATCGTTTGTGTTTATGCAGGAAAATTTGGCGGCATATATCTTACACAGGAGGTGTTCGATTTTTTTCATGAAGCCGAAAAATTCTGGGGAGAGCGGTTCAGGGTTTTACTTCTCACCTCCTATGATAAAACAGAATTGAATGAATGGGCAGCTAAAAGCAATTTCGATCCTGGCAAAATGATCGTTCGGTTTGTCGGGCATAATGAAATTGAAAACTATCTCGGTGTTGGTGATTTTGGCATCACGCCAGTTAACCCGATTCCTACAAAACGATATTGCACACCAATTAAGGATGGCGAGTACTGGGCGCTGGGGCTACCGCTAGTAATTACGAAAGATATTTCTGACGATTCGGGAATAATTACAAAGAATAATGCCGGCGCAATCATTGATGAGCTCACTCCCGGAAGTTACCTCGCGGCCGTGAAAAAAATCAACGAGCTTCTGCAGGAGCCGCCGGAAACATTATCAAAACGCATTCAGTTGCTGGCAAAACAATACAGGAGCTTTTCGATAGCGGATGAGATTTATGGAAAAATTTATGGCGATTGAACTTAACTGAAAGTTTTGAAAATATTTTTTATAAATCAAGGCTCCTGCACCATCTTTCAATTCAGTTTTTATTCGTTGTTGGTCGGGCCCATAAGTCCTGTACAAATGATTACCCCCTTCATTTATTTCATACACTTTATTGAACCAAACTCATGCGCACGCTTGCAGGCTTTGATAAGTCGTTTCGAGCCCACCCGTTTTTCAAAAGATAAAATCCCCTGGCAGGATTTATAAGCAGGTTCCGGATTTTTTTACAATTTTTAATCTCAATTAACGATTGACATATTACAATTTGAATGGATAAAATCAATATTTTTTCATCCAATATGAAGCAATAATTATCAAGCTAAACACCGGCACACAACAAGAGAACGAGTACTCAAATAGCAAGTACCGGAAGCAAAATATTTAATTTACAAAAATAAGCTTCCCGGTATAACTCTTATTTTTACTCCTTAGCTTTACAACATATGTTCCTTTTGCCTGTGCCTGTATGTTTACAGGTATAACTTCCCTATTAATTATTATCGGCATACTTTGAACAAGAATTCCATTTGAATTGTAAATAAATAATTCAACATTATCATTGTTTATAATTTCATCCGGAATTTGTATATTAAATTTTCCATTGTTTGGGTTTTGAAATATTTTTAGTGTGTAATCTATTCTTTCCGAGGTTTCTGATATTCCTGTTATTTTATCACTTTGAGTTATTAAAATGTCATAATCCCCATAACTGTAGATATATTGTCCGTCAATTAATACTGAATCATTAAAACTCGAAATAACTGTAGCATTTAACTGATTGTCGACTGCCATGTTGTATCCCTTTGCATCAAAAATTCTTTTTATTCCTATTAATTCAGCATTTTTATCAAATCTCGCCAGAAACATATCGCTGGGTGATCCGGCAATTAATTCCTGATTCCCAAATTGAGTAGTATCGGTAAAATATCCCGTTACGTAAAAATTACCATCTGCATCACACTTTAAGTCCTGTGCAATACTTTTATTTCCATAACCTTGCTTAAACCAAACATTCCTACCGGCAGAATCATACTTTGATAAAAAATATTCCTGGCCTCCAGGACGTGTAAAATAACTGGTACCCTCGACAGAAATGGTATCTCTGAAGTATCCAGATGTATAAATGTTTTCTTCCTGGTCAACGTCAATACCATCAAAACTTGGCTCAGTATAAACACCTACCTGCTCCTTGAGCCAAATCCGATTGCCATTGATATCATATTTACCAATAATGTTTCCCCCCTTATTGGGGTGAATGAATAACAATGTATCTATTATAATGGTATCGTTATATTCGCTAGCTGAAATATACAAAGAATTATTTTTATACTTAATTGCTAAGACGCTTATATATGGTAAAAAAGGATACACATCGGCAGTGCAAATGTTTTTTACCCAGGTACAAATTCCAGTCGTATCATATTTTGCGATAAAGCTCCCTCCGCCAATACGGTATGAATCAAAATTTGCCGAATCCTGCACGTATCCACTAATAAATAAATTACCATTTCCATCATCGGTGCTGCAGTTAATTTCGACCATTCGACTACATTTGATCGATTTTGCCCAATAGCAATTTCCGTCCAAATCAAACCTTGCTAAAAATCCAGTTTCATGGTTATTATTAAATACATGTCCAGAAATATTTATTGTATTACAAAATGTACCTGCTAGATATATTGAACTGGAATAATCATCAATGTATGAAAAATGGATTTGAAAACAAGTATTTGGTGAAGAATCATACAATTGTGTAAACCATATTTTATTACCTAAATTATCGAGTTTTGCCAGGAAATAATTCCCATTTCCAATATTTAAAGTATCGGATTTGAAAATTAATTTACTTCCCCGAAATCCTCCGTATAAATATAAATTGTCATATTTATCAGATTTAATATTACATCCTTCTGCCAAATTGCTACCGATATTATATGCCCATTTCCAATCCTGTGCAATGCTATTAATGTATATCAAATTAATTATTGATAATATAAATATTTTTTTCATATTTTAATTTATTATTATTTTTTGCAAACAATATTCATTTCTAATTTTTGTTTTTAAGAAATAAACACCTTTAGATATGCTTCCATTGTTGCCATCTACAGCTACATTAAATCCTCCGCCAACGTCGCTCGGATGAAATGTTATGTCAATGGTATCCGGATTGTACATAATACCATCCCAAACGGCTCCCGTACCTTCCGGCATGGTATCCTTACGCACTTCAAAATAGTACCAGCCGGCAGATACGGAATCCAGGTTTAAAGAATGTGAAAGGATGTTCCAGTTTTCATCGTACCACGTATATTCGAAGGGAGGTAGTCCGTCTGTAATTATCGGGTGCAAATATCCCATTCCGTTATGACAGTATACATGATTCGTGAAATCCTGCACATTTATGTAAACACTGGGCATCCGTTCCTGAGCATTAGTGTTAAGTGTAAAAAATAAATCAGGAGGAGTAAAAAGATTTTTTTCATGGACTGATGGTTAAAAACTGAATGAAACTATTTTTAAAGAAATAATTTATTACATCAAAGGAAAAACAAAAATCAAATTAAATCCTAATATAGTTTTGAACAATTACACCAACGGCAGGATTTCTTTGATGAACGGATGAATTTTAATATAAATATTACATTTTTGTAAATTTAATGCGTGTCACATTTTATAGATCGAAAAGAATTATAAGCATTTCTGATTCCCCTAAAAGTAATTTATAGTAATATTCTAAAAAGTCCAAAAAACAGAAACTGCAAAAAATCCTGATCTCTTATAATGTACCTGGAGATGAATTAGAATTCAATAGTTTTCCTATGCGTAAATGCATGCTTTACTCTAGGGCACGAAGTGATAATCGTCGCACCCTCTTAGTCTCAGGGAATCCAATCCAATATAAAAAAATCAACTTCCTTCAGCCAGCCGTGCTTTATCTTCTTTCTGCAATTCCCTGTAAGTGGAAGAAATAATGATCAGGCTGATCAGGAAAAATGGAATGGCAGGAATTTTATACCGAACAAGGCTTCCGAAATTTGAGGTTGTAAGTCCCACCGAAAATGAAAAGAAGATGCTGAAGTATACCGTAAAAAACAAGATCCTGTGTCTGAACATCAGCCGGAAGAGATTATATACTTTGAGCTTGATGGTGAGGTAAATGGTAAAGACCAGCATGATCAGATTTTCTATACCCGACATAAGCATGGTAAAATTATAAGTCTCCCAAATGTATGGCCGGAAGAGCGCCGCATTGATGGCCGCAGGCATCTTCGTAAGGATACCCGTAACAGTAGGTTCAAAACTGCCGATATCGAATGACGAGCCCTGGTAATATTCACTCTTCAAATCGTTCTGTGTGAGTACCGCTTTATCCAATACGTTTTCCAGCGAATATTCCCCGAGAAATCCGCTCATCAGGTTAAGCATAACATAGCCGGAGAGCAGCGAAATCGTAATCAGGAACGGTGTGGTGAGCGACTTAACCAGGTGGTTGTTTACCCGGAAGATCTGTATACCGCCATACCAGAGGATGCTGCCGGGAAGTAAAGCGAAGAAAATATAAGGCTTGATCTTTATGAGGAGCAGTGAACTGATAATGATCAAAACAGTATTCAGGATGATGTCTTTTTTCCTTGTGAGGATGATACTGAAGGATGATGCAAACAAACATACAGCTGCAAATGTTATGGTGTCCTTTAATAATCCCGAGCCCCAGAAGAAGACAGAAGGTATGAATAACAAGGCAATGGCAAATTCGGTGGCAAGGTTGGGGAATTCACGGATAAATACCTGGTAGAGCCTCCAGATGGCAAAATAGGAAATCCATGCGAGAAGAATCGTCATGCCGATAAAGCTCTTGAAGGTGATCAGGCAGAGAAACCAGCACAGCTTGTCAACGACTACAGCGTGGTGGTCGCCAAGGTAAGTCATATAGCCTGTTGAATCGTCGAATTCGTACCAGACTTCCGGGCTTGTCTCAAGAAGGATTTTCAGCAAAGAGCCGGGCGACTTGAAAAAAAGATTCACCATAACCACGCAATCGTTGTAATAGTTCATGGTATCGCCAAAGCCATAATAAAAAAGGTAGATCATGCAAACGGCTATGCCGCCAAGCACCTTCATCCAAATCCCCCACATGTAAAACCGGTAGCTGGGATTCGCTTCGATATATTTTAATTGCCGGCTCTTGGATACGATGAAAATAATGATGATTAAGATGGGCGGGACAATAAAATCTACAATCGAGAGATAATCAATCATGCGAGACTTTTGCTGGTTGTCACAAATTTAATAAAGTATTGCAATCATAAACTTCAGTCGTGATGATAGTTTTCATTTTTTAAAATGGTCATTGCCCGGTAAATTTGTTCAAACAATATCAGTCGTACCATTTGATGTGTAAATGTAAACTTCGACACAGCTAACAGCAGGTCGGCCCTCTCCTTGAATTCCTTTGAAAGCCCGTAGGCGCCGCCAATCACAAAAACGACCCGACCGACACCCCTCACCATCCATTTCGAAAAGAGTTCCGATAGTTGCCGCGAGGTAAATTCCTTACCTCCCTCGTCGAGCACCACTAAAAAATCGGCCGGAAGAAGTTTTAATTTTAAAGTTTTACACTCCTCCTCCACAGCCTTCCTTTTGTCGTTCGATGCAGACGAAGGAATGATGACTGTAGAGACATTTATATAATTCTCGAGGCGCTTAAGAAATATGCCGGTACCCTCCTTCAGATAGGCTTCGGAAGTTTTTCCAACCATCAATACAAGAATCTTCATAATCCGGAAAATAGCGACAATTTTATCAGGCAGATTGATACATTTTGTACAATTAACAGTTGATGTTGCTAATTGTTCGGAACAATCAGGATCCGAAGTTAAATAAACCTTATCTTGTATTTGAGAAAATGTCCCTAAAGCAGCGACTTCTTTCCATTCATGGTGATTGTCATTAGTATTATTCTTCCAAAACCAGTTAAGAAGATGAACTTCTGCCGGTTCCGGGCCATCCTGAGGGAAGAATTATTATGAATTAATCCCTTACCTTCGCTGATGGCAGGATATTTGGCGCTAAAATCGAATTTTTAAGATGAAAAAAATAAATAGCATTCTGATTTGTCTCTTACTCAGCAGCAGACTCTTTGCGCTGGATATCTACGAAGAAGTGGCAAATTCAATTCGCAGCGGTGATGCACGTCAGCTGGCAACTTTTTTCAGTTCAAGTATCGATCTCACCATAATAGATAAGGAAAACGTATACAGTAAGTCACAGGCCGAGTTTATCATCAAAGATTTTTTCAGTAAGAACCCGCCGAAGGCTTTCAATGTACTGCATAAGGGTTCTTCACCGGAAGGGACGCAGTATTTAATAGGCAATCTGCTCACTACAAACGGTAAAACGTATCGCACCTCTTTTTATATCAAGACCATTAAAGGCAAAGCGGCACTCCAGGAACTTCGGATTGAAGTTGAATGATTTAAACAATACGGAGTCGCCTCTGTTTATTTTCGCCAGCTGCCATTGTTCCACGAATGTGAATATCTTGAATATCTTTCTTCAGGCACATTAACCGCTTTTCCCTAATTTCACGCGTATTTTTATGCTTATGACAGAACAGATAATGTATGGACTAACGCCTTTGGAATTTATAAAACTGGCACTGGAGGAAGATACGGGTAACGGAGACCATACATCCATGTCAACGATAGATAAAAATAAAACCGGCACTGCAAGAGTAAGGGTTAAGGAAGGAGGAATTGTGGCAGGACTCGAAATCGCAAGACTCATCCTGAATTGTGTGGATACTTCACTGGTTACTGACATGAGGTCGGCGGACGGAGCCGTGGTTGCTGCAGGTGATGATCTGATGATGATCACGGGAAACGTCAGGAGTCTTTTAAGAGCTGAGCGACTGTTATTAAACTGTCTGCAGCGGATGAGTGGAATTGCGACACTGACCCGGCAATTTACGGAGGCGGTAAAGGGTACACAAACGAAGATACTCGACACAAGAAAGACCACACCGAATTTCAGGTATTTTGAGAAGCTGGCAGTCAGGCTCGGCGGAGGTTATAATCATCGCATAGGATTATATGATATGATACTGATAAAAGATAATCACGTGGATGCGGCAGGAGGAATCGGGAACGCGCTGATGAAAGCAGGAGAATATCTGAAGAACTCCGGCATGAATCTGCAGATTGAGATAGAGACACGCAACCTGGAAGAAGTGGAAGAAGTATTAAAGACAGGAATCGCAGACAGGATCATGCTGGATAATTTTGAGATACCGGTGCTGAAGGAAGCAGTGAAGCTGATAGGGAAACGATTTGAGACGGAAGCTTCCGGTGGAATAGTCCTTGGCAATGCGAGAGACTATGCTTTAACGGGTGTTGATTATTTATCTGTTGGGGCGCTCACACATTCATACAAGAGTATGGATATAAGCATGAAGATTAAAAATTAATGCGGGATTGCAGTGAAGAATGTACAGATCAGAGAGAAACTAAGCAGGACCAGGAAACAAATAACAGGCGACTGGGAAGATACATTGACAAAAAAAAGGATAAAACGTGCATCGATTAAGGCGGCCAGAAAAATAATTCTCTCGTCGCCTGTTCAGTCGTTTATTGCCTATACAAAAAAAATTGCCCTTCCCGGTTTCGACAACATGCCGGTTTATTATGTGGCTGATTTTTTCTTTACGGGCATACAGCGTGGAGGAATTGTAACGAGGGCGCAGTCTCTTGCATTCAGTTTCTTCCTGGCGATATTCCCTGCGACGATATTTATTTTTTCGCTTATCCCCTATCTGCCGATCAATAATTTCCAGGAGCAGCTGCTGGATCTTATCCAGGGCATGCTTCCTTCCAATGCATTCAGCAGTGTGAAGTCGACCATCGAAGACATTATTAAGATTCCGCGCGGGGGATTGCTTTCATTCGGTTTTATAGCAGCATTGTATTTTACGACGAATGGATTCATGACGATGATGAGGGGATTTAACAGCTCATATCACATTGCGGAGACACGCTCTGCATGGAAACAAAGGGAAGTTGCGTTGATACTGACTTTGATTTTATGTACGCTGGTTTTGGTGGCGACTACATTGATCATATCGAGTGAATGGGCCACGAAGTATCTTGTCAAACACAGTATCCTGAAGACAAAGACACAGATCATGTTATTGCTGGCAGGAAAATGGATTGTAGTGCTTGCATTGTTTTTCATTGCCATCTCTTTTGTTTACTACTATGCTCCGTCACAGAAAAAACGCTGGCGTTTCGTATCTGCCGGATCGACCCTTGCTACGGTATCGGCTATCATAATGTCGTTTGGATTTGCATACTTCGTGAATCATTTCGGGCAGTACAATAAGATCTATGGTTCCATCGGAACATTGATTGTAATTATGCTTTGGATCTATTTTAATTCACTGATACTTATACTTGGCTTCGAGCTGAATGCGAGTATCGATAATGCCAAGAAAAAGCTGACGAAGGTATTCTGATCGTATCGAAATAATTCGCGCATACGAAGTCACGGATCTGATTGAAACGGATGCATGAATAAAAATTATAATTTTTTTAACGTCAAATAAAGGAAACTCAGTTAATCAACTGCTTTTGGTTTTCGGTACCAGTAAATATATTCCTGCAATCAATATCAACTCCCCGATTATGAATAGAAACCAGTTAAACGACTGCGGGATATAGTTCACGAAATCGCCGAAGAGCTGTTCACCCCCTGCTGCCTTGAATGACGAACCACTGGCCGAGGGAAAGTTGATAAAGTCCCAGATAAAGGAAGTAATAACGACGAGCGTGCCTGTGAGTAAAATTGACCATTCGCGCCTGCTTATCCTGACCTGTTCACCGGTTCTGCTATAATGCGCTACAACCAGGGCAAGCGCAATCATTGTGAGAGAAAGTATACATGGAGCGATGACAGGGCCAATCCAGGGAACAGGGATTAGAAATAAGATGTCGGGTGTGAAGAAAGATTCGGGCCAGCCGAGGAATACTTTTAAGAATACATAGTAAAAAATATCCCAGACTGCAAACGAGAAAAGGAAAAAACTAAAACGTTCGATTCTATTCCTGCCGGCAAGGATTCCAATAATGATCAGCATTACAATGGTAGCAGCTTCGCGACAAACTTCGACGATTGCAATTTTCGCCGGGATTACGGTAAGAGGAAATTTAAAACCGCCAGGATAATAAAGTTCGCGCAGGTATATGACTATGGCAGATTCCATGAAGCCCATGGCGACACTAAACAGGAAGAGTAAGGTGAGGGTTCTGCGCATTATTTGAATGCTAGAACTTTAAATATTGAAAAATATTTTAAGAAATGGAACTTTTTAAACAGAAAACTTTTGCAGAATCAATTTATCATAACCTTCCCCTTGACCAATACCTTACTTGGCGCTGAGACAGTATAAATATATACACCCGGACTAAGATTATGATTGACAATCCGATCAAAAGAATTTGAGGAAAGTTCTGTATTTAATACTATCTGGCCTAAACTATTATATAGTTGGAATACAACATTCCTCTCCTGACCGATATCATATGTTAAATGCAATTCCTGATTTCCTGAAGCTATTACATTCATAAAATAATTGTCTCTTGTTCCTGGAACAGCAATAATTCCAATGGGTTCTCCGTCACATTCACTGAATCTCCAGAAGTCATCAACTTTGAGGGGAGTCGAAATATTAAAATAAGAACCACCACCTGAATATCCATAGTGATCGATCGCAAAAGCGAATCCCCAATATCTTGGTATGCCTCCTATACTGGCGATTATTGACCAGGTATTAATGGAAGGCTCATACCGATAAAAATCTGTCATGTAAGTTGTGTCGTTATACCCCATTCCAACAAATCCATAATTCCCAATTGCAAATCCCACTGGAGCCCTACGTGCTAATCCAGGAAGGCTGCTTTTTAATGTCCAATTATCATTTACCGGATCATACTCATACATATCATTATAGCTGACGTTGCCGCTCCCATAACCACAACCAACATACCCTTTTCCATTTATTGAAAAAGCAAATGCACCCACTCTTGCATCAGGAAAAGAAGTTATTTGAGTCCACATATCTGTGCCGGGATTATATTCATAAAACTCATCACGATTTGCACAACAACCCAAACCAACATACGCTTTATCGCCAATCACAAATGAAACCGCAGTATACAATGGTGATCCAGGAAAATTATTTTTAGCTGTCCAGGAGTTTGAATTTGGATTATATTCATAAAAATCACTCGTTCCCGCAGATGAAGCTGTCCAACCAGTTCCAGCATAACCGAAGTTTCCAATCGCAAATGATATTATTCCAAATCTACCATTACCGGGATAATTCATTTTCTGAGACCATGTATTTGATGAAGGATCGTATTGCCAAAGATCATTAGAAAACCCATTTGTAGTCCTTCCGCATCCTGCATAACCATAATTTCCAACTGAAAAACCAAAAGCTGCATCACGGGGACCGCCCCCAAAATTTGCTTTTTTCTCCCACATATAAGAAGCTTGAGCAACATTCAAAAATTCAAAAATTGTTATTAATATTAAACCTATAATTTTTTTCATAAGATATATTTTAGTTAAACAAATTTAATATTTAATACTAATAAAAAAAATAATTTTCACTTAAACATTCGTAAAATCAAACTCCCTTATGACATTTTGACTACCGGTCTTTTTCTTTCTTTTCAATTGCTCCTTTTCTACGAACCTATTTTTCTTTGACAATCCTGCTTTCCCTCTGATTAGAAAGATAAAAGTATTTGACAATGGACGGGAGAAAAAAGCCGGAAGAAACAAAATTATAGCTGCAGGTATTAAAAAAGATTTTTCTTTCAAGCTAACCAAATTCAGATTTAAAAAGATTTCCTTACCAGTTTTATACCTTATCTTCTGAGTATCCAGAAATACACCACACTGAAGAATGTTAAAAAACAATTGGTTTATATTTTTTCTGAAATATTTCTTTGCAGATAAATATGTCTCAACTTTGATTTCACTTTTGATTTCTTCGATGGCAAAAAGAAAATCAATATAGGTTGTTCTCCATAAGTAATAAGAAGTATAAATCATTACCAGTTCATGATGCCCTTCCGTTAAAACTTTTAAATTCTGAATATAAATAGAATCATTTTTAAATTTCTCAGAAGACAGAATAATAACCTGCGTTTGTGGCCAGGTCGGACTTAATGATTCATATTTCCTATTTGTAAGAATTGACTTTACGTTATCTGATTTTAAAATGAATAATCCTGCATTACCTATATAATAGTAAAAATTTTCCAATAATTGAGTTAGTGAAATTCTGGAGTCGCCAAACGGATTCTGTTTGATATTATTACTATCAATTAATGATCCGGTATCTGAATGCTTCTCTAAAAAGTTAATAATACGAAATAAAGCGCCTTTATTCGGACGATCATCGTCTCCCAATAGAATCAGAAATTTTCCCGAAGCATTTGCCATGCAATGTAGAACATTAAATCGGGCTCCTTTATTAATTCCGTTATTCGAATAATTAATATAACTGAATTGATCGGCTAAATTTTTAACAACTTTTCTTGTTTCGTCTGTTGATCCATTATCCGAAATCAGGATCTCAACTTTCTCCTGAAGTGAAAATTCAGTTATTTCATGAATTAAAATTGATAATAATTCCTCCAATAAAACCTGTCTGTTCCAGGTAGGAATTGTTACCGTAAGTAACTTTCGATCCATTTTGATTATTCAATAACCAGGAAAGATGGCGTAGGACATAGTGGCGAACGCTCAATTCTGAATTTATCCAATCCAAAAACTTCTTTTAATGCAAGTGTTTCACCTGGATAATAAGGCCAATTTAATTCATCAAATCCTAACACTGTACCCTTTGTAATATGCCCCCTGATTAATTCAAGACATCTTTTTGTAGGAGCATAAATATCAAAATCAAAATAAGCTAAAGCAATCATGGTTTCCGGGTGATCCTTTAAATATTTTTCTAATGTTTTTGTTGCATCACCTTTAATAACTTCAAACTTCTTAATATGACTGATTGGACTCTCTGTTTCATGATGAGTCAAGACTTTTTCCAGATGATCAGTATAATTATTAGTAACAGAATATGCCCCCTCATATAATATTTTATGATCTCCATCCTTTTTATGAAGTGATTTAAATCCTTCAAATGAGTCGAAACCAATTATCTTACGATTATAATTGTAAGGTTCATACATCCCTCTGAACGACTGAAATAATGCAAGATTCTGCCCCCACCTGCATCCAAATTCCATCACGACACCGGTTGTATTAATTATCCGCTTATACAAATCATGCATGAAAATAATACGGGATAAACTCTGGCGATTAATATACAAACCCAGGTTCAGTTGAATTTCTTCATCAGGTATGGGCGTATTTTTAAATAAGTCTAAAAAGTTTTTTCCGCGTGATTTTTCTTCCTGGGAAACATTTCTTTTAATTTCAATTTTCTTTTTCGCCATCTATTATAAATTTTTTAGATCATTTTCAGAATTTGCCTTGCTATCTTTTCTCTCGTTATCCCAAACTTCCCCCTTATATAATCATGTCCACCCACATAATGAGAAAACTGATCATTCACACCAAACCTTTTGAACCGGGGATTAAAACCGCTCTCCGCTATTACCTCCGATACGGCGCTTCCCAACCCGCCGATGATGTTGTGTTCCTCGATCGTAAATATCGGCTTTTTTGTTTTTAGCAGCGACTGAATCATTCTGACGTCGAAAGGCTTCATCGTATGCATGCTTACGAGGCTCGCGTTTTTTTTCTTTGATTTCAAAAGTTCACATACCTGATTTCCGATTTCAAGAGTGTTACTCGTCGTTATAATATGAAGATCCTTTCCGCTCTTTACCGTCGTTGCTTTTCCGATTTTGAATTTCGACTTAGGATTGTTGATCACGGGTTCTCCTTGTTTTCCCAAACGAAAAAACATCGGACCCTCATAATCCACGGATGCTTTGATGGCTTCGTTCACTTCCCATGGATCGCCCGGACACACGACTGTCATATTAGGCAAGGCACGCATGATTGCAATGTCTTCTATGCTGTGATGAGTTGCCCCCGCGCTTCCATAAGAAAATCCTGCACCCACTCCCACGATGCGAACATTCGTATTCATGTAGGCGACATCGACTCTTATTTGTTCAAATGGCCTCATGCACACGAATGGATTGATCGTATAAACGTAAGGAATCATTCCATTCAAAGCCATGCCGGCAGCTATGCCCACTGCATTTTGTTCGGCTACGCCCACATTCAAAAAACGCTCCGGGAATTCATTCATAAAAACCTCGAGAACGGAATAACCAATGTCGGGTGTGATCAGGAAAATCCTGTCATCCTTCCTGGCTAATTCTACAAGTGTATTTATGAAAGTTTTTCTCATGAATAAAACACTATTTACTCTAATTTTGGCTAAAGCCGCAGTACTTGATTTTCTTTACCCCGATCTAAAGATCGGGGCTATTCTTTTACTTCAAAATAAATCTATTCCAATTCGTTATTTGCAGTCGCCAGCAATTCTTTATTCGGAGAACGGTAATGCCATTCCAGTTTATTCTCCATATAACTGACGCCCTTGCCTTTTACGGTATGGGCGATGATTAATTTTGGCTTTATATTCTTTTCCCGCAGCGCACTCTCAATTGCATCCATATCATGCCCATCGGTTTCGATCACATGCCAGTTGAAAGCACTCATTTTATCATGAAGCGGCTCCAGGTTAACCACCTCGTTGGTGATACCAAAGCTTTGAATCTTATTGTAGTCGATGATAACCGTGAGGTTCTCCAGCTTCAGGTGAGGCGCCAGCAACAAAGGCTCCCAGATGCTTCCCTCATTCAATTCTCCATCGCTGATCATCACAACAACCTTCGATTTCAGCTTCCGGCACCTGGCGGCTATGGCCATGCCCAGGCCGATTGACAACCCATGACCGAGCGAACCGGCCGCACATTCCAATCCCGGAGCAGCCTCCATGTCGATGTGTCCGGGTAAGATTCCTCCATCCACATAGAATTTATCAAGAAGTGATCTATCGAAAAATCCACGCTCGGCAAGAGTAGCATACAAAGCACTGCTGGCATGACCCTTACTGAGAATAAATCTGTCGCGCTTCGGATCCCTGGGATTTTTTGGATCTATGTCCAGGTATGAAAAGTACAACACTGTAAGCAACTCCACGATCGACAATGCAGATCCGCTGTGCGAAGCGTTTGCGCGATGATTCATCTGCAACACAGCCTTGCGTATGTTTTTTGTCTTCTGTAAAAAATCTTTTTTCAAAACTTTTGAGCGTTCTTAATAAAATCGATGGTCTTTTTCAATCCTTCTTCCATGCTGATTTTCGGAAACCAGTTGAGATGATTTGAAAGCTTGGTTATGTCGGCTTCCATCAACATTACCTGGTCGTCGCGGTAAGGAATGGCCCCGAAATTAATCTTTGAATCTGAATTAGTGAACTCTTTAATTTTTTCCACAATATATTTAACCTGAATGCCTTTTCCCGATCCAAGATTTGCAATGCCAACTCCACCGGCGTCTTTCAGCTTAAAGAACATTTCGGAAATATCATCAATATAAAGATAATCCCAAAGCTGTTCACCTTTCGTCACATTTATCTCCCTGTTATTCAGCATTTCTTTTATCAGGTACTGGATCAGCCATTCATGGTTATCGTCGGGACCATAAACGGAAAACAGCCGTAACCACGAATGATCAATCCCCGCATCCCTGCATAGTGACGCTGAAATCCCTGAACATGTAAGTTTTGCTTTCCCGTAATTGGTCGTAGGCCGGCACTCATCGCTTTCGGAAATCCTCTTGTTCAGGTTTCCATATTCCGCCTGGGAACCTATTCCAATCCAATGCCTGGCATTTAACTCTTTCGCGAATTTTACAGAAGAAGTAATTAATGGAACGTTTACAAGCTCCTGCTCCTCGCTGTTTCGTTCGCTTCCGAATACACCATGCCAGGAGAATTCAAAAAAGACCGAAGCGCTGGCCGCTATGTGCTGCGTGGATAATTCGGAAAGTGAATGCCGGTAACGGAATATTTTAACCAGTGGGTTTCCTTCAGCGACGGGAAGCCGGGAAGATTCACGTGCAATAACTATTACAGGGATATCTTCCAGGATTAATTTTCTCAAAAAATGTTTGCCTAAAAAACCGGAAGCACCGTGAATGATGATGTCAGGCATGTTTTCTCTCCAGTAATTCTAAGATGGAAATAAATTGCGAGGGCCGGTAGTTAAATTTCTCACCAAGCTCGGCGACGATTTCATTATAGTATCCGAAGCTGAATACGAGAATGTAATCGGCACGAGTCCTTCCCAATTCCGAAATATCATAAACGGGAAGATGAGATTTGGGCGCAAAAATATTTTTCGCCTTCGGGTTCTTATCTACGATATATTGAATGTTTGAATAATCTTTCAGCGCGGCAATTGTCATTACTCCCCTCCCTCCGGCGCCGTATGCAACGATCTTGGAGGATGAATTTTCCTTTAGCCAAGATTCAATCCTGTCGATCGATTGACGAATGTTTTCGTTCAGCGTGGCGATTTCACTTTTCTCGTATGAAACGTTTAAAGGATAATTTTTAACAGCGTCGGAACGTCTTGCGGCTACAAGCAATGAGTTGGCTCTCTTCTCCTTCCTGTCGAGCAGGTCATAGGTATCTACTTCAAAAGAATTCCTTCCCAATACATAAGACATGGTCCGTTCATTGAGATAAGTATAATGTTCGTGTTCGAAGAGGCAGTATTCATTTCTCTCTTTGATGAGATCGAGATCGTGCACTTCATGAACCATGATTCCCTTTGGTTTGAGTATGGAATGAATTTTTTCCAGAACAGAAACCGGCAACGGAATATGATCAAACGTATAGCTGCTGATGACGAGGTCTGTTACATCAAAGCCGGCCGGTAATTTTTCACTGATATGCTCATCGAAGAAGGCATGCAGCGTGGGTATGCCGATGCTGTTGGCATAATCGACAAGTTTCTTTGATGGTTCCACCCCGAGTACATCGAAACCCAGTCTTTTAAATTCAAGCAGCTGCTCGCCTGTTCCGGAACCTATTTCAATAACCCTGGGACGAGGATTGTCCTTAAAATATCTTGCCTTCACCCGCCCCGCAAGTGTTTGCATGAATTGAATGGCCATGCCCGACGACTGAACGCTGTATGTATATTCATTGTAATACTCGTCCATGTCGGTGTTGTTCAGGTTTTGCGTGCATCCGCAATTCCCGCAAATCGCAATTTCAATATCACCTAAAAACTCTTTTCCAATGTCTTCCTTTTTAACAAACTCGTCAGTGAGAGGCATTTGTTTCAATAAAATCTCGCAATGCAATTCAGATGAATTACAAATGCGACAATGGGTGATTTTGGTTTGTCTGGAATTCAAGGCCCGGTATTTATTTCATTCGTAAATTCTATATGTATGCTGAAATATCATTTGTGCACAACGCCATAAAATTGCAATTCTTCGCCAGGCTCTTCCTGTACCAGTCGATCGATTTACTGATTGAGGTCTTACTGTCCCACTTAGGCTCCCATCCAAGTTCTTCCTTCGCTTTTTGAATATCGAGCATCAGAATTCCCGCCTCATGATGATCACCTTTTTTAACTGCATTCTTATACTTCCCTTTTCCCCATCTGGCGATTGCTAAGTTAACCAATTCTTCGACGGAATAAATGTTTTCCATATCAGGACCGAAATTATAGGCGGAGGCAAATTTAACCGGATCGGAATCCATTGCAGCGGCGAGAGTAAGATAACCGCTCAAAGGTTCAAGCACGTGCTGCCAGGGTCTGATGGACCGGGGATTCCTTACGGTGATGACTTTATTTTTTGACAACGCCCGGTAAATATCTGGAACGATACGATCGACAGCATAGTCGCCGCCGCCGATTACATTTCCGGCACGAGCACTTGCAACAGCCTTTTTATGCTTTGAAAAATCCTCCGGATTAAAGAACGAAAGTCTGTATGATTCCGTAACGATCTCAGCGGCGGCCTTGCTTGCGCTGTAAGGATCATATCCGCCCAGCTTATCAGTTTCCTTATACGCATAATTCATTTCAACATTCTCATACACCTTGTCGGTAGTGACGATCACACACACACACTTCTTCTTTAAAAAACGCAGTGCATCAAGAACATTCGTTGTACCGATCACATTTGTTTCAAATGTCTCCACCGGTGATTTATAAGATTCACGAACAATGGCCTGTGCGGCCAGGTGAAAAATAAAATCGGGTTGAAAAGAAAGTATTTCCTTCTTCAGTCGTTCACCATTCCTGATGTCGGCAATTACTGAATCAATTTTGAGCCCGGGCCTGATCTTATTATATAGCGAAGGCTCCTCGGCCTTCAAAGCATAGCCTCTTACCTTCGCTCCCATCATCTGCAGCCATACACTTAGCCAGGCGCCTTTAAATCCGGTGTGCCCGGTTAAAAAGATCTTTTTATTTCGAAAGGTATTTGAGAGAGTTGACATTTTCTTTATCGGAGGAACTGCGATCGCTGATTAATGTAAATACGGATGAAGCGGATTGGGCGGATCGGTATGGATTTTTGAAATAAAGATTCCATACTCTATTATATTCTTGCTTTACCAAACCTTCCATTCAGCCTTATGCTCATTCCATAGCTTATTTAAAAATTCGAAGTCGCGGTACGTATCCATGCATTGCCAGAACTTACGGTGTTCGTAAACACAAAGCTGATCATTTTTTGCAAGCGTTTCCAGCGGCGACCGCTCGAGGATGCAGTTGCTTTCCTCGGTAAGGTAATCGAAGAATTTTTTATTGAAGACAAAATATCCGCCATTAATGAGACCCCCCTCATGAATCTGCGGCTTTTCCGTGAAGGATCTTACAAGAGTTCCATCAGTCATCAACTCACCGAAGCGTGAAGGCGGAAGCACGCCGGTGACGGTGCCGATTTTTCCGTGCGACTTATGAAACTTCAATAGTTCGCTGATATCCACATCCGAAACACCGTCGCCATAGGTGAGCATAAACACATCATCATCACAATACTTCTGTATTTGTTTCACTCGGGAGCCTGTCATGTTTAATGCACCGGTTTCGGCGAAGGTAATCTCCCAGTCCGCTTCATTGAATTTATTATGAATCTTTATGTCGTTGGTTCCAAGCTTCAGTGTAAAGTCGCTGTTCCTTATCTCATAATCGTAGAAATAATTTTTGATGACGTCGCCGCGATAGCCGAGACAAAGAACGAACTCGTTGAAGCCGTAATGACTATACGTTTTCATGATGTGCCAGAGAATTGGCCTGCCGCCAATTTCAACCATCGGCTTTGGCTTAAACTCCGTTTCTTCTTTCAAACGAGTTCCAAGACCACCACACAGAATAACAACTTTCATTTGGAAAATTAATTGACTGAATACTATTATATTTGCGCGGCCTAAAGTATTAATTTTTTTTGTATTGGGGATTATTCAGAAACAGGGAATTCAAAACACTATTATTACCTACCTGGGAATAGTAATTGGATTTGTCAACCTCATAATCATTCAACCATTTCTTCTCACTAAAGAAGAGATCGGCCTTACGAGAATGTTATTTTCATTCTCGTCGCTCATCGCCGTTTTTGTGCCGCTCGGAATTACAAGCATCACAGTCAGGTACTTTCCATTGTTCCGGAACCGGGAAAAGGGTCACTACGGTTTCCTGGGCTTCGTCATGCTCTTTCCGATAGCAGGCGGAATCATCATTTTTTTCCTGCTGAATATTTTCAAAGACGCAATCATCGGACAATATGAAACGAATTCAAAATTATTCACAGAATATTATGATTACGTTCTTCCGTTTTCCGTGATTCTCGGCTTCATTACCGTGTTGAATACATACTGCTTCTCGCTCTTCAAGTCCACCTTCCCTTCTCTTCTGAACGACGTAGTTAACCGGCTGCTGACGATTGTTGTGATAGCGGTTTATTTCCTGAAGCTGATCGATATCGACTGGTTCATTTTCTTTTTCGTTTTTATCTACGGCATTCAGCTCATTATGCTGGTATATTACCTGTTTAAAATAGACAAGCCGACATTAAGAGTAGACAAAGCATTCCTGAAAGAACAGAAAGTTGTTAGCATGGTGAAGTATGGATTTCTATTATCCGTGGCAGGAATCGCATCGATGGGTTTAAAATACCTCGATTCGATCATGATCGGAAATTACATGCCGATTGGCTTTGTTGGAATATACAGCATTGCTGCATTCATACCCACATTCATAGAGGCGCCTCTGAATTCGCTCGATCGCATCGCCTACACAAAACTTTCGAATGCATTGTCAACCGATAACCACAAAGAGATCATGGAGATCTATTTCAAGTCCTCGAAATATTTATTCCTGCTCGGCGGCGCACTTTACCTCCTTGTCAATATAAACATTGCTGATCTCTTCACCTTCCTTCCTTCTGATTACATGAAAGGCATCAACGTAGTTCTCATCATCAGCACGGGTACGCTTATTAATATGGCAGGAGGATCGAATACGTCGCTGATCTACAATTCAAAATTTTACAGGCTTGGCGGATTGTTGCTGATACTTGTTGCCGCCATGGCTTTCGGATTGAATGTGCTGCTGATTCCGCTTTGGGGTATCGAAGGCGCCGCCGTTTCCACGGCATTGACCGTGAGCTTCTTTGCGCTTGTCAGATTTATTATTATTTATCGCGGGTTCAGGTTGCAGCCATACGACAAATCCATGTTCAGGATATTCTCACTAATACTCTTTGGAATGGCTCTTCATTATCTTTTGCCTCTTACTGCTTCACCGGTGTTTAATGTCATTTACCGAACTTCAATCATTTTAGGAATTTACCTGGCAGGAATCTACTACATGAAGATTGTCCCTGAGTTTCATTCGTATATTCCTTTCTTAAAAAAGAGGAATGACAATTTATAACGACTTTGTTTTCTGAATCCCCCCTTCGACTCAGGGACCGTCTGTTACCAGCAATATTGATGAGAAAATTTTATCCCGCATGCAATTAAATTTTCCATCAGAGTACATAAAAAATGATCAAAGATTACCTCAGGATGGTGATTAAACCAGTCCTCCTGTTATCGCCGTCTTCAAGGATATAGACGTACACATCAGCAGCAAGTTTTTCGCCACCGAAGGAACCATCCCACTTGGTATTGTAAGCGTCTTCTGTTTGAAAGACTTCCTGGCCCCACCTGTTGATGATTGTTAACTTATAAATATCACATGGACGAAAACTGCTGATCTCGAAAAAATCGTTGTGGCCATCGCCATTTGGCGTAAATGTATTTGGAATGAACAGTTTTTCACCCAGCGGATCTTCGTAAGTATGTTTTTGTGTTTCAAATTCACCGCATTCAGTCTCATTATTCACGGACAATTTTATAACATACTCGCCTTCCTTTTCATATTTATGTGCAGGATATTGTTCCGTACTTACTGTACCATCACCGAAATCCCAGTGATAGTTCGTAGCGCCGTCAGTAACGTTTATGAAATTTACGAGACCCTTGCAGGAATCAGTAACCGCTTTGAAAAATGCTTTTTTATGACTGACGATATACATGCTTTTCTCAGCAACTGCCTTGCATTTGTGTTCTGAAATCGCGGTAAGTTTTACATTGAGCCAGCCGGTTTTCGAATAGGAATGAAACGGCTCATCCTCAAATGAGAAATCATTATCTCCAAAACTCCAGATATATTTTTCTGCGTTAGCCGATAAATTCACAAACTGAACATTCGAATCGCAAGGTTGAGTCAGGAAGCTGAAATCCGGCACAGGCAAAGGTGGTATTGAAACATGAATGGTTGTCGTATCCACGCAGGAAGAATCTGAAACCACATACAACCTGACGTCATATTCCCCCGGGTGAAGAAATTTATGTTCAGCGTCACGGGAATAAATAGTCGTGTTGTCTCCAAAGTCCCATCGTTGATTTACGGAAAACTGGGAGACGTTATTGGTCCTCAGCTGGAAGTTGCACGTATCAAGCGAGATGCTGAAATCGGCTACAGGATTCCTGAGCACCCTCACTGATTTCTGAATCGTATCAAGACATGCCGAATCGACGGAAGAGGTAAGCGTAACTGTATATTCTCCCGGGGCAGTATATGAATGAATCGGGTTCTCCTGGAAGGAGGGCCTTGTGTTATCACCGAAGTTCCATGTCCAGTAATTTGCTTCACCATGAATTCCATAAGATGCGTCAGAAAACGAATAGAGACCGGAGCAATGATAGTTGGTAAAAATAAAATCAGAGAAGAATTCAGGATACACATGCACGAGCCCCTCAACAGTATCGTTACACAAACTGTTAAATGGAGAATAGGCGATCAATGTGGCATAATATGTTCCGGTATCGGGGTAATCATAACTTGGATTTTTGATTGTCGATGTATCGGAAAATGTAGATGTGTCGCCAAAGTCCCACTGAAACTGCGTGGATCCATAGCTGTTATTTACAAATTCAGCCGTGAGGTTTCCACAGGCAATTGTAGGAGAATAGATCGATGCAACTGTCAGATCAGGGCACGTAATGATATTGACCTGAAAATCTCTCCGGGTTTCACCGATTAAAACACCATTCCTGTACTCCTTGACTACAATGCAGTAAACGTATTGTCCTTCGTTGTTAGGAGTGGCCTTTATAAATCCGGTCTGGTGATTGATGGTTAACGGCAAACCGCCGAATACGTTATTCACTGAATATGGAGGGAGAAAACCAATATACCCGTAAGGCGGAGGCTCAGGGGGATCAGGGATCGGAGAGATCCTGCTGCCACCATCCAACGGATTGCTAACCTCATAAACGAGTGAATCACCATCAGAGTCGGTTGCTGAATGATCGAATGTAAATGGTGCACTTCTGCAAATAAATGTCGGTGGGAGTTGTCTGAAGACAGGATTATTATCTATTGCAACTACAGAAGGATCAGGGATAGTGGCTACGTAAGTGGCGCCAGCCTCCTGCACATTTTCAATGTTATTAATGGTATAATTACGGCAGCAGCGTTGATATGTGATAGTATAGGGCCCCATACCCGGCGGTACGGTTATCTGGAAAATATATTTGGCAACCTGGTAACAAACATTAACCGGTGGAGTGAGGCAGGGAGAATTGATTGCATTTGGAATATTGTGAATGCCCGTTGGATGAGGATAGTATGTACGGATCAGATCTCCCCGTTTGTCAAAAATACCCACTGCGGCAGGATCATCGAAAGGCGGAATTCCATTGTAACAATCCCTGTAAACGGTTAATGTAACTTCATAATTATTTGGCGAGAGGTACCGGTAATTCATTTCACCGCCAACGATGTGCGAAGCAAAAGAATCAGTACCCAAAAAAACTAAAATGAAAAGTAAATAAAAGTACTTTTTCAAAGCCTGGATTTAGAATTACCAAATATAGCCATCCTGTTTTACAGTCCAAAACATTAGTTTTAAACCAGGCTGATTTCAGTCTTGAAAATGTCATTTATAAATCATGACTTTTTCCTCCTTTTCAGTCTTAAAACCCCTGTACATTCCCTCAGAATTAAAGACTAATTCCAAATTTCCCAGCGAATCGACAGCAACGAGTCCTCCCTCGCCTCCCATTTTTTTAAGTTTTTCATTAACCACCAAATCACAGGCTTCATGTAGCGACAGACCTTTGTATTCCATCAGGCAGGAAATATCATAAGCCACAACCGCCCTGATAAAAAATTCACCGTGTCCTGTGCATGAGATGGCGCACGTGTTATTGTTGGCATAGTTTCCGGAACCAATGACCGGAGTATCCCCTATCCTGTTAAAATGCTTATTGGTCATGCCGCCGGTAGAGGTTGCAGCAGCAAGGTTTCCATTTTTATCGATTGCAACCGCTCCGACTGTACCGAATTTTTTATCGCTATGATCAAGCTGAACCCGATCCTTTCCCTTTGCTTCGATTAGCTGGTTGTACCTGAATTGATCGAAGAAATATTCATCCGGTTCCATCTGCAAATTCTTCTGTCTGGCAAATTCTTCTGCTCCATGACCCGAAAGGAAGACAAATTCGGAATGATCCATGATCGTCCGGGCCAGGACTATGGGGTTCCTCACGTGTTGAACGCCGGCAACGGCGCCGGCTTTCAGCGTCTTTCCATCCATGATCGATGCATCCATCTCATGCTTTTCTTCATGAGTGAATACCGACCCTCTTCCCGCATTAAACAAAGGTGAGTTCTCAAGTGAGATCACGGCAGCCTCGACGGCTTCGATCGAAGAATGACCTTTTTTAAGGAGATCATATCCTGCTGTAAGTGCATTCCTGAGAGCTGCATGATACGCATTTTCCCTTTCGGCAGTCATGGCAGATCGGACTATTGTCCCGGCACCGCCGTGGATAGCTATTGCTGTATTTTCCATCATCAGAATTCTGACACAAAGTAAAGCAATAGAATCACGATTATTAATAAAACAGCCGCAAAAAGTTGAAATCAAATGCGATTTGAAAAAACAATTACAATACAATTTTCAGATCAACTTCATTGAAGTGCCCAAATGACCGGCAAATGATACGAGTATTCAGCATAAAAAATGAATTCTCAAAAAATGTTTCCTTTTCAAAAGCAATTTTTCCAAAAATCTTACAGAATCTTTTCCAGGGTCATTTATTTCTTTTTCGGGAATTCAATCGGTTTAGTTTGCATACACACTTAGCCGATCACACGATGAAACACAACCTTTACACCTTATTCCTGATCTTACTGTGCTATTCAGTCAGCGGGCAGTCAACAAGCCTGCGCGGTATTTATATTGACCATTTCAGTGACATACTCGGTAATCAAAACAAGGAAGACAGTCTGCTGAATTATGCCCAGGACAGTTCTTTCAATTACATTGCGATGTATGATCTGCATAACCTGAATCTGAGTAATTCAACTACGGCAGACAAATTAGGTGCATTCATCAAACGGGCAAGAGATAATTACGGAGTGCAATATGTTGGCGCCGTTGGAGAAAATTATTCTTCATTCCGCGACAAGATAGGGCCGTTTAATCTGAGCAGGACGGACGACCATGAGAGGTTCAACGTATTCAATCTTGAATTTGAATTCTGGACCACTTCTTCGGTATCTCCGGGGGGCTACTATTGTACGCAATATCTCCAGCAGGCAAACTGCAATTGTGATACAAGCGGAGGGTTTAAATTTTTTATCGAGCAGATGCACAAGATCGATTCCCTTGCGGCCACACAACAGGTATTGTCGGAGACCTATCTTGGCTGGTTTAACCAGGGACAGGCATCGCAGATCCAGCAGAATGTGGATCGCGTCCTGCTTCATGCATACAGGACAGGCACATCTTCATTATATAGCTACAGCAAGACGAGAATGTCATACCTGGCATCGAACAATTCGATGATCGATATTGCACCGATATTTTCTGCAGAACCTGATTTCATGGGACCCTGGCTCGAATCACACGCACAGCAGGAGGCTTATAATAAATACATAACAGACTTTAATAACGATAACTCTTCGTGGAAGCAATATGTAAATGTTCTGGGTTATCACTGGTTTGTCTGGAGATTCATGCCGAAGCCGGCTCCGGGAACATTTTCTCCGACCATTGCTTCAACAGGCCCTACTGCATTTTGCGCGGGAAGCAGCACGACTCTTACAGCCACGCAGGGCGACAGCTATGAATGGTCGACAGGAGCGACCACGCAATCGATTACGGTCACTGCATCAGGGAGCTACACCTGTGACGTGACACTGAATGGAACGACGGCATCCACACCGACGAGCGTTATTACGGTACGGAATCTCCCGGTGGTTTCGATCAGCCAGGGAACATTTAATGCCGGACAATTACCGCTTACGGCAAATGCGACGGCAGGAAGCGGAACGGTTTATTCTTACCAATGGCAACTCGAGAATTCGAATGTGGAGGGAGCGACAGCGGCAGAATTTATCTCGGTTGTAAATGGAAACTATTCGGTGATAGTAACAAACTCATACGGTTGCAGCACGGTTTCGTCTCCGGAAAACATAACGATACCAGGCGGAAGTTGCATGACGTCGACACCGGGTGGATTGTCGTCGTCGATGGTGTCTGATTATTCGGAATTACTTAGCTGGAATGCCGGTCAGACAGGCGACAGTATCATTATCAAATTCGGGCCTGACAATGGAAGTGCCCCGCCGTCGTATCTCAGGATGCAGAATATCGGACAGAGTGAAGCCCAGGTGGCGGGATTGCTGCCCCTTACCTTGTATTCATGGCAGGTCTATACTGCCTGCGGAAATACCACAGGAACACTCTCGCAGAAAGGATATTTTACTACCGGCGGCACATCATCAATACTTGAAGCAAATGCTGACGGAAGTTCGAGCCTGAAAGTATTCCCGAACCCTGCACAGGATAAATTTCAAATCGAATACGAATCAAACATAGTTAATCAGGCAGAAATTACGATTACCGATATAAGAGGAAGTGTTGTGCTTTCCAAAAAAGTGCAGCTCGCAAAGGGTTTCAACCGGATACCGGTGAATATTTCTGAATTCATGAGTGGCATCTATATCGTTTCCCTGAAAAACAACTCCACTGTCCTGATAAATAAAATTATCAAAGAATAATTTAGTCTCCCAGGTTGCGTCCAAAATGCCCCGGCTCTCCGGGGCTTTTTTGTTTTATGTACTTTCTATGAAAAATGTTGAAATCTTTTCACAGATCACGGGCTGTTTTCTTCATCTTTCAAACTAACTGTTTCAATTTTTAACCTTATTTGCAGGTAATCGGGCATCAGTGTCCCTTTTCAATGATTTTTGAAGACAATCGTGGAAAAAATTCATCATTTTTCAAGATTTCCAACGTCAGATAATTTTAAATTCGCGCAGCCTGACGGAAAATTGGGATTTACGGGATGAAAGGCTTTCTAAAAGTTGGACCTGTGTGAGTGATTTGATTTTTTGAGTTTATGATGTTGCAAACACCGAATTTGCAATTTCCAGGTAAATAGTAGTGCCCAATACCAAATCGATTTTATTATCTGTTGAGTATTATACCATGATGAGAAACATTACAAAAACAACCTTATTAGTACTCGTTCTGATTGTAAGTACGTCTTCATTCGCACAAAACATCCGTGGTTTTTATATCTCTGATGTGGGGGACTGGCTGGGAAATTCAACCAAAGAAACTGCTATCCTGACCTATGCACAGGGAAACGGTTACAACTATATTGCATTTTACGATTTAGGAGACATTAACTGGTCGAGCTCAACGGAAAAAAATCAACTTGCATCTTTCATGAGTCGCGCGAGAACTCAATACGGTCTCGTCCAGATGGGCGCTGTGCTGGAGACATATTCCTATTTTGTAAACAACATTTTACCCTATAATAATTCCCGCTCGAATGCCAACGAAAAGTTCGATGTGCTAAACCTGGAATTTGAATTCTGGAACCGATCGAGTATCAGCTCATCTTACTGCAGCAAGTTTCTTTCTCCCAACGGCTATGCCTGTGATACATCCGGCGCATGGAAGTTTGCATGGAAGCAGTTTAAACTGATCGACTCGGCAGCTGCTGCTTTGGGACTGATCTCTGAAGTTTATTTAGGCTGGCCAAACAAGGGGCAGATGCAACAGCTTGCGTCGAAGGCTGACAGAATCCTGCTTCATGCATACCGCCCGACTGACAGTGACATCTATTCTTATTCGAGAAACAGGCTGATCGACCTGGCAAGCCTGAATGCATCGAAGAAAGTAATCGCTTTGTTCTCGGGAGAATCTTCCTTCATGGGACCATGGCTGGCGACTCATCCGATCACACGTCCTTATCAGACTTATTCCGGCAATCTTTCTGCTGAAACATCTTCATTCAAACAATACATCAATCTGCAGGGCTACCATTGGTTTAAATATTCCGATATGCCTAAAACCACGATTGCCACCGCAACGATTACAGCCAGCGGACCTCTTTCTTTTTGTCCGGGCGGCAGCGTGACACTCACTGCAAATTCGGGTACATCTTACCTGTGGTCTCCTGGCGGACAAACGACACGTTCGATAACGGTTACATCTCCCGGATCTTATTCGGTACGCGTGACAAATTCAAGCGGTGTAAGTGTAGTTTCATCGCCTGCCGTAGTCACAAATTCCACGAGCGGTCCGGTTCCAACCATTACCGCATCCGGACCAGTTTCTTTTTGTGCAGGCGGAAGTGTTACACTCACTTCGAGTTCGGCAGGATCTTATTTATGGAATACCGGTGCAACCACGCAATCCATCAACGTAACGACTTCGGGAAATTATAAGGTAACGGCATACAACGGCGGATGCAGCGGAACTTCATCAACAACAGTTGTGAATGCAAATGCCACTCCTGTCACTCCTACAATTACAGCCACAGGCACAACGATTTGTTCTGGCGGGACAGTAACTCTTAAATCTTCTTCGGCTGATTCATACATGTGGTCCAATGGGGCCACAACACGTTCCATAACAGTAGGAACCACCGGAAGCTATTCCGTAACTGCAACCACAGCATCATGCAGCGCAACATCGTCTGCAACGGTTTTAACAACAGGCACTGTGCCGGTAACTCCAACCATCACAGCAGGTGGTCCGACGGATTTTTGTCCGGGAGGTAGTGTAACATTAACATCAAGCGGAGCATCTGCTTATTTATGGTCAAACGGCGAGACTACACAATCGATCACGGCTTCGACCACAGGAAACTATACTGTAACGGTTGGCGGTACCGGTTGCGGCGCAACTTCTGCCGCCATCAGCGTAAATGCATCTTCCACTCCACCGGTTCCTGTCATCACCGCCAGCGGTTCATTGAGCATTTGTCCGGGCTCTACGGTTACGCTTACTTCATCACCGGCTAACGGATACCTCTGGTCGAACGGCGAGAATACTCAATCTATTACGGTCTCTGCAGCCGGAAATTATTCGGTAAGGGTTTATGCAGGACCGAACTGCTCAACACAGTCGTTAAACACAACCGTGACTTTGCTGAGCGCTCCGGCTACACCAACAATCACCGCCAGCGGTCCGACTGCCCTGAGCACTTCGATTACTTCCGTTGACCTGACGTCGTCCACGGCTTCAAACTACCTGTGGAATAACGGCTCCATTACAAAAACAATCACCGTAACGAATCCGGGGTCTTATAAGGTCACTGTAACAGGAACGAACGGCTGCGTAGCCACTTCTTCACCCGTAACAGTCACATCATCCAGCTGTACGCCACCTGCAGTGCCGGCAATATCAGTGAATGGACCAGCCGTGCTTACACCCGGACAAACCGTTACCCTTTCGGTTTCTCATTCAGGCGGCGTAAGATGGTCGACCGGCGAGACAACGCAATCGATCGTCGTTTCACAGGCGGGAGTTTATACGGTAAATGTTTACAATGGCGGAAATTGTTTTTCCACTTCAATGCCTGTCGTGATCCTGATGATCATCCCTCAGGATCCGGGAGGGAAATCGCCTAATGAAAGTTATCAGCAACGGATTGGTTCGGGTTCGACAGATTTAAATGGTGATGATCTATCTGCCTATCCAAATCCTGCCGGCGAAAAATTCCGCCTGACATTTACGCTCGACAACGACCAGGAATTCGTTTTCAGGATGTTTGATTTAAATGGCCGTGAAGCGATGTATCTCGCGAACATTGGCCATGAAGGAGAAAACAGCATCGATCTGAATGCAGCAGATTTTGTACCCGGAATTTATTTTGCAGCATTGATCAGCGATGGAAAACGACAGATGATAAAGGTTGTGATTGAGTAATTCTTAATCGCTTTTGTATGTTATATCTGGGTGGTATTCAGTTCCGGTTACAAATACTCTTAAACGCACAATAGCTGCACCTTTCCGTATCCATCGTCTGGGAAAAAGGAATTTCAGGCGAGAATATCTCCGAGATTAATTTCCGTAAGAGCATTTCGAATTCCATGAACTGATCTTCCGTATACGGCTGATTGTCGTTCAGGAACCATATGCCTCCGCTCATCTCGCGGATGATAAGAAGGCCGGAGGTGATTTTTTCGGCGGGCATTTTGGTATGCGTGAGGTAAGCATAATACATGGCCTGGAACTGTTCCTTGTATTCGGGATCGGTGAAATAGTCATCCAGGGAACCCGGTTTTTTCTTTCCCATCCTTCCTGTCTTATAATCGACAATTCGTACAAGATCCCCTTTTCTGTCAACCCTGTCGATGATCCCTTTAAGCAGGACATTCCTCCCTTCGTCGAGAGAAAAAATTGTGCTCACATCTTTTTCCAGCTGAAGTATGTTAAACGGAATATGTGCCTTTTCAGTATCGAGAATGCGCAGGATGAGTTCCCTGATCACATTTCTCAGTAAAATGTTCTTACCCTCGAGCTGGTTGATGCTCACGAATTCCTCGTGAATGGCCCTGTCGACTTCATGGTTGACATTCCTTTTCAACTTCGAGATGATATCGGGATTGACTTCATTCACGCCGGAATATAAATGCATCATAGCCTTATGAAGCACGTTTCCAAACGTGGCTGCCTCCATGTTTTCCTCCGGTTCGTCCAGTTCGTCGAGGCCGGCGACGTATCGGAAATAATAACGCAGCGGGCAAGCTATGTATGATATCAAAGCCGATGCGCTGATTTTAACAGTAGGTGCCTGGCCCTTCGGAGAAATAAACTTTGACAAAGCAGTTAATACTTCGGGTGTCTTCTGTATGGTAATCCCGCCGATTATTTCCCTGTTGATTTTCGTGCTGACTGCCTTTTCCGAAATCCTGAAATCACCCGGGAAACGCCTCTGCATTTCATGCTCGAGTTGCAGCAAAAATCTCGAGCGCTCACCGGTCGTCAGGCCCTTCGCTTCTGTATTGTGAATGAGGTAAATATTTTTTGCGCGCTGCAGCAGGCGATAAAAGTGATAGGCTGACACGGCATGCTGCTCTTCATATGTAGGAAGGCCGAAAGCCTTACGTATGTTAAAAGGAATAAAAGACGGATGAAACCCGCCTGCAGGAAGCACATCCTCGTTAACCGAAAGGATGATCACATTTTCAAAATCCAAAACGCGTGTCTCCAGGAAACCCATAACCTGCAATCCTTTCAAAGGCTCACCGGTGAATGGGATCTTCACCGATGAAACGATTTCCCGGAAGATCTTCCAGAAGGTCTCAATGTCGGTTATCACTGTGCTGCCCTGCATGATGTCCTCCAGCCTGGACAGGTATGTATAAAAATAGTAGACGAATTCCGACTCGATCCTGTGGAAACGAAAGTTTTGCTCCTTCATGGCATCGAGAATGACATGAAGAATCTTCTTATACCATCCGAATGCAAGCGCGACCGAAGCGGGGCGGGAAAAGATCGTCCGGAAGAATTCATCCGACGGAAGCGATGAGGCCGTGATGCGAATGTAATTTTGTTTTAGCGATGATAACCAGCCGCTGATATTTGTTCCGGGAACAAGTCTGATGTATGGATGGTTCAGGATGTTCAATACGTCCCGGAAATAGAATGAGACTTCGCCATTGCTGTTTTCGCGTGCATTCTTCTGCAGAAACATGAGTTGCTCGAACAGGTTAAACAAAGGCGTTTGCCTGAGCGGATAACCCATGGTCACGTTGATGTCGGTGAGATTTTCCGGCAACGAATAGAGAACAGGAAAAAGCAATTTCTCATCAGGAAGAATAACCGCCGTTTTTTCACCCTTGAAATCCTCTTCCTGCGAAAGTTGTTTGAGAATATTCCCGGCATACCGTGCCTGTCCCACCTGCAGCGGGACGCCGGCGATTTCCACCTGCTTCTGACCGCCAGTGAAGTGATCCATTTTCCATGAAAAACCGTCGCTTGTCAGAGGATTCTTCCGGAAAAAACTACCCGCCTCCTGCGAGGGGTCATCGACATAATAAAAATCAGCATCCCAATAAGCTGACGCTTTACCTGTTTCCACGAGATGCCGGATGATCGTTTGTTCCGAAGGCGTGAGAGCATAAAAGCCGGCAAAGATGATGTGATCGGTTTTAAGTTTTCCGGTAACATCAGTCTGTTTGATTCCGGAAGCCAGTTGGCGGTACATCATTCCTTCGTATGCGATGTTTCCCTCCTCCAGCCTTTTCCTGAAAGATGTATAAATTCTTCCGAGGAATTTCCACGTATTGATAAATTCGTTTTTCAGCAGTGACGGGTCTGTATCGAAAAAATTTTTCCAGAAAATCCTCAACCGCTCGAGATCCTCTTCTGCCAGTAAAAACTCCCTGTCGATCTGCTGAAGATCGGTCACTGTCTCAAAAATCTTCGCCGCGTTCAGCATGTATTTGTCGATGTCGTCGAAATCCTTAAGCATAAGTTCGCCCCACGGATAAAAACGGGCGAAGTCTTCGGCCGGAAAGCATTCTTTATATACCTCGTACAATTCAAATATGAGCGTGAGATCGTCCGGGATATTCTTCCCTGACAACCTGATGAAAAAATCCTGAATAGAAAAAATTGCCGGCGACCAGACGGGCTTGCTGATATTCTTTGCAAGCTCTTTTTGAAAGAACAATCCGGCGCGACGCGTCGGAAAAACAACTGAAATGTTTTTAAGATTCCCGGCGTGGCGCTTTAAGATCTCTGTAGTAAGCTGGCTGATGAAAGTTTGCACAGTCTTTTCCTGCTGATTAGTTTTGAGTGTTGGCAAAGATTGAGAAAGTAATGAAAGTAATCACGGATATTGATAAAATATTTTCGGAAAATCCGATCGTCTATGTTAAATAAAATCCGATCAGGCATCAAATTCAGGGTTAAGTTGATAAAATTTATACTATTTTTAAACCCGATTTCAGATGAAGTCTGACATTAAAAAATAAATCATGAAACAAAGACTCGTCAAAGGTGAGAAAAAAATATTCGGTGTCTGCAGCGGACTCGGAAACTATTTCGACATTGACCCAACTATCGTACGTGTAATTTTCCTTGCAAGCGTACTGATGTTTGGAACCGGACTGTTGTTATATATCATTCTGGCCATCGTTATGCCAGACGCGCCGGCTGCCGGATAATACTGCAACGATTTGTTTACCTTCGCGGTTCTATGACTTTTCGCCGGATCTCATCGTTAGTATTGTTATTTCTTTTTTCATATCCCCTGTACTCAATGCCGGTCGACAGCCTTTCCGGCCAGAGAAAAATCAAGACAAGTATTTATTTCCTCAGCAGCAGGGATTTTATTTACGGGAATCCAAAAAAAATGTCTATCGACACAACCATTTCCACTATCCATCACGTGAACCCGGCGCTGGATTTACATTACAACTATCTGGGTACGGAAGGCAGCGCATGCGAACCGCAGGTTTTTGTGACCGGTCTTACACCTTATAGTTTCAATTCAATACGCAGTTATGATTTACATATGCTCAGCACTGACAGCCTGAAATTTTTCAGGACAAATAAACGATTTTCAGAACTGCAATACCACACCGGCAACTTCAAAGAACAGCGCATCGCTTTTATCCATTCCCAGAATATTACAAAAACATGGAATGCCGGCTTTCACTTCGACAGGCAGGGCGTGAAGGACTACATGAAATTCAGTAATACATTCAGAAGCAGGCTGGCCTTGTTTACCTGGTATGCCTCTCCGAATTCGAGATATAACATTTTTGCCTCGGCCATCTGGAACACAATAAAGAACGGGGTGAATGGCGGACTAACAAGCGATTCAATTTTCGACAATACGATCGTTACAAATGTCGGCATTAAAGGTCTTGCCTACCAGGTTTCAAATGCATCCCAGCATGTCAGAAGAAATATATTTGCTGCAAGCCAGTTTTATGATTTTGGAAAAATTGACCGGGACACGTCAGGCAATATCATCAGTCGCAGCCCTGCATTCAGGTTGAATCATACCATCAATTACGAACGAAGGAATTTTACATACCAGGATGAGGACCCTGACAGTAACTTTTATGCCGATTATTACTACGGCCCGGCTACATACGACTCAATCCACAGCGATGAAGTCACCAACCGTGTCTCGTTTCAGTTACCGGCGGATACGCTTTATGCATCCACCTTCTTAAGGAAATGGAGCTCGGGAATCTATGCCGAGCAGCAACACGTTGAATACGGTCAGCGGAGCGACAGTTCATGGAACAACATTTCAGCAGGCGCAAACATCTTCCTTAAATCAGACGAATCATCGATCGAGTTTTTCGCCAACGCTTCGTATGTGGTCAGCGGATTTGATGACGGGAATTATTTGCTCGATGCAAAATTATATTCACCACGTTATTCATTCGGAAAATTTGGAGCCATTTTGAATACAGGTCTAACATCGCCCGACCTGAATTACCGGTGGTACGATGGAAATAACTTCCGGTGGAAAAATAATTTTGTCTCCATAAAAACATCGAAAATCGTCTTCAGCTATGAATTGGAAAAGTATCATTTACTCTTACAAGCCGCAAGAACACTCGTGAGCGATTATGTTTATCTCAATGTGTCAGCATCTCCTTCCCAATATTCGAAAACTGTAATAATTGACCAGTTGAAAGTTGTGAAAAATTTCAATTACCGGTACTGGCATTTCGATAACACAATCATTTTTCAGCAATCGGATAAAAAAGGCATCATTCCCGTACCATCTATTGTCTCCGAACAGTCACTTTATTTCAGGAGAAGTTATTTCAATAAAGCAATTCTAATTGCCTTCGGATTATCGTTAAGTTACAACAGTTCTTACTACGCCAATGAATTCATGCCTTCCATCGGCATGTTCAGACTACAGAATACTACGGAGACAGGCGGCTATCCGAGGTTCGATCTTTTCATAAATTCCGAGATAAAGACAGCGCGGATATTTTTAAAGTTTGAAAACATAGCCGACGATCTTTTCCAGAACAGCTATTATCTGACCCCGCATTACCCGATGCCCGGGAGAGTCCTGAAATTTGGTGTGATCTGGAGATTCTTTGATCAGTAAATTTTCAGGTCAAAGGCTAAAAGTTAAAGGTCAGAAGTCAAAAATCAAAAATCAAAAATCAAAAAATTTAAATTAAAAAAAAGTTATTACTTCAAACGACCGGTTTCTGTGAAAAAATTTCAGGCGACAAATGAAATCAACAAAATCATAGGCGGATAAAATGCAAACCGGACTAAATTTCAAAACAGAATTTCACGTCTTCTGCTTTTTCTTTTTTGCTGCGGGAAACAAGACATTATTCAAAATTAATCTGTATCCGGGAGAATTGGGATGTAATGCCAGATCCGTCTGAGGATCACCCACCTGGTGCTGATAATCTTCAGGATCGTGGCCACTGTAGAATGTCCATGTACCTTTTCCGAATTCTCCGTGAATGTAACGGGCTTCGTTTTCGCTCTTCGTTTCACCCATGACGAGCACATTGGTCTTCAGGAATTTTTTCCGGAATGCAGTGGTCTGACCCATGAACCCTTTTATTACCTGTTCATGATTCTGGCAAAGCATCGTTGGAACCTGGTCCCACTTTGCCGAAAATTCAAAGAGCGTGAAAAAATCTTCCGTCCGGGTTACACGTCTTACCGGGGGTTCATTATCTATATCGCTGAATTCATACTCGTACGGATTGGTACTGAGTTTATAATTTTCAAAAGCAAATCCTTTACTGTAATCGAGTTTGGAATTCATTTTCGGGTCAGCACCGTCACCATCAAACATTGATTCGCAAATATCGACACCCTCTGCCGCAAGTGCAATGTCGTAACTGTCAGTCGCGGAACACATGGCAAAGAGAAATCCTCCGCCTGCGGTAAAGTCACGGATCTTCTGCGCAACAGCAAGTTTCATCATCGATACTTTATTGAAACCCAGCTTGTGTGCGGTGGCCTCCTGGAGGCGCTCGTCTTCCTGGTACCACGGTGCGTTGTGATAGGCGGCCCAGAATCTTCCATACTGACCCGTAAAATCTTCGTGATGCAGGTGCAGCCAGTCATAGAGCGGCAGCTTACCCTGTATAACTTCCTCGTCGTAGACTACATCGTAGGGAATCTCCGCATAAGTCAAAGCAAGCGTGACCGCATCATCCCACGGGCGTTTATTCTTCGGGGAATAGACGGCAATCCTGGGAGCTTTTTCCAACTTGACGATGTCCATGTTCACTTCCGGATTTGTGATTTCATTTAAGATAGCAGCAGCCTGTCCTTCCGCAATGATCTGGAATGTAACACCCCGGATGTTACATTCCTTTTCGAGTGCAGGAACATCGACGAGTAAAAAACTTCCTCCACGATAATTGAGGAGCCATTGCACATCCAGCGACTGTTGTAAGGCATAATAAGCGACACCATAAGCCTTCAGGTGATTTTTCTGAGCCTCATCCATCGGTATCAAAATGCGCGCAGCGTCGACCCGAACGAGGAGAAATAACAGTAAAATAAAAGTTAAACGAAACTTCATGGTAATTGATAGCAGGTTAAAAGTAACGAAAAAAATTATTGAAAATTGAAGACTGAAGATTGAATGATAAATTGATATTAGATATTGGCTATTAGGTTGAATTCGGGATATTAACTAATAACCAATACCCAATTATTCTTCAATTTTCATTCTTCAATCTTCAATAATCAAATATCCAGCTTCGTCTGTGCTTTCTTCGCCTGAGTTTTTTTCTCAAGCTCCGTCAAAATCTTCTCGCGGTCTTTCTTAACGTTTTCGTTTTCCTTTTTGAAGTCCCACTCCACGGTGACCGCTTTTTCTGCCCTGGGTGGTAGAACTTTTTTTGCAGACTTTTTCCCTTCTATTTTTTTAGGCTGAGGTGCGGGTTTTTCAGGCTTTTTCTGAACAGGTTTCTCCTGAATTTCCTTTGACTTAGGAATCGGAATGGATATCTGTTCGACCTTTGGTGCGGGCTTGAAATCAGTAAGCTTTTGTACCTTCTGAACCGCATGTTTTGTAACGATTACGCCGAGTGTGCCCCTCGCTTTCACTTCGATCTCTCCGAAGTTTATGTCGATTTGCGTGATCTTCAGTTTCGGTTTTGGCTTGAGGATAATTCGTACGGCTTCCGGTTGTTCGGGATTGTCGGGAGAAAAATACAGGACTTTGGTACCTTCCTTCCCCCTGGTAAGCACATATTCCTTATCGCGTGTAGTGCCTCCGACAATGAATCGTTTCACCATGACGTTACCACCCCTTCCGTCCTGGTAAATCATGTTATAAACCTGTTCAGGTTCTGTCTTTTTGTAAACGGCAATGTGCAATACGTCCTTGCCGACATATTTTTTCTCGTCCACCCTGGTGACGATCATATTCCCGTCACGCCTGAAAACGATGATCTCATCGAGGTCCGAACAATCGCTGACGAATTCATCCTTCCTGAGGGAGAAGCCTGCGAAACCATCTTCCCTGTTTACATATAGTTTCTGGTTGCTGATGGTAACCTCCGAAGCGACGACCTGTTCGAATGAAGAAGATTTCGTTTTACGTTCCTTACCCTTTCCATATTTCTTTAAGAGTTCCTTATACCAGCTGATTGTATACTGCCTGATATTGGCGAGATTGTGTTCGACCTCACTGAGCTGCTGCTCGATGCTTTTGATTTTCTCGTCCTGCTCCTTCACATCGTATTTTGAAATACGTTTGATCTTTATTTCCGTGAGAGAAATAATGTCGTCGCGCGTGATGGCGCGTTTAAACTTCTTCTTATAAGGCTTCAGCCCCTCGTCGATCGCCTCAATCACACTCTCCCAGGTTGTACATTCTTCGATGTTCCTGTAAATTCTCTTTTCGATGAATATCTTGATGAGCGAGCTGAAGTGCCATTCCTCTTCCAGCTCGGCTTTCCTGATCTCGAGTTCCTTCTTCAGAAGGTTTAACGTCTGTTCGGTATTATATTTCAGGATATCGTTGACGCTCATGAACCGCGGTTTGTCCTCGACGATGACGCAGGCATTTGGAGAAACGGAAACCTCGCAATCCGTAAAGGCATATAAAGCATCGATGGTCTTGTCGATGTCTTCGTAAGAATCGCTGTGAAGATGGATCATGATTTCCACCTTAGCGGCCGTGTTATCTTCGACCTTCTTAACCTTGATCTTGCCTTTGTCGTTGGCGGCAAGAATGGTATCGATGAGTGATGATGTAGTGGTACCAAACGGAATCTCGGTGATGACAAGCGTCTTCCTGTCGCGCTTCTCGATCTTCGCACGAACCCTGATCCTTCCTCCGCGGATGCCTTCGTTGTATTTGCTGAAGTCGGCAATGCCGCCTGTCGGAAAATCCGGAAGCAGGTTCACTTTTTTGTTCCTCAGCACGTCGATCGATGCTTCGATGAGTTCGTTGAAGTTGTGCGGCAGGATCTTACACGCAAGCCCGACAGCAATACCTTCGACTCCCTGAGCAAGCAACAACGGGAACTTGACCGGCAATGTTACCGGCTCCTTGTTTCTACCGTCGTAGCTCAGCTGCCAGTTTGTGGTCTTCGGGTTGAAGACGACATCGAGAGCGAATTTAGAAAGCCGGGCCTCTATGTACCGTGCAGCGGCAGCGCTGTCGCCGGTAAAAATATTACCCCAGTTTCCCTGCATGTCAATGAGTAATTCCTTCTGTCCGAGCTGCACCATTGCATCGCCGATGGATGCATCACCATGCGGATGATACTTCATGGAGTGACCGATAACATTCGCAACTTTATTGTACCTGCCATCTTCCATTTCCCACATCGAATGCATGATTCGTCGCTGAACCGGTTTCAGTCCGTCGTTTATATGCGGAACGGCACGTTCGAGTATTACATAGGAAGCATAATCCAGGAACCAGTTTTCGTACATGCCATTCACATGAACAGAATTGGTTTTGACCCTTATCTGCGGAGCTGCTTCAGCAGTCTTTTCTTTTTTCTTAGGAGACATTAAAAATGCTTAATAATTGTTGATGACTAAATATTATCCAACTGCAGCGACTTCGTCCTTTTCGATGCGAAGATTACCGATGATGAATTCCTGACGTTCAGGCGTATTTTTTCCCATATAATATTCCAGGAGATGATGGATGGTTTCTTCCTGGCTGAGCGAAACCGGATCAAGCCTGATGCTCTTGCCGATGAAATTTGAAAACTCATCCGGAGAAATTTCACCCAGACCTTTGAACCTCGTGATCTCAGGTTTGGGTCCGAGTTTTTCAACGGCTGCGGCCCGCTCCTGCTCACTGTAACAATAAATCGTTTCTTTCTTATTCCTTACCCTGAAAAGCGGCGTCTGTAAAATATGAACGTGATTGCTCTTCACGAGTTCCGGAAAGAACTGAAGGAAGAAGGTCATAAGTAAGAGACGGATGTGCATACCGTCCACATCGGCATCGGTGGCGATAACGATCTGGTTATAGCGCAGTTCGTCGAGGCCGTCTTCGATATTCAAAGCATTCTGCAAAAGGTTGAACTCCTCGTTTTCATAAACGACCTTTTTCGTCATGCCGTAACAATTGAGAGGCTTACCCTTGAGGCTGAAAACTGCCTGCGTGTTTATATCCCTCGCTTTCGTGATCGACCCGCTGGCAGAATCTCCTTCGGTGATGAATATCGTCGAATTCAGTCGTTCAATATGTTTCGAATTATAATGCACCCTGCAGTCGCGAAGCTTTTTATTGTGGAGGTTTGCCTTCCTCGCACGCTCGTTGGCAAGTTTTTTAATTCCTGCGATTTCCTTGCGCTCACGCTCGCTCTGCTGTATTTTCAACTCGATGGCTTTGGCAACGTCTGGATGTTTGTGCAGGTAATTATCGAGTGCGGTCTTGACGAAGTCATTAATCCAGGTACGTATGGCTACACCGTTAGGCTCACGGGTAAGCGAGCCAAGTTTTGTCTTTGTCTGCGATTCGAAAACAGGCTCCTGAACCCGTACACTTATTGCTGCTTCGATGGAAGTCCGCACGTCGCTCGGATCAAAGTCCTTCTTGAAAAACTCCCTGACCGTCTTTACAATGGCTTCACGAAACGCCGCCTGGTGTGTACCGCCCTGTGTCGTATGCTGACCGTTTACGAATGAATAATATTCTTCTCCGTACGAAGTTGTATGCGTAAAGGCAATTTCAATGTCGTCGCCCATCAGATGAACCACAGGATAAAGCGTATTATCCGTGAGGTTCTTTTCCAGCAGGTCCTTCAGGCCATTCTGAGAGAAAAATTTCTGGTCGTTGTATTCGATTGTTAGTCCGCGGTTCAGGAACACATAATACCAGAGCATGTTCGCAACATGTTCCGGGTTGAAACGGTAATTGCCGAAAACCTTTGAATCGGGAGTGAAACTGATTTCTGTGCCGTTCTTCTGATCGGTATTTTTCTCCTTGTCGTTTTTCTCGATCTCGCCTCTTACAAATTCTGCAAGCTTTGTGCGCCCCTCTCGATACGATTGTACACGAAAGCCCGACGACAAAGCATTGACGGCTTTTGTTCCGACGCCATTCAGGCCGACACTCTTCTGAAATGCCTTGCTGTCGTATTTACCTCCTGTATTTATCTTAGATACACATTCTATGACCTTTCCGAGTGGAATTCCCCTGCCATAATCCCTCACGGTAACGCTGCCGTCGGCGATCTTTACTTCGATGGTTTTTCCATAACCCATTACGAATTCGTCGATGGAATTATCGATCACTTCTTTGAGCAGGACGTATATGCCGTCATCCTTCGATGTGCCATCACCGAGTTTGCCGATATACATTCCGGGTCTTGTACGAATGTGTTCCTTCCAGTCTAATGACCGGATACTTTCTTCTGTATACCCGTGTTCGGGTTTATTTTTCTCAGCCATACTATTTGATTCAGGTTTTTATGCCTGTATTATTAACCTTTACCGGCTGTTTTCCGGAAGCCTTAAAATTAAGATTGTCGCTCCTTTGCGAGGATTTCTTCGATCAGAGTTATTCACACCGGATTGTGCAGATTACCGCTTGCTTTAGCAAGGCAATCATTGATATAGGCCTCTTCAGCATCGATCTCCAGACATTTGATCCGGCTTGCAGAACCTTTCCTGATACGAACTTTTGACTTTGAAAGCCCTAAAACCGAACTCAGGTAATCGATTAGGTGTTCGTTTGCCTTTCCGTCGACGGCAGGAGCTTTTACCCTGACTACCCAATGGTCATCGACCCTTTCAATGCGGTCAAATCGCTGATTAGGCTTGATTTTCAGGTATAAAAGCATCAATCATCTTTTCTCTTCCGCAAAGTTAATCAACTGCGGGAAAAACAGGCTGAACTCGCTCTCAAATTCATTATAATTACCAACAAGATCGATAACGGCTTCATTCATCCTGTTCCCGAACGATACTCTTTTCCCGAGCCCGGTGAGCGTTCGGCCGATTCCCTCGATGGTAGCATAGTTTTTCAGCCAGTTGTATTCAATCATATAAGGAAGAAAACCTGAAACAGCCTCGGGAAGCACATGCCTGTTATTCAGAAAAGTAAGGTACGCTGATGAAACAAATTCGTCAAGTGGAATTTCGGAATATTGCCCGAAGTTTTTTGCGAGAAAATGATCGTAAAACAGATCGACAACTACGCCTGCATATTTATGATGACGGGCATACAATCGCTGTTTACTCAGGGCGGTCACTTCATGATGATCGGTGTAATCATCGATTGAACGATGCAACTCTATTCCTTTCCTGATCAGGGGAGCATAATCATTCTTCTTTTGCCCCTTCACATAATCGGCAATGAAATTTCCGATCATGACCTGTTCGTCATTGCCGGAGAGAAATATGTGAGCAAGGAAATTCACTTATATTGCCTGAAGGAGTGATGATTGATCATAAATTTTACTGCCTGGTTATACACAATGGCAAATTAATTAATTATCGTTTCATGAAAGATCAGATACAGGCGATTTTAATACCTTTACTTTTCCGGTAAAATAATCAAATACAAAAATCGTTTTACCTGTTTCACAAATTTATGAAGATTATACTAAGCCTATTAGCTATTATATGCCTGTCATTTTTTGCAAATGGACAATGTTGTAAGGACCCACAATACCAGGCTGACGAATTTTACCAGTGCATGGACCCCATTTATGATCCGGTGTGCGGATGTGACGGGCTTACATACAGGAATCCATGTGCGGCTGAACACTGGGGAGGATTGATCAACAATGGTATTTGCCTGGGCTGGACCGAAGGAACGGTATGCGGTAATTTTGATTTTGAGCTTACACCCTCCGGGGTGGATTATTTCCCGGTTAAATTCAGGTTATATTCCAAGACGAATACTTCAGCTGCCTTATACATTTACAACAGGATGGGAATTTTATCGGCTGACTTTTATTTTTCGGTAAATGCCGGAGTTATTTTCACAAAGGAAATAAACCTGGAGACACTGGAAATGGGAATTTACCTGGCTGAAGTGGTAATAAACGGCGAACACCTGGTGAAAAAATTTGGTAAATTAGCCGACACCAATTAACCTGATCATTCGGGTGAACTTCCTTCTGATTCAGATTCTTCTGCAACCTGAATATTATTTCCGACTACATCAATCATTCCGTAACCCTGCGTCGTATTGAGGCCGATGCCGCATTCCCAGATAAATTTCTGAACCTGCGGATGAGCATGGAGTGCGAAAGGAAGCAGATAGCCGAAAATGGTTTGGTTGCTGTTGTTCTTATAGATGCGGGCGAATTTTTTATGAGTATCGAGGATCTTTTGAATGTATCCCGGGTCGGGCATGATTTCAAATTCCGCGAATGAGGAAATCTGCTCCTGAGTAAATCCCGCCTTCTCCATGCGATCGAGAATGGCATCGTAAAAGAGGTCAGAGAATTCGTGAGAGCGAGGGTCGAGCGCATCCGGTATCACACCGCCCGGATCCATTTCAAATGCAGGCTGAGGGATCATCGGCGAAATGCATACGTATTTCATGACCGTCTTGAATTCAGGATCGGGAATGATGTCGTACGATTTCGGCACCAGCGTAAGTTTTGCAAAACTCACAAGCCTGCGGTCGAAAATTTTCTTTACCCACTGCTCCGCGAAATCAGTTTCGGGTGCCGAAACGACCAGGGAGACCTTGGATGATAAAAACCTGATCTGACCACTTTGAACTTTGGATGTTCCTTTCAACGACGAAAAGCAATAGTTTTCGGAAGATGCAGGAATTTCACGGATCACTTCATCCATGAAAGCGGAAATAATTTTCTGATGATGGAGCGGAACAGTACCACTGCTACCGTGTACTTTCAGAAAAGATATTTTAATTCTCATAATGTATTAGTGAAAAAAATGTTCGCAAAAATGTAGCCTTGAAGCGCCTGTAAAAGTAAAGTCTTTTATTTTAATTATGAACTTATAATTGACAAGATATTACAATTTTATGATTTCTGCTGCCAATAATCAATGACTCAGGAGTTTTACAAATGTGCGTAAAATAATACTCAGATAATTCCCCAATGTAGGGTTTTCAATGTAAACAAGATTCAGTTTAATTTTAGCCGGTAAAAGTACATTTATATAATAATACTCGGGATCTGGCACGGTGCTAAGTAACTCATTCTCTTTCGAATATTCGATGGATGCATAATCTGTAATTCCGGGTTTCACAGAGAAAACGATCATCTGGTCAGCAGGCGAATAATACGCAGTGTATTTCCTCACTTCAGGCCTCGGTCCAACGATGCTCATTTCTCCTCTCAGCACATTATACAACTGCGGAATTTCATCCAGTTTGTATTTGCGTAAAAACGATCCTACCCTGGTGACCCGCGGATCTTTCTTACCCACTGTGATAAGTCCTTTCCGATCTGCATCCACATGCATCGTCCGGAATTTTAACAAGCCGAAGTCAATATTATTTCTGCCCACTCTTAACTGTCTGTATATGATTCCTCCTTTTGAATCCAGGATAATCATGAGAGATATCACAAGCATGAATGGAAAGAGAAGGACAATTCCTGTAAAGGAAATAATTATATCAAAAAGCCTGATCAATGACCTGTTGATAAATCCCTTCCACCAGATCATTTTTTTACGCCCTGTAATATCCAGTCAGAAATATCGTCGATCACCTGCTTTTCCACGTTGCCGCTCTTGTTGTATTCTGCGATCGTGCTTTTGCCCTCTCCGGTTACAAAAAAATGATTCAGCTTAGGATAGAATTTAAATACTGCATCGGTATTTTTCATTCCCTCCTGCCAGAGATCTGATTCCTTCTTCGTGATCTGGTAATCTCTTCCGGCAAACAGAAACATCATCGGCACTTTGAGCGACTGTGCACTCTTCACGGGGTCATAATTTTTTAAATCAAGCCAGTACGATGGAGGGAATCTCAATAAATTCACAGAATCCTTGGAACCCGGCTGAAGCATCTTGATTTTATTCACTTCTGCCTTGATCGAATCAAGTATATGTTTTGTGTCGTTCCCGCTCGAGTCGAACGACAACACATATTCGGTCTGTTCATAAAAGAGGTCCTCAAGCGGCCTCGCATTTGGCGTAAGATAAATCAGTCCCTTAATTCCCTTTGCCTGTGAGGCTATACGCGGCAAAAGCATTGCACCCATGCTGTGTCCGCATAAATAAATTGCCGTCGAATCGACTGTGCTGTCCGACTTTAGCATGTTAACGGCTGCCACTGCATCTTCCACTGTCTCGTCGTTAATTGTCATCTTCCTGTTCAGCGCCATCTGTACAGAATAAACCCGTGTACGCTTGTCGTAACGGTAAACAGAGATTCCATTTGCCGAAAGGCCCATAGAAATATCCTTAAAAATTTTCATGGGTCCCACAGTCTCATCTTTGTCATTAGGCCCGGCCCCGTGTATCATGATAACGAGCGGATGCCGGCCACCCTTATTGGGATTCGAAAGTATTCCTGGCAGTTTGAAAGGACCATTCTGCACCGGAAGTTTTCTTTCCGTGTACTTATCGGGCTGATCATAATCAGGAACTTTATATTTATCACGTTTTTCTCCCGGAAGAAATGTGAGCCCTTTTATTTTACCATTCTCTCCGAATATTAGTTTGAAGTCGATCTTTCTTTTTTCGAATTGCAAATGCTGAATGACGACATCATTTTGATCGAGGGTATCAGTAGTCACGTCTATGACTTTGACGAACTTTCCCGTGATTGGAAGCAGCCTGTCCCATACCTGTCTGAGCCTTGCAGTATCTATTCGCACGGCAATGCTCGTGTCGAAACGTGCAGTCACCTTGGAGAATTCCCTGTTCCTGATCTGTTCAAAGATCTTATCTGCCTCAGATTTATAATCCTTCTGCTGACAAAAAGCGAATGAGAATGGAATTAATAAAAGCAAAAAATATTTCTTCATGTGAGTATTGTTTGTATTTCTTCTTCTACTGATGAGTTTATGGTTTTAATTACGAATTCGATCTGCCCGGGTGTAAGATCATAAAAAACCGGCAATGAAATTTCATTGGCAAATTGAGAATAGGTGACTGGATAATCATCAATTCTGTAGCCTGCATTCTTATAAAACGACATCATCGGCACGGGAATGAAATGAACGTTAACGGAAACGCCATTTTCAGTGATTCTCTGAATGATCCTGTCACGAACTGACTCGCCGATGTTTCGTATGCGCAATGCAAACAGGTGATAGGAACTTTCGGTCTTAAATGCCTTATCTTCCAGAAGAGGCACAATGGCCCAGCTCTTCCCTGAAAATGCAGCCTCGTACATTTTGCATATCTCTTTTCGGCGCACCAGTGTATCGGCGTCATACCTTTCCAGTTCAACAAGTCCGATCGATGCAAGAATGTCGGTCATGTTTATTTTATACCCCGCCTCGATGATATCATATTTCCAGTTTCCTGCCTTCATCTTGGAGAGGGCGTCCTTATTCTGCCCATGAAGCGCCTTGATGCAAAGCGTGTCATATATTTTTTCATTTTCGAATGGAGCGGGAAAATTCAAAGCCACTGCTCCGCCTTCCGCTGTGGTGAGGTTCTTAACTGCATGAAAGGAAAATACTGTACAGTCGGTGAGCGAACCGGTACGTCTGCCTTTATAAAATGCGCCTAAAGAATGCGCCGCGTCGGAAAGAATCATAATCCTGTCGAGCATTTTTTGCGCGTCAGAAGACGGGCGGAATAAATCACGTATGTTTTTTTCCCTTACGAGGCTATTCAATGCATCATAATCACACGGCCACCCGCCGAAATCCACAGGCATTATTACCTTGGTCCTTGAAGTTATGGCCTTCTTCACTCTTTCAGGATCTATATTAAAATCCTCCTTCACATCCACGAAAACAGGTGTGGCGCCGCAGTGTACGATAACGTTTGCAGTCGCTGAATATGTATATGCCGGAACTATGACTTCATCGCCCTTGCCTACACCAAACCAGCGCAACATCAGTTCCAGTCCGGCTGTGGCAGAGTTCAGGCATATTACTGACTTCACATCACAATACTTCGCAAGTCTTTTTTCAAACAACCTGGTCTTCGGTCCCGTAGTAATCCAACCCGAACGAAGGGTATCGGTCACTTCATCGATGATCTTCTGATCGATACGGGGAGGAGAAAATGGAATCACTGTGATTTTGTTTGGCGCAAAAATAAGCTAATATTCCTTTTAGCGACAGGTCAAAATAATAATTTATTCATTCTTCATTTCCCCGATGTCGGCATTGTAATACCGGTTCAGGACATAAAAGAAACAACCGAAAAATGTAAAGAAATAAAGCGAAGAGGCCCGGAGGATGGTATCGCCCAGGGCATTGATGAGAACGATGATCACAAAACAGGTGGCCAGGAAATTTTTATTTTTAATATAGTCTTTCAGAGGGAAAACGATACATGCCAATAAGAGTAACAATCCGAAAATACCGATCGCCATTGCCGTCTGAAGATACTGGTTGTGCGCGCCTGTATAGTGATCCGCCAGGTACTCATGATTGGAAGATTTCAGCTCCTTCACCGATTCGTTAATCACATCACCCGTACCTACACCGGTCAAAAAATGTTTTTTAAATACATCGACGCTGTTTTTAAACAAGCCCAGCCGGATTGTAGTGCTGTTGTAGTATGTACTTGTTGAGGTATCAAGCACTGCGGTCGTATCTCTCTCTTCATGTATCGCTTCCGAAATCTGGACGAACCTGTTATTGAACTGAATCAGTGAAAAGAAAATAACAACAACCAGCAGCGACTGTATAATGAACCTGGGAAACAAACTCCGCAGCCGTTCACTCTTTACCGACTCCGCAGTCACGAACAATATCAACGTGAGGAAGGTTGTTGACATGGCCAGCCGTGCATTCAGGAGTATGACTCCGGTTATGAGAAGGAAAAATAAAAAAATCCTCAGTGGACCCGAATGGAAAATCCTCTCACGATCAGAAACCGTATTGTGACAGACAATGAGCAGGGCCAGATTCAGATACATGGTAAAATAAGTCGGATGCATCAGGAATGAAAAAGACGTATAGAAAAACCGGTGAGGATCGCCCGATTCAAGGTATAGTTTGAAAGAATGTCCGAGTGAAAAAAAAATCGCCAGCGAGCATCCTGTTAAAAGTGCTGCGGAAATTTTCCTGTAAGATACGACAGATAATTTTATATTGCTGAAGATGACCGGGAAAAACAGCAGGGGCAAAATGATAAACAAATCACTTAACCCCGTATTCAGATCCTCCGTCCACAGCATGCCTGCGAGGTAAAAAAAATACAACAGGCAGAAAAGAATCAGTCCGGGAAATTTTTTAAGGTTACGAAAAGTGAATTTCAGGTCGCCTTTTATTGCCATGACGACAAGCAGCAGAATCCAGCAGATGAGTGAGGCAAACTGAAGCAAGGGCAGAAATAAAACCGACAATGCGAGAATATTATCGGTAAAGTCACTCCATTTTCCCTTTAAAATATTTTTACTCATCTCCATTTGAATAATCCTGAAAGAAATCCAACGCCATAAGCAAAATGAATAATTGGAAATACGGGCAGAGACAAAAGTCTGATATTCCAGCTTACATTAAATGACATTACCCTTAAAATAATCAACAGCGCGTAAATGAAAAGCGGCAATATCCATAAAGGGAAAAACAGGGAAACAGGCAATGAGAAAATATACAGTGTAAAAAGGGCAGGAATCAGGTGACGAATTCTCACTGAGCCCCTGATCTTTTTCAGGACTGCAGGCTTATATAGTCCATAACGGAAATATTGACGGAATAAGCCTGAATAAGAATCGCGAACGAAATAGGTAGCGGACATTTCGGGTGTCATGAGTATCCGGTATCCCCTGCTCCTGATCCGGTAGTGAAACTCATCATCCTGGTTTACCGGCAACGATTCATCCATGAGCCCACAGCGATCGATTACATCTCTCCTGTAAACAGCGAAAGCAACGCTGTCTACAAACATTTTTTTATTCTCTGTCCTGAATTCGGTATTTCCCACTCCCAGTTTACTGCTCATTGCAAGAGCAATTGCCTTACCCTTTGGTGTTTTACCTTCCTGTTTCAACGGGCCTCCAACTGCATCGCATTCATCTCTTTTCAGCAAATCTACCCCTGTGCTGAAATAATTCCTGTCATAGGCGGCATGCGCTCCCACGAAGGCTATATATTTTCCTGTTGAATGTTTAAAAGCAAGATTGAATGCATGCGTGGATGTTCGCATCGGGTTTTCGATCAGTCTCAAAGAAGGAAACGATTTCATCAACTCTCTCACCTTTTCCCGCGTACCATCAGTAGATCCACCGTCAGTGATCAGGATTTCTTTTTCAATTCCATCATCGGCACATAGCTGGACGACAAGTTTTCCGATAAAAGAAATTTCATTATAAGTCGGACAAATGACCGAAAGTTCCATGTTACATGCCGAGTATTTCCTTTACTACAATCCGTGAAGCATTCCCGTCGCCATAAAATTTTTCCGAAAAAGAGGCAGAAGGTTTTTTGTAATTCCTGAAGGCACTTACGATTTCTTCTTTCTCCGCTCCTGCAAGGATCACGTATCCGGCATTCACGAGTTCCTTCCACTCGGATTCCTCCCTCGTACAGATACACAACTTATTAAAAAAATAAGCTTCCTTTTGCAAGCCTCCGCTGTCGGTTATTACAAGAGAACAATTCCGTAAAAGGTTGAGCATATCAAGGTAGCCGAGAGGATCGATAACGATGCAATCGGGTTTTAATCCAAGCGCTTCTGTGGTTTTTCTTGTACGTGGATGGATGGGAAAAACAACAGGCAGTTGTTTACTGATTTCATTAATTGCCCCTACGATATTCTTCAAACGCACAGGGTCGTTGGTATTTTCGGCGCGGTGAATCGTACACAATACAAACTCCTTTACGCCTTTCAGCTCTTTGATGAGCGGCCGGTTTTCTATCATGCCGGAAAAATAGTTTGCGGCATCGAGCATCACATCTCCTGAATTCAAATACCTGCATTTAAAATGATCGAAGCCCTCATTCTTCAGATTTTTCATGGCAATCTCGGTGGGACAAAACAATAATGCAGAGATCCTGTCTGTTACAATCCTGTTGACCTCTTCGGGCATGTTCATATTGAAACTTCTCAGTCCGGCTTCGACGTGAACGACCGGCAAATGAAGTTTTGAAGCCGCGAGTGCGCCTGCTATTGTCGAATTGGTATCGCCGTAAACAAGCATGGCGTCAGGTTTTTCGTCAAGCGCAATCTTCTCAATTCCCTCGATCATTCTTCCGGTCATCTGTCCCTGCAGGGGAGATTTGATTCCCAGATTATACGCAGGTTTTGCAATTTTCATCTCGGTGAAAAAGACTTCCGACATCGATGGGTCATAATGCTGGCCGGTATGAATTACAACCTCCGTTAAATTTTTCTGAACAGAAAACTCGCGGCTAACGACAGATGACTTGATAAATTGCGGGCGTGCCCCGATTACCGTCAGGATCTTCATAAATTCGATTAAAGCTTTTTGTAAATATCGTTAATCTGTTTAAGATTCTCTTTCCACGAAAATTTATTTATCACGAATTTTCTACCGCGCTTTCCATACTCAGTAATGGAACCGCGATTTTCAACGAAGTGACTGATTGCCGAGGCGATTTCCACTGCACTGCCCGGGGTAACCAGCATTCCGGTCTCTCCCGGAATTACAACTTCTTTCAATCCTCCGGCATCGGAGGCGATAACCGGCAATTCACAGGCTGATGCTTCAATTACACTTACGCCAAAACTTTCATGAATCGAAGGGCATACAAACACATCGAATGTATTTAACATATCTGGCACTTCCTCCTGCGGAATTTTGCCGGTGAATGTAACCGACGAACTTAAACCAAGTCGGAGGCAAAGTCTCTTATATTCGCCGGCAAGCGAACCTTCTCCAACGATGATGAGACGGAGTTTTTCAGCAGGATATTTTTCAACAACAAGTTTAAACGCTTCTATGAGATAATTAATTCCATACTGCTCCTCCAGTGTCTTGATGACACCAACAGTAAATCCGGATGAATGAATCGTTTCCTTCTTTTGATAAACATCCGTGTCGATGCCAAACGGAATAATCTCTGCCGGCTTATCTGTATATCCTGATATTTCGGCACTCAAAACGTGGCTCGCAGAAATAATCACATCGGCTGAATCGAGAATCCGTTTCAACATCAGCCTGTGAAGGATGGATCGGCGTGGAAAAACGAAAACATCGGAACCCCAGGCCGAAAGCACAAATGGATGAAAGCCTGCTCTCTTCCCAAGCAATCCGTAACTGGTGGCATAATGGGCATGTACTATATCGGGAGAAAAAGACTTCAGACATTTCTTTAGCTCGCCGATGAGTCTGAAATATTTCAGCTTCGAAAAATCATTTCTCCGGAAAACTCCCATGTCGTCAATAAAAACTGAATTAATTAACCTGACTCCGGCTGAGGAATACCAGTCAGTCACAGGCCGGGACAACGAGAATACCGCAACGTCGTATCCGAGTCCGGCCACGCCACTCACCCACTTCCTGGTATGGGAAGAATTGATATCGGCTAAAAACAATATTTTCTTCATCGGGCGTGCTAAGAAATGGATTGATTTTCCCTGAAAATAAAATTGAAAAACCTGCCTAATGTAAAGAAATATGCGTTGAATTTTACCCTGTAGATCCTTCCGAATGGTGAAAGAAATAAAAACAATACGATCCTGGTAACCACCTGGAAAAAAATAAAGAAGAGTGCAATCATGGATATCATTTTACCTTTATGCTTCATCAGGTATTTAGCCTTGCTTAGCAACTGATTGCTGATCGTAACTGAAAGATTCTTTTGTGAACTTTTTCCGCCGTGATGACAGATCAGTTTCCCCGGAAGATAGAGTGTCAGGATGTTCTTCTTCGATGCCCTGAAACAAAAATCCACATCATCCATCCAGAAAAGGTTTTCATCCAGCTTACCGACTTTATTAAATACATCCCTGCTGAAAAACAGTGCAGCACCCGAAGCCCAGTCGGGGTAAAATTTCTCGCTGAAATAATTTATTGGATATTCATTAACGGAAAATAATTTATGCAGAAAGAATGCTTCGGCGATGACGGAAAACAAACCGGGAAACTTATAACAGGAAACCTGCAGGCTGCCGTCAGAGTTCATGAGTCCCGGCGCTAACACCGGGTTGTCATTAGCGTTACTTTCTGAAACCAGCATTTGAAAAATATTGTCATTGATTTCGGTATCCGGGTTTAAAAGGAAAATAAATTTTCCGACCGAGGCCTCAATACCCTGATTATTGGCAAAGGAGAATCCAGTGTTGGAATCATTTTCAATCAACGTAACTCCAGGCGATAATTTCTTTAACGATCCGACCGTATGATCCGAAGAATGATTATCTACAACAATTATTTCAATAGAAAAATCACCACTGAACCTTCTGACGGATTCTATGCATTTAAGCAGCAGCTCCTTCACATTATAGCTGACGATTACGATTGAAATATCCGCTGCTCCGCTCATTGCCGTGAAAATATTGGTCGTACAACTTTTAAGAAAATCCAGGCAGGAAAGAGTATGACTGCAAAGAACACGAGCGAAGGAGACAGCGCCGGAAGTTTCAGGGGAGAAAAAACAGTATCCCAGAAAAGTTCGGCATATTTAAGGATGAAAAAAAGTTTATACCTGATCTTTATTTCCTGGAGAAGAATTTCATTTTCCAGCATGATAAAATTTCCTTTCAGCATGAGGTCACTCCTCCTACTCAGGCTCTTTGAATGAACCCGCACGAGCACCATTGCATCTGCTGCGTGGTGAAACATAAAATAACATCCCTTTCCGGCACATCTCAGCCAGAAATCCCAGTCCTCAAGTGCTTCCATCCGCTCGTCAAACACACCACAGCGTTCAATCACTGATCTCCTGACAAGGGGCGAATGTGTCACAAGGAAATTGTAACTCTTCAGCACATCCATAATAACATCTCCGCTGCCGGAAAGATGAGGGAGCCAGTCATCGGGCTTGTTTCCGGTCTTGGAATTACGTAAAACTCCACTGTTGCCATCGTCAAAAAAACGCACATCGCCATATACAATATCAACCTCCGGGTGGCTGCTGAATATTTTCAACTGCTCATCAATCTTGTTTTTTTGCAAAAGATCATCGCCATCCAGAAATTGTATGTACTCTCCCCGCGAAATTTCAATACCGGAATTTCTCGCAGCTGAAACACCCTTGTCACCGCGAAACAAATATTTAAATCGCCCGTCCTTTGCCGTAAAGTCATTCATGATATCCCTTGTATTGTCTGTCGAACCGCTGTCGACCACAATGCATTCCCAGTCGGAAAAAGTCTGTCCTCTTACTGAATTGATGGTCTCTGCCAGAAAGTGTCCGTAATTATGTGTTGTGACAATTATGCTTACCATTCAATTACGGAGTTTGGAGTACATCCTGAAAAAAAACAGGAGAAGCGGATTAAAATATAAATCCTGTATCGTGCTTCTCTCCCTTTCAAGCTGCTTTCGAAAGAGCGGGTTGGAACTCATGCCGGTTACATCAAATACAGAAACTGCAACCGGTATATGCTGTGCCTTTATCTTATACTTTATCAATGTCCTTACGAAAAATTCATAGTCTCCTGCAATCTTGTATTTTTCTTCATACATACCATAGTCATGGAAGAGCTTCCTGCGGATAAATGATACCGGGTGCCATAATGTGTCCTTCAACAAATGCAACCTGTTGATGGTATCAGGACTCTTTCTCAACTCAGGAAAAGCATCACCTTTTTTCAAAAGCAGGTCACCGTAAAAAATATCTGCATGATTATTCTTATAAAACATCTTCTCGACCACCCGGGATTCAGCCAGGTAATCTCCCGAGTTCAAAAAGAGACAATAATCTCCACCAGCCAGGCCGATGCCCTTGTTTTGCGCATGGTAAATTCCCGTATCTTTTTCCGAGATCCATTTAGTAATACTGCTTTGAAACTGCTTTAGCACTGAAATGCTTTCATCTGTCGAATCCCCGTCAATCACAATGAATTCGAAATCCCTGAAGGTTTGCGATAAGACACTGCGAATTGTAAGCGCGAGTCCCTGGGCATTGTTGAGGTTGACTGTTATAATTGAAAGCGAAGGCATCAATCAGAATTTATTCATTATTTCAATCACCTGCTGAATCTCAAAAGTTGTATGCCCGAAAGAAATGGGAAGACTTAATGTTGAATTATGAATTTCTTCAGCAATGGGAGTCGGTACGTCATCGATGATTCCCTTCATGGCAGGCTGTTTTACCGGTGCCACGGGATAATGTATCTCGGTCATTATACCATTTTCGTGCAGGTACTTTTTCAATTCATCGCGTTTCGGATGCCTCACATTAAAAATATGATAGACGTCAAAATGATCCGGATGAACCTGAGGAAGGATGAAATCACTCTTTAAGCCATTAAAATACAAACCGGCGAGCTTTCGCTTGTGCATATTGATCCGATCGAGGTACTTTAACTTAATGTTCAGCAGGGCCGCCTGCAATTCATCAAGCCTGGAGTTAAAACCAACCATGTCGTTATGATATTTTTTCTTCGAACCGTAATTTCTCAGGCTGCGGAATTTTTCATCGAGGTCTGAATCACCGGTGGTAAGAGCACCGGCATCGCCCATCGCGCCGAGATTCTTTGTCGGGTAAAAACTAAATGCCGCCGAGTCGCCAAACGTCCCGGCCTTTTTTGTTTTATACATGGCGCCGTGCGACTGAGCACAGTCTTCTATGACCTTCAGGTTATGTCTTTTTGCAATGGCAAGAATTTTATCCATGTCGCAGACCTTTCCGTAAAGATGCACGACCAGAATCGCCTTTGTGCGGGAGGTGATCTTATCTTCGATCAATCCGGGGTCTATGTTGTATGTTTTAATGTCAGGCTCAACGAGCACCGGCTTTAGGCCATTCTGGATTATCGATAAAATGGTGGCGATGTATGTATTTGAAGGAACAATAACTTCTGATCCGGGATCAAACCCGCACACTCTCAGGGCGAGAATGAGTGCATCGAGACCATTGGCAACTCCGGTGCAGTGCTTTACACCGCAATAATCCGCAAACGACTTTTCGAATGTCTTAACATTTTCTCCAAGAATGTACCAGCCGCTTTCCATGACGGCATCAAATTCTTTTTTCCATTCGCTGAAAAAAAGTTCGTTAGAGAGTCGAAGGTTTTCGTATTCGATCATTTATAGGGTTCAAAAATATAATCCTTTTCATCGAAATATTCTGAAGCAAGAACCATCAGGATTGCATCCGGAGAAAAATTATACATCGTATGCCAGTCTTCCGGCATTAGCAGCAAACACTTACTGGGCCTGTCCAGCTCAAAGGTCTCTTCCTTCCGGCCATTATTATTATAAATTGAACATGAACCATTGATGCAAATTGCAGCCTGGACCGTCTTGTGATGACGATGACCGCCACGCTTCGATTCATCGACACCATAGATGTAGAAGATACGTTTGATATCGAAAGGAATTGTCTTTTCGATGACCGTAAGGTTTCCTCTCTTATCAGTGAATGTCTTTAAATCGATGATCTTTGCCACGGTGCAAATTAGGATTTAATTTCAGAATTTATCTGTATTATAAAAATGATGATGCAATTTCCTGTACATCATGTTTCGACCGGAAACATTTTTCAATGAAAATTTCAAATCGTTGATATAATACATAAGCTGCATAAGCCAGTTGAAAGATCCAAACCGTGATTTACCTGATGTGCCGTGAGGATCAAACGAAATTTCGATTCCGACTCTTTTCTTCAAACGGTTGAGGGCCGAGATGTAGGGAAAATAAAATATCTCTCTCACATGCTCATCAAGTTCATATACCTCGCCGCTCAATTCGACAATCCCATTCAGATAAAATTTAAGTCCGTGAAAATGGAAAAAGACAGCGTCGAATTTTTTCCCGGTCGACTTCTCGATTCCGGTTATCTTATCGCCGGATCTTTCAAAAGAATATTGCTGAACATTCCACGGAGCAATGCCACCGCCAGGATTTTCCATCACATGAACGCAATAATATCTTTCGATCCATTCATCCAGGTATTTCTGATCGCCGAATTTACCGTCTTCTATTCTGTTATAACACCATTCAATACAGGCATTTCTCCACCATCTCAAAACCTCCATCCCGCATTTATCATTTTTAAAGGTCACGAACTGCACACAGTATTTTCCGCTTTCCTTCGAGCGGTCGTAGGCAGGCGAATAACGGTGTTCAGTGATCAACACCGACTTATCGTTCATCTCCCGAACAATCACTCCGGGATCGGAATAAAAATACATGTCTGCATCGATATAGGTACAGTGATCCAGTCTGAATTTTTCGATCGAATACAATATTGTAGAGGACGTACACGTCCAGCAATATTCACCACTCGTTCGCGTCGGCTTAACTCGCAATAATTCGCTGTCTTCGAATTCCTTCAGAGAAACAACCGTGAGTCCTTTCAAAGATGATTTTTTCAGGAACTGAAAGGTGTCTTCGTCGAAAGCAAAAACATACAGATGAAAATCCGGACAAACAGCCGATAGCGATTCATAGAGAAGCAATCCTCTTGTCAGGTAGTTTGAATTAAACAGTGTACAAAAATTAAGCTTCATCCTTACGTTTAAATATAAATCCTTTTCTGTAAGTATAATCGCCATCCAGGTATTCTTTCGGATCGGTATTGCAATCGAATTCACGGATCTGCGAATAATCATTGGAAAAATACTTCCTGAATTTTGTCTCGTTAAAAAACCACGAAGGATAGGATGCAAGATAAATCTCCCTGGGCACCTCCTGCACCGTTAGCCTGTCGGTTTCGCGTTTAATAAACGGTGTGCGTTCGATGATGATGTACCAGAATTTATAACTGAATAATTTTTCAAGCAGTTCGTAGGGTTTCTCAATGTACGGAAGCACGCTCGACAGAAGCAGAATTTCGCGAGAAGCAAAAGAGAGTGCATCATCAACCGAACAGAAAAATTTCAGATGATCATCCTCAATTTCAAGCTTCCCTGCTTCTACAAAGTGTTTTTGCTCCACGACAGCCCAGTGAAGGGGCTTGGTTGTGTTAAGTAATCGCGAATATTGAAAATAAGAACTTCCGAGACTGCCGCCGAAATCAACGATATTCAACTCGTTCTTCTCATTCAATACATTAATAAACAATTCGAGCACGTCATTTGAATACTCGATCGAATCAAAAAGAACGGAATCCCGTTCATATAGTGCTTCCCCGTTTTTAACTTTCAAGACCGACTGCTTAACCTTTTCAAGTATCAGGGAAGAATCATAACCGGTGCTGCAGGATTTCGCTTCTTCCCAGCTCCTGAAATCACCCGACCACGGAGATTTGGCTGAGGAGCGAATTATTTTTTTGACTGATGCTTTCATAGCATCAGGTATCATGGCCTTTACTTTCCGGATGATTCCTTGAGGCATGTGAAGGGACTTGAAGAATTTTTCGAAACTCTTCCTTGCTTTAAGATTCTCCTCCACAAGATCAGGTAGTTGCATCTCAGCTCTTGACGGGTCGGCACTGTCAAACAAACCTGTTGGTATAAAAGTATGTGTGCCGCTTCCGTCATTACCGATATTTTTCACCAGCGATTGCGAAGGATAAAGACAGAGCCTATTCTTCAGAAAGGAACTTGCATACCATAAAATTGCCCATGACTGATTTAACCCTGCCACCCGATCGCGCAGCATTTGCAGGTAAGGATATGAGAAATTAAACGTGAAATCTTCCTGCAACTTTTTATCCTTTTCTATTTCATTCAATAAAACTGCGGCGTCAGTCCGTAAATCGCTCCATCGGTCTTCCCATGTTGCCCATCCCCAGCAGTCGGCGCCACGAATAAAAAACGGCCGGTCATATTTTCTTTTTAACGGATAAACATACCCGGATACACATGCCACTTTTTTTTCGCCTTCATATTTCTCCAGGGAATCGTTCATGAATTTAAGAAAAGTCGGATGCGTCAAAAGGTCATCTTCAACGACGATCACCTTCCCATATTTCCGGATTATTTCTGAGACACCGGTAATGACAGAATCATACAGACCTTTGTTCGTCTTGCTCTTTACCAGAGTCAGTGACTTGCAGCCCTTAACGCTACCGGCAATATTCCTGGTAGCTTCAATTTTTTCGTCGATGACCGTATTGTTCTTGGGGCCGTCACAATAAATAAACACCTCAGAATCTTTCCATCCATCGTTTAACGACAATGAATCGAGACATTTTTTTGTATGCTCGGGGCGATTATAGACAAATATGACGACGGGTGCAGGATTCAAAAGGAAATTATTTAGTTGCCGGGTTTTTCAGTATCACTTTTATAATAGTCTTGAGCGAACTAATAAAATGCCGCCATGCAAATTTAATCTTATAAGGAAAGGGAAAAGCAAGGAGTATGAAATTCATCGTGTAGATCGGATTACCGGTATATTTTTTTGAAAAATACTGCCTGAAGAAATCTGCGCGACCGGTACATTTTATGATGCCTGTACCTGTTGAGAGTTCATTCATCCACAGCTTCAGATTTTCAGATACCATTAACTTGAATCCTTTCCTGGCAGCGCGTATGGTGAATTCATAATCGGAATAGTAATGAGGCAGCAATTTGTCTCTGAACCCATTCAACTTAAACAAATCGCCCGTCAGTAAAAACAAACCGCGGGTGGACATGCAGTTCACTGTTTCGCCCGGGAGAGGCATGTGATGACTGTAACTGGCGAAATCGAAAACCACACCTTTGTCGATGAGTTTTTTCGTCTGCATACTGTATGCTTCGGAAAGCAAAAGTGTGCGTGGGTTCTGAAATAAGATGCCGGCTCCTGTCTGCAAATAATCCTTTTCAATGTGGCTGTCGTCGTTCATGATGAGTACCATGTCATTTTCAGATGCATTTTTCTTCAACCAGCGAAATCCCTGCTGAAGGCTGCCTGCCCACCACCAGTTTCCGTTTCCGCGAATGTGTACAGCGTCCGGGAAGAATTCCCTGATCATTTCAATCGAACCATCGTCGGAACCGTCGTCGATCACAACCAGGGAAAAATTCTTATAGGTCTGCACCCTGAGGCAATCGATAAATTGCCTGGTAGTCTCCTTTCGATTGTGAATAGGCAGCAGTATGTAGATAAACGGCTCCATTGGATCAGTTCCGTATTTCATTTAAGAACCGGGCAGAAATATAGATGGCATCCCACTCCATAAGCTTTTCATTTTTACGGATGGAAGGAATGAGGTCATAACATACGAAACCATGATCACGGAGAAATACATCGAGATCAAAATACATCGGTGCATCCTTATAGTATTTATGATTTTGCATTTCCAAAACGACAATGTCGGTGCGCTTCAGGGTACTTACGCCGCCTTTTAATATTTCAAGTTCGAAACCCTGTACATCCATCTTGAGAATTGCAACATGCTTATCGACCGGTATTTCTTTGTCGAGTGTCGAAATTGTAATCTTCTCCGATCCCCTTTCCTCTAAAGCCCGGGCAAAAAATGGGTCATCTATTTTTCCCGAAACGTCAAGAATGGAAGAAGAAGTGATCCGGTCGAGTACATGTATCACCGAACTTCCGGCACTTGAACCAAGGGCCATATTAAATCTCCTGATATCCGGGTTACCGGAAGTATTTTTTTCCAGTTCGTTAAAAGTTTTACTGATGGGTTCGAAGGAAAACACCTCCACACCAGGAAAACTACGGGAGAACCTGAGGGAGATCATTCCGTCTGCGGCACCGGCATCGATGATTATTTTTCCGGCGGTCCTTCCAAAGGAATTTGCCAGGGCGATAACCCGGTCGGTATGAACATATCCGTTGTTTATCACTGAAGGATATTCATAATATTCTTTCATGAGCAAATCACGGTTGCGAACAAAAAAGCGGTGAGTAAAAAAACTGCTTGATGACAACAAACTGATGAGCCGATGTGTGATTGATGATTTTATTTTCTGAACCAGGTTCATTGAATGCGGATTGGATCAGATCTTCTGAAGTACAACAAGCTGATGATCGGGGACAATAGCCGGCCGGCCGGGATAATTTTTGCCTATGAGAATTTTAATGAAATTTTTTATTCCGAAGAAAAATCCCTGTTCGTCATGAGCGAGGGATGCAAATACGTTAAGTGTTTCTGTCACCCTGAATCCTTTAATCATGTTAAAATAATTCGATGACGGGAAGATGACATGTTCCGGGTAATTAAAATACCACCAGTTGCCCTTACTCAACCTGGCGGGCAATGAATTTGGATTTCCTGTTATGAGGATAAGGATACCGTCTTTTTTCAACAACCCATGAACAAAAGACAAAAATCCATTTGGGTCGTAAAGATGTTCGAAAACATCAAAGCCTGTAATAAGGTCAAACGTGTCGTTGATTTCGGCACCGGTCCGGTATGCAACATGACCTTTGTTTTTTAGTATAGCACAACTTTCTTCACAGATTTCAAGACCGTAAGTTTTAATCCCGTTCTTGCCTGCATAATCCAAAAACTCACCGGTATTGCAACCGACATCAAGTAATTTTCCGTTTTTCCCTGAAAGATAATTATCCAGCAGGTCTCTTACATTCTGAGTTTTATCTTCGGTAAAACTTTTCGGTGACCAGCGTTTTGAGCCTTCGCCGCTGGCATATAATTTTTCTGCATCAGGCGGTAGTATTGCATTCTGGGTAAAATATGACCGGCAATTTCTACACTTCCAGATCTCGGGGGTATTTTTTAATTCAATAGTATGGGTTGAAAATTCTGTCTGACCCCTGTAATTTAAATCGGCCTTCTTTGCTATTTCAGCCGAATTGCAAAAGGGGCATACTGAAACCCTGTAGTTATTTTCCAATTGAATCACCTGCTACTATATATTTGAATCTAAATTACTCCAAGAATAATCAGTGACTGCAAGCATATTTTCAAGAGTTGGAGAAAAACCACTTTCAAAAATATCGTTCTCATGCACCTTGATGATGAACATTTCATTATTCCTGTACAACCACTGACGCATGGGAACTGCGAGCCCGGCACTGAAAACATAATTTCCATGAGGCAACACCAGTTTAGGAATCTTACAACTGATTCTGTTAATACCCTTTTTAAAATGGCAATGCACCGACTGGTCCGGCATGGTGGCAAAGCGCAGAATGGTGAGGTCGTTCAGCGTCTTGAAAAAGAAGCTCACCGAACCATTTTCGAGTTCGGATGGTGAATAAAATTCGATTTCGACATTTAATTCATCGAAGGTGCTTACAAATCCTTTCAGCTTCAAATTTTTATCCCGGAAACGAATCGCCGTAATTGAATATTCGTTGGTATCAGTGTTTTTATTTTCATATAAGATCCCGTCAGGCAGATCGTCAACCTGGTAATGAAGAAGAATATTCTCTTCGTATTTCTCGATAACAGATAATATATCCCCGTCGCAAACAACCTCACCTTTATCAAGCAGAATTCCTTTATTGCAAAGTTTAGAAACCATCGACAATGCATGCGACACAAACAGGACAGTACGGCCATCGTTCTTACTTACATCTTCCATCTTGCCGAGGCATTTTCGCTGGAATTGTGCGTCGCCGACGGCAAGCACTTCGTCGACGATGAGTATTTCCGGTTCGAGATGTGCAGCTACGGCAAAAGCGAGTCGGACGTACATGCCGGAAGAATATCTTTTTACGGGCGTATCGAGAAATTTCTCCACTTCGGCAAAAGCAACGATCTCGTCAAACTTTCTTGCAATCTCATTGCGGCTCATTCCTAAAATGGCCCCGTTGAGGTAAACGTTTTCCCTGCCGGTCAATTCAGGATGAAATCCAGTACCCACTTCGAGCAGGCTTGCAACCCTTCCCTCGATGGTAAGCATGCCTTTGGTTGGAGTAACGATGCGGCTGAGAATCTTCAGCAGTGTGGATTTACCCGCACCATTCCTTCCGATGATGCCGATGCGGTCGCCTTTGAATACTTCAAAAGAAACATTTTTAAGGGCGAGAAACTCTTCCCTGCTCTTCTCCGTTTTTTTTCTGAAACTAATCGCATTCTTCACCCTTTCGGTGAGCACATCCCTCAAAGCCAGATATGATCCCTGCTTCATATGAGTAAGGATATAACTCTTGCTGAGATTTTCGACTTTAATTACAGGAATACTCATGATCAGATAATATCGGCGAAAGATTTTTCTGTCTTGCGGAAGTACCTTATCCCCAAAACCAAGACAACAAAACTTATTGCAATGGACACTATAAATCCGGGCAGGTAGATTGAAATGTTTCCACCGAGCAAACACCACCTGAAACCGTCAATGACACCAACCATCGGATTCAAAGAATAGATAAATTTTAATGACTGCGGAATATTCACATTGGAATAAACATCCTCACTGCTGAATGCGACCGGGGAAAGATAAAGTCCAAACTGAACGATAAAAGGAATCACATACCTGAAGTCGCGATACTTAACATTCAGCGCAGCGACATACAATCCGGCGCCGAGTGAAATAATCAGTGCAAGCAGCAAAAACAATGGCAACATAAGTATTTTAAGATCGGGAACGAACTGGTACCAGATCATAAGACAAACGAATACAAAAAAAGAGATGAGGAAATCGATCAGGCAAACGATAACGGTGCTTGCTGGAACGATGAGCCTGGGAAAATAAATTTTAGTAAGGAGATTGGAGTTAACGATCAGTGAATTTGAAGATTCACTGAAAGAAGAGGAAAAGAACTGCCAGGGCAATGCCGCGGCAGAAACCAGTAACAATCGGGGGATGCCATCGGGCACAGAAGAATTGAAAAGCCAGCCAATGAATGCCATTGCCAGTATCGTAAGGATGGGACGAATTATGCTCCATGCAATACCAATGACCGTTTGTTTATAACGGACAAGTACATCCCTCCATGCCAGAAAGAAAAAAAGCCCCCGGTAGTTCCAGAGGTCTTTCCAATAGTTCGAACTTTCTGAACCGGGATGGATGATGATACGTTGTGCGCTCATCTCTTGAGAAAATTATTTTGCATAGTTAACCGAGCGCGTTTCCCTTATCACAGTCACTTTTACCTGTCCGGGATATGTCATTTCAGTCTGAATGCGGTTAGCTATGTCGAATGATAAAACTTCCGCCTGCTTGTCGGTGATTTTCTCACTCTGCACAACCACGCGCAGTTCCCGCCCGGCCTGGATGGCAAATGTCTTATCCACCCCAGGATAAGAGAGTGCGAGCGCCTCCATATCTTTCAGTCTCTTGATATAGGATTCGACGACCTCGCGACGCGCACCCGGCCTTGCACCCGAAATAGCATCACACACCTGGATGATTGGTGAAATAATGCTGGTCATTTCTATCTCGTCGTGGTGAGCGCCGATGGCATTGCACACTTCCGGATTCTCTTTGTGTTTTTCGGCGAGCTTCATGCCTAGGATTGCATGCGGCAATTCAGGCTCATCATCCGGAACCTTTCCGATATCGTGGAGAAGTCCTGCACGTTTGGCAAGTTTAACGTTGAGTCCCAGTTCCGCCGCCATCGTAGCACAGAGATTTGCCACCTCGCGGGAATGCTGCAACAGGTTTTGCCCGTACGATGAACGGTACTTCATTCTACCGACCATTCGTATGAGTTCAGGAGCGAGACCATGTATGCCGAGGTCAATGGTGGTACGTTTTCCTACTTCGATGATTTCGTCGTCGAGCTGTCGCTTTACCTTGGCAACGACTTCTTCGATGCGCGCCGGGTGAATCCGGCCGTCGCTCACGAGCTGATGCAATGCAAGCCTGGCCATCTCACGGCGGATGGGATCGAAACCGGATAAAATGATCGTCTCCGGTGTATCGTCAACGATGATCTCCACACCTGTGGCAGCCTCGAGAGCGCGGATGTTTCTTCCTTCGCGGCCGATGATGCGGCCTTTGATCTCGTCGTTTTCGATATTGAATACAGTAACTGCATTCTCAACGGCATGTTCGGTAGCCACACGTTGAATCGTCTGTATGACGATCTTCTTGGCTTCCTTACTTGCAGTGAGTTTGGCTTCTTCCATGATGTCTTTGACGTACGACAAGGAAGCTGTCTTTGCTTCGTTCTTCAGGGCTTCGACAAGTTGTGTTTTTGCCTGTTCTACACTAAGGCCGCTGATTTTTTCAAGCTGCTCCACCTGTCGTTGATGCTGTTTGCTGAGTTCTTCTTTCCGGCCCTCGATGATGTCGAGCTGGTTTTTCAGGTTTTCCTGCAGGGCTTCGTATTCTTTTTCTTTACGTTGCGTCTGCTCGATTTTCTGAGCAAGCGTGGTTTCCTTTTGCTTGATCCTGTTTTCGGCGATGCTTATGTTTTTGTCTTTTTCAGCGATGACCTTTTCGTGTTCGGATTTCAATTGAAGGAATTTTTCTTTCGCTTCGAGGATCCTGTTTTTCTTGATGACCTCCGCCTCAGATTCGGCTTCTTTGATGATCATTTTTGCTTTATCTCCCGCAACGGCTTCTTTTGCTTTGAGCGATCGTTTGAAGATCACCCATGCAACCAATATCCCCAACAAGAGCGCCACGGCGACCGATGAGAAAAATATGATTGGTGTTATATTATCCATTGATTATCAGAAATTGGAAAATTTATTGTCTTATGATTATTGATTTTGTTTGAATGAAATAAAAAACCCGCAATAATTCCGTGACTTGTTAAACCCATAAGTCATGGGTGGAGCGGCCTGGCTTTCCTGGTTTCTGCTGTAGCCTTTTCAGGTCCCGTCCATGAGACGAGGTGCAGCCTGCCATCGAAGTCATTGAGCGATTGCTCCAATGGTATCGAAGTGTTGAGTTTAATTAAGTGAATCGGAACTAATGCGGGAATGCATTATAATTTTAAGAAAAAGACCGGAGTCTTAATCATGAAAATTTTTATTCAAAGAACGTTACCTTAAAATGAAGAATTTTCTTTCTCTAAATATTCATCGATCATCTTATTAAGAGAAGAAATGTTCTCCTGTATTTCTTTTTTCGACGATTCGAAGGTATTATGTTTAGCACCCATTGCTTCACTGGCGAATTGTAATGCGCACATGGCCAGAAGATCCTGTTTGTCCTTTACGGCATAGTTATCTTCAAAATCCTTGATACGCTTATTGATATTTTCAGCGGCCCGCATTACTTTTTCCTGCTCTTCGGCAGTAATCCGGAGAGGGTAATTGCGGTTCGCAATGGATACTTTAACAGATAGTAATTCTCCCATAAGGGTGATTCACTTTTTGATTATTAATTATTTATCTTCCATCATCGCCATATTCCTGTCAATTTCATGAATGATGTCGTTGATTTTTCTTTTCATATTACTGATACTCTGACGAGAGGATGTCTTCTCTATCTCCTTTAGATTCTTATATCCCTCCTCCAGACGAATGATTCTGTCTCTCTCGTCATCCAAATCCTTCGTCATCTGAAGTTTTTCATCAAGCAGCTTTTTATTTGCTTTTTTCAACTCCTCATGCAAATATATCAATTTTTGAATCTTGTCATGAAGCTCTGAAAAATTATGTTTGAAGTCGTTCTGAGCAGCCATCATGCTTTATTTTTGGTTGATCGAATTTATACTGCAAAGAACGAAAAATATTTGAATAAATACATAAATTATGAACAGGCAGTGTTCACACTATCAGGTCCGTACGGAATGAAGATTCTGTGCTATATTCTGTTTAGCGTTTGGCGTTTCATTGTTTATCCGTTTTATCGTTTATTTGTTTATTCGTTTGGAAATATTTGAGTGCTGAGCTTGTTATGAATTGATTTATAAAATATGAATTCAGTGTATTTATTTTTAAGTCTTTGATAATTAATGCTTAAAGTAATCATTTTCAAAGAACCCTTTTTGACTTTTGACCTTTGACTTTTGACCTAAATACATTTGCATACTTTCGCATTTATGATCACGGCTGTCAACGTTTTTAAGTCATATAATTCACTTCAGGTATTGAAAGGTATTAATCTGACTATCAGTCGCGGAGAGGTGATATCGATTGTTGGTGCTTCAGGCGCCGGAAAGAGTACGTTGCTTCATATTTTAGGAACTCTCGACAATGCCGATTCAGGAAATATTATCATCGACGGTGCCGATGTTACCACACTATCATCCAAAAAGCTTTCTCAATTCCGTAACCGGAAAATCGGTTTTGTATTCCAGGCGCATCACCTGTTGCCTGAATTTTCGGCATTGGAAAACGTAATGATGCCTGCTCTGATCTCGGGCGAATCCAAACACGATGCTTCGATTCGTGCCATGAATCTTTTGGAAAAACTCGGATTAAAAGACAGGTATGAGAACAGGCCTGCCGAACTCAGCGGCGGCGAACAACAACGGGTTGCTGTCGCACGTGCGCTCGTCAATCAGCCGGCGGTTATTTTTGCCGATGAACCGTCCGGTAACCTCGATTCGGAATCGGCCCGATCACTTCATGAACTATTTTTCGATCTCAGAAAAGAAATGAACCAGACGTTTGTTATTGTAACGCATAATGAGGTACTGGCGGGGATGGCGGACAGGAAGCTTACGATGAAGGATGGACTACTGGTTTAGCAGTCCGGGTCTGGAAGTCTGAGTCAGGTGGTCTGAGTCTGAAGTTTGTTGCATTCAGACCCGGACTGATATTCGATTTAGTTCCCAACAACACACCGGATTATATCATGCTTTACCTCAATCTGGTATTTTTCATTTTTACTTTTTACATATCCGGATAATTTTTCAATGGTGGGATATCCATTTATTCCCTTAAATTCTCTTGCATCGTCAATTAATAAAATGTGATCCTTTATTTTACCGCTAAAGATTGCATCGAGCTCTCCCATAATAGGACATTCGATCTCACCTTTTGCCGTAATGCCTCCTGAATAATGTCCGTCCAGCCAAAATATCGCAGGCTCGTTTATGCTTAGTATCACTTCCGGCAAAACTCTGGCGCTGTCGCCCTGAATGATCACAATGTTTTTGTCATTTTTAAATCTCTCTTTGGCTTTAGCATATAAATCACTTCCCAATTCAATTGAAATTATTTTATCGAATCTTTTTTTCTGAACCTCTACCATATCTCCCAGATACGTTCCGGTTTCAATTAAAATTTTACAACCATATTTTTTCTGATATTCGGAAATCGCATTTTGCTTTATTATGTGTGGGGTAGGATTCGGGTAACCATTCTTCTCCCATTTTAAAATTGCTCTTTTATTACCAGAATCTCTTATGATTTTCTGAATAAATGCCGGCAACAATGACTTGATTACACTTTTGATCTCTTTCTTCATATAAAAATTTATTATTTATTCCAAGACTTCTACGATAAATTCTCCTTTGATATTCATCTTACCAATCGGATTGACAAATTCAGTTAACTTTTCCATTTTCAAAAAATCTGTCATTTCATTTCTCATTTTCGGATCGACAGCAATTAATAACCCTCCGCTTGTCTGCGGATCACAAAGAGTGATAAATGCCGGACCTGAAATACCCTTAACCTTTTTCTCATAAGCATTCCAGTTTCGATAGGTATTGTCGGGGAAAATAAACTGATCGGTGTATTTATCAATTCCTTCAAATACAGGAATCGCTTTATAATCTATGAATGACGACACTCCGCTGCCTTCACACATTTCGATTAAATGCCCGAGTAAACCAAAGCCCGTTACATCCGTCATCGCATGAACGCCTTCCATTTGTGCAAGTTTTTCTCCTGCAGAATTTAATTTCGTCATTACTTCTACTGCTGATACCAGATCCGCTTCCGAAATCTTTTCCCTTTTCAAAGCCGACGACATGATACCAATGCCGAGCGGTTTTGTGAGGAAAAGCAAATCACCGGCTTTAGCCGTGCTGTTTCTCTTCAGAAAATTTTTCTTCACGAAACCGTTTACGACAAGACCGAAAACCGGTTCCGGTATGTCAATGCTGTGACCACCTGCCAGGGGAATGCCGGCGATGTTGCAAATCTCCTTAGCTCCTGAAATTATTTTCTGCGCCACGTCGATGGGCAGCTTGTCAACGGGAAATCCCAGTATTGCCAATGCAAACGAAGGCTTCCCTCCCATTGCGTAAATATCGCTCAATGCATTCGCCGAAGCGATTCTGCCGAAGTCAAACGGATCATCTACGATGGGAGTGAAAAAATCCGTCGTACTAAGCAAATAGTTTTCTCCATCCAAATCCCACACGGCTGCATCGTCTTTCGTCTCATAGCCGGCAATGAGAGAAGAAAATTCCTTCTGTTTCCCGCTGTTATTTAAAATCTTCTCCAGCACGGCAGGCTCTATCTTACACCCGCAACCGGAGCCATGCGAAAACTTTGTTAATTTAATAGAGGTTTCAATTTCTGTCATTTGACTGCATCCATTTTTAAGGCCGATGATTCTTTTACTATACGTTTAGAAAAATCAGCGATACTTTCATTTTCATTCTTTTTTATTATCAACCGGTTCACGGTTTTTCTTTCATTCAGGCTGTGAGAATACGTCCTGTCGTAATAATCGATGAGTATCTCTACCCATTCATCGAAGTTGTCATTTTGAAGAGCCTTTAGTGCTTCGGTTAACCGAAGATGTCCTAGCCTCTTTGCAAGCCTAGTCGTACATTCGGCCAAATCCGCTTTTGGAAAATCGCCATACTCCTTCAGGATTCTTTCCTTTCGGTATTCGCGTGAACAACTTATCTCAATCAGCGGCGCATTATGCAACTGGTTGAAAACGGAGTCGGGAATTTTTATTTGCCCGATGTTGTGACTCTCCGCTTCTATCCATACCGTTTTAGTATGATCTGTTCTTCTCCATAAAAGTCCGAGCTGGTTTTCGAAAAACTCATTCGAAGGCTGCGGCGGGAGACCAAGCTTTCCGAATGCAGATCCCCGATGGTTCGCCAGTTTCTCGAGATCGATAACCTGTTCGCCCAGCATATTAATCTCGTGCAGAATTTCTGTCTTACCGCTGCCCGTATGCCCGCCGATGATGACGATATCCTTCTTCCTTTTCAATTCCGTGAGAATAAAATTCCGGAAAAATTTATACCCGCCTTTCAATAATGAAACCTTAAAACCTGCCATCGACAACACCCATCCCATGATGGAACTCCGCATTCCACCCCGCCAGCAATAAATCATGACCTCTTTATTCTTACTCTTCCCGTTTGCGGTTTTAATGAATTCATGAAAGTGCGGTCCGACGAGTTCGAATCCGAGAGCGACAGCTGCTTCACGTCCGTTCTTTTTGTATTCGATACCAACGATGTGCCGATGTTCATTATTCAGTAATGGAATATTTACAGCACCCGGAATATGCGCATGTTCAAATTCCTTCTCACTCCTCACATCGATCAGAAACGGCTCTTCATTTTCAAATTTATTGAGAAACGATTCTATACTTAAAACTTCCGGCATTTTGTAAAGATAGAAATTGGGATCTATCGAACACTAATTGCTAATAGTGTATGCAGTCGGGAAGGATTAATTTTATTTAACCACAAAGAACACAAAGGTCGCACAAAGTTCACAATGAAATAAGTACTTGTAATTGCAATAAATCCTTTGTGTCCTTTGTGCGACCTTTGTGTTCTTTGTGGTTTAAAAACCGAATAAGATTCAACTGCAAACCTCATGTAAAAGAAACCACTTCACGATCAACCCATTGGCTAATCGACTATCCCGATAGCTATTGGGAGGCTAATCGGCTAATCGGCTAATTCGTACTTTTGCCCTCCAAATTATGGAAACAGAACACATCAAATGCCTGATCATCGGGTCGGGACCTGCAGGATATACGGCAGCCATCTATGCGGCACGTGCCGATTTAAAACCGGTTTTGTACCAGGGATTACAACCTGGTGGACAACTCACGATTACGACGGAGGTTGAAAATTACCCGGGCTATCCGAAAGGAACGATGGGACCGGAAATGATGGAAGACTTCAGGGCACAGGCGGAACGGTTTGGCGCCGACATACGTTACGGTTATGCGACTTCGGTGGATTTCACGGGACCGAAACATAAGATAGTAGTGAATGAAGAAAAGACCATCACGGCAGACGCGGTGATCATAGCGACAGGTGCATCGGCAAAATGGCTGGGACTCGAGTCAGAACAAAAATTCAATGGCTTTGGCGTTTCCGCATGTGCGGTTTGCGACGGTTATTTTTTTCGTGGACAGGATGTCGCCATCGTAGGTGCAGGTGATACTGCTGCCGAGGAAGCAACCTATCTTGCCAAACTCTGCAAGAAAGTTTACATGATCGTTCGTAAGGGCGAAATGCGAGCCAGCAAAGCAATGCAGCACAGAGTGGAGCACACACCCAATATTGAAGTTTTATGGAATACAACTACAAAAGAGATTTTAGGTGATAAGACGGTGAATGGTGTAGTTGTCGTAAACAACAAATCAGGTGAAGAAAAAAAATTAGACGTGCAGGGCTTTTTTGTAGCCATCGGGCATGAACCAAACTCAGGCATTTTCAAAGACTGGCTTGAGACCGATGACGTCGGCTACATTCTGACTGTTCCGGGAACCAGTAAAACAAACATCGAAGGCGTATTCGCTGCGGGTGATGTGGCCGATAAAGTTTACCGCCAGGCAGTGACTGCTGCGGGCACGGGTTGCATGGCTGCGATCGATGCGGAGAGGTATTTGGCCGGTAAAAGAGTGCATTGATTTTTTAAACCACAGAGTACGCAAAGTTAACCCTCAGAGTTCACAGAGTAAATGTTTCTTACCAATTTTGCGATGTCTTGTTTAGGAATGCTCTGTGATCTTTGCAGTTTAACTTTGTTTACTCTGCGGTAAAATACCAATCCCGTAAACTGTATCAACTTATGTTTTATGCAAACGCCTTAAACTAACCCAAAGTATTGCACTCTCTATCACCGCATCAGGTTATTTGGCCAAAAAACTGAAGACAGCTATTTATCTTCTTTAATTTTAATGATTAATTCTTTAGGTCATGAAACCATATTTATATATCATTATTTTCATAGTGCTGGCATTGACAAGTGAAAATTCTCAAGCCCAGAATTTCAAGTTTGCAAATACATTTGAAGGAAAAAGTTCAACGTATGGAATTTATGGGAACAATGTTTTTAAATTAGATAGTTCTGGAAATTCAATCTGGGTAAAAGACTTTTCAGGAAATATTGCCACAACTCTATATCCAAATAGATTAACCGGTTCTGCATTTGATGGTAATTTTCTTTATATAGCAGAAGCTCAGGGTAGTAATTCTAGTTCGACACCAAGTGATTTTTACCCGGCTATTATTAAAATGGACACCTTAGGAAATATAATTTCCATTATGTCGTCTACTATAAATTCCATTTTTGAATATAATCTTTTTGACATATACCCATCCTACAGAGGCGGTATTTGGATTCTTGAAGATCGGGTAACAGGTACAACTCAAAGGTCGTATTTAAGTTATATGGACAGCACTGGCCATGTCACCAGTGCGCGTGGATTTTGGTACAACTCCAGAGCTTACATGAGTGATTTTACAATTTTACCCGATTCAGGCAGTATTGTTTGCGTGAATCACTATACAAATATTTTTCCTGCTTCAGGTTTTCCGGCACTAATGAAATTTAATAATACGGGTTCAGAAATATGGAGAGCAAATTACTCGATTATAAATAGTAATTATTCGCTCCTTCAAGAAAGAAAATTAGCTACCGATAATTCCGGAAATATTTATTTAATATGCGATTACTACAGCCCTGCTCAAGTAATGGTTGCATTAAAATTAAATCGATATGGCGATATACTTTTGTCAAAACTTTTTCCCGACTTACCCGGAAATTCAATCCAGGATTTAAATTTCAAAAACGGAAATCTCGTATGCAGAATTAACAACAATGAAATATTTCTTGACACTTTATTAAACAACCCTTGTATCAATTCACAAAATTTTTCCGTCAGAAGACTTGATAATTATATTGGCTCTTTTATATCGCCACAATACGCTATGGTTAATTTCTCGCCAACAATTGGTCAGAGCTTAAACTGGACAGCAGCTGTATATCCCGATTATTGCGCTAGTATTAATATAGATGATATTGATGATGAAATACTTCAAATAAAAATTTACCCAATTCCTTCCGAGAATGACTTATATATCGAAACCATCGCAGTGAATTACTCAATAAGCTTGTTCAACATTGAAGGAAGAGTCTATTTTCAAAATACTAATTCTGGCAATGTGAAAATCGATCTATCAGAGATTCATTCCGGAATTTATATTCTGAAGGTGCAGGGGAACAATTTCTCGATTAATAAAAAAGTAATTGTTTTTTAAATTTTCCCACTGCATTACACGGAAATATAATAATTATTTCTTCGTGTCCCTCCATGTATCCGTGTCTAAGTTGAATTAATCATCCCTCAGGAAGTTCTTAAAAATAAAATATACTTCTTACGAAAGGAAAAAATAATGCAATAACCGCTAATTCTCAATATTTCACCACCCTGCTCACAAAACTCTCCTCCGCCGTCGAAACTTTCACAAAATAAATACCGCTTCTCAGGATATTGTCGCCGTTTACCGTAAAAGTATTGATATAGGCTCCTTCTGCTTCTTCATTTATCGAATTGATCACTTGTCCTAATGCATCTATTATTTCAATCTGAACATCCTGCGACTTCTTCGAATAGAAACGCACATTCAGATTATGAGAAAACGGATTAGGAAATACACCCAGCACATTATCCTTTGACGCCATTGGTATATTTCCTGTCGATAATAAATAACTGGCAATCATGAAATCAGGAATTCCATAACCCATCGAATCGTTAGGAGAGAAAAACAAAGAACTGCTTCTTTCAATGGCCGATTTAATTTCCATCGCCGTGTAGGAAGGGAATGCCTGCCAAAGACAGGTTGCTGCTCCTGCAAGTATCGGACATGAAAATGAAGTGCCGCTGCCCTCAGATATCGCACCAATTTCATCCGATAATTTACATTCATAACCCTGCGCACACACATTGGGCTTTATATCGCCATCGGAAGATGGACCGAAGCTGCTGAAATAAATATGATTTTCCAGTGAATCTACAGCACCAATGCTCAATGCACTGTCCGCATCCGACGGTGCACCTATATAATGCCACGGTTTTATTCCTGAATTACCCGCACTGAGCACAACCAACATCCCCCTCGCCGCAGCCATATCAGCGGCAACGGTAGCCGGACAATGATTTCCATCCATGTCAGCATACGAATGATCGGAAGTCGAATCATCGAAGAGGGTATATCCAAGCGATGATGAAATCACATCTGCACCGGCACTGTCAGCATACTCTGCCGCTACCGCCCAGTTATATTCTTCAATAATATTTTCTGAGGAGACATCCTCAGTCCTTAAGAGAAGAAACGATGCCTTTGGCGCCGTACCCAGCAATTCATCCGGAACATTTCCGGCAATCGTACTGAGGACAGACATGCCGTGGGTGTCATCTTCATATACTGAAGGAGAATTATCAACAAAATCCCATGTAGCTGTTATCTGGTTATTCAGTCTTATGCTGTCGAAAGGCGCAAGCATATCAACTGCGTAAAACCCCGCATCAAGTATCGCTATCAACATCCCCTCGCCGGTAAAACCCTGCTGATGAAGATAGTCGCCATTAATCATGTGAATCTGGTTAAATGATCCACCATAATCAGAACTCGCAAGTCTTAAATTTGCATTGTAACGAAGCGGTGATTCGTTATTGAGATCCTTTGGAATATTATTTTCAGTATGTATGTACACTCTTGAATGACCCTTTACAAAAGAAAGAGAAAGTATGTCGGAGAGTACCTGCTCGTCGCATTCCACCGTAATACCATTGAGCCATTTGCTGCGGTTTATCACTCTTGCTCCGTTGTTTGAAATGATTTCCACATAATCGGGATTCACGGGAAGGTCTTCGAAAGTGACTGGAATGTTATTTCTGTCCCTCCGCTCTATGGATCGTTGCGACAGAAATGCAGAGGGGTTGTCAACAGAAAAAGCCGAATGATTCTTGTCAGTAAAACTGATAAAATATTTATTCCGTTCCTGCTGTCCAATAACAAGCAGGGGCAAAAACAGAAAAAAATATATCAGCCTGTACATCTTAATGCTTATAATCGATGATGTTAAATTTATATTCAAGTCCGGTGAGAATAATCGTACCGTTAATTGTATTCTTCGTCGTAACACTGTCGAGCTGTTTAAAGATCAACCCGACATTGGAAGCATAAATTTCTTTTTTGTAGATTTTATTAATGCGGGAGAGGAAGTCATTCTGGATCACCGTAACCGTGGATGGAAAATCAATGCCGCCAATCTGCATGGGAGTAAACAAATCCTCATAGCCATATTCTTCCACCGGGTAATAATTAAATGCATTCCCGTTCCAGCTTGCGCTTGCAACGATCGGGAAACTCAATCTTACGAAACGTATATTATCTTCCACCTTCTGAGCCCCATGCGGATTAATGTTTGCCGTCCATTTATTCATGTATGTCCAGGGAAGTGTATCGCTCATTCTTCGATACCGGTTGATAACGGCGGTAGTTTGATTTTCGCCATCAAGATAGGGTACATCAAATTCTTCACGTATGTAAAAATGAAAGTTACCGATGGCTGTATCCATGTCAGAAAAATCGTCGCTGTCGTAATGCACAACTGAATCCACCTCGTATTCGGTCCAGTACCCTGTTTGCGTAGGGAAATAACTGAAATCGGCCGACTGGTCAGCTTCAATCACTTCGTTTTTTTTACAGCCATATGTAAGCATCAATGTGGAATACATGCATAAATAAACTACGGCATTTCCGGAGAGGGAGCTTCTCATTTAGATTTCAAAACCACCAGATGTTGAATCGAAATAGTTTGCGACAATTTACTGAAAAAAACCGAATCCGGACAACATTATAGTCACTTTTTACGGGGAAATGACGCACAATAAATTTAAGATAACAGGGAATAAAAATATCGCACTTGGTAGACGAATTTAATCAGTCCTTAAACATGGCTTTTTATCATGTGATTTCCCGTGCGGGTCAGAATCAGATCAAAAAAAATTTTTCCGGAGCCATCGCATATTTGTCAAGAAACTTGGTGAAAGTGCCGTTGGAACATAAACACGAGGGTACTGAACTATTTTCCTCACACGGGCTGACCCCCCTGACGGCATTGTACCGGCTTGAAAATACCAGGATGAGTCATATCAAAAGTATGGTGAACATTTCCAGAAACGTTATTAACATTCCACATCCCGGAACCGGTTTAAATTTTTAACATTTTAAACCGTTTGAGCGAAGAAGTAAGTACCTTAGCCATTATTTTTAAGTAATGTCAAGATTAATTATTCTCATTGCATGCCTGCTAACGATTGAAGCGAAAGCCCAACTGCAGGAAGATTCACAACTCGTTCAGTTTTCAGGCGTTATCGTCACCTTCGACAGTCTCAAACCCATACCCTATTCTTACATCATGATTAAGAATTCAAATCGCGGTACGGTAAGCGATTATTATGGATTCTTTTCCTTCGTCGCCAAAATGCGAGACACGGTTGAATTCGGAGCCATCGGTTTTAAAAAAGCCATCTTCGTTATCCCTGATACGCTCACCGAACAACGCTGTTCAATGATACAGATTCTGAAACAGGATACCATCCTGCTGAGGGAAATCATGATCTTCCCCTGGCCAACGAAAGAACAGTTTAAAGAAGCCTTCATTCACCTCAGAATCCCTGACGATGATTTGGCCCGTGCCGAAAAAAATATGGACCCTGAAAAGATCGGTTATCTCACTGCTACCATGACTATGGACGGCAGCATGAATTTTAAAAATTACATGAACGATCATTCGTCCCAGATTTATTATTCAGGACAACTTCGTCCGAATACGCTGCTCGACCCAATCCGTTGGTCGAAGTTTATTCAGATGTGGCAGAACGGCGCATTCAAACAAAAAGAATACAAGTACAAAGATGAAGATTAAAAGCATCCTATGGTGAGAAAACAATTCATCTTCTGTCTTTTATGCTTTATTTCCATTAGTCTTTCCTCTGTTGCTCAACGTGCATTTATTTCCGGTACTCTCACAGATTCGATAAACCATCCATTGTTTGGCGCAACTGTCGGCGTATTGGGCAAGCCCATTGGAACAACTACAGATGACGAGGGAAAATACTCACTGGAAGTTCCCGCAAATGAAAATCTAAAGATCGTCTTTACCTATACCGGACTGCGTTCAGACAGCGCCGATGTATTTCTCAGCCCGGGAGAACGAAAGGAGATTTCGAAAAGATTACGTGAGCGTATTTTTATGATTCCGGATATCACTATCGAGGATAAATCATACAAAAGCCTCAACATACAATCTCTCGACCCAAAGATCGTAAGCGTAATTCCTACTCCGAACCAGAGCATCGAAGACCTGATTAAAACCCTTCCCGGAGTTTCTTCTGCAAATGAACTGAGTTCTACCTATTCCGTTCGTGGCGGTAACTACGACGAGAATCTTGTTTACATCAACGACTTCGAAGTGTATCGTCCACTGCTCATACGTTCCGGTCAGCAGGAAGGCTTAAGCATCATCAACCCCGACATGGTTGAAGGAATTAGTTTTTCCGCCGGCGGCTTTGATGCAATCTACGGCGATAAGCTTTCTTCCGTTCTCGATATAAAATACCGCAAGCCAAAAAAATTCGGCGGATCATTCAGCGCAAGCCTTCTGGGTGCATCGCTGGAACTGGAAGACAGGAGTAAAAACAATAAATGGTATTACATGTTCGGTGCGAGGTATAAATCGAACCAGTATCTGCTGAATACATTTGAAACCAAAGGCGAATACCAGCCATCGTTTACCGATTTACAACTGATCGTGGGAAACGAAATCTCAAGGAAAGTATCAATAGAACTTTTTGCCAACTATTCCTACAACCAGTATAATCTCATTCCGGAAAACAGGGAGACAAACTTCGGAACCATCAACGATGCGAAGAGGTTTACTGTTTATTTCGAAGGACAGGAAGCCGATAAATACATCACAACCACAGGCGCAATCTCTTTCATGTATCGTCCTTCCGAGACTGTTAAACTGAAATTCATTGGTAGCGCATATAAGACAGACGAGGAGGAAAACTTCGACATTCTCGGACAATATTTTCTCGACCAGCTCGAGGCTGATTTAGGAAAAGAAAACTTCGGCGATGTGGCTTTCAATCTTGGCGTGGGTTCATTTCTTAATCATGCAAGAAACAAACTCGACGGAAATATCTACAGCGGCGAACACAAAGGCGAATATGTCCGGGAAAAGATGCTGATCCAATGGGGCATCAAGGCACAGCACGAGAATATCGACGACAAGCTCCACGAATGGTACTACAACGATTCTTCCGGATTTTCCGTACCCTCCTATCGTGATCCGAATAATCCGCAGATAATTCTGAATGATGTCGTCATCAGTAAAAACAGCATCTCGTCCAACAGGTATTCGGGATACATCCAGAATACCTGGCAACTCATCGATACGAATAAACTGATATTTACGATCGGCTTCCGTGCCAATTACTGGGATCTCAATAAACAGACAGTGTTAAGTCCCCGCGCTTCATTCACCTATAAACCTTCGTGGAGCAGGCGCCTGAATCTTCGTGCTGCCGGCGGGTATTACTACCAGCCGCCATTCTACCGCGAACTACGCGACCTGGATGGAAAAATTTACACTGACACCCGCGCACAGAAATCCATCCATGTGGTTGTGGGTGGTGATTACCGCTTTCTCGCTATCGGAAGGGAATTCAAACTGACATCCGAAATATATTACAAGTTCCTCGAAGAGCTGATCCCTTACAAGGTAAACGACATTCGCATCCGTTACCTTCCTACATATACTTCGAAAGGTTATGCACGTGGAATAGATCTCAGGCTGAACGGCGATTTTGTGCAGGGCGCTGAATCCTGGATCAGCCTGTCTTTTCTTCAGACGGAAGAAGATCTCCACAACGATTATTACTATAAATATTATAATGCCGAAGGCGAACAAATCATCTCAGGATACACTTTCGACAAAGTTGTAACCGACAGTGTAAAAGTCGAGCCCGGGTATATTCCCCGGCCGGCGGATCAGCGTGTAAACTTCGGACTCGTTTTCCAGGATTACCTTCCGAAATGGCCTACATATAAAATGCAGTTGAGTCTGTTGTTTGGAACTTCATTGCCTTTTGGTCCTCCGGGAAAAGACAGGTACAAAGACGTTCTGCGTACACCGAATTATCGCCGGGTCGACATCGGCTTTTCGAAACAACTCATCGGAGAGGAAGTAAAGAAGAAACCATCAGGTAAATTCCTCAAAAGTTTTGAGTCGATGTGGGTGGGAATCGAGATATTCAACCTTCTGCAGGTAAGTAATGTTGCTTCTTATACATGGATAACTGATGTTTCTAATGCCCGTAAATATGCGGTCCCGAATTACCTGACCGGCCGGCAACTCAATGTCCGGTTGAGCGCACGGTTTTAGGCTAACGAGGCATCAGATATCGCTCATTCAAATTCTAAATAATATATCTCTTTTAAAAATGAGGTTTCGTCTCTCACTGCTTTTGGTTCTCTTTCCATTTGTGCTTTACTCACAGCAGGTAATTTTTTGCGAGTCGGTTGAAAAGGGCGTCCCGATAAAGGCAAGCAAAGAATTTACAATAGGCTCTGACGGAGGCTTTGTAAATATTCTGGTTAAATTGAAAAAAGAAATCGGATCGGAGAATGTAGTGTTTGATGTTTACAGGCTGACTGACAACAAAGAAGTATTCGACAATACCATCCGCATGAATGTGCAACCCGCCCTCACATGGTTTTATAAAGAAATAACTTTTTTCAAAGACGGAGAATACCGCGTATATATATTTGACGACCGGGATAAATTACTTGGAATCGGTGAAGTAAAAATCAATTTAAGATAATTATTTTAACGGAGAGTTTTCCTCCCTAGCCATGTGACGAAATACCAACTTGTCAGAAAATGAAGGGAGAAATTTATTCAGCCACACTGCGAGCCGGCCATTGGCGGTCAGAATCAAATCACGTTTTCTGTTTTGTACTGCTTTAAAAATAAGATAAGCTACACGTTCCGGTTTCATCATCCTCTCTTCGTCACGCGGAGATTCCCCCTGGGGTATGCCCTTCTCCGAGAGTGCATTCATGCGAATATCGGTTGCTGTGAAGCCCGGACAAGCAATCAAAACATGCAGGCCCTTTTTCAGATTCTCTGTGCGAATGGTTTCTAAAAATCCTTCCATTGCAAACTTGGAAGCGGAATAACCCGTACGGCCAGGCAGTCCTTTCTTACCGGCTATCGAAGAGATGCCTACGATGCTCCCCCTCGACTTCAGCAGGTAAGGAAATGCATGTTTGGTACAATAAACCGTTCCCCAGAAATTCACTGACATAACACGCCGGATCACTTCCAGGTCAAGTTCGCTGAATAAGGCTCGCATGGAAATGCCTGCATTGTTAATGAGTACATCGATGCCATCAAACGTTTTGACTGCCTCGGAAATGAGTCGCCTGCAATCATCCTCACGACTCACATCACAGATCACGCTGTGTGCCTCTCCGCCACGAAGTTCAATGTTCTTCCTTACAATCTCGAGCTTGTGCGCATCGCGGGCGGCAACAACAACCCTGTAATTGTTTGAAGAAAATACTCCGGCAAGAGCTTCGCCGATTCCGCCGGATGCTCCGGTGATCACGACAACTTTTTTTGTAGCATTCATCAGACAAAAATTTTACCCGGGTTCAGAATTCCATTTGGATCAAAAAGTTTTTTAATACCCTTCATCAGGTTAAGCTGTGATTCGTTGAAGGCAATATCGAGATAATTCTTCTGCACATAACCGATTCCATGTTCGCCCGAAATCGTTCCGCCCAATCCAACACAAAGTTGAAAAATTTCCCGGATTCCCATTGGCACTTTTGTATTCCAGTCCTCATCAGAAATATCTTCCTTAATGATGTTTACATGCAGGTTTCCATCGCCGGCATGGCCATAGCATACACTCCTGAATCCATATTTTTCGCCGATCTTCTTAACTCCTTTCAGCAAAACCGGGAGTTCTGCACGCGGAACCACCGTGTCCTCTTCTTTGTATATCGAATGAGACTTAACAGCCTCACCGGCAGAACGGCGTGCACGCCACAAGTCAGCCTTCTGCTGCGCAGTATCCGCAAACAGCACCTCGTCACATTCAAAATTGTAAAGCAGTTCGGAAATCTTCTCGCATTCTTTAAACAATACGTCGCGGTCGTTTCCGTCAACTTCTATAAGCAGATGAGCTTTGATTTCATCCTTCAACGGAATTTTAACATCCACATACTTCATCACATATTCGATGCAGTCGCGTTCCATGAATTCAAGCGCAGACGGAGTAATTCCCGCACGGAAAATAGCTGATACCGCCTCGCATGCTTTCTCAGAGCTGAAAAACGGCACAAGCATCAACAGGTTTTCTGTCGGAAGCGGAAGCAGTTTAAAAACAATCTTTGTAATGATGCCAAGCGTCCCTTCACTTCCAACGATCAGCTGAGTCAGGTTATAGCCGGTGGAATTCTTCAATACGTTGGCGCCTGTCCAGATGATCTCACCCGTAGGTAAAACGATCTCACAGTTGAGTACGTAATCCTTGGTGACGCCATACTTTACTGCCTTCGGCCCGCCCGCACTCTCTGCCAGGTTTCCTCCAAGAAAACAACTCCCCCTGCTTGCAGGATCAGGAGGATAAAACAAATTCTTCTCCATCACCGCTTCCTGGAAAACCTGGTTGATCACTCCCGGTTCCACGACAGCCTGAAGATTTCTCTCGTCGATATTGATTATCCTGTTGAAACGATTCATGGCAATCACTACTCCGCCATACACCGGCAATGCCCCGCCGCTAAGGCCTGTACCCGCTCCGCGTGGCGTCACAGCAATAGTCTCACGGTTGCAATACTTCATTATCTCAGAGATCTCCTGCGGGGTGCCGGGACGAATAACCACCTCGGGACTAAAACGAAGGTCTTCCGTATAATCTTTGGAGTTTTGATCGAGAACCTCTTTGTCGGTCAGTACAAATTCGTTTCCGACAATCGATTTAAATTTTTCAATATGGTTTGAGGTAACTCTGGTAAACATCATTTCTTTTTTTTAACCGGAGGAATCATTATTTCATTTTTATCTTCTTCTTTTTCCTCTTTTATCATTGAATATTTGAAAATGCTTATCGTACCGGTTGCATCGCCGGTATCATCACCGAGAAAATAAACATCGTTGCCGCGCAATTCAACATATGTAATATGCGCAAGTCCGTAGGTTGTAGAATCGGCAAATGTCCAGAGAAGGGTATCTTCTTCACACTGTGATATAAATGGCATCAAGGTACTCTCCGGATGGGAGAGCTTGGTTCCAAAAATAAACAAATCATTTCCTGACTCCGCACATTTGGTAAACCTTACGTCCTCCGGAGCCTTTACATATTTCCTTTGCCTGCCTGATTTGTCGTAACTGATCAGGAATGTAGAATTGACGCCGATATTGTAATCATCACATTCGCCAACAACATAAATATTGTTTCTCTCCACTTCAAGATGGGCCGAACCACAATCGGCTATATGGCCGTCATAATTAATCTCCTTTAATATCTGGCCGTTCCTGTTGATCTTTATGACCGGTATATCCGACCGGTTATTTACGTGATTGACGAATCCCGACACATACACATACATGGAATCATCCATCGAAATAAACTGGGCTACGTCATTTTGGCCCAGGGCTCCGTCATAGATCAGCTGCCATTTCCGGCGACCTTCGGGATCGTATTTCTGAATGAGAATATCTGCAGAATGAGGACCGTTGTTGCTCGTTCCGCACAAATAAACATTACTCGAATCGTCAAGAGTGACCTGGTTGGCCACATCCATCTGTCTCGTTGCATAACTCCTTTTCCACACCATATTGCCATCCGGTCTGTATTTGATCAGGATCATATTGATACCTGAGTCGAGCGATGTCTCATACCCGGCCGCATAAATATTTCCCTGTTTGTCTGCAATCACCGAAGTGCCGCAATCGAACAGGTGATCCTTGCCATCATAAAGTTTTTCGGCAACCGGGACACCATCAGCATTAAATTCGACTAACAGAAAATCCGCATTGTCCTTGCTCGTCTTCGACATTCCGCAAATCCAAACGCTATTCTCGTTGTCCAGACACATGCCTAATGGAATATCATCGTCGTGCGAAGGGTTATCATAAATCCTTGACCAGATCTCCCTGCCTTCAGGATCATATTTCACCAATAAAATATTTTTTGCAGAATCAGGGTACCAGGTTGTCCCAAGCACATAACAATTTCCTTCCTTATCGATGCTCAGGCTGTTAGATTTATTAATGCTGTTTAATGAATTTTTTATATCACTTCGCCAACCCGAAACAACTTTTAGTTGCGCCATGGTATTTATAGTAATGACTGATAATGAAAAGAGTAATAATAAAATCGACCTGTTTTTCATGCTGATGTGCGTAAAAGTACAAACTTCAAACGAAGTTTTATGGGTTTAATAAATGGAAAAATGTATAAACAGGCGTTCATTTTACTATAATTAAATGTATTTTTACAAAAAATTTAAAACATGCAATTAACGGGCACACTCAAAGTAAAAAAAGACGAACAGGTAGTCAATGAAAAATTTCGCAAGAGAGAATTTGTAATCACCGAAAGTTCTTCACAATATCCCCAATTGATTAGTTTCCAGCTTACACAGGACAGATGCTCGCTTTTAGATCCGATCCAGGTTGGTGATACTGTTGTGGTTCATTTTAATATTCGTGGCAGGGAATGGACAAGTCCTCAGGGCGAAGTAAAATACTTCAATACACTCGAAGCCTGGAAACTTGACCGCAATACCATGTCGTCTCCGGCACAACCGGCGCAGGAACAATATGTATCTTCCGGACAGGGACAGGAAAAGGACGACCTTCCTTTTTAATGCCATTGAATCTTAACTGATTTTTCAATCAAAGAATCAACGAAATGGTTGATTGATCAGTGAACGTGCCCATGCGAAATCTCTTCCGCACTGGCATCCCGAACGTCTACAACTTCACCCGTAAAATGCAGATTATGTCCTGCCAGGGGGTGATTAAAATCCATCGTTACTGTTTCAGTATCGTATGCAACCACTTTTCCATTTAAGACATTGCCTTCGTTGTCATTAAGCGGGAGAAACTTTCCGATCTGTAAAAGATTCATATCGAGCACTCCGTCGACCTTGAAAATTTCTATTGGTAATTTGATAACTGCGTTTTCCTCTTTGTTTCCGTAAGCGTCATCGGAATCAATACTGAAAGTGAATTTATCTCCTTTAGATTTTCCATCCAACCCCTTTTCAAAACCTGGAATCATCATTCCTGTTCCGTAGATAAAACTAAGAGGATTTTTTATGTCTGCCGTTTCCACATGTTGCTTTGCATCACCCGGAAGGTTGCAATGCAGATCATAAGTAACGGTCACGACTTTGTTTTTTGAAATCTGCATGTTCTGAATTTTCGGTAAAGATAAAAAAAGTTACTGCTTATTATCACCTGAAAGATGAATCGTTTATGAAACGAAAATCGCCTGACTTTTTGCATTATCTTACGTCAAGTTTTTCGAGCACTTGTGGATTCACTAACGCATACAGTTTTAGGAGCCTGTGTCGGCGAAGTTATTGCCGGAAAAAAGATCGGCAAGCATGCCATGTTCTGGGGGGCACTGGCTAACAACATTCCTGACATAGACGTAATTTCCTCTTTCTGGATGAGCCAGGCTCATTCACTGCTTGCTCACAGAGGATTCACTCATTCCATTCTTTTCGGACTCCTCCTTTCCCCCTTGCTTGCATATTTTCTATCCCGGAGATATCCAAATAAAAATATGCATTACAAAGACTGGCTGCTGATGTTCTCCTCGGGAATATTCATACACCTTTTCATCGACGCACTCACCTGCTACGGAACCGGCTGGTATGAACCATTCAGTCACCTGCGCGTTACCATGAATGTCCTCTTCGTTGCCGATCCCTTTTATACCATTTCAGTCTTCGTTTCCACCATTGCTCTTCTTATTATCAGGCCACGAAAAAATTCCCGCATCCGATGGGCCTATGGAGGAATCCTGATTAGCACACTTTATATCGTTTATGCTTTTTTCAACAAGGCCATGATCGATTCTGATTTCAAAAAGGAACTGACGAACCAGAAAATAAATTATAATAAATACTTCACCACTCCTGCCCCACTCAATAATTTTCTCTGGTATGTGGTTGCAGGAAACGACAGCGGCTTCTATGTGGGCTATCATTCTGTTTTTGACCGGACAAATAATATGGATTTGAATTTTCGGTATAAGAACGAAGATCTAATCTCTGCTCTGAATGAAGACGAAGATCTTCAATTGTTAAAACGATTTTCGAAAGGCTATTATACTGCCGACAAAATAAATGACACATTATTCATGAACGACATCCGGTTTGGAACCGTTGCCGGCTGGGCCGATCCAAATGCCGATTTTGTTTTCAGGTATTGTCTTGAAAAGAATGCAAACAACGATCTCGTGATTCAGAAAGGCAGGTTTAAATCGGCCGGAAGAGATGCGCTTACTTCGTTGTATTTCAGAGTATGCGGAAGATGATCGTTCTATTCGCACAACAATCTGTAACGTTTTATTATTTATAATTTGAAACCGCTTTGATTCCTGAATAAGGTTGTTTATTGAATATTCGCCCTTCGACTTTGCTCAGGGCAATGTCATTAAGTTAAGAATTATAAAAAGTTATTTTTCAAAAATTCGTGCATTCGTGGCAATCAAATATTTTTAAAATTGCCACGAATACACGAATAAGTACGGCCCTAAAGGGCCTGTCACTTCTAATGGTCACTTCTACCTATCACTTCAAACTGTCATTTCTAAATGCATTTATATAGTATGAATTTTTGTTTTTAACTTAATGACATTGTTCTAAGGGACCGCCTGTAACTGGCAACATCCATGAGAAAATTTTGTCCCTTATGCAATTCTAATTTTCTATCTAAGCGCTTACGGGATAAAATTTTCTCATCGAATAATTCTCGCCCATTCGGTTCCTGAGGTAGTCCAAGGGCGATATGATTCAGGAAGCAGAGACATTTGAAACAGGAAAATAATTTCAGAGTTCTCCAGCCTGTGCGATTAGCTCTGCAATATCAAGCACCTTCACCTCATCTTCTTTGTTGAAGTTCTTTACCCCGTCAGTCATCATGGTCATGCAAAACGGACAGGCTACAGCAATGTAATCCGGCTTATTCTCCAATGCCTCTTCAGCACGCTCCACATTCACATCCTTTTTCCCGTTCTCAGGTTCTTTAAACATCTGGGCGCCGCCCGCTCCGCAACAGAATCCCTTTTGCCTCGAACGTTTCATCTCATAAAATGCACTGTCAAGTTTAGAAATTACTTCTCTCGGGGCCTCGTAAACATCATTCCCGCGGCCGAGGTAACACGGATCGTGAAATGTAATTTTCTTCCCCTTAAATACACCGCCGTTTACTTTCAGTTTTCCCTCATCGAACAACGATTGTATCATCTGTGAATGATGAATGACCTCATAATGTCCGCCCAGATCCGGATACTCGTTCTTCAAGGTGTTAAAACAATGCGGACAAGCTGTTACAATCTTCTTCACACCATAGCCATTCAACACCTGGATGTTCATCCTTGCCTGCATCTGAAAGAGAAATTCATTTCCGGCGCGTTTTGCAGGATCACCGTTACAACTCTCTTCCGTGCCAAGCACAGCGAATTTCACATTGCAGTGACTGAGTATCTTTGCAACGGCACGCGTGATCTTCTGCGCACGTTCATCAAAGCTGCCGGCGCAACCCACCCAAAAGAGCACATCGGGCGTTTCATTGCGTGAGGCATAGTCGGCGAGTGTTTCTATTTTCATCTGGTGCCGGTTATTAATTTCAACACGGAAATATGGATTTTACGGAGTGTCAAGAACGATATATGTTTCAATTTAAATGCTTATTACCATTAACTAATTACCATCACGCCAGTTGAGACGGTCAGCCTGTGCAAACTGCCACGGCGCTCCGTTATTTTCTATCTTGTTAAACATTGTAGCAAGCTCGGAAGGAACCTTGCTTTCCTCCATCACGAGATATCTTCTCACATCCAGAATAATACTCAACGGGTCGATATTAACCGGACAAGCCTGAACACAGGCATTGCAACTCGTGCATGCCCAGATTTCCTCTTCCTGTATGTAACTCAGCAACGACTTGTCATCTTTGAAGTCACGGCCATTCCTGTCTATTCCCCTTCCAACTTCTTCCAGCCGGTCTCGCGTATCCATCATAATCTTCCGTGGTGATAATAACTTTCCTGTCTGGTTGGCGGGACACTCCGCAGTGCATCGTCCGCATTCCGTGCACGAATACGCATCCATCAGTTGCTTCCATGTGAGATCAGAAACATCTCTCGCACCGAATCGCTGAGGCTCTCCTTCTTTCTGCGGAGCCACCTGTGCATTCGGATCGAGCATGAGCTGCACCTCTCTCGAAACATTCTCCATTTCGTTGAACTTCCCCTTCTTCTCAAGATTCGAATACCAGGTATTCGGAAAGGCAAGCAGAATATGAAAATGCTTTGAATATGGAATGTAATTTAAAAATGCCAGTATTCCGATAATGTGAAACCACCAGCAAATACGCTCGATCATCACCAGCGATTCAGAAGAAAATGAAGAAAACATGCTTACCATAAAAGCACTCACCGGAAACGAACCTGCACTTACGTAATGTCCGTAATTCCTGCCTTGTAAAACAGAATCCGCAGCATTCATGGTGAGAAATGCTGTCATCAGTAATATTTCGGTGACGAGGATGATGTTCGCATCCGAACGCGGCCAGCTGGTGAGCTCTCTCATATTCAATCGCCGTACCTTTATGATATTTCTTCTTATCAAAAATACAGCGCAGGAGACCCATACCAGCAAAGCCAGAATCTCAAAGCTTCCGATCAGAAAATCATATAACGCTCCTCCAAAAGAAAAAATCCTGTGCGTGCCTGCAACTCCGTCGATGAGAATTTCAAGTACCTCAATATTGATGATGACAAATCCTGCATATACAAAGATGTGCAGTATGCCGGCCACCGGGCGATTAACCATCTTCGACTGTCCCAAAGCGACGCGGATCATCGTCATCCACCGCTCTTTCTTCCTGTCGCTTCTGTTAATTTCCCTACCCAGCCTGATATTCCTGATCACCTTCCTTACGTTCTTCGTAAAGAGTACAATCGAAAAAACCAGGACAAGAAAAAAAATTATTTGTGATAGCATCTTTATTGTAGCAGGAATTATAATTCAGTAATTAATACGTCAGTCTGTGGATGATTCGATTAAGGAAACAACACCATTATGAAATATGCACCGGTTCATTTTTCATTTCCCGAAAGAAATTACCGAAAACTTCAGATACCTTCCGGGATTCATCCTGAAGTCAGATAGCAACAGATCCAGGTTCTTTGCGCTCGAATTAAGATTTTTATAAAGACTGTCGTTTTTCATCAGTTGTCCCATCGTTCCTTCTCCCTTATTCACACGCTCCATGATTCCGGCTGTCTCCTCAAGTGTCTTCTTCGTATTTTCCAGCGTCTGAGAAATGTTGGAACGGGCAATCGTATCGGAAATAGCTGAAAAATTATTGATCATCTGGGTAATTCTGTCATTATTATTCTTCAGATTCGTGCTTATCGATTCGAGATTGTCGAAGATCGATTTCAGGCGTTCATCTCCTGAAATGGCAGTGTCCAGCGTTCCTGCAATATTCTGAATAGATGCGAGAGAATTGGAAATACTTTCAAACGATTTCTTAAGATTGTTCTTGGTCTTATCATTGAAGACATCGCGTACAATTATTAAAACAGAATCCATCGACGAAAGCAGGCTCTCAGCCTTAGCCTTGATGGGTCCCACCTGAGCATTCACTTCATCCGGCAGGCTTTTCTGGATAGAAGAAAGCAGTGTATCGCCGTCCTGTAGTTCCTTTTGCTGATCGCTGAGAATAATCCGTATCCCCTTTGAACCGAGAATATCCACGCTGAATATCTGCGCTGTTGATCCGGCAGGGATATGCGCCTTATTGTTTATGTGCATGCTTACCAGGATCTTTCCCGAACGATCGTCAAGCATTACAAGGTCCCTGATCAGTCCTACCTTCATACCGTTAACCATAACAGGATTTGAAGCAGTTAATCCCTCCACCTGGTCGTATACGGCGTACACAAGTTTATCGTTAGAAAAAAAATCTTTTCCCTTTAAAAAATTCACGCCCCAGAATAACAATGCTATGCCGGAGGTTACAATCAATCCCAGTTTTGCTTCTTTGGAAAGTCTCATATTTCGTTGCGCGTTGATCGTTGTTCATCAAACGCCAACCTGATTTTGTTAAATACTGTCATTTCGATCCAAAAGTATTATTTTTTGTTGGATTTCTCAGTGGCCTCTTTAATACTGATCTTCCTGTCGTTTAAGAATGCAATAACGAAAGCATCTTTATAACCCTGCAGCCTGAGTTTACTCTGCAATTTAATTGCCTCTGAACGTTCTGATAATTGTCCCACCGAATACTTATAAATTCCATTTTCGAAATATTCTTTCACGTCATTAAATTCCTTGTAGACCTTATGATTATCAGGCAATGGTTTCGGAGAGGTATAAAACTGAACACTCCACAATACCTTATCGGCCGATGAAACACTTTGTTCATCTGCTGGTTTTTTATCAGGCGTTTTGACGTTGCTCTTCAGTGTGTCCTTTGATGACCCACTGGTTTCATGCTGAGAATTTGCCGGTGCTCCTGAATCGCCGAGGTTAATCAATGTCCCGAACTTTTTCTCTTCTGGTTCTTTCGAAGCAGGCGGACTGTCAATGGGCACCTCCTGAAACTGCTCGTTCTTCAGCGGTTGTGCAGAACCTTTATATGATTTGAATGCATTAAAGATCGACCGTGCCATCTGGTCCTGCCCTTTGGGAGATGCGAGGTATTTTTCCTCTGCTGCATTGGATAAAAAACCTGTTTCGATCAGAATGCTGGGCATTGATGTTTTGAAGAGAACGATAAACCCTGCCTGCTTTACTCCTCTGCCCGGGCGGCCAATTACCTTCATCTCCTGCTGCACGAGTGAGGCGATGCGCAAGCTCTGATCGAGGTAAGAATTCTGATACAACGAGAAGAGAATATTCGCTTCGGGACTGTTGGGATCGAAGCCACCGTATTGTTTGGTATAATCTTTCTCAAGAAGGATAACCTCGTTCTCCCGTTTGGCGACTTCGAGGTTTGCTTCAGTCTTATTCAATCCCATCACCCAGCTTTCAACTCCGGATATCTCGGAATTACACATTTCCTTTTTTTTCTTCTTGTCAAAATAACATGCTGAATTACAGTGAATGCAAATAAAAAGATCGGCTTTTGCGTTATTGGCTATTTCAGCCCGTTCATACAATTCAACAAACTGATCAGTCTTACGCGTATAAATGACCTTAACATCTGTAAAATGATCTTCAATATATTTGCCGAGTTTTAATGATATTCCAAGAGCAATGTCCTTCTCCTTTGCCTTTTTACCCAGGCAGCCTGAATCGTGCCCGCCATGTCCGGCGTCTATAACCACCGTCATTAAACCATTTGGATGAATCGGATCCGGCTCAAAAGACGTAAACAGGAAAAAGACGAATATCAGACTGAGATTCGTAAAATAACGAAGACAATTATTTTTGCTTAGTTTTGGCATCACAAACGCAGAAAATTCTACCGGATTGATTTTACAAGTATCCAAAATATCATTCGCAGGTTTTTTCATTTTTGTTCTTCTTTTTCAACAACTTGATGTTGGTTCAGAAGCATCTGCTTCAACGACTCCGGATATTTTTTATTCTGGTAAAGATACGATTCGGGAGCCTGATACCGCCAATAAATCCCTTACTGATACAATAGTTGCTGACACACTTTCGGCAGACACGAATATCTCCGGCGACGAATCGCTGAAATCGCCGGTAAAATATCATGCGAGAGATTCGATCCGGGTCAATATTGAAAACGAAGTCGTTTACCTGTATGGCAATGCGACGGTGGATTATGAGGACATGCACATGCAGGCCGATTATATCGTCATCGACATGAATGGTAAAGAACTCTTTGCCGAAGGAGTTAAGGACAGCCTTGGAAATATTACCGGCAGTCCGCAGTTTTCCCAGGCTGACCAGAAGTTCAGATCATCGACAATCCGGTATAACTTCGATACGAAGAAAGGCAAGATCACTTATGTAATTACCCAGGAGGGCGAAGGCTATATTCACGGTGAAGTCGTTAAGAAAGATCCGGAGAATAATTTTTTCATTAAACGCGGACAATACACAACCTGTGACCTGGATACTCCCCATTTTGCAATCACCAGCAACAGGCTTAAGGTGATAAACAAAAATAAAATCATTACCGGCCCGGCCTATCTCACGATTGAAAATGTGCCCACGCCACTCATCCTGCCTTTCGGTTTTTTCCCTAACAGCCCCGGAAGAAGTTCTGGAATCATCTTCCCTTCTTTCGGCGAATCAGCAGAAAGAGGATTTTACCTGGAGCGCCTGGGATATTATTTCGGATTTAACGATTATATAAACCTGGCGGTCACCACTGACCTGTATACCAAAGGAAGTTACAAACTCGAAGCCGCTTCAATATATAAAAAAAAATACAAGTATAGCGGCAACATGAATGTAAGTTATGCCTATACCGTTGACGGAGAAAAGGAACTTCCGGGATATTCTGTAACGAAAGATTACCATATCCGATGGTATCATTCACAAGACTCAAAATTCAGTCCCAACAATAACTTCAGCGCAGATGTCAATGCCGGAAGTTCTACTTATTACACAAATACGATTACCAGTCTGAATAATTTTCTCACCAACCAGTTCCAGTCGACCATCTTGTACAGTCACACTTTTCCTGATAAGCCGATAAATCTTTCATTAGCCATCAAACACTTTCAGAATATCCTCACAAAGCAAATCAGTATTACCGCTCCTGAACTCGGTTTTAATGTTTCCCGCTTCTATCCGTTAAAAAGAAAGAATGCCATCGGAAAACAAAAATGGTACGAAAAAATCGGAACCAGTTATACCCTTTATGGTGAAAATTACATCGACACGTATGACAGCCTCCTGTTTACACAGTCGACGCTCGAGAATTTAAAAACGGGCTTCCAGCATACGATACCGGTCTCCACCTCATTCAACGTGTTGAATTATTACAACGTATCACCTTCTTTTAATTATTCAGAGCGATGGTATTTTAAGACGAGACGCCTGGAATGGGATTCAGATTCATCAAAAGTAGACACATCCGAAGTTGAAAAATTTCAATCCGGCCGCGAATATCAGTTTTCCCTGGGTACATCGACACGCATCTATGGAATGTATCAATTCACCGGCGGCCCGATTGCAGCTTTAAGACATGTGATCACCCCAACGGCATCCATCAGCTTCAGGCCCGATTTCGGCAAGGAAAAGTATGGCTACTATAAAGAAGTCCAGGTCGATACCGCCGGCGATACCCGTACGTATTCCATCTTCGACGGAACAAGATATGGCGGCCCTTCCAATGGTCGCTATGCAAACATCAATTTCAGTCTCGACAACAATCTTGAAATGAAAGTGAAAACCAATTCCGATACCGGAATGACTTTGAAGAAGGTAAAAATATTCGAGACACTGAGAATCTCTTCCGGCTACAACCTGATTGCAGATTCAATGAAACTGGCACTCATTAATCTCAACGGAAGCACTACCATTTTAGACAAGGTTGGAATAAGAATCAGGGGTACTCTGGATCCATACGCGTATGACGAGAACAATAGAGATTACGACAAATATAATTCGAGCGTCGGAGGAAGCCTCGTGAGACTTACTTCTGCTTCCATCAATACCGGTTTTTCCCTGAATCAGGCAAAAGTGAAAGAGAGTACGAAGTATTCAAAAGAGGAGCTCGATTACATTAACAATCATCCGGATGAATACGTCGATTTTAATGTTCCTTATAACCTGACCGTCGACTACATCCTCAACTACTCAAAAAACGGAGGAGAGCCTTCAAAGCTCAGTCAGTCTGCCAATATCAACGGCGAGCTACGGCTTACTCCCGCTTGGAAAATTGCATTTACATCTTTTTATGACATCACTGAAGGACAGTTTACAAGCATGGGAATCAACTTTTATCGCGACCTGCATTGCTGGGAGATGCGCCTGAACTGGATACCATTCGGCTACCAGGAAAGCTGGAATTTTCAGATCAACGTAAAAGCCTCTGTGCTTCAGGATCTGAAATTGCTGAAGAAGAAATCATTCTTTGATCAGTAGTTCCTTCGCAGGATTATTCATAATTTTCTCTTCATCAGATAATCGTTGTCAACCGCCTCTCCAAGCTGAAAAGATTTTTCTCCAAATATTTCAAAGTCATATTTTTTATAGAAGTCAATCGCCTTGTGATTATCGATATTAACACCAAGCCAGAGCCACTGAAAGTTCCTTTCAATAGCGTACTTTAAACAATGGTCCATCAATTCCTTCCCGATTTTTTTCGCCTGCCATGATTGTAAAACGTATATCCGCTCAATTTCAATTGCACGTTCACCATTGAATTCATCATAGGAACGATCCCATCTCATCTTGCTGTAACCGACGGCTTCATCTTCTATAAATGCAAGATAGAAAAGATTAACATTGATGTTTTCAATATCGTGTCTGACCAGAGAAGAAGCGAACGACTTTGCCAGGTATGATTGCATGTCTTCTTCGGTATTCACCGGACGCCAGGTCTCGTAAAAAGTCCTTCGGCCCAGATCAGAAAGAATCAGGTAATCATCCGGAATCGCTTCACGTATTTTCAGGTTCATGCTGCAAATTTAATTGATTACATATTCTTTTTCATTTAATTTTACAGGCGATAAAAAAATAACTTAACGATATCCCGGATGAAAAAACGTCAATCAATAATAGTTCTATTGTTTTTGTTTTCCAACGTCATTCTTGCACAGATCCCGTCTCAACCGTCTGTACAGCCTGTTCGCACAGGCTCCGGTCAGAAATACGGAAACGATACAACGATTACGAAAGATCCGTCAAATCCGGATAAAGAATACCTCGTGATCAAGAGTCCGAAAGGTATTACCCTCAGCCAGGGCGAGTTGATCAAAGGAAAAAAAAATGGCGTGTGGCGTGAGTATAACTTCAATGGCATCATGACCCGTCTCGACGAATTCAAAGACGGCAAAAAAAACGGCGCCTCGCTCACATTTTCATACCTGGGCCTGATTACTCAGGATGCCACTTATAAAGATGATTCGCTCAACGGAGTAAAAACGATATATACCAACAACGGTAAAGTAAAGTCATCCGAGCATTTCGTGAATGGAATTTTACATGGTGAAAAGAAAACTTTTTACGACGACGGAAAACCTCAGGAGGAATCAAATTATACAAATGGACAGCGCGATGGCATCTGCAGGTGGTTTCTGCAAAGCGGGAAACCATCGGTGGAATACTATTACGTCAATGGATCTCTGGAAGGCCCGTCAAAAGAATTCGATGAAAAAGGAAATCTGAAACGAGAAGGATTTTACAGGAATAATAACGAAGAAGGCGAATGGAAAGAATACCAGGATTCAGTGCAGGTCAGAAGAATTATTTACAAGAACGGTCAAATGGTAAAGGAGATCCCGTTGAAGAAAAAAAACTGATCCGAAAATATTCCCTAATCAATCAAAGGAGACAGGGTCCATTAAAAAATTACCGGCTGTGAGAAACCATCGCCCCGTGCCAGCTTTTGCTGATCGGAATAATCCACTGCGACTCTAATTCTTTCTTTGTTTCAACGAGGTTGTTGAAAACAAGTGTATTTCCATTTATCTCGCCTGAATTGATCATAGCATCAAATTTTTTTCTGCCAACTAAAGAAATCCTTTCATTTTCCTTTATTGCAAAAATCTGCCTGTCCATCAGCGACACTGAAAACTCCTTTTCTATTTGCTGAATAAAATGCACAGACTTATCGATTGAGCAGCCGCTGGCAAGAGCATGATTCTGATCAATCATAAGGATTAAAAAGATATGATGACGGATTTCGAAACTTGCTTTCAGTTCCTGGTTGTGTGCGGTCCAGCTCTCTAAAAAATCCCTGGCAAGGTCAGCAATTCTAACTTCTTCCCCGTGTGAGAATTCGCGATTCGACTGATAAATCCATATCCTCGAATCGGCAGGCATCTGGCTTGAATGTATAAACATAATGCAAATGTAAATAATTCCACTCTTTCAGTTCTCAATTTGCAATTCTATTTCCACCGGGCAATGATCGCTTCCCATCACCTGTGGATGGATGGTTGCATTCACTACCATATCTTTCATCTCCCTGGACACCATGAAATAATCGATGCGCCAGCCTGTATTCCTTTCACGTGCACGGGTGATGACGTCCCAGTAGGTGTATTGTGCAGGTTCCTTATTAAATTCACGGAATATGTCTATATAACCCATGTCGATTATTTTATCCACCCAGGCCCTCTCCTCCGGAAGGAAACCGCTAACTGTCGAATTAGGTCCCGGTCGGGCGAGGTCAATTTCTTTATGTGCTGTATTATAATCGCCGCACACGATGACGTTTTTATTTTTTTTCCGCGCGACCTCTGCCCTGCTGAACAGCGCCTCATAAAAATCCAGTTTGTATTTGACTCGCTCCGGTCCGCGGCCACCATTTGGAAAATATACATTGAATAATACGAAGTCTTTATACTCGACTTCGAGCACTCTTCCCTCACTATCGAAGATGGTATGGTTGAATCCTGACTTGACGTTCAACGGTTCTTCCTTCGTGTAAACCGCTACACCGGAATAACCCTTTTTCTCTGCTGAAAAGAAATACGATTTATAGTCGTTGCATTTGATAATTTCCTCACCGAGTTGATCCTGCTGGGCCTTTGTCTCCTGCAGACAAAGAATATCCGGATTATCTTTCGTGATCCAGTCGAGAAAACCTTTTTTCCACACGGCCCTGATACCATTTACATTCCAGGTAAGTATTCTGTACTTTTTCTTAGGCATAACTATTTTTTTACCAAGATAAAACAATTTACCTGTTGGTTCCAACAGTTAAAGAACCTTAATATATGGAGTTGTAAAAAGTTTAATGCCGGGTAATATTTGTATCACGGATTTTCACCGATACAACCATGATCCATTTCACACTTCGGCAAAAGCGATTCACGCCAACCTAACCGCCTCGTGCGGGAAATATTCAAAAAAAATTTGCAGGCACGCCACGGCGATCCTTTCATTTATAAAACAAAATAAAATAATCAGCCATACTCACAATCCAGGCTAAAAACAATAAAACATAAATAAATATTCTCATGAAAACAAAAATTATCTTAACAATAGTCTTCCTGGCATCGCTTGCCTATGAAGCATCTGCCTTTAAAATTATCATTTCCGGCGGGACAAGACGCAACAAATTTGACTATGTGGAAATCGATGACTTCCATTGTACCTGTAAAGGCAATGGCAACAATGAATGCCCGGTAAGGTTTCCATACTCACAGGTTAAAGCCATAACGACATGGTTCCCTACTAACGACATCATCGATTATGTGTTTCTACAGGTGAAAGAAGGCAAAACAAAAGGCGAAACGCTGTTTGGTAAAGAACTTCCTGTAAGATGGACCTCGTCAGGCGATAATACAGTTGAAATTGACCTGGACAATAGCGACATTCGCGGAACAATACCAATCTATGAAAAGAAATAAACATTTCTGCAGAAGGCGAATCATTGCCTTCTGCATTTTACTCTCCGGAGTCCATGCTGCGATGGCTCAGAAAAATATCGCCATTTCTCCAGTTAAAAATATTGGCACGGGCAAGTCCTCCGTCATCAATATGATCAGCAGCTGCATAGCCACGCCTTTCGTATACTATTTCACCAACGAAGAATGGAACAGCGAAAACCGGAGATTAAAAATATACTCCGTCAATACCACGAATGAAAGACGCGATTCTTTCGAAATCACACTTCCCGCCTCCATTACTATCAATGACCTGCCCGAGATTTCGGTGAGTGACAATTACCTGCTGTTATGCGATGATGAGCATTTCGACTTCTACAGGTTTATTAAATCGAATGGGAAATTTATCTTCTCCAATAAAATTGACTTACCAAAGAAAGCATGTGGAAGATATATGAAAGCGCTCGGCAATGACAAATTCCTGCTTTACACCATATATAATTTTCACCCGGCTGACAAGCGCAATAATGCCAACATCGGAATTTACGATGCGAAGAATGATAAGATCCTTAAATTCATCCATCCCGAAGTACCCTGCATTGGTTTCAGTCACCTGACAAAATCCTGGGTGACAACCAGCGATAAATACATTGCCCTAGCCAACCCTTGCGGATACAAAATCCGGCTGTACGATTTTAATCTGAATGTTGTTGATTCGATTGACTACACCGGGGCAGTAGATTGGAATAATCTGCCTGGCAATAAAATTCCCGTCGAAACGGATCCATCCAAAATCCATCCGAAACTACTCATAGACCAATTGCTATTGATGCAGGATACGATTTCGAGGATTGAAAAAATTTCTTTTATAAATGATTCTCAATTACTGGTAAGTTCAACCTGTAAAAATTGCGGGAATGAAAAACGAAGAATTGATGTCTGGATGTTGAACAAATGGGAAAAACCCTATCTGACAATTCCTTCGTTCCCGGTCTCGTATTCAGTTAATGATACCATTGATATTGAAAATGCTCCGTTGATGCTTTACCATGCGACAAAATCAGAGGCTAATGATAATTTGATTATCCAGGTAAGGGATGACGACTTTTACCCGAAGCAAAATATTCCGGTTAAAGAATTTAATCATTTAAAAGATCTGTATTATGAAAAGAATGATCCGCAGTTTTCTATTGCCGTTTACAGGATTAATATTAATTAGCGTTTTATCTCCCGCAATACCTGAAAGTAAAGAGTCAGGCAGTTATTCAATGAATGTTTCAGGTACCCTCACATCCGAAGGGTTTTCAGACTTTAAATTTTATTCCGGCAGCAATGAACAGGTTATTTTGAATTTGGACAGCAACTACTTCATTGTTTTAAAAAATAATCACAACTGCATCAATTGCTTCCGGCAACTGAACGATTTCATTAAACAGAATTCTGCCTCACTCAATGCAAAAGCGGTAGTCGTTGCACAGATCGATTCCACGACCCTGGACCGAAAACGGAATTTTTATGAAAACAAAAAACTAATGCCAGACTTCAATGATTATTTATTTCAATACAAAAACAGCAATCACTCGATTTTCGAATACTTTAATACCACCTATACACCGGAAGTAGTAGTAATCACCGGTGGCAAGATCACACACATTTCATACTCTGATATTTTCGATCATTTCTCGCTGGATCTTTCCACACCATTTCAACTTCAGATTTCAGAACTGCTGAAATGAAATCCCCGCCAGGCCATGAAAATGAGATTGTCTGGTTTCCTGATATGGCTTGGTTTTATCATGGTGATCCGTTCAAACGGTCAATCCTGTGCTCCGGACAGTATAATTCAAAATACAGTACAGGAGCTTAAAAAAAACATTTTAAACGGTTTCCTGGCGACAACATTTACGACCAATTTAAACTGGAAAGGACAGGATAATTCATTTTTTCTTTTTGCGGGAATGTTTAATGTTACTTTAATAAGAAACGATGAAAAAATAAATCGACTGTATGAATTGAGAACAGAAATCAATTATCAGAAATTTATCGATTCATCCTGGATTAAAAATGCCGACAATTTGTTTTTATCCTATATCCGTTCAAACAACATCACAAAAGAATTTAAATCATCCTATCAGGCTGCAATAAAAACACAAATCACAAATACCTGGGAACCGCCGGGCATGACTCCCGGGAAACAGGTCTGGAAATCGGGACCAATGTTACCCTTCGAATTTATTGCAGGATACGGGCTGAATAAAATATTCTGGAAAACTTCTTACCTGAATATTTCCCTGATCTCGCTTAAAATTGAAACAAGGAAACGAACAAAACAGTCTGGCCGCGATCAGAAAACCCTGGCGGCAACAGATCAGATGATCGTCGATTCAGAATATGGAATAAATTTCCAGTGTTCCGTTTCGAAGGAAATACTTAAAAGCATTCTGTGGGATAACAAATCAACAGCATTCCTGAGCAACATCAAAACATCATTATTCAAATTTGATGTGCAAAATTCAATCTCTCTGAAATTAACCGGCACCCTTAAAATAAAAGCCGGACAGAGATTTTCATATGATCATCTCATATCGAAAAAAGTGCAGTCGAAATTTGAAATACTCTTGGGATATAACATTGAAAAATGAGAGCCGCGACAATCATTTCAGCTCAAGCTTCCTTAACTTCGGCATTGCGAGCATCGTTGCGCCTACCGAGGCAAGTGCAATTCCTCCTCCGATAACGACTGATGGAATCAGACCTAAAAGTTTTGCTGCAAACCCCGATTCGAACGCACCGATCTCATTCGACGAACTGATGAACATGGTGCTCACAGAAGCCACTCGTCCACGCATTTCATCGGGAGTGTAAAATTGCAAAATCGTGGATCGTATAACGACGCTTACGTTGTCGAAGCCTCCGCTGATGGCAAGTATGATCAGTGAGAGATAGAAGTTTGTGCTCAATGCAAAAAATATCATGCAAAGAGAAAAGCAGGCAACACAAATCAACAGCTTTTTCCCGGTATTTTTCAGCGGCGGGTGCTTCGTCATATACAGCGCCATAACCACCGAACCCACAAACGGCGCTGCGCGAAGAAATCCAAATCCCTGTTCACCCACATGAAGGATTTCGCTTGCAAAGACCGGTATCATTGCCGTTGCTCCGCCGAAGAGTACTGCAATCAGGTCGAGCAGCATCGCCCCGAAAATCAACTGGCTGCTGAAAACAAATTTCAGTCCCTGTCTGATGCTTACAAGCATACCCTCTTCACGCAAGACCGTACGCAACGGCTGCGGCGATATCCGGATGATCTGCAGGAGGCCGATAAGCAGGAGTATGATGACTATCGAATAAGTAAAAAATTTTCCGAAGAATCCCAGCAGCAATCCACCGCCGGCGGAACCGACAACCACTGCGATGTGCCAGAAAGTGGAGTTCCAGGCAGAAGAATTAGCATAAGCCTCGCGCGGTACTACCTGGGTCATGAGAGGCATTTGGGCCGGACTATAAAATCCTCTTAGCAATCCCACACCAAACATGATTGCATAGAAGGGAAATGCTGACATCTTAAAAGATGCATGTTTTTCATAGTATATGCTGATGGCCATCAGGATCGCCGAACAAATTAACTGCGCAGCCATGACCACGATGATGATCTTTCTCCTGTCGTTGCGGTCAGCAACATATCCTCCGTAGAGTGCAAGTCCCACAGCAGGGATCGCTTCAGATAATCCCAGCAGTCCTAATGCGAGGTAATCATGCGTGAGCTGGTAGACCTGCCAGCTCAACACCACAAACTGGATTTGCAGCGCAAGCGTAAGCATAAACTTGGAAAAAATAAATCGCCTGAAATCGATGAAACGAAATGCATGAAAAGATGCTTCATTCCTAAAATACCTGCCTATCATTCCTGCAAAGAAAATCAATTTTATCAATAAAACGACCTTACCGGGACCCGGTGATTTAAACACATCCGATCAGGAAATAAGTTCCGATAACTCAAGCCAGCGCATCGACTTTTCATCTATTTCACTGATAATCTCCTGCATCCGAACTGCCATTTGATTTATCTCAATATGATTTCCGGAACCACTGCTTAATTTTTCAGTCAGTAATAATTTTTCCTTCTCAAGCTCCGAAATTTCTCTTTCAAGTTTTTCGAATTCCAGTTTTTCCTTATAAGAAAATTTTCTCTTCGGTGAGTCATTAATAGAAACCTGTGGTTTATTTACGACTGACTTTTCATTATTTTCCTTCGCATCTGCTCTTTCCTCCTGCTCACGTTCAATGCGGTACTCCGAATAACGACCGTTGTAATCCCTGATCTTCCCATTCCCTTCAAAAATAAAAAGGTGATCTACGAGTTTATCCATGAAATATCTGTCGTGTGAAACCACTACAAGACATCCCTTGTAATGAAAAAGGAAATCTTCCAGGATGTTCAATGTAAGCAGATCTAGATCATTCGTCGGCTCGTCAAGGATTAAAAAATTCGGATTTTTAATAAGCACAGTCAGCAGATGCAATCGACGCTTCTCTCCACCACTCAGTTTCGAATAATAGGTAAACTGAACTTCGGGTGGAAACTGGAACAATTGTAAAAACTGTGAAGCATTAACTTTTGTACCGTTACTCAGCTGAATGACGTCAGCAAAGTCTTTCACAACTTCTATGACTCGCTTATCCTCTTTGAGATCAAGTCCGGTCTGTGAATAATAACCAAAAACGATCGTCTCTCCTGTATTGATCTTCCCTGAATCGGGCTGATCGTCGCCGGTAAGCAAATTCAAAAATGTGGTTTTACCCGCACCGTTTTTTCCCACAAGCCCGATCCGTTCCCCGGTACGGAATGTATAGTCGAAGCCATTTAATATTCGCAGTTCTCCAAATGACTTGTACACTTTCTTCATCTCGATCACCTTTCCTCCGATCCTGTTCATTTTCACATCAAGGCTAAGCACATCGTCTTTTTTCTTCCCGGCTGCTTTTTCTTTCAGTTCATAAAAAGAATCGATACGGGCCTTCGATTTGGTTCCTCTTGCCTTTGGCATTCTCCTCATCCACTCAAGTTCCGTACGCATCAGGTTGCGGGCCTTGTCTTTCTCCAGCTCATCGTTATGTTCCCGCTCAGCTTTCTTTTCAAGGAAGTAGCTGTAGTTTCCTTCATATATGTATAATCTTCCCAGATCGAGCTCGACAATTTTACCGGTGATGTTTTCAAGAAAGTATCTGTCGTGCGTAACGAGTAATACTGCAAGCTGCGACCGTGTCAGGTAGTCCTCCAGCCATTCTACCATTTCAACATCGAGGTGGTTGGTAGGCTCATCCATGAGCAATAAATCGGCAGAATCGATCAATGCTTTTGCAAGCGCAATTCGTTTCTTTTGTCCACCGGACAATTGCCTTACCGGCTGATCGAGGTGATGAATATTCAGTTTGGAGAGTACCTGCCTCACTCTCACTTCGTAATCCCATGCACCGGCATTATCGATGAGAGTGGAGAGCCGCTGAAGTTCCTGATGTAAATCATCGGTTGGATGCAGTTGTACTTTTTCCAGAACGTCTTCATACTGCCGCATGAGCTGAACAGTAGCATTGCTGTCGTCGAAGATGGTTTCAAGAACCGTTTTCGAAGGATCCATAAAAGGCTCCTGCTCGAGGTATTCAATGCGAATGTCCTTACGATAAGTGACGAGCCCGCTATCAGGATATTCTTTACCCGCAAGAATCCTCATCAGGGTTGTCTTGCCGGATCCATTCCGGGCAATCAGGGCAATTTTTTCACCTTTGGAAATACCGAAACTGATATTTTCAAAGAGTATTTTCTCGCTGTATGATTTGGAAAGGTTTTCAACCGATAAAATATTCATGCTAATCTTCCTGAAGGAAAAAATTATTCCTTGCTGCCTTTTTCGCCGACGAACTGGTCAGTGGTATATTTAAACAATACGTTGAAAGTGGTAAGGGAACCATAACAACGGGTAATGTATTGTTGAAGGTTTACTTTATCTTCTTCGTTTAATTTTTTATTGCTGTTGATGTGCTGCTCGAGCACTCTCAGCCGGTCACGCAGCATGACGATTTTATTGAAGAAAACGTCGATGGGAATTTCTTTGGATTTAAGAGTAGCGTCGCCGGGCTTCAGTACGATTGTACCGCCGGTCCACTTGTTTCCGATTTCAACACGTTCCTGCAGATCGGAGTATTTTTTAATCACGTTGACGAGCAGCACTTCGATATCAGCAAGACTAACCAGGTCGCTGTCGGCATCGTTTTCGTCGATGATTTCAAACTGATCAAAGGTCCTCTCAATCTCTCTCATACCATGCTGCATGAAAGTTATGAGGTAGTCTTCCGGCTTAATCTGCACCACAACACCCTCCCCAAATTGAGGATGTTTTACACGGGATCCAATTCCCAATGATATTTTCTGCATACGTTAAGATTTGATTTTGGCCAAAGGTAATATTTGAAAATTTACCGATAATCCGTTTTGATTTTAAAATAAGGCTAATTTTCACTGTGAGTCCGAAATAAAATGAACCTTTCATGAACTTCAAAAGCTTAAATCGACAAAAAGGCAACTATCGATTCCTTAATCCATTTGTCATTTCTCTGTCACTCTTCTATAAGGCTAAAATTCATGGCACAATTATTCGTTTATTTGATATAGTTTTTGTGTTCATGTTTTTCGTGTGGTAGAAAGGTCGGTATAAAAGCCGGCCTTTCTTTTTTATCCCTCCTTTTGTTTATTTTTGCGACCCACATCAGATCTCATGAAAAAAAACAGCTTTTTCGCTATAATTTTAACTTTATCCACAATTTTCCTCAAGGCGCAAAATTATCCTCAGGATTTTTTTATTGCTCCATTGGATCCCCCGCTTGCACTGACGGGTTCGTTTGGTGAGGTTCGAAGCAATCATTTCCATTCAGGAATTGATCTGGGCACTGAAGAAGAGGAAGGAGTACCTGTGATGGCGGCTGCCGATGGTTATATATCAAGGATCAAAATTGCACCAGATGGTTACGGAAAGGCATTGTATGTTACTCACTCAAATGGCTATGTAACCGTGTATGGTCACCTGCAAAAGTTCATGGCGCAGTTAAATTCATACGTCAGGAGAATTCAGTATGAGAAGCAAACTTTCGAATTGGATATTAATCTGAAACCTGAAGAATTCATTGTAAAGCAGAGAGATGTTATTGCATACAGCGGCAGCACGGGCAGTGCGGAAGGCCCTCATGTACACTTTGAGATACGCGATGAAAAAACAGAAGAGCCAATCAATCCACTATTGTTTGGATTGCCGTTGAAAGATACCATTGCTCCGGAGTTGCATTTTATCAGGGTTTTCCCAAAACGTGAGAACGGCATTCTGAACAAAACTGATTCGGCAATAACTTATGAACTGACTCTTGAAAATGGCGTCTATAAAATCTTCGATAATGAAATACCGATGGTGTATGGAAGTGTGGGATTTGGATTTGACGCGACTGATTATGCTGACAGTAATATGTCGACGATAGGAATTTACTCGTCTGAGCTTTACGTAGACGGCAAGCAGGTGTTTTCAACGAAGTACGACAGATTTAATTTCAATGACACGCGTTATGCAAATGCACACATCGATTATGCGCTGGAAAAATATGAAGGAATGAAGATTGAAAGATGTCACAGGCTGCCGGGTGACAAGATGAATATTTATGGCGATCCGTTGCAGACAGGGTTTATTAATTTTACGGAGAATGGGTCGCACCAGGTGAAAGTAGTTGTAAAAGATTTCAACGGTAATACTTCTTTTGTACAGTTTACAGTAACCACGAATGAAACGCTTCGTGGCAAGCCTTATGTTCAGCGACCGGCGGGAACCATCCGTGTTACATATGATAAAGGCTTATCGATTCAAAAATCAAAGTTGGAAGTTTCGATTCCGGACGGAGCATTCTACGAGGATTTTGATTTCCAGGAGCAGGCGAGTAAATCTGCTTACTATTCGGATATCTTTACGATTGGAAATTTTAATGAACCACTTCAATTGCCGATGACGATCGGGATTAAGCCAAATTCTGAAATTCCTGACAGTCTGAAGATAAAAGCGGTGATTGCAAAAATGAGCGATGAAGGAACGCTGGTAACCATAGGAAATCTGTGGAATGAAAAAATGCTTTACGCAAAAACCTATGAGTTTGGAAACTTTGCGATTGTTCTGGATACCGTTCCGCCGAGTGTGGAAAAATACTATGTGCCGGCTGATATGAATACAATGTACGGCGGAGTAGTGCAGATACGTGTGAAGGATAATCTTTCGAAGATCAGGAATTACAGCGGGAAGATAAACGGTAAGTGGCATTTGTTTGAGTATGACAAGAAAAACGACCTGTTGATTGCCAATGTAGAGTCGATGGACGTGAATGAGACTCACCCGATAGAATTGACAGTTACGGACGAGAGTGGCAATACGACGGTTTGGAAATCGACCTTCTATTACTAAGGCTCAACTCATTAGGATAAGAATATAAATTTTTAACAAATTTTTGCTAAAAAAGGACAAAATTCTATCTTTGCCGGCCTTGCAATCCGGTGAGGTGCCTGAGTGGCCGAAAGGAACAGTTTGCTAAACTGTCGTACGCGAAAGTGTACCGAGGGTTCGAATCCCTCCCTCACCGCTGCTCTCAAATTAGCCGATATGTTAATTAGCCAATTAGCTAATTAGCCAATTAGCCAATTAAGAAAGGCAATTAATTTGAGTTCTTTATTTATGAATATTAAATTGTTTTCCGAAAATGAAAACAATAACATATAATGTAAAAGGCTATTGTCTAATTAGATAATTGGCTAATTAAAAATTTGCTAATCAACTCGGGGTGTAGCGTAGTCCGGTTATCGCGTATGGTTTGGGACCATAAGGTCGCAGGTTCGAATCCTGCCACCCCGACGAATATAGCTTTGAGAGTAGAGTTTGGGTGTGTATACACTCAAACTCAAACTCACACTGATTTTCCCAAGGTCCCGTAGCTCAATTGGATAGAGCAACTGCCTTCTAAGCAGTAGGTTGCGTGTTCGAGTCCCGCCGGGATCACTTCATTTGACTGTTTCCCCGCACTGTTTCTGACACTTATTTTAAATTTTCAGAGTTTATATCAGTCGCTTTACCGGATAAACCATCCCGCGCTTTCTAAACGCGGGACGGTTGCATGTTCGAGTCCGGAAGGGAATACTCCCCTTGGCTGTTTCCTCGCACTGTTTCTGACACTTATTTTCAATTTTCAGAGTTTATTTTATCGTGCAAAGGAATCACCCAGGAATATATTTTGCATAGTCTCTATTCTCCAATATTTTTACTTTTTAAATTCTATTGGCACCAAAATCTTGAAGGAAATATTTCTTCCCATATTATAAACGCCCGTTCTCCCTGTAACATTATTAACGGCCAGGTATTTTAACCGGCTGAGATGACTTTGATAACCAACATCAGTGACATTATTTAAAGATATGTAAAGTGAAAACAGCGTCCTGTTTTTCATCATTATATCCGATCCCAGTCCTAAATTAAGCAACGTATAACCTGGAGTAGCAGTCTCGGTACCATAGGCTGAATAAAAGTTGTTCTGATCAAAATAAATATCAACTCCAGCCATAACATAGGCATTGGCAAAAAGATTACCCAATTTCTTTTTGTTTGCCCTCAATTCAGAAGAAAATTTTGGAGCCGGAGTGAATGGCAAATACTTCAGTGAATCGGGTTGATCTGTTTGGACTGATTGAACATATGAAAATGAATTTTCAAAATGCAGCCAGTCTAATGGATGCGGATGGATATCAATCGTAATTTCTCCACCATACAGATGAGCATGACCGGACGTATATTTAAACGTGCTGAAACCATCTGTTATCGAATCTCCGCCAAAAACACTTTCCAGCTTCTGTAAATAAATATAGTTGCTAATGTCATTGTAAAACACGTCAGCCTCCCCGGTAACATGGGTTGAATTGAAGCCAAGCGCATAATCCAGTTGAATACTATTTTCTGCTTTCAAACCAGGTACGCCGATTATATAATTGATGGTACCTTCGTGGACACCATTGGCGGAAATCTCCGCTATATTAGGTGCACGAAATCCCTTTGAAACATTAAACTTGGTAAATAATATCTCATTGAACTGGTAAGTGGCTCCTAAGCTTCCCGAAACTCCCGTAAAAGTAGAGTTGAAAGCAGAGAACTGTTGCAACGATGTCTGATCCGGTGTTTCTGTGCGTTTGCCATTAGCATCAATCCATAAATCCTTTCCTTTATCATTTCTTGAATCGTATCGCACACCTCCGCTAATATCGAGTTTGTCAAAAGTTTTTTTAGCAATTATAAACATTCCGATATCCATCAGATTATAATCAGGAATTAAAAATTCAGTTCCCTTATTCAGAGATTGCTGATACATTCCATTTGCACCAACAGAGATATTCCATTGATTTTCCTCAGGAAGCACATAACGTAAGTCATAATTGATTGTGTTCATATAAAAGTAAAGTCCATAATTTCCTTCATCCAAAATGTCGGCAAATTCCTTCCTCCGGTTTTGTTGCCATCCGACCACTACTTTCAAATTTGAATGACCGATAACAAAATTGTTGTTTATTACACCCTTGTAATGATGTATTTCCTGGTATGGTGTGAGAGGCGTATAAGAAGTGAAATCGTCGTTGTTTGCAAGCTCCTCCCCTTCTGTACTATCGTCTATTGCAACTGGTTTTATAAATTTTCCGGACGCACTGTCTCTTTCGCCTTCGACAATTCCGGGAGTGAGATTATATATGCTGAAATGAAGATGGGAATAACCCCAGGATTTATTTATACCGACGATCCCGCCAAAATTATTTTCCCTGAATCCCGAATTGAATACATAGCCGTCGTATTTATTCTGATATGCATGAGCCATTTTATTAGAATATCTCAGATCCCAAATAAAACCTTTTTGATTACCGGTGAAATTAAATGAACTTCCAATGAGTCCATTATTCGTCTGATAGTTGGCTAATATACTTCCCGAAATTTTCCCCTCCGGCAATGTAGGTGCCGGCAGCATATTGATCACTCCGGCCATGGCATCACTGCCATAGGATAGACTCGCAGGCCCTTTCAAAATTTCCACCCGATTAACCGTGTATTCATCAATTTCAATTCCATGCTCTTCTCCCCATTGTTGTCCTTCCTGCCTGATGCCATCATTCACGACTACAACACGGTTAAAACCCAGTCCCCGGATCACAGGTTTCGAAATTCCCGTACCAGTTGTAACCTGCGATATTCCTGGCTGAGTAGCTATTGCATCAATTATATTTGAAGCTGATAATTGCTTTAGTTTTATGGATGAGATTGTTGAAATCGGAGTTGGCGTCCTGTTCTTCTCGGCTGATTTTGAAAGTCCGGTGATTACGACTTCGTTTAATTCAGCAATTGATTCTTCGAGTGCAAAATTCATGATGCTCGTAGAGTTCAGATCTATCTGCTCTGCAATAAGTTTGTAGCCGAGTAAGGTAACCTGGACGAGAACTTTTGTTTTCGGAAGATTTTTTATCACATAGGTCCCGTCTATTCCGGATGTTGTTCCGGTTTTTAAATCGGGAATATATATCGTAACGCCGGTTAATACATCCCCGGTTTTTTTGTCGGTAATTTTACCACTCAGACTTGCATTTTCAGATGCGTTAATATGCAGCCAGAATAACATAATGCAAGGTATAATGAATATAACTTTTTTCATGATTGTTTAATTATTTATAAGATGAAAATGATGAATTAAATGGTAAGTACTTAAGTATTTACCATAGTATAAAACAGAGATATTGTTAACTCACCGGAGGTCCTCTTAGCGAAAGAGTAAGCTGAGAAACCGAATAACAAATCTGAAAATGAAAAAGGAACTGCCGTTCAAATATTACCTGCTTAATTACTGAAACAACAGGAGAAGAATTATCAAAAAGTGAAGAATTGACGAAATCACAAATAAGACAATGATGTTCCGTCTTATGAAAATGCACTATGCTTCCTTCAGTACAATGAGAATCTTTACGATGTTCAAATTGATGAGCAATCTCCGTTACCTGCGGAAACAGGAAAACAAAAAGAAAAAATATGGATAAAGCTTTTTTCAATTTCAAATAATAATAATTTTCCTCGTAACCTGAATATTTCCATCCGTAACCGTAACAAAGTAAATACCTTCGGCATGGTTATCAAATTCAATTTGACTGATTCGTAAGTCTTCCGGCGCATATTCTTTCTGATAAACTGCACGACCGGCAACATCAGTTATCATTAATTGTAAACGACTATCCATTCCCAGTTCTGACATATCAATTATAAATGATCCGGAAGGGTTTGGATAAACATAAAATGTATTCAATCTACTGGTGCTTAAAGGTAAACAAACTGTTGAAGAAAGCAATCCGGGAAAGTAAAGGGAAATTGATGTGATCATTCGCTGAGCCTGTTCGAATGTAAACATGTTCATACCTCTGTCGTCCGTATAATCCATGTAATTCATGAACATCACTCCCGGATAAAAAGGAGAACATGAATCCAGCATTGGAAAATTGGGATAACCAAAGGTATTGTCTGTCTGATCAGGGGTGTCAAGGACGTAATCTGAACCACTACAGGTTCCACCATCATCACCCCAGGTATGATACAAGTTGAATAAATGGCCAATTTCATGTGTGCATGTGCGGCCGAGATTATAAGGGAAAACTGCACTGCCATAGCGGCCGAATGCAGAATAATCGATAACAGCACCGAAAGTATTTGTTCTAGGCTGGATGTCTGGCATCTCTGCATAACCGAGGATATTGTTTTCGAGATTACACACCCAGATGTTCAAATACTTATCTGAATCCCACATATCCAGCCCGCCTGTAGAATAATGTTTCATATGATCATTAATCTGGAATTCGGCCACACTTGTTTGTCTGCGTTCTATTCCAGTGGTCGTTTGACCATTTGGATCCACATGGGCAAGACAAAATTGAAAATTGGTTGCAGAGGCAATTGACCGAAATGCTGCAGGAGTGTGAGATCTATCCAAATTAATCCGGGAATAATCCTCATTCAGGACCTCAATCTGAGAATTAACCTGGGCATCGGAAATATTTTCATCAGCAGAGTTGTATAATATATGTACAACCACCGGAATGGTATAAAACTGTGCAGCCATTCTTTCCAGGCTATGCTGCCGGAGCTTTTGCTGAAGGATAAGTTCCTGATTGACGTGATTGGTCTTTTTTGAAATATCTTGCAGATAAATATCATTCATGTGCTGCACAACGCCACACCGATCAGTAATCTGGGCATTGATAAGCAATGGAAAGATTATAAGAAGCAATAAAACCCGTACATTCATTTTGTCTCCCCCAAAGATAAATATTTTTAATCCATTCATAGCTTATCTTGTTGCAAATTCACATTCAACATGAGTTAAAGATGTGTTACCGGAATAAAGTTTTGATGAATATTAATTTTTGACCGGCACGAACTGCTTTAACCGGATCCGTTAAAAGGCGAAAGAATGAATTGAAATTTTCCTTCAATTACAGAAAAAAATATCGTTGAATACCGAACATATATACAGGGTAAAAATGCGCATAAGACTTATTGACAATCGGAAATCCCACAGAAAATTCAATTCTTAAATTAGAAACGATAACAAATTGCAATCCTGGATGTGCTTCAATGTAATTTCCTTTTAATAGTAAGTCCGTCTGTGGCGGAACTTCAATACCATTCTGATGAATAGTCGCAGTTCCGTAACTCTTTCCGATAAATTCAAGATAAACATTCACATTCGTCTGGGAATATTTTTTATAGACAAATGGATACAGAAGATAACCAAATGACAAATTATATTTAAGAGCATTGCCATATTGAATAACCGTATACTGCTCGCCTCCATAAAAGTCAGGAACTGTTTCGGAATATTTACCAGGCAAGATGACGCCTGTTGTAAGTGAAACCGCAAAATGCTTTTTCAGGTATGTTGTAATAATTCCTCCTCCATATCCTTTTGTATCGTCTAACAGGTTAGGTTCTGTTTCATCGTGCGCTGAATTGATATACGAATATTCTCCATATGCTGCCATCCGAAAATGCTTATTCTGTCCATCAATAGTAAGAAATCTGTACTTCCCGTATAAAAAAATACCGTTGAACCGGTATGGATAAATCAAACCGCGCTGAAATGTACCTGTCTGATAATTGGTTTGATTACCTGTGTGAGTATGAGTAACAAGACCTGAGGGTAAATATTCTGAATGGTGATTACTGATTGTTGAAGTCATCATTAAAGAAAATTTTGAAGTGAGTCCGTACATCAATCGCAAAGCCCCCATATAGCGTTGTGTACCCGATTCATCATAGGTTTCGCAAAACAATCGCACCCCTAATACATTTTTTGGGACACTGCTTGCCGGCTCATTGTGAGGAAATAGTTCTTGCGCGTGCAATCCTGTTTCTAAAAAAAGCAGAATAAAAAAAAGTGAAACGTAAAATTTCATGCTATAAAGTCACAAAATAAATTAGACCTGTTTCCTCAACACACTTCCCCTCTAATAAAGATTTCACTTTCTTCAATTCACTTTTTGACTGAAAATCCTTCCCTAAAAAAATCAATGGAACTTCGCCATTCAGTTTTTTCTCCTGTACGCTTATAAATTGCATCTTGAATTTTCCTGCGTTGAAACAAAAGTTTTTGCCGACCATTACATCATGAAAAATATAATTTGCAATCAGGTTTCGAACAGAAAATCCTGCATCTGTCACGGCCCCGGCTAATTTGGAAATGTCAACATCAGAATTTTCCTTAAAAATTATTTTCCCTTCTGTATTTTCAAGATTCATTTCAACATCTTTAACAAAATCAAGTTTACGAATGCTCATTTCTACCGTACGGGTACATGCAGAACAAGTAAGGCCATTCACACCGATTATCGCCGAAGTAAACTGCGCACTGCTACATAAGGGATATAGGATATATATACAAAGCAGTAAATACCTCTGTAAATTCATAAAAGACGTCTTCTGAAATTAACTTTACATAAAAGTAAGCCCTTTTGTTAAATTATTTATGAATTTGCAGGTTTTTAACCAACCAGTTATCCATTTAAGCTACCTTTGTAATCATTTCAATAATGATATCAGGAAAATATAAATTTACTTTCTTCATTACCAGCATATTCTATTTGCTACTAATTGGTAGTTGCAAGAAGAGTGATAAATGTGAAGCCGGTACAGGTGGAAATCTTTCGGTCCGCTTCGAACCACAGCATCACGGACAGCCCATATATAGCAGCGCCAATTATCGCGACACAGTATACCTTAAATTCAATGCTGTGGACTTCCCCGGGCCCAATCCATCATCTTATGATTTGATAGTCGCAGGTAATGCAGATGAGAACTATGTGAATGTCTCAGGACTTCATTGCGGTCAGTATTTTATAATGATGACAGGGTTTGATACCAGTGCAGCCTGGAATACAAGAGTGATTGGAGGAATTCCTTATAATTTTTCTGAATCGTCTGGCTCTCAAACCTTAGTTATACCTGTAAGTGAATGAAGAAATAACTTAAAACGCCGGCAGTCTTTGTTCTTTATTTTTTATATACCTTTGGTTTAATGATCAAAAAGGGAATTGCTTACATCATTAGTTTTTCATTGCTATTTAGTGCGATGCAGCAATCCTTTATCTATTTGCATTATCTGAGTAACATAGACTATTATGCAAATGTTCTATGCGAAAACAAGACAAAACCTCAAATGCATTGTCATGGAAAGTGCCAAATAATGAAGGAAATGAAAGAGCAGGAGAAGCAACAGAAATCTCCGGTTTTTCCTGTAAAAGATAAACATCAGGAAATTCAGTTTGCACAAACAGAGAAACAGTTTTCATGGAATGCATTTTCTGATTTAACAAAATACAACACAGCTTATATTATTCATCAATTTCCAGAAGTTGTCTTTTCAATTTTTCATCCGCCGTCCTGTTAATTTTTTTTTGCTCCTTACCGGCAATAATCTTCTAAAGCATATTCTACTTTAACTTTCAGATCGGCATAAAAATGCTCCGGGAAAGTTTTAAGTCTGCGTGTTTTATGCCGCCATCTTAGAAGAGTATTTTTCCGTATTCAATAAAAAATCAAAATCAGAATGAAGTTCAGCTATTATTTAATAATGGTGATGGTGTTTGTCTGTAATTATTGGGCACCAGCTCAAATTATTGATCAAAGTCCTGCAGGTGTAATGATCAGTCATAGTCATCCGAAAGGCGGATTCATGCTGAGTTATTCCTATATGAATATGGTGATGAAGGATAATCTAACAGGCACTCAGGAGATTTCTGATGAAGACATTTTTGAAAAAGATTACTCGATGTCTCCTCAGAAAATGACAATGAACATGCATATGCTTATGGGTATGTATGGTGTATCAGGACGCTTGACGATTATGACTATGGTCAATTATTTATCTCAACAGATGGATATGATTTCATATTCATCAGCGCATATGCATAATGGCATGACCGGATCAGCATCGACTTCACATGTTCATAAAACATCGGGGTTGGGAGATATCAGGGTCTTGGGATTGTACAAACTTTACAATGGAGTTGGGTCTTCGCTCGTTGCAAGTTTAGGCATAAGTTTACCGACCGGAGATTTCAAAATCGAAGCGGGGGAACATGCGACCTTTCAGGGAGAACACGAAAGTTATATGATGCAACTTGGTACCGGTTCTTACGATCTTTTGCCGGGAATTACGTGGCTAAAAGGAGGAAAAAAGATAACATATAGTCTCCAACTGCTCGGCACCATTCGACCATTTAATAATTCATTGGACTATCACTGGGGAAGCGAAATAAATGTAAATGCATGGGCGACTTACAGTTTATCATCATGGCTAAGTTTCTCCATCCGGGGTGAAGCAATTCATTCCACTGAAATTTCAGGCAATGACGACCTTATAAATCCATTTAGCGAACCCGCATCCAATCCACAAAATTATGGTGGAACCAGGATAAACGGTCTTGCCGGATTTAATCTTTATGGCACAAAAGGTTTTCTCCGGGAAAGTAAAATCGGACTTGAATATGGTTTACCGGTGTATCAGAATGTGAATGGCATTCAACAATCCTATCAGTCAATGCTCGTTGCGACAGTAACAAAATCATTTTAACCAAACCAAATGAAATCAGTAATAATAAATAAACAATTCGCGAGAGTGATCTCACTGCTATGTGTATTTGCTTTCGTGTTGTTATCATCGTGTAATGAAGACAATGAGGATAATGATAATCCTGTTAATCCTGTTACAGAAAAAGGAACATTGTTACTTCACATGCATAATTACATAGATGATATAGACATTGGTGAGCTCATCGGAATTCCAAATACGGATAACAATGGCAGATCGATAACAATCAATTTAGCTGATTTGTACATTTCAGAAATTGAAATGGTGAAGCTGGATGGCAGCGTTTACAGGTTTTCCGGTAAACGGGTTCTCAAAGTTTTCGAAAATGTACTCTATGAAATCGGAGAAATTCCCGTTGGAAATTACAATACCATCCGCTTTAATGTCGGATTGGATTCTGCAACTAACGCTTCCAGTCCCCTGAATTCACCGGATTCCGTTATTCTAAACAGGCCCAATATGTGGTTTGGGAGTACAGCTCAGCCTGATGGTTATGTTTTCCTTAATATCCAGGGAATGATTGATACCTCTGCAGCGCATAATCAAAGTGCCGTACCTTTTACTTATAATATCGGCACCAATTCAAACTATCATCAGGTAATTGTAAATGGAATCAATCTGAGTATTGTAAAAAACCAGGCTTCAACTGCTCATCTGGTAGCTGACTACAATGTATTGTTTAATGGAATAACATTGAATGATCAGAGTAATCTGTCTATTACAACGCCGGCTGAAAACAATTCCCCATTAGCATCTGCAATAGTCAGCAACATGTTGCAGATGTTCAAAACAGAATAATAAACCTATAAAAAATTTAAAAAAATGAAAATAAAAAAAATTACTATTAATTCAATCGCATGGATAACGATGATGTTTTCCATGATATCAGTGAGTGAAGCCCATTTTGGATCGAAAGGTCCGTATGGAGGAAGTGTGAGTTGTATGACAGTTATTGACACGATGATCTATGTCGGAACATATACGGGTGGAGTATACGAAAACACCAACGCTCAATTAATAACCTGGAGACCACGCCCTGTCGGTTTGAAGAGTGGAAACATTCATGCTCTTTCCCATACAGGAAGTTATCTCTTTGCAGCAACAGATAGTGGAATATACAGATTTACCGGTTACGATGGCAACGATCGGTATTGGGAAAAATTCAATAATGGTTTGCCTTCAAATAATGTTACTTCATTGCTGGCAATTGATTCAATTACCCTGCTTGCCGGTATCGAGGGTTATGGCGTTTACAAAACTATTGACAAAGGCGCAACCTGGGATTCTTCCAATACAAATATGCTTCATTACGATGTTAACGGGTTTGTTTGGGCAGGTAACAGGATTATCCAGATTTCTGACGGCGGATTGTGGGCTTCCGATGATAGCGGTCATACCTGGTTCGATTATACCGATATCAGTACTGATGATATTGAAGCTACAGCGATATCATATAATAGCACCACAGACGAAGCGTTGGTTTACAATACCGTTGGCTTATACATCCTGGCAACAGCAAGCATCACGGGTGCGCCGGCCTATGTTTCGGCTCAAGCCAATCTGCCGGTGAATGCATTGGTAAAATCAATCACCAATGATGGTTCGGCCTGGTACATTGCAACTGATCAGGGTGTGTTTTCCTCTCCTACTGGTACATTAAACTGGACAAGTCAGAATGGTTCAATTCCTACTATGGATATTCAGGCGATCGCTTACCTGCCATCCCAGGCTACCCTGGTGGCCGGGACATCCGGAGAAGGTATTTTCAAATCACCAACTTCTTCAATCGGCTGGACTCTGTTTAACAACGGTTTCAATAACCTTATTGCGCACTCAATGGTTTGCAGCGGGACGACATTGGTCGTAGCGGCAACCGAAAAGGGTGTATTTGTGAGTAAGGACCTGGCCACAAACTATACGAGGGCAAATTCAGGCCTGTCAGACAGTTTGAATGTATATGATATTGATTTATTCGGATCTGTTCTTGTTGCAGGAACGATGAACAATGGAATTTTCATAAGCCCGGATACCGGCCTGACCTGGACAAATTTTAATGGAGGAGTTACAAATATGAATGTAAAAAAAGTCATAGCAAGTGCCAGTTATGTATACCACGTAAATTCAGCGGGAGAAATTTTTCAATCGGATCTTATAAACAATTGGACTTTGATTCAAACTGGTTTGCCTCCGGGCGTTCAACCTACATCAATGGCTTTCTACAATGGAAATGTTCTGCTTGGAACAATGGGCGACGGAGTGTATACCCGGCCTGAGTCGTCAGGCAACTGGACGCAAATCAATACAGGATTAACAAACCTGAATGTCACTTCTGTAACTGCCAATGATCAGAATAAAATATTTGCAGGAACGGACGGTAATGGCGTATTTGTTTCAGATAATTCAACCATTAACTGGAGTGCAACTTCTGCTCTTGTAATTCCGTTCACTACGATGATTGGCCTTGACGGAAGCAAGGTGCAGGCAATGGGCTTTTATGCAGGATATGTATATGCGAGTTCAAGAGGACAAGTCCTTGCCACCTCAGACAATGGCTCAACCTGGATTGAAGGCGGAACTCAATTCAACCTTCCGAGTTATGCAGATCTGAACAAGCTTTCATATGTAACAACAAGATTCTTCACCACTACTCCAAATAATAGTTTGTATTCGCAGGGCTTATCCGAATTACCACCACTGGGAATAAATGAACTCGACGCAAATTCAGGAATCCGTATCTATCCAAATCCAGGCAATGGAAATTTCAGACTTCTGCTTGATAATACATCAGAGAAAGTAATCAATGTTGAGATATATGATAATACCGGAAAACTTGTTTCTGAATACAGAAAAAATGTGGAGCTGTTTTCAATTAAGCAAGCGGCGGGAATATTCCATTTGAAGATTACAACAAATAAGAGAGTCATCAATAATAAAATTGTTATTGAATAATTTCAAGGTTGCTGAATGACTTTAATTGCAAAACATTTTAAGGTAATGCTGCTTATCATATTGATTGGCAGCATTACTTTTTTTGGTTGCACATACAGAAAACTTAACATCGAACCTTGTGAAGGAATAATTCCTGATACTGTTTCATTCAACGCGGATGTATTACCGATATTCCGGTCCCATTGCAGTACTTCAGGTTGCCATTCAGGAAGTCATCCGGAAGGCAATCTCAATCTGGAAGATTCATTAGCATACGATCAGTTACATTTGCCTGGAAGAGGATATATTAACACCTCAAAACCGGAGATTAGTGTTCTTTATACTCAGATGATATCAACAACTCAACCAATGCCACCAACCGGTAATTTGGACGAGTGTAAAAGCAATCTTATCCTGAAATGGATAGAACAGGGAGCATTAAATAATTGATAAATGTATGTATGCTCCACCCGGTCAGGCTTTGTGAATTTTTATATTTATAAATTATCTTGGTCAAAATTTTCATAAAAAAATGAGTATTCATATCAGTGCCAAAGCCGGTGAAATTGCACCCATCGTTCTCATGCCAGGCGATCCGCTTCGTGCAAGGTACATCGCCGAAAGATTCCTGGAAAATCCGAAACAGGTAAATAACACTCGCAATGTCTTGTACTTTACCGGAACTTTCAAAGGAATACCGGTAACTATCGGCGCCAGTGGAATGGGCTGCCCTTCCATCGGCATATACTCATACGAACTATACAATGAATACAATGTTCAGTGTATCATTCGCATCGGAACCGCAGGAGGATACTCAACCGACTTAAAACTTTTCGATGTAATAAACGCTGATAAGGCTTTCAGCGAATCTACCTATGCAAAATGCGCCTTCGGCTTTGACAATGATCACTTCGAACACCAGGGTGCCGCCTTCAGCATCATCAACGATGTAGCCAATAATTCGAAACAGAAATTAATATCTGCAAACATTCATTCCAGCGACGTCTTCTACCGAAGTACTCCTGCTTTGCCTAAGATTGCTGCCGACAATAATTGTGTTGCTGTCGAAATGGAAGCGTTCGCTCTCTTTGCAAATGCCAAACACCTGAATAAAATGGCTGCTACGATTCTCACTATCTCCGACATCATCCCTACTCACGAGAGTATCAGCGCCGACCAGCGTGAACGTTCCCTCCAGGCTATGATCTCTCTTTCCCTGGAATCTGCTGTAGCAATTTCTAAAAAACTCTTATAGCATCATTTAGTATTTGAGGAAAGGAATATTTTGTTCCGTCTGATTATAAAACAATCATTTTAAAAAATAATATAGTTGGGAATCAGTATTTAAAATATTACCGGAACTTTTTCTCGTAATCAATAATTCGTCTTGTTATATTAAAATAAAACACATGACGACTATGCAATCAGAGACAAGACCTATGTACTCTTTACAGGCTATCAGCCTTCTGCTTCGAAATGCTCTTAATCATGGAATGGGAAACGAGCAGTTCCGTATTGAATGCAATGTATCCTCGGGATTCAAAATTATTTTTTTAAACGAAGCGATGGATTATTATGAAGTCATCAACACGACTGATAAGGTTCTAATTTATTCTAAACCGAAGATAGAATTCCGGAAAAACAGCATAACTTTTAAAGATGTCAATAACAATATTTACAGCTTTAAACCTTCGTTTGATCAATGGTTGTTGACGCTGTATATGATTCAGAAAAGGAAATCCACTCTATAGATTATTTGCAATCCGCTTTTCCTCATTTTTTAAAGTTCATTAAAATTTATCATCAAGTTTAATTTACAGTTAGCAAACCGGATGAAAGTCAGCAACTGCTTTTTAATAGAATTGCGATTTAAATAACCCGGGATTTTAATTGCATTATTCCGGATGGAAGAGGTCAGTTTTTCTCGTGCAACGGTTGTAATAAAAGAAACACCATATGTGCGGTTGGAACTCTTTTTTGGAATTTGGTCCTTCGTGTATTTGATCTGCTGTCCGTCAGCCGGCGGATAGCCATGCATGTGGGGAAAAGAAGGGGTCACATGCATGGCGTCAGCCATTTTTATTCTCCATTGAATTTACCGGATTGAAAAAACAGGAACAAACAGGCACAGCGACTTCGCTGGGCGCCCCCGGGGCAAAATATATGTATCATCGAAGTTTCAGCAATTGAACGACTGCTTCACCCCCACGGTTAAAATCAAATAAAAAATCAGGAAACAAAATACATATCGATCTCACCCTTATTCTTGGCCTGTATCTTTCCCCTGTAGGAGCATTTAAATTTATCCTTCACCAGTTCGTATGTGGCTCCGCTGATATTAACCTTGCCGATCTCGCCGGAAGATTCCATACGTGAAGCGGTATTCACCGTATCACCCCAGATATCGTATGCAAACTTTTTTATTCCAACAATGCCTGCAACCACAGGTCCTGTATGTATACCCAGCCGCAATTCAAAATAAGGCTGCCCCTTCTCCATTCGATCTTTCTTATTCTTCTCGATAAACTCAACCATTTCGAGGCCGGCACTGACGACATCGAACGGATGCGTTTGGTTTGCAACCGGAAGTCCGCCGGCGCACATGTATGCATCGCCAATCGTTTTGATCTTTTCGATGCCATGCCTGGTAATGATCTTGTCAAACTCAGAATAGCAATGATTGATCTCCTCAACCAGATCCTCGGGAGAAAGTTTTTCAGAAGCCTGCGTAAAGTTCTTGAAATCGGTGAACAACACGCTCACTATATCAAATTTTTTAGCCTTAGCCTTTCCGGTCAACTTCAGCTCTTCGGCAGTTTCTTCCGGAAGTATATTCAAAAGTAATTCATCACTGCGTTTTTTCTCCTTGGAAATCCTGTTCCGCTGGCTGAAAAAAACAACTGCAAATAAAAGCACAACAACAAATCCGCCGATGAAACCATTCCTGACGATTTTCTGCTTGCTGATTTCCTGTTTCTGTATATTGATCTGTGATTCCTTCTTATCCAGATCGTATGTAAACTGAATGGTGCCAAGTTTTTTGTCGGTCTCGATATCGTAGATTGAATCCTTTATTGCAATCAGCTTCGTCTGGTACTGGAATGCATTATTCTGATCCTTCAATCTGGAATATACGAGTGTAAGTCCTTTGTATGCATCTCTCTTCTGATAAATGGCACCAACCTCTTCAGACAAATTTTCGGCTTCAGTATAAGCAGAAAGCGCAGAAAGGTTATCTCCATTTGCATAATATGTATCACCCAAACCGATAAGTGCAATTGTCATGTCGTTCTTCGAATCCAGGCTTTTCGCAAGTTCATAGGCCTGCTTATGGTACGAAATAGCCCTGGCAAAATCCTTCTTTGAGTTATAATATTTGCCGAGGTCGCTTAGAGTGTAAGGAGCATCCTGAGTGCCTTCATAGGCCTTCAGCGATTTCAGGTAATAGTGCAGGGTGAGCGAATCATTTCCTTCGGCGAAATAAATTTCACCCAGGTTTACAGCTGCAGTCCCCAGAAGCTGATTGTCGCCCAGCCTTTCGCAGAGCGGAAGAGCAAGCAGATAATACTCTTTGGCTTTATCATACGTAGCCTTTTTATTGTTGTAAACGGCTCCGATATTCAGATAGGTTGTGGCGATACGAAACGTGTCTTTAATTTCCTCTGCAGTCTTTAATGCCTTAAAATAATACTCGAATGCTTTTTCATCGCTGCCCTTATTGAAAAAAACAAGGCCGATATTATTTTCCATATTTGCGATGCCGGATTTGTCATTCAAAGCCTCGAATATTTTTAAAGCTTTTTCCCAATAATCGATCGCTTCGAGGTAATTTCCTTCGGTATTTGCCGCGAGGCCAAGGTTCTTTAAAGAATATGCCTGTCCGTTCCTGTAACCAATAGAATCAGCCAGTTTCAGGGCTTCATCGGCATACTTCTTTGCCTCTGAAGGTGAAGTGCCCAGATATTTCCTGCTCAGTAAAATCAACGTATTGACCCGAACGGAATCCTGCTTCATTGCAGTCAATAAATTTTTCAGGCTGTCGGTGGGTTCATTCTGACAATACCCTTGCATCGTAACAAAAATAAACAATGCAAAAAGTATAAAAATGTTCCTCAGTGTTTTCATTGGTAAAGCAAGATTGCAAACCTTTATCAAAACAACTAATATTTATTCAAAAATAAAAACGGAAAGAGCCGCCTGAGTTCAGGACGGCTCTTTCCGAAAATTCAATTATTAAAATTTACTGCACGGCTATCCTGATTGTCTGAGTTACTTCATCATTATTCTCAAATAGCACGTAATATATTCCTTTGGCAACCTGGCTTAAATCAAATTCCCTTGAATTTAAACCATTGACGGCATTACTTTCATAGTGATTAATGGTCTGTCCCAGGACGTCTATTATCCTGATCGAGTATTTTTCGTTTGTCTCTGATAAAAACGAAACCGTCAGTTTTCCTGAAGTAGGATTTGGAAAGGCAGTCAAATCAGAAATTATAACAGAACCATCAGCAGAGTATAATTCGCGACAATATCTGTTCACTGAAATTGAAAGTGATCTTGCAGAAGATGAGCCGCAAATATTATTTGCCTTTACAGTGAGCGTAGCTGAATTGTAGGAAGCAGTTGTGTATTTAACAGTGACAGAAGTTCCCGATGTCGAACCGACGAACGTTGCACCTCCGGAGATCGTCCAGGTATATGAAGTCGCGCCATTGACCGGGGAAATTGAATACACAACTGCTGTCTGGCTCTTACATACAGAGGTGAGGCCGGAAATAGAACCCGGCTGAGCAGGCACAGATGAAGAAACAAACAAGCAGGATTGCGCACTTGAACCGCATGAATTCTTTGCCTTTACGCAAATGTTTCCTGTACCTGAAAAATTGCTTCCATATGTTAACTTGATTGAAGTGCCGTTATTATATGTAATTGATGTGCCCGATGGTACTGTCCATAAATATGATGTGGCTCCTGCCACCGGCTGGATCGAATATACATTGCCGCTTGTTCTGCAGACGTTAGTAGTTGGTCCACTGATTGGTCCGGCAGGATCCGGGAGTGAGCGTACAGGCCAGGAGGCCGCAGGCCCATTGCCACAGGCGTTTGTCGCAAATACTGTAACAGTACCTGAAACAAAACCGGAAGGGAAAGTTATTTTCACTTCGGGGTGAAAACAGGCATATCCGCAGAAATTATATGCAGACTGAGTAGTAGTTAACGGATTGCCGGTATGGCCACATCGGTCTGAAATGACTGCCCCCGGCGGAGCTGTCCATGTGAATGATAAAACATTCGCCATAGGATCCAGTTCAAAATCGTAATAATTTCCTCCGCAGGCAATGGTTGGGTTTTCATTGCTTGAATTATCCCAGTCATCAAATACCGGTAATGCCGGCAACGATCCGGAAGCTCCCACACTGATACCGGCAACGAAAGTGCATCCGTTTGCGTCTGTAACAAGAACAGAATAATTTCCTGCTGAGATATTTGAAATGCTTTGTGAAATTGCGGATCCCGGTGTCCATAAATAAGTATATGGAGATGTACCTCCGGAAGGTGAAACAGAAGCGCTTCCTGTACTCAGGCCGCAGTCTGATGGTGAAGAACTAACAGGTGCCGTAAGCTCTGAAGGAACAGTGATAGTCGCCGATTCGGATGCAGTACACCCGTTTGCATCTGTTACAGTATAATTATATTCACCGGAAACAAGTCCCAATGTAGCGTCGCCGCTGTATGCATAACCGCCAGCGCCACCGTCGGCAGTTAAACTTACACTTCCTGTCTGGCCAAAACACAATGGCTGAACAGGTGTTGCAGTCAACGTCAGAAGTGGAGGAGCATCATCGATATCTGCTGATGCATTTGCCACACATCCGTTGGCATCTGATACTGAATAATTATAAGTACCTGCTGAAAGACTGGCAACCGGTCCACTATAAATGTAACTACCCACTCCTCCATCAGCATTTAATACAACACTTCCTGTTTGCCCGAAGCATAATGGCTGAGTTGGAGTCGCAGTTAATGTCAGTTCCAAAGGAGGATTGTCGATTGTTGCCGATGCAGAGGCGACACATCCGTTATCATCGGTTACAGAGTAATCATAATTACCCGGTAAAAGGTTGGTGGTTGCGCCTGAATAAATATATCCTCCCACTCCTCCATCAGCACTTAATACAACAGTTCCTGTTTGCCCGAAGCATAATGGTTGAGTTGGAGTCGCCGTTAATGTCAGTTCCAAAGGAGGATTGTCGATCGTTGCCGATGCAGTGGCGACACATCCGTTATCATCGGTTACAGAGTAATCATAATTACCCGGCAAAAGGTTCGTGGTTGTGCCTGAATAAATATATCCTCCCACTCCTCCATCAGCATTTAATGCAACACTTCCTGTTTGTCCGAAGCATAATGGTTGCGATGGAGTCGCCGTTAATGTCAGTTCCGAAGGAGGATTGTCGATCGTTGCCGATGCAGAGGCGACACATCCGTTATCATCGGTTACAGAGTAATCATAATTACCCGGTAAAAGGTTCGCAGTTGTTCCTGCGAATGTATATTGTCCGGTTCCGCCGTCAGCATTTAAAATTACATTACCCGTTTCGCCATAACACAGTGGCTGAGCAGGAATTGCGGTGAGTGTAAGTAAGTCCGGCTGAACAAACGTACCATTTGAATATTCGAGTATATAATTTTCCGGTGCGAAAAGTTGTGCACCGGAAGGAACTAACTGGTAAGTGCCGCCGGCAGGAATTCCGTTTACCACCTGGTCCTGGTTGTCCAGGATCGTATAAACAAGTAATGATGAAAACACATTCTCAGCTGAATCTTCGTTGTGATAGCCGGTAATTGAAGAAGTAAAGACAGGTAATTCATTGCAAAGCGGACTGCTGTCGTCTGCATCGATAAAGAGTGTGTCAGGTTCTATGTTTATCAAACCTGATACATACGTAACGTTGAAGTTACCTGTCGGAAAACCGGCAGGCACGATGAAATGTTCGCCCGAGGTAATTCCGGTAATTAAATTTACCGGGAAGAAAGTAAATATCGTATCATCAGCGGGAGCATATACATCGAGGGAATCGATGATAATTGCAATCTCGCCTGCCGTACCGTCACCAACTGAAGTGCTGTTTATCACCGGTGAACCGTTTGCGACACCGCGGGCGTTGACCGTAGCTATGCCGTTTGCGACACCACGGGCATTGGCTATTCCTCTTGCATTGGCGACTCCTCTTGCATTAGCCACTCCTCTTGCACTTGCAAGGGTTGTATGAATGGAATCGATATGGTAATTGAAGATCGCTTCCGGAGAAACATCGATCAGCCAGGTGGTATCGTAAACGGTGATATTGTTTGCTACGCCACGGGCATTGGCAACTCCCCTGGCATTGGCAACTCCCCTGGCGCTCGCCATGAAACCGAGATTAATAAAGTCAGAGTTAGCAACTCCTCTCGCATTTATCGTAACCTGGTCGTCCATAAAGGCAAGGGTGTTTGATATTTCAGATTCATATGCCAGTTTAAGCGCATTTAAAAATGCGCCCTGATCTGCAGGGGCAATATTTGAATCATCATAGGTATAATCGAATTGCAGATTTGTGATCGCATCACCATAGATGATAGTAGTATCTCTTGCCGTGATAGTCAGATCCATTTTCTCGATTGTGAGCAGCCCGTTTACGAAAGTGTAATTGAATAATTCTTTGAAAGAGACATCGAGTGCGGCAGTATCGAGCTGCGCTTTAATAAAATAAATTCCCACGTTGCTCGTACTCGTTCCTGAAGAAATAAATTTCAGGCTGTCGAGGCCGATGTCGGAGATGCTGTAGCCTGAACTCGCCAGAGGTACACCATCAACGGTCACTGAAGCCGTAAACTCCGGAAGAGCCTCGCCGAATTTTTTACTCTTGTTGTCGGCGGTGATTTCAATGTGCTTTTTCACCGGACTGAAGAAATACAGCGTATTGGAAATTCCACCGTCTTTACATTCGGGAGTGATACAAGGTGTGAGAACCTGAATTGGGGGATTACCGGTCTGGAAATCCGGTATGGTTGCCGAGATGTGACTACCGTCGATGTAAGTTGTAGGAAGTGTATCATCTCTGAATAATATTTCTGACTGAGTGGTAAAATAATCACCATCCACTGTCACAACGAATGTGACAGCACCAGGAGTAACTCCGGATGGCACCTGCAGCGTGTTGATGACCGGTGTAGGCGCTGCCATGGTCAGCATTGCGGCTCCGATATCGAGCAGACCTGATCCTGTGTTAAAATCAAATCCGGGAGCGTCCATGTCGACCGAAGTGTTTTGCAGCAGCGTTCTCATGTCAGATGGAGAAATCGACTGATTATAAAATTTCCGCTTTGCGCTCTGAAGCAATGCAGCACCACCTGCAGCATGTGGTGCTGCGCATGATGTTCCGTAGAAATTCGGAAATGCATCGCCTTCAATATTCAAACTGCTGAAATTAACAGTTGTATTTACTCCGTCAGGTGCGGTGAAATCAGGTTTGTTTCTTACAACGCCATTCACCGGTGTTCCGCCACTGGAAGAAAATGTTTCTGGTAATGCCGGAGACACTCCAAATTCCGGTGTACGTGTATACCTTGCCGCACCAACGGCCATGGCACCGGCACAGTTTCCCTGTCCGACAACTGTAGATGTACCTGTGTTATGCTCGTTGATGACCAGGTCGCCCCGGAAAACAATGTATTTGAAATCGACATTCTGTGAACCAGAGGCGCGAACAACCATCAGGTTTATGGTGGTATTTGCTGTTACGTTGAATGGCAACACCTCGAGAGGGTCGCCGCCGATGTTATTACGGTTGAAGCCGAAGAGCGTTTGTCCGTTATCGTAAGTAAGGAAAAGATCGAGGTCATTTTGGGTGCCGGTGGTTGTCTGGAATAATGAATACACCGAATCTTTCCATTGCATTACGATGGTATAGGTTCCCGGCGAGAGTGTCAAACTCTGGAAAATATCACCTCCACCGAAATCGTGGGCCATTCCGGTTACATTTGCAGGAGGGGTTGCCGGATTAAACACACTCTGATAAGATTTGTTTCCAAAATTTCCAGCTGCAGAAAAATAAGAAACACCAAGTGCAGTTACCTCGTCGACCGCATTGCTTACAACTCCGTCAGTAAAGAACGGTTCTGTAATGAAAGTAACATCGTCCACAATCAGATCACAACCATCCTGTTGAAGTTCCCTGATTCCCTGGGCCATATTTCCTGCACTGATAAATCCGGTCCTGAAAGCGAGTTCTGCCTTAGGCACAATATCGTGAACGATTTGCATCATGGCACGGCCTTCATCGGATAACCTGCCATAAGGATAATCCTGCAGAACATGCACCGGCGTTAGGTTTCCATCCGGGTTTCCAATACCGGGTAAATCACCGTTTACAATATCCGTATTAGCAGGATCGCCAATGATGGTATTATAACTGTCAGAGATAACACCAACCTTCACTCCCTCACCCTTCACATTGAATGCATTTCTGGCAAAGTCAGAATGTTGTACAATATCGCCGTGTGTGAAAGTGACGCCTGCATTCGAGATGGCAGGAAAAAGCGGTCTTGCATAATCGATATACTGTTCGATCGGAGGATAATTTAAATCCAATAAATGAGAAACAGGAAATTTACCTGAGATGATCAGTGTATTCGGGCCATTATCAATCAGGTCAGTCAGTCCGTAAGGAGCAGTTTGAATCATCGAAAGTAAATTAGCATACTCCCCTTCTCTGGCGATGACTTCAATGTAAACGCTGTCGTTACCCAGAACAAATATATTATTTGCCGGCGTATTGATCACACCATAATTGTGGAAGAGTGAATTCAATTCGGCACCAATTTTATCCTGAACTTTTCCTCCGGCAGGTGGCGGGTAATAAGGCAATACACAGGGTATACGGGTAACGACCGCAGTGTCTCTGCTGAAACAGCCTGTGGAAGCCTTTGTAACCGTTAAAACAAATGTTCCTTCACCATTGATCGTGGGAGTGGCAGAGTTACTTCCGTTTAGAAAGGCTCCTCCGTCGAAACTTGTCCAGCTGAAATCGGCACCACTCAAACCTGAAGTTCCGGATAATTGAACAGTTGGATCATCGCATGTAAGGGATGCATCATTGCCCGCGTCTGCAACCGGTACCGGATTTACAGAAACCGAGACCTGGTCGGAAGCTGAACATGTGGCGGATGAATTAGTAACTGTAACTGTGTAAACGATTGTGCCGGCAGTGGATTTTGTGACGGTAGGATCCGAAACAGTACTGCTGCTTAACCCTGTTGAAGGAGACCAGGAATAAGAATTACCGGCAACAGCAGGTGAACCGATCGTTGCACTCCCTGGACCGCAAAATGAAACATCTGCTCCTGCATTTGCCACTGGAGGAATGCACCAGGAAAAAGGAGCATAGTTTAAAGTTACGCCGCTTTGTAGATTTACCTGTGTGCCACTGATGAGTGCACCCGTGAGACTGCTTGAGCCCGTGCCAGAACCGATATTTATTGCAGCATACGGAGCATACACGGTTCCGCTCCATTTGGAACCACCGCCGGATGAACCGTTGGCAATGACGAATGAAGTGTTGCTGTTTGCAGTGGTGGTGCCAAGTCCGTGAACTTCTGTATAAATACGCGATGCGTTTCCACCATTGGAAATTGTCACTTTCAGTTTGCCAAGATCAGCATCATTATGAACGTAGATAAAATAATTTCCGGATTGATTTCGAAAATTAAATGCAAGCGTACTTGGTCCACCGGAAAAACGCAATGAGTTAAATACATAAACCCCCGGTCCATAAAGAGTAATCGTTTTATTTCCGCTCAGGATTACGTTACCATAAGCTCCGGGTGAAATCGTTTGTGAAGAGTATATGTTTGTTGAACCGGCAGGAGGAAATACAGTGACGGGTGGTAAGGAAGGTAATGTTGGAAGTGATGGTGGACCAGTAACATCTCCTCCAGCCGGAAACGGACCGGTATACGTAGTACCGGAAGGATGAGTAACTCTTCCTGTAACTGTACCGCCGCCAATAACTACGTTTCCATTTACATCAATGTTTCCTCCCAGATTTGCATTGGAACCCACATTGAGAATATATCCTGACAATCCTGCGGTATTTGCTGCGGATATTTTTCCACTGACGCTATTGGAGTTGCCTAACTTTACTTTCCCGTCTGAATAAATATTCGCATTAATTGTACAAGCTCCGGAAGTCTGAAAAAACACATTGCTTCCAACTGAACCGCCGGAAATCGTTATTGAGGAACTGGCATATACTCCACAGCCCGGTGAAGGCGGATTCGAAGTACCGGACGCGCCAGAGCCGGCGAATAATACAAAATCGGAAATCTGCAACACTTGTGATTGAACATGTGTTTGAAATATGAAGAATACAAATGCGATTTTTATTCCCGTTAAAAGACTCGTTGGAAAAAATAGTTTTTTCATGTGTTCGGTGAATTATAAATTTAGAAATTGGGAAGAGTTACTTTTTAAAATAATCTGACATTCATTCAAATACAAATAATAATCCCCTGACACCAAATATAAAAAAATATGTTAATCTATTGTCATTAATAAAGCAAAAATTATAATAGGAACCTGAGAAACAAAAAGGGACAATAATTCCAACTATCCCTGCACTCTGTTGCGAACGATTTACTTCACATAATTCAGTAAAATTAATGAAAAAGAGGGATTAGTGAATTGCCCTGATATTTACTTTTTCGATATTCTTCAAGTGGACCTCGATGTGTTTATCATGTGCTTTGCTCCCGTATTCGCTTATGATTTCGAGAATATCGTAGTCAATGAAGTTACATTCGCTTCCATCGATTGTCAGAATGCTGTATTCGGGAATCTGGTCGAGGGCCTTACGTAATTTAACTTTATTCAGAAAAGTGACATTGCTATTTAATTTTATCAGGTACACTTCTGTTTCATGTTGCATCGTTTTAGTGATTCTGTATTCAGCCTTGAAATTATTCTGAACGATGTAATAGATCGAAATCAATAAACCTATTGAAACCCCAATCAATAAATCCGTCGAAAGAATAACGATGATCGTAAGAATAAATGGAATGAACTGTTTGTTCCCCAACGACCACATATTTCGATACAGTTTTGGTTTAGTCAGATTATAGCCGGTGACCAGCAGGATGGCCGACAAAGAGGCATAAGGTATTGTACTCAATAAAAGGGGAAACAGTAAAACAGATATTAACAGGAATATACCATGCGTGAAAGACGACATTTTTGTTCTGGCACCGGCGTCAGCATTGGCGGCGCCTCTCACAACGACTGCTGTTATCGGAATTCCGCCAAGGAGGCCGCAAGTCATATTTCCAATTCCCTGTGCCACGAGCTCCCTGTTTACCGGCGTAATCCTGTTGTGACTGTCAAGTTTGTCTATGGCTTCGATGCATAACAGTGTTTCGAGGGTCGCAAGCAAACCGATTACAATTCCATCTTTCCAGATATTCATTTCCGAAAATAATCTGGAAAAATCCGGTAGCATAATATCAGAAAAAATACCGGAAGGTATGGAGACGAGCTGCGTTTGCTTCAGTGAATAAGCGGAGGCAGCATTGGTAAAAATCATATTGGTAAAAATACCGGCGGCTACAACAACTATTGCTGCCGGGATCCATTTATATTTTTTAAAGAAGGTCTGCTGCAACAAAATGAGTATTGTCAGCGATAAGAAAGTTATCAAAATGGCACCCCTGGAGAGATGATGATTGAATTCCTGAATGCTTCCGAGGAAATTCCTTTCTGAGAACAGTCCCGGAAAACCACTGGTCCAGAAATCAGGTTGATCATATCCCAGGGCGAGCGGAATCTGTTTTGAGATCAGGATGATTCCAATTGCGGCCAGCATTCCCTTGATGACAGACGACGGAAAATAATTTGCGATGGCGCCGAGTTTTAATAAGCCAAGCAGAACCTGAAACAATCCTGCTACAAGCACTGACAGTAAAAAAATTCTGAAATCTCCGGATGATAAAATCGAAGCGGCCACAACAGTGGATAATCCTGCGGCGGGTCCTGATACGCTCAGGCTGGAACCGCTGATTAATGAAACCAAAAGACCACCTATAATTCCTGAGATCAATCCTGAATACAATGGTGCGTTCGATGCAAGCGCGATTCCCATGCAAAGGGGTAATGCCACCAGAAACACAGAAATGCCTGCAGGTAAATCATGCCTCATCCAGATGATGCGGTAGTATTTAAATCGTCTTCGCATTTATTCAGGATGTGCCTTCAAAGAAAAAATTACCATATTTTAAGTTAAATCCAATCAATGTGTAACATTAATATCAAATAATTTGAAGAGTTATGATACAAATCATAAAACTAACTGCCAGGGATCATATTTACCGGGAGAAGATCATAAATTATAAACAAGTAACATATAGGTATAACAAATGGCTTATAGAATCTCCAGCCCCACGCACTTTTGACTTTTGACTTTCATCATGGTATTGTCACAAAATATTCAAAATTTTTTCAATCAGGTCATTTATCCGGATCATTAAATATATTCGTATTAAATTTAGTGTTGGTTGCTTCATGTCTCCTCATTCAATTTCAATCATGAAGAAATTAACTGAAGATAAAATTTCATTGTGAATGCAAATTTGATACAGAAATTCACAACCTGTTAAAGTAATATCTAACAAAAATCAACAAAGAATGATATTCTCTACTCCTTCAGATTTGTTTGAAACTACAGATCAAGTCACTGAAGTATCGTCCATCAATAATTCATTCCCGGATGAATCGAATTTTCCCGTATTGAAGATTGATACAAATGGTAAGATCCTCTATGCTAATCACGCCTCGTTTGAATGGCTTCACGATTGGATCAATCACAAGAACGAATACCTGCCAAATTATTTTCTGGATGTCAATCCAAGCATTCTTAATCCCGATGCAGATTTTTCCATGTCTGTAAATTTAAAGACCAATATTCTGAGTTTTGATGTCATCGGTTTTAAAGAAAGCGGCTACATCGGCTTATATGGTTTTGACAGCAGTACCCTGAGAGACGCAAAGAATAACCATGGCCAGGTTGAAAAAACGCATTCGTATTTAAATTAATCCTGCTGAAAAATAATTGTGTTTATTTGTGTCTGCAAATAAACACAGCATGGTTTCGATTCAATTTTTAGGTGCCGCAGGAACTGTCACTGGTTCCAAACATTTGTTAAAGACCCCTGAGAAAAATATTTTAGTTGACTGCGGACTTTTCCAGGGAATAAAATCGCTTCGACAGAAGAACCGTGAGCCGCTTCCGGTATCAGTGGAAGAAATCGGATTGATTATTCTCACGCATGCACATCTGGATCACTGCGGCTATATTCCTCTGCTGGTAAAATCAGGATTCAGAGGAAGAATAATAATGACTCCCCCTACCCGTGATCTAACCGAAATCATTCTTCTTGATACGGGAAAAATTCAGGAAGAGGATGCCGAAAGGGAAAACAAATTGGGGATATCTAAACACAATCCTTCACTTCCACTCTATACGGTTAAAGATGTCGAATACTGTGTTAAGTTTTTTGAAACCGCAGAAGACAATCAATGGCAGGAGATAAGTCCAAACATTAAATTCCGGTTCAGGAAAAACGGACACATTCTTGGCTCTGTGTTCGTGGAATTCGAGTGTTACGGTAAAAAAATTGTTTTCTCTGGCGACCTTGGAAGAAAAAATTCCGAAACGCTGAATCCACCCATGACTGTTGACTCCTGTGATTATCTTATCATGGAGAGTACTTATGGAGACAGGAATCATACTTCCGTGCTTCCAAAAGATGAAATGTCGGATGTCATCAACGACTGTATCAGGGAGCATGGAAATCTGCTGATACCGAGTTTCGCTATTGGCCGTGCGCAGGAACTGATGGAGATCATCAATGAACTCAAAAAGGAAATCCGCATTCCGGAGGTACCGGTTTATCTCGACAGTCCGATGGCGGCAAGTGCAACTCATGTACTTCGCAAGTTTCCAAAATGGCACAAGCTCAGTCCTGAAGAATGTAATTCCGTATTTAACGATATTCGTATAATCACTGATTTCAAAGACACCAGGCGTACAATCGACGACAAGAAAATTAAGATTGTTATAGCAGCGAGTGGCATGCTTACCGGCGGCCGTGTGCTGGAATACGCGATGAACTATATCGGGAACAAGAGTAATACAATTTTACTTGTAGGTTACCAGGCTGAGGGCACCCGCGGTCGCGCGCTCAAAGAAGGTTGTTCAGAGATAAAAATATTTTCGAAATACCTGAAAGTGCTTGCAAACATCCGGGAGATTTCTTCCCTGTCTGCACATGCCGATCAGGGTGAAATGCTCGAATGGATACATGCAATTATTAAAAAGCCTGAAAAAATTTTCCTCGTCCATGGAGAAGCAAATGCACGCGAAGCCTTTCGCGTGAAAATCAAAGATGAATTCGGGATTGATGTAATTATTCCGATGCAAAATGATGAAGTAGTGCTCTTCTAAAAAGCGTTCTATACTGACGCCGGTTCGTTCTTAATATGGTTGTTAAAGTTCAGCTAAACACGGGAAAAGTAAATAACTTTGTGCGGTGTTGTCTCCTCAACAATGCGCTTTGATTTGATTGTATCGTAATGAAAAAAATCCCATTTTTATTTCTTTTCATATTATGCCTCACTGTTTCTGCGCAGCAAAAATTCATCAGAAAAAATTATAACTCATCCTTTGGCTCAGTAATTAAAATACAATCTACCCGGGATGGCGGCTGGGTTATATTGTCGGCTGACAGCCTGGTTTTATCGAAATTTAATTCCTGCGGTAAAATTGAATGGTGCAAAAAGTACGATATTCCAAATGAAAATGTAAGTCTCACCGATTTTATTGGACTCCGCACCGGAGGATTTTTATTACTGACACGCATGTTAAAAGGAAATCTTTCATCGAGTGTCGTTACAAGGCTCGACGCGACTGGTTTTATACTTTGGAGTAAATCCTACGAAGATTTTTTTTACGACCAGTTCTCATATTCCGTTTTCGAGGATACCAATGGCAACCTGTTTCTTTATTCTAATGTTTCGAATCCGAACTCACAGGGATATACCATGCTGGTTAAGATGAACAGCAATGGCAACTTATTATGGAGCAGGTTTTACGATCATGGAGTCATCTGGGGCAGGGCTATTTTAACAAGCGACAATGGTACCCTGATGAGAACGGGTGGGATATTCATAAAAACCGATAAGGATGGAAACGTACAATGGACAACAGGAAGCGGTTCTCCTTCGGGCTATTACTATTACGCTCCGGTTGAAGTTGCAAGCGGTTATGTTTTTACTACAATAAATACAACAAATGGCCTGGCTTATTTTCATAAAATTGATTTTTCAGGAAACCTGCTTGTTAATGAAACCAAAAAAGTAAACTATACAGGTTTTCTTCCACGCATGGTCAAAAAGTCCAATGGAAACATCGCCTGCGTTTTCAATCATTTCGTTACAGGAAAAACCTATCCTACAATTGTTGAGTTGGATAAGAACCTGAACCTGGTATACCAGGGGAGTTTAAACAGTCCGGACCAGGATATCACATTTGCAGCAGATTTTTGTTTTGATAATAATGAAGAGGCAGTTCTTACAGGAAATACCGGCAACAACAATGGAATATTTTTTGCCAAGATGGACGACCTGTACAGGACATCCTGCGATACAATTATTCAGAGAATGAATCTGGTGAATGATACTTCATACAGTTATTTTTCTGCCACAAACTCATTCACACATACTCTGAATGAAATCGACTACCAGTTTTCGTTTTCGAACATCATCGACTCCGTGACTACAATTTGCACAGTTCCTATTACATTAGACCTGGGAAAGGATACTACGATTTGTAATGGGTCTGCTCTTACCCTAAGAAATAACCTGTTTGGAATATTCGATGAGTTCCTGTGGTCTACCGGCGAAAACACGCCGTATATAACGGTTAACGAATCAGGCAATTATTGGGTGACTGCAAAAAATACCTGCGAAGACAGCGTGCTGTCAGACACGGTATCGATAACATTGGACAATTTCGTTTTGCAGGGGTTGGGCGAAGACAGGACAGAATGTGAGAATACGATGATAGTTCTGAAGACACCTTCATGCGAAAATTGTTTTTACGAGTGGAATACCGGGAGTAATTCAAACTTAATCCTAATTAAAGAAAAAGGAGTTTATTGGGTGAAGACAGAGAATGAACATGGATGCTCAATGATCGACAGTATTGATATAGATTTTGCCAGATGCGAGTGTAGTTTTTATCTGCCAAATGCATTTACACCGAACGGAGACGGAATAAATGATGAATTCAAGCCACTATTATATTGCGATTTGACCGATTTCAGTTTTCAGATATTTGACCGATGGAGCAGGCTTATATTTTCCACGGATTATATTGATGATAGCTGGGATGGAAGTTATAAAAATACCAGGGTGCCGGAAGGAGTATATAATTATCTGATCAGCTATATCCCCTATATAAAAGGAAAGCCGATGGAAAAAGTCGTCCGGGATGGAAGAATTTCCCTTTTTTATTAATACTGTTTTTTTACACATGTACTGAGTAAACAAACAGAACCGTGTGATATTTTTTTTACCAAGTTATTTTACACTTTTACAAAAAAACTCCTGACAAAACCCGCATTTATTTTGTAAAAACGAGGCTCTTTACATTTCAGTGACAAAAGGCAAATGCTCTGAAGCGCGCGCCACTTAAAGGTTTTACTAAAATAATTATCGCAATTACCTTGTTTCATACTTCAAATTTTGTAATTTTATTTTTCCAAAAACAGAATCCTGACCAGTCCTGGGTATCTGTATATGGTAAAAAGACACATCAATAAAATTTAAGGCAGTAAAGCGATAATTAACTCACAGAAAGAGTTAATTAATTTGGGTATGTTTTGAATCAAAACCATATAGAAAAGCTAAATTATGAATCACACTTTACTTAATAAAATGAAATCGATTTCCGGCTTTATGAAAAAGACGAGGAGCTTTTTTCCTCACTTTTACGGGCAGAAAAAGTATCAGTTTTATTTTAATATCTCCTATTTAAAGAGTTGTGTCTGGGAAAACCGTGAAATATTTTTACAGCCTGAATTTTTACAGACTACCAGATCGAATAAAAATAATAATTCGAAACGCAAGTAAACTTTCAGAGACACCTATCAGAAAAAAAATATAAAAAAATAACCTAAAAAATAAATCACTTGAAAACAAATCTATCTAAACTAAGCAGAATTATTTTTAGCTGTATGTTTTTGATTTTACTTACAGGCAATGTCCATTCACAGACAAACACCTATAATGTATATTTGAAAAACATCACTTTTGTTGATTGTAGAAACCTTGAATTCGAGATTTGGCTTGAATGGACGGGTACAAATACGCAAAAGTTTCAATTCTTTCAGGCCGGTATAAATTTCAACTATGCTGGTCTTTCCAATGGTGGAACCATGACAGGTGCCTATGTTGCAGGATCGGGAGATGCCTCCTTACCAGCAAATCAACAGGCGCCAAACTGGAATATAAACGCATCCAGCAAACAAATCAGGATGCTGGCAGCGATTGCGACACCTTCGTCTATAGCTGCCACTACTCCTCCACCGCCGGGGTTCAGATTAGGTAAATTCAGAATAACCAATACAGCCGATTTTCCTTCAGGCACTACACCGAATTTTGCATGGTCATTTGCGACCGGATCTTCGAGTACAACCCAGACAAAAGTTGCATTTTATCTGGGTGGCGCAACCACAGCAGTTGACGTAACAGTACAGGCATCCCATCAGATCGAAAGCAATCCTGCCTTCAATCTGACATGCGGCCAGGTATGTGCTGTTACCGCGGCTGTAGATTTAAATACTGCGCCAACATGTCTTGGAGGAACAAACGGAAGTGCACAGGTTACTCTTTCAGGAACAGGAACAACATCCACTGGAACTTATTCCGTTGACGGGGGTGCTTCTGTGCCTTATACTACAAATCCTTTTATTGTTGGTGATCTGTCGTCGGGGCCTCACTCGGTGACTGTGATTACTGCCACGCCATGTACGTCAAACACCGCACAATTTACCATAGGTGCCGGCACTGATCCGAATGATGGCAATGCATGTACCATAGATGCGTGTAATTCTTCAACCGGCGTAACACATACACCGGTTGTAATTGACGACGGGAATATATGCACAACAGATGCCTGCAATACGACGACCGGGGATATTACCCATTTGCCATTTAATGTGGATGATGGTAATGCCTGTACTACTGATGGATGTGATTCAAACACGGGTGTCTTCCATAATCCCGTTAATACCGATGACGGAGACGCTTGCACCACTGATGGCTGTAATACCCTGACGGGAGCCATTACTCATATTGCCGTAGCGGTTGATGATAACAATGCCTGTACAACCGATGCCTGTAATTCAACAACAGGAGCAATCACTCATATTGCCGTACCTGTTGATGATGGCAACGGTTGCACAACCGATGCGTGCAATACTTTAACAGGAGTAATTACTCACATTGCCGTAGTAATTGATGACAACAATGCCTGTACTACTGACGCCTGTAATTCAACAACCGGCGCAATCACACATATTCCTTTACCTACTGATGATGGCAACGCCTGTACAACAGATGCCTGCAATTCCGTTACAGGAGACATTACACATGTGGCAACTGTAACAGACGATGGTAATGCCTGCACAACCGATGGCTGTAATTCTGTAAGCGGGGTTTTCCACAATCCGGTATCTACCGATGACGGAAATGCCTGTACTACGGATGGCTGTAATTCTGTGAGCGGGGTCTTCCATAACCCTGTTTCTACAGACGATGGTAATGCATGTACAACAGATGCATGTAATACAACCACAGGAGTGATTACTCACGTGGCAGTAAATGTTGATGATTCGAATCCATGTACGGTAGATGCCTGTAATTCAACTACCGGCGATATAACTCACGTTGCTATTAACACCGATGACGGCAACCCATGTACGATTGATGCCTGTAATTCAACAACAGGAGTAACTCATACACCGGTTTCAGTAGACGACGGAAACTCCTGTACAAATGATGCATGTAACTCTGTTTCCGGTATTATTACACATACACCGGTTAATGTGGATGACAACAATGCTTGTACAACCGATGCTTGTAATTCAACCACAGGAAACATTACACATGTTGCAGTTACCACAGATGATGGTAATGCCTGTACCACCGATGGTTGTAATACGGCAACCGGCGTTTTCCACAATCCGGTATCTACAGATGACGGAAATGCATGTACTACTGATGCATGTAATTCTGTTACCGGCGACATCACACATACACCGGTTGATGCATCGGATAATAATATTTGTACAGACGACGCCTGTAACACGCTCACCGGTCAGATCACACATACAGCAGTGAATGTGGATGATGGTAATATCTGCACATCCGACGGATGTTCTCCGACAGGCGGAGGTATTTTCCATAATCCTGTTCAGGTTGATGACGGAAATGTCTGTACGATCGACGGATGTAACTCTGTTTCAGGAGTGTTCCACAATCCGGTAGATGTAGACGATAATGATATCTGCACGACAGACGGTTGTAATTCAATAACAGGAATTTTCCACGATCAGATTCCTGGTTGCAGCAATGTGTGCCTCAATCCTCCGACTGCTAATGCAAACGGACCATATTCTTCATGCGGAAATACATTATTGAATGGTTCTGTAGGAGGAAGCGCGACAAGCGGCACCTGGTCATCACCAACGGGAGGAACTTTCATCCCTGCTGCAAACGTGTTAAATGCAACTTATGTTCCTAGTGCCCAGGATTTATTAAACGGCAGTGTTACCCTTACGCTGGTTTCAAATAATCCGGTGGGTTCACCATGTCAGCCGGCAAGCAGCACTGCAATAGTTAACTTTATTTCCGTCGACGATCAGAATGCATGTACCATTGACGGTTGTAATTCTATTACAGGAGTCATCACCCATACACCGGTTGTAATCTTTGATAATAATGCCTGTACAATTGATGCTTGTAACCCGGTTACCGGAATAATCACACATACGCCTATTGATCCGAATGACAATAACCCTTGTACATACGATGCTTGTAGTACGGTTACCGGTGCGTATAACATTCCGATTAATCCGGATGATGGAAATGCATGTACAACTGACGGATGTTCTCCGACAGCTGGTGGAATCTATCATATTCCGGTAGATGTAAATGATAATGATCCTTGTACAATAGACGCCTGCAACTCGATTACTGGTGCTATTTCTCATACAGATGCAACTCCGGTGGTAACAGCTACTGCGGGTTCGATTGCCTGTTATGGAGGTTCAACATGTGTAACTGTTTCTGCAGTAGGCGGTCTTCCTCCATACATCGGTGACGGTGCACAATGCGGATATCCTTCAGGAAGTTTTTCGTTTGATGTAACGGATTCAAGAGGCTGTACAGGTACTTCACAGGTAGTTACAATTACAGATCCACCGAAACTAACCGTAAGCACATCCAGTACTCCATCGGATTGTTCTGTGAATAATGGTACTGCGACGGCATTACCGCTTGGAGGCACTCCTGGATATTCTTATTCATGGTCACCGGGTGGTCAGACAACAAATTCTGCAACCGGACTCGCGGCGGGTACATATACCGTTACTGTTACAGATGCCAACGGTTGTACTGCCAGTCAGCCGACTGCTGTTGGTTCAACCGGAGTTTCTCCTTCACCACCTACATTTATTAGTGGTCCGAATGGCGTGTGTAAAAAGCAAAACGGCGTCGTATATTGTGTAGCTCCTGAACCGGGCGGAGTTTATACCTGGACATTACCGAAGGGAATTTCAGCTGTAGGTTCTACTACAGGTCCATGCATTTCTGTAAAAGTTTCAACTAAATTCAAAGGCGGATTTATCTGCGTAAAAGTTAACAACCCTTGCGGCACAAGCTCTTTGTCATGTAAAAATGTAATCATGGTTAAGAAGAAACCAAAACCACCGGTAAACATCAGTGGATCTGTTTCTTTATGTGCATCATCACAGGGCACTTATTCTGTCCCTCCGGTGGCTGACGCAAGCAGTTACATCTGGTCAGGAAATAATGGCTTGCAAATTATTTCGGGACAGGGAACAACAACGGTTGTTGTTAGTTCTCCTGCCGGTTTCAATGGCGGAGAGCTGAAAGTCAAAGCTTCCAATTGTGCTGGTAACAGTGGCGAAAGAAAACTGAAACTTGTTACTAAACCGGATAATCTTGGATCCTTGCAGGGTAAAGGTGTAGTATGTAAGAGCACGAATGAAACCTATACTATAAATGTTCCGAGCGGTGCAACTTCCTATGTTTGGTCAGCAACCAATGGAGTAAGTATAATTTCCGGACAGGGCACAAATTCCATCAAACTCAGATTTACAGGAGCCACTCAAAATACGACCCTCTTGTCGGTATATGCCACTAACAGCTGTGGTAATTCCAATACTAAAACTAAAAATATTAGTATAAATAATAGTTGCCGAAGCGGCGCCGAGTCAGATGATTTGACTGAAGAAAATTCAACTAATCTGTCAGCATTGAATGCTTATCCTAATCCGACATCAGGAAAAATTACGATTTCGTTTAATTCTGCAAGTGAAGCAAAATATTCTGTGAGAGTAACCGACATCATTGGTAAAACCATGATTTCAGAGAATATTTCTGCACTTAAAGGATTTAATTCAAAAGAATTAAATCTGATCGATTTAGCCAAAGGTGTTTATCTTGTGACCATTCAAACCGAAGGAGAACAGGCAAAAACATTGAGGATCGTAGTGGAATAATTCTTAAATATTGCAAAGAAAAACCCGTCGAATCAACCGGCGGGTTTTTTTATATCCACTCATTCAGGGATAATTACAAGAATTATTCAGAATAAATTTTAACTTTTATAGTAAAAATTCATAAAAGCCGAAAACTTTCAGTTTGCTTTGTTCTTTATTGTATTACTATTTTTTCTAAAACAATAATTTTGTCAGTCAATACCATCCACATGAAAACTGCTTACCTAAAGGCAATCAGGATAGTTAAAAAATGCTTCGTCGGGAATTAATTTGCAGATTTAATAAAATAGGCTTAAACTTGTTGGTCAAATGTTTCATTTAATACGAAAAAATAAAATCAACGCAAAGTTTAATTTGAACTTATCTGTCTGAAATAAATCTGTTTAAAAACCAAATTAATTTCAGATTTTAAATTCTTTTTTACTGGTACCACATGAAACACACATTCAGTACCGAGTATAGAGGCTTAACTATCATAACCCTGTTACAATCAGGCTGAATCTTTTTTTTAATTACCACCAAAATTGAAAATATTAATTTGTGATTTTAATACATCCCTAAATCCAATCCAACTATCTATGAAAAATTACTCTTACCAAAAATGCAACTTGATTTTTAGTAACTGCAGGTTACTGATTATTATGAGTATGATCATTTCTTTAATTACACTTAATGCACATGCACAGATTACGGTTGTTTCAGGCGGTGTTGGCCTGAACCCAAGTTATCCGTCACTTACCACAGCCTCAGGTTTATTTGCCGCATTAAATGCCGGTGCACAAACGGGAGAAGTGATCGTAATAAGTGTTGATGCTGATGTAACAACGGAAGACGGTGCAATCGCATTGAACAACAACGACTGGACAAGTATTTCAATAACTCCGAATGGAACCAGGACTTTGTCAGGAACTGTTGCGGGAAAGCCGTTGATCGATTATAACGGAGCTGACAATGTAACCATCGATGGATTGAACGCAAGTGGTAATTCGCTAGTGATATCGAATCTGTCTACCAGCAACACTGCCGGAACAAGCACGATTCGCTTTATAAATGACGCTACTTCAAATACAATACAGAATTGTACGATATCAGGCTCAGGAACGTCGGCAACAAACGGCACCGTCTTTTTCAGCACTACGACCGGAACAAGTGGTAATGATAATAACATCATCAACAACAACCTGATTGGACCGGCCGGAGCCAATTTACCAACGAATGGAATTTATTCTCTTGGAACAACTACCGTTGCATCAAATTATAACAGCGGCATACAAATAACAAACAATAAGATATTTGATTTCTTTAACAATACAGCTTCGACTGTCGCCATTGGTGTTTTCGCAACAACAGGCAGTTCTGACTGGACGATTACTGGTAATAGCATATATCAGACAGCAACCAGAACATTTTCTGCGTCAACTACAGGCTTCATCGGAATAAGTGTAAATTATACATCCGGCAATAATTTTGACGTAAGCAATAATTATGTTGGAGGAAGTGCGGCTTTAGCAGGGGGAACAGCATGGACGCAAGCCGGGGCCTTTACACATACTTTTATCGGGATTCGTCTTTCAGTTGGAACAACCACACCTTCAAGTGTGCAGGGGAACGTGATACAGAATATTTCAATTACTACCTCAACCACTTCATCGGTCAATGCTGGAATAGCAGCAATTTCCGGTTCGTTAAATATAGGTACCATTTCGGGAAACATCATTGGAAGCACAACCGGGACAGGAAGCATTATCTGGACGGGTGCCGGTTCGGGCGCAACCCTTTGCGGAATTCTGACAGGAACCGGTACACCAAATGCAATTACCGTTTCCAATAATTTAATCGGAGGTGTAACGATAGCAGGTACAGGAACCACAACCTTCAGGGGAATAAGATGCGAAGGATCTGTGGTAACAAGTCTGACAATTTCTAATAATCTGATCGGAAGCTTAACGACTGCAAACAGTATTCAGAGTAATTCAAATACCAGTCTTGTTGGAATCAGCAGCACGAATACGGGTCAACCAATATCAATAAATACGAATACAATTGCTAATTTACAATCCACAGCCACGACCACTTCTGCGTCACTCAGGGGAATTGAGGCGACAGGATCTGTGAGCGGTCAGAATATTTCAGGAAATACACTTCGGAATTTTTCAACTACGAGCACCAATACCGGGACAACAACCACTGCTTCAATCGTGGGAATCCTGCTTACCGGTTCTTCTACCTCGGGAAATCTTATAACAAATAATACCATCAAAGATTTTTCCAACACCACCGCGGGCGCTTCTGCAGTGTACGTAACCGGTATCCTGATTACAAGTACTCCGAGTACAACTATCAGCCGGAATTTTATTTACAATATGGCCGTTTCATCTACGAGCAACACTTCGGCCTGCCTTGGAATTTATTTGTTTAACAGTTCAGCGACTGAGAATATACATAATAACATGATCCGTCTTGGAACCGGTTTATCCTCTTCTATAAATCCAATAGTACGCGGTATTTATGATAACACTGCTACCGGCTCACCAACCAATATCATTCACAATACAATATACATTGGCGGAACCCAGGGAAGTAATACTGTTAACACAGCCTGTGTGCATCGCAGTGTTGCAAGCACGATGGATATTAAAAATAATATCTTGTGGAATGATCGTGCAAGCACGGGAGTGCCGGGAGCAGTCGCTGGCCGACATTATGCCATTCAGGCCAGCAATATCACAGGAACTTTTACTTCTAATTCGAATATTTTATACACACCGAATAATGGAGGAACCATTGGTCTTTATACATCCGACCGAAACACTCTTTTCGACTGGCAATCTGGATCAGGTAAGGACGGCGCCAGTTTTTCAAGTGATCCGAAACTTCTTGATCCAACGAATGCAACCGCTCCTGATCTGCATATTAATCCGGTACCAATCACAGCAGCTGAAGGAAACGGAGTCTTAATCAGTCCCCCAACAGATGATTTTGACGGAGAAACCCGAGCGGGCTTAACGCCGGTAGATATCGGTGCCGACGCAGGTAACTTTACCGGTGCTGATTTATCTGCGCCCGTAATCACATATACCCTGTTAGGTAATACCAGCAGTACTTCTAACCGAATAACGTCTGCATTTGCAACCATTACAGATGCAAGCGGAATAAATGTTGCGCCAGGGACTGCTCCACGGATTTACTATAAAAAATCAACCGATTTAAATAATACATTTAATGACAATACAGCCTCTACTGTTGGCTGGAAATACGCTGAATCAACTACCGGTTCTTCACCATTTGATTTTACAATTGACTATTCTTTACTGAACAACGGACCAGTAGTAGTTGGTGATGTTATTCAATATTTCGTAGTAGCACAGGACTTGGCTGCACCGAATGTTGGTATTAATGCGGGTACGTTTACTTCCATTCCTGCAAGTGTGGCTTTAACGGCAGCGGCATTTCCGATAGGTGGCACGATAAACAGCTATTCGGTCCTTCCGGCAATCAGCGGAACACTGGTTGTTCCATCGGTCACTTACCCTTCCCTTACCATTGCCGGAGGTGCTTTTGCAGCCATCAACTCATCAGTTGTAACTGGTGATATTACCATTGAAATAGCTGGAGATCTTGCTGGTGAAACAGGGGCGGTGCAATTGAATGAATTCGCCAGTCCTTTTACCGTTACGATTAAACCTACGGGCAGTGCACATACCATTTCGGGTACTTCTACTGGTTCTACTGCACTCATTACCTTAAATGGAGCAGACAGAGTGACGATTGACGGATCTTTAGGGTCTACTGCCAATACAATTTGCCCGGCTTCGACCGCTTCCCGTGATCTGACGATAAGTAACAGCAATACCAGCACAACCAGTGCTGTCATCTGGCTTCAGACTGCAACTGGTCCAAATGGCGCCACAAACAATACCATAAAAAATTGCAACATCACTGGAAACAGCAACATAACCACATTATTTGGTATAGGTGCGGGAAGTACAACGATTTCTACTACTTCTTTAGGTAACGGAAATAACAACAACTCCTACATAAACAATAATGTTAGTAAGACTCAGTTCGGCATTTATTCCCAGGGTCCAAGTCTGGCTAATAAGAATACCGGAACGGTTATCAATCAGAACCTGATAAACACGGCCGCTCCTGATAATGTAGCTAAAGGCGGTATCTGGATTGGTTTTGATAATGGCGCTGTAATTTCGGCCAACCGAATTGAAAATCTGTTAAGTTCCTCAGATCTTTTTGCTATCACTCTCGGCATGGGCGCTTCATTTTCAAATTCAACCACTGCCGGTAATGAAGTTATCAATGCAACAGTAACTAAGAATGTGATAAACAACATCACCAATACTGGAACAAATTCTGCAGCCGGTATATCATTATCCACTGCAGCATCCGGAACAACTCTAATAGCAAACAATATGATTGGCGGCGTCTCTGCCAACGGAACAAGTACTGATTTTGCAGCCGGTATTTTACTGGGAGGCGGAACCGGATCGACTACCCTTATTTATTACAATACTGTCTGGATGAATGGAACGATTCAGGGCGGTACTGCAGGTTCAACGCAGTCGTTTGCACTGGCAGTTACCAATTCTACTGCGCCGGTGCTTGATATTCAAAATAATATTTTAGTCAATACCCAATTGCCAAATGCAGGCGGCACGACTAAGTTCTATTCAATCGGATTGGCATACTCTTCGACCGCCGGAAATTACGCCGGTCTGACGTCAAACAACAATGATTTCTTCTCGGGCACAGGCGCGAATTATTTTACAGCGATTACAGGCGGATTGTCGGCAGGTACAACACGTACACTGGCAAGCTGGCAGACTGAAACCGGTCGTGATGGCGGTGGATTGTCTCATGAATTCCTGCCCGTATTTACATCTGCAACCGATCTTCATCTTGTAGCTGCTGATCCGATAAACCTTCCGTTATACAATGGTGCTGTTACAGTTTCTGTGACCGATGATATCGATTGCGACACGCGAGCGACGGATATAGGTGCGGATGAATTCTTCCCACCTGCATGTGGTGCGGTGAATGCAGGTTCAGTAAGTGCAACTGACAATGGTCCTTTCTGCGGAACCGGATCTTCCACCCTCTCATTCACAGGAGTTGTTTCCGGTGTCGGATTAAGTTATCAGTGGCAATCATCACCTGATAATACCTTTGCCACACCTACGAACCTGGGCACGGCAGCCACACAGGCTGTTACACCGGGAATTGGAACGACTTTTTACAGATGTACGGTTTCCTGTTCTGACGACGGAAGCACAAGTACAACGTCACCTGATTTTTCATTAACAGTTTATCCGATCCCTACAGCTATAATCAACGAAGCAGGCCCGATCAGCATATGCGCCCCAAATACACAATTGCTGACATCTGCAACAAATGCCGGTGTTCCGGCTTATCAGTGGGCATCAAATGGAATTGACATTGGTGGAGAAACAAACTCATCATATACCGTAACAGCATCAGGAAGTTATACCATCCGCGTAACAGAAAACGGATGCAGCGCAACTTCATCGGCAGTGGAAGTGACAGTTAATCCAGAGGTATTAGCAACTGCTACAGGACCGGCCACACCGATTTGTCTTGGACAGGAAACCACCCTTAGTGCGACGGCTACAGCCGGTATTCCGGGAATGCCGGGATTCAATGTTTCTGCTTCTTCAGGATCAATTTCGCTTTCTGTTCCTGATAATTCCCTGACAGGTGTCACACAATCCGTTTCACTTTCCGGTGCAGGTCTTGCAGTTGTCGATGCTACAAGTGTAATCAGTGTAACTGTTTCTGCAACACAAACCTTTAATGCCGACCTTGATTTTTACCTTGTCGGTCCGGGAGATTGCGGTACACTTGAACTTTCCACTGATAATGGCAGCACCGGCGACAACTATGCGGGAGCAATTCTCGTTACACCAAGCGGAGCAACGAATATTAATACCTTAACCGGTGCGGCAAATAATATAACCGGAATTTGGAAAGCTGAAGGAAATTATAATACGGCTCCCGCACTCAATTCCGGTACCGGAAGTGGTTCATATGTATTGCCGGCCGTTGCAATTGCCGGCTGTCCGATTGACGGAAACTGGACACTCTTCGTGGCCGATGATGCAAATAATGATTTTGGAACGGTCACCCAGTTTGATTTAAACATTACAAATAATATCGTCGGGAACTTTACCGACGCATTCTCCGGCGGGTCGGGTACATTCTCTGCTACTTCATATTCAGGCGCGAATAATACAACCGGCAGCGCAACTATTACCCCTACCGTCGCAGGTGTTAACAACTATACGGTAATTACAACAGCTCCAAGCGGATGTTCTAAAACAAACATCGTAAGTGTTACCGTCAACGATCCTAACGATGGCAATCCATGTACATACGATTTCTGTAATACAACCAATGGTGTTGTTACAAACGTACAACCGGTTCATAACGTAACAACCGGCTTAGACTATTGTACTTTGCAGGCTGCATTAAATGATCCGGCTACGACCAATGGTGACGTTATTAATATCGTTGTTCCGAATCATACAGAAGGACAGGTAACAGTTACAAAGGATGTAACTATTGACGGCCTTAATAACACACTTACTTCCACTTCTCCAAATTATGGAATTGAAATTTCAACAACAGGAGTTACACTTCAGAATTTAACGATTAAAGAAGCAGGCACTTTCGGTATCCAGGTAGATTGCGGTTCTGATAATTTAACCCTGACAAACGTTACAGTTGATAACAGCGGCGGAACCGGAATCGGTTTAAACGGATCTGACAACGCCCTGATCACGAACCTAATTTCAACCAATAACGGAGGGAATGGTATCAGCATCACCGATTGTAACAATACTACAATCAACGGCATTACAACCTTTGGAAATTCATTCGGCGGCGGCTTCAATGCCGGTATCGGATTATTCACCTCCGGAGTTTATTGTCCTCCTGCAGGAATCAACGGCTTCACTTTAACCGGTGCAGTTTCAATTGCAGAGGTCACCAAAGTATATTCTCAAAAAACAAACGCTTCGCAGGTAATTACCGGATTAAGCGGAGCCACCATTCAGTGGGCAGTAGGTATTGCGGCACTGGATCGTTCATACTGGCCCGACAAAGCAACTGCCTATGCAGTAGTTGATGCATTGTTTGAGCCACCATTCAGTTACCCGAATTCAATTATTTACGTAGCCGAAGTTGCAACTGAAAACTTCTATGTTAATGATGATCCGAATGGTGATGCAACACCTCCGATGCTGATCCAGGCTGCCGTGAATTTCCAGGCGCCTGTACAAACGATCTTTGTTGAATCAGGAACATATAATGAAGACGTGAATGTGACAAAGACGTTGAATATACTTGGTGCCGGAGCAGGAACCACATCAGTGTTTGGTGTTTTCGGAGGGGATGGAGCAACATTCCGTATCAGCGCAAACAATGTTGAAATTTCAGGCTTCACAATCACACGGCTTGGTAACAATACGACGGACTGGAATGATCCTACTCTCAATTCGGCAGGCATTGCCATCCAGGGCACGAGTTTCTCCGGTGCATTAATCCATGATAACATCATCACGGGAAACCGCACGGGTATCGATATCAACAACAGTTCTACTCATACGATCAGGAACAATGATATCACTTTTAACCGGACAGGATTGATCTTCCGTAACCAGACAGACAACCTGACGATCGTTGAGAATAACATCAACGACAACTGGACGATCGGTGTATTGTTTCTCGATGGCAGTGTGGGAACAAATGTTCCGGTACAAACGGCTTTAAACAGCAATATAAATAATAACAACATCAGTGGTAACTGGTACGGACAAATCCAGGATCGTCAGAGTGGCGGAGCGCTTCCTGCACCGGGAACGAACCTGAAAAACTTTACCTGCAACTGGTACGGTACAACTTCACCGGTTAAAACAAACGTGAATACAACTGAGCCGGGATATGCTGCGCAGATTCCGGTAGCCTATGGCGGATCGGCTGTTCCTCCGGGAGGTCAGCCTGATATCGAGGGTACTGCATCGGATAACCTGGTTTATGTTCCATACCTGATTTCAGGAACAGATATAAATGTTGAGTCCACTCCGGGTTGGGGAACCAATGGATTCCAGCCGGCTGCAGGTTGTGTGGCACCGTGTGCACTCGTTGCAAATGCCGTATCTACAGATGCAGGTTGCCCGACATACAATGACGGAACTGTAACGGTATCTGTAATCAGCGGCGGTTCCGGGAACTATACCTATCTCTGGTCAAATGGAGCAACCACAGCAAATGTCACCGGACTTACTGCAGGATTGTATACGGTTACAGTAACAGATCTTAACGGATGCACTACGACTGCTTCTGCAACAGTAAACAACAGCGTAAGCGGACCGGTTCATAATATCAATACAGGATTAAATTATTGCACGATACAGGCTGCAGTGGATGCTGCACCAACTTTAAACGGACATACCATAACTGTGGATGCAGGAACGTATGATGAAGACGTAAATGTCAATAAAACATTATCCATCATTGGTTCAGGAGCAGGAAGCACTTCCATCCGCGGAATATTCGGAGGAGATGGAGCCACGGTAAGAATCAGCGCTAACAATGTCGAAATTGCCGGCTTTACAATTACACGACTTGGAAACAATACGACGGACTGGAATGACCCTACTCTCAATTCAGCAGGCATTGCCATCCAGGGCACGAGCATCTCAGGCGCATTAATCCGTGATAACATCATCACCGGAAACCGCACGGGTATCGATATCAACAACAGTTCTACTCATACGATCAGGAACAATGATATCACGTTTAACCGGACAGGATTGATCTTCCGTAACCAGACAGACAACCTGACGATCGTTGAGAATAACATCAACGACAACTGGACGATCGGTGTATTGTTTCTCGATGCAAGTGTAGGTTCTAATGTTCCTGTACAGACAGCTTTGAACAGTAACATTCACAACAACAACATCAGTGGTAACTGGTACGGACAAATCCAGGATCGTCAGAGTGGCGGAGCGCTTCCTGCACCGGGAACGAACCTGAAAAACTTTACCTGTAACTGGTACGGTACAACTTCACCGGTTAAAACAAATGTGAATACTACTGAGCCGGGATATGCTGCGCAGATTCCGGTAGCATATGGCGGATCGGCTGTTCCTCCGGGAGGTCAGCCTGACATCGAGGGTACTGCATCGGATAACCTGGTTTATGTTCCATACCTGATTTCAGGAACAGATGTAAATGTTGAGTCCACTCCGGGTTGGGGAACCAATGGATTCCAGCCGGCTGCAGGTTGTTCAGCACCTTGCGACCTTGTCGTAACTCCTTCTTCTACTCCGGCTACCTGTCCTTCGTTCAATAATGGTACGGCTTCGGTCAGTGTCACAGGTGGCTCAGGAAATTACAGCTACCTCTGGAATACAGGTGAAACAACTTCTTCCATAGTCAGTCTTGTTGCCGGAAATTATTCTGTAGTCATTACCGATCTTAATGGATGCACAGCGACAGAAAACATTACAGTATCCAGCACGTATGCTTCTCCTGTACTTCCACCGGACGGCTCAAGCACTGTAGAGTGCGCACAGGTTCCTGTTCCACCGGTTGTTACCGATGTTTGTGGAAATGTAATTATCCCTTCGGTAGCAGTTACCGGAACCTATGCCGGTTGTGAAGGAACACAGATTTACACATATACATATACTGATATATTTGGTACATCCGTAAACTGGACTTACACATATACAGTTGACCATACTACTTCACCTGTGGTACCGTCCAACGAATCAGCGACAGTTCAGTCAAAATCAGAAGCAGTTCCTCCTCCAACACCTGCAGTTACAGATGTGTGCGGTGCAACGATAAACCCCGTTTTGGTTTCTATTGTTGAGTCGCCGGATCCACTGATTTGTGAAGGAACCAGGACATATAACTACTCATACACGGATTGTTCAGGATTAACTTCTGCATGGTCATTTACCTATACGGTAAACATCGACGATCATGATGCGTGTACGATCGATGCGTGTAATTCTGCAACAGGTGTTATTACACACACTCAGGTTGACCGTAACGATGGCAATGCATGTACGTTCGATGGCTGTGATGCCGTAAACGGTGTGTTCCACATTCCATTCAATACGAACGACGGCAATGCCTGTACAACCGATGAGTGTAATACTCTCACAGGTGCAATAACTCATACCCCTGTTAATACGGATGATGGAAATGCATGTACCATTGATGGCTGTAATTCCATCACAGGCGAATTCCACAATCCTGTTGCAACGGACGACAACGATGTCTGCACAGTCGATGGCTGCGACCCTGTTAACGGAATCTTCCATAGCCAGGTGAATACAGATGATAATGATGCCTGCACTATTGACGGCTGTAATTCTGTATCAGGGATATTCCACAATCCGGTGAGTGTGGATGATAACAATTTATGTACGACTGACGGTTGTGAATCAATCGGTGGCGTATTCCATACACCGGTAGATACAGACGACGAAAATGCATGTACTATTGACGACTGTGATCCTCTTAATGGCATTTCACATGTTGCAGTTAATACAGATGATGGCAATGCGTGTACGACAGATGGCTGTAACACCATAACCGGCATTTTCCATAATCCAGTCACAGTTGACGACGGCAATGCATGTACATTTGACGGTTGTGATGCTGTAAACGGCGTATTCCACCTGCCGGTGAATACTGACGACAACGACGCATGTACAATTGACGGCTGTAACTCTGTAAGCGGAATATTCCACAATGCAGTAAATGTTGACGACAACAATTTGTGTACAAATGATGGTTGTGAATCTGTTGGAGGAGTTTTCCATAATCCCGTATCAACTGACGATGGCAATCCTTGCACAATCGATGCCTGCAATCCATTGACAGGAGTTAGTCATACTGCCGTAAATGTTGATGATGGTAATGCATGTACTGCGGATGCTTGTAATTCTTCAACCGGAGCGATCACCCATATTCCGGCAGTAACTGATGACGGTAATGCATGTACAGATGATGCCTGCAATCCTGCCACAGGAGATATTACACATACGGCAATCAATACCGAAGATGGCAATGCATGTACAACAGATGGTTGTAACACCTTAACCGGTGAATTCCATACACCTGTTGCTGTCGATGATGGCAACGCCTGTACATTTGATGGCTGCGATCCGGTTACAGGAGTATTTCATAATCTGATAAATACTGACGACAACGACGCCTGTACAGCTGACGGATGCAATACAACAATTGGCGTGTTCCACAATCCTGTGAATGTGGACGATAATAACCTTTGCACTACCGATGGTTGCGAATCGATCGGAGGTGTATTCCATACTCCGGTTTCAACAAATGATGGAAATTCCTGCACGATCGATGTATGTGATGCGCTTACTGGTATTAGTCACATTGCAATAAATACAGACGACGGAAATGCATGTACAACCGATGCGTGTAATTCGACCACTGGCGCAATCACACATGTTCCTGTCAATACCGATGATAATGATGCATGCACCGAAGATGCATGTAACCCTGCAACAGGAGTTATTTCGCATACAGTTCTGAATACGGATGACGGAAGCGTTTGTACGACAGACGGCTGCGATTCAAGTACGGGTGTTTATCACAATGCAATTAGTACGGATGATGGAAACTCATGTACAATTGACGGATGTGATCCGGTAAACGGACCATATCATGTTCCTGTAGATATTAACGATAATAATGCATGTACAACTGATGCATGCAATACTTCTAACGGAAATATTACTCATACAGCGATCAATACTGATGACGGTAACGTTTGTACCGTGGATGGCTGCGACCAGGTAACCGGCGCTTTCCACACACCGGTTGCCATCGATGATGGAAATGCATGTACAAATGATGGTTGTGATGTCATCAGCGGGGTTTATCATAATCCTGTTATCATCGATGACGGTAACCCATGTACACTGGATGCATGTGATACTTCGACAGGTGCAATAACACATACAGATGCATCGCCTGTTGTAACGGCAACTGCCGGAACAATTTCCTGCTATGGCGGTACAACTTGCGTGACTGTAACAGCCACCGGAGGATTGCCACCTTATATTGGCACCGGGGTGTTATGCGGTTATGGAATGGGTACGTATACTTTTGACGTATCAGATTCGAAAGGATGTGTGGTAACAAGTGCGATGGTTAATATTTCTGAACCATCTAAGCTTACTTTATCCGCTTCTTCTACCCCGGCCAGTTGTGCTTCCAGTAATGGAACAGCGTCAGTTACTGTTAGTGGCGGAACTCCTGCTTATAATTACCTGTGGACACCTGGTGGACAGACCACAAACCCTGCTACAGGACTTGCCCCTGGAAATTATTCTGTGAGTGTAACAGATGCTAATGGCTGCAATGCTTCCACGAATGTGGTTGTTGGTTCAGCCGGTACACCACCTGCAGCTCCTGCTGTAATTACAGGTCCGGGAGGAGTCTGCAAGAAATCAACAGGTATTGTTTACTGCGTAGATCCAGTGGTTCCAGGTGCAACATCATATACGTGGACACTTCCGGCAGGTGCAACCATTCAGGGATCCGCAACCGGAGCTTGCATTACAGTTAAATTCAGCACCAAGTTCAAAGGCGGATTTATCTGTGCCAAAGCAAACAATCCTTGCGGCAGCAGTACATATACATGCAAAAATGTAGTTCTGATTACTGCTTCTCCTGTAACGCCGGTGTCTGTAACAGGCCCTTCTTCACTTTGTCCGAATACCTCTGCAAACTATTCAATTGCTGCAGTGACTAATGCTACCAGCTATACATGGTCAATCAGCGGACAACTCACCATTCTTTCAGGACAGGGAACCACATCCGTTGTGGTTAAAGCATTGCCTGGATTCACCGGTGGAAGCGTAAAAGTGAAAGCGGTTAACTGCAAAGGAAACAGCGGAACCAGAAGTAAAAATGTGGGACCGGGTGTTGGCTGCAGAACCGCAGCTGACGGAATCAGGAATTCAGAAGATATCACTAACTACGAGTTATCTGAACTCACAGCATATCCTAACCCGACTTCCGGTAAATTCAGAATATCATTCCAGTCTGACCGCAAAACCAAATACACACTGAGAGTGGTTAACATTCTGGGAAGCACTCTTGTTAATGAAGATCTTCCGGTAGTTGAAGGATATAATATGAAAGAAATAAACCTTGAAAATGTTGCCAGGGGAATTTATTTCATAAAGATCCAGGCGGAAGGAACAGATACAAAAACACTAAGATTAATAGTAGAATAAGAGAATAAAAGTTATTCAAAATAGAAGGGTTGTTCTTTTTCAAGAACAACCCTTTTTTATACTCTGAGGGTTTTACTGCGAGTAATAATAGTTGCGGTTTGTAATTCCTGGCTCAGGTCGAGGAAATAATTATTCATACAAACTATTACGATATCCTTGAAACTGCGCGAAAATACTTAATAAGATGTTTCGGAAGACTTGTACCTGACCTCCAAAAAAATGTTAGTGCCCTCATTAGCGGCAGAGTTAATTTTAAACAATCCATGTATTGCTGCAATACGCTGACGCATGTTGTTTATTCCATTACTGAAACGGGGGACGTCTTCTAAATTAAAACCCTTTCCATTATCCTGAATGCTGACCGAAAATAAACCCTGATTTACATTGATTTGAAATCTTACTGAAGAAGCGCAGGCATACTTGGAAATGTTGTTGAGACTCTCTTTGACAACAAGAAATACACTTCGCCTGATTTTACCGTTAATCATGTCATGAGGAATAACCTCCGGGAGTTCAATGGTAAATTCAATTGAACTGTTGCCAAGGAACTCAGATGAATAATTATTAATAAATGAAATCAGGTTTTCGACTGTATCATTCTTAGGATTCATTGCCCAGATGATCTCACTGATATTCTCCTGGATATTCCTTGAGTAGCCGATAATTTTATCAATGTTTGTCGATACCGAAGAGGGATTATTAAAATCCTTTTTTATTACATTTCCCAGTATGGAGATGCTGCTTAACCCGGTTCCAACCTCATCGTGAATTTCCATTGCGATACGGTTGCGTTCTTCTTCCTGAATCCTTAATGTGCGCTTGATTTGTTCTTCACGCCGGCGATTTCTTTCTATCAGGGCCTTAGCCCGGTCAGCTTCTATCTTCTTCCTTTCAGTAATGTCACGGACATGCAAAAGAAGAGCGGGTTTGTTGTCGTAAATAATTTTCTTCCCGGTAATTTCGACAGGTATGATGCCTTTTGTGCGTGACCACACACTGCTCTCCAATACAGTATAGAGGCCCAGAAATAATTTTTTATAATCGGTAAGGATTTTTACGAATTTATTTTTCGGAACAAAGTCTTTGATATTTTTACCTATTAACTCATTCAGCGGACAACCCTGCAATTCCACACCGGCTGCATTCACATCGAGTATATTGCCGTTGAAGTCTTCGACAAAAATTGAATCGGGAGAATTTTCAAACAGGTCCCTGAACTTCTTTTCAGCCATATAGATCTTCTCCTGCGACTCCAGGAAATTAGTCATATCATGTGCAATTGCATAGATAGTTCCTGAATCGATATCCGGAGTTGAAACCCATTTAAGAACCTTATACTCTCCGGTTTTAGTGAGGTATCTGTTACTGAAATTAATGGTGAGCATTCCGCGTGATAGCTTCGCCATTTCATCAAATGTTTTCTGTCGATCGTCCGGATGAACAAAATCAATAAATGGCTTTTGGGACATCTCTTCTGTACTCCAGCCCAAAACTGCACTAAAGGCCGGGTTCACTTTTTTGAAATACCCCTCGAAGTTGGCCATGCATACCAGATCGACAGAGCGCATAAACAATTCTTCAAAATGTCGTTTTTCAAGAAGTTGCTTTCGTGAAATGATTTGGGAAACAACTTCACTGGCAAGAATAGACATTGCGTGTCTCTGCTTTTCCGTCAATTCCCGGGGTTTATGATCGATCACACAAATGGTTCCTAATGCATAACCTTCGGGATCAATTAGCGGATAGCCCGCATAATAACGTATTGGCGCGGAACCCTCAGACAATTTCAGGTTCCTGTACAAATCAGATTCTAAAGTATCCTTTACTTCATACAAACCCTCACCTTTAATTGCGAATTGACAAAAAGAATGATCCCGTTCCATCTCTACAATGGAAGTACCAATTTTCGATTTATACCATTGCTTTTTCTCTGCAACCAGACTGATAGCCGCTATGGGAACTTCACAGAGTAAGGCAGCCAATTCAATGATCCGGTCAAATTCGACTTCCTGACCAGTATACAATATTTCATAATTCCTCAATGCATTCAATCGCCCCTGCTCGTCGGTTTTAGGCCGACTTTCTCCTTTTCCTGAAGAATTAATATTGTTATCGTACATTTAAAAAAATAATACTACTTTATAATGATTCGTCTAAAAAGCTAAAGATAAATATTGGTGTAATTTTACATGTGCTTTTCTAATTTTCCATTGGATTAATTTGTCTGAGAATCCTGAGAATGTATGCTCTTTTTTTTATAAATTACCTTATCAAACTTAGGTAAAATTAGATTTTAAAACAAACTATTTCTGACACCAGGTTTTTCATATTTATACAAAAAGTTATCAACCTCGATCTCATTTATCAGCCCAATTCAATATACTACTTTAGTATGATAAAATAACTTTAATAAAAAAATTAATTCATTTAATTATTTATACCTTGCAATTACTTTTCATTTCGATCGAACAGAAAGAATGTACCAATGACCCAGATTAAAGTATCCATTATTGAAGACATTGAAGATATCAGGCAAGGATTCTTTTTTTTAATAAATACAGCTGAAGAATTAAAATGCATAGCCACTTATTCCACCGGTGAAGCGGCTTTAGAAGACATTGATCGTAATGTTCCGGATGTAATAATTATGGACATAGGATTACCCGGGATGTCTGGAATCGAATGTACAAAGATTATCAAAGAAAAGTATCCTTTCATACAAATTATGATTTGCACGGTTTTCGAAGACGATGAAAGGTTGTTTAATGCTCTTTCTGCAGGCGCAAGCGGTTATGTGTTAAAACGTACTACACCAAAAATACTACTTGAATCCATCAGGGATATTTACAGCGGGGGCTCGCCAATGACCAGCCAGATTGCCCGAAAAGTAGTTTCGACCCTTCATAGTCCTGTTAAAAAAAACACCAAGTCTGAAGATGATTTTAATCTGACAATAAGAGAATTAGAGATTTTAGGCCTATTAACCGACGGATACAGGAATAAAGAAATAGCAGATAAACTTTCCATTAGCCTGCATACTGTCAAAACACACATATATCATATTTATGAAAAGCTCCATGTGAAGTCCCGCATTGGCGCTATTAACAAGCTTTCCAGGTAATTAACACGTTTTCAACAAAGGGCAAAAAAATCATACCAACGGCTGATTGTGCAAGTTCTTAAGTATTCGAACATTTGAGGGATGTTAGTTTAGCATTCATCAAATCGATCAATATAAATTTTAAATACCTCTCTGAAAAAGCGTTTTAACCATATTATTTAAAAAAATATTGCATTAAAAAATTTAAAGTGAATTAAAAGAATAATCACTATGTGTTTATCCGGTTTGATCAGTTGTAATTATAATTCTTAAAATATTAATCATTGCATTTATCTTTTTGGAAATAAATAATCATTCACTAGAAATTCATACTAACCATAAAACAAAAAAACATGAAAATTCTTTACCATTATTCAAAGCGCCTTTGTTGTTGCACGACAGAGCTTTTGAAAAAGACCGGAGAAGTAAAATATTATCTTGCAACTCTGATGTCTGTTATGTTTTTACTCGCTGGAGCTGCACATGCTCAAACGAGTAATTACCTGAATGGATTTGAAACCAGTGTTGGTCCGGATGATTGGGGTGCAACAGGCACATTTCAAAATGTGACGATTGTACCAAGCGGAACTAACGGAATCGTATCATCATCCGGTGCCTCTCATGGCGAAGCGCCGAATGTGGCCGATTGGGCGTTCACACGATTCGGACACAGCGGAGGCGGTTCATACAATTCCGTCTTTCCATGCGCAGGTTACAAAACATCTCTGGATGTTTACCTCGATGTGAATGGCGGCGAAGCGAACGACACCCGGGTCGACTACACTTCCGCGATTAATAATATTACAGGGCTGCACCGCCGTGATTTTGTTTTTGCCGTTGGCTTTTATAATGACAATGATATTACCGGATCTGGAAACAGGTTTGTAATTAGTGCCAGCAATAATACTCCAGGCTGGCCAAAAGATCCCGGAAGATCTCCTCAGGCAATTACCACTTCAGGTTGGTATCGATTCGAACATCATTTTAAAAATGTAGCCGGTGTTTTATCGGTTGATATGACAATTTACGATGCAACCAATACACCTGTGGCTTCATGGAATTTAAGTGATCCATCAGACCTGATTGGTGTAACAGTTGGAGGAGCAAGATATGGATGGATTCTGAATAATGCATTCAGCTTGCTTGCCATTGATAATTCTTCGCTCACACTCAATGCGACATCAGTACATAATACTACTCAGGGAACAAACTTCTGCTCCATTCAAGCTGCAATTAACGATGCAGCCACCACTACTGGAGACATCATCGTGGTTGATCCCGGAACTTTTACAGAAAACATAATACTGAATAAATCTGTTATCCTCAGAGGCGCACAGACAGGCGTAAATGCCTGTGGCCGTTCAGCTACTGAAACAATTATTACCGCGGCTGGCGGAACACTCTTAACTTTAGTAACGGGATCGGCGGGTTCAACAATCGACGGCTTCACATTTTCCGGCGGAGCGCGGAGCATTGAATCCAACACCGGACCGATAAATGATCTTAAAATAAAAAACAATCGCTTTATTGGTTTTACAAACAGTGCAATATTTCTTAATGACAACGGCACCGACATAACCATCGATCAAAATTCCGTCGATGGTTCCAGTAAAGTTGGTAGCGGCGACCTTGTCCATCTCGATACAGACAACTTCAATGGATTCTACCTGACGAATAACTGTATCTTTAACGGACTTACCGCTTCAGGTTTTTTTGTTGATGGAATTCACAATGTCGGACCGAGTGCAAATCGCACTCCTCTCATTAGCGGAAACACGATTTCAAATAACCAGGTGGGCATGAACCTGGGAAAACGTGCTTTTGGTTCATTCACCGTTGCCAACGCAGGTACGATCACACTGAATTTTTTCAGTAATAATACTTTTGATGGAGTACAGGGAGGAATGCAACATGTGCTTATCAGCCAGAACACATTCAATGGAAACGGAAGATCCGGATTAGCGTTAACAAGTTTTTCAGATCTTGCAGTTGACAAGGGTGCGCAAAACACCCAGGTTTTAAATAACTTCTTTTACAACAATGGAATTCTACCTAATGCGCATCAGGAAGATCTTTTCTTAAGCTCAGCGCAGGCTGTCGGTACCATCGGCACTAACGTTATTCATAATAACAGTTTTTTAAGTACTACTGCGATCACATATACTGGCGGAGACATAGTTGATGCTACCTGTAACTGGTATAACAGTGCAGTATTTGCAACGATAGGAACAAAAATTAATAATCCTGCTGCGAAACTGGCTTACGTACCTTATTTAAATTCCGGAACTGATGACGGCGGGAATCCAGACGATGGTTTTCAGCCATTGCCCAACAGCTGCGTATGTCCTGACATTACTTTCGGACTTACAGCAACAACCAGCAACGGATCTTCAGCAACAGGCAATACCACGAACGGTCCGGTTTCCTTAACTATCGAATTCTGCCTTGGATCCAATTTTACATTTTTCAGTTATTCAAGCATACCCGGTCCACACGTGGGATTTATAGAAGAGATCGTTGGTACTCCGCCGGCTGTTGTGCTTTATAATAACAGCCTTGTTCCGATTCCTCGCACTCCATCCGATATTAAACCAAGCCAGGTTCTTGGGTATTTTACCGGACCATATGGTCCTTATAGCCTTAGTGCAGGAACATCCGGACAACTGGTTCAAAATTATACTCCGTATTACGATGCTAACGGAAATGATCAGTATGACGTTGGAGAATGTTTAGGCGATGTGCTTACATTAATATATAATGTAACAGCTCCTGTCATAAACACCTGTCCTGTTACAAGAAATATCACAGGATGCAGCGTCAACGATCTTCCGGGCTTTTCGCTTTTGATACAAAATTCGACTTACGCTGAATTCAGCGGCGCTCCTAATAATGGTGTTGCGACATCACAATGCAGCCCATGGGTTTCTGTTTCTTATATTGATGTTCCGTCAGGCACATGCCCGATTGTTGTAACACGTACCTGGAAGCTGCAGGATGCAGGACTGAACTTCGCTACATGTGCTCAAACCATAAATATCAACCAGCCTGCCGTAGCACCGGTTGTGCCACCTGATGGTTCAGCAATAGTAGAATGTGCGCCAGCTGGTCCGCCGGCTCCTCCGGCTGTAACCGATGCCTGTGGAGTGGCTATCACTCCAACCGGTCCGGTGACCACTGGTACTTATGCAGGCTGTGAAGGAACAGTAATCTATACCTGGACATATACAAATTGTCTTGGCCTTTCCACACCATGGTCATTTACTTATACTGTAGATCATATAACACCTCCTGCAGTTCCATCAAATGGTGCTGCTACCGTTCAGTGTGCTCCGGCTGGTCCGCCTAACCCTCCTGCTGTTACCGATGTATGCGGCGCTCCGATCACTCCGACCGGTCCGGTTACTACAGGTACCTATGCTGGTTGTGAAGGAACTGTAATCTACACATGGACCTATACCGATTGTTCAGGACTTGCATCCACATGGAAATACACTTATACAGTCGATCACACTTCTGCTCCGGTGGTTCCACCGAATGCTGCTTCAACAGTTGAATGTCTTCCACTGGTGGGTTCTACACCTCCTGCAGTGGTTGATGTATGCGGTGCTCCGATTGCTCCTTCAAGTCCGGTTATGAGCGGCACCTTAGTGACCACTCAGACTATTGTTACCGATGCAAGTTGGGCATTAAGCACAGTAAACCCTTCAAGCGGTCTTTGCCCTGGCACTGTCTGGGCTGGCGTTGGAGGAGTATTACCTGCTACCGCTACTTATACTCTGCCTGTCGTGTTGGGTAATTATCTGGGTGCAACTGTTCTGGTACCTGGTACCAGCGGTTTACTCACTGGTAACAATGTAAGATTCTACCGAAAAACATTTACCCTCACTACCCTGGCCGGTATCCAGGCTACGCTGCTTTCTTCAGTCGATAATGCCATTCAGATTTATATTAATGGCGTGGAAGTGGCTTTTGAAAAAGATCTGGCTACACCTAACTTTAATGATGGTGCATTCAGCAGGGTCATCCTGAATTCCACCGGTCCTAATTTCAACAACGGTACCGGATTCCAGGGTTATGATACCTACACTTTAACTAATGCTGCAAGCATTTTCGTAGTGGGTACCAACGAAATCGTTCTTGCCGTGGCTAACTGCGGCGGATCCGATCAGGGTACCACTTCATTTAAGGCTACCATCAATACCACTCAGGGTTGCGAAGGAACTGTTGTTTACAATTATACTTACAGGGATTGTTCCGGATTAAGCACGCCTTGGTCTGAAACATTTACCGTTGATCATACTACCGCTCCGGTTCTTCCTCCTAACGATGGCTTAACTGTTCAGTGTGCACCGGCTGGTCCGCCAACTCCTCCGGCAGGCATTACCGATGTTTGTGGTACGCCGATCACTCCGACCGGTCCGGTTACTACAGGTACCTATGCAGGTTGTGAAGGAACGATCATCTACACATGGACCTATACTGATTGTTCAGGACTTGCTACTGACTGGTCATATACTTATACAGTGGATCATACCGATGCTCCTGTGGTTCCTGCAAATGGTGCCGCTACCGTTCAGTGTGCTCCGGCCGGGCCGCCAACGCCTCCATCTGTTACCGATGTATGCGGCGCTCCGATCGCTCCGACCGGTCCGGTTACTACAGGTACC
>CAZQOQ010000036.1:0-397354 GCA_964595205.1 uncultured Flavobacteriales bacterium | reverse complement strand
CAGAAATTTCGTTGATACATACATTCTGCCCCGGGGGCGCCCGGCGAAGTCGCCGTGCCCTGTTTGTTCCTTTTTTCAATCCGGTAAATTCAATGGAAAATAAAATTGCTGACGCCATGCATGTGACCCCTTCTTTTCCCCACATGCATGGCTATCCGCCGGCGGGCGGACAGCAGATCAAATACACGAAGGACCAAATTCCAAAAAAGAGTTCCAACCGCACACATGGTGTTTCTTATATTGCAACTGATGCAGCAGTAAAATCTGATCTCGTCTGATCATGGTTAAGCAATTGAGATCCGGATTTAATAAATCACTATTTGGTGAAGAAACCTCATTCTGAAATTCGTAAAACACTGCAATTTGAAGTAAAATAGTTGGTATTATTTTTTTCGAGGTAATATGCGTTGTAACTCAAATTTCGAGTATGGGCAAAAATTGTCTTGCCTTCCCTGGTTTAAATACCTGAATGGATTTTGTCATTTCATCAACTATTTTTTTGTAAAATAGCGCCGTCTATTACCTACCACACAAAACTTTATTTAAAATTAAAAAACACCAGCATGAAAAAAGTTTTCAAAATAATCGGGGTATTAATACTATTGGTATTAATACTGATCGGGGGATTCGCAGCATTTATTGCAATACGCGGCATACCCAAATTTGATGTGAACGTACCTGCAATACCCAATGTTGAAGTTACACCCGAACGTGTAGTACGGGGAGAGAAAATAGCAAGCATGCTTTGCAGAAATTGTCATTACGATAAAAAAACTGAAAAATTAACAGGACATCACATGTATGAAATTCCTGAATTTGGAGTTATCAATTCAAAAAATATTACAAATGATCCGGATATAGGAATCGGAAAATGGACAGATGCACAGTTAATATATTTTATTCGAACAGGTATCAATCCGTTTACAGGGCAATTTGTTCCGCCATATATGCCTAAGCTCATCCATATTTCTGACGAAGATATGCGTTCGATCGTTGCCTATCTGCGTTCTGACAGGCCGGAAGTACAGGCGGAAAAAACAGAATTACCTCCTTCTGAGCCATCATTCTTAACGAAGTTTTTATGCTTCGTTGCCTTCAAGCCATTTGACTATCCAAAAGAAACCATTCCGAATCCTGATACGACTAACCAGCTTGAATGGGGAAAATATCTTACTCTATACCAACTCGAGTGTTACGCTTGTCATTCGAAATCTTTTGAGACCATGAACATGCTCGAACCAGAGAAATCGGAAGGTTTTTTTGGCGGCGGCAATATGATGAACGGGCCTGATGGAAACAAGATTACATCCCTTAACCTGACGCCGGATGAGGAAACCGGAATAGGTAAATGGACAGAAGAGCAGTTTGTTAATGCTTTAAGGACAGGAATAGTTCCAAACGGACCGGCTCTTCGTCCTCCGATGATGCCATTTGTATACCTTACGGACAGCGAAGCAAAAGCGATCTATGCTTACCTGCGTACGGTTCCGAAACTTAATCACAAAGTAGAACGAAAACCATAATCAGGAACCGGAGTAAGTAAAAATTCAAAACCGGTGTTCCTTTTTCTAAATGTAAGAATAAGGAACACCGGTTTTTATTTAATAGGTTTTAAGAGTATGCTTTCCCCTGATTTAAGGAATTAAAACTCCGACTCCATTCTGTATATTCGGATCGAGAAGTAAAAAGTCGTTGCCATCAACGGCTCCATCGCCATTAAAGTCACAAATCACATACCCCCCATCTCCATTGAGAATAGACATATATAATACCAGGAAGTCTGTACCATCAACTTGTCCATCCTGGTTAACATCGCCATTATAAATAGCCCAGCCATTTTGATCAAATGTCTCGGTCATGTTATTACCATAGGCCTTTGATTGATCTGACGTGAAGTCGTAGTTGGTGAGTTCATTTATTAGCACAGGAGTACTGCTCCATGTCTCGATTGAATTCCTGTGCCTGATCCTTATATAGTATTCATTACCTACAACAATATTTGCGCCCATACCAACAATTATATTTCCGTTTGTCTGCAAGATGGCTTTCTGCTCGTCAGCAATTTCCCTGCTCAGGGGTTCAATCAAACTTACATCCACAGTGTCAACGTCAGACACATTCGGAGAAATGCCCACCTGGTAAAGATTTCCGCCAGCACCATAGTTATCCATCATACCTCCGCCGGTATAAAACCCTGCGAGGAATATTTTTGTCTGAATATTCAATAGTGCTTTTATTTCCAGGTCGCCGTTTGCTTTTACCAGGTAGTAGTCTGATTCCGGCTTCAGCTGCGCATCAGGATGTATAAAATAATTACCGGCAGGAATATTAACCGGACTTATCACATTGTTTAATCCATCGCGAATCTCATAGGTGACTGGTCCGGTAAACAGCACACTGTCTGAGTCGTTATACTGATAACCTGAAACGACTGAACTGAATGTGAACGGTGAATTGTAGAAGACGCTGGTATCGTTTGCCTCCAGTGTAAGTGGAGCAGGAACAATATTGAGCGTGCCTGCACCGTAACTGACGTCGAAGTTTTCTGAAAGGAATGCGCCTGGAATAATCTTATGGATACCTACATACAGACCGGTGATTAAATTAATTCCTTTAAATGTAAGTGAATCATTCTCGCCGGCGATAACATCGTTTGTATCAATAACCATAATATTATTATCCTGAGTACTGTCGTTCAGCGTGGTGCTGTTCACAACAGCCCGGCCATTGATAACGGCACGACCATTAATTACGGCGCGACCATTGATTACGGCGCGACCATTCACAACAGCTCTTCCGTTAACCACCGCCCGGCCGTTGATGATTGGAACGGTATCAGGATTGTTATCATAAGCCTCGAGGCTTGATGGCGAAACGTCGACCACATTTGTGCTGTCATATACAAATCCATTTATCACTGCACGTCCGTTGATTACTGCACGACCGTTAATCACAGCCCTGCCGCTGACCAATACTCCCTTGCCGACCAGTGCGTCATCGATATTTATATTTACCACCGCCCGGCCGTTGATTATTACCAGAGAGGTATCCAGTGCTTCTGTATGAATTTCCTGAATAGATTCCAGGAATGCCGCCCTGTCGTCGGAATTGATTAACGATTCATCGTAATCATAGTTGAAATGAATGTCGCTAACTTTGTCGCCAAAAGTAAGCGTGGTATCGCGAGGTGTTACTACGATAGGTAATTTTTCAATTACTAAAATTCCGTCGACAAACTCATACTGGAAGCTTTCTATAAGTGCGAGGTCGTGAGGTATGGTAGGATCCAACGGTGTAATTGAAGCACGAATCAAATAGTATCCGACAGAACTCAGGCTGGTGGCCTGTGTTTCCACAACCTTATTTTCCAGTCCGAGATCTGTTAATGACCAGGATGTATTTTGATAAGGTACGTTATCCACAAAAATGGAATCCGTTAAAACCGGAACGGCTTCACCATATTTTTTAATCTGATTCTGAACTACAACTTTAACCTTAGGTCGAATCGTTTCGAAGAAAAACCTTGGCGCAGAAAATCCGCCGTCGGTTAAACTTGAAGTGATTGGAGGGTTGTAGACCTGTACCGCCGGATTACCTGCAAATACAGGAATTTGTGCAGTCAGTGTTGAATCGTTGACCATGGTTGTCGGCATAGCAATTCCTCCGAGGTAAACAATGGATGTTGACCTGAAGTATCTTCCTTCAATGGTAGCCGTCATGGCTATGAGTCCCGGGTATTTTCCGACCTCAGGAAATAGAGAATCGATTACCGGTGTAGGAGCAGCAAGCTGATTCAAAGCAAGGTCAGCCTGGATGAAACCATAACCGCTTTTAAAATCGAAACCAGCAGGACCCATATCGATAGCAGTGGAACGAAGAATTTTTCTGACAGAGTCGGGTTTGATGGTATCGTTATGATATTTGAGATTAGCTGAGGCCATTAAAGCGGCAACTCCGGCAGCATGAGGAGCGGCAGCAGAAGTTCCGAAGAAGTTCGGAAGCAGGTCGCCATCGATGTTGAAGTGTCCCAGATTAACGGTTGTATTTACCCCATTCGGTGCAACGAAATCCGGTTTTTCCCTTATCGTATCAACCACAATGGTGCCGCCTTCGGAAGAGAAGGAAGCGACAGTCGGTGGATTCACACCGAACGCAGGAGTGTTGGAATAAAGTACGGCTCCGACCGCCATCGAACCGGCAGCATTTGCCTGTCCTGTGAGCGTAGATGTTCCACCGGGATGTTCATTGATCGTAAGCCCTCCGCGGTAAACAATATATTTAAACCTGACGTTTCCGGTTCCTGCTGCCCGGGTAATCATGATGTTTGCGGTGGAGTTTCCTCTCACAACAAACTGTAATACTTCCATTGGATCTTCGCCGATATTATTCCTGTTATACCCGAATAATAATGTTCCTGCGTTATCCATCAGGTAAATGTTCAGATCATTTTCAGCACCAGGTAACTGCTCCAGTGAATAAAATTTATCATCCCATTGCAAAGCGACGGTATAAACTCCCGGAGTAAGGGATACACTTTGCATTATATCCCCGCCTCCAAAGTCGTGAGCCGTACCGGCAAATCCTGACGGAGCAGGGGCAGGTGTAAATATTCCTTCATAGGCACTCGAACCGAAATTACCGGCTGCTGAGAAATATGACACTCCTTTGTTCTTTACATAATCGACAGCATTCGAAACGACGCCATCCTGGAAAAAAGGCTCGGTGACAAACGATATGTCGTCAACAATTACATCGCAGCCTGCTGCTTCGAGATCGATGATTCCCTGGGCAAAATCGCCCGGAGTAATAAATCCTGTACGGAATGCCAGTTTTGCTTTCGGAGCAATGTCGTGTGCGATCTGAAGCATGGCTCGGCCTTCATCTGAACGTGCACCGTAAGGATAATCCTGAAGCACCTCCACACTATTTGTATTATATGCATTTGTAATACCCGGCAGATCACCGTTGTTTACATCGGTTTGTGCCGGATTCCCGGTTTTGGTATTGTAGCTGTCTGACAACACTCCGATTTTGATTCCCTCCCCTTCAACATTATATGCATTTCGCGCTTTGCCACCATGCATTGCAGAGTCGCCCAGGCTGTATGCAATACCTGCTGCGGCCGAGTTTGTCGTCGGTATGTAATATGGATTTGTGAAATTGATAAGCGTTGGCAGGTTGTTAAGCAATGTAAGATTTGCCACCGGGAAATAACCGGTTATAAGAAGAGTTGTATCTCCGTTATCAAAAAGGTTTGTCATGCCGTATGCAGGAGTTTGCAATAAGGCCAGTAAGCTGTCGTATTTGCCTACATTGGCACAAACAACAATGAGGATTCTTGCAAGGTTTGTCTGATAATGAGTGCTGGTAGAGTCTGTTATCGAATCCGGATCATTTGCGATTTGCGTCAATTCAATTCCGATCGGATCGTCAGTGGTTCCTGAATCATCCGGAACAGTCGGAGGAATAATACAATCGATGATTGAAATCAATGTTGAGGTAGCTGTAATACAGCCGTTCGCATCGGTTACTGAATAATTATAACTTCCGGGTGACAGGTTCGTCGTTTGTCCCATAAAATTATATGGAGGCAGTCCTCCGGTTGCAGTAAGCACAAGAGGTGGCGGGCTTTCCGAACAGATTTCCGTAAGCGGAGGCAAAGAAAACTTCAATTCACCGATAACTGTAATTGAATCGGTAGAACTGCAGCCGTTGACATCGGTCACTGTATATCCGTAAGTGCCGCCATCTACATTAAAAGTTCCTGTTCCGGTGTATGGCGGAGTTCCTTCCGTTGCCGTCACTTCTATGGTATTTGGTGTATTCCGGCAAAGCATAGCACCGATCTCAGTGGCGACTGTTACCGGTGTAGGATTGATATCAATGGTTTTTTGCACAGTGGTACTGCAACCGCTGTTTAAATCTGTTATGATAACAGAATATGTGTTTGACCCGTACGATAAATTTCCGGGAACGAAAGAAATAATTGCAGTTGTCAGATCAAGCGGCAAAGCAGGAACTTCGCCATCGCTCGACCATAAATAAGAGGCAGATGCTGCATTTGATTGTGCACCCAATGTCACCATCTTACCTGCACAAACAACTGTATCAGATGCTACTATTTTTCCGATCGGAGTTGATCCTGCGTTTATTTGCAGAACCGGACTTGAGGCAGAGCATCCGTTTCCGTCTACAACGCTAACAGTATATGCACCGGTAGTACTAACAGTAATCTCCGGAGTCGTTTCACCGGTTGACCAGAAATACGAATTAATTGCGTACCCGATTCCTACTGCATCGATCTCATTCCAGTCAGGAACAGCGGGAGAGTTTATGGCGATCCTGATTTCAGAGACGTCGAATGAAGTAGCTGCTACAGGAATATGAAGTATCCGTGCTACCGGGGGTAATGCTGCAGCAGGAGCGGTATATACAATTTCATATAAACCGGAATTGGGATTTTTAATATATACTGTATCAACTGAACCGCATGCATATGTTTCATAAATGTCGATGAAGTTAATAGGAGCAGGATGACTGAATCCCAAAACCATGTATTCACGCTGAGAGTCTGGCGTAAGACTTGACCAGGCAAGTGGATAGTCGCCGTAAGCAGGATAAACATCGGGTGGTCCGAGAGCCATTTCGGCCGACCAATCGTCGAAAGAAGAACCGGTGTTTGCATTTCGCGCCACAGGTGGGTGTGTAGCTCCTCCAAAAGCAGATTCTCCGCCGCCCTCCGAGTAGTCGGAGCTGACATCAATAACGACGGTGGCAAATCGGGTTGAAGTATCTATTTCGACAGAAAGATTAACTGTTTCACCATTACAGAGCGAAGTTACTCCCCCGCTGTTTATCACTGGACTGATCTCATCATTTAGGGTAACAGAAACAGTAGTCGTACAACTTCCGGCGTCGTCGGAAGTAACCGTGTAAATAGTCGTTTCAGTCGCACTGGTTATCACATGTGAGCCGGTAGTTTGATTTAATCCGTCGGCCGGGCTCCAGGTAAATCCGCTTGCACCAGTTACGTCGAGTGCGGCTGCTGATCCGGAACATAAAATTACCAGATTACTACCGGTGATTACAGGTGTCGGGTTGATTGTAACGTTAACCGGTGAACTTGTATTGCTGCAATTGCCGTCGATGCTTGTGAGAGTTACACTGTATGCGCCTTGTTGTGTTACAACAATCGATTCGCCTGTAGAACCATCAGACCACAGATAAGTACCTGCATTTACCGGAGCTGTTGAAACAGCACTGACCGGAAGGTCGACTTTGGTACCATGATTACCGGTGGGACTTGCATCGATGGCATATAATAAATTTCCTTCATCGAACTTGTAATAGGATATTAGTCCAAAGGATGAAGGATCAACCTGTTTGTTATAATTCGAAGAAATTTCATCATCCGACCGGGCTACATTCCATATTCTGACTTCATCAATAGCTCCATCGAAAAACACATCTCCTCTTCCGATAGTAGTTATTGGAAGATTGCTCGGAACCAAACCAAAAAAGTTATACGTATTATATATAACAACACCATTTACAAAAAGCCGGAGCTCATAACCATCGAAAGTCATGGCAATATGAGTCCAGTTGTTCAGGCTAACGCCGGCAGGCACTATGAAGCTGTTCCAGTTCACACCATCGCCGAATCCCCCATGAATATTATCACCATCAAAAACGTACAAGGAAGGCGGACGAGATAAACCTGCCGGAGTATTATATCCGATAATGCCATGATATTCACCGTCGGCAATGGAATTTGATTTTATCCAGGCTTCCAGGGTGAAGTTGTTTCCAAGAACAGGAGTATTTGGCAAGCTTACGTAAGAACTTTCACCATCGAATTGCAAATATTTTCCTGCGCCCTGTGTGAAGGCAGAGAGTGTGACAGAATCTCCGTTACAGAACTGAAGCGGACCCGAGGGAGTGATTGTGATCGCAGGTAAATCGGTTTCATCGACTTCACCGTTACAATTGTCATCAACTGAATTTTCACAAATCTCGAGAATACCGGGATTGATTGATGCATTACTATCGTCGCAATCACCTCCGCGTAAAACAAATCCGACAGGAGGAGTGCAGGCAGACTGCGTGTTGGATGAATTTCCCCAGCCATCGTTATCCATATCTTCGAAATATGTATATGCAGTTCCTCCGATGGTTACATTAACAACATTTGATGTCTGAGAACACCCGGAAGAGTTGGTAAGCATAACTGAATAATATCCGGCGGTTGAGGCGACTATATTGGCAGTTGTTTCTCCGTTTGACCATAAATATGTATTATCATAAATTGAAGATTGAAATGCCCAGGAAGGACCATCCGTTAAGATACCAGAATGCCCTCCTGAAACATCCTGAGTTAAAGTGCCCGTCCCTTCGTTCATATTATAATAAGCTACTAAACCCGGTGTAGAAGGAGATACAAGAGAACTCATTCCTGCCGCTATTTCAGACTGTGTTCGAGCAACGTTCCAGATTCTGACTTCATCCATCATACCGCTGAAAAAATTTCCAATATTCAGAGCCTGCTGGCCAATTGTAATATCGGCGGCGTAATTATAAATCTGAGGTTCCGGTGATGTCACTGAACCAACATTCACTCCATTGATGTAATAATCGATGGTAAGGCTGCTACCGACATCAGTTACTACAGCAGCAATATGACTCCAAACCCCTTCCTGAACCTGGCCGGTCGATTTCGGCACCTGAGTCCAGACTGCCTGATCCCAGAATCCCAATCTTCCATTTTGTGATGGACCATCATCCCCTTCTATTGCCAAACCGTAACCATAAACGCCATTCATCAAAATGGTCCTGGAATCATCAGTAGCAAAGTCACGTGGATTCACCCACGCTTCAATAGTAATTGCATTTGTGATGGGTAATTGTGAATTTTCAGCAACTAAAATGTAATCATCTGCGCCGTCAAAGAGAATTGCACTTTCGTCAGGAGCCTGGAATGCATTTATTGTAACTGAGCCACCTGCACAGATATCAGGGGAACCAATAGCCGCTGCAATAGTATTGAATGGTGTATGTAAAATACCGCTGGTTGATAAACACGCATCATATGTGCAGGCATCACCGTCATCTATATTTACCGGTGTGTGGTATGCTGTCCCGGTAAAAGTATCGCAAAAATCATCCGTACAAATATTTCCATCGTCCGGATCTGTAATGATGAAATAAGCCGGAACCCTGCAATCAGGTGTTGAGGCACAGGCTACCCAAAAGGTATACATGCCTGGTGTATTGGTATTAGTTAATCCGGAATTGGGTGTGATTATAGGGTCGAATGAACTTCCTGTGGCAAGCGGCATTCCTCCGAACTCATCACGATACCACTCGAAGGAAGTGCATAAACCACCAGCAGAAAGTGATCCTGTTCCACCCGGACACACATAAACATGGAAAACATTTACAGGGTCAGCAATTCTGACCTGAACACCCGTCGACAGACTTGAGCAACCGTTATCGGTTACTAAAACCGAATAAGTAGCCGTGGCGAAAACATATGTTGATAGATGACTTCCGGTTTCGCCTGAAATATCTGAGCCGTCCTCTTTCCATTGATAGGCAGGAGATGATGCATTGGTGACAGCATCAAGTTCAACGAAATCAGGATCACAAAATGAAGTGGCCGATGCCGGAACAACAGAGGCTGTTGGAACTGGCTTGACGTTTACAAAAGTATATGAACTTGTTGCAACACAACCCGTGCGATCGGTTACAGTTACGTAATAAACACCCAATGTACTTACATTAATGGATGATGTTGTGGCGCCACCCGGGCTCCAGAGGAAAGTATTAGTTGCTATTGGGGCTGTTGACGGCACCTGCCACGTCGGCGTGCCGCCTGTAACTCCGTTGTCGGCGATGTTCACGGAACTGGATACCGTTGATCCGCTTCCTTCGTCGAACTGATAGTACATAGCTAATCCGGGAGATGACGGAGGCACCGTTGAATTGTAGTTACTTAATATTTCTGCGGGTGTTCGAACAACATTCCAGATTCTTACTTCATCAATTGTACCTGCGAAATATCTTGAAGTATTCCATGATCCTATTTTGAAGGGCTTAGCATCCGGTATTGTCTGTGGAGATGATACCGGAATGGAATTCGTAAAATTTCCGTTTACATAAAATTTTACAATCTGGCTTGATCTGCTGTAGGTAACCGCAACATGGTACCAGTTATTCGGGCTGAAAGCGTAAGTAGAATAAAAGTCAGCAGCTCCACTCAAAGCAAATTGCAACGCACCGTTATCGAATTGAAAATGGACACAACCCGTTGTAAAACTATTATGATTTATGATAGCACGGTAACCGGCACCTAATGCAGTCGGGTAGACCCATGCTTCGTATGTGAGATTGTCAGTAGTAGCATATCCGGTTGAGACAGAAACATACTGATTCGATCCATTAAAATTCAATGCATTTCCTGTTCCGCCGGTAGTACTGAGTGTAACAGATTCACCCTGGCAAAAGGTCAGTGGACCAGAAGCATTGATTACCGGTTTATTTATCGACGGGTCATTGTCATTACAATCCGTGCTGTCCAGTACATAACCTGGAACAGCAGAACATGACTCAATGTACGATGCAGTTGTTCCATAATTATCATTATCCTGGTCCCTGTACCATCTGAAGGTGTTTCTTCCTTCCACCCAATTTGAAGTTGAACCAGACAATGTGAAATTGTTCAGCTGTCCTGAAAAAGCATTATTGACATTTTGTATAACTGATTCGCTTACATTATTACCGCCGGCAATGCCCTGGTCAAACATAAAGTTAAGAACCAGTCCGGTTGCAGAAGTAAACGGAGTATTTATGTCTGATTGAATCTGAGACTGGGTCCTGGCGACATTCCAGACGCGCAGATTATCCATCGTACCGCTGAATAAACTGCCGAAAGATGGCCCGAATCCTCCAACTATGAGTGTTGCGCTGTTGTTGTTTATCTGCGCTTCCGGAGAAGTGGTTGATCCTGCACTTGCTCCATTGATATAGAAATCGATTGTGAGGCTGCTGCCGATATCCGTGACAACAACAGCAATGTGATTCCAAACTCCCTCTGTAACCTGTCCGGACGATTTGGGTGTATTTGAAAAATTAGCCTGATCCCAAAACGCAAGCCTTCCTGCTATAGTTGGATTTGAAGACCCTTCGATCGACAATCCCCAGTTAGTGCCTCCCCTTCCAATGATATCTCTCCTTGTGTTGGTTGTTAAGCCTTCAGGTTTCACCCAGGCCTCAATGGTAATTGTATTATTGATGGTGAACGAAGGCTGGTCGGTTATTGCAATATAATTGATACTCCCATTAAAATGCAAGGCGTTGTTTTCATCAGTCTGACCATTCCCATTATCATCGAGTCCATTTCCGCAAATCTCTGCATGGCCATTTAGTGCAAACGATTTTGAAGAATGGATTAAAACAAATAACAGGCAAATAAGGAAATAGTATTTTTTTTTCATGTTGTGTTTTGTATTGTGTGTTTAGTATGATAAAATCTATAAACTCTTTTCGAAAAAAAATCATTTCCGAAATAATATTCAACCCCTCTCAATAAATCCAAAATAACTCTATAGGGGAAGCTGAATTACTCTGGACTTCTCTGTTATTAAAATCTTCAGAAATAATTTGATTAGCCAAAGGAATAATAACATCCTGTTGACGTCCCCGTATTAATACCAAATATATCAATAAGTTAAAAAGGAATCAAAAATATTTACGTAAAAATGGCTCTGAAAACGGGTTTGAGACGTGCATGAAATAAATTTCCTGACCGGCATATACTGTCCTTTATTCCCTGATTTCCTTTGCAATAACATTCAACAGACTGAATCCCATTAATATGGTTTGTACTGTTTCCTTAATAAATTCGTGTGTTTTAACAGGAATTTTACACTGAAAGTTATTAAGTACATATCTGACTTCATTAACCTGGTAAGACACTGTTCAGAAACATGATAGATTTATGTGGGTCAAACCTGAATTGTCAATTAAAATATATAGCCCGCTCATATCCTGGTATTCACCAAGAATTTATGTTGATTTATCGCCATTTTACATCGAAAATCATTTTTTAAATCTGCAGAAACCTTTTTCATTACATCCTCGATTCACTTTTTCAGGGATAATATTTTCCTTTAAGCCAAAAGGCGACGTTTACCAACATAATCAGCGCTGGTACTTCAACGAGAGGGCCTATAACTCCGGCAAATGCCTGTCCGCTGTTAATTCCATAAACGCCGATCGCAACAGCGATGGCGAGTTCGAAATTATTTCCTGCGGCAGTAAAAGAAATTGAAGCATTGGTTGGATAATCCGCTCCGCTGCTCTTGCTGAGAAAGAAACTAACCAGGAACATCACGGCGAAATAAATTACCAGTGGAATTGCGATGCGAATGACATCAAAAGGGATTTGTACGATCAACTGCCCTTTAAGACTGAACATTACCACAATAGTAAAAAGCAAAGCGATAATAGTTACCGGTGAAATAAAGCGAATGAATCCTGTTTCGTAACTTCTCTCGCCCATAACCCTCAATAAGATTTTTCTTGTCAGTAATCCCGCGAAAAAGGGAATGCCAAGATAAATAGCAACACTCTCCGCAATTTGTCCGATAGTTATATCAACAGCACTTCCTGAAATTCCAAACAACGGTGGAAGAAGAGTAACAAAAACAAAGGCATACACGCTGTAAAGAAATACCTGGAAGATACTGTTGAATGCGACCAGTCCCGCGGCATACTCCCTGCTACCCTCTGCAAGTTCATTCCATACAACTACCATAGCAATGCATCGGGCAAGTCCGATCAGGATTAATCCGATCATATACCCGGGATAATCCCGAAGGAAAAAGACAGCCAGGAGAAACATGAGCACCGGACCAAGAATCCAATTCAGGAACAGGGAAACAAGCAGCACTTTGGTGTTTTTAAAGACCTCTCCAAGTTTTTCGTATTTGACTTTTGTAAACGGCGGGTACATCATCAGTATAAGTCCAATAGCCAGGGGAATATTGGTTGTTCCGGATGAGAGTGAATTAATATAATCGGAAACTGAAGGGAAAAAATAGCCAATGGCTACACCGGTAACCATTGAAATGAAAATCCAAAGAGTTAAATACCTGTCGAGAATCTTTAGTCGTTTCCTTTTGCCAGCCATAAATCTTACGGGTATTTTAAAACTCCGGCTAAAATAAATAAATCCAATATTAACCTTATATTAAATTGAACCCTATGGTTTAGTACTTTACAAATTTACCAGAGAAGATTCCTGTTTTTGATTTCAGCCTGATGCTATAAAAACCAGGTGGCAAACCTGTCAAATCAACTTCTTCGATGCGACTGATCTGCTTTTCAAAAACAGTCCTGCCCATGTTATTGAAAACAGAAATCAGATAATAAGACGAGGAATTACCTGCCGAACAGAAATACAACAGGTCATGAAAAGGATTTGGGCCAAGGGTAAAATCTCCGCCGGTTTCGATCGCATTAACCCCGTTACAAACATCGATTACGACCTGAATGGTGTCAGTATTGCTGCAACCCGACGAATCTGATATCCGGACGTAACAGGTAACGAGGTCCTGCATGGTCCCTGAAACACTTATAGCCTGGCTGGTTGAACCATCGTGCCACAGGTAATCTGTAAACCCGCTGCCTGCGTCGAGCGTGAGGACGTCAGCAAAACAAATAAGTGTATCATCGCCTAAATCGAGTGGAGGTTTGGGTTTAAACGACACATTGTAAAAAGATGTATAGGAAACAATTCCTGCAGAATCGCTGACCCGCACATTGTAATTTCCATTTCGTGTTACACTGATCGACTGGCTTGTGCGGCCATCGGACCACAAATATGAATTTGCATTTTGCGTCGAAAGTGTAACGGTATCTCCCTGGCATGGCGAAAGATTATCTGAAGAGATTGTAAAACCATTATTAAGTAAATTCCCGCTGCTGTCTGTCCGGACGATGTATGTTTCATAATGAAAAAATGATTCATGATAACCCACGGCAATGAAACCTCCGTCGCTCGTCTGTTTAACGGAGCAGGCAGATTCATGATGATCGATTGGAAATGTTTTCGACCATAGAAGATTTCCGCCGGCATCAAATCGCTTCAACTGAAATTCACTCACGTCAGGGTTTACAAAACTATCACAGGCGACGATGCAGCCATTGTCTGATGTAGACGAAACGGATTTCATCCTGCTTGACTGGTTAAATACATTAAACCACAAAGCAGTTCCTGATGGCGTAATCTTTTTCAGGGTCCCATAGCCGAAGTCATCCCAGTTGTCTCTCGCATTACCGACAATGATAAAATTCGAATCGTTTCCTTTGGAGATCAAGTCTCCGCCAAAATAACCGGGTTCGTTTGTATAATCGACTACGAAATAATTGCCTGCAGTATCGACACTCAGTAAGACGCCATAAGGAATGTTTGGCCCTCCTTCCGCTATTCTGAACTGCACCAGGAAATTTGTATCGGTACTCTGGATAATGTATCCAAGGCCAAGCGCGTCGTGACCAAAGTTATAATCTCTTACCCACAATTGGTTACCAATGCTGTCGAGCCGCAGAAATTGCAGGTCATAATAGACGATATCCGAATCGTCGTGTGCATTGACAACAAAAAATCCATGATCGTTTGTTTCTAGTAATGAAATGCTGTATGACGAATTTCCGAATGGCGTCTGGTATGTGAATTCCCGGGTCCAAAGTGAATCGCCATTTTTATCATACTTGACAAGTACAGAATAATTATTTCTGCCTGCCAACATGACAAAACCACTGTCGTTGGTTTCGATCAATCTCGGATAACTCAATCCCGGGTAGATGAAGGCTCTCGTCCAGACCGAATCACCGGAAGGACTGATTTTAAAAAAATGTACGATGTTGTTACCGGAATTATAGGATGATTCATAAATGAGATAATTGCCATCCATGGTACTGATAAAGTTTATCGGAATATTCGGATTCGTTGACGGATACAATCTTTGAAAAGTGCTCTGGGCAAATACCTGGCAGGAAAACACAAATGAGAGTAGAATAAGCGGAGCCTTCATAATGGGTTTTAAAAGTACAAAGATTCCGGAAAAGAGGAAAAGTTATCTTCTGGTAAAATATTCAGGACTTCTCCTCTTAAAATATACTGCTGCCTTGATTTCAGTATAGTTATATGCGTCGCCAAGTATTTTTTTGAGCATGCTTAGCCTCTGATCACCATGCTCATCGATTACACCGGATATTGCTTCCAGTTTTTCCTTTGTGACAAATTTCAACACATTCAGTTTGCCCGTTTGAATATAGGGCAACAGGTGTTCTGTAATTGTTCCTTCGGAGAGATTTCTTTGGCGTGCGATTTCCGAAACAGAAAGACCTTTAGAGTACAGTTCGAATGAAACCGATGCTTTGCTTCCCGGGCGTAAATGTTTTTCAATTTCAGGCAACGGAGTATTACCGAAACCTGGCTTCTCATTCATTCTGCTTGCGAGATTTCCTGATTTGCAATAATTTTTAACGACTTCTAAAAACTCATCACCGTACCTGTTTATCTTGATCCTTCCAAAACCGGCAATGTGCCTGAGGTCGCCGTGATGCAATGGAAGATATGTGGCGAGTTCGATGAGTGTATTATCGTTGAAAACGAGATACGGAGGAACATTTTCCTTTCCGGCGATTTTCAGACGCAATTGCCTGAGTTCTTCGAATAATTGTTCGTCGTGCTTTTTATTATTTTCTACAGCCGCATATTTTAATTTTCTTTCAGCGCGGGCAATCTTTTTTGCTTTAGGTTCGCGGAGCAGAACTTTTTCATCGTTGTATAAAACCGCTTTACCCTTTTCGGTAATAAGCAGGACAGAAAATTCGCCGTGCTGTTCAAGATACCCATTCTCTATCATTTGCCTGAAATAGTGTCGCCATTGTTCGGCAGAAAACTCACTACCCTTTCCGAATGTAGGAAGGGACCGGTGTTCGTTGTAAATTTTTGTGGACTCAGAGCCTTTGAGAAAATTGATGACATATCCGATACCGAATTTCTGTTTGAGTCTTGCCACAGCAGACAATGCCTTTTGTGCGATGATGGTACCGTCGAAAGCGGGCAAAAGATTTGTTCCAAGACAAATATCACAGTTATCACAGGGCGGAGTAAAAGATTCGTCAAAATATTTCAGCAGGTATTTTCTCCTGCAAACCTGTGATTGACAGAAATCGGACATATAATCCAGTTTGTCTTTATAGATCCGGGAAAGTGCAGGATTACTTTCATCGGCGAGGAATTTTTTCAGCTTGAGAACATCTGCGCCGCTATAAAACAGAATGGCCTGCGCGGGTAAACCATCACGGCCTGCACGGCCGGTCTCCTGGTAATAGCTTTCGATGTTTTTCGGAATACTCGAATGAATCACGAAACGGACATTGGATTTGTCGATGCCCATACCGAAAGCGATGGTGGCAACCATTACCTGGATTTCATCCCTTTTAAACTGTTCCTGTCTCAAATTACGAATGCTCGTATCCAGGCCGGCATGGTATGAAGCAGCATTTATTCCCTGGCCGCGCAAACGATCTGCCAGTTCCTCGGTATTATTTCTTGATAGGCAATAAATTATCCCTGACTCTTTTTTATGAAGTGAAAGGAAATCAATGATTCTATTAAAGTAATCGACTTTGTCTTCGATGATATAACGAATGTTATTCCGGTTGAAACTGGAAACAAACACATGGGGGTCCTTCAGGTTTAATTTGTCGAGTATATCGGCCCGGGTCATTTTATCGGCAGTAGCTGTGAGGGCGATCACAGGAACGAGAGGGAAATTTTTCTTGATTGCCGAAAGTTGCAGATAATCCGGACGAAAATCGTGACCCCAGTGAGAAATGCAATGAGCTTCATCGATGGCGAAGAGTGAAATCTTCAGCGTCCTGAGAAAAGAAATGAAGTTGCCTATCCCTGCGTTCAGCCGTTCAGGGGCAATATAGAGTAATTTGATTTTATTTTGTTTCAGTTCTTCTATAAGGCTCTCCTGCATGGCGGCATCGAGTGAGGAATTAAAGAAAGCCGCCTGCACGCCATTTAACCGGAGAGCATCCACCTGGTCCTTCATGAGTGCGATGAGCGGAGAAATAACCACAGCAAGTCCATCCAGCATTAGTGCGGGAACCTGGTAACAAACCGATTTCCCGCCGCCGGTCGGCATCAGGACGAGGCAATCTTTACCATTCACTACCTCGTTAATAATTTCTTCCTGGCCGGCCCTGAACTTTTCATAACCGAAATATTTTTTTAATACAGATATTGCATTCATCGCTGCAAAATACGGCAAATAGAGATCGGAGAAATACCAGGAATTAGTTTTTCGCTTTTAATAGAATTTCCTCTTACATCAATAAATAAAAAAACAATAAATAAGAAGGGAACATCAAAGTTTGGAATCACCGGCAGATTGCCCGGGTGGTGGAGGGTTTTTCTTTATGCCGAATAATTCCTGAAGCATGCTTTCGACTCTGAAATCATTTTTTCCTTTTCTTCAGGACTCATGTCCATGTATTTCCTGGCTGCAAGGGCTGCCGCAGCCCCTAAAAGGAAAGTTGCAATGTGCTTCGAATTAAAACTCATAAGTTGACAATTTATAATTGGGAATTTATAAAGATAATCATTTAGAATACAGATAAAATCAAAATATTTTTTTAAACTTTACATTAATAAATAAAGAAACCATGAAGCGAAGAGAATTTATCAAAGGATCGGCAATCATCGGGGCGGCAGCGACGATTCCTAATGTATTAAAAGGTTCCTCAGGACTAATAGAGACGAACTCCGGCAGACGGGTGCATTCAGTATTATATACAAAAAAAACACTGGTTGGAACATTACCGGTACTCCGTGCATTTGCCGGAGACAATAACGATTATGTTTCGCCGTATGTATTCTTCGACGAATTCGGTCCTGTTACAGTCAACCCCAACGATAAACCCCTGCGAGTCGACGCACATCCTCATGCGGGAATTATTCCAACAACCTATTTCCTGTCTGGTAACGGCCATCACCGTGACAGCCTCAATTATGATTTTCAGATTGGCAAGGGCGACTTCATGATGTTTACTTCAGGAAGAGGCGCCATTCATATGGAAGAGACCGGCAGGAAACTTTATGAGGAAGGTGGCATCTATCATGGTTTCCAGATCTGGCTGAATATGCCATCGAAGTATAAAATGACAGATCCTTCTACCAATGTCTTTCGTCCGGACAGGATGGCATCCATCGAACACAAAGATTATTCTGCAAAGGTCGTTCTGGGGGAATTATTCGGATCGAAATCAAAAATTGAAACTCTCTTTCCTGTTTTCTATTATCATATTAAAATGAAAAACGGCTGCAAACTTAGTATACCCACAAATCCTTCACACAATGCTTTTATATATGTGATTAATGGCGATATCGAGACGGAAGGGAGAAAAGAAATTCAGACTAACCAGGTGGTGCTTTTTGAACGGGGAGAAAGCGATGTTAATATTTTCAGTGCCCGTGGAGCGGAACTCCTGATGCTGGGTGGCCAGCCGCACAATGAACCGGTGTATGCATACGGACCCTTTGTAATGAATACGGAACAAGAGATTCAAAGATGTTATAACGATTACCAGTCAGGTAAAATGGGAGATCCTGACAAGGTGAATGGTATGCGCTGATAGAAATTTCTATCGCTGCAGGAAAAAACCATCAACAAATTATCATTCGGGGAGAAACAGGCGTGCAGTTCCTTTTTTAAATTTAACAATATCACAATGTCCCATTACCGTTTTATCAAAGGTAATCAGGTGTGCATGAATAAAAGAATCGTGATGTGTAAAAACTCCTGCATGCTCGGTGGAAAAGAAGCCAACGATTTCGACCATTTTATTCTTAACTTTAATTTCCTTTTGATTTTTGTGAGCATCCTTAGGTGATTGCACCTTTGTATTATCAGGCAGGTTGACGATATGAATATCTGCCTGTTCTACTTCGACATTCACCCTGAAACAAAATGGCCTGGTATTAAATTTTGTTGCAACATCGAGATAAGCTTCCAGCTCTTTCAGATTGGTGATACTGTCCGGCAACTGGGTTTGAATCCAGCGGCTGGTGTTTGCATACACAAAAAACGGAGCTTTAATGTCGTACGACTCGGTTATTTTAATCTTACCGTCAGGAGTGACCGATGAAACATAACTGCGGCCGTCACTAATCATGATCTCACCTTTCAGATACTCGAGCGGGCCTACACCATAAAGATGCATTTTTGTTTCTATTGAATCGATAGATATCGTCCCGGCAAGCTGACCGTTATGTATAACATCATGCATGTTCCCGCTGAAATTTACGCAGCCGTTCGTTGTTACCACATTTTCAGTAGTTACAGAATTGCACGACTGCACCTCAATCATTTGCATCTCACAAACGGGGCAAAGCCCGGGTTGAAGGTATTCTTTATCGCCTTCACATTTCATTGGGCACTGGTAAATTCCCTGCATGATCTCTCCTCCCGAAACAAAACTCTGAAGAATTGCAATAATGGAAATAAACATGCATACAACCGGCTTCCTGATATTACTGTTCATACCTGATTTTTGGAATTTAAGATAAGCGAAGGTGATTAAATTTTAGATGAAGCAAAAGTAATTACATTTCGAAATAAAATTGTTATGGCGACGGAATATCTCGACTGCCTGATCTCAGATAAATCAACAAATTAACTGATTCTGCTCATTTCGATTCCATTACTCAAATAATTACATTCGCTTTTCACATTAAATTCATGAACGAAATTCTCTCACAGTCCCTGGGTTACGCAGCTACCGCACTTCTTGCGCTATCACTTTTAGTCAACAACGACATACGGTTCCGCTGGCTCAACAGCTTTGGGTCACTTGCCTTTGTTTTATATGGCTTTACTTTAAATGCCATGCCGGTAATATTGACGAACGGAATTTTACTGGGAATAAATATTTTTCGTCTTATTAAAATCTACAATACTCATGAAGACTTTGATCTTGCCGAGTTTGATTCAGGAAACCAGCTTGTAAAAAAATACTATTCGTTTCATGAAAGCGACATTCAGAATTTCTTTCCGGAATTCGCGTTGGAAGAAGGAGGTAATGACTTACGATTTGTTGTACTTCGTGATCTTGCCTTTGCGAATATCTTCATCGCTCATGTTACCGAATCAGGAAGAGCGTATGTAAAAATCAATTATACCGTTCCAAAATACAGGGACTATAAAGTGGGGCGATTTATTTTTGAAAAAGAAAGAAAATACTTACTGAGCAAGGGAGTCAGGCAAATTGTTTATACAAAACTGAAAAATAAAAATCACGAACAGTTTTTAAGAGTGATGGGATTTGAAAAAATGGTTATCGACAATGAAGAATGTTATTGTAAGACGATTATTTGATTATAATGACAACATTGCTATCTCTTTGAATAAATCCTTAATATTTATTAAACAACCCTGCAGGTCGGTCAATATTTTAAAGAAAAGAAATCCACTTTGAAGTTGTCGATAAAAAATGGAGATGGCGAAGGATTCCAGACATATATTTTCAGGACATCTTCAGCCTCCATCGCGGGCAGCTTTACACTATAAATCATCCTTTCCCATTCCTTTTTTTTGTTCATTAAAAGGCTTATAGGATAGGAATTGTACAGGTATATTTTCGTATCGGGTCTTTCAAGACTTACAATCAGTGCCGCGTCATTTTTATCATCATATTTTTTTGCCATCAGGCTCACCTCGAGGAATCTTATTGAATCATTCATTAATTGCTGACACTTCGAGAGGAACCCCTGACTGAATTCTGCCTTTTTATCCACCTTCATGCATTGTCGTCCTGAATAAAATTCAGCAGTATTATACACTCCGTCAGCGTCTCCAGGCAAATCTTCAAAATCCATGAAACGAGTTTGTTTTAACTGAATGCTATCCCTGCCAATCTTTTCGACTACCGGAGGGGAAGCGACCAGCCTGTATCTAAGATCCGATTCTAAAAATACTTTCCAGTATTTCTCCTTATCCATATCATAAAAACTAATTATGCCCCTTTGATATTGATAAGTTTGAAACATGCAATAACCGGTAATCAACAATAATAAAAAAACGACTGAAAAAACGAATCCGGGTTTATACAATCCATTCAGACCGTATGCCAGCGGAATAATAAGAACAGAGTAATATTCAATAAGTGGCCGCATACCAAACGACCCTCCGTATTCCCAACTCGACCAGCAAGAAATCACGTAAGAGACAATCACAAAGAAGATTAAAAACGAAACACCCTCAAATACTGACCGCTTAATCACAGAAACGACAGATAATACGGCAATAAACATTAAAGGAGTATAAATAAAAAAACCTTTTCTGTAACTAATAAGTAAATCCCAGAAATGAGGTTTGCTGAAATCGAGTCCCTCGCCGCGGTATGTCCAGTAAAATAATTTCCCATACGCAGCATAATATTCCATCAATTGAATGGATATCACACTCATAAAACAAATCATCGCCACTAATAAATTGCGAGGGCTTTTAAATATATTCCCGGCTAATTCAATGAAACCCGCAACAGAACCTGATAAGAACGGAACAGCTAAGACGATCATCACATTCACCGGACGGATAATCGTCACCAATCCAAGAGCCAGGGAAGCATATACAAGATACTTTCCTGTTCTTTCGACCTGAAATTTTTTTACGCTCCAGACAAATATACTTACGATTGCAAATGAATATACATGAGACAGGCTTGGTTCGTACACCACATAATAGAATACATTGGTTCCAAAAACGATTAACAATAATATGAATGCAATCCAGCTTTCCCTGATATTGTACAACTGAAGTATCTTGCGTGTAAAAAATAAACCCGTTATCGCATAGAATATAGCAGCGAAAGCCACTGATCCAAAGAATATCTCATTATATCCTGACAAATCATGATGAGTGAGAAAAGAAATGAAATAACTCAAAAGAAAAAATGGCAATAACAATACGGCCTCGCCAATAAAGTACTTGTTTACAAGCTTCCCATCCTTCACATTAAAGGCATGGGGATTACTCAATCCCTGAAGTTTTGCTTCACATTTTTCTGCAAACCTGTAATCAAACGTATGATAAATAAATATTGCAGGCAGATGAGCATAATAACCTCCTCCGTCAGAGTCGACAATGAATTTCCATCTTTCACCGTTATCATCGAACCACCGGGTTTTAATAACAAAAAAAGTCAGCACAATACTGATAAAAATAAAAGTAATCCTTATTGACAATATGCTGCTCTTATTTTTTATCACAAGCCGGAAACTTTGAAATTATTTTTTCTGAACCCTGGCATTAGTTTTAAACACACTCCAGATTTTTCGTTTACGCAGATAGTCCATATTGCCTTCATTCGCAAATGCCTCTTTCTCAAAAATGATATTTCTATATGCCTTATCATGATTAGCATACCTGATAAGGTTGAAGAGATAATTAAATATATAAAACAGATAAAACGGCAACACCAGCAATTCAACCTGTTGCCGTATATGAATACGCTCATGGTTAAGCAGGAGCTTTTTCCTGTTCTCGCTTAACTCTTCTTTTATAAAAATCAGGGGAAAAACAGCCATCCCTCCAACATGCAATTTCTTTATTTGAAATATTACCATAACTATCAGCGGGTCATAGGAAAAAATAGTACCACGTTATTCAAAAAAACTAGTACCCTTCATGAAATATTTTATGTTTACACACAAGACGGGAATCTGAGATTCGTTTGCCACAAGTTTTTGCTCTTCCACACCCATGATATAATCCGTAATATTCGTCTCAGGATCGATTGTCGTAACGATGAGATCGACTCCGGATTTATTCGCTTCCGCAAGAACGTCTTTATACTTTGAAGAGGATGAATATGAGCCGGATTCGGTGAACCGGATGTTGCTGTCGTTCAGAAATGATTTAAAATATACAAGATTGTTATTTATTTTATTATTTATGAATTCGTCGTTCGATTTTTGTTTGATGAGCATCAGCGTAGCTTTGAATTTTTCATTTAGCTTTTCCACCAATGGAAGAAGTTGTTTAATTTCTTTCGTATAATCTACCGGGATTAAAATATTCTTAACCTCCCTGAACGGAAGCTTCTGCACGACGATATAAGGTGTTCTTGACTGGGTAATCACCTTCATCGCTTTACTTCCGATGATATGTTGCATTCCCTTAATGCCGTGCGTACCCATTACAATCAAAGAAGTACTCAATTCGGCCGCGGTACTGCCGATCTGGTCGAAAATATTTCCTGGTTTAACAAAACTCTCAAGAACGACTTTTGACTCGTCTTTATATTTTTGAATGAGTGCATTCAAATTACCTACAGCCAGTGTAACATCCTTTTCAGAATTAACAACATGAAACAGTATAATGTTCGTAACGGGTAATATTGATGTAAGTCCGAGTGCGTACTTCAGGGCATTTTCAGTTACAGGAGTAAAATCGATAGGAACCAGTATTTTCATATTTAATATTTAAAATCAAGTGGTAAATATAGAATTATTCTGAAAGTTTCAATTCAAAACCAACCCTTAAATTGTTAAACAAAATCCTATTCCGATTTTATCAGCTGAAAAGTCTTCCTGCCGGTTCCCGTCAAAACTTCCAGATAATAAACCGGCATGCAGCTGATTATTCATACGGCGAAAAATTAACTGAAAACGACTCGTATAAGAAAATCCCGGCTTATTATTTTTAATAAACCTGCAATAAAATACTTTTACTTACACTTTTTCTGCAAGAATCCCTTAAAAAAATCAAAAACCCAGGACCCTTTCATTCGTAATATTATTAATAAGACATGAAAGGCATGAAAAAAATTTACTTACTCATTGCATTAGGTATACTTACTTCCGGGCTTAGTCGGGCCCAGGGCACTTCGTGGGTCTGGACAAAATCAATAAGTTCGCAAAACACGGATGAGGCTCAGGCAATTGCTACAGATAACAACGGCAACATTTATGTAACGGGAGAATTTTTTAACAATTCCCTCGTGGTAGGCTCTGATTCATTAAGCAACAATGGATCTTATGACATATACCTTGTTAAATACAATTCAAGCGGAGCAGTGCAATGGGCCAGACGTGCGGGCAGCAATAATGCAGAAATCTCCACCTCCGTTTTTGTGGATAAAAACAATGATGTATTAATTACCGGAAATTTCTATTCGAACAGCGTGACTTTCGGTTCAGTTACAATTTCGAATTCGAATACGAACGGAACCAGCGATATATTCCTTGCCAAATACGACTCGAATGGTAACGTACTCTGGGTTAAGAAATCCGGGGGATCCGGTGATGACCTGTCGAAAGGGGTAGCCGCAGATGCAAACGGGAATGTATTTATTACCGGACAATTTAAATCGCATGTGTTTGATTTTGGAACAAGTTCGGTATCGAATATTGCAAGCGACAGCTCTGACGTTTTCATAGCCAAGTACGACTCAAATGGAAACGAAGTATGGGTTTTAAATGCAGGAGGCAATAACAACGCTTATGCAACATCCATTTGTGCAGATGGCAACTCGAATATTTTTGTATGCGGATATTTCAAGTCACAGAATATTGCCTTTGGAAATTCAATCGTTACTAATTTGAGTGCAGACAGTTCAGATATTTTCGTTACCAAAATTGACAATAACTCGAATGTACTGTGGGCAAAAGGTGGAGGTGGAAACCGGAACGATATTGCCAATTCACTGGTTACCGATAAAAACAATGATATATATGTAACAGGAAGTTTCTTTTCACCGGCAATCAGTTTCGGCAACCTTAGCATGAGTAATGCGGGAATTGGAAATATGTTCCTGGTGAAATATGATGGCGACGGAAACGAGAAATGGTCTGTCAACTCAGAGGGAGTGCATGTTCAACAGGGAAATTCCGTATGCACCGACAGGAATGGATATGTATACGTGGGTGGAGAATTTCATGCAGACAATGTTGCGTTTGGTACATCGATGGCAACAAACCTCAACCCGGGAAATTATTCGTCCGACAACTTCGTAGTAAAATATGATTCTGACGGAAAGGTTCAGTGGCTACAGACGTCTGGCGGCAACAGTGATGATGGCACGTATGCGATCTGTTCAGATATAGACGACAATATTATATCAACGGGATTATTTACCTCGCCAACGATGACTGCAGGCAACGTTACACTGACGAATGCCGGTGTAATGGATGTTTTCGTTTCAAAATTATGCAATGCATCAGCCAGGATCAATACCAGCGGATTAACGACTATTTGTGACGGAGGCAGCCTGACTTTAACTTCTGACAAGGGAGGATCATACAGCTGGAATACGGGAAACAACTCACAGAGCATTGTGATCAACACTCCGGGCGATTACTGGGTCCAGGTTACAAACCCGAACGGCTGTTCACTCACATCTGCAACTACGACTATAACGATGGCTAATAAGCCGGTTGTTAGTTATGAAGAGACGAACGACAGCGTTAGCATAGTTGCTCCATCATTTACGCTGACTCAGGGAAATCCGCCGGGCGGAATTTATTCCGGAGATGGCGTTGCAGGAAATATATTCGATCCTTCGATCGTAAGCATTGGAAGCCACGAAATAATTTACACCTACACGGATTTAAGCGGCTGCTTCAATACTGATACATCACAAATTACCGTATTCAAAGATCCCGGAAACCCGGTAGTCCCCGAAAACAATATCTTCACGGTTTACCCGGTACAGGTGCAGGATTTTACCACATTAAAATTCAACAGTTCTATCGGCACTGCAAAGGTCTATGTATTTAATTCGGCCGGCGAGAAAGTTCTTGAAATGAAATATAACGGTCAGCCTGTAATCCTGGATTTTCATAAATTACCGGCAACTACGTATTTTATTTTCGTCCGTACGCTGGACAGCACACAGACAAAGAAAGTCATAAAGCAATAATAGACGGCATTAACATGCCTGTCCATTTTTTACCGCCAGGCGCTTAATATGCCGCTCATCAGGATTACGGTTAATGACCAGTAACCTATGTTTACTAAAGCCCATGCCCATTTTCTCTGTTCGAATATTTTCATGGTAATAAATATCGGAGTCAGGACAAGGAGTGTAAATACAATTCCATGAAAGGCGCCATGTTTAAATGTAACGTAACTGTGTCCGTCAACAGGATCAGTCGTTTGCATTGGATCTAAACCGCCAGCACCCGTCACCCAACCCCAAAGAAAGAATGCCAGTAAAAATGAGCATAATAACGCAAGCAGATACATTGCAGGTTTGGGTGGAGTCAGGCTCTCCTTGACAAATCCATTTGCTTTCATCCATGCATTTCCCAATACACTCGGATGATAATAGATAAATCCCATAATCATTGGAATAACTGTTGCAATTGCCAGTGCAATAAAATTATAATGCGGTTGTGGTTGCATAGTATTATAGTTTAACTGTTTCTAACAAATATAGAACAAACTAATAGACTACAAAAACACTCACTAAAACGCTGGAAATTATTTATTAACCCCTTGGATTTATCTACTTAACAATTAATATTCTCTCAGAGAAATCTTTTTCACCGCTATTTAAAATCAAAACATAAAAACCTTCTTCCAAATTTTGAATGTTGATTACGTTTGTGCCACAATTAATTTCTTTGAGTTCTTCAACTATTCTTCCTTTTATATCCACAATACGAAGTGAACATTTTCTATCGGCTTCCAGATATAAGAGGTCATTCGCCGGATTCGGATAAAAACTTAAAGAATGGTTATTTATTTCATTCATACCATTAAACAGAGAACTAATAAACTTAAGACTGCAATGCGTACCGTTTAAATAAACATCGATCGTATTCAGATCCGAATCGACAATCGGTCCTCCAAGAGATATAAATCGAACGAATACAAGCACGGTATCGTTCGTATATTTTCGCAGACTATTGCAGGTAAATCTCACAGTAGAATCAGTTCCATTATAAAACGAAAGAAATTCGATGTAATTGGTCCGATCGATAATTGAATCAAAAACCAGTTTGTTGTGATTGTATTTAAAAGAAAAATCCAGCGAATAAATTGAATCGTCAGATAAAATCGAAACCGGAAACCAAATGTAATTCAATGAGTCAACTGCTTGCGATAAATTAAATACAACAGAATCTAAATTATCAATATTTGAAAATACCACAGAATTTCCAGCAGATGTATTTAATCCGGAATTATTATCATTCTGGGCGCTTAGAGAAAACTTCCCTGAGATGATAATTATTAAAACAAAAAAATATTTTCTCATCACTGATTTCATAATAAAAGAAATGGTTCAGAATACCCCCTGAACCATTTCCCTAAACCTATATCAATTCTCAACTATTACTTTCTTTATTGTGATAAAATCGTCGCTGCTAATCCTGATCAGGTAGATTCCATTTGCAAGATTCTTAGTACTGATTTCAGCAATTTCATTGGATTTAATTTCGGATTTGTAATAAACCTCATTACCATCGATACTGTATAGCTGAACGTGAGCATCAGAAGAAACTTTCACATTCAAAACATCTTTAACTGGATTCGGATACAGGACAACGGTTGCCTGATCGTCATGTGGCACAGCACCGCCATTTCTAAGAATCACTTCCGCCCTGTTTCCGTCGAGGTACCCTTCGGTTGACCTGATATCCAGGATTGATGAAGCTGTTTTTCTAAAATCAAAACGCAGATAAAACAACACTTTTGAATTTTCATATTTAAGTAAACTGCTTGATGTCAGCCTAAGCACGCCATCGTTTGAATTAAAGTTCGCCAGGGCATTTATACTTCCTGTATTTGATACAACGGAATTAAACATAAAGTCGTCTTCATTAAATTTCAGCGCAATATCGAGCGCATTAACGGAAACACCTGCATCAAGATAAACGGGTATTTCGATGTAGTTTTCAGATGCAATTGCCTGTGAATAATCCAAGACGATGTTTTTTTCAGAAGCGTCTCTGAACATGCCATTGGGTGAGAGAGATCCGTAATTACCATCCACATCGCCTATCAAAACTCCTTTAAAGGTCTCGTTACTTATTTGCGGACAGGTTGAAAAATTAGCAACTGTTAAAGGCAGGCAGAATGGAACAGAAGGTACACGATTCTTTGAAAATCCTACTCCATCATCTGAAGGGTATGTAGTTGATATTCTATATGCGAGATTATTTGCAATCCTTAACGAATCAATAAAAATCCAGTCTTTAGAAAGCTGTCCATTTGAAACACCAGTGCTGTCGTAGTTCCACGCCTGCTTGAACTCCGGAATCATAAGTACTGCTCTTTGATTAATCTGTGAAGCATCTCCGGCACTTATTTTTCCATCCATGTTTACGTCCATTGCGATTGCCTGGTAAATTGAAGGAATAAAAGTTGCATCATTTATTAATACCCTCCTTGTGAGAAATACATCGAATCCGTTTACAACCGGCTGAACGCTTGTTGTACCGGGAATATCCTTTTCAATATTTATACTTTGCCCATTCCAGATGCTGTATTTGAAATTGCCAGTCGTATCGGGTTGAACAGCAACGAGGGACCTGCTGGAACATGAGTTATTATTTCCATATACATTCGTGATGAGATACGTTCCCGGTGATGATGCATTGTATTTAACCGGACTATTATTAGACCAGAATCTTAATGTACCATTGAAAGTGCTGTCTTTATAAGAAATATATTTCCCGGGATCAACAAGCTTGGTAAGTACTCCATTTACATAACTCTCGTTAATAGCGGCGATACTAAACGATGCACTATCGGCAGAAGCAAATGCAGCCTTCCTGGAAAACTCAACACAAAAAATATCACCCATACCATTAAACTCAGCATTTGCAGGGGCACTCGTATTGAAGAATAATGAGATGTTAATGTTACCATTTACAGAATCTATGCTTGACGCTACATCAACATATGTTGGATTTATAAGATTGTTGCTAATGGTAATAATACCGGTTGGACGGACTTTTGTATTATTATAATGAAGTACAAGATCTAAACCAATTACATTTTCAACTGTATCGATTGCAGTAACAGGCAGACAAAATGTACTTGTCTGGCAGGAATTATTCGAAGTAATTATCTTATAAGGAATATTTGGATCAGCAACTGAAATAGTCACTCCTGCTGAAGTAGTTTGAGCACCCTGGTTATCGGTTGCTTTGGCAGTGATTACGGCAGTACCAATTACACTCGTCCAGTTAAATGAATAAGGAGAGGTTGCATCGCTGCCGACCAGCGAACCATTTACATAGAAATTTACATTTGAGACTGTTCCGTTTGGGTCGGAAGCATTGGCTGTTATCGTAACCACTGCAGGTGCAACGAAAAGGTCACCGTTCAATGGCGATGTGATGCTGATCGTGGGAGGAGGATTACTACCGACAGAAATGGTTATTGCAGTTGATGATCCTACCACTCCCAAATTATCTGTTGCGCTGGCGGTAATCGTATGACTCCCCAGGGTTCCGGTATAATTAATTGAATATGGAGAACTGTTGTCGGTGCCGATTGAAACGCCATCAACAAAAAACTCCACTGAAGTAATACTTCCATTATCAGTAGCGGTTACATTAATTGGTATAACGGTGCCTGTGATGAAGCTCGCACCATTAGCAGGGGAAGTAATATTTACGATTGGTGCGGGATTACTGTTAACGGTAATTGAAATTGCTGCTGATGTACCTGTTGCTCCATTGTTGTCAGTTGCTGTTGCTGTAATGGAATGAGTACCGGCAATTCCCGTATAGTTTGCGGAAAAAGGTGCGCTGTTATCCACACCAACGGAAACACCATCTACGAAAAATTCAACTGAAGTTACATTTCCGTCTGCATCGTTTGCGGTTGCATTGATGGTAATGCCGGCGCCGGTTGCAAACGATGATCCGTCAGCAGGAGAACTGATACTTACAGTTGGAGAAGAATTAGTTCCTCCTAATGTAGCCATGAGTGATGGAATGGAAATTTCCGGAGCGACCGGATTCAATGCTACATAATTTTCTACGCCGCCACCAGGAGTACCGATTTGAATATTCAGTTCATAATGAAAAACTCCATTTGTTGTTATTTGTGCAATCAGCACCCGGTTTGTATCCGGATTGACTCCTGTAGTTCCGTTTAACGATGCCCACGATCCGTTTGAGGTGGTGAATAAATTTCCAGCCATGCTGGTTGCATCAAACATTGAAAGATCGCCTGAGGTGATTCCTACAAATGTTACACTTGGCGTAGTACCTGCCCAGAGTCCATCATGAGTTGTTAATGGTATTCCTGCAAGCGGATCGTTATTTTGTAAAATTGCCGGAACGGTATTATTAATTACGGTTGCTCCACCGGATACGGTATTATCATCCGATTTTAAAACTCCAAAATTAGCGGCACAGCCGGCACCGACTGACAACCATGAATCGAGCATTATAGTATTTCCACGAGCCTGTGTTTTTGAATAAGTTGGTGTAGTAGCACCCCTGTCTTCATTGTTGAAAAAAGCAGTGGTAGTTGACAATCGCAGTTCATGACCGGGAACTCCATAGGCCGCCTGAAACTTATATCCTGGCAGCATGTCAACAAATATCCGGTACGTCACGGAGCCAACCGGTAAAACCCCGATACTTCCTATGGAATCTGCAGCATTTGAAATATAATATTTTTCGACTACGATTTTTTCAAGGCCATTTTGAGCAAAGGTGAAACCGGAAATTAATATCAGGAACAATCCCGTAAAATATTTCTTCATTTTATTTGTATAATTTACTGATTCAGATATTTTATTTCTAACTATATTAAATAATTAAATATCATGGACAAATTCCGTCCATGATATTTAATTTCGATTTATATTATATTATGGTATTGCAGCACCAACTCCATTTTGAATATTTGGATCGAGTACAAGGAAGTCTGAACCATCAACCGCACCATCACCATTTAAATCACCGATTGCATATCCGCCATCACCATTTTGGATGGGAGGATCGAGTTCCAGGAAATCAGATCCATCGATAGCTCCATCATGATTGATATCACCACTATAGATTGCATATCCGGCAAGATCCGGAGTTTCTATCTGATTACTTCCGAATGCCTGTGAAGCTGCGGTAGTGAAATTATAGTTTGTTGTTTCGTTAAGTAAAACCGGGTCAGCACTCCATGTTTCAATACAGTTTCGGTGACGAAGTGCGAGATAATAACTGTTACTCATAAATTCGGGTGAGAAAGTGTACTGAGCGTCTCCTGAAGTGGAAACCGGAGACAATGCACTTGCTACAAGATCGTGTGAACCAGTGGCAGTATGCAATTCAACAGTAATTGAATCGCATAAGGTTGGATAAGTTCCCGCATCCACAGCTGCATTCATTAATCCGCCGCCGACATAAAATCCCTGTATGAACGCTTTCAAGTTAAGAGTAGCAGGCTTCCTTGTAAGACTTGGAATTTGGATTTCACCAGCAGCAGGATTTTTAGCTACAAAATTCTGCACGCCACCTGTAGGAGTACCAACCTGTATATTTAACTCGAATGAAAGAATACCATCGGTAGTAAATTGTCCAATTAACACTCTGTTCGCTGCCGTTGGACCCGTAGATCCGTCAAGAGAAGCAAAAGACCCGTTGTAGACGGAGAAAAGTCCGCCAACACTACTTGTTGCATTAAAGATTTCAGGATCTGTATTAGTCGGATCAATCGGAGGTTCAAAACCAACCAGTGTTACATCTTTTGGTGTTCCGGCAATAAAGCCATCCTGGGTAGTTAGAGGAATGCCTGCAGAAGGATCTGCATTTTGAAGAAGACCGTTTGAATTGACAACATTGGCAACGCCATCATCTTCAGATTTTAAAACCCCAACTTGTCCGGCACAAGCACCACCGACTGATAACCAACTGTCAAGCATAACTGTATTTAAACCGGCCTGTGTTTTTGTATACGTCGGTGTGATATCTCCCCTATCTTCATTATTAAAGAATGTAGTGGTAGTTTGAATACGAAGTTCATGCGTAGGAACTCCGTACAATGCCTGGAATTTATATCCGGGCAGCAGATCTGCAAATATTCTGTAAGTAACAGAGCCTTCGGCCAGGGTACCAATGCTACCTGCAGCGTCGGCAGCATTAGCTACATAGTATTTTTCAACTATGATACCTTCCAGTCCGTTTTGTGCTGAGGCGATTTTTACAATCAACCCCAGACAAATGGCCATAATTATTTTTTTCATTGTTTAAGTTTTAAGTGTGTTGTGAAAAATATTAATGACAAGACTGGTTGAACTGACCTAGCAATTGTAAAAAGTCGACGTTGTTTGTTATACCATCACCATTAATATCTGTTGGACATGGAACCAGTCCGGTAGTAAACTGAAGTGCTGCTGCATAAGCCCAATCTGATAACCATGATTTTTGGCCTGCTGCAAACGCTCCTTTGTAATTGGTTACATTGAAGAATCCGTCAGATGGAGGTGCGCAGGATGAAGCCAAGGCAGGATTTGGAACTGCATCGAATGTATTGTTATTAAGAACAGTATTCGTTGATGTATTCATTTCATAGGTATAATCATAACCAGCTGCAGAAGATGTTACGATGTTATTATCCGTTGTGAGGAACTTCGTATTATCAGGTCCGGAAGCAGCAATACCATCGGAAGTCTTAGATTTGTTTAACTTTATTCCTTCAGTAACTCCAATGAAAGAGTTACAGCTCACAATGAGTGAACCACCAATCCAGTTGTTATACGCCTCTTGTCCGTTTGCACGTGTGCCCGGCGCCTGCTGCATATTAAAACCAGTTTCATAATTTGAAAATATCGAGCTGTAGATTTCACCTTCAGTGAATTCTTTTGCATTGATAGCGGCATGAGCACTATTATCTGCAACGTTCTGATTTAAATCGCCATTACTGATAATAGTAGCATTATAAATTACCGGGTGAGACAGAGGAGCAGCGCTTGTTTTCTGATCGTCGGCATCTGCTTCGAATCCATTGTCGTTTGAAAATGTTGTAACGTTATCAGAAGCTAAACCAAAAAGGAATTGTGCTTTTCCTCTCCAACCCTGATCCCAGTCGAACATATCATCCATACCAAACATACAAGCAATGTATTTTACATTAACTGTACCGCCGAAAAATTCGATACCGTCATCGTTACTTGAAATAATTTCAACATGTTCGATTGTTGTGCCTCTTCCTACAGATCCTAATGTAAGTCCGTTAAGCTCGTTACCGATAGCGTTAATTACTGCTCCTGCGTGACGGATAGAAACATATTTTAATACGCCGCTGTTATCATTATCGTCTGTTCCACCATACTGATTTCTGGTATCAGCAACGTTAAAACCTTCAATGAAACCGGTTCCTACACCAGTACCAAAACAAGATGAACCGGTACATGTTCCGCCTGGTGCATTTGCACTGGTAGCATTTGCAAGTGTAAGGTTGTTGGTAGCTTTTCCAAGAATTACTACTCCACCCCAGTCGCCATGATGAGATACACCGTATGTACCATCCATTGGATCAGCCTGGGCTGTAAATACAATCTGGCAATCAGGAGAACCCGAAGCAAATATTTTTCCGCCTCTTTCTATAACTAATGCTACAGCCAGAGAAGGATCACCACCTGGATTTGGAATTCCTTTTATTACTGTTCCGGGATTAATTGTAATAGACTTTCCATTTGGAACATAAATTTTCTTGTCGAGGATATACATGTTGTTACATGTTAATACCGTATTTGTCGCAGTTAACTCTCCATCTGTTGGTCCACCAACGGTTGCTAATGTTGACAAATTGATTACGTTAGTCCTTGCAGCTACTGCAGGACATCCGCAAGCTGCACCAAGATTTGACTGGGCATTGCCTTGCGCAATTGAAATGAAAGCCAATGCGGCTGTCATAAATAGTTTGGAAATTGTAGGTTTCATATTCATTTTTAGATTAGTTTTTTATCGTATTCATCAACATCGATGATGGATGCAAATATCATTTACATATATGTAGTTGATGGAAAATTAAACTTATCAAATTGTTATTGATTGGTTATTCCAGCGTTACTGGAACATTAACTGGTAAATGGTTATTGGTGATTTGCTATTCAGTATTGAGGTAAACCTGAAAAAAATGAAATACAATAACTCTCTGTCAGGAATTAACCTGAGAACTTCTTATAACATCATAGAAAAATTGACAAAACAAATGATCAACGATCTTTCACACAACGAATACTAAAACCATATTCCTTTGGAACAGTTGAACGAAAAACTCTTTTTTCTTTATAATCGAGATAACGATACCAGATTTCATCCTTTGACTTTGATGAGCTGGCCCACCAATATCCGTTTGAAAATAATCCAGGCTCGCCCCACTTCCCATCGAAAAGCCTGCAACTACCCGCATAAGCATTGAATCCGCTTTCATTGTTTCCCCAGACACCTTCAAATTCCGACCATTGTGAATTTCCCAATGCTTTTAGTTTTTCGCCCTGATCGGTACCTCTCCAGTTAAGATTATCAGCATCAACCTGACTCATACCAAGAAATAACTCCAGTTCTTTCCATTCACTATCAGTTGGAATGTGCCAACCAGCCGGTGCAATATTACTGGAATCGATAACAACATACCAGTTATAAAGAAGACCGGGAGCAACCTCGTTATCCTGGTAAACACAATAAGCGGCTTCGGGATTTAACCAGTCGTTCATCGACTGAACTTTTGGAATAGACACACCGTTACGATATGTTTTCACTTTCAGATTTTCCGCCATCCACCATTGATTGCCTATCTTCACAGTCTTATAAACATTATTTTCAATATCAGTAACAGTTCCTGTTTCTTGCACTGGTTCCGTTTCATCCTTTTTACAGGATGTAACAAATAATAAACTCAATGCTATCAGAGTTAAAATATATGACCGGTATCGAATCTTTGCTTTCACCTGATTTTAATTTTTTATTAATTTCTCATTCCTAACTTCATTATCAATAACCAATTTAAACTGATAGAGTCCATTATCAAGATCTGAAATGTTTATGGATGTTGTGTTCAATCCCGGGTAGCTTAAAACATTTTGCTCATGAACCAGACGACCTAATGAATCGTAAATTTCATATTTAACATTGCTGTTTTCTTCAGCAACAAACTGAAAATTTACTGTTTCATGTGAAGGATTCGGATAAATTCCTTCGTTTGGTTCCTGTGCACGTTCAATTCCAAGTAGCGGACATACAACACTAATATCACGATCGTTGCAAAGGCCAGGGTAACAACATAGTGATTGAACGTGGTAATTGGCAAATTCATCGTAATTGCATGCAAGCGTATCCATACAACCAAAAACAATAAGTGTTTTACAGGAATCGGAAATCATGCATGAATAAGCAGGATTATATTCCAGGAATTCAGGATCAGTACATCCGCATGATCTGGGATATTTAAGATATGGGCTAATTTGTTCATCAGACGCTAATGAAGTTCCGTCAGCTACGTATTTAATTATTCTTGTACCAACATTATCATTTTCCTCAACCTCTAAATTGAGTTCGAAAGAAATCTCACCTGTTGTGGTCAATTGCGCAACCAGCACATAATTACTGTCAGGGTTAACACCACTTACGCCTGAATTTTGGAGTCCGGCATTGTTGCTGATAAACTCACTACAAATTTTAGCAGAACCGAAAATAGTTGAATCTACATTAGATGAAACATCAATGATACCATAGTCGGCCCAGGAATTTGGTGTGGATGTCATTGTATCATTTCCATCTGAAGAATAAAGAGGTAATCCGATTGCAGGATCTGAATTCACCAATAACCCGCCTGGTATAGCAGCACTTCCACCATCGTTATTTGCGCCTCCAATAAACGAACCGTCGTCATCGCCGGATTTTAAAACACCGAAATAAGTTTTGGAAGAAAGACGCGTAGTTTGTCCAAGCGTTATCCAGCTGTCGAGAGCTACTGTATTTTCCCCAAGACGATTTTTGGTGAAATCCTTTCCGAAACTCTGACCATCAGCCTTGTTATTAAAGAAATTTGTTGTGGTTGAAAATCGCAGAGTATGATTCGCATCACCATAAATTTTTCTCAATTTAGAACCCGGCTCCAGCTGAACATATATTCTGTATGTAACAGAACCAGCCTCCAGGTAACCGCCCGTTGTATCGGTCGCATCATTTAAGTCAGATATATAATAAGTCTCAACGACTAAATTTTTTACCTGGGCATTTATCCCGCCGGTACAAAACAGAAAACACAAAATGAAATATATATGTCTTTTCATAAGAATTCGTTTACACCTTTTTAAACTAAAGCTATTCATTGATTCAGTTTATTTTAATTATAATTTATACAGAAGACCAAGATTAAAATTGGTTCCATAATGATCATTAGAGTAATCTAATACCCACCCTTCATCACGGTTATATGCTTTTCTATCGGGAGAATTCAGAATGTCTTTTATGTTCAGACTTACACTAAAATGCTTACCGAGTTTTTTGGTAATTTTTGTATCCAGGAGATGTCTTGGCAATTCATAAACTTCAAACCGTTTATCAGGAGCAGTTATAAATAATCTTGGTCCCTGGACATTATAACTAAGGGAAATATTAATTCCCGGTTTTTCCGCATTGTAATTTAAAATAGCATTTACAACGAAAGGAGCCTGTCCATACATCGTGCGTGTTATTTCGGGTCCCGGAGTCAAAGTTTTTACTCCATTGTTGTATAAAATTATTTGTGAAATATAATTCGTCTCTGATTTTACAAGCGTGATGTTAGCCATTAAATCAAAATTCTTAGTCAATACTTTTTTTCCCTCCAGTTCTATACCTGCCACATATGAGTCGTCGACGTTTTGCCAGGTATATCCCAGTGGGGCATCAACTATTTCAATATGGTTCCTGAAGTTCTTATAAAATAAACTAACAGATACATTATCGCCCGATTTGAAATAAGATTCAAGTCTTAGATCATAATTATTAATATGAACCATTTTAAGATCCGGATTGCCATAAATAAAGGCGCGTAATTCATAATCATCAACAATAACTTCTGTCATTTCCCTGATGCTGGGACGGGCAACTGACTGACTGAAATTTGCTCTTAAATTAACCGGAGAAGTTTCATCATTTTTTAATTTATATACTACGTTCACACTGGGTAAATAACTGATCTCATCCAGATTTCCTGGATGTATAGTTACAAGTTCACCGGCATATTGCCGTCTTGGATCATTCGAAGCATAATTAAGCGAATCGTATAAGAAAGCATCTGTAAATATTTTTGCCTGCTCAACTCTTAAGCCGCCAGTAACCCGCAATCTCAGGTTTACTGCATAGTCTATCATGGCAAAACCGGCGAAAATCCGTGAATAGCCAATTGTATGATCGGATGGTCGATTAACTCCTATATAGTACATATCGAATGTGCTGTATGGAATTCCATTCTGAGTGCCTGATCGGAAATCAAATTTATCATGACTAAAAAAATCCTCAATTCCTGTATTACCCAACGAAGGGTTTGAATAAGGACCATATCTGATAAAATAGTCGTACTGATTCGCATCTCTTTCATTATCCTGATATGCGGCACCGAATTTAATTTTCCTGTTTAAGCCAGTTATGTTACTAATTGGAAATTCAAATGAAATCTTTGAATCAAAAATATCTTCGTCTAAATATCGATACGATCGATTTACATCCTGACCTATTCCATAACTACCGGTAACCGGATCCAGCAAATAATTAAGTTGTTTGAAATCCGGCACCTCACTGGAACCATCCGTATAAGAAGCATTTAAATCTATTTTCAATTTTGTAGCAGGAAGGTAATGTTCTGTCTTTAGTTGGTAAACCAATTGTTTACGGGATTCATATAATTGGTCAGAAGTAACGAGGTACTGAGTGGGATCAGCATCGTCTACCATATCACGCACTTTATTTGTTCCTACAACATTCGGCATGAATAATAATGAAATACTGTTATTTGAATTTAATTTATAAGCAAGATTTGCAAGAGCATTCCATCCGTTGGTTTCGACACTTGATTCTCCTTCGGCCTGGACAGGAACTGTAAGTACTACTCCGTCTGGCGAGGCCTGCCTGTTTGCCGTAGAGGTCGGATCATAATAGATTATACTTCCATAACGGAAACCTGTAATAAAGCCAAGTGGTTTGCCAAATAAAGTTACCTGGTTACCGATGCTGAAAGTCTGGCTGAAGTTTACTGGCGCCTTTCTATGTGTAGTTGCCCAGTTATTGGGAAATGATTTTGCCGATGCAGGAACATTTGCATTTATAATCCTGAATGCATCTGAATGATAGTTGCCGGTTTCATAAGCATTCTTTGCATTTGCCACAGCAGTTGGATCATCAAACTGTGCGGGTGCAAGCAAGTTCAATTCGACAAGTCCAAGTTTGTAATATGTATCATTCCATGGAGTCTGCTCACTAACACCGATTGAATTATAATAATCTCCTAATCCAAGTGCAACTAATTCCTGGTATTGAGTTGGGGACATATTTGCAGAAACGAAATCATTATGATTATGACTTCTCAAACCGCTATCGTAACCCAGCCAGTCAGTTTTACTTCGCTGTGTAGTCAGGACATCATTGAAAGTTGACTGTGTATTATAACCCACCTGGGTCTCCACATTTATTGTAAGTTGGTCAGGATAATCTTTCGTTTCGACTGATAAAAATGCACCTGCCCAGTCGCCAGGTAAATCAGGACTGGCTGTTTTCGATAAAAATATATTATCAACAAGGCTGGCAGGAAATAAATCCAGTTTGATGTTATTTGTTAACGGATCCAGGGTTGGAATTCTTAAACCGTTGATTGTCGTTTTTATATATCGATCACCGATCCCCCTGACTGTAATTAGACCACTATTATTAGTTGATACGCCTGTGACACGTGCCAAAGCTGCGGAGACATTATTGTCGCCTGTCCTTTTCATTGTTTCGGAAGAGATGTAGTCGAGAGTAACGGCTGAATTCTTTTTTACCATCTCGGTATAATACTCCTTCGACTTTACAGCTTTTGCAGTAATCTCAACTTCTTTGATTCCCTGTGCAGACGGGACTAAAAAATAATTTTTAACGATTACTTCACCGTTTTTAGGATGAACGGTTTCCTCAATAGATTTGTAACTGATGAATGATATAATAATAACCTGGGCCGTCGAATCATTGATCTTCAATGAATAGTTTCCATAGAGGTCCGTAGTTACGCCGTAAGCTTTATTTGATTTTAAAACCACAGATGCCCCAATAACAGGCTGGCCGGTCTCATCTTTCACAATACCTCTTATTGTTCCCTGTCCAAAAGAGAGAGTACAAATTGTAGAAAAGACTATAAGGATTATTAACCTGTTCATTACTTTATATGAAGACGTATTATGACAAACAATTCTGAAAAATCAGCGATTAATTGATCTTTCAGAATTGAATTAATATTTGCAATATTTTTTAGTTGATGATTATATTTTGAGAAGTTGATTTACCATCCGTGAAGAGTTCAATTACGTATTGACCTTTAGCAAATGCCGACATGTCGATATTTTCAAAGTAATAATCACCAATAGGACCCAGTTCTTTTTTTGCCATCACCCTACCCTGACTGTCATAAATATTATAATAATTTTTGTCGCTTCTTTTCCCGGTCATGATTTCAAGACTGATATTGTCCTTTGCCGGGTTTGGATAAACTACAAATGCAGGATCGATTGAATTAATCTCATTAACTTTTGCCGTAAGTGAAGAATAAATCAAACCAGGAAATAAAATCTCATTTGCGACAGGGTTTCTCGCCACATAATTTTCGACTCCGCCCGAGGGTGTCCCGATTTGAATATTCAATTCGAAAGTGAAAACACCATCAGTGGTTATCTGCGCGATTAATATTTTATTAGTTGTAGTATCGGGCCCGACAGATCCATTCAATGAAGCCCATGAACCATTCCAGCTTGAGAATACAGGTCCGTTAGTCCCGTCATTTTGATTGTCGAAAACGGTTATCTCGGTATTGATACCGACAATTGTAACAGGTTCGGGAGTACCTGCAACCATTCCGTCCTGCACACTGATTGGAATGCCGGCTGAAGAATCTGCATTCTGCAACACCTGGGGAGACTCGGCGTTTACGACTGTCGCCACACCATCATCATCTTGTTTCAGGACGCCGAAATTTCCGGAACAGGCAGCACCGACAGACAGCCATGAATCAAGCATCACAGTATTGTTTTTTGCCTGCGCCTTTGTATATGTAGGATTAGTTGCTCCCCGGTCTTCGTTATTGAAAAAAAGAGTTGTAGTTTCAATTCTCATTTCATGATCAGGAACTCCATAGGCTGCCTGAAATTTATACCCGGGCAGCAGGTCAACAAAAATCCTGTATGTAACAGAACCAACAGGTAATACACCACCCGTTGAATTTACAGATGCATCGTTCAGGTCGGAAACATAATATTTCTCGACGATGATGTTTTCCAATCCCTGGCCATTAGCAAGTACTGAGAGGAGAATCAATACAGACCCAAGTAATTTTTTTTTCATTTTGCTTTCGATTATTTTTCTGTGTTAACGATTTGTAAACAGCTTGTAATTCTGCGTTTACATATGCGTAATACGAGAATGAAACAATCCGGTATTACGAAAGCAAAAGTAGCTCGGCAATGTAAGGTCTGGGTAAAACAAATATTACTATTGGGTTAAATTGATATTAACGAAAATAAAAAACATGAAAATACTTTATAATTCAAAGTCAGATTTATCCTTTAAGCATTTTTCGATTAGCCGGGATTTGCGAATGAGAACGTAGTCGAAGGGTGGTCCCTGAACGTAGTCGAAGGGTGGTCCCTGAGCGTCGTCGAAGGGTGGTGCCAGAGCGTCGTCGAAGGGTGGTCCCTGAGCATCGTCGAAGGGTGGTCCCTGAGCATTGCCGAAGGGTGGTCCCTGAGCGTCGTCGAAGGGTGGTTCAATTCTATCCCAAAACCTGACCACATGAAGTTCGACTTCAGTCAATTTTAAATTGTTTTCCGCTGAAATTAGGCAGTTTCAAACACATGAATTGATGAATGATTTGTTAATTAGTTTGTAACTAATTTTCCTGTGCGATAGCCGGTTTATCAGATGTAATGCCTTTACTTTGAAAATACTGAACAGCACTCTTTTGAAATGACAAAACCAGGTAAAGAAAATAAAAAACGAGGGCAGGGAAACAATAGTCTTTCTACTGCGCAGATTTCCGAAATCCTGGGCCGTAATAAATTAAAAAATCTATTTGTCAATGTGGATGTTTCCTCGGTCGTCTTTTTCAGGATAATTTTCGGCACATTGATGCTCATCGATGTGATCAGGTACATGGATAAAATTCATCGTTACTGGATTGAACCCCAATATCACTTCTCATACCTGCCTTTCGATTTTATTCATCCGTTGCCCGAAAACGGAATGTATATTTTATTTGGCCTCATGCTGATATTATCGGTATTTATAATCCTGGGGTTATTCTACAGGGCATCGATGATATTATTTTTTATAAGTTTTACCTATGTTTTCCTGCTTGAGCAGGCCCGATATCTGAATCATTTTTATTTAATTTCCCTTGTCTCATTTGTGATGATCTTCATCCCGGCCAATTCAACAGCATCAATTGACCGGAGAATTTTTAAAAATATTCATTCTGAGACTTGCGAAGCCTGGTCGCTATGGTTGCTCCGATTCATGATTGCACTCCCGTATTTTTTTGGAGGAATTGCAAAGCTCAACAGCGACTGGTTGCAGGGTGAACCTTTCGGAATGTGGTTTACAAATAATATAAATCCGCCGTTTTTCAGTGATCTGTTTAAACAAAGAGAGACGATACTTTTCATTTCATATTCCAGCATGTTGTTTGACTTATTAATAATTCCAGCCCTGTTATACAAAAGGACAAGAACTGCCGGATTCATCATTGCAATCATTTTTCACCTGATCAATTCCCAATGGTTCAACATAGGAATTTTTCCATGGTTCATGATTGCTGCAACTACACTCTTCTTCGAACCAGACTGGCCAAGAAATTTCGTCAACTTCTTATTCAAGAATAAACATAAATGGGAAATCATTCTTCCATCAAAAGAAAAAACCAGTACTCCGGGAGTATTAACACTGCGGCAGAAAAGAATCAAAACTCTGCTTGTCACCTGGTTTATAATTATGATTTTTCTTCCCCTCCGCCATTTATTCATTGAAGGAAATGCAAACTGGACAGAAGAAGGACAGAAATTTTCATGGCTCATGAAGTTACGGACAAAAAAAGAAATAGCATCCTTTACAGCGAAAGATAAAAAAACAGGAAACGTTATACCAATAAACGTCTTCGATTACCTCAAGCCATGGCAAAAAAACATAATGCAGAACAAGCCAAATCTCATTTGGCAGTTTTGCCAAATCGTTAAAAAAGATTTTAAGAAAAAAGGAATCGATGTCGTTGTTTATGCCAACATAAAGGCTTCGTTAAATGGAAGAAAATTTCAACAGCTAACCGATTCAACAGTGGATCTCGCTTCTGTTCCGTTTGATTATTTCTCACATAGCAAATGGATCCTTCCGCTTGAAATACCATTGAATGATCGATTGAATGAGACCAATGAAGGTGAATCAAATAATGCGGTCGAATGAGTTTTATTCATGACAGTGTCCGGAGGAAGTGAACTTTGCAAAAAAGAGAAAATGATAATACATTCCCAGCATGATCCACCGTCACTTCATTCTCAATAAACCCTTCGGCTATTTATGCCAGTTCGTTTGTGAGCTCGACAAGAAAAAGCTCATCAAAGAACTCTATGATTTCCCTGAAGGCACCATGGCCATCGGCCGGCTGGATGAAGAAAGTGAAGGACTACTATTACTGACAACTGATGGAATGATGAGTGAACATGTTCGCGGAAAAAAAATAGAAAAAGAATATTATGCACAGATCGACGGGCTGATAGATTCAGATTCATTATCACAATTACAATCAGGTGTGGAAATTGGAATAAGGAATGTCAGGTATATTACTAAACCATGCAAATCATACGTTCTTGAAAATGATCCGGGATTTCCAAATCGGAGTCGCAGAATAAGAGACGACAGGCATGGTCCCACGTGCTGGATTTCGATTACTCTCACAGAAGGTAAATACAGGCAGATAAGAAAAATGACTGCGGCCGTGGGGTTTCCAACACTTCGACTTGTAAGGGTGAGAGTCGGAAATATTCACCTGAATGATCTGCAACCGGGAAAAGTTGCGGAAGTAGAAAGTTTTTATTCGATTTGAAAAAAATGTGAATTTTAACAACTTAACGTCAAATATTGATGTAATCGTAAAGTAAACTTAATTTTAATTGATATTGTTTTCTTCAGCTTTGTACCAAAATTATTCTCATGAAGATAAACATCAACGAAGACACACTGAAGCAGCTTCAATTCATCTTCGCTAACGCAGCAGAATCAGGCAAATATAATTTCGAAGATTTTGATAAGTTTCTAAATGACATATTATTGAGTGGATTGACAATAATGGAAAATAATATTTTGTGGAATGCAGAAAAAGCGTTTTTAACCGATAGGAATAATTCTATCTTCTTTGACTGGAGAAATATGTTTTCCGAAAATTAATACTGACAAAACAAGAATCTATGTCTAAGGATAAATCACGCAAGAAGAAAAAAGAAAAAATGGAGAAGCTGGAAAAAGGTAAAAAATTGTCCAAAAAATTCCAGCTTGAATTAGCTGATTCCCGGTATGAAGAATTAAAATTACATTTTGTAGGCAGCTATAACCTATTTGGGAAGTATCTGTTGAGATTGGAAGAATTAATGAATAATGAAGAATTTTCAAAAGCCGAAAGAATGATCAGCAATTTGAAAGTATTGTTGAATGTAGAAAAAGTAAATGTGCAGTCGAAGCAATAGTTTTGGAATGATGGTCTATTTCTTACCAACAATCATTTTCCAGCCCGGAATGCTCATCGGGACTACAGGTTTTTGAATTTTCAATCCTGCCTCCTTCATCCACGATTCCATTTCATTCGCCGACCAGGTGCCGGAATAACTCGTCAAAGAAAAATAAAGTCCTGAAGTAGCTGCAACCACTCCACCCTCACCCGGTTTTTCATTTCTGATGAATTCGCCGATCAGGAAAACTCCATTGGGCTTTAAAGCAGATGATATTTTCTTCGCTACCATACGATTCTGTTGGTCAGTAAAATGATGAACTACATTATTGATCATGATGATGTCGTATGTTTCCTTTCCTATATCGTCATTTAGAATATTTCCTGCCCTATAAGTCACTAAACCCTCCCGGTCATATTTTTTTGCTATCGCACTCGCTGCTTCAATTGCATCGGGCAACTCCAGGATTACAGATTTGAGACGATCATGCTTTCTGCACAATTCGATGGAATACAATCCATGCGAACCTCCGATGTCAAGCAGCGCTGTTGCACCGGGTGGAACAGGGATTTTTCCTGCCAGCTCCTTTGCACTGTTCACCGAAAGGTCGCGCATACCCTCCTGGTATGACTTCCACTCTTCGGGAGTGGCAGTGGAATGCAGATCCTTTGGCTTACCGGTCTTCACATAATCCTCGAGTCCTTCCATCCATTTCCATTCATAAATTTGAAATCGCAGTTTGCCGATAAGGTTCGATTCATTTTCCTTTAATAACCATTTCTGATATTTTGGTTTTATCGAATATTTCCCCTCACTCCACTTCAGGTAACCAATGCCGGTGAGGCAATCGACAAGATGTTTAGTTGCAGTCAGGTGCGTATTGCATGTCCTGGAAATCTCTTCCACAGTCATGCTACTTTTCCCGATCGCTTCGTAGATGCCCAGTTCTGCACCGGCCATAATGGCCCTTGCGGCATTGAAAGCAACCTGTGTATCTACCAATGGCAATGGGGCAAGGTTCATTCTTAAGGCCATCCATTCAAGTATGCTTTCCGGAAGAATTTTAATTTTCATGATTCAAAAATTTTCAGGCTTCAAATTTATAAACAAACGATGAAAAACACTTACTTTTCAACAGATGATAAATGAAAAATTAAACCTTTCTAAAATATTGTTCCGTTGTTTTGGATACTTTTGAAAAAAAAGACCATGAACAAATTTTACTCTCTATTATTACTTGCCGGATTGCCATTGCTTGTTAAGAGTCAGATCAGCCTCGATGCAACCATGGCACCACCACTAAACAGCATGCTTATTTACTATGATGCAAATGTCCCTTCTCCGCCTTTTAATTTCGGAAAGAGTGGCATAAACAATACATGGGATTTCTCAGCGTTGACCCCTGATATTGGTGCGGAAGACACCGTATTCTATGTTGACCCTGCAAACATTCCGGGATCATCAGCGTTTCCTGCGGCAACCCATGGTACCTATGAGGGAGGCGATGCATCCATCAACATGGTTACTATCGATGCAAATGCGATTACATTTACTGGATTAATCGGCGACCCCATAGGAACAGGTACGAGTGGTCCAATCTTCGCAAATCCTCCTGCCGCTACAATGACGTTTCCGTATACATACGGGAGCCAGGTGAACGGACTTTCTTACATAGAAATTTTTACTACAGGAGCAGCTGTAGGCCAGCCGAGTGTGGATTCTGTACACTACAAAAGCACGCTTGATTTCAACTCGACTGTAATCGCCGCCGGCGACATGATTCTTCCATCGGGAACAATGTCTGCATTACTTGAACGCAGACTTGAAACTTCCATCGACTCTGCATGGGGCAAGGGTTTAATCACCGGTAATCAATGGGTCGATGCCCCAGGCTTCCCGACAACTTCGCTTGATTCTTCGTTCTACTGGTATGGCGATCAGAGTCTGGAGCATTATGCACATGCGCTATACGACAGCACCGGTCTTCACGACGTTCATTACTTCATGACGCAGATAATTGCAGGTATAAATGAACCGGTGAATATGACTAAAAAAGTAAACGTGTTTCCTAATCCTACACATGATTTTCTCGGAGTGAACGGACTCAATCTACCTGCGGCATCTGAATGGGCAATCTACGATGCAACAGGTGCAGAAGTCCTGAAAGGGAATTTCAATCCCGTCAAGCTCAATGTCCAGAATATTAAACAGGGTTCTTACATTCTTCGAATTCAAACAGTGAGCGGAGAAATTCACCAGGTGAAGTTTATTAAATACTAGAAACATAAGAAGGGGCAAATTAAAATACCTGATTTTAGTTGCCCCTTTTTCAGCTTTTATATTCCTGTATAATTTTTCCTGCATTAACAGCTGCAAGGTAACCGGTCGTCCAGGCCGACTGAAAATTAAATCCTCCGGTTACACCATCAATATCAAGGACCTCGCCCGCAAAGTACATTCCTTTCACGATTTTACTTTCCATCGTCTGCATATTCACATCTTTCAGGCTTACTCCACCACAGGTAACAAATTCTTCCTTGAAAGTGGTTTTTCCCTTCACCGTCAATCTCATTCCACAACAGTTGTGGACGAGCTTGTTTATTTCTATCTTTTTTATTTCACTGCATTTTTCATCCGGTCCGATACCGGAAAGCAAACACAGTCTTTCCCATAATCGGGATGGAAGACCACGGAAAGATACTGATGCTATTTTTTTATTTGGATTGCTTTGCTTCAACTTAATAATTTCGTCCCTGACCGTTTCTTCTTTCACATCAGGCAACCAGTTTAAAAAACAACCGGCTGAATATTGTTTTTCTGCGAGCCACCTGGCAGCAAAAGCTGAAAGTCTCAATACAGCGGGTCCGCTTAAGCCCCAATGTGTAATCAAAAGCGGACCGGTTGATTCAAATTTTGATCCCTCAAGTTTTACATTGACGGATGGAGATGAAATTCCCTCGAGTCCCTTCAATGGAGAACCCGGAATGTTAAATGTAAATAACGATGGTACCGGAGGAACAATTGTATGACCAGATTTTGAAAGCCATTCATAACTGTCGATCAGCGGGCTTCCGCCGGTAGTGACAATTACCCTGCTGCACCTCAGGGTCTGATCGTCTTGTAATATCAGATTAAAATCCCCGGGGCCATTAACATCGATTTTCTTCACGGCAAGGTTCATTGTAATTCCGACGTTAAGCCTTTCGGCTTCATTCATCAGGCATTGAATTACCGTGGCTGAATTATCAGTTACTGGAAATATTCTTCCATCTGCCTCTGTCTTCAGCTTTACTCCCCGCCTTTCGAACCAGTTCACGGTATCGATGGTACTGAATCGCGAAAAGGCATTTCTTAATTCCCGCATGCCTCTTGGATAAAATTCGATGAGTCTTTCGTTTTCAAAACATGCGTGAGTGACGTTGCATCTTCCTCCGCCGGAAATTCGAACTTTTGACAAGAGCTTATTTGATTTTTCGAAAATGTGAACAGTATGTTCCGGATAATGTTCGGCACAGTTTATTGCAGCAAAAAAGCCGGCGGCACCACCTCCTATAATTGCTATTTTCATATTAGCAACCAAAGTACGATTTGAAATTCAATCCTGATCCATAAAATATTTAATATCAATTGATGTATGATTAAGCTTAATGTAAATCAATCAGAAAATATTTTTTCATAAGATCCATTGAAAAAATAAATGTAATGATAAATGCTAAAAAATACATCAATAAATTTACTGGCATTCTTTTTTATAAAAAATCAATATTACTTTTGTTTAACTTATCAGGACATTCCTTTTTATTAATAGAATATACAAATTCAAAATACTTTTATACATGACACTTAATATTTACAAAAAGAAAAGAGACTTCAAAAAAAGTCCTGAACCAACCGGAGGCAAACCGGATACACATGAGCTGAAGTTTGTTGTCCAGAAGCATGAAGCATCACATCTTCACTACGACTTCCGTCTCGAGATGGATGGAGTATTGAAGAGCTGGGCTGTACCCAAAGGCCCCTCCATGGATCCAAAGATAAAACGGCTGGCGATGATGGTGGAAGATCATCCATATGACTATCGAAATTTTGAAGGAATTATTCCGGACGGATATGGCGCCGGTACCGTCATGGTCTGGGATGAAGGAACTTATTTTCCTGCGGAATCAAACGGGGAAACAAAAAAATCATTGGAAAAAGAACTTCTCAGGCAATTAAAAAGCGGAAAAATAAAATTCGTACTAAAAGGTAAAAAACTGAAAGGCGAATTTGCACTTGTCAAATCATTTGGTCGCGGAGAAAAAAGCTGGCTCCTGATGAAGCTCGATGACAAGTATGCATCGGCAAACGATGTCTTAAAAAAAGACAAGTCGGTAATATCCAAAAAAACGATTGAACAAATAAAAAAAACTACGACAAATTTTTATGAACCTGGTCATTCAACAAAAAAAAATAGCCGGCAGAAAAAATCAGCCGCCGCAGTTAAAAATAAAAAACAAAAACAAGAACATGCAGATATGGAAATTGACGAAGGTGAGCCGGCGAAGTTTCCAACACATCTTTCGCCCATGCTCGCTACGCTTGTGGATAAGCCGTTTGATAAACCGGGATGGATCTATGAAGTCAAGTGGGATGGCTATCGCACGCTCGCTTTTATAAACAAGGGCAATGTTGAATTAAAATCCAGAAATGATAAATCATTCAATGAGAAATTTTACCCGGTATACGAAGCATTGAAAAACCGGAAAATTAATGCTGTAGTTGACGGCGAAATTGTTGTGCTTAAAAAAAACGGACAATCAGATTTTGGAGCATTACAGAACTGGCGAAGCGAGGATGACGGGGAATTGTATTATTACATATTTGATTTGTTGTGGCTGAACGGGAAGGATCTTACCAAACTCCCTCTGATTAAAAGAAAAGAAATTCTTAAAAGAGTGATCCCTGACGATGAAATCATCCGACTCAGCGAAGACTTTTCAGTAAACGGAATTAAATTTTTCGATTCGGCAAAAAGGCTGGGCCTGGAAGGAGTCATTGCAAAAAAATCCGACAGCGTCTACCAACCCGGAAGGCGATCAGATGATTGGCTGAAGATAAAAGCAAGCAAGCGACAGGAGATGGTAATCGGAGGCTTCACAAGAAATGAAAATACGTCCAAATTATTCAGCTCACTCTTAGTCGGCATTTTTGAAAAAGGGAAATTGATCTACACAGGAAAGGTAGGAACGGGTTTCAATGAAAAATCGCAGCGTGAGATACTCCGTCAATTCAGGCCGCTTATCACAAAGAAAGCACCTTTTACGGAAACACCTGATATAAACAAGCCTTCCCGCTTTCGACCTGATCCTCCGAATGCAAAAGTTACCTGGCTTAAACCGAAACTGGTTTGCGAAGTTAACTTTACGGAAATGACAAGAGATGGAATTATGAGGCATCCTTCTTTTATAGGAATGAGAATAGATAAAAATGCAAATGACGTGATCAGAGAAAAACCAGTCAGGACAAAAAATGCTTCAGTAATTGCCGGTAAAAACGCGGTTAGAAAAATATTGAAACCTTCTTCGGGACGTGTGATTAAAACCTTTTTAAATCCATCCGAAGAAACACAGGTTCGAACCATAAAAGGTCATGAATTAAAATTTACCAATCTGTCTAAAATTTACTGGCCGGGTGAAGGAATAACCAAGCGCGATATGCTTAATTATTACTACCAGGTTGCTCCATACATTCTACCTTACCTGAAAAATCGTCCGCAGTCGCTGAACAGATACCCTAACGGCATCAAAGGAGAAAACTTCTATCAGAAAGATGTAACGGGAAAAGTGCCCGGGTGGATAAAGACTTATTTATATCATAGCGAAAACGATGCGCGTGATAAACACTTCCTGGTAGGCACTGACGAAGCAAGTTTGTTATACATGGCATCCCTGGGATGCATTGAAATGAATCCATGGAGCAGTACGATAGACAGACCAGACAACCCCGACTGGTGCATTATCGATCTTGATCCTGCAGATAATTCATTTGATAAAGTAATTGAAGCCGCAAAGGTAACGCGTGAAATATTGGAAGGCATGAATGTTCCTTCATACCCGAAGACAAGTGGTTCGACCGGCATGCACATCTACATTCCCCTCGGTGCTAAATACACCTATGATCAATCGAAAGAGTTTGCAAGGATTATTGCCACACTCGTTAATAAAAAAATTCCAAAGTTTACAAGCATTGAGCGCGCAGTTAAAGCGAGGAAAGGAAAAATGTACATCGACTTTCTTCAAAACCGTCCGCAGGCAACTATTTCAGCTCCGTATTCTTTAAGACCAAAACCCGGGGCAACCGTTTCCATGCCTTTACATTGGGAAGAAGTAAAAAAAGGATTGAAGATGAAAGACTTTACAATTCACAATGCCATTGATCGTATAAAAAATGAGGGTGATATTTTTAAAGCAGTTTTAAGCAAAGGAATTAATCTGAAAAAGGTGATTAACGAATTTCAAAAAAATTAACCGCTTTGGATAATCAGGAGTATTGGTCCTGAAAATCCAAAACGATTGATAATTATTCTTAAACCACTATTCTTTTATTTTCAGGCTGATCTGGTTTCGGTGGATCAATCCTCGTGGGATCGATCCTGGAAGGCTCATCAATCCAAGTCGGATCATTCTTCTCAGGTTCATTGCCACCGGGACGTGGCTGGGTCGGGTCCAGATTTTTATCCGGTTTCACTGGAATATCCTTTTCAGGTTTAACCGGTTCTTTTTGACCCGTCACGTTGTTAAGATCAGGTGAATGGGAAATTCAAATACCCTTTTTACTGATATCCTGGTCACGATCTGCAACCGGAGTTTTAGATTCGCGGCCCGGCATCTTTGTGCCTTCCCCTTCTCTTTCTTCACTTTGTGGTTTTTTCAATCCTGATTCCACATTGTTTCCTTCTTCCTGCTGATTTTTTTGATCCTTACGTTGATTCTGATCAACATTAGATTCTCTTTGATTTTCTTTCATTGTTATTAATTTTTTAAAAAGTTAGTTAATTGACCCCTCGCCATGAAGCGAGGGGCGTTTTTGATTTTCTGTTTTCCTTTCGCCGGCTTTGGCCGGTTTAAGTTATAAGGATTTCTTTCTCGGATTTCTCTTTGTAAAATCTCCTAAACAGATAATCTTACATCCGATATTATTAAATAAGTGTACCAATGGAAACAGACTAAAATTCAGATTTTCTTAAATAAAAGGAGAATTAAATTTCACATTTTAAGACAAAAAATTCCCCAATAACTTTTTAAAAAATAAAATTCACAGTATGAATAAAAAAACAAAGAGGAAAACTTTAATATATCAATCGCCGAAATTTATCTATTTGTTTCGTGCATTGGATCTGATTTGGTTTTGGGGTCAAAATTCACAACCATAATTGCTTTAGCTTTTTCTCTGAATAATGGCGGAACGGTCATTAGTGCCGATTCGTGATTATCGGTGTCGACAAAAGCGTACGCTGTATGATCGTCGTCGTAGCATCCCCAATTAAAATGTGTAAGAAAGCTGGCGTGATGTTCACGGAAATGTTTCACTGCGAGTTCGCAATCTTCGGCGGTATGCTTTGAAATAACAAGGTATTTCTTCATGATATTTATTGAATTTTAAACAATAAAGTTAATAAGAATTACGTAAATTGGTACATGATTTCGAAGTTTGAAAAATCCATCGTAATACTGATAATTTTCCTTTTCGCTGAAGATTCTTTTTCCCAGAGCTGGATGCAGTTAAACACAACAGGGAATATAACCGCACGGGCAAATGCTTCGGCAGTTTATGATGAGGTAAACAACAGGATGATTGTGTTTGGAGGACTCACCGCAACGGGAGTTTCAAACGAAACCTGGTCACTGAACCTGAACACAAATGAATGGTCGTTAATTACACCCTCATCATTAGCAACTCCCTCTCCACGGTATACTCATATTTGCATGTATGATTCACTGTTAAATCGAATGATCGCCTGGTCAGGAAATGGAAGTGCTTTATATAACGACGTTTGGGCATTTAACCTTAACGACAGCACGTGGGAAGAATTATTTCCGGATGGGAATGTTTCAGGTGCGCCACTGAAACGATATGGAACTGCAACTGCTTTTGACCCCGTCAGACGTAATTTAGTTTCATTCGCCGGCTTCACCACTTCCGGAAGGTTTGACGATACATGGGTGTTTGACGTAGATACTCATGTGTGGAGCGATCAATCAAATTCAATCTTCCCGTTATTGAGATGCCTGACGTCGCAGAGCTTTGCCTCTGATCGAAGAGAGATGATAGTTTACGGTGGTCAAAGCACGGGTAATCTTGATGATATCTGGACTTTAAATTCTGATACTTATATCTGGACCAATCACACACCCGCTCAACGTCCGGCCGGCCGGCATTTTACTTCGAATGTTTACTGCGGAAACGGGAACGTGGTTATCTTTGGAGGCAATGCGCTCAACCAAGGCAATACCTCAGGCGCGCTTGACGATCTGTGGGCCTTTAACCTGGATTCAGAAAAATGGGATTCATTGCCGCAGGGAACCGTCAAGCCAACTCCGCGTTTTGGACATACATATATATATATAGCATCGCAGGATAAGATGATCATATTTGGGGGTCAGGGGGTATCATCTTTAAATGCCGAGACCTGGGTCTATTCCGGTATTGCATCCTTTCTTAATTCAATAGACGAACCGAAGAAAAGTGTTGCCAACCTGAATTGTTATCCCAATCCTTCGACAGAAAATCTGACGATCAGTTTCAGAGTTTCGGAAAAGTCGCAATTCAAAATAAAACTCTTTGATCAGTGCGGGAAAAATATTGGCATTATTTCAGAACAGGAATACGAACCCGGTAATCATAAGATATATTTTGACACAAAGAATTTGAAGCAAGGATTTTATATCTGTACGTTAGAGTCTGATTATTTCACGGATGCAGTCCGGATCTTAAAACAATAAATATTTATTAAATAAAAAAGCCGTCTGATTCACTTCAGACGGCTCTTGTTTTTCAGAACATAATTTTTTAATACGTCCAGCACAGACCTAAATTAAATCCTAAAGATTCGAGATTGTCTATATTAAAAGCTTCTTCCTTGTTAGTAGAAAAGCTATAACGAACACCAATCATGGCCCCTACGCTGCTGGTAGGATCAAACTTAATGATTGTGCCCAATTCGGGACGAATTAAAAATCCCCAGTTGTCTTCATATAATTCATAGATATTGAATATCAGGCTTGGCCTGCTGTACATAGCCCCAAGACCTACGCCACCATAGGGAATAAAAACCCCCTTGCCTGATGGGAAATATTTATGAACTGTAATAGCCAATGGCAGAGTATAATTATACTTATACAAATCAGTCGTGATATCGGTAGTGGCATTGTATGAATACGTCTGGTATGATTTATATTCATGATATGAATTCCACGAAAAATCAAAACCAAGAGAAAGGTTATCGACGTTAGCGAGCATCTTCCTGTATTCTATTTTACCGCCGGCGAAACTGGTTTCTTCAACATATTTGGTTCCCATTGGAATATTTACATCCCAGCCAAATGTAAAGAAGTTATCAAATGCGGAGCCGGCAGTGCTTCCTGCTGTTTGTGCTTTGGAGACAATGCTTCCAAAAAGTATGATAAAAAGGAGAGAATATATTTTACGAATCATGATTATAATATTTTTAGTGAATAATTAGTTAGCCTGAATATAAGGCGATTGTTTAAATGACTGATTAATTGCGTCGGTTGCAAGTTTTGACGTGCTGGTAGTTCCCAAAACACCATTACTGAAACTTGTCCATACAACATTAGCTTTCCCGGTCACATCATTGGCATTCTTCAAATCAATCAATTCTATAATCATACTTCCGGTTGTATAAGAATATGTGTAAGAATAAGGGTAATAAGGATAATACGGATAATATCCGCCATAGCCCCACCAGTAGCCGGGATAATAAGTACCGACTGTGGTAACGGTAATAGTAACTACCCTGATTCCAAGATCCGCACTGTCCGAACTCTGAGTTTCAGTATATCCTCTGGAATTCATATTATTTCTGATCGTTTCAAGAATAGGCGCAGCAGTGACGTTGTCCAGAATAGAATCAAGCGGGTCATCGGAAATTTCACCAACGAAATCCGGCAAATAATATGTCTGGTAACTGGTAAATTTTGCATTTGCGTCATGATTGGTGACAACAAGTGCTTTTGATGTGAGCACATCATAGTCGGGTTGTTTGACGCATGCTGTGAACAAGATGGCAACAACAGCAAGTGGAAATAAAATTCTTTTCATTATTAACTTTATTTTATAGGTATGTAAATATATGTAATTAAAATTTTAAGTCGATTGATTAATCTCATATCGGTAGGGTAAAGAGATCATCAAACAAGTTATTTACTGAGGTTAAAGGCAAGTCCTCCGCCAATGCTGAACTGGAGCATGGAAGAATAAGTGCTCACGCCTGCGCCTGAACCGCCGGTTCCAAAATACAATGAACCTCCGGCACCCTGAACTGCTGAAAGAATCTGAGTTTCAATTTTTAACGCTACTCTGTCGGAAGTCCAGAAATTACCTCCAAGTCTTAATCCCCATGCAAATTTCTCGGAACTGTCGCTGCTTCCGGTTTCCGGGTTTTCAACTCCGGCAAACAGGCAACCAAGCATAATACCTCCGAATCCCTCGATCTTAGTACCCGGTTTTTGCATGTGTTGTGTCAGGCCCAGCATGGCATAATTGAGGTCAACATTAAGAGTTGCATATCTTTCAAAGGCATATCCGTAATTGTAATACGTTGGAGCGGTTGTGCTTTGACCGATCCACAACAATTCAATTCCAAATTCATCACCCTTCATGAATTCAAGGCCCGCACCATACTGAAATCCACCTACGATCTTACCATTAAAGTAATTATAAGAATCATAACTGGAAGTTACTTCATCGTCGAATACATAAGCACCATAAAGATTAATACGCTTTCCCTGGGCGAGAACGGATGTAAATGCAAATGAAATGAGGATAAAAGAGAGGATCGCTTTTTTCATGCCTTAATATTTAAAAACAGTACTATTGTACCCGATATAATTTCCGGCAAATGTATAATTACTATTGAATTTTCCAAATGACATGACTATTAAATAAGATGAAAAAAATTCACTTAACTTGAGAATATTTCTTATATTCTGCGATAAATTCGGCGTATTCAGTATGAACGAATAATATTCTATGTCAAAACCTTAAAGATTAATATCATTTTTAAAAGACAATTATTTAATTTACTTTGCAATCTTATACTATTTCACACCTAATCTCACATGAAGTATTTGATCAAATATTCATTACTTGTTTTCAGTTTGTTGTTTTTCACACATCATCTTTCGATTGCACAACAGGACACATCCAGGCCTGAAATTACCAGCCAGAAAAGTTTAAAAAATACAGTTCGTTTCAACATTACAAATCCTCTTTTATTTGGCGGCAAAGCGTTGATATTTGGCTATGAGCGAACGATCGGAGAACATAACAGCATTACAATTGATGTGGGCAGGGTATCGCTGCCGAAACTTCTGCCCGGGACGATAAATGTAAACGATTCGATTCAGCTTGGGAGTTCCACGTCAGAGAAAGGATATCATGTTTCGACGGAATATCGTTTTTATTTACGAAATGAGAACAGACATAATTCTCCGAGGGGTGTTTACCTGGCTCCTTATTATTCTTTCAATTATTTTAATCGAAAGAATACATGGACGTTAAATACGACTAGAGATGTTACCACTGATTTTTCAATATCGATCAGTACTTTCGGCGGAGAATTTGGTTATCAGTTTATCTTGTGGCGGAGGGTTGCAATCGATTTAATCCTCATGGGACCCGGACTTTCAACCTATAATTTAAAAACTAAATTAAGCACTACACTCGATCCGGACGACGAGGAAGAATTATTCAAAAAGATCAATGATGCATTGTCTGATAAAATTCCCGGTTACAGTCTAGTCATTGATGATACAGAGTATGAAAAGAGCGGAACTACCAATACTACCACATTTGGGTTTCGTTATATGATACACCTGGGATTCAGGTTTTAGTCATGGAACAGAAGAATGATATTTTCTAAAAGCAAATCGCCTAAATACAAAATCAATAAAGTCATGAAAAAAATTCTACCTGCAATACTAATTGCAATTCTCTTGAATTCTTCTGCTTTCGCTCAGGATACAATAGCGCCGGTTGCAAAGCCTGTACCGGCACCTTCTTCTCCTGGAATGGAAAAAAGAATTAACGTCTATGGTATCTATACCTTTGATGACAGTTTCAGTTCCACCTATGATTCATATAATTATTACGAAGGCAAAATAAAAGGGGGCATTCAATATGGTGCCGGAATTGAATTTATGGTGAAGCCCAACTACGGAGTTGAACTCCTGTGGATCGGGCAATCAACGACTGCTCCAACGACATACCTTACCAGCAGCTTTCTCATTCCTAAAACAACGGAATTAGATTTGTCACTCAATTATGCTATGCTCGCTTTTGGAAGGCATATGCAAAAGCCGGGAGGAAAGGTAGAAGGCTATGGCGGATTAATGGCCGGTGCTTTGTTCGCAAGTGTAAAAGATCCCGAATCAGGAGACAGTCAAAGCGGAACCAAGTTTGCATGGGGTATAAGATTGGGTCTTAATATCTGGGCATCTGAAAAAGTTGCAATCAAATTACAGGGACAGCTACTTTCAGCGGTGCAATCAGTCGGCGGCGGATTATATTTTGGCACAGGTGGCGCCGGAGCCGGCGTTAGCACCTATTCTTCCATGCTGCAATTTGGTATAGGTGGCGGTCTTGCATTTAAACTTGGGAAATAAGTAAGACTATTTTCTTTTAAACAGGCCAGCTAAAGTGATATGATAATTATCATTTAATATGCAATACTATGTCATATTTATTATGTTTATCTGCTAATAATTTTAACTTTAAAATAATAAACTGATTATAAAAACCATGAAAACAAAACTCATTCTAGTGTTTGCAGCATTAATTACTGCTGTAATTTCTTCAAGCGCACAGAGCAAAAAAGATCTCGAAACAAGTCTTAAAGACTGTACTGCTTCTAAAGACTCTGTTCAAAAACTATATACAAGCCTTTCAGCAAAACATGATTCAATCTATAAACAGTATGTTGCTTATGACAGTATGTATTCTGTGATCAAGGAAAAAGTTTTTCTCTACAAGTTCGACCCAAAAAGAACATCTGAATTAATTGATTCTTTAAGAGCATCAAGGAATCAGGTTCTGACTGGACAAAAGGACAGTTTAACAATGCTGGCTAACGAGAATGCCACTATGAAGGCAAAACTTGACAACCTGACAAATGCGGAAGCTGAAAAAGAAAAAGCTGTCAGTAGTTTAAAACAATTAAAAGAACTGCTCGATACGAAAATTATAAATCAACAGGAGTTCGACATCAAGAAAGCGGCCTTATTGCAAAAATTGTAATTCTGTAGCCTGCCTTTCGTATAAGCGGAACGTTTTTCTTTTCTTGAATTTATTCCGGAAACAAAGTCATTATTAATTTGAAATTGATTTGTTTTAGTTTTATATATTTCTAAATTCGATCTCGATTACAATCAAAATAATTCGACGATATAAATTAAGATTATATGAGACTAAAATCTAAAATTAATCTACTGCTGATTTATGTTTTTTCATTGATAACATTCAGCTGCAATCAATCTCAGCAAAATCAAGATGCAAAAAACGAAAAATCAATAACAGCTTTTAAAGGCGACATCAAACTTGATGTGCGGGATTCGAAAGCAGATTGGACACCTTACATTAGAAAGAAAGCGCCTGCAGGTTCACCGAATATTCTCTTCATATTATATGATGATACAGGATTAGGTGCATGGTCGCCATACGGCGGAAGAATAAATATGCCGACAATGGATAAACTGGCGGCGGAAGGTTTGACATATACCCAATGGCATACAGTTGCACTTTGTTCACCTACGCGTTCCTGTATTAATACCGGCCGTAATCATAACCTGAATGGCATGGGTTCAATTACGGAAGGAGCTAATGGATTTCCGGGATACAGTTGCCAATTACCTAAACAGTGTGTTACGATGGCACAAATATTAAATGACAATGGATGGAGTACTTTCTGGTTGGGAAAAGATCATAATGTTCCTGAAACAGATTTATCCGCCGGCGCCAACAAGAGTCAGTGGCCGTGTCAACAAGGTTACGATCGTTTTTATGGTTTCATTGGCGGTGAAACGAATCAGTTCTACCCCGACCTTACCGAAGATAATCACGCTATCGAACAGCCTTATGGCCCGGAACAGGGATATCATTTATCGAAAGACTTGGCCGAACAGGCGATCAAAATGATCGGCGATCAAAAATCTGCTAATCCTTCTAAGCCCTGGTTCATGTGGTATTGTCCCGGTGCTAATCATGCCCCTCACCAGGCTCCGAAAGATTTTATTGCGAAATACAAAGGTAAATTTGATGATGGTTACGATGCATATCGTAAATGGGTATTACCACGCATGATTGAAAAAGGCATATTACCAAAGGATACAAAACTCACTGAATTTAATCCAATGCCGGCAGATCAGGCAAACCCGGCAGATTATGTTCGTCCATGGGATTCGTTGAATCCTGAAGAAAAGAAATTATTTTCCCGGCTGTGCGAAGTATTTGCTGCTTTCTCTGAATATACGGATGTACAAATTGGCCGAGTGATTGATTACTTAAAAGCTTCCGGTCAATATGATAATACAATTATTTTCTATGCAGCCGACAACGGTGCTTCCGGGGAAGGTAGTCCGAGTGGATCCGTAAATGAAAATAAATTTTTTAATGGATACCCTGATGACTTGGCAGAGAATATGAAATTAATTGACGAGTTAGGCGGACCTAACACCTATGAACATTATCCAACAGGATGGGCTGCTGCTTTTTCTGCTCCTTTCAAAATGTTCAAGCGATATTCAAATTATTCAGGTGGAACTGCCGACCCTTTGGTTATTTCCTGGCCAAAGGGAATCAAAGCGCATGGAGAAGTTCGAAACCAATATCATCATGCAGTAGATATCGTTCCAACGATTTTAGAAATATGCGGACTTGAAATGCCTAAAGTTTATAATGGTGTTGAACAATATCCATTATCAGGTGTTTCTATGAAATATACCTTCGATGCAAAACCGGATGATCCGACTCAAAAGCATGTTCAATATTATACGATGCTTGGAACTCGTGCAATCTGGCAGGATGGATGGAAAGCAGTTGCCGTACATGCACCACTCACAGGAAAAGGACATTTCGATCAGGATAAGTGGGAACTATATCACGTTGAAGTCGACCGTTCCGAATCCAATGATCTTGCAAAAGAAAACCCTGAAAAACTGGAGGCATTGAAAAAATTGTACATGGAAGAAGCAACTAAAAATTTTGCGCTTCCTCTCGATGATCGTTCAGCAACAGATATCCTTAATATTGAGCGACCGACTGAAGAAGAGCCAAGAGATATTTATACATATTATCCTCATACCAGTGCCGTACCTGAAGCAGTAGCCGTTAATGTGAGAGGAAAATCATTTAAAATTATTGCCAATGTTGACATTACAGATGCAAATGCATCCGGAGTTATTTTTGCACACGGCTCACGTTTTGGCGGACATAGTTTGTTTATTAAAGATCACAAATTATATTACGTTTATAATTTTCTTGGAATTAAACCCGAACAGCAATTGGTATCGGCGGCAATTAAACCAGGTAAATATACAGTCGGAATGGAATTCACTAAAGAAAAAACCGGCGAACATGGCGAATCAATTGGCACTGCAAAACTTTATATAAACGATAAAGTAGTTGCGAGTGGGCCTATGCGTGCACAAGTTGGAAAATTTACTCTTGTAGGTGACGGTCTCTGTGTTGGATTCGATAGTGGTGATAATGTAAGCCAGTTATACAAATCACCAGGTGAATTTAAAGGCGGTAATATATCCTTTGTAAAAGTCAGTACCGGTAAAGAAAATTACAGCGATTTGCAAACGGAAGCTTCCAGAACTTTTGCAAAAGAATAGTCACTGCTGATTTTTTGTTATCGATTGGTGCTTTCGGCGGATAATTTGGTTATCTGTTTATCTTGTGACGGAGAGTTGCAATCGATTTAGTCTATATGGGACCCCGAATTTCAACCAAAACTAAATTAAGCACTACGCCTGAACCGGACGATGAGGAATTTCAAAAAGATCAATGATGCATTGTCTGATAAAATTCCCTGTTATAGTTTAGTCATTGATGCGTACAGAGCAAAAATGATCTCAAAACCGAACACCAAGACATAAACCAAATGCTCTAAGTCCGACAAATGGGCCGGAAATTTTTGCATTGATAGTGTTCGTACTTACGGTTGCATCAACAGTCCAAAGCGGGATTTCAGTATCTTCAATATCGCTTTCAAGATTTGACAAATCTTCCGGAGTCATATCGCTCATGTCGCATGCGCCATCAAAATCGCCACTTTGAACTCCTACAAATGGTCCGACAATCCACCAGTCAAGAGTTATAACCTTACCCAGCGCATATTGCACTCCTATCATTGCTCCCCCTCCAACTCCACTAAGGTCGCCATTGACTTTGGCTATATGCAAAATACCATTGCTGGGTGTAAAAGAATAATCTTGTGTAAAACTCAGTTTTGTATAACGAACAAATGTTGCGACATAAAAACCGATTGGTGCACCCTTTTTATTCACATAAAACCTGTACTCCGGAGTAATGGTTAATTTATCCAACTTTGTTGTTTCAATAGCGCGTTTTGCATCTTCATCATCTCCATATTGATCAATCAATGCATTTTTAAAGGGCAGATCAATGCCCGATGAAATGCCTATTCCAAGTCCGATCGAACGGTTCAAGTTCAATGCGCGTTCATACTGAATCATGTAATGCTCCATCGCAAGGGATGAAGTAACGTTAACTTTAATTACATTTCCGCCGACAAGCGGAGGCGTCAGCGGCGTTTGGGTCTGAGACTTTGCCGTAAAGGTCAATAAGAATCCGGTAATTAACAGAATCGATGATTTCATATGTATAGTTTTAAGTTTTCAGTTTTAAGAATCAGAACACAAAAATTATCCAACAGTGCCAATATTCAATAGACTGTAAAACAAAAATAAAAAAATAAGTATATGATCCTAAATCTTTCACATTTATTCGTAAAAATGTTGAATTTTTAACTCTATTTACAACATTCAGATTCGCCAAACAGGAAAACCGGTACTATGTCCGCAGCCTGGCAACATAGCTATTTACAAGGTTTACAGTCAATAGCCTGAAATTACACACAGCCAATAAATGACGAAAGTCATTTGGTATTTTACAACGTTTAAGCAAAATTGTATGAACAAAATATCCGAAATGAAAAATAGACATATCACATTACTGATGTTCACCCTTGTCTTTTTATTTGTGACAGAAGCGAAGTCACAGGGAAATCGACCCAGGATTGGCTTAACACTTAGTGGCGGCGGAGCAAAAGGCCTTATTCATATAGGAATTTTACAAGCCATAGACAGTGCCGGACTGAAGATCGATTATATTACCGGAACGAGCATGGGAAGCATCATCGGTGCAATGTATGCGGCAGGTTACTCGGGAGATACGATCGAGCAATTAACAAGGCCGCTCGACTGGGAACTATTATTTTCCACTTCTCCGCAATTAAACGCAATCAGTATAGAAGAAAAGAGCGAATACGATAAGTATGCTGTTGAAATTCCATTCGTAGAAGGCAATTTCAAAATTGGCAGAGGAATCATCGAGGGACAGGAATTATGGCTAAAATTTTCCGAAGTATTTAAACCCGTTTATAATATAACCGACTTTTCAAAACTCTCCATTCCTTTTAAATGTATCGGGACCGATCTGTCGACGGGAAATGCAGTTGTTATGGATCATGGAAATATCGTTAACGCCATCCGTGCAAGCATGGCAATTCCGTCGGTATTTACCCCGGTAAAATATGATGGCATGTTGCTGGCCGACGGAGGAATTGTAAACAACTTTCCTGTTTTGGATGTCAAGGCCATGGGAGCCGATTATGTGATTGGAGTGAATCTGAATTCCGGATTGTTAAAAGCCGATGAGCTGGAAACAGCACTCGATATTCTCTTACAAATTGGCTTTTTCAAAGATGCTTCCACATTTGAAAAACATAAAGCGGCGTGTGATTTGTATATTTTACCGGACGTTAAAAACTATACTGCAGGAAGTTTCGATGCTTCTGATTCGATCACCGACATAGGGATCGAAACGGGTAAGACGTTTTATCCTTACTTTAAAAAGTTAGCAGATTCACTCGATGCCATTTATGGAAAAAGTGACTTCGTGAAGGACCGATTGCCAAAAAACAATCCGTTAAATATTCACAGATTTTCAATTGAAGGCTTGAAGTACACTGAAGAAAAGTTTTTCTTCGGACTGTTAGGACTTGAGGCAAACAAAAATTATTCGCACGATGAATTGGGTGCGGCGATAAGGCGGGTTTACGGATCGAGGTATTATAAAATTATCAGGTACGATTTCCTTCGTACTTCTGACGGCGGCACAGAAATGCATTTTAATGTAGAGGAAAACCCGTTAACGTTTGTAAAATTCTCTTTGAACTATAACGACTACACCAAACTGGGACTAAAATTTAATTTTACTTCACGGGACCTGTTACTGAAAGAATCGCGGGCGTTTGCGAGTTTTTGTCTAAGTGAAAACCCCCGCCTCTATGTCGAATATTTTAAATACATCAGTAAAAAACGAACCAGCAGAGCCGTATTCGATTATTACTATGAAGCAGTCGATTACCCGGTATACAACGACTTCCGGTTGTATCAAACATTAAGAAGTGCTTATAATGCATTTGATTTTCAGCTGCAACATAATTTAAATAACATTTCTTATATCGGCATAGGTCAGCAATATGTTTATTCAAAAATCAAAACAGAAGAAACTCCCAGTCTGGTTTATAATGGCCATAATGGATACTGGAATACCTACATGAGTTTTCAACTAAACAACATCAATCAAAAATATTTCCCCACAAAAGGCTGGAATGTAAAAGCGGAAGCCGGCTATGTCTATAACCAGGAACCGAAATTTGAATATTCGTTTAATGACTCCACCGTAAATAGCGATTCAGTAATGTATAATTATGATGATTACGTCAGAATATATTTTAATGCAAGCCATTTTTCAGAAATAAATTCCAAATTCTCCTGGAGTCAGAATTTTTCACTGGCGTACCTCATTGAGGAGAATCCATATATTGCAAACCAGTATTTGGCCGGAGGCGTAAATGAAATTATACGTAACCAGGTTCCTTTCGTCGGCTTAAATGAATCAGAAGTTAAAACAGGAAGCATTGCTACAGCTCAACTGGGACTACAGTATAAGCTCACAAAAAAAGCTTTTATAACCGGACGTTTCAATGCCGGACTGTACGATTTTCACAATGTAGACTTTGAAGATATTAACGCCGGTAATTGGCTAACAGGATATGGTATTACATTCGCATTGAATTCTGCTATTGGCCCGCTCGAGTTTACTGTAATGCAATGCGATCAGGACGCCAAGATCAGGACGCACGTGAACATAGGTTTTGGGTTTTAATGATTTTTTTCGGATGCCCGGATTTTGTGAATTTCATTATAAGGCCTGTAAACGAATTATTATTTTCAATACCGGTGATTTTAAATGCAAATTCTGTGAAGTTGAAGAAAGATTTTTCATAGTTATTACAGTTGCAGCATCTGCGTCAGCCATCTTTATTTTCCATTGAATTTACCGCAAGCCTGAATCATATAATGACTAACTTAAACATGACGGTATTCCTGAAATATCATGACTTAGATCATTTATCGTATATGACCGGATTTCTAATTTTACCTTTTATAATTTAAAAAAGATGAATCTGATCGATATTTTAAATCTAATTAACGATCAAAATACAATTTCACAATCAAATAATTCTAAAAAACGTATCGTGAATATAATTAAAAAGATCAGAGCATTTATTCCTGCCTTATTTACTATTACATCTCTTCATGCAATCAGTCAGGATTTAGACCGCACAACTCTTCCAATTAAAGAACCAATTCGAAAGAGTTACACCGAATTAAATGTTAGAAATGCAACCCCGCCGCCGCGATTTGAAGTAAAGGCGCCGAAAGGCGCTCCCAATGTCATAATCGTATTGATTGACGATATGGGTTTTGGTGCATCGAATCATTTCGGCGGTCCTTGTAATATGCCCACGCTGGATAAATTAGCAAATGAAGGAATCGCCTATAACCGATTTCATACAACTGCTCTTTGTTCTCCCACTCGAGTTGCATTGCTTACGGGCTATAACCATCACAGTAATAATGCAGGTTGCATAATGGAAGCGGCTACTACTTTTCCTGGCAACACCGGCGTACGGCCGCAATCCATTACTCCAATGGCAGAAGTACTGCGACAAAATGGTTACAACACTGCAGCGTTCGGCAAGTACCACGAAACACCTCCATGGGAAATTTCCAATTCCGGTCCCCTCGACCGTTGGCCGACACATTCAGGTTTCGAAAAATTTTATGGTTTCATCGGAGGAGAAACCAATCAATGGACGCCCTTAATTTATGACGGTACAACTCAAGTCGAATTACCCGACGATCCGAATTATCATTTTACCACGGACATGACGAACCAGGCAATATCCTGGGTGCGTTTTCAACAGGCTCTTTCGCCTGATAAACCGTTCTTCATTTATTTCGCTCCGGGCGCAACACATGCTCCACATCATGTTCCTAAAGAGTGGGCTGAAAAATACAAAGGCAAATTCGATCAGGGATGGGATAAGGTGCGGGAACAAACGCTTGCTCAACAAATAAAATCAGGAATCGTTCCGCCAAATACAAAGCTTGCGCCTAAACCTTCTGATATTAAGGACTGGGACAAACTTTCCGCTGACGAGAAAAAATTGTTTACAAAACAAATGGAAGTTTACGCTGGCTTTGCAGAACAGACAGATTACGAAGTAGGGCGCTTGTTTTCTGCAATACAGGACCTGGGTGTGTTGAACAACACAATTGTTATTTACATAGCAGGTGATAACGGAGCAAGCGCGGAAGGACAGATGAATGGAATGTACAGTGAGATGACATATTTTAACGGAATTGCAGAAACTGTTCCCGACATGTTGAAGCATTACGACGAATGGGGCGGTCCGACAACATATCCTCATTATGCAGCCGGATGGGCAGTCGCAATGGATGCACCATTCTCATATACAAAACAAGTCGCTTCTGATTTTGGTGGAACACGCAACGGGATGGTAATTAGCTGGCCTGCAGGAATAAAATCAAAAGGCGGGTTACGCACACAATTCTGTCATGTGATCGATATCGCTCCGACAATATATGAAGCGACAAAAATACCGGAGCCAAAAATTGTAAATGGAATTGCACAAGATCCCATTGAAGGAACCAGTCTGGTATATTCTTTTAACAATGCCAATGCTCCTGAAAAACATACGGTGCAATACTTCGAGATGTTTGGAAATCGTGGTGTGTACAAAGACGGATGGCTTGCAAGAACAATACACAGAGCTGCATGGCTGACGAAACCCCCGCTTACACTCGAAGAAGATGTTTGGGACTTATACAATTGCAATGAGGATTTCAGTCTTTCAAATAATGTAGGGGCAAAACATCCTGAGAAGTTAAAAGAACTCCAGGAAGTATTCACAGAAGAAGCAGAAAAATATCACGTGCTACCAATAGACGATCGACTGCTGGAAAGAACAAATGCAGAGATGATGGGAAGGCCAACTGTAATGGGTAACAGAACATCCGTTACGTATGGTGAAGGCATGAAAGGAATGGGCGTTGATGTATTTATTGATTTGAGAAATAAATCATATACAATTACAGCCGATGTTGAAGTGAATAGTAATTCGAATGGTGTAATTGTTTGCCAGGGAGGACGATTTGGAGGATTGTCATTTTATATTAAAAATGGCAGGCCTTCGTTTACATACAATTTTCTTGGTATGGAGTCGGCAAACATTATTGCTAATCAGCCGCTGAAAAAAGGGAAACACAAAATAGAATATGATTTCAAATATGATGGAAATGGTTTGGGTAAAGGCGGAACAGGTACAATTTCAGTGGATGGAAATAAAGTAGCGGAAGGAAAACTTTCGAAAACCCAGCCGGGTATTTTTTCAGTCGATGATCTTGCTGATGTTGGAGTGGACGAAGGAACTCATGTTGCCGATTATGGGACGTCATCAAAGTTTAATGGAAAAATTGAAAGCGTCTTTATTGAACAGCAAAAATAAACCTCGTGGACGAAGTGCGAATTAATATTTATACATTCATGCAGAAAATATTTTAGTTATGAATAAAAATAAAACCATAGATGCAAAAATACTTCTGCTATTGATTTCTGTTTTCGCTTTTCTTAGTTCACAAGCACAACAGTTTAATTCGGACAGTTATATTTCCAAGCCCCATGGAATGGCAACAATCATTCTGACAACGGGCCAGCGAAATACCATGTTTATGAATACATTCTCACTCTTTCCCAGATGGGAATTTACGGCTGCTGCATACATATACAGAAGCGACAAAAATCGATTGACTGACGACGGATATTCGTTGTCAATTTATGCCAAGTATATGTTTTACGAAAACGAAGCAAAGACCGGCGGGTTTGCAATGAAGGCAGGAAGAGGACTTGATCCGGGTTATCTCGACGGTGAGGAAAAAGTAAAAGACGCATCTGAAACCTACTGGACGAATGCACCTGCGACAATTCCGTTTTTTAATAACAAACTCTCAATCGATCTGATGCCCGGAGCGAGCATGACTAAAAGATATGAAGAAGAAAATAAGGATGCATGGGCATTTACTTATTCTACACGGGTTGCCTATTATCCCTGGAATCCTAAATGGGCTTTAGTCGGAGAAATTTTTGGTTCGGAAGGCCAGGTCGATTCACATCCGGAATACAGAACGGGTTTGCGCTGGGAGCCGAGTCAGTATGCCAACATCGCATTTACATACGGAGCTAAACTGAATGGGTCTTCCGGAGCAGGATGGGAAATCGGTATGATGTTGTTTTCTCCGCCATTCGCATGCTTAAAAGGTTGTAAGTAAAATAATATTCAACATTAAATTTTCGTGTCATGAAAAAAGAACTCCTCAACCATTTTAAATCAAAACAATTAAGTATCGAAGAACGGTTAGCTGCAGGGAAAGAACTCCGGTTAAAATATCCGAGAATCAACCAGGGCATTTATAAGCCTTCAGCAAAACGCGCTGATCCCGTATCAATTTTAGAAAAGCAGGCAAAGACAAGACTGAAAGACCTGGTACCAATCCGATATGCACGAATGCTTCAATCGCCTTTTGCTTTTCTGCGCGGAGGAGCTGCTATTATGGCGGCAGATCTTGCATTCAATGATCAATCATCCCGTTTAATGGTACAAACGTGTGGTGATTTGCATGTCGCTAACTTCGGAATCTTTGCCTCCGCCGAACGCAAATTAATTTTCGGCATAAATGACTTCGACGAAACATTGGCGGGACCCTGGGAATGGGACTTAAAACGACTGGTGGCGAGTGTAGTAGTCGCTTGTAAATTCCTCGGCGGGGACAGAGTGCTTTGTAAAGAATCAGTAATGGCTACCGTTGCATCCTACCGTAAAAGGATGAAGCAATATGCTCAAATGGGAAATCTTGAATTATGGTATTCATCCATCGATGAAGAAAAAATTTTAGGTGTACTTACTCCGGCTGCGCGGAAAGGCGCGGAAAAAATTATTTCGAAGGCAAAAACAAGAACGCACATGCAGGTGCTTGAAAAGCTAACTGATATTGTTGACAAACAAAATCTTTTCAGGGAAAACGCACCTTTCATCGTACACCAGACGCATGCACAAAACGGGAGGCCGATTGAAGAAGCGTTGAGTTTATTTTTGATTTCATATTTTGATTCACTGCCTGATGACAGGAAGCATATCCTTATGAATTACCGGATAGTTGACGTTGTCCGAAAAATAGTGGGTGTCGGAAGTGTGGGTTCCCGATGCTGGGTCATATTCCTGAAAGGAAACAACGACAATGATCCTTTATTTTTGCAGTTGAAAGAAGCACAACCCTCCGTCCTGGAATCTTTTCTTAAAAAATCACCTTATGAAAATCACGGGCAACGTGTGGTAAACGGACAACGACTCATCCAGGGAGCGCCTGATATATTATTGGGATATGGCGAACTGGACGGACTTCACTTTTATGTAAGACAACTGCGTGATATGAAAGGAGGCATTGAATTCGATCCTGCAAAAGTTGATGTACGAAACACGCCTCAGTACGGAGCGCTCTGCGGCTGGGCAACGGCACAGGCTCATGCAAAATCCGGTGATGCCGCAATGATTGCAGGCTATGCCGGTAACAGCGACGAACTGGATGAAGCCATGTCGCGATTTGCATTTGCATATGCCGCCCAGACAGAAAAGGATTTTAAAGCGCTAAAAGCCGCGGCAAGAAGCAGAAGAATTAAAGTAGCAGAGGCTACTGAATAGTTAAGTATTCTTTGCCTGATATCTAAAAACTAGAGGTTGATTATTTGACCGCATTCTATGAAAAAATATTTGCCCCTGATTTTACTATTGCTATTGAGTAAAATTACCTTGGGGCAAAAACCCGATACATTAACAGGCAAAATTAAAGAAGAAGCTTCAGGTGATGATCCTTCTCAGTTTTTTACACGCATTGAATTATTTAATGAATTGCAGCAACATAAAAACGGTGACACATATTTCTACCTGAATCAAACAACTTTTAGAACAATAGTGAAAGTCGGGGAAAAATTTACTACCCGGCTTGATTTACCTTATGTATACAATTCCTTCAATGCCAATGGAGACGTTAAACAATCCGGCCTGGGCGACATTTCTTTTCGCCTGCTTGGATATAAGTTTTTGGAATCTTCAAAGTCTGCATTAACCGTATCTGTCGAAATAAGCATGAATACAGCGAAGTCCCGGCTACTGGGTTTAGGAAAAAATGTATTGATACCATTATTCAGTTATACAACATCAATTCCCAAAAGAAAAATTCTACTTGGGGTAATTTTCCAGGAAGCGATTTCATTCAGCGGCAATTCAGACAGAGATGACGTAAGTTTTTCAAAACTGCAGCCTTTTATAATTAAGATCCTGTCGAAAAAAATGTGGACATTGCTTGCTCCTGAATTGTATGTAGATTATATCCACGGCGGAGCCTCGATGAATATGGAAGCAAGATTTGCATATGCGCCTGTAAAGAGAATTAATATTTATCTGCAATTGGGCGCCGGAATGTTTGGAGATTTTGCTGCACGATATCAATGGGGATGTGAAGTCGGATGCCGCTATTTTCTTTTAAGGAGTTCCCTCTTAAATAAAAACATTTCTGAGAAATCCGAAAGCTGAGAAATCAAAGAAAAAATAATTGCATCTTTAGTTTATGGCGCTTTATAACTTTTCATTGCGATTATCATTCTCCCTCTTATTGATACTTATTTCTTCAACAAAAATCGAAGCACAAAATTCATCACTCGAGCTTTGGCCGGAAACGGATATATGGTACAAAGTAAATCCGGGGTTACGATTGTCGTCCTTTATTGCTTTAACAAAATATTGTGAGAGCAGGAACAGGGACCTGAATATTACATTGCAGGCAGACCATGCATGGGGCCATACAAAAAATCCCTTTGTCGGGCGACTTCAGGATGAAAACAGAATTCAGTTAATGAAAGCCTGGATGATACGAGGCGGTTTTATGGAAGGCCAAAGCCTCGGTGATCATGGAGAAAATTATTCCGAAGACATGGCACTTGCAGAAGTTCACAAAAGGATTCCCATTAAAAAAAATTGGCTGCTCAGTGCGCGATTCCGGACAGACCTTCGCTGGATTGGTCACAGCTCTGATTTTTCATACAGGTTGCGCTATCGGATGATGATAGAAAAAGAATTTAATTTCGGGGAAAATTCCTTCGTACCCTATGTAAACATAGAACCATATTGGGATTCCCGTTACTCGATAATAAATCGCATACGCTTTATCGGTGGAGCAACGGAATTATTAGGAAACTCCTTTGCTCTTGAAGCCAATTTTACCTATCAACATGATTCAAAGTCCTCTATTGAAAATGTATATGCCCTGAATATTATTTTGCATATATTTTTCGAAAGGAAAAGCGAAATAATTAAGACGCAAGGCAGCAGAATAACATTTATTGATTTTAATGATCTGGCTGAAATTCATAAATAATTTTTTTTCTTCTTTCTCTTAAGACAAACATTTTAATTTATAATTCAAAACGGCTTTGTTTCCTGAATCGGATCCCCTTCGACTGCCCCAGTGAACACCTTCGGCTGCTCTCAGGGACCACCTTCGGCTCAGCTCAGGGACCCTCTGTAAGTGGCAATATCGATGAGAAAATTTTGTCCCGTATGCAATTTTAATTTTCTATCTAAGCGCATACGGGACAAATTTTTCTCATAGAATAATCCTCGTTTATTCGGTACCTGAGCAGTTGAAGGAGATCAGATCCAGGAAACAAAGCCATACAAAACCATCCAATAATATTTAAGCCATCTCAAAAAACAAGTTTGAGATGGCTTAAAACAAAATGAAAAAGAATCTAATTCGAAAGATGATATACTATTTGCTTCCAAGTTTAAAAACGAGCCCTGTGTTAAAGCTCCATTGAAACATATTAACATAAGTATAGTAACCATAATAACCACCGTAATATGCTGTTCCGCCAATAGCATCTGTTGTGGACAAGAATTGTGTCTGTAATTTGATGGCTACTTTTTCAGAGACCCACATGTTAGCGCCTAATTTAAGTCCCCATGTAAACCTTGTAGCGCTTGCTGAACTGCCCTCGTAGATTGATGCAGATGAGTCGCTAATGCCTGTATTTGTTGCATCGGAAAACAAACAACCAAGCATCAATCCTCCATAGCCTTCCAATTTGCTGTCTGCAGCTCTGGAATATTTATTTATTCCTATCATGGCATAATTTAAATTTAAATCGTTCGTTGCATTTCTGCCCCCGTTCTGAAATCCTGCATCGTATGAAATTGGTACTGTTGTACTTTGTCCGAGATATAAGATTTCAATTCCCAACTGATGAGGATTAATAAATTCAATACTGCCTCCATATTGAAAGCCGCCTTTTACGGTTCCATTAATGTACTCATCGAAATCATAATAAGAATCGATATGGTCATCAAAAACATAACCACCATAAAGGTTAATTCTTTTCTCCTGTGCCTGCACAGTGAAAATGACAATTAATAGGCTAATCAGTGTAAGATAAATTGTTTTCATAACTTTATTTTTATTGATTTTAATTTTAATAGTTTTTGTCTAAATATTTTAACTGTTTGAATTATTTTAAACTGTAATATCATTCATTCCCTTCGAGTCTTTTCATCCCTTCTATCAGTTCGTGCCATCCGTAAATCAGTGTAATCCGAAAACTATCCATTTTCAAGTCGTCTGAATTATTGTCATTTACAGTCGAAGAGTAAGATATGTTGAGCTGCATATTGTCATTTACATGGTATCCGAATGTAGGACCCAATCCAAAATTGTTCAATGCTTTGCCTTCAGTGCCATCGATCGTAGCTTTACCTCCTGAATAAGAAATAACATCTAATGAGCCCCAGAATCTTTCCATAAAATCGTGGGTAAGATGCGCTTCGAGCTGATACATTGGTTCTGTTTTCATTTTTTTTCCGACAAAATCATTGTTGTCACCGAATAACCATATAGCAGGAAGAAATTCCAATGTCGTACGTTTACCCGGAATCCACGGACCGATCTGCCAGATCACAGGTGCGCCAATGCGCCCATACCAGCGGTTTTGACCGATGTTAATCGGACTCGTGTTATCATATTCGCCGATTGGAAAAGTAAGACTTGCAACTAAGTCGACAGAAAATCCTGGTTTATATCTCAACATATCGGGAATATTCTTTATGGCTTTAGGTCCGATAACATTTATATCGAATTGTAACATCGGATCTCCATATCCTCTTGCTGTTTCATTGTAGTTTAATCCGTTAAGTGAAACGTCGCTGGAAATTCTTCCCATAGGGACAATTACAGATATGAATGACGATCGATTGAAAACAGACATCATCTTTGCATAACCTGCCATCGTCATTGTGCCGGAAAAATCAGATCCCGGGTATACAGTATGTGAAGGGTCGATTGGATTTGCATTTCCACCGAGTGAAGAACCAATTACAGGAATAGCATTTGTCCCGCTTAAACCTTTCCAATAAAATCGTGCACCATCACCCTGTGCAAGAACTGCTGAATGCCAGGATATCACGAGGAGAACAAAGACAATTAAATTCCTTTGGTAAAAGAAGCTGTGTGCAGATATATTTTTTTTCATAATCATTTCTGCTTTATTGCTTAGGACTTGCCATTAATTCTTTGGCAGGAACATATTGGCGCTTATTAATTAGTGGAGGATATCCGGGATCAACAGGGAATCGCGCCGGCAGCACATCATAGAGTCCTTCAAATGGTGAGCGGTTAGGAAGTATAACATTGTTATTCTTCACATAGTCATCCCAAAGCAAAATCATTTCCTTTACTTTATCAGGATTTGTACTTGCAAGATCATTTCGTTCGGCAGGATCATTCGTAACATTAAATAGTTCCCATTCTCCTTTTCCTAATGGTGAATATTCCCAACGTAGTTTCCAGTCACCCTGGTGAACAGCTCGATTTCCGAATAGCTCCCAGGCGAGATAATCTTTTTGTGAACGTGGAGATTCTGATTCACCGGCTAGAACCTTCATCCAGGATTTTCCAATAAGCGGCGGAATTTCTTTTCCATTATAATTTTTTGGATAAGAGGTTCCTGCAATGTCAAGCAGTGTAGGCATGATATCGGCGATCGACATAAGTCCATTGTTAATGCTGCCTTTATTTCTTTTGTTGACAGGACCACTAATGACAAGAGCATTTCGTATTCCTCCTTCTCCAAGCCATCCTTTGTATTGAGCGAAAGGTGTCATGGAAACCTGTGCCCAGCCTGCACCATAACCTACATAAGAACCCGGATCGCCCCATGCATTTGGATTTGTTTGCGACCACTTGCTCGCGAAATAAAGAAAGTCGCGTGTACCGGGAGTTCCGGCAATCATTGCTGCAAGATCATTTCCTTCAGCTCCATTATCACCAAAAATTATAAACACAGTATTTTCATATTCCCCGATTTCTTTGAGATGTGCAATCAGACGACCGATATGAAAATCCATATTCTCCATCAGTCCGGCATAGAGTTCCATCTTTCTGCCGACTATAGCTCGTGATGCGGGAGCAAGCAGGGAAAATTCCGGAACGAACCACATCCGCTCGGCCAGTGCTGTCGAGCCTGAAACAATTCCAAGCTCCTTTTGCTTTTTGAGACGCTGTTCTCTTATTACGTCCCATCCGGAATCATATTGCCCCATATGCCTGTCGCGCCAGTCGCGGGGAAGATGATATGGATCGTGTGGAGCCTGGTGAGAAACATAAGCAAAGAATGGCTTACCGTCTTTGTGATCGGCATCAATGAAACTGATTAGTTTGTCAGTATAGGTTTTTGTCGCATAGTATTTTTTGGGAAGGCTCGTGAGATATTTTCCATCCTCAGTATAGAGTGATTGAGGAGTCAGGGCCGTGAAATTTGTCATGTCCCAATAACTTCCCGCACCGTCAAGTAAACTAAAATCTCTTTCGAAGCCGCGAGCAGCAGGGATTTTATCCGGCGACTTACCCATATGCCATTTCCCAACCATGTATGTATGGTAACCTGCATCTCTAAGCAATTGAGGAATGGTTACCACCCTATCATTTAAATTTCCTTCATAGCCCGGCTTCCCGTTTTGATTGGGGGCTATCCATTCATCCATATTGCCAAGACCGTTGAGATGACTATCCACTCCTGACAATAACATGGAACGCGAAGGAGAACAGCTTGCATGCGTGTAGAAATTTGTGAAACGGACTCCGGCAGATGCCAGCGAATCCATGTTTGGTGTTTTTATCTCACTGCCAAACATCCCCATGTCCGAATAACCCATGTCGTCTGCAAGAATGATCACGATATTGGGCCGCTTTGATTCAGCAGTTTGTTTTGAAGTTTGACAAAATGAAAAGTGAAATATCAAAACGTATAAAAATGAAATCAGGATATTTTTCTTCATACAATTTTAATTGGTTCAGATTTTTATCATTATAATAATCCGTTATCACGAATTCGGAATTTCATTGACTTTACTCCTTGAAATAAATGATAAAAGTAAAATGTGGATACAAATGGAAACATGATCAACATCATCATTTTAGATGATCATGAGCAAGGTTCTTTAAGGGAAAATAAAATTTACCGGTATGCTTTTTTGCGAAATGTTTCTTACGCATTACCTAATGTACTACTCCGTAGGGTTTTTAACCTTGCCGTCATAAACCTGCTTACAATCCTTTCCGGCAACTGCATTTACAGAATTAATAACCGAACCAAATATGGTTTTAGAAATATTAATTTTTCCAGTCTGCAGTGCACCGAATTTACCAAACAGCTTTTGATCGATAAGACTACAACCGTTTTTGTCGACAACAGCTACAGTAAGCTCCGGAATTGAATTATTTGCAAAATCAATCCTGCCATCGAATGCGACGCGATTTAGCTTAGTTGCAACGGCTACATCCCGGGTGATTAATTGGCGATTCTCCAGTCTCCAATTCATTAAAAGTGTTTGAATCCCTGTTTGCTGTGTGGAATCAAAATTAACCGTTGCCAATGATACAAAATCAGATCCTTTGGTAATTGCCAATCCAAGTGGACCTGCTACCAAGACCGCACCCAAATCAGTAAGATTGAATTTCTGACTCTGCATATACTTATTTAAAACATCATCGATGTCGATACCATAAAGCCTGAGTGTGTCTCCTGTAATTTCAACAGATCCTCGCAGATTCTCCTTTACTTCTTTCCAATCTCCGCCGGAACTCTTAAGATCGAGCACATAACTGATTCTGCCTTCCATGAATTTCCGGTTATAAACTTTCTTAATGAAATATTCTAGATTTGCTTCTCTGACAACCTGATGCAATTGATACTCAGGTACGGCCTTTGTATTGTCAATAACCAAATTCCCCTTCTCACTTTTTGTTACCTGCACCATTCTGGAAAACAAAATATCAAAGCGGTCGTTTCCTCCGGAAACTTTCAAATCAATATTAAATGTATCCAGCCCTGGAATCTTTAATCCTTTTAATTGCACTATTCCATCGACAGATTTCACATTTTCTATGCGGCCGGAATTATCAGGATGATTGAAATAGAGCTTATCGAAAGAAAGGTCAAGCCTGTGCATGAGGACTGATTTTGATCCCGGGAAATTTACCTGAGCCTTACTGTTTCGGACTTTGAGATCATTTATATCGAACGGATACGTTATGATTTCGGAGGACAAATCCAGGTCGGCGGTAACAATCTCCATTTTATTCACAGGGAGATTTTTAGCATTGGGCTCCTTGTCGCTATTGATTTCCGCAAACAGCTCCCGAATGTATGTCCAGGGAAATTGATTCATCTTAACACGTGCATTGAATTGAACCAATTTGCTTTGCGGAATCAACATATCGCCGATTACATCAATTTTACCGTGAGGCATGATAGCATGGAATTTATTAAGATTGAGACTATGACAAGAATCCTCTTTCCAGTATCGGCCCTTCGTGTCTAACGATACCAGGTCCGGCAGCTTGTCAAAATGCGCTCTAAGATTCCTGACATCGAAGTCCACGTATGTTTCAGAAGAATTATCTCCATCATGGATTGTTGCAGCAGTGATATCAAAATCAAAATCCAGGTTGGAAATCCTGTCCTGTACCTGGGCATTACCCAGTGTATCAAATATGAAGTCTCTCGTATATATTTGCCCGGATTTTAAATTTCCGGATGCGCTGATGTTCGTTTCACGGAAAAATAATAAATAAATCAAGTTGTCAATTGTTGCATTTACCTCTATATCATCATCTGCATATTTGAATGAAAGATCCCTTAGTGTGGTTTGATTATTACTTGTTTCAATTTCGCCGGAAAGTCCGGAAACCAATTGATTTGTTTTTGAAACGATAAAAGAAAGATTTTTTAACGTAATTAAACTCGACCTGTTCTTTCCCATCTGATGTTCCTTAAATAATTTAACAGGACCTGAATAATTCGCCTGAGCTGAAACAGTCCCTTTCAATTCTCTAAGAAAATCGATTGAAAAAATTTGATCAAAACCATCTACTTTCAACTGAGTGTTCAATTTGTAGCTTATGATTGGGTTGGTAAAATTTCTCAGTGTCAATTGACCGTTGAAAAAGCCATCGGGGAGTTTGCCAGTAATATTTTTTATCTGAAGACTCGCTTCGGAATGATCCGTTGATTTTCCGGAAGAAAATTTTCCTTCAAACCCCAGGTTTTGAAAAGTGCCCAGATTTTTTGGCAGCTCTAAATCAAGATTCTTTAACCCGAAAGAAATCTCCATTTGGGGTGTTTGTTTATTCAATTCCCCAAATATTCTTCCATTCACATAACTATTGATTTGCCTTAATGCTTCCTTGTTTTTTTTAATCGTTTCTTCTCTCATCACGAACGATAAAAAATCCGGATTTTTAACATCGAATGTCACATCAACCTGCATGGATTGATTGTTTAATTCTCCAAAGACTCTCCCCTGCATGATAACATTGCCTTGCTTCAGCAGGTCCGGGTTTTTTTTTACAAGATCGGAGTTGATTATATAGGATAAAAATTCAAGGTTTTTAGATGATGCATTAACATATAAATCCAGCATCCGATTTTTACTGTTATCATAGGTACCGCGGATGTTTGCAGATATTGCATTATACTTAAGATCTGTCTCCTCTATAGTCAGATATTTTTTTTCAATGTCATAACTTACCAGGGCATAATAATTCAGGTCACCCTGCGGAAGCTGCCTGTCTTTGACAATAATTTTTTGCACCTCGTTAGTGCTGCTAATTTTAACAGCCAAAAGGCTTCCTTCTTTGGAAATATCCGTCTTCATTTCCTTTATGAGACCGATGTATGGATTGATATCAGTACAGGACTTCCATGTAATCAGGATATCATTTAAATTGACCTCGTGTAAATCAACATGCATGGCTGGTTTCGCAGCGACAGGCGCCTTCGGCATATCTCTTTTTTTCCCGGCTGAAGGAGGCGAAGTTGATTTTGGAATAACTTTTCTATTCGCAATAATTGGTTTAGACAAGGCATTATTAATATTAAATATACCATTGGAGTATTCAATTATATTTAAGCGGGCATTGGACAAACTGATAATAGAAATCTTCAACTCTTCATTTTTCAGCAGCGGCATTAATTCAAATGCAACGTATAACTTATTGGCATGTAAAATCGGTTTCTCGCTTTGCTGACGCAATGAATCCTGATGTTCATAATAGTCAACTTCGTTCAGTTCAATGGTGACATTTGGGAAGTTTCGGAATAGTTTAAAATCTATACTCCTTATTTTTAATTCTCCGGATTGTGACTCTTTCAGATAGGATTGAATCTGTTTTTCCAGCCATTCATTCTTTTTCTCGAATACGATCCAGGTCAAAACTCCAAAGAGAAAAAAAATCGATGCGACAACAATTCCTATGATTTTCAGGATACGAATGAATATATGTGAAGTCCGGTTTTTAATATTCATATTCAACACTATATAAAGGCGCAGTAAACTTAAATAAAATACAATTAATGATTTCTTTTATGATTGGCAAACCAGAAAAACAATGATATATCATAAATCAAATTATAAACTTCAAAGATTATACTTAGAAAAAATAATCACTATGATATTCATCATCCGGTCATGCTAAATGAAATGATTTAAAAATATTCTCCGATATTAATGTACCAGTTCAATCCATCCCGGCCCTCAGCAACGTCGAGTGTTAGATTAGTATTGGATCTTTTATTGAATTTCACCCGCAGCCCGATACCCGCAGCCGGATTGATTGCCTCAAAGATATCTGAGGAGGGTTCCCGAAGCGATTGGGCATTTGCAAAAACGACTCCGCCCCAGAATTGATTCTTTGAGATCGAGAACCTGTATTCTGCTTCGCCGAACAGCATTCCTTTCCCACGAAATCGGGAATAACTGTAACCCCGGGCAATCCGTGATTCACGATCGGTGAACGTAGCTGGCTGATCGAGATAAGGTACTTCACCCCACGTATCCCAGTAAAATAATCGCATGGCAAGAATGCTCCTGTATTCTGTATTCAAAAGATAATACCTGCGCAAGTCGACATATAAGGAATTCCATGTATAAGTACTTCCCAGGGATGGATGAAAAAAATTATAAGATACACTTCCATAATAACCGCCTTCGGGATTAATACTGTTTTTCCGTTTATCCCGGAAAAGATTAAAGGTCATCCCGGAAGAAATAGCTGTCCTGGATGTGCCATACGGATAATTTTCAAAATCAGATTCCGAAAATTCCGGGGCTTTTTGAGCAATGTCGTAATAATAATCCAGGGAATATCCAATGCCTGCATACAGGAAACCGAATAAATTCCTGTTTACATCGAAACGTATTCTTGCATGGTTGTAATCGACGACAATCGAAGAATCTTCGGAAGAAGAAGACCCTAGACCGTAATCATTGTAGCTGTTTGAACTAATGCGGAAGTCGCCATTTGAAAAATAAGTATTCCCCGACGACCACAAATCTGAGATAACGATAAATGAATATCTTCCCGTAAAACTGGCATAAGGATAAAAATAGACCGTGGACAAATTTGTCAGTTCCGTTTCACCCTGATAGAACGCAAAGTTGATAGCAGAAATGGCAACCTGACCTTCACTTCCGGCAGTAACGGGGACAATTGAAAATCTTACTTTTCTTGATAACTGATCCTGGTCACGGGGAGGTTTTCTCTTCAGTATTTTCATGGTATAGTCGATGAGGTCACGTTTGGTAGTATCAATTGGATTCTGGGCAGGTGCATTTAAGGCAATTAGAAAACATATTGTTATAAAAGCATGTATTCTCATGAATAAATCAAAGCCGACAAATGTCAAAAATATTGTATACGAGTTATGATTTTTATCCTAAATTTAAAACCTAAAATTACATACATTTATCCCCAAAGGGTAATTAATACTTTTTCATTTATTGCTTTTTTTCAACCATATGGATGCAAAACCGAATCCTCAGGACAATAAACCAAAGAAGAAACGAGTACTTCTTAAAATTGCATTAGCATTTATTTTATTGGCTGCTGCAGGCGGATTATTTTTATACAATAATTTTAACAGACTTTTATCGGATGCGCTTTTGAAGAGTTTCAATTCAAATATTGTATCGGATGTATACGAATTAAAATTTGAAAAACTGCACGTCGATTTATTTAAAGGCAATATCAATGTTTTAAATGTGGTTATGCAGCCTCGTGAAAAACCATTGAACAGCTATCCGTACATCAACAGTTCTTTTATTTTAAAGACACAGCGAATTTTACTGACGAATGTACAGCTGATGAAATTGATAAAAGAAAATAATTTAGCCCTGGATCAGATAGAAATTATTAAACCAGAAATCGAATTGACTCTCGAAGGGAAAGTAAATGTTCTCTTCCCGATAAAAGACGTGAATAATAACCAGGAACAAAAGAGTAAGAAGAAATTTGTAGAGTCGTTTCTTTTAAAAGAATTTCACCTCGAAGATGCCTCCTTCAGGGTTTCGAATTCTTTTAAAGAGCGTCGGTTTAAAATTGAAAATTTTAATATCACCTTAAACGACATACAGATCAGCCAGCAGTCGGGAAGAGATTTGTTTTTATATAATAAGGTGGATTTGCTTCTGGGCAAATTTGAAGGCTCGATGGATAAGGGTCCGTTCAAACATATCAGCTTTAGCGATTATCATCTGAAAATCGATTCGATGAATATAAATAAAACACTCGATACATTAATTTATAAATTTCATGATTTGAATACGAGCATTAATTCTCTTGATATTCAAACCAAAGACAGCGTGTTCCATATACAAATGAAGTCGTTTAATCTTTCCTATAGCGGAAAATCGGTGGAGATGAATGGCATTGGATTTTTTCCGAACATGAGTTTCGCAAAGCTTCAGAAAAATATACGTTATGGGAAGACCGATTTTTCAGCAGCAGTCGGAAAATTAAACATTGTCAATCTCGATTTCGACTCGTTGATTGCCGTCCATAAAATATTCATAGATAATATACTGCTTGATAGCGTAGTTGCGTCGATTTATAAGGACAATACAAAGGAAGTGGATAAGTCCAATATTCCTAAATATTTTGGTCAGCAGATAGTGGCCATTCCTATACCCTTAAATATAAAGGAAGTACGAGTGACAAATGTAAACCTGACTAACTTCGAAAAATTAAAAGACAGCACTGTGGCAGAGGTTCATGTGAACCGGGGAACGGTGTTGGCAAAAAACATTACGAATATCTTTACCGGCGAGGATTTAACAGCAAATATTGATGCTTATCTGGCGGGCAAAGTTCATTTTAATGTAAACCTTGGATTCAGTTATTCAACACCAAAATTTTCTTTAAAGACTGTATTTGGAAAATTCAATTTAACAGACATGAATCCTGTTCTTCAGGCATACACGCCTGCAAAAATTAATAAAGGTGTGGCAGATAAAATTGAATTTTACGGAACTGTAAACTGGACGTACTCAGAAGGCATTATGGAATTTTTCTATCATGATCTGGATGTAGATCTTCAGCTCCACAATAAAGCCGGTTGGAAAAGTTCGGTAGGCGCCTTTGCAGCTAATGCCTATCTCCCTTCAGGCAATCCTGCCTCAGAAGATTTGCCGCCGCGAATTGTACGTTATAGAGTTGACCGGAAAATGAATTCCGGGTTTATAAACCTCATCATTAAGTCAGCATTGGCCGGATTAAAGGAAACTGTTTTTATGTCGAAGGAAAACAGGAAAGCCTATAAACTTGAAAAGAAGAAATTGAGGAACGCTAAATAATAATTAAATGACAGTATATAGTGTACCTGAATTTATCACATTAATTATTGCATTGCTGACTCTGATAACAGGAGATTTTCTGTGTGACCGGGTAAGTTTTTTAAAGAAAGCATCCATTCCGTCAGCGGTCGTCGGAGGAATATTAATTTCAATTTTAGTTTCTTTGTCGGAGTCATTCTTCAACATCAGGATTGATTTTGCAACACGCCTGCGCGATATTCTTATCCTTTTGTTTTTTGTATCGCTGGGAATAACGGCGAAGTTTTCTTCACTCCGGACCGGAGGGAAACCTCTCCTTTATATTTGTATTGTCACCGTGATACTCCTGGTTTTACAAAACCTGGCGGGCATTGGTGTTGCACTTGCAAGAGGAGCGCATCCATTTTACGGTTTACTGGCAGGAAGTGTTTCTTTCGTAGGCGGACCTGGAACAGCCATGGCATGGGCAAAAGAAGCAAGTAAACTTGGTTTAAATGGTGCAGAACTTGTCGCCATCAGCGCGGCGACATTTGCCGTATCGGTGGGAGCAATTATATCCGGGCCAATTGTAACCTGGATCATTAAAAGGCACAAGCTTCATAGTGAAAAAAGCAGCAACGAAATCAAACCGGTCACAGGGGATGCAGAGATTAAACCGGCGGCAAGTACTTCCTTGTTGATACGTACATTATTAATTATGAGTGTTGCCATCTGGTTAGGAAACCAGCTCAATGCATTTGCAATTGAAATGAAAATGATTCTCCCGGGTTTTCTTTGTTCACTGCTCGCAGGAATGCTGATTACGAATGTTGCAGATCTTAAAAAGCTTCCCATGCCTACTGATATTACTGACAGGATCGGCGACCTGGCTTTACAAATCTTTTTGGTTATAAGTTTGATGAGCCTTAAGCTTTCAGCTTTAGGAACAATCATACTTCCGATAGCTGTAATTGTAATTTTACAGGTATTGCTTGCAGCGTCAGTGGCTTATTACCTGTTGTTCCGGCTACTTGGAAAAGATTATGACGCGGCTGTTGCTTGCGGTGGATTCATCGGTTATTCGGTAAGCTCCATGCCGGTTGCAATGGCTACCATGGAACAGATCACAAAGCGTTATGGTCCATCGCCGAAAGCAATCCTGTTGATCACCCTGGTGGGCTCATTTTTTGTTGACCTTGCGAATACATTCATTGTAAAAGGGTTTGTTTCAGTTTTGCCTGAGATTACAAAATAAAAAATCCGGGCTATTCATCCGGGTTTCCGTTCAGGCCTTACTGGTCTTTGATTTATACAAATATTTTCCTCTTAACAGCTGGAAACTCAGGGACACATAAAAAACATTTGCATTGATGTATTTATACGGATAAATAATGTTTCCATTGCCGTCGTTGGCTGAATAATTCTTATTTAAAAAATCGGTGAAATAATATTTGAATTTGATCTGAGTGCCGAAGCGGGTCTGGAAGCCGCCGAAAAAGGACTGGTAGATGGAGGGAGTTTTATCACTGAACCAGGAAGATGATTTTGACACCTTATCCTCATTGACAAATTTTTTCTCTTTGAAGTTGAATGGGAATTCGATTTCATATCCGCCGAACAGAAAGCCGCCTTTCATGTTTCCCAGTTTTAATGCTGCGGGAATTCCAAATGTATAAGATCGTTCCTTATATCTTGTATTCACTTCGACAGGATCATCGTAGATGAAGCCAACATTCCTGATGTTAATTCCGGAAAACAATCCAAAATGCTCACTCAAATCACGATGAAACTGGTATTGGAGGTTAACCACGAGAGTGAAGCGTGTGATGACATCGGCATCAAGACCATTCTTAGTGACATCAGCCCATGAAAAAATTACTTCACCACCCGATGTTGAATAGAATTTTTTTCCGCCTTTTACATCCTGTGCCAGCAGGCATGAATTTATTAAAAATAAAAAAACCAGAGCAGCACTAATGGACCTGGATGGTAAATTTCTTTCCATAAATTTCAATTTTAATGGAGAACTTAATCTGTAATCGGTGCAATTTAATAATAATAAAATTAGTTTTATATGACATCCACCTTAAAAAAGTTATTATTTAATGTTTAATTTACACTTGCAGAATTGAATCTAATTTGTAATTTGTCACAAATTATCTCTGCAATGAAAGCAATGAAACAAGTTACTCTACTGGTTATATTTATATTTACTTGTTTTTATTGTAAGGCGCAATTTAAATTTGGATTTACAGCAGGGGCACAGATTTCGGCTGTAAAATTTGTCAGCACGAATACAGATACGCGACTGAGTTTTAACACAGGATTTTCCGGCAAAGCACCTTTGGCAGATGGAGTAGATTTTCATATGCAGTTATTACTAAGCGGAAAGGGTTATACTTATTATGATTCGTGGGGTTATAAAAACATTTTCAGACCACTTTATCTTGAACTTCCTCTTACTATTCGTTTTAACTTTAATTCAGCCAAAGAAACTAAAATCTTTTTTGGTGCAGGCGGGTATATTGCATATGGCATAGGGGGAACAAAAACATATTACCCAAATGGATATAAGGAATCAATGAAAATCAGTTTTGGCGATTCCAATGACGATGACCTGAAGAATACGGATTTAGGGTTGGTCTTTCAACTTGGTGCAGCCTTCCGCGAAAACTATGAAGGACACTTTTTTTATGATATGGGGTTAACCAAAATAATTCCAAATACAACCTCTGATTCATTTAACCGTGTTTTTGGATTTAACTTAACCTGGTATTTCAAATAGTCGACTAAAAGAATTATAATTGCATAATATATTAATCTGAATCAAATGAAAAACAGTTTACTCTCCATTGTAATTTCGATCTGCATAATATTATTCATTGGATGCAGCACTTCTTTAAAAGTTACGACAGACTATGATAAGTCCGTTGATTTTTCAAAATATAAAACATTTGCTTTCTACAAGATGAAAGTAACGGATAATATCAGCCAGCTAAACCAGGACAGAATCCTGAATTCAATCAAGGCTGAAATGATCAAGAAGGGATTTACACTAAATGATGACGCACCCGATGTGCTGATTAATACCACTGCCATTCTTCAGGACAAGCAATCTGTTTCGGCAAATACGTATGGTTATGGTGGTTATTACAGACCTTATGGATGGGGAGCGGGTTATGGCGGAACTACTACTGTAAACGTTTATGAATATAAAGACGGATCTATCATAATTGATATTATAGATGCATCCACACAAAAATTAATCTGGCAGGGAATAGGAAATAAAGAAATCGATACCCCCTCGAAAAATCCTGATGCAGCAATAGCTGATGCGGTGAATAAAATATTGTACAAATACCCTCCGGCAAAAGTTGCAGAAAAATAATGAATATTACATTGAAGCTTCTTTCACCATATCATTCACCGAAACCTTTCTGCTAATGTGTCCATAGATCTCTTCCAGGTTTTCCGCTCTTAACATATCACGTACTTCCGAACGGGCTTCGGCTATTTTTAAAGTAATTTTTCTATCATTCAAATCGAACAAAAGTTTTTTAAAAAACCGTGCTCCGGCTATGTCTATATGAGGAGTAGAATTCAAATCACATATGACAGTATTTATAGTATCTTTTTCTGCTGATATTTTCTTCATGATTTTTTCCATGATATAGTCGCAATTAAAATAAAGTATCGAAGATTCAACTCTGACAATTAAAACGCCGGGGATTTTTTGATTGTCAGGATGGCGATCCATATCAGAATATCGATTTGTACCTGGTATCCTTCCTAAAAAAGCAACATTAGGGCTTGAAGTTGCACGAATGAGTAAAATCAATGTTGTTAATGCTGCGAGAATGACTCCTTTTAATATCCCGAAAACAATCACTCCGAAAAATGCAGTCAGAACAATAGCGAATTCTCTTTTATCAACTTTATAAATATGTTTTATTTCCTTTAGATCGAATAACCCTCTTATTGCCACAAGTACAATTGATGCGAGTATTACCATAGGTAAATTTTGAAGCATGCCGGTTAAGAAAAGTAAACACAAGGCGATTGAAAGCGATGCAAAAATCAGCGACAAAGTTGTTTTTGCGCCAGCAGCATCATTAACGGACGACTGTGACAAACCACCTGCAACAGGATACCCCTGTCCAAAAGCCGTCGCGCCGTTTGCAATTCCCAATGCGAGTAACTCCTGTCGTGGATCGATTTCGTAACCATTCTTTTGTGCCAGCGTTCTTGCTGCTGAAACGCTTTCTATATAAGAAAGTAAAAAACATGCCAATGCGAGGGGAACCACTCCGTCAACATCGCGAACCCTTAAGGATGGCAGATGAAAAGAAGGCAACCCTGAGGGAATTACCCCAACAACACTAAACCCTAATGAACCAAGAGAAGTCGCTGTTATAAGTATCACAGAAATAATCACAACTACTAACGCAACAGGCTTTCCCGGCAAAAATTTTTCGCCGAGAATTAAAACCAGGATCGCCGATATCCCGAAAATAAAAATAGAGAGATTGGTTTCCGGCAGTTGTTTAATCAGGATAAATAATCTCTCAAAAAAATTCTCTCCACCACCAGAAACACCGAATAATTTTGGCAGCTGTGTTAAGCCGATTGTCAGGCATGCTCCTGCTTTAAATCCGACTAAAACGGTTTCGCTTATGAAATTAATAATTCCGCTTAGTCTCAAAATATAGGCGAGTATGGCCATAACGGAAAACACTAATGCAGTGAGTGATGCAATATCGGCCCAGCGCTGAACATCGCCATCCGCCATTCCGGCAATTGTAGTCCCAATCAGCAGAGATATAGCCGAAGTGGGTCCTATTGCCAGTTGTTTACCTGTGCCTAACAAAGAATAAAAAAATCCTCCGATGAGGTATCCATAAATTCCATACTGAGGAGGCAAACCGGCCAATGTTGCATAGGCAAGTGAAACCGGAATACCATAAGCCGCGAGTGTTATACCCGCGACAATATCGTTGCGTAATGTATTTGAATTATATCCTTTAAGCCATATAAGAGGCGGGAAATATTTTTTCCAAAGCATCAGATAATAATTTCAAAACACAACTATTTTCTTTCAGAAAGCAGTTCTTTTTTCACAGCCAATAATTCAGCCATTTTTTCCCTGCTTACCTTTGGATACTCCAGACCCATTTCGTCAAGCGCATGAATAATAGCTGAGGCGATAATAATTCTCGCATATGATTTATTGTCGGCGGGAACAACGTACCATGGCGATTTGTCGGTGGAGGTATTTCTGATCATATCCTCGTAAGCATTCATATACTGTTTCCAGAATTTTCTCTCGCGTGCATCCGCTGGACTAAATTTCCAGTTTTTATCCGGATTATCGACACGCTCAATAAATCGCTCTTTTTGTTCATCTCTTGAAACATTCAGAAAAAATTTGATGACAATCGTTCCGTTCCGGTGAAGATATTTTTCAAAGTTTCGAATATCCTGAAACCGGTTTTCCCAAATATTTTTTGTAACAAGTCGTTCCGGAAGTTTTTGAGATTTTAAAATATTTTCGTGTACACGTACAACAAGAACTTCTTCATAATACGACCTGTTAAATATTCCAATGCGTCCTCTTTCCGGTAAATGTTTCAGGCAACGCCACAAAAAATCATGATCCAGTTCTTCAGACGAGGGGGCTTTAAAAGATGAAACCTGGCAACCCTGGGGATTGACACCCGACATTACATGCTTGATGGCGCCATCTTTTCCTGCTGCATCCATGGCCTGGAAAATCAGAAGAAGAGACCACTTATCCTGTGCATATAAAATATCCTGTAACGTTGCGAGTGCCTCGACACCCATTTGAAGAGTTTGTCTTACTAAAGGTTTTTCCTCAGAACCTAAATCAAAGTCGGCTTTCGTCTTATAATTCTTCAGGCGAAATTTAGAACCGTCACCCACACAATATTTTTCAGAAAATTTTTTTGCCCTTTTGATGAGATCTTTCTTACTGAGCTTTCCCAGGTCTTCCAGCCTTTCCCTTGCTTCACTCTTCCGTTTTGATTTTTTGGAACCAGGCTTTATTGATTGTCTGATTGATTTTCCTTTTGATTGGGAAGTAATATTCTTTGTCTTTGCCATGGGTATGAAATATTTTCTGAAATTTTATAAAGAAAAAGTACTCAACATTTATTTAGCATTCCAGCCGCCGCCAAGTGCCTTGAATAAATTTACAACAGCAATGTTTAGCTGGCTCTGAGTGATTGATTCGTTCACCTGTGCATCCAATAAATTATCCTGCTGGTTAAGCAATTCCAGAAAGTCGGAATAACCTTCGTCATAACGAGCCTGGGTAAGATTAAATGCCTTTGAGGCTGCGGCCAGTTCTGCCTGATAGGCTGCATGTTCGGTTTTATAAGTTCTGAGAGACGCCAGGGAATTATCCACTTCTGCAAAAGCATTCAGAACAGTTTTTTGATATTGATAACTGAATTGCGTCGCCTGTGCTTTTCTCACTTCCACTCTTCTTTTGTTTCTGCCGAATTCAAAAACGGGTCCGAATAATCCTGCACTGATTCCCATGGCGAACGATTCCGGATCTGTGATGGTGTTTAATTGCGGGCTTGCAAATCCTAAAAATCCGGTCAGACTGATGGTCGGGAAGCGCAATGCAGTCGCAACACCGATTTCTTCTGTCTGCGAAATGAGAAGTAGTTCGGCTGCAATCACGTCGGGCCTGCGTCTCAGCAAATCAGAAGGAATGCCTGCAGGGATCTCAGGAGGCAGTTGCTGATCGTAAATATCTCTTCCGCGAGGAATAGAACCAGGAGACATGCCTGTTAAAACCCGCAACGAATTTTGGACAATGATGATCTGTCGTTCAAGATTTGGAACCAATGCTTCAACGACTGACAGTTGCTGCTGTGCCTGCAATTTATCGAGTTCGGCTACATACCCCTGCGCATACCGGTCAGAAATAATTTTCAATGAAGCGCTGCGCGACTCAACAGTCTGAAGTGCAATCTGAAGCCTGTTATCGAGATCGCGAAGTATGAAATACAATGTAGCGGTTTCGGCGATTAAGCTCACACGAACAGCCTGTGCATTACTTTCGGAGGCCAGATATTGTGCACGGGCTGAACGTTTCTGGTGACTGAGTTTACCAAATAAATCTATTTCCCAGTTCATGGTTGCGAAACCCTGGTACACTTCCTGGTTAACGCCGATGCCGGTCTGTCTGGCATTGTCACCGAGATTATTACTTCCTGCATTCAAATCATAACCAACAGACGGCCAAATTGCTGATTTGGTAAAACCATAAACAGCACGAGATTCTTCGACACGTGCCACGGCTGTTAATACATCCAGGTTGCTGTCCAGCACCATGCGTATAAGCTTCGTGAGTACCGTGTCATTATAGACTTGCGTCCAGGCCAGCAGTGCAACAGAATCTTTTATTGCTGTTGAATCCAGGCCGGCATATGTGCTGTCGACATGCAATGGAGGGCGCTCATATTTCGGTCCGACGAGACAGCCTGTTAAAGAATATCCCACAATGAAGAATACGAGAAGCACCTTCATTCCGTTCTTAAATTTTTTCCTTCCGTTTATGAATTTCTCTATTTTCATATTCAGGAGTGCGAATTATTTTCAGGAGAATTTTCCTGGGGTTTTTTCTTTTCTCCACCGATTTTTTCAATCATGACAAACAAGCCGGGCACTATCAATACACCAAGTACGGTGGCAACGAGCATTCCACTGAATACAGCCATACCCATTACGATTCGCGCCTGGGAACCTGCGCCGGTTGCGGTTAACAATGGAACGACGCCGAGAATGAAGGCGAATGCAGTCATCAATATCGGCCGGAAGCGTAATTTTGCTGCTGTCATAGCGGCGTCGTACAACTTCTCTCCCTTCTCGTAACTTTCCTTGGCAAACTCGACGATAAGGATTGCATTCTTAGCAACGAGTCCGATGAGCAACACCAGTCCGATCTGAGCGAAAACATTATTTACGTATGCGTCGCTGCCAAACCTGGCGAGGAACAATCCGAGAAATGCGCCGAACACGGCAAACGGTGTTCCTAACAAAACACTGAATGGAAGTTTCCAGCTTTCATATTGAGCGGCGAGAATTAAAAACACGAATACGAGTGCCATGATAAATACCGTGGCTCCGCCAGGCGAGTGTTTTTCCTGGTATGAAAGATTTATGTAGTCATAGCTCATGTCGGAAGGCAGTGTTTCTTTGGCGACTTCCTCCAAAGCTTCCAGGGCCTGTGCGCTGCTGTAACCATCGTTGGGGCTGCCTCCGATTTCCGCGGCTCTGAATAAATTGAGACGGTTGGTGAAATCAGGTCCCATGACTTTCGTTGCGGTCACCACAGTTGACACGGGAAGCATTTCGCCGTCATTATTTCTTACATAAATTAAATTTAAATTCTCCGGCTTTGTCCTTTCGGCGGCTTCGCCCTGGAGGTAAACTTTATACTGGCGGCCGAAGCGGTTGAAGTCGTTTACATATGTACCGCCTAACAAAGCACCAAGTGCTTCGGTGACTTTGGAAACTGGAACACCGACTTTCATTGCCTTTTCGTTATCGATCTCCAGTTTGATCTGGGGAGTTGATGCGTTAAAGGTTGTATAAATCCTCTTTATCTCCGGGCGTTTCTGTGCGGCGGCGATAAAAGCCTGTGTTTGTTGTGCAAGATATTGCGGAGAGTTTCCGCCACGGTCCTGCAACATCAAGCTAAATCCGGCGGATGCGCCCAGTCCCTGGATGGCAGGCGGACCAAAGGCAAATGCAGTTGCATTGGTAATCTGTGTGGCTAAAATTTTATTCAGCTTATCGACAAGTTCTTTTGCTGTTTCGGCTCTCTCCTCCCAGGGCTTCAGAGAAATAAATATAAAAGCATTATTGGGCTGATAGGAATTCGTAAGCATGCTGAAACCATTGACGGTGGTATAAGCCAGAATTGCGTCTTCCTTAGAAAGAAATTTTTCGATTTTCCTGGAAACCTCATCGGTTCTTTGAAGCGATGATGCCGGTGGCAAGGCTACGTTTAGAAGTACGTATCCCTGGTCTTCTTCAGGAATGAATCCCAAAGGAATTTTCTTCCCGAGTAACGCAACGACGCCAACGATAGCAACCAGGAATACAACGATGCGAATGGATTTCTTTGCGAAAAAAGTTGCGCCGTTCAGGTAACCGCCGGTGACTCTTTCAAAAATCCTGTTGAACCCGCTGAAAAATTTTGCGAGTGCGCCCTTCTGTTCGCTGACCGGCGGTGTAGGTTTCAATAACATTGCACATAAGGCCGGGCTGAGAGAAAGGGCACTGAAGGCCGAGAAGGCAACCGACACTGCAATGGTAATGGCAAACTGCTGGTAAAACCTGCCCGTGATTCCGGGTGTCATGGCGACGGGAACGAAAACTGCAATTAAGATAAGTGCAATTGCAATGACGGGACCCGATACTTCTCGCATTGCCTGAAGGGTAGCTTCACGCGGGGATTTTCCGTGTTCAATATGATGCATGACAGCCTCGACCACAACGATTGCATCATCGACAACGATACCAATGGCAAGCACCAATCCTAATAAAGAGAGAACATTGATTGAAAACCCGAGCATTGGAAATACAGCAAGTGTTCCTATCAGCGAAACGGGTACGGTAATGAGCGGAATTAATGTAGCGCGCCAATTTTGCAGAAATATAAATACGACTAAAATCACGAGTATGACAGCTTCAAAAAGTGTATGAACAATGTCATCAACACCGGCAGTGATGGCAAGCGTTGTGTCTAATGATTCCTGGTACTCGATGTCTTTGGGAAACTTTAACGACATCTCCTTCATCGCTTTCTTTGCTGCATCGGCTACATCGAGGGCGTTGCTGCCGGGCATCTGGAACAATGTGATAACCGCACTCGCAGAACCGTTTCTGCGGCCGGTGGAACTATAGTTTTCAGTTCCCAGTTCGACGCGCGCAATGTCGCTTAGCAAAACACGCGAACCGTCGGTCTTGCTGCGAACGACGATATTTCCGAATTGCTTTTCCGTAACTAACCGGTCCTGGAGTGTGATGCCATAGGTAAATTCCGTACCGGGCGGTGCTGGTTCTGCGCCAAATTTTCCTCCGGGGCTGATCATGTTTTGAGCGTTGAGCGCATTCTTTACATCTTCAACGGTAACTCCGAGTTTACTCATGATCCCCGGCTTCAACCATATACGCATGGCATAATCGCTGCCGCCAAAGAGTGCAACCTCACCTACTCCCCTGATACGGGCAAGGGCATCCACAATATTAATATTAGCAAAGTTGTTCAGAAATCTCGCGTCGTATTTTGGATTCGTTGACGTGATGGTGAACAGCATCATCGGGAAAGAAAGCGATTTCTTAACTACGACACCCTGTTGTTTTACGCTCGGCGGCATGAATGGGGCTGACTGCGCCTGCCTGTTCTGCGTGAGCATGTTTGCATTGTCGAGGTTGGTGCCTACATCAAAAGTCACCTCGATGGTGAGTGCACCGTCAGACGTGTTTATTGATTTGATGTAGAGCATCTGCTCAACGCCGTTTACTTTTTGTTCGATTGGAGTAGCTACGGCCTGTTCAACGTTGAGGGCATTTGCACCAGTAAATGTGGTTGTGATTTTTACGACAGGCGGATTAATATCAGGGTATTGCGCAACCGGTGTTTTCTTTAGTGCCAGGAGACCCAGTATCACTATTATGATACTTATCACCATGGCAACTATTGGTCTTCGTACAAAAAATTCTCCCATATAAAATTTTTTCTGAGATTATTTAGACTGGCTTGTTTGCGCAACTGGCATACCGGGTTGCCATTCCGTTAATTTGGGAGTAATGGTGCTTCCGTTACGTAATAACTGGGTTCCGCCCATTGCAATTTTATCACCTTCCTTCAATCCGTCTTCAACTATGTAGGCATCTTTAAAAGAAGGACCAACCTGAATTATTTTCATATTCACCTTATTGTCGCTGCCCAAAAGATAGACCTGGAAAATTCCCTGCATCTCGATGACTGATCGTTGAGGGATTACTAATGCACTCTTTCGCATTTCTGCTGCTACACGAACTTTTACAAACTGCCCGGGGCGAAGCAACTGATCGGGATTGGGAAATAGTGCTTCGAGTGTAATTGCGCCGGTAGACGGATCGACCTGGCGGTCGGCAAAACGAAATTCGCCTTTCTGTTCATATTCAGAACCATCCGATAAAATAAGTTGAATGTCTTTGCCGCCTTGTAATGATGAATTTTCCTTCCTGCTTTCACGATACAGTCTTAAAAATTCCTGTTCGCTTAAGGTAAACCTTACGCGGATATTTGAAGTGGAAGAAACCGTATTGATATTTGTAAAAGGTCCCGGACTTACATAATCTCCAACCTGAGCTTTTGTTATTCCTATTATTCCGTCGATAGGAGAAGTGATGCTGCAATATCCCAGATCAATTTGGGCATTTCTTAATTGTGCTTCTGTGGATGCCACTTTTTCGAGAGAAGATTCATATCTGGCTTTGGCGCCGTCGAGTTCCCTTTTGCTTACCGCATTCATGTTGGCGAGGAGGTCGATTCGTTCATAGTCGGTTTTAGCTGCAGAAAGTACTGATTTTGCCTCTGACAAATTTGCCTGTGCGACGCTTACGTTGTTGCGGTATGTGAGTGGCTCTATTGTATAGAGTAATTGCCCTTTTTTAACAAACGAACCTTCTTTAAATTCAATGCTCTCGATGAGACCCTTTACACGTGGGGCAATCTGAATATCCGATTCACCATAAGTCTGCCCGGTGAATTCAGAAACCAACGGAACATCTTCCTGAAAGACCTTAACAATGGGTACATCTAAAACAAGCTCCCTGGGCGCTTCCTTGTTTTTACATCCGCCGTTTAAAATTAGAATGATGGCGAGGAATGAAAAAGGAATATATTTTAAAAACATATTTTTATTTGTTTTGAAAGGTCAGGGAATTTACAAAATTAAATTTATTGAGATAATTATATCTGGTTCAGGTAAACCGTCACCCCGGAACATGACGAATATCATACAAAAATTCCTAATACCAAATTTATTTTCATTAATTATTACGCTGATTCATAAAACGGCTGACCAAAATAGCCACTATCACTGCAATGTAAAACTGACCGACAGAGGCAGTTAAGACAGACAATTTCTGGGCAAATAAATTAACCGGCAAAATATCTCCAAAGCCAAGTGTGGTCAGGCAGGTAAATGTAAAGTAAAAAATTTGGGCTAATCTCTGCGTTGGTTCTGTGCTCAGCCCTGAAAAAGCATCTGAATCGGCATAATTTATTAACGAAAAGGTGAAGAAGCTGAATATGCCGATCAGAAGGTAGCCGCAAAACGACCCTATGATAACATCATGCGTGACATTCTTAATGGAAAATATTTGCTGGAGAAGGCTAACAGTAATTACAAAAAAAAATGCAAATAAAAGCAGGAATCTTGTTACAGATAATATCACGTTCTCAGGATTCAATTCCGAGAAAACAGCTACAACGATATTAATAAATCCGAATACAAACCATAAATTACGCAGATGTGTTTTCCCCTTTTGAATAAAATTGGCCCCCGACATCAATAGAATAACTGTCGTAAATATTTTAAAGAAAACTTGTATTAAAGGTAAATAGACCAGGGGAGGAATAAAGAAATTAACCAAAAGACCTGCGAGCAGGAAATAAAATCGGTGCAGGTAAAGACTATCACTTATTTTTTTTAATATTCCTGAAGTCAACATATAGAAATCAAAAAAGTTAAGAGCCAATATATAAACAATTCATATCAATTTAACCAAACAAAGAAAAATACCAGATTGATAATCATATTCGGAATCATGTTCAATCCTGTATATTTGACAATTTATAAAATATTTGTACAACATGCTAAAACTTACTCTACTCCAATCAGCCTCAACTATTCTTGTAGCGCTAATAGTTTTTGTTTTAATAATATTTTCTTACCTGGCTGGTCACCGCTTAAAAACCAACCTCATAAAGAAAGATCCTGATTTGTCAAAGGTTGATCTCGGAACAATAAACGGAACACTTCTTGGCTTACTGGGATTATTATTGGCTTTTACATTCAGCATGTCCAGTACACGATATGACAAACGGAGGGAACTTGTAATAGAAGAAGCAAATGATATAGGTACAGCCATTTTGAGAGCTGACCTTTATCCGGATAGCATTCGCCAGTTGCTTCGCGATAATTTCCGGGAATATGTTGAAGCGCGTATTAGCTTTTATCAGGCCGGGATAGATTACGACAAAACAGTTGGCTTTTTTCTAAAGGCAGACAGTTTAGGTAAAATATTATGGAATATCGTTACAACTGATGCTAAATTGAATAATGTCATGTTACGCTCAAACCAGATGATCCCCGCTCTAAACGATATGATTGATATTACGACTACCAGGAGATCGGCCGGAGAATCGACTGTGCCTGATTCAATCATGTATTTCCTTTTCGGGCTTTGCTTCTGTTCCTCATTTCTGCTCGGCTATGATAATAATCAAAATAAAATTGACAGGATACTCGTAATTGGCCTGGCGACAATGCTCTCGATTACAGTTTTCAATATTATTGATTTAGATCGTCCCCGCAGCGGGTTTATAAGCATGGACATACCAAATGATAAAATCATAGAATTACGATACATGTTCAAATGACAAATATCCATTTATGATTAAAATCATTTCTCGAATTGCACTAAATCGGGCTTAATCATAACTATCTTTTTTATATTTGATTTTAATATTAATTCAAAATCAGATGAGAGATGTTATATGTTTTCCTGCAAATAGAATAAATCCAGGTTTGAAATTTTTAACCATTCTGTTCCTTATTTTTATTCTTGCCGGCAGATTTTCAACAGCTCAGGAAAACAGTGAGGCTGATATAGACATAAGTGAATCGAAACAAAATCTGGCTCCTGTAAAAGTTGATGGAATGACATTGTTTTTTGTCAGGGGTGTCTCAGCATTTCCGGCAGAAGTCCGTGCATCAACAATAAGCAAAAGAATTCAAAAGGCCGCTGCCGATCAATCCATAGTCCCGGATTCTGTAAAAATAATCCCTACAGATAATGCATTGCGAATATTTGCAGGTAAAGAATTTATCATGAGTGTTTACGATGCTGATGCTGAAACAGAAGGTGTCGGCCGCAGTATTCTTGCCCAGATAATAAAACAAAAAATCACTAACACCATTGTTACCTACAGGCATGATAGAAGCAGGGCTGTAATTTTGAATCATGTATGGCGTGCATTAGCGGCAACAGCTTTGTTGGTACTAGTTCTTATTGTATTGCTATGGCTGATAAGAAAATCCAACCGGATGCTGCAGGCCCGTATTAAAACGAAGATCGATACGATGGAGACCAAGACTTTCAAACTGATAAAATCAAACCAGTTGTGGAAGGCTTTTAATGTTTTCTTTAACGTAATAAGAGTTATTGTTGTAGTCTTTACTATTGCGTTTTTTGTAAATTACATACTTACATTATTTCCCTGGACAAACAGCGCGGCAGTCTACCTGCTGGATTTATTTATAAATCCTTTTTTATCCATCTGGAAGGGATTTATAAATTTTCTGCCCAGTCTCGCCTTCCTTGTCGTCATTTTTTTGATAACAAGGTATTTTCTGAAACTTACGAAATTACTTTTCACCGGTATTAGTCACGGGGGTATTTCTCTCAATAATTTTGATCCGGAGTGGGCAATGCCTACTTATAGAATTTTACGCATGTTTATTGTCGCTTTTGCAATAATAGTTGCGTATCCATACATACCCGGATCAGAAACAAGTGCATTCAAAGGAGTGACAGTATTTATCGGTGTATTATTTTCTTTAGGTTCGTCCTCATTTATCGGAAACCTGATAGCTGGGTATTCCATGACATACAGAGGAGCGTTTAAGAAAGGCGACAGGATAAAAGTTGATAATTTTATAGGATTTGTGGAAGAGCAAAAATTATTAGTTACTCGTCTGCGGTCTTTTAAGAATGAAGAAATAATAATTCCGAATTCCATTTTGCTGAACAGTAACATCATTAACTATAACACCCGGGCAAAAGAGCAAGGTGTGATCATTCATATTACCGTGGGGATCGGGTATGAAACTCCCTGGCGGCTTGTGGATTCCATGCTGAAAGAAGCAGCTGATCGTACAGAAGGTTTAGCCAAGCAACCACCGCCATATATACTTAAACATTCTCTGGACGATTTCGCCGTCAAATACGAGATTAATGCCTACTGCCATGAAGTAAGTAAAATGCAGGATTATAAAAATGTATTGATTCAAAACATTCTGGATGTTTTCAATGAAAACAACGTACAAATCATGACACCTGCTTATGAAAATGATCCTGAGACTCCAAAGGTTGTACCGAAAGGACAATGGGAGACTCCTTTGGCAACGGATGGAAATCCTAAATAAAAAACGGATTCAATTGATCAATTAAAAATTCATTGAAACAGCAAGTAAAAAAAAGGGGTCATCAAAAAACAAGTTATAGAGATAACAAGTCATTTCAAATTTCTTAACGCTTCCCCCCAGAAGTAGGCCGCGTTGAATTTCCAAATCAGTTTGATACAGCCTCGTTCTCTGACCGCTTAATCCAAACCACCAGTTTTCCTTTGGAGAATAGGTAAGATCCGACCAGTTATAATAAAAATTATTTTCCTTGTCTTCCAAATCGAATAAATGTTCGCTTTCGCTGTAAAGTTCAAATTTTTTATAGCCTAAAGTCAATTCGAGTCCGGGCGCTATTCCATCTGTATTTCCAGTTACGCCACCGATCATTGGAGTAATCAGATACTCTAAATTATTTCCACCTGATATATTGTAGCCAATCCACGCTGAAAATGTCTGCATGTCTTCATAATTATAACGGGTCTCAAGATGCACTTTGTTATTATCTGCCCGTAAAACGGGGAGCATGAAAAAATCATCCGTGAGAAAATAGAAATTGAGGTCAGCACCGAAATCCCATTTAACCTCTTTTTCTTCCTGGCCCGAAGCCGGTGAAACATTTAAAAGAAATATTAAAAAAAGAAAAATGTTTTTTTTCATCCGCCAAGAGCCATTGTAAGCAGGACAAGAAAAACTCCGATGCCGGTATATAAAAAGGCGGTTGGAATCTTTTTGAATCCGGCATAACCTGCGAGTTTATACCCGGCAACAAATAATAAAACAAGAGCAACACCGTTAGAAGCACGTTTGGCCAATTCGACTTCGTTAAAAAGTGCAAAAGGTATTGCAACGGGAACGATGCAAAAGAAAACAAGCAGGAAAATCAGAAACGCCGATTTCCAGTCGCTCCAGGTCAAAATAAATTTATTTTCAGGAGTGGGAAGTTGCTTAATTCGACGACCGAGTTCATCGATTTCTTCTTCTTTCATGAGAGAATAAACCACTGGTTGAATTTCTTCCTCCAGTATTTGGCGAATGTCGCTTTTATGATCTGATTTTTCAATGCGGCGGATTACAGAAAATCCGTGTCCACGCTCAATCGATGTGCTTATCAGGTACATGATTGCATCCACGAATCCCCAGGCAAGGTTGCATCCGAGTGCGCCCCACAATAATTCTTTAACTTCCTCTTTGCCAGATGTAGCGGCACTGATTGCACCGGTAAATGTGAGCACCATGATCAGACCGAATAGGATTTCCGAGGTTCTGTCGACGCGATTCAGAACGGCGCTTTCTTTTATCTTCCGGTTCCAAAAATTCTGATTTTCCAAAGTTAAGAAGGGATAAAGAAAAACATTAATGCCATGATCAGGTAAACCATGATCAATTGAACACCCTTGTACCAGTTTGATCTTCCATCGCCGGCAATTAATGCTCCGAGTAAAACTGCGAGAAACAATGTTCCGATTAATGCACGGGAGAATGTCAGGTTAAGCTGATGCGGGCCGACAAATAAACTCAGAAGCACTAAAAGCGGCGCGACAAAAATTGCAATCTGTATGGAGCTGCCCAATGCGATTCCGATACTCAGATCCATCTTATTTTTTGCCGCCATGGTTATCGCGGAGATACTTTCTGCAGCACCGCCGATCACTGCGAGAAAAATGACGCCGATAAAAACACTCGACATTCCCAGCACCTTGCCTGTTTCCTCTGCGGCACCAACAAGTACTTCACTCATGAAGGCCGCAACGACTGAAGCAATTACCAGAGATATCAGAGCAGCCTTTAGCGACCAACGCTTTTCATCATCATGGGTTTCCGCCTTCCCTTTCTCACTCCTGAAAAATTCAGGGTGTGACTTTAACATGAACACAAGGTATAATATATAAGTAACCAGCAATACGATTGCCACCGAGATATTCAGCATGTCCTCGTTTCCCGAAGGGCCATCTCCAAGAAAACGATTGAACGCACTCGGCACCATCAGGCTGATTACTGCAATCATCATCATCGAACTGTATACGCGAATACCGGACAGATTATATTCCTGTATATTCCATTTAATTCCTCCAACCAGAAATGAAATCCCCATTGCAAGTAACAAATTCGCAAGAATTGCACCGGCGAGCGAGGCCAGAACGATATCGTACAATCCGGCTTTGAGCGCAATGATGCTGATGATCAATTCCGGGGCATTGCCGAAAGTTGCATTTAACAATCCACCGACAGCTTCTCCTGTATAGTTTGCCAGTTGTTCCGTTGAAGTTCCGATTAGTCGGGCAATGGGAATAATTGAAAGGGCCGCGGAAAAAAAGATAAGCGGTGCAGACGCATGTGAATATTCCAACACCAGGGAAACAGGTATAAATATCAACAGCCAATGAATTCCCGGCTTAAGAATTTTTTTCATGATATTATTTTAATGTAATAGTAATTATAAATAATAATTCATCAATTAACAACAGCATCTTTATTCATCCAAGTTATTGTAAGTTTATAACCGATAGTGAGAATAACAGCACCAAGAAATAGTCCCAGAAATCCATTTGAAATAAATCCACCGATTGCTCCCATAAAAATGACAAGCATGGGAGCAGGCGCGCCGCGGCCAAGTAAGATTGGTTTCAATACATTATCAGAAACGAGTGTAATCGCCAGCCAGATAGCAAGCAGTACAGCCGTGAGAGTATCGCTTACAGAAAACATATAAATCGCAATGGGTATTGCAATGGGTCCGACACCGACCTGGACGATAGCAAGGATGAGGCAGATAACTGTCCAGATACCTGCAAACGGCACTCCCGCAATGAAAAATCCAAGTCCTGCCATGGCCGCCTGTATGATTGCAACACCGAGAATTCCTTTAACGACGTTCCGGATGGTTCCCACGATTATCGAAGAGTATTTATCTCCACCCTCACCTGCAAGGTTATTAAATATTTTTTTAGCGCCGCCCGATAACTCGCCGGAATAAATCAGCATCACACATGCAATAATAATTGAAACAACAAATTGCAATAATCCTTTACCGATACCGGCAAGAGAAGATAAAACCCAGGCGCCTGTGGTCTTAAGCTGATCAGAATATTTCAGGGCAGCAGCCTCCAGGTTATCAGAAGCAAGCTGCCAGAAATCTGCAAGAGGCTTGGCAAAGGATGGCCAGTTTGCAACGCGTTCGCCGGGTGCGGGCACAACCAGTTTACCTTCAGCATACAGGTCTTTAACTTTTCTGACACCTTCGAATAAAGATTCAGTAACAATTATTCCCGGAATCAAAAGGACACTAATCATTATTATTGTAAGAATTATAGCTGCGAGTGTTTTACGTCCTCCTATCATTCGCGAAATAGTCATTTGAAGGGGATAAATTGCAATAGCAATAACAGAACCCCAGATCAATATTAATATGAAAGGATTTAAAATGTCCAGACACCAGCCTACGAGCAGGAAAAGAACTCCCAGCTTGATAATAATATCTACTATTTTTTCAAAATTATAAGGCGATGTACTATTGTTTGAAAGTTGAGTCATGTTTTTTAATTTAAGAACCAAATATCACAGTTGTAACTTACAGAACAAGGTATAGTTTTTAAACTTAATTTAAACAAGTTTCAATATGTTTAATTATTTTAAATCGAGTAATAACGATATGACTGAGCCGTAATCTTTTTTAGTATCCTTTCCTTCAATCGTCTTATTATCATAATTATAGTAAAATGTAATTTGCAATTTAAAATTTTTTACAAACTCCCAAGTTAGATCCAGGTTTGCATCGAGTCGGTACCTGCCCTTCTCAGTGACACCTACGAAAGATGTGATGGAAGAAGAAGAAGACAGATTGGGATAAGCAAATTTATAAATAGTATGGTGAATGGTAAATGGCCATTCAACATTGGATACGACTTCATTTGTTTCAATATTTTTTTCCAAATTCTCGACCAGGCCTGTAAGTAAAAGCAATCGCTGCCAGTCCGTTTGAATGAGGCTGTTACCGCCTCCGGCACCAAAAGAAACCCTGGACTTAACTCCCAGTTCATCATTCCTGCTGAATGAATTTATTTCGGATAATACCCATTTGTGAGGTAATGCGTAAAGTGCCTGAAAATTTATTGAGAGCCGTACCGAAGCATTTTCACTATTAGTAGATGTTGAGACAAAAGAAAAATCATTTATAAATCTCCATTTCGAAATCACATAGTATAAATTGTATTCTGCATTTGTTGTTAGCACATCTGATGATTTTGCATAATTTAAACCTGCTCCTAATGTACCTTTAATACCGCGGTACCATTCACTCTCCAGGGGATAAATCCTGACAATATTTTCCATCCGGATCCCATAAGTAAGTTTGCTTAAAACGTGTACTTCACCTGTGTCAGTAGAAAGCCCAAGCTTCCCCTTATAAATCTCACCATTAACATCCTCCACCTTGAAAATCCTGTTTCCTCCATTTATCGAAGAAATTTTATTCCATTTAATCGTAACCACTCCTGTGGCCTGTGCATCTATTTTTAATCTCCCTTGCTCAAATGAAATGATCTTTCCCGTTATTTTATCTCCGGTTAACAAATAAACCGTATCAGGAATATAAACCCTGGGGTCTGTATCCTTTATTCCAGAAGCTGATGTTGAATCTGAAAATTGAGAATCTGATTGATCGTTTGTATTAGCTATTGTTTTAGATGAATCTTTTTGCTGGGAAAATAAAATTAATGGAAAAATAAAAACAACCGCCAATGAGAAACAGTATTTCGGAAAAACGGATTTATTATTTTTTATTTTCATAGGAGATATTCAAAACCACTTTCCTAAAATTTTTATGTCATCCATTCATTGATTGAATATATACTTAATCCTGTCATAATACAAACAACCACCCAACCGCATATCCGCAACCATGCCGGGTGATTATATCCTTTCATAATTGATTTCTTGTGTGTGGCTGTCAATATTACCGATAACGATATAGGCAGGATCAAGCCGTTTATGGTACCTGCAATTACCAATAATTTTACCGGATTTCCTGCAATTATAAAGGCGATTGTGGAAAAAATAATTATGAAACTGGTAAGTTGACGATTATACTTATCGAACCAAGGATGGAGTGTTCTGAAAAAAGAAACAGATGTAAACGCTGCACCGACAATCGAGGTTATCGCAGCACTCCACATCACAATTCCAAAAAACCTGTATCCTAGTTCGCCGGCTGCAATTTTAAAAACAGATGCGGGCGGATTACTGCTATCCAATATTGCGCCACCGGCAACCACACCGAGAGCAGCGAGAAATAAAACGATGCGCATACTTCCTGTGATTGCAATTCCGGAAAAAACACTCCGATTTACCAACGGTAAATTTTTTTCACCCTTTATTCCTGCATCCAGTAAACGATGACCGCCAACAAACGAAATATATCCCCCTACACTACCTCCGATGAGTGTTATAATTGCATATAAACTTATTTTCTCCGGTGCAAATGTCCGTTCCACTGCTTCTGCCATTGGCGGATGAGAACTGATTGCAACATACATCGTAAGCAAAAGCATTAAAGCACCGAGAATTTTTGTGAACGTGTCTACTGCCTTTCCGGCTTCTTTCATCCAGAAAATGGTAAGAGCAATTACACAGCTGATTACAGCGCCTGTAATCGTATTTAATCCGAACAGAACATTCAAGCCAAGACCACAGCCTGCAACATTACCAATATTGAAAGCCAGCCCGCCGAGCATTACCATTATTGCAAGAACGTATCCAAGACCCGGAATTATTTTATTCGCAATATCCTGGGCTCTCATTTCTGACACGGTTAATATTCTCCATGTATTCAACTGTGTTGCAATATCGATCAGGATAGTAAGCAGAATTACAAAACCAAAACTGGCCATTAATTCCTGTGTGAACACCGAGACTTGAGTCTGAAATCCGGGACCAATAGCTGACGTTGCCATTAAAAAAGCAGCACCTAAAACTGCACTCTTGTTAGCGGCAGAAGTTTGATTCAGGCCAGATTCCATTTTTTCACTTTTAAAAATCTATTATATCATTTTCCACTCGATTAATGTTTAAAAGTCAAATTAAATCCGAAAATTTAATATTCTTCCGATTCCCTTTACACAACATGATAAAACTAAAACAGCATTCAAAAAATATTAATAAAAGCTAAAGATTACTTCCCAACTCCGGAAGAAGGAGTAGGAACAGGAATTACAGGAGCATCGTTGGCATGTGCTTTTTCCCATGCTCTTACTTTTATTCTAGCCTCATTGAACAAGCGCTCATAATTGCCTTTAAGTAATTTCTGTTTCGTATCCGGAGTCAGTAATGCAAACAAAGGCGCATACATATCATACACTTTTAAGTACTTCTGCTGGTCCTGTGGCGCAACTTCGTCGGTGCCGAAAAGAAAGCGATCCGGAAATTTATTTATCATTTCTGCGACCGCCTTTACGGATTCCGGAGTTGCAACAATATATTTTGCAGTCTCATCCCATGAAATATCAATGTTCACGTGTTTTAGCTCCGGCTTAGCAAGTGCTCTTTCAAGCATGGCAAACTGATCCTTTACCGGGTGCACGATGCGACCCACACCGCAATGTGCCCAAATAACAGTTGTGTTCGGGTGACGGATAAACAGTTCTCTCAATTGTGTTACCAGGTATGGATCCTGTCCGGGTTTTGGAAATGGCATATCAACATCATTGTGCAACAAAACCACAAGGCCAGTCTCTGCAGCAAATTCAAAAATGGAATCAAGTGCGGGATTTGTCAGGCTGGCCGTTTCACCTGCGATTTTTGATGAAACAAACTCTTTATGAATGGTGAACTCACCGATACCAGAGAATACTCCGGGAAATGTTTTTAATACCCGTTTAATATGATCCTTCGCATACATGTCTGCAGGATTAAAACCTGTTATCATGGGATCAAAACGATTCTGCTGTTCTTTGGTGAGCGACATGTAAGCCATAGCTATGTATGCATCCGTGAATGAATAATAATAAAGCGGCGCATCAGACTGCAAATAATAGTAAGGAGCAAAATTCCCGCTGTTGCCAAAAGACCATTGCTGTTGCAGGGGGATTCCAAAGAGCGCAACACGTCCGACTTTATCACCCATAATTCCAAGGAATTTCTTAATGTCAACTCCTTCCTGTATGTAATTTGTCAAATGAAAATGACAGTCATTCAATATATAATTATTCTGATTAGCTGAATTAGTTTGTGCGGTAACGGATGCGGTTAAAAAGAAACACGTTAGTACAAAATCAACAATCAAAATTTTTACTGAGTAATTTAGTTTCATTGTAATTTTATTTATACTGTGAATATAATTTATTATAAAAGTATATCGGCTCCAATAGTTATTGTCGGACCGGTTTGGCCGGCCGTATATAAACCAAATGTTCCACCTGCTGCTGATTTGTAAACATAGATGCATTGAGCATTTATCCGCCAATTGCGATTTCCCAGAGGATAAATGTTTACTCCTCCCCCTGCTTCCCATGGTTTTCTTTTGAATTCATCAAAAAGCATCGTATTAATTCCATACAGGTTTAATTTCTTTTTTATGATCATATATGAAACCTGTAATGAATACCCTTTATCGGTTATGGAGCTGATTGAAGGAGTCACCGGCGTAAGGTTATCCGGTCCGATCGCATCAAATTTTGTAAGTGTACGGTAATAAAATTCCGTGAAAATTGAAATGCCTTTAATTTTAAAACCCAGGTCGATTGACAATAAATCAAAATCTGCCTGGTCTATTGTGATCCCATCTCCGAGTGCACCGGATTCAAAAAACAATAATCCATCCGACATTCGCACCTGTGTATTATCAGGTGCCGGAGTGCCTATATTATTAAAGCGATCCTCTCTGCTATGAACAAATGAAGCTCCAAAGCGTGTTGCAAGTCGCGTGTGGTGCTCCAGATCGCTTTGCCCTCCGCGTGGACCATATTCACCTGTTGTGGGCATCCAGACTATTGTTGCACTTGATGCAAGATCCCGTGTAAGTGTTGCTGCTTTAACACCAAGTGTACTGAGGTTGTTTGCAATCACAACCGTATACTCGAGTTTGGGAACTATTTCGCCTGTAGAAAATACACCCATACTGAATCCTCCGCGAAGTGCATCTTCAGACATTGTCCTGTCTGTGGAACTAAAAAAAGGAAAAATATTCAGGCTGCGTATGCAAACATTCGGTGTAATGCCCATACCCAAAGAAAAATGTTTATTAAATTTATACTTCAGGTTGCCATATACTAATGTTTGCTGTGTGGTTAAAATGCTCCATACGGTAGCCATGTATGTAAATTTTGGAGTGCCGACGAAGCCGCTAAACCAAATCATCGAGCGATGCCAGTGAAAATCATTCCTGCCAACCAGCTCATGTTCTCTACCCAAATGATCCTTCCAGGTTTGATGACCCGGCATTTGATTCAGGTACCTTACCATCGCATAAATACTAATGTTAAGACTTGCAAAATCATTTTTAACAAGCTGGAATCCTTTTCCCTGCCCCGGAGCAAACTGACCACTGGCCTGGTTGGTGGCATAAATTGTATCGTTAACCAGCATCAAAGGTTCTTTAGTATTCTTACCCAACGTAGTATCGATCTCAGGAACTTCCGTTTGCCCAAATACCTGATCATTTTTCAATACATACAGTGCAAAAACAACAACATAAAGAAGTACTGTAATTACTTTTCTCATAAATCTTTTATTAATGACATATTAGTATTCAATTAAATCAAAGAAATAATCAAAAGAGAATATATTGTTCAGTTTTAATGACAAGATATTCTCTTTTGATATACAACTTAGAAAAATTTACATTTTTGGCTTTATCAAATATGGATTAGCCTTTAATTGTTCGACTACATATTTAATTACCAGCTGACCTTTCACACTATTACCGGCTTCATCCAATGGCGGCGATACAACTGCGATTCCAAATTTACCCGGACAAACGGCAAGTAATCCACCGCCAACTCCGCTCTTTGCAGGCAGGCCGGAATTATAAAACCAGATTCCGGAATCATCATAGAGGCCGGCAGTGGCCATCACAGGCAACGTATACATGGCTGATTCCGGAGATACCACTTTCTTTTTTGTAACCGGATTTACTCCTCCGTTAGCCAACGTTGCAGCCATGGTTGCCAGATCTTTTGCGCTAACATTAATGGCGCATTGCTTGGTATAAATATCTGTGGATTGAACAGGATCAAAATACATTCTTCCATAAGCGAGAAGCAGGTGAGCGATTGCCTGGTTGCGTAAATTATCACCGGCTTCGCTGATATACACAGGCATATTCAAAGACAGTGGCCGACCGGCAAACTCACTTTGTTTGTTAAGAATGCTTTTCCATTTCGCGGCAGAATCGGCACCTATTACCAGGCTGGTTGCTGCTATGGCACCCGGGTTAACCAATGGGTTTATTTCTTTCCCCCGATGTTCTTCCACTGCAACGATGGAATTGAATTTTAATCCGGTTGCATCAACTCCGATTTTGTCCTGAATAGCCTGGTGACCTGATTCATCAATGATCTGCGCCATGACGAAAGCCTTGCTTACACTTTGAATCGAAACCATCGAGGTGATATCACCTTTAGTATAAACCTGTCCGTCGGTGGTAACCAAAGCGATTCCGAAAATTTTAGGGTCTACGTTTGCGAGTTCCTTAATGTAATCAGCATTCGCACCATCCTTTACATTTACAAATTTATTGTACGCATCGTTCAGTACGGCTTCAATATTAGCCTTGGTCATCAGTTCCTGTGACACCTGGGTAGTTTCCGCTTTTCCTTTTGTCTTTTCCTGTGCAACAGAGGAAAAGAATACGAACATAGAAACAGCAGCCAAAATCAATGTCCTGTTCATGATATGAAAATTAATTTTATTTTTCATGGTTTTTTGGGATTTATGAATTGAAAATTATTAGGTTCTTATAATTTGCTAAATTAACAAAACTAAAATTCATTGAACCAAACATAAGTTAGAAAAATATATGATTATTATCATACCTTGCCAAAATCAAATTAAGATACTTTACAATGAGGTAAAAAATTAATTAATAATGTAATATTTTTTTAAATACTACAAAATGATTTTTGTACAACTTGCTGTTTTGCTTTTTTGCATTTTCATTGGTGCACGCATGTCTGGAATTGGCCTCGGAGTAATGGGTATGATTGGACTGTTGATTTTGTTACTGATATTTAAAATGCAGCCGGTTGATCCTCCGCTCGAGGTTATGCTAATTATACTAAGTGTGGTAACAGCAGCAGCCGCATTACAGGCAGCGGGAGGAATGGATTATCTGGTCAATCTCGCAGCTAAAATTCTCAGGAAACATCCCGGACAAATTACCATTCTCGGACCACTGATAACATATGTCTTTACATTATTTGCAGGAACCGCACATATTTCATATTCCATCATGCCGATCATTTCCGAAGTTGCCATCAAGGCGCGCATTCGTCCTGAACGTGCATTGAGTATGAGCGTGACAGCAGCTCACATGGGAATTACTGCCAGTCCGGTTTCGGCAGCATCTGCAGCATTGCTTACAGTATTAGCCGCAAGCGGGGTTAAACTTTCTGATATTTTAATGGTTTGTATTCCTTCTACACTAATCGGAGTGATAGTCGGAATTCTATTCGTGCTGAAAAGAGGGAAAGAACTCAACAACGATCCGGAATTTCTGGAAAAGATGAAAGACCCCGTATTTGCTAAAAACATTTCAGGAAATGGAGATGATAAGCAAAAGGACCTCAAACCGGGCGCTATTACTTCCGTAATCATCTTTGCAATTGCAGTCTTTTGCGTAGTTCTGTTTGGATCGTTCCCTGAACTATTGCCATCCTTTGGGGATAAGGAAGGATTTGTTCCTGGTTTTTCTGTTAATGCCGCCGGGCAGGTACAAATGCCGTCGATGATCATGATGATCATGCTCGCCGCTGCAGGAATGATCATACTGTTTGCAAAGACTACCGCTGCAGAAGTTACTAAAGCGAGTTTGTTTTCTTCCGCCGGACAGGCAACTATTGCTGTGTTTGGTGTGGTCTGGATGAGTGGAACATTCATGAATCATAATTATAAAACAATTGAAAGTTCCCTCGGCGAATTGGTAACCTCATATCCATGGCTGTTTGCCGTTGCCTTGTTCACATTAAGTATTTTACTTTTCAGCCAGGCTGCAACTACAAAGGCCCTGATGCCTCTCGGACTCGCGCTGGGATTAACTCCGGCATTCATGGTTGGAATTTTCCCTGCGGTCAACGGACATTTTTTTATTCCAGGATATCCAACGCTACTTACTGCGATTCAATTCGATCGGACGGGAACCACTAAAATCGGCAAGTATGTCCTCAATCATAGTTTCATGTTGCCCGGCTTAGTGACAACTGCTGCCGCTGTAATTGCAGGTTTGCTGCTACAATCTGTTTTACTCTGATAAATCGAAATAATCTAACCAATAAAAAATAATACAATGAAAAAATTCAAATCAATTCTATTATTACTGACTTTTTTTACTGCTCAAATCAGTTTTGCTCAGACCAGGACAGAAAAAGATCTTCTTGGCGAGAAACAAATTCCAGCCGATGCATACTATGGCGTACAAACACTCCGCGCGCTTGAAAATTTCCAGGTCAGCGGCGTGAAGACTAATTTCTATCCCGACTATGTAAAAGCATATGCAATGGTGAAGCTGGCAGCAGCGCAGGCTAATACTGAAATTGGAAGAATGAAGAAAGATCGTTTCGACGCAATTCAGAAAGCCTGCCAGGCAGTTATCGATGGAAAATATCATGATCAGTTTTTAACGGATCTTTACCAGGGCGGTGCAGGAACGTCTGCGAATATGAATGCGAATGAAGTGCTTGCAAACATTGCACTGGAAATGAGCGGCCACAAAAAAGGTGAATATCAATTTATCGAACCTCATGATGATTTAAACATGGGTCAGTCAACAAATGATGTTTACCCGACTGCCATCCACATTGCACTTATTCTTCATAATGATAAACTCGTTAAAGAAGCTGAATTATTATCTCAGGCTTTTCATAAAAAAGGAGAAGAATTCAAAAACCTCTTAAAGATGGGCCGTACAGAGGGTCAGGATGCCGTACCGATGACACTCGGACAGGAGTTTCATGCATTTGGAGGACAACTTGACGAAGCCATTGATGCATTAAAAAAATCAGAGTCCTATATGTATGAGGTGAATATGGGTGCAACAGCTATTGGTACAGGACTTACAGCATCGCCGGGTTATGCAGAAAAATGCGTGGCTAACCTTGCAAAAATCACCGGTAAACCAATCTCCGAACCAAAAAATCTTATCGCCGCAACAAGCAGCATGCAGGGTTTTGTTATGTATTCTTCTGCATTAAAAAATCTTGCCGTTACAATGTCAAAGATCAGCAGCGATTTGATTTTTCTTGCATCCGGTCCGCGTACAGGTATTTTTGAAATCAATTTACCCGCACTTCAGCCAGGCTCATCCATTATGCCGGGCAAAGTCAATCCGGTTATTCCTGAATTAATGAATCAAATCTGTTACAAAGTAATCGGAAATGATATGACAGTGACTGTTGCTTCACGCGATGGACTTCTTCAATTGAATGCGTACGAACCTGTAGTTGCCGTCGCAATCATGGAATCACAGGCTCTGTTCTTTAAAACATTTCCAATTATGCGCAAAAGCTGTATAGATGGAGTTACGGCGAATCCTGATGTATTAAAACATTACATCGATCGCAGTGTAGGAATTGTTACTGCCCTAAATCCGGTCTTGGGTTATGAAAAAACAACTGAACTTGCGAAAGAAGCACTTCAGACAAATAAAGGAATATTAGAATTAATTCGTGAAAAGAAATTGCTTACAGAGGATCAGATTAAAAAGCTACTCGATCCTGCAGCAATGACTGGACAGAAACAATAACATTTACTATTAAAACAACCTCGATGTTTTGTTAGTTCCGAATGTTAAACCAGAGTTGTGTTTATATATGTCTTTAAAGAGGAAGTTTCTAATCTCCATTGTGACTCTATTAACAGGGATGACCTTACCATTTCGTATAATCGGTCAGCAACCTGGAGAACCTATTCCGGATGGAACACAGGGAGAAGTTTTGGATACCACTTATAAAAGTTCTGCTTCCTCTTTAAAAGATTATAGTTACTGGTATAAGTTTGATGGACCAGTATCCTCATTACAATTTGGAGGTGGGTTTCTATATGAGTACGCCGGATTCTATCAGGATGATGTAAGCAAAGAACAGATTGATGCTGAATCCAAATTCGAGTTGAGAGATATGCGCCTGACCATGATGGGAAGAATCAAATCGAAAAGAGAAATCACCTGGAAATTCGGATTGATGTATGATGGCGGACAAAGAAGCTGGTGGGCACGTGAGACGGGTGTGTTGGTTAATATACCCGAAATAAAAGGCAGGGTTTTCATCGGTCGTACAAAGGAAGGATTTTCACTGAATAAAATAATGGTAGGATATGCAGGATGGTCGATGGAAAGACAATTAGGAATAGACATCATTCCGATTCTTGCCGATGGAATTAAATACATGGGATATGATCCAAAGTCGCGTATACTATGGAATATTGGTTTCTTTAAAGACTGGATTTCAAAAGATCAGTCGTTTTCAACTTTTCATATGACAGGAGTTATCAGGTTGGGGTGGCTTCCTGTTTATTCATCGGATGGTAAGACTGTGATACAAATTGCCTTCAATGGCCGTTACGCAGAACCTGAAGATAAAAAGATCAGGGTTAAATCAAGGCCCCTTGCTAATCCTGCACCTTACTTCGTGGACACAGAGGTTTTTCCGGCTGATCACTCGGTGCATTATGGAGGGGAGTTTTATTTCCAACATCATTCATTTATGATTGGTTCGGAATATTATGCTCATAAGTTTACCTCCCCCGAAACCGGAAATCCTTTATTTTATGGTGGAGAGATTATGGCGTCCTATATTCTTACTGGCGAAACAAGACCATACCGGACAACAACCGGTGTGTTTGGTTTTGTGCCGGTGAAAAAATCCGTCTTCGATGGCGGACCCGGCGCCTGGGAAGTGGTACTTCAGTTTTCCAATATTAACCTTAACGATGGCACTCTCCGTGGTGGTAAGTTCTGGCGGATCACCCCGGTTTTAAACTGGTACCTTTCTGATAATGTCAGGTTAGAATTGGAATATGGTTATGGTGTGCTCAATCGGTTTGACAAAGAAGGAGTCACTCAGTTCTTCCAAACAAGGATACAGTTCATGCTTTGATTTATACCTCAATGGAAGAAACTTTTGTTGAATGGTTTTACTAAAATCTTTTTACTATGTCAGATAAACCCGTAGCAAAAGCAAAAAATAAACAGGTAATTTATTTTTTACTCTCTCTAATTGTATCCTTTGCACTGACGTATATACTTAAGGAGCCAGACTTTACAACCACTCAGGTGTATGTGCTGTTTCTATTGTTCTTTGCCATGTTGCTTTGGTTCACTGAAGCCGTCCCTCCTTTTTCCGTGAGTATATTTATAATAGCATACCTCGTTTTTACGCTTGGAAATAAAAATCTCAATGCTTCACCAGAAAATATTGAAAAGTATGTCGCCACTTTTTCCAGCAGTGTAATCTGGCTTATGCTCGGCGGATTTTTTCTTGCCGCCGCAATGACGAAAACCAAACTGGATGAAGGACTATTTCGCTTTACCCTGAAAGTATCAGGATCGAATCCAAGAAATCTTCTTATCGGCCTAATGACAACTACGATGATAGCATCCATGCTGATGTCGAACACCGCTTCCACTGCCATGGTAATTGCTTCAATCATGCCTCTGTTGAATTCTCTTGGAAACAAATCAGGTATCTCGAAAGCATTATTGCTCGGCGTACCCATTGCTGCCACAACCGGTGGAATGGGCTCCATCATTGGGAGTCCGCCGAATCTGATTGCTGTCGGAGCTTTGGAAAATATTGGAATCCAGGTATCGTTTCTCGACTGGATGATGTACGGCCTGCCCCTCTCACTTGCACTCACAGGGATAAGTTGCTTTGTCCTAACAAAGAAGTATATCAAAGACAATACTCCAATTTCTCTTGACTTTCTTCATGCAGATAAAACCGTAAAAACGAAAGAAGAAAAGACAAATCGATTAATAGTCCTTGTGATCATCATAGTAACTGTCTTATTATGGCTGACTACATCCATACACGGAATTAAGGTTGGAGCTGTTTCCGCTATACCGCTGGTATTTCTTACGCTTACGGGGGTACTGAAAAGTAAAGACGTTCAGGGGCTTCCATGGGATACCTTGCTATTGGTCGCAGGTGGATTGTCGCTCGGAATTGCTTTACAGAACTCCGGTCTTTTAGAACATTATGCACAACGGATGAGAAATCTCGATGTCAATCATATTGTTCTCATGTTCATACTCGCTTACATGACGATGGCATTTTCAAACATCATGAGTCATACCGCCACCGGTACAGTCCTGATTCCGCTTGGTATTGCAATACTTGCAGGTTTCCAGATGCAGATAGCGATCATCATTGGTCTTGCGGCATCAACAGCATTGTTCCTGCCGGTCTCAACACCACCAAATGCAATTGCATACAGTACCGGTTTTTTAAAAATTTCGGATTTCAAAACAGGGGGTATTGTTGTGGGATTATTAGGACCGCTTTTAGCGATTCTATGGATTCTTCTTATTACCTGATCAAACAAAAATAAAAATGGAAGAGGCAACTGGTTATTCGTTATTGCGAAATCCCCGGACTAACAAAGGGAATGCATTTACGAAAGAAGAAAGAAAGAAATACGGGCTTGAAGGAATTATTCCTGACACGATCGAGACGATTGAAACACAAATTCTCCGGGTGAATGAGCAACTTGAAAGTTTCGATACTCCAATTAATAAATACATTTATCTCAATCATCTTCTGGACAGTAACGAGACATTATTTTTCAGGACGATCATAAGCAATCCTGCTAAATTTTTACCGCTTGTTTATACACCGACAGTGGGCGAAGCCTGTCAGCGCTTTGGGCATATTGCGAGAAGGCCGAGAGGCTTATTTATTTCGATTGAACAAAAAGGGAATATCAAATCTATACTGAAAAACTGGCCTGTTAAAGACGTGCGTTTTACAGTTGTTACTGACGGCGGCCGTATACTTGGCTTAGGGGACCTTGGGATTTGCGGTATCGGCATTCCAATAGGCAAACTGGTTTTATACACGAGCTGTGCAGGTGTACCACCGGAGTATACGCTTCCTATCATACTGGATGTTGGAACAAACAATGAAGCTTTTTTAAATGATCCTCTTTATCCCGGACTGAAGAAAAAAAGAATCAGGGGAAAAGAATTTGATGATTTCGTTGAAGAATTCGTGACTGCAGTGAACGAAGTTTTCCCGAAGATCTGTATTCAATGGGAAGACTTCCCTGGCGCGGATGCGATTCGCATCCTTGAAAAATACCGTGACAGGATTTGCACATTTAATGACGACATACAGGGAACAGCTGCCATTGCTACTGCAGGAATTATTTCAGCGAGCCGTTTTTCGGGTAAGCCTTTTAATGAACAACGAATTCTTTTCCTGGGAGCCGGTGCCGCAGCATTTGGAATTGCAGAAATGTTGGTCCGAAAATTTCAAAAAGAAGGGCTGTCGAAAGAAGAAGCGTATAAGCACATCAGCATGTTTGATGTAAACGGCTTACTCGTCAAATCCAGAACTGATCTCGCCGATTATCAGAAACCTTTCGCTCATGAAGGTGATGCTTCGAAAGATTTTGCTGAAACTATTCTGAAATTGAAGCCGACCGCTATCATTGGCGTGAGCACTGTGGGAGGAGCCTTCAATCAACAAGTCATTGAAAACATGTGTAAAGTCAACGAACGACCGGTAATCTTCCCTTATTCAAACCCAACATCTCACTCTGAATGTACGGCTGAACAAGCCTATACATGGAGCAAAGGCAAAGCAATATTTGCAAGCGGCAGTCCTTTTGAACCTGTAACTATTGGAGGACGTAAAATTACTCCGGGACAAGGCAACAACGTTTATATTTTTCCTGCAATGGGTCTTGCGATTTTTGCAACGGAAGCAAAAAGAGTGACGGATGAGATGTTAATCACCGCCGCTGAAGCCGTGGCCGAACAGGTTACTGAAGAAAATTATAATAAAGGCCTGATTTATCCCGTTATCGACAACATCCTGAACGTATCCTTTAACGTAGCGGTTAAAGTTGCAAATCAGATTTTTGAAAGTGGACTGGCCGGAGTTGAAAAACCAAATGATATTCGTGCATTTATTAAAAGTAAAATGTACGAACCAGACTATAAATAATCTTCATCGCTGTTACAAAACTATATTATAATTTACAAAAAAAGCCCGAATTAAATCCAGGCTTTTTTTATTAATGAAAAATATTAACTCTCAATACTGAAAGAAATACTCCTGCAGTTGTTTTTTATCTTTTGACTTTGTGAGACCCAGCATCAATAAAATTCTTGCCTTTTGCGGATTCAGGTCATCACTAACGATCGTACCGAGTTTATCATCATCCACTTCATCTTTAAGAACAACGCGGCCACCGGTACATCTTGTTGCCCTGCACACAACAACGCCCTTTTTTACAGCATTGTCGATTGCATCATAATAAGCTTTGTTAAAATTACCGTTACCGACTCCTGCAACCACAATTCCATCTACCTTTTCATTCACCAGGGTATTGATCAGTGTTGGACTGGCATCCGCATACATGTAAACGATTTCAACGCGAGGCAACTTAGTTAATCCGGTTATATCAAATGGAGTGTCCTTGTCGGATGTACGCAATGATTCGGTGTAATAAAAAACTTTTGCATCGTAAACCTGACCGATAGGGCCTGCGTTTGGAGCAGTGTAAGGTTCCATATGCGTTGAGTTTGTTTTTACAATGTCTCTTCCATCGTATATGTTTTCAGAAAAAACGACTATTGGTCCTTTGCCTTTACTGGCCGGACTTGCAGCAACCACAACGGCATCGAAAAGATTTTTTGGTCCGTCGGCACTGATTGCTGTAGCGGCACGCATTGAGCCTGTAAAAACAACAGGCTTATCACTGCGCAAAGTCAGGTTAAGGAAAAAAGAAGTTTCCTCTTGCGTATCAGTACCATGTGTGATCACAACAGCATCCGCTTCGTCTTTGGCAAAAATCTCATTGATCCGTTTATTCAGTTTCAACCAGATTTCAATACTCATATCCTGGCTACCGATACTGGAAATCTGCTCGCCGGTAACTCTGGCAAATTTGTGAATCTGTGGAACGGCATTCAATAAATCGTCGATCGGAAGAGCACCTGCTTTATAACCAGCCTGGTCGGCTGCAGAACCGGCACCTGCAATGGTTCCACCGGTAGCGAGAATTTTCACTCTTGGCAATTCACCAAAAGTTTGCAGAAAGATGCAAATCAACAGGACAGCAATAGATAGTGTTTTTTTCATGATCATGGATTATTTAACTGTTGCACTGAAATTATATTTAAAAGAAAACTGCACTTTAGTGATGGAAGTTCCGTCATAACCGGCAACTGATCCTTCGTTCTCACGATCGCCCCATTGCAATTCAACTCCGGCCATCATATTTTCAACAGGGGTATAAAGCAAATTCACTAAAGCATACTGACCTTTCTTGAAAGTATCATTTGAAACATCTGCATTATCGATATCAATTGATGAATATCCAACAGAAGTACTAAAACGATCGTTCCATTTGTGATCGAGGAAAGCTACGATGCCTGTCAAAGGCAATGCAACGGCATCGTCAGGAGTTACGGCAGTGGCATTTGCCGGAGCGTCGATGCCAACATCAACGGTTGCATCGTTCATGTAATTCTGAATTCCTTCTCCATATACTACCTGACCCCTGATGACATCGTTGCCACCAATTTTAATATTTGTACTAAGGTTAAGTCCCCATCCCATCAGGCTGCCGGAAAGATCATCCCCGGTATTATCCAAATCTTCCCAACTCATCTGCCTGACAATACCGGCTAATTCCACGTAACCCCATTTTTGTCCTAAACGGTATTCGGCTGATAAATCAGGCAATGGAAAATGCGGACGTATATCGGAAAAACTGTCCAGCCATACACCATATGGACCCTGGTCGGCACTGGCACCGGGGCGTTCAAGTGCAATCGTTAAACGTGTATCCCCCTGAATTGGCATGTAACGCGCCTGAATGTTCCGGAAGAAAACCATTCCGGTCGGTCCCCAGTACTCAATTGAATTTGGAAAAACATCGATGTCCATGAACGGACTCCATGTCTGTCCGAATCCCCACTTGCCGAGTTCACCGTATGCATGACGCAGACGTATTGTTGTCTGACCGGCATCCACGCCGGTTCCGAATAATTCAAATTCAAATTGCGTTTTTAATGTGCCGTATTTGGTTGGAGAATATCCTTTAAATCCAAGACGGGTTTGACGGACACTCATAAAAAAGTTTCCATCCGGACCATACTGATCCTTATAAGCAGAAAGCTTTGTGGGACGAACAACGTCGTACCAATCCGGATGAATCTGGCCGGCATTATAGCCTGCATCCAACATAACGAAGCCATAAATGTCGAGTCGCTTTTCTTCCGTAGTTTGCTGGGAGAAAGCAAAAGTACTGCTCATTAAGAGAACAATAAGAATTAATTTATTTTTCATATTTTTTTATTTTTAGATAATAGTTTGCAATGAAAAATTTCTGTTTGAATCACCAAATACCAGCAAAGAAAAAACGATGGTTTATTTATTCTAACGACCCTAATCATGAATGAAATTGATCTTAATCATGAATAATTATCTCTAATAATTAGATTATTATTAAAGGGGTGTATTTATACCATACCCAATTAATCAAATTCTGATACAACATTAATAAAAAAAGAAGAAACAAAAAATTAAAAGAAATATCCAACCTGATATGTAACGGGAGAATAATACAAATTATCATCCCTGTCGTAAAGGAAATTGTAAAGAATTTGCAAACTGATTCCACCTCTTCCTTTTTTTCCGACGGATTTAACGAAACCAAGTCCTGCAAACCACGATTCTGTTGTCTGCGTATTCTTAGTAACTTCATTTCCTGCAATTTGTGTAAGGTGCTCATTTCGCAACACTTCGTATTGCGTCCATAAATACACACGTCGTAAGAGATTTACGCGGGCAAAAACATTAGGGCCCCATGCATTCAGATCTCTGCCCCATACGCGATCGTGACGATAAATATAACGGTAACCGACGCCTGTTATCAATGTCTTAGGAAAACGATACGCCAATACAGGAGTAACTTCTAGGTACGTCTGACTCGGCGTAATCCAGAATGATGTACCGAGACCAAATCCGATCCTGTCTTTGAAAGGCCTGGTATCTCTTCTCTCCTTTTGAGGTTTTTCCTGGACCTTTGCAATAGAATCATTTTTGGATTGTAGCGAATCATTCACCTGGGCAAAAGACAGTTGGGCTGTAAATAAAAAAATAATATAAATGATGGGATATTTCATAATTTTAGAATGAATTGAAGCAAAGCTATTAAAATTGTATCGTTTCCAATATATCAACATTAACTTTTTATATTTGCACGAACTCAAATAAATTGATTATTATGAAAAATTATTTTCTGTTAAAAATCAGGCAGCTTGTCTTTTTATTCATTGTGGCTATTTTCATCTCTTCATGCGCTGAACCAATCGTACTGACATCATCGTGGTCTAATAAGACAGCAACAGTAAAAAGCAGCCCAAAGATCATGGTAATGGTTTTAGGCAAAGATTTAAATAACCGGATGGTAGTTGAAAATGATATTGTTGCTTTGATGAAAGCAGGCGGACACAATGCGATAGCAGCACTGGATGTCTTCAAGCCGGACGTTCAGAAATACGATTCTGCCACAATGGTAAACCTGCTTCGCCAGAATAATGTAGATATGTTACTTACCAATGCTATTACAAATGTTACCGAGAAAGAACGATATGTTCCCGGAACAACCGAACAGGTACCGGTTGGCACTTATGCAACACCTTATAATCCGTACTACAATAGTTATTATGGCAATTATTATAATTACTACAATTATTCTGCACTGAATTACCAGACAATTTATGAAACCCGTGAAACGCCAGGTTATACAGTTACCGATGTGGAAGTAATAATTGAAAGTCGTTTATTCGATGTTAATACTCCCGATTTACTCTGGTTCGGTCAATCAAAAAGCTATACGAAAGAACCTTCAACGGAATTGTTTAATGCTTTCGCCAAATTAGTGGTTGATGATATTAACAAGCACAATTTACTAAGAAAGTAAACTTGTAAACTCACGCAGAAAGCCTTTCCGGTACTTTTAATCGGAAAGGCTTTTTTTTATTTTATAAATTTCGAATACATGATTTAAATCAGGTTTTCTTTTGTTGATTTTAATAATACTTGTAAAAAAAATAATTTACTTTTAATGGTATAAAAAACAATCATGGAAAATTTAAGCAACAATATCAAAAAACACTTCGATACTCTGCAGGGTCAGGAAATGTATTTTGTCAGCGACATCAGGAATATGGAGTTCTTTGAAAAGAATCCATTAAACAATGACAAGGAAACCATTAAAAATAAAATCAGTGCAATCAATCATGGCGACATTAAGAAACTGGGTGCAGTTGATGTTATGGCAGATCATATATTAAAATTAAACATCGACAAGAAATTAAATTCAAACGACCTCTCGGTGGTTGAAGATATTGCTGATATTAAGTTTAACGGGACCCCATACCGACTGCTTAACTTTGCTTCTATTTATTGCAATTATCATAAGCCTGACATCTATCCAATCTTCAGCGATCAGCATTTGGATCTGTTTAAAGAATACATCCGGAAGAATAACCTTAAAATCAAAACAGAAGATCTGAATAAATACCTCGTGAGAAAGGAAATTCTTGACGACATCATAAGAAAAAATTTTGCAGGCAAAGATTTGAATTATTTCCAGGCAAGAAAATTTGGATGGCTGCACCTTGACAAGGTACTCAGCGAATCGAGCACACTCGATGTAAAATAAAAACAAAGCCGTCTCAAAATTTTTTTATTAATTTGAACTTCATAACTTTGACCAATACCTGCAACATAAAAAATACAATTATGAAAAATAAAATTTTAACCGGAATCATTCTTTCCTGTTTTATTTCTATGACTGTCTCATGCAATTCAAAAAATGAACAGAAGGCAGCAGTAACGGTCGATAAAGAACAAATTAAAAAAGAAATTCAGGACAGGGAAAATGAATTTGCTGCCGTATACAATTCAGGTGAAATGAAGAATATCGGCTATTATGCAGATGATGCTGTGGTCTTTTCTGAAAACAAAGCTCCTTTGATCGGCAAACCTGCAATTCTAGATTATATAAAAGCCAGTTTCGATTCCTCTGCGACGGGTAATGTAATTTCTTTTAAAACCAATGATGTTTTTCCATCCAATGATGGGAACCAGGTTTTAGAAATTGGATATTACAAATTGGTCGATTCTGCAAATGTTCCTATTAATACAGGAAACTACATGGTTCTATTTGAGAAAAGAAATGGGAAATATGTGAGCGTAAGAGAAATGAGTACCTCTGATATGCCCATTGAATAAATAGCTACATCATTCGTTAATCGATTTTCAATATTGAACAAAATAATATCGATTAAAGAATAATGAAGTCAGGTAAATAGTAAATTTTATCTTCTTCCGCCGCCGCCTCTTCCACCTCCGCCTCTTGAGCCTCCGCCTCCGCTAAAACGCGAGCCTCCGCCGGAAGAACGTGTTGATGGTTGTGTAGACGGACGGGAACCTCCTTGCGATCCTGAAAATCCACCTGAAGATCGATTTGATGGTTGTGTAGAAACTCCAGGGTTGCCTCCACCACCACCCATTCCGGTTGATGGCTGAGTGGATGGTCGCGCGCCTCCGCCTGCGGAGCCTGCATTGCCACCACGTGATGGTTGGGTCGACGGCCGGGTGCCTCCACCACCGCCGGTGCCCGTTGACGGGCGACCAGAACCGCCGGCACCTGTAGACGGACGTGTTGAAACATTATTCCCTCTGTTGTAATTTCCCTGCCCTGCATTATTTCTAACGGTATTGGAAGTATTTCTGATGTTATTATAATTATTAAAATTATTTGTATTATGTATTACAGTTGTATTTCCATGATACCCGTAACCTCCGTAATAATGTGCATGGCTACCCCAATATATGCTCATTGAAACAACAGCAAACGTGGCAAAATAGGGCGGATAATATCCATAATAATACGGCGGATAATATGGAACATATGCAGGTGAATATACATACTGAACGATAGGCGTTGACTCGACTACTACTGTGGTAGTTTTTGCAGGCACATAAACAGTGTCGGGATTGTCTCCCGTATAACCAGGATTTGGAGTTTTTGCGGGGGTCGTAGTCTCTTTAGGTTCAACAATAAAATCCTTACCGTATAGATCTTTGTCGCCTACAATCTGCATTGTAACTTTCTTGTTTTTATCCTTTGAAACTAATATGACGGCTACATCTTGTTTCTCCGACTTAGTTACATCAACCTGAAGGATGAATGTAAAATCATCGTCTTTCTTTTTAGTCTCAACTTTTATGAAATCGACTTTACCGTCTAAATTCAAATCCAGATTATTGATTCCTGTTTTTTCCAGGTTTAAGTTTTTTTCAAATTCTTCTATAGTCTTTGATTTTTGAAAAAGGTCCAGGACTGCATAGAGATTCAGATTATCTCCTGGCAAACCCAATAAAGTTGTATCCTTTCCTGTCTTGTTTTCTGTTTGAGAAAAAACGGAAACACTTATCAAACAGAATGCTAAAATTAACAATGAAAATCTTTTTCTATTCATGGCACTGTACATAAATATAGTGAGCATCAAAATTAACAAAAATATACCCTGGAAAAGCAGGATACGGCTTCAAAAATAATCATATTTATTAGTAGTAATCGATGCTTTTTTATATTCTTGTAGGTATATTATATGATATTAATCAGGTTTCAGTTTGATATCGTTCATTGATGGCTTGTGTCTGAAGTATAACTTTCGCAATTTATCGACATTAGATGAACCGCTCTAATTTGAATTTTCAATATAGATTTAAAAAAGAATTTCTTGGAGAATAAATTTATCATAAAAATCCTGTTTTTGTTTCAGTTACTGTTCGTTAATATGTTACTGGCACAGGAGCCTGAAAAAGAAAAGGATTTGATAAAAATTGATGAAGTCTTTTCGAATATTCGAAATACAAAATTAAGTGCTGAAGATAGTGCAAAGGCTGCAGCATCCGGAAAACCTCTGACGAAAAAAGAAAAGAAAGCGCAACGAATCAAAGACGGGAAATGGGTTTTTACTCCCTACATTGCACCGGCTTATTCTCCCGAACTGGAATTTGCAATTTCAGGGGGTGCGTTAGTTACATTTTCAACAAAGCCATCCGATACATTATTAACCAGATCATCGGTGCCTGTAGCATTTACAATTTCGAGTAATGGCTCGAAATTACTCACGTCATACTGGACTACTTTTTTCCTTAGTAACAATTTATTATTGACCGGAATTTTTCAATACCGTGACCTGGCAGATCATTATTATGGAGTAGGATACGAAAACGGCCTGAATACCATCTATCCGGATTCAACAAAGTATAAAAGAATATACTGGCAGGTATATGGTAAGCCTATGTGGAAAATATCAAAGACCGTTTATCTTGGTTTCGTAGCTGACTTGAATTTTACAGAAGCGTATGATGTAAATGATCATATGGCAAGAGACGAGTACTACATTGAAGATGGAGCAAAAAATAAAAATACTGGTTTTGGAGGAGCAATATCCTATGATACACGCGATTTCCCACAAAATGCTTACAGTGGGGCTATGGTTGCCCTCAGTTTTACTAAATATAGCTATGCGTTAAAAGGCCAAAATAGATACCAGGTACTTGATCTGGAATACAGAAAATATTTTTCCGTTTCCAGGAAGAAAGAAGGAAGAATAATTGCGATTAATTTTCATGCCCGACACTGCTTTAATGAAGTGCCTTATGGTGAGCTAAGTTACTCGGGTTCTTCGAACGACATCAGAGGGTATCGTACGTTACGGTTCCGGGATCGTGTTAGCAATAATTTTGTTGTTGAGTACCGACACAAATTTCATGGGAATTCTTTTATGGCCCAACGAAGCGGCTTTGTAGTTTGGGGTGCCGTGGGAAGCATTGGTCCGGAAACCGGAAAATCATTCTTTGTCAATACTCTTCCAAACTTCGGAATCGGCTACCGGTTTGAAGTCGAGCACAGGCTGAATGTCCGCATCGATTTTGGCTGGGGGAAAGACTCCAACGGATTATATTTTAATTTTCAGGAAGCATATTGAAAACGCATCCATTAAAATAATATCAATGATAAAACAACTATTATGGACGATGGGCATCTTAGGACTTGCTCTTTTTATTTTGGGAATCGTTTCCGTAACTGCACCAAACATGACAGTTCCAACACTGATGCTTTACTTTGGCGTGATGTTGCTTATCATCGGAGGTGTTCAGGGTGCCGTGAGTTTGCTGATGCGAAAAAAACTTTCGTATTGGCCGTGGCTGCTTTTTGTCTCAGTCACATTTGCAGTTACCGGTTATTACATGATCAGAAATGCTGATGTAGCTGCCGGAAAATTTACGACGATCATGGCTGCGTGGGCGATTTTATCAGGACTTATACAACTCATTGTTTCGATTAAAAGTAAAAATGCCAGGGTATTTCTGATAAGTATGGGAATTATTTCTGTCTTTTTCGGCGGTCTCATCTTTATGAATCCGTTTACGGGAACAAATACGATTCAGTTTATTGTAGGATTTTATACGCTGCTGTTGAGCATTTTTTTATTATACATCACGGCCAGGAATCTTTTTAGCAGGAAGAAGCCCGCCGAAGTCGATTTGAATAAAGCGATTTAATAATATATTATTTTTACATTTGATTGTTCGGGTAATAGCCTGAATAAATAATATTACATTTCAATTTGAAAAACTAATTCTAATGAAAAAAATATTCGCATTTGCATTCCTGTTAGTTTCGTCAAGGAGCATTGCTCAGGATATTATTCCACTTACATTCGGACCTATTGTATCCATGACAAGTACTTCATTAAAAGCTGATCCTGATTTTGTTGACCAGGTTTCCGGATCAGGATATAATTTTGGCGGAATGATAAGATTAAAACTGCTGATGCTTTATGCTCAGGCTGAAGTTTCCTATGGTACAAAGAGTGCATCAGTTACCGTAAATGATACAAGCGGAAATAATAATGCAACATACAAACTAAAAGGAATGGATTTTTCGGCCATCCTCGGGTTAAAACTCTTTGGTATTGGAAATATGGGAAATGTCAGAATTTTCGGAGGCTATAATTGGAACAATTTTTCCGACATCACCTATTCAATTGACGGAAATATTTTCGATGCGAGTGATGTGAACACAAACAATCACAGTATTCTTTTTGGTGCCGGAGTTGATTTAGCAAAGTTTTCTTTCGACCTGAAATTAATAAATGGCTTTGTTGATTTAACGGAAGCTCCGGATATTGACGTTGAATCCCAGGTGGTGAATCTAACGGTGGCGTATCGGTTACGCTAGAAACACAAAAGCCGGGAAAGCGGAAATAAATTCCAGTTTCCCGACTATAAGCTATTGATTTTATCTATAACTATTTTCCCAACTCCTCCCAGAGTTTTGCTTTCACAGTTGCAGAGATAGCATCTTCAATCTGGTAGAAATTAATGGCAACATCAGGATTAACACCTGTTTTTACTTTTTCGTAATATTTTTCACGAAGAGAAGTTTCTTTACGTTGAATTTCTGAGCTTTCTTTTACCATACTATCGGCATTCTTCACATTTCCAACGTGTTTGTCATTAACGTAGCCAGTAATAAGTGCGATCCTGCGATCTCCGAGTGCGGTTCTCTCTGCTTCATAAGCATTATAGATAGGCCAAAATTTACCTGCATCTTCATTCGATAATTTTAAATACTCCGATACGACGGCTTTCTTTTCCAGTTTGTATTGGCTTCTGATTAGTTCAATTTCCGTATGCTGTTGGGCATACAGGCCATTCATGATAAATGCGAATGACAAAAGGGCAATGATTTTTTTCATCTGTTTTTTTTTAAAATTTTCAGCCGGCTAAAGTATAGAATGCTACAATTATAAAACATGATTTGCATCATATATTACCTCAGCACAGCAAAATTTGAGTTAGTAATAAATAATAATTATTAGTGTAGTTTGTTTATATTTACCGGCAAATGTATATATTTTATTATTTCATGCAATAGCTTAGAAGTCTCAAAATTAATATTCGTGATTTTTCAATTCAAAATTCATTTCAAAAAATACAATTCCAAATCATGCACGTATTTTCGAAAATAACAAAGAAGAAATTTATATTAATACTGATATTTCTAGTTTCTAACATTTATAATTCTATTGCCGATACTACAGCCGGGGTAGTCCAGGAAACCTCAGGTGAAAAATTTGATATTAAAACCGGCAGCTTTCTCTTACCTCAACGTTTGCCATCCGGGAAATACAAGTCTTCATTGTTCTTATTGAATATTTTTGTTCCCAAAGACTGGACTCTTGACATGATAAAAGCTCCTATGATTTGTTATGCCGGCAAATATTCATTACCAAAAGGATTCAATATTGAAGCAAGTCTCTCAACCTTACTGATTTCAAACAGAATTACCCTCGGTCCGTCCTGGAATTATTCTGCAAGTAACTGGCATTTTGGTTTAGGATACCAGGTAGTTTATAATTATGGTGTGTTAAAACAATTCGGTTTTCATACAACTCTGACAGGATGGGAGCAACAACCATCTCTGTTAATCGGTTACAGTTTCCAGACAATGGCTCTAACATTGAGAAGTGATCTGTACTGGACAAATGTTCTCAACCTGAATGAAGGTGGCAATGTAATAACGTTTGACGACGGCTATTTGAACGGATACAGCATTTCACTCAATCTCGAACAAAGAATTACAAAAAACAGGGTCATGTCCTTTGGATTTAAATACAGTTACCTTAGATACCACATCCTTGCATGGCCGGCTTTCCCTGTAAATTCTTATCGTTACTTCGTTCCTGAAGTTCAGCTTGGATTAAATTTTTAAAAAAAACGACATGATAAAATTATTCAAAACGACCATTCTTATCCTGATCATTTTTATTTCGTGTTCGAAGAATGAAATTACTCTGCCTCCCTATAATCCGGAAACCAACCTGGAAAATACCGTTCCGATTTCAAACACTATTATTGAAAAAATGGAAGGAATCTACAGGCTTTCAGGCGGAAACGGTAACCTTGGAAGCGAGTTTGTATGTAAAGTTTCCAAACATCGTATTTCATTTTTCAGTAACCAATCAGGAATTTATTTTATCCTGAAATATGGTTTGAATCCAGTCGACAGTTCCATCCAGTTTGCCGGCTTCTGGAGATATTCTGAAAAAACAACTCAAGGCAAGATTGGCTTTTATATTCCGAAGGACAGTGGCGCTGCTGAATTATTGCAAAACCAGGTTGCAGATAATATCAATATCATGGGCATGTATCTCGATGAAGACTTGTATACCAGGACTGTAAGCTATAAATTTCACAGGCATTTTTCACAGGCTATCATCGATCGTGAAAGCGACAACGATGTAAATAATGACTTTGCAATTTTCGCGCATCACGGCATACAAACTACTTCCAATCCGCCTTATGCAGAAAACTCACTTGATGGTGTTATAAACGGTGAGGACTATGGCGTGAATGGATTGGAGTTTGATGTACGGATGACCAAAGATCATGTTCCCATCTGTATTCACGATGGCACGATTAACACAAGACTTACCCTGAAGGGCCCCCTTGCAGGAAGTTATGATCAGTATAATTTCAGCGTGCTGTCTGATTATATCCGGCTTAAAGACGGTCAGAAAATCCCATCGGTAGAGGAAGTACTCAATGCTTTTATCGAATCAACCACACTGAAATTTATGTGGCTTGACGTGAAGGGGAATACAGACATATTTAAATATCTCGAACCTATCGTCAGAAATGCTTATGCTCATGCCGCAACATTAAATCGTGATGTTATAATCATTGCAGATATTCCAACACAGGAAGTCATTGATGAATACAGAGCATGGCCTGCGTATTCAGATTTACCTTCGATGTGTGAATTATCACTTCAGGATGTTATTGACAATGGTTGTGAATACTGGGGACCACGCTATTCCGAAGGACTATTACTTGATGAGGTCGACCAGGCACACTCGCTCGGAATCAAAGTCTATAGCTGGACACTAAACGATAAAAACATTATCAGAAACTATCTGGAAAACGGAAGATTCGACGGAATGATTACGGATTATCCGGCCTATATAGTGTACGATTATTACACGATGTTTTAATAAAAAAAATATAAATTCACTGGTAAAATGAATCGTTTTATAATTTATATCGGAATTTTGTTCTGCATGATTTCATCAAATACATCAGCGCAATCAGAATCTGCGCCGTCAGAAAAGAAAAATGCCTTTGTTGTATACGGAGGACTGGGACCTAATATCTATTTCAATAATCTTGTGCTGGCAAAAAAAGATGTAAAGGAACTGAATTATTCATTTGCTGCAAGATTCATGTGGGAGCCTGAATATTTACTAAGTCTTGGATTTGAAACCGGTTATTATCGCTTATACACCGTCTCCCCCAGTGAAGTTCCGGGTGTCGACATTTCAAACTATGCCATTCCCATTCAAATAGTGGTCAACATGAAATTTTTGAAAACATTTTATTTCAATTTTGCATCCGGACAATCGATTTTGCTGAATAAAGTATCCACTCCAAACGGAGATAATAATGCATCGACCATATCTCTTGGCGATTTTTCCGGATCGATCGGCTACAAACACAAACTAAAAAACAGGCTTTCAATCAGCGCTGAAACAAAATTTTTCTTCGCTTCCAAATTGGATGATAAGAATATAGCCTTATTATTCCTGCTTGGCTATGCACTATAACTATCCTTTTTACCCGAAATATTTTTAACCCGCCTTCGTTTGTGATCTCAGGGTGTACGCAGACATACATAAAATCGTCAATTCAGTTAAAAGGTCCGTCTTTGGTAGCCGGTTGGTATTTAACCTAATTGCTTTCCTGTTCTTCTTCTTTTCTGCAAACGGTCAGGACACAACTTCAGATCGAAGAATCGAAGTTGCTTATATCAGCGACACGCAGGCTCCGATGTGGATAGAAGATGTTTTCCTGAAGAGTAACCGGAATACAGAAGCGACACGAATTCTGATTAACGATATTGCAAAGAGAAATCCTTCACAATTATATTTCCTGGGTGATATAACAAACCTTTCGTGCAGGAATAATCGATGGGAATCGATCGACAGCTGTTTGGTAATTTGCCAGTCGTCAGGTTTGCCGGTGCATGCCTGTCTCGGCAATCATGAATTGATGAAAAATAAAAAAGAGGGTGAAAAAAATTTCCAGGATCGATTTCCGGATCATGTAAATACGGGCTATACGGTTGTAAGCGATTCCGTGGCTACCGTTTTTTTAAATTCCAATTTTTCAAAGATGGAGAAGTCGCAAATCATGAAACAGGATCAATGGTATAAGCAGGAACTCATGACGCTCGATTCTTCAGCGGCTATTAAGGCTATTGTAGTTTGCTGTCATCATTCACCTTACAGCGACAGTAAACTTGTCGGTTCTTCCGAACCTGTACAGGCAAAATTTGTCCCGTTATATCTGCAGACAAACAAATGTAAATTATTCATCACCGGTCACGCTCATCTTTTCCAGCACTTTAAAATAAAAGGTAAAGATTTTCTGGTCATTGGTGGCGGTGGCGGGTTAAATCATCCGCAGAAAACCAAACCATCAGGCTATACAGATCTTGCAAAAGATTACAAACCGATGTTTCATTATCTCACCTTGAGCCGTAACAGCAACCATCTCAAAGTAACATCGTACAGGTTAAAAGATGATTTTAGCGACGTGGAAACCGGATTGATTTTTAATATATCACTGGAGAATTGAATTCTCTGTGCAGACTAAACCCCATATTTTTCTAAATATGTTCTTTGGAACCGATAGTAAATCCAATTCCGATTCTTCCGTAAGGATATTTTTTTATGGTGTCTTCAAAATCCCTGTAGTTGCTGTTTTGAACAATATAACCGATTTGGGCCTGGAGTGAAAATTGGGAAGATATAAAGTACCTGACATCTGTAGAACCATTACTGATAAAGAAATCAGAAGCATTTCCATTCACGGTATGCAGCCATAGACCTTTATAATTAATATTCCACCAGAATTTATCATTCAAGCTCAGCCGGGAACCTAAAATTAATCCTCCACCGGGACCAAAATCATAGTTTCTTCCTTCGCCATATGACAGATAATCGTCGGGAATGGCAGCAATGGCAATTCCTATGATGCCTGCTTCAGTGTAAAAGTGATTGTTATTTTTATAGATCCGGTCAGAAAGCACCTTTAAACTAAAACTTTGTCCGCCAAACTGTATAGAAGTATTCTTGATATAATCATAATTCATTGTAACCAACAATATATGATTTACACTTTCATTTTCCTTCAGGGTATTTCCATAGAGACTGCCTACAACCTGCAGGTTATTGAGAGTGGCGGAATCGGAAGCTCCTAATTCGCCGATGAGAGCAAAGCTGCTGAATGGTTTTTCGAAATCTGTAAATGGATTTCCATATTGAATACTTGCCCTGACATAAAATTCGTTATTGCCTTTTGTGAATACGTCATCGACATTCTGACTGTACCGCCTGTAGCCGACATCGAAGTTACCGCTGAGAAAACCGGGTACCCTGCCTGGCGGGTTAGCCTTTACCCTGCCCCAGTTTCCGTCGATGATCCTGTTCAGCCCGTTCATGGGATTGACGAGGAATGCAAGCACTTCATTAACCTGCCGTTTAAATCCTGTTTGTTTGTTATCGACAATTAAGTTCGAAAAACGATAGGTCATTTCACCAAGAGAAATTCCACCCAATCCTGTATTGAGTAAATCATTGGGAGCAGCGGGATGAGTTTCACCGGCAACTTCCCACATATAACTGCCTATAAAAGCAGCAGGTGCCGATTCCCAGAAACTATATCCATTGGTTCTGAAAGAACTGAAATACATGTTTCCCTGATATGGGTGAGCAAACTGATTTGTATTAAAACTATTATCATCCCATTCCCAGTTTTTAAAATGCATGTTATACCAGATGCTTTCCCAGGTGATGTGAGCAAATTCTGCGTCTCTTACAAAATAGTTATATGCCCAAGGAATCACTTGTACTAACATTAATTCACCGGAAGCCCGCCAGAATCTTTTCTTTATATACAGAGTGTCATCGACAGCATCTTCACTGAAGAGGGTCTTTTCGATCCTGATGGGTTTAAACGCAAGCGATTCCCTGCTGAAATTGCGATTAGCCTGAGAATTGAACTGCGCTCTTATTTCAGTTACAAAAAGAGAACTGATAAAGAAAATAAGAGCTGCTCTTATGAGTAAACTTTTTTTCATATGTCTTAATTTTCAATTTAATAAACCAAATTTTCTGTACATTGACTGATATTCGGAATTTTGAGGATCTAACCGATACAAAGTTTCAATATAAGGCTTTGCTTTTTGAGAATCATTTTGATTCAAATATAGAAAAGCCAAAGTATAATTTAAATTTAATGCATCAGGAAATATGCTGATTCCCCTTAAAAATATTTTTTCCGCCTCTTTTAGTTTTTTCTGATTCATTAGTGCTAAACCAAAATTATAATACAGTCCCGGAATTAGGGAATTTAATTGAACGGCCTTTCTGAAATTGATCAAGGCGGATGCGGTATCATTCAATTCATAGTACAGGAGTCCCAGGTTATAATACACTCTGTCATTTTCAGGATCAATTGCTGCTGCCTCTTTTAAAGTCTTTAATGCTTCTTCATTTTTTCCGATACTACTATAGGCCACCGACAAATTCAGCCTCGCATAATTCATCAGGCTGTCTTTTGTTAACCCCCTTAAATAATTAGCAATTGCACTCACATTATCCCCATCCTGCAAATTATAATCGCCGAGCATGACATTCCCTACTGAAAAATCAGTTTGATAGTGAAGGAAATTTTTATTCTCGGCATCTGCAGCATGATATGCTGATAAAAAAGAAGAAGGAATCTTTTCCAATGGCAGCTTATGATAGAGATCTGCGGCAGCTATACGCACAGCCCGAACATTATCAGAGAGGTTTCCGTAAACGTGGTCCATCCAAACATTCCTGTCAAAATTCTCCAGTGAGCGAATTGCATGATAACGAACGAGCGCTTCATTATCCTGTAAAACAGAAAGAAGTCCTCTTGCACTTCCTTCGCTGACTAAATTACCGAGATAATAAGCAGCAGTTGCCCGGGCAATTGCAGGTTGTGCGGTATCGCTTAATAATCGCAGCAAATGTTCTTCGCTTTCATTATTCAACAGACTCCCCGGAGCCAGGTCATCTGAAAAATGATATTTCCTTTTGTTTCCGTACCATTTGATAATTGCTGAAGAAGCCCATTCATCGGATTTATTTTTATGACAGCCCGTACAGGCATTCGGGGTGCCGTAAGAAACCGACTGGTCAGGCCGTGGAATACGGAAAGAATGATCTCTGCGGTTGTCGATCCCCATGTAAGTTTTCATTGGCATATGACAATTGATACATTGAGATCCTTCTGTAAACATTTCATGAAAATGATGATCGGGCGAGTCATATTTTGATTTATGACAACTGAGGCATAAATTATTTCCTTCTATCCTGAGCTTATCGGAGTGCGGGTTATGACAATTGCTGCATCGCACATTGTGTTTAAACATTTTACTCTGAAGAAATGAGCCATACTCATAATCTTCCTGGTTTATCTGTCCGTCGCGGAAATAATATTCATTACTGATAATCTCCGGAATCAGGTTGTCCATGATTTCCGGGGAATTAACCCAATCGCCAGAAATGTCGCTCTTCCTGGCATGACAGGGTGCACAGGAGTTGATTTGTAACTTTGAAATTGTATCGCGCGAATAAATAAATCCAGAGTTGGTAATCTTTTCTCCGCTCTTGTATCCGCTTGATTGAATGAAAGAGATGTGTCTGCTACCCGGGCCGTGACATGTTTCACAGCTTACGTTTATTTCTTTCCACACAGTATGATACTCGTCCGATGAATAGTTGTAATTTTTCCTGAGATCAGTAGAATGACAGGAGGCACACATAGTATTCCAGTTCTGACTGTTCCCTGTCCAGTGAAGCCAGTCGCGATGATGAATCTTTTGCCCGGCATACTGGTGAAACCATTTTTTATTTTTTACATCCCAGCTTAGGCGTGTCGACTGCATTCGTCCTCCGGGAAATGCAACAAGATATTGCTGCAATGGATAGTATCCGAATGTATATTTAATTTCAAAATCATGATTGCCGCCATCCTCACCTTGTGTATTAATAAAATATTTACCGTCTCTTTTGAAAAATTTACTAGTGACGCCATCTGCTATATATGTTGCATTATTAAAATTTCCCAATATGGTTGAATCATTTGCCGGGGACATGGCTTTGAAATGATCTGATTTTTTCCAGTCATCAAATTGGTGAGGATGGCACGTTCTGCATTGTTCGCCTCCAATATATTTGGCTTCCTGCAACGCTTCGGCCTTTGAATCGGCGGGTGACTGAGGATTGGAGCAACTGGAAACTAAAGCATGAATCAAAATGAAAGTACAAAAAACAATACCAAAAACGGCCCAGTTCCTTCGGATCATGAAAAACTATAATTGAATTTGATGAATTGAATGGCAATTCGACGAATTTAGATGAAAATAATGAAAACACAAGGGGATCTAAATCATTTTGCCTGGTATTCCGATATCAATTCGGCAGCAATCCATATCAATAATCAGAATGAGCCAGAAATAATGAAGTATCCCGGAATACATGATACAAATCATATCAAACTTGCATTAAATATGAGGCCAATCATTTTATAAAAATTCGTAAGGTTGGAGATTTGGACTCAGAAAAAATAAAACAAAGCGCAATAAATCATTTCAACAGGTCAATACAAAAACAACATTATGAAAAACAAAAAAAATTTCCTCGCACTGGCAATATTAACCATCGCAGGATTGAGTTTATTCTTAACTCAATGTAAAAAAGATACGGAAACAGTTACTAATACGGTTCATGACACCGTTTATGTTGACCCGAATGATACAGGAGTATTTGTACCGGGAACTGCAGCAATCGACACAACCTGGACATTTGAAAAATCACACTCGAATGTGAACTGGCAATCCAAGTATTATGATTTTTCTTCTACTATGTTGACTGGAAGATTTAATAATTTTCTGTTCAATCCGGAATTCCAGTTTGATGAAACAAACATATCCGCTGCTGTAATTGATTTTTGGGTGCAGCTTTCCACCTATAATACCGGAGAACCTGGAAGAGACGGTTTGGGAAAATGTGGTTTGAATTATTTAGGAATTGTTTACCTAGACACTTTAAAAACACAGGTGGATCCATTGAGCGATACAGCTAAATTCCACTGTAATTCAATTACAGTCGATTCACACGAAGGGTACACAATGCATGGTACGTTAACATTTAACAGGTGGCTGAATGCTCCCGGTCATACAAATGGTGAGCCTATCGTTAACAACGTAGATATTCATTTGTCTTTCAACGGGATGAGGGACTTCGACACCAACAATGACGGAACGTATGATAAACTCAGGGCAGGATTAACAGCTACTTTTAAATTCAACAGGTCTGATTACATGGATAACCAGTCAACCGTTCCATATTGGCCGGTGCCTAAGGCTTCTGAAGCTATTACCAACGTAACAGCAGCGAACAATAAAACCTATGGTGTCTGGTCAATTTCCACTTCCGATGAAATGGAAATGACAATCAATGCTGTGTTCTATAAAAATCACTGATTCAATTCTAATGTTTCTGAATATCACATCTAATTTTTAATCTCATTATCTAAGTAAAAGAAAAACTGATGTATCGATTCAAGAGGAAAGTTAAACAGGAAGACGGTACATCAGTTTCTTTTAAAATAAAAATTATGAAATACGTTCAGCATCCTGTTAAAGTCAGCATCTTCATCCTGCTAATTGTAATGATGGTTTCCTGTGAGAAGGATTATTACTACACTCCTCCGCCACCTGACACTTCAGAACCAACATCAACCCTGGAAGCAAAATTTGTAAACAGCCCTCCGGTGTCACTCACTTCGGCTTACTGGAAAACTGCTGATTATCTGAAAGTGAGTTCCGGAAATCTGAGTACAAACAATCTTTATGGTGATGGTTTGCTGAACATGACAGGCACATATACCGGGCTTGCATCATTTAATGGCGGTGATGATCCCGGGTTGATCTTAAAGGCCGCCTATGACAATGACAACATTTATATCCTGGCGGAGTGGATCGACTCAGACGTTGATCTTTCAAATTCCAGCTGGATGTTTGGCGGACCAGTCGACCCGTTAAAGACAGATGCGGTAAGTGGCTGGACATCCCAACGCAACACCGACCGTTTAGCATTTGCATTTGAGATAAATTCTGCTTCAAGTCCCTCAGGTACATTTTCAAATGTTGGATGTGCAGCTTCCTGCCACTCTGCTGCAGGAGAAAACTACATGTATCCGACTGCCGGAAGTATCGATCTCTGGAACTGGAATATAGCTAAATCGGCTCCTATGGGTTATGCAGAAGACATGATTGCCAAAACGGACAGCATGGTCGACGATGGCGGACAAAAAATGTTTGAACGAAATGCTGCAGGCAGTACTGATCGTTCCGGTCCGGCATATGAATGGGATGGCTCGTCTCAATCTGTTACATTACCTAACGGACAGTCATCGATTCTCGATCCTGCTTTTTACATTTTAAATAAATCGCCATTCCTTGGTGACGCACAAAGAGGAGATTCCATTTATAACAGGACATCGCCTCCGGGTGATTGCGCCGGTTGTCATGGCAACCGCGGTCAGGGCGGAACCGAAGGAGCGATCAATCACATTTCACAAAATAAAAAATCCCGCTCAGCATTAATGTCGAGCATGGATTTCGTAGCTGATATGGGACCGTATTGGGGCACTTTAAACAGCCAGGAGAGAGATGATGTGGTTGCTTTCCTTAGAGGATTGTCGGGCGTACCGGGTTATTACCTTCAGACTCCTGACGGCAGCAATGCCGACATAACTGCAACCAGCAACCTTACACCACTTCAGATAAAAGATGCCATGCTCCCCGGCACAAACGTGCACACGCTTTACCAGGTTCTGCTGGTTCGTAAATTAAAAACAAACAATGCTGACGATGCTCAGTTCGATGTCGCTGCAAACAAGAGCTACACATTTGGTGTTGCGCTGATGGATAACGACGGAAAAAATCATATTGGCTCTGCAAAAGAAACTCTCACATTCAAATGAAAATGAAAAAATACGGCCTTCTAACGATTGTATCATTAAGCCTGCTTTTTTTAATCGGGTGTGAAAAAGATTATTATACCACAGCACCGGTTGAAATTACTGAGCCTGTAAGTTTTTCAGAGGACATTATACCAATCTTCACTGCAGATTGTGCAATTCCAACCTGTCACGTAAGTGGCGGACCGTCGCCGGACTTATCCGCTCCAAACGCTTACAATGAATTAACCGGGCTTGGTTACGTGGACACATCAAATGCTGAAGAAAGTTTACTTTATAAAAGAATTATTTCGCCCGTTAATCCAATGCCGCCTTCAGCACCGCTCACTGCAGAAGAGATCGGATACATCCTGGCATGGATTGAACAAGGAGCACAAAACAACTAACACATAAAAAATATGAATTACCGTAAAAATTATTTGTTAAAGGGAATTTCACTTCTGATTTTACTGGCGATCACAGCTGTATCGTATTCACAGGAAACCACAGAAGCAGGCGCTCCGGTTGCAGCAAAAGAATATGTAAAAGCAACTTTTGAAAATCCTGTTTTGATAAACAATCAGACGATAGAAAATAACGGGCATAAATCTCTTGAATTTATGATCCAGCACCGGTTCGGGTTGGTAAAAAATTCAGACGACCTGTTTGGAATCTATGCGCCGGCCAATATCAGGCTTGGAATGAGTTATGGAATCACCAAACGAATTTCACTTGGGGCAGGAGTTACAAAAAATAAAATGCAGTACGACCTACAGGGCAAGGCAATCATTCTTAAACAGACCAAGGGGAAAGGAGTTCCGGTTTCCGTAACATATTATGGAGATGTTTCAAAGAGTTCTTTGGAAGATGAAAATTTCATCAACCAGGAAAATGAATTTAAAAAAGCAAACAAGTTTTCCTATTTCAACGAAATCATAGTAGGCAGAAAGTTCACCAGTAAGATTTCTGCACAGGTGGCAGGCACGTACTCACACTTCAACATCATCGATTCCGTTTATGGGAAAAACGACTTCTACGGCATTTCATTCGCAGGACGATATAAATTCAGCCCACAGTCCTCGGTATTGATCGAATACGATTACCTGCTGAATGTTTCCGACATGGATGAAATCTACAGGCCTAAACCAAATTTTGGAATCGGCTATGAGGTTTCCACAGGCAGCCACCAGTTCCAGGTATTTGTCTGTTCTTCACAGGAAATCATGAACCAGGACTTCAGGGTCTTCAATAAGAATGATTTTTTTGAAGGTGATATGTTGATCGGATTTAATATTACCCGTCAATGGGGATTCAAATAATTGTTGAATGAAATTCATTCTGGAATAAGTATATCTTTATATGAGAAAAGCTGAAAAAAGATTTTATGGAAAAAGAAAATGAAAATTCCGATCGCAGAAAATTTCTCAAATTCGGATTACTTGCCGGAGGTGCAACCTTAGCCGGTTTAGCTCTTCAAAATAAACTCATCGGTGGCGAAAAAGAGGAGACGGGTAAGAAAGTAAAGGTGCTGACCGCCGATGGCAAACTTCTGGAAGTAGACAGTTCTCATGTTACCCATCATGCAACAGAATACGATTTATCGAAGGAACAGATCCGACAGGGAATAGAAGGCAGAAAATTTGTTATGGTCATCGATCTTGCACGATGTGCCAATGAAAGAAAGTGTGTGGAAGGCTGCCAGCATATGCACAACATGCTCCCACCGGTGGAATACATCAAGGTAAAAAAGATGCAGGATTCAGAACTTGCTTCTCCATATTGGTTTCCTCAACCCTGTTATCACTGCGACAATCCTCCATGTACGAAAGTATGTCCTGTTGATGCAACATTTAAAAGATCAGACGGCATTGTAGCTGTAGACAGCGATCGATGTATCGGTTGCAAATTTTGTATGGCCGCTTGTCCGTATTCCGCACGGACATTCAATTTTGGCAGGCCTGAGCAAGTCGCTTACAGCGAGAAAAACGGCTGTACAGATGATCACTGTTGTACGACGAAGTCTTCAACGGTTGGCACTGTTTCGAAATGTGATTTTTGTCCCGGTCATGCTGCAAAGGGTGAATTACCTAAATGCGTGACTGAATGTCCAAACGGGACGATCTTTTTCGGTGACGAATATGAGGACACAGTTACAAATGGCGAAGAAACATTCCGCCTGAAAGAATTGCTCAGGAGCCGGGCAGGCTATCGCCAGTTTGAAGAGCTTGGAACAAAACCCAGAGTTTATTATCTGCCTCCGGTGAAGAGACAATTTCCGTTTGAAGATGCCACTGAAGAACACAACAAGGAGGAATAAAAACATCAATTATTATGAGCGCATTTAATCCAAAAGAAGCGACTACCTACGAAACATTTACGCAGGAAGAGTATATGGTGATGAAGAGAGATTTACTCCGTCCTGTACAACATCTGGGCAAGTGGGGCAAGGTATGGATTGCATTTTTAGTTCTTGTCTGCCTGCTCGGACTTTATGCATATTATATCCAGGAAACTAAGAGTAAGTATGTCACTGTTTCGCTGAGGGATTATACGATGTGGGGTGTTTATATTTCAAACTTCGTATTCTTCGTTGCGCTCAGTTTAATAGGTGTATTAATGTCTGCCGTCCTTAAACTGACCAACTTCGAATGGTACAGGCCATTGTCGAGGATAGCAGAAGTGATTGCACTGGGGGCAATCATGCTTGCGGGAGTAAGTATTGTTGCCGCCATGGGTCGTCCGGACAGGCTGCATTATCTTGTAATACACGGAAGAATTCAATCGCCGATTGTCTGGGACATAATCGTAATCATGACTTATCTGGCGACGAGCCTGGTTCTATTATACATTCCTTTAATTCCGTCGATGTCTACCTGCAAGAATCACCTTCAGAACAAACCAAAATGGCAAATGAAGATGTACGACTTCCTGTCGTTCGGCTGGGAGGGAACAGCAGAGCAGTGGAGAATTCTGAAGAAGTGCATGAAGATATTAACCATTATGGTCATACCACTTGGTATTTCGATACACACGGTTACAGCCTGGCTGTTTGCAACGACGTTGCGTTCGGAATGGGATAGCACCAACTTCGGAGCCTATTTCGTTTCAGGAGCTTTCCTTCTTGGTGTAGCGGGAATGATTATAGCCGTCTTTGTAATCAGAAAAGCATACAGCCTCCAGAATTATCTCACGGAGATGCACTTCGACAAACTCGGCAAGGCACTTGCGTTGATGTCATTCGTTTACATTTATTTTAACGTTAACGAATATCTTGTACCGGCTTATAAAATGTCGGGCCTGCATGCAAATCATTTACTGAGCCTTTTCATTGGCGAAGATGCTCCATTATACTGGTCTGTTGTATTTTTCGGAATGATTTTACCGGCAACATTACCGCTCTTTAAGAGGGTTCGTAAGCCGTTACCGCTTACAATCATAGCAGTATTTGTTGTAATTGCCGCATGGTTTAAACGGTACCTGATTGTTATACCAGGGCTTGCACATCCGTATCTTCCGATACAGGATGTTCCCGAATCCTGGAAGCACTATACGCCAAGCCTGGTTGAGATGACGATTGTAGGGGCAACATTTGCTGCATTATTATTGATAGTGACATTGTTTTCAAAATTCTTCCCGATCATTTCAGTCTGGGAAGTCGCGGAAGGAAGACTGGAAGGGAAAGATGAAATCATAAATTATAAATAGATAATTAGATGAAAAACGTTCATTATATATTCCAGCTGATTACGGGGTTTATCTTTGTTTCGCTTTTTTCGTTTGCGCAGGAAAAGGAGGCAAAAATGACTTTGAGTTTCGAAATGGAGGACAGTACGAAAGTTTGCAAAGTACAGGTTATCTCAGAAGAAAAGCCGGTAAGCGAAGTGGCCGTTAAAATTTATGTCCAGCGACTTTTCAGCCAGTTGCCCGTTGGCGACGATGCAACTACTGATGAAAATGGAATCGCCAAAATTAATTTCCCTGAAGATATTCCAGGCGATGAAAAGGGGAACCTTACTGTAATCGCTAAAATTGAAGACGATGAGAATTACGGCACCCTGGAAACAAAAGAAAACATCAACTGGGGAATTCCAAAGGTTAAGGCAGAAGAAATGGGTCGCTCATTATATGCATCGAGAGAAAATGCTCCGATTTATTTCATTGTAGTCTCTAACCTGATTATCCTTGGAATTTGGGGAACATTAATCTATGTGATAACACAAATATTTAAAATTAAAAAAATAAGCAAGCATTTAATTAAAATAAATAATTCTAAAAAGTAAGAAATCATGGAATCAAAATTAATGAATGCAAATAATCTATTTGCAATTGTTGCTCTCGGTGCTTTTCTGTTCATTGGACTTAATAATATCCAGGCGCAGGATAAACCAAAAGGAAAACCATGGCCGGCCCCTGAGTCTGCCATTAAAGCCAAAAACCCGATCAAGGCAGATGAAGCAGCATTGAAAGAAGGCAAGGAACTCTATTCTCAACACTGCAAATCCTGCCATGGAGTAAAAGGCAAGGGCGATGGAACAAAGGCTGAGAAGATCGATATCTCATGCGGAGATTTTACGGGTGATGAATTTGCAAAAGTAACAGATGGTGAAGCTTACTGGAAAACCACTGAAGGAAGAAAACCGATGCCGTCTTACAAAGAAAAGTTAAGCGACAACGAAAGATGGACTGTCATTACATACATCCGTTCCCTTAAGGCAAAATGATTGAATAACTGCCGATTTGTTATTTGACAATTTTCTTTTCCAAAACCCGTGGTGATTCATTTTAGATCATTACGGGTTTATTTATTTTATGACTCTGAAATGGCGCTGTTTCCAGGATGAGCCGCGATCGGGTATGATAAATTTTTTTACAGTCCCCTTTTAAATGATAAGTGTTATTATTGCAGCCTCATTGTCAACGAACATGCAGTTACTTAAGAGATTTCTGATATTATCCGTTGCAGTAATTCCATTTCTTTTTTCCTGTAACGTAAAGGAAAAGATAAGTCCCGGCTCCTCTGTTGTTGAGGGCAGAATTGAAAATGCTTCCGGAGGGAAAATTTATTTCTGCACTTATGCCGACTCAATGTCTCTATATATCGATAATAAGACTGCGTTGGATTCTTCAGTCGCTGACAAGGATGGACATTATTCCTTTATCCTTCATAATCAAAGGCCGCTTGTTTTTAACATTCAAAACGGAAACGTTATACTCGCAAACAATCTATTCCTGGAGCCGGGTAATCGCCTCGAGATTAATTTCAAAGGAAATGAAAACAAACCGGTGATTACTTCTTCCGGACCGGGTTCCGGAAACAATTCATTTCTTATACAATTCCTGGACTCGTTTTTTTATCATCCTGAAGTAAAAAATGAATATTATATCGCTTCAAACTTTATGGATATCCATCAGTTCTCGTTATACATAGAAAGCAGAAAACAGAAACAGCTCGACTTTTTTTACAATTATTTTGAAAATGATTCGACGAATTCTGATTTTAAAAAATATGTTTTAAACACGATCAACTATGGAATAGGGTCTGACAAACTCTATTATCTCTGGAAGAAACGAATGAAGATAGAAAACATCCGGGGTGATTCGGCATTTTTTAGCTTTGAGACGAAGACATTCATTCAAAATCCTGACGCCATGAACTGTCCTGCATACATCCGTTTTCTTAATCTGTATATTAAAGATACCTATGAAAGAATGGTGGAACAGGGCGAATTTCAACAAAGCAAAACAGTAAGGCTGATTCCTCAGGCAGAAAAATACAAGCTGGCCGTTAGACTTCTTGAAAGGCCATACAGGGATGCCGTGCTGTATAACCTGATACATGACGAGATGAATGAGATTGGCCAAAAATCCAGTACAGATTCTGTTTCACTGAATTCACTCGACTCCATGATCAGGTGGTTCTGTAAAAAATATGCAATATCAAATTCATAATTACGAAGTAGAATTAGTGTTGATTTATGAGCAATAGCACGATTTCCTTTTTACTTGGTTTATTCAGTTATTTGTCGGACAGCATTTTCCTTGGTGCGAAAATTCTTGTTCCGCTGATGCTCATTGTTAAGATTCTAAAACCAGGATTAAAAAGTCCCGATCAGAAGATTCTCACTACTACGATCAACACACTTATTTTAACGGGAGGAATTCTATTTCTTGGTGCTATCTCGATAAATTTACTGGCTACACTGCGTACCGGCAGCAGTGATGAGTTTAATTTCATGTTGAGTATGGTTACAGGATCGCAATGGTATAAATTCATGATTCCATTTATATGTTTTGGAATTTTACCGAATGTGTTCTGGATAAAAAAAATGAGAGTCTCCTTTTACATTGCCTTATATATGGTGATTTTATGGTATGCAGCCTTTTTCCTTTTAGATTATTTGTCAGGCAGCGAAAGGGGATTTGCAATGTCGATGGAAAGTGAATCAGGAATTCGGATTAAGGAATACGCCGGCAAATTTTTACTATTCGTGGCACTTGCTGCGGTTTCTTATAAATCTTTAAAAGGGAAAAAAAATACGTCAAACATCCATGAGTTGTGAGTTGATCTGTAAAACGGAGTTTAGAAGCAAACAAATACTTGCAGTTCCATAAAATTATTTGATATTCGTCACAATAACCCCTGATGCAAAATATCTTCTCCATTGCCGATTCTTCCGTTAGAGATGCAATTGTGGAATATCTCGTGGAAATCAGGGGGAAGAATTAAAAACCCGGCACTCAATTAAATCCCGAAAAATTATAATTGATTTCAGCCTTGTCAAACAAAACATCCATCGCACTCCAGGTTTCTATTGAATTGCGATGTCGAATCACGATATAATAAGAATTGTTGTTAGTTGCCTGTGGAAACACAAAACTTCCATTTCCATTAATATCAATAATTCCTTTTGTACTGAATAAAAGCGAATGTGGCACTTCCGATCCATGCAGCTCAATAACTATCGAATCACACTTTGTCTGATCAATGCTGACGCCGGAATTGAACAAGGCGGGAGTCATCATACCGCCTGAAAGATAAAGGCCTTCGATAAACAATTTTAAATTGAGGGTAACCGGAGAAGGCTCATCAACGAGTCCGTCACAATCATCATCGGTTTCGTTTGAAAAAATTTCGCCATTGTCACAGGGGATCATTTCGTTTACATCAAGCAGGAAAAGCTGATTTCCCGAAGAACTTCCGTAATCGATATTCCGCTTCGTACGAAATGCATTTCCGGATGCATCAAAATACCGAAATGTAAGTTTACCGGGCCTGGAATCTTTGCCGCCTGTTAGTATGTTCGGCAGAGAGGCCCAGGAACGGCTTCCCCAGAATGCTCCGTTTGTCAGATTGAGTTGTGGTTCGAGCGGAAATCCATCATGATCTATAAAGAGATGCCCGCCGTTTGCGTGTAGTATGCCGCCAAAAACCCCGGTCGTATTTCTTAATTGATTTCCCATCACACGATATGCAATTGTTGACGTGCTGCCGAAAGTGAATTGAAGCTTGTAGAGACCAAGCAGATTCATACTAAGCAGATAATCTGAGGCATTTCCTCCGGGCCATGGCAACACATCATTATCGGTGCTGAAATTCAAAACCTGATCTCCAAATCCGCCGGGATTATTTGAAATGATTAAATTCCTCTGTGAAACAATTGAATTGTTGTAATCATAAACAGTTCCCGCTCCGGTACTGCCGTTCAGATTATAAAATATCCAGGAACTTGTATTGTTGTTATAATGGGCCCAATCACTTCCATTGGAAAAAGTTTCATAATAATGCAGCCGCTGGAAGATTATATATTCTGACCATGGATAATGCTGCGTCCTTACCCATCCTTTATACCCGGGTTGAATGGTGCAATCAAAAATCCGCTGCTTATTAATCCAGTCAGTCGTCGGTATTCCTTCTACAACAGGAAGAATGGAAGAAAGCAGATCCACACAAAGACTTCGTGTCGGAGTTGCCTGGTGATGACTGTTCAGATAATTGTAATAAGCAATATTGAATTTCCTGTACATCATCGTATCCTCGAGCTGCATCTTTCTCATGGCAGCTGCACCTAATTCATACCGCTCCCAATAGATGAGCATGCCGCCATAGTCGCTCCAGAAATCTTCAGTAGTGATGTTTGATACATTTCTGAAGTCATAGTCCCAGTCCATGGAAGAACCGAAGAGTGAGGTTGAATTTACGATCGGATCGTTCGGATAAAGTTGTACATATCTGTTCATGCAGGCATAACTTGCCCCCTGAGCAAACGATTCTTCAAACCCGCTGAGTTTTGGATGGTAATTCCAGCTGGCATCCATTGCGAGAATCACATCATCACGAAAGGCATGAATGAGTTCGTGAGTGAGCAGTTGCGGATAGAATGAATCATCCTTATGAATCTGGTTTGAGTTTGGAAAATATATATTAGAACCACTGTAATAAAGATTTCTCACGAGTGTAATGGTATTAGGTTTTGACGGCGGTCCGTAAATATCCTTAATAATGGGCAGCATCCTTGAAATAAAATGATCGAAGGTATTTATCTGTGACGGGGTCCAGCCGGCGATTGGCGTTGTGCCGTCAGTATCGTAACCCTGACCAGAGTATATGATTGTAAGATTATTTGATGCGTCCCCGTAATCCTCCCAGTTCATGGTAATTGGCGGAGTACTCACTGTATTGCTTAATAGATTTGCTCCGTTCACCGCATAGAATGAAAAATAAAATACTGAACCTTCCGTGATTCCCAGGCTACTGAGGCTGAATGACTGGGTGGTCGTGCTGGTACCAAGACTCTGCCAATACCTGATATTTGTCAGCCCCGGAGCTGTGCCGATGGCAAATGCGTAATAGCTGATTCCCGATTCCGGATCAGCTGACGGGTCGAATTCTACATATACGCTGAAGGTGCCTGATGTATGGACAACAAAGTTTGAGGGATCCGATGGAGGCGTTACGTCAGCGATTAAAGAGTTTGTGAAAGCAGGAGCAGAAAGAAATGGCTTGTGATAATAATCCTGGAGAGGGTATTCGACATGCATGCCTGCGTTTGCAGGATCATTAAATGTTGATTTGATTCTGAATGTCCTGATATCTGCTTCTTGTAATTCAGATAAATCAGGTATGTTTTTTTGTTGCCCGGAAGCAATTATACAGGTGAAAATAAAAATCAAAAATGATAGAAATCTGGACATTTTTACTTGTTTGAAAGCCAATTTACATAATCATTTGGCGATAGAGAAACTTACAAAAAAAATCGTAAGGAATAAAACAAAATACGATGCACAACCATGCGCAACATTGAGAATAATTTCAAGGAATTTCCCAATGTGGGGAATGCCTGTTACGGCTAAAAATGTCGTTTTTACTGTCATTAAGTCAAAACGACTCCTGAAATTCCGGTAATAATAAAGTGTAAGTTCCCCGGGCAAATTGCAATTCGGGAAGGTATCGTTTTCATTTATATATAGTATATAGATTCTATCAATGTCCGGTTCAGGATAAGCAATTATTTAAATCGGCGAGGGTAAGAATAATGAATATTAATAGCACGGTTGCTTCTTTATTTGTTCAATTAAAACAACGACGTCTCTCCTTTCCGCTATTTTCTAATTTCAGTTTAGCGAAAAGAGTTATAGTTTGTTTAATCGTGCTGGTACTAACCAGGCATACAGGCTTTGCAGCAAATGAGACTTTCGGCACCGGGTCATTCATTATCAATATGGGTATTGCTCCGCAGACGCCTTCCAACGGACTCAAGCCTTATGGTTTAATTTATGAATTAATCAAGAATTATGATGTACCTGTCAAATGGGTAATCAATCCATCGAAGATAAAAGACGGGATTGATTTCACTTACAATGGCCAGAATTACAGGGGAGGTACATTCATCATACATGCTGAATTCCGGACAGCAGCCGTGAATGCTCTCATCGCATCCTGGCAGGCTAAAGGAGTTATTGGAGTAACGACCATATACCCGATAAGTTTAGATGTAACGCTGACGCTGGGATCAGCTCCAAAGTGGGCTATCGATCCGCATGACGCAAATCGGAGTAAAAAAATTCTCGACGAAGCAGATATTCCTTCTACTGCTTATTACTATCGTACTCCGGCCATGCTTAACAGCTGCGATGATTTATTTATGTCGCCGCATTCAGATGCCAAATGGAATTCGCATCAGAATCTGTTTTTCTGGAACCTGAATTCAAGAGGGAGTATCTGGGCCGGAGGGAAGACTGCGGGTAATATGGAAGGAGATAAGGGTTTCAATCATTCGAATCCCTCTCAAAGTCTCAGGTTCCTGAGTACCGGCGGCTTACTCAAATCTGCAAAGAAAGGCACTCCACCATACAGCTACATGAACGTTTCCGATCCGGTATTTCAGATGATTGGGCCGGAGGATGATGCACATAAAGGCCATGATGAATTATTTCTTCCCTCAAAACCGGGAAGCGACTGGTATCCGGGAGTGAAAATCTCTTGTTACGATCCTACGCATCATGACATACCGGGTAAATCGAACGGGCCTGCAGCAGCGACATTATATGGTCGGGGTTTTGACAACCCTGCCCGGGGTTATGTCATGTACCAGGGAGGCCATGATATCGGAGGCAACAACGCCGAGGAGGTTTCGGCACAAAGGGAATTTTTCAATTATGCTTTGATAGTTGCGCCCGATAAATCGCCCGGTGTTTCTTATGCAAACGTTCCATCACTGATGAACAGCGGAGTGCTTTATAATAATCTTACAGCAACACCCTCTTCTCCGGTAGGGCTTTCATCGTTTACCTATAAATGGTATTCCACGATCGGGGGAACATTTTCAGCCGTTAATTCGGCTACAACAAATTACACTCCTCCTGTAGTGGTCTCGCAAACTCCTGCTTTCATCTACTGTAAAATTACAGATGCATGCGGCAGAAGTACAATTAACCCTGTAAGCGTTTCCATCTTCCCTCCTTCTTCGGCTCCGGTAGCTGTGAATGACACGATCCGGTACACGAATCTTTGTAATACATCCAGCAGAACCATAAATGTATTATCCAACGACTCGGATCCGAACGGCAACATGGTCAATTCCATTTCCTTCATCGGAGGCGGCAATCACGGGACGTTCACAAATAACGGAAATGGAAGTGTTACTTATACGCCTGGCTGGTTATTCCAGGGAATCGACACCATGCGTTACCAGGTATGCGACAACACGCCGTTATGTTCACAGGCAACAATTGTAATTACGACACCCGATAATGGCATTTGTACGTTGAGCGAATATTACCGTATCGATACTGTATACATCGATAGCATTCAATATCAAAACAGCATCACGACTCCCGATGAGGCAATTGGGGATTTTGATGCATCCAATGGATCAAATGCCAATACCGCACAATTTAACAACGACAACGATTCGATCATCGTACGTCTAAGCTCGGCCATAGGCGCTGGTGATACAATCCGGATTCGCATGGCCGATGATAACGCTACGTGTATAGACCTCACCGCTTCCGGTTCACTCACAGCCGGAGGATTTATTCCGGGTGTGAACAGTTCTGATTTTACAATTCCTGGAGGAACAGCTGACATTTTTAATTATTATAATTTAATCGTTTCGTCACCTACACAATACGTAAAAATTGTAATCCGGCCAGGTGGATGTTCGAACAAGATAAATCTTGATGCGATGCGCGCAATTCACAGGTATTGCACCTCAGCAGTTCCAATCGCCATCGACGACGCAATATCAACCGGAAAGAATACTGCCATCACCAGCAACATAAGATCAAATGATACGGATCCGCAGAGCCTTCCATTGAGCATCGATATCGTTTCGAATCCTGCCAATGGTACTGCAGGCATTAACGGAGCAGGAAATATTGTGTATACTCCCGACTCGGGGTATACAGGTACCGATCAGGTTATATACAGGGTGTGTAATACAAATTGCCTGTGCGATACAGCTTTTGTCACATATACAATTCTGGATAATCCCTGTGCCTCTAACCAGGTGGGAACATTTACCAGCGGGCATGCAACGGCTGTTATGTCGAGCCTGAATGCAACAAATCCGAATGATGCTCTTGGCATTCCGGATGCATCAAATGGCAGCAATGCCCTTTCGGCAATAATCGTAAATGTGATTGGATCAAATGTTGTCCTCGATCTGACCGATACCGTTCCATCATCAGACACAATAGTGATACGGATGGCTCCCGATAATGCTTCTGCGAATACAATCACCGTAGAAGGAAATCTTACCAACGCATGGGGGAGTCCAACGACGACAACTGTTTTTAATCTTCCGGCAGCGTCTGACAAAATATTTGCAAATTATAATTTCATCGTATCGGGACAGACTCGCTTCATCAGGATCAGGCAGACAACAACGACTGGCGGTGTGGATGCAGATGCAGTAAGTTTTGATTTCTGGAAGTGCACGAATATTCCAAACCGGCCTCCTGTTGCCAATAACGATACGACTACAACGTATGCAAACCGGGCTGTTGATTATGGCGTGACTTCCAATGATGCAGATCCGGATGGAAATTCTTTTTCAGTAAGCATCATAAATCCACCGGCATCGAATGGTTCGGCGAACGTAAACGGAAACAACATTACCTATACTCCGGATTTCGGATTTACGGGTGTCGATACCGTGATGTATAAGTTATGCGACACGGGAACGCCATCGCTCTGCGACACGGCCTTGTTCATTGTAACGACAGCGCCAGGGCCTCCCGTGGCAATGACAGATAACAGCACCACACCGAGTGCAACACCCATATTGGTAAATGTTCAGAGTAACGATACACTTTCCGTCAATGCATTTACATATACCACTTCCCTAATGGAGTCCATTTTGTCTGCTTCAAACGGATCAGCGGTATTGGCCGGCAACTCCATTCAATACACACCGAATGCAGATTTTACGGGAATAGATTCCGTCGCCTATGAGATCTGTGATAACGATTCACCGGCAGCATGCGATACAGCTATCCTTTATATAACCGTCACTAACCAGGCTCCCACGGCAAACGACGATACGATAACAACCAGCGCCTGCAATGCAGTAATCATAGATGTTGTTTCCAATGATACCGATCCGGAGAATGGAACACTTACCGTTACATCGGTCTCAGTGCCCTCCAATGGAAGTGCGGTTATCTCAAACAACCAGATTGTCTATACTCCATCCGACTCACCGGTATTTACCGGCATTGCAACATTTTCTTACCAGGTCTGTGATAATGGAAATTCACAACAATGCACAAATGGGAATGTGAGTGTAACGGTAAACAGCAACAACCCTCCAAGCGATCCGCCGAATGCAGTTGCCGATACTGACTCAACTTTCATAAACGAAATATTACCAATCTTTGTTCTCAATAACGATACTGACCCAAATGCAGATTCACTCGAAGTCGATTCAACAGCTTCAGGTTTACTTGCACCGGCATTGGGAACCATAGAATACCTCGACAACGGGCAAATTCAGTATACGCCAGATCCGGGTGTCATGGGCCTTGACAGCTTTGAATATAAAGTCTGTGATATCCATCATTTCGGCGCCGGCTGTATAAACATTATAAGTACATGTTCCATTGCAAAAGTGTATGTCTCCATTAACAACCGGCCTCCGGCTGCAAACGATGATTTTTTTTCCACGACAAATACATTTGCAATCAGCAATTCCGTAGCCGCAAATGATGATGTAGAACCTGACGGCCAGGGGATGACATACAGTCTCATCACACCGCCGGCAATGGGCAGCGTAATTGTAAATGCTGACGGAACTTTCACCTATACACCCGACGGCGTCTTTATCGGGGACGAATTTTTCACTTACCTGGTTTGCGATGATGCTACTCCTTCCATGTGCGATACGGCCTTAGTTACGATATCGGTAACAACCTCAAACGTACCTCCGAATGCTGTTGCAGATACCATAATAACTTATGGCGTAACCCCATATTCGGGCAATGTCGGCACGAACGATAATGACCCGAATGGCAATCTCGATCCGGCAGGATTTACATTAATAACAGGACCTATCAATGGAGATATCATCTTCAATCCAGACGGAAGTTACACCTACACTGCATATAACGGTTTTACAGGAATCGAATATGTATACTACGAAGTGTGTGATACCGGCAACCCCGTAATGTGTTCTTATGCTACATTAAACATCATTGTACCCGACAGCGCACCTGTTACGATCACCGATACACTCTCCGTAAATGAAGACCTGTTTCTTAATGTGCCTCCGGCAGGTGGAATAATTTCGAACGGAGATTTCGATCCAAACGGCACCGTGCTCACTGTGGATACCGTACCTGTAACAAATGCTGCATACGGGGCGCTTTCGGTAATGGCGGATGGAAGCTTTACATATTTACCCGACAGCAATTTCAACGGGACCGATTTCTTCATCGTAAATGTTTGCGACAGCTCGTCGTTGTGTACTGCCGATACGGTTTATATTATTGTGAATCCGGTAAACGACCAGGTCATACTTGTAAACGACGCCAATACAACACCGGAGGATACGCCCGTGAACGGCCTGATCATTACAGCCGGCGATTATGATATTGACACGACGGGACTGGTAGTAAATACAACACCTGTGGCTGGTCCTGCACATGGAGGAATTGTTGTCGATGCAGCTGGAAATTATACCTATACTCCGGATCTCAATTTTAACGGGACAGACACTATTATATTCAACGTTTGTGACGGCGGCACTCCAATGCCTGCAACATGTCTCAACGATACATTAATAATTACAGTCATTGCTGTCAACGATCCTCCTGTGATCGAAAATGACACTACGACACTCACAGAGGAAAACACATTCAACGGCACCATAATCACTGCGGGAGATTTCGATCCCGACTCCACCACTCTCACCATCGACACCGTTCCGATAGCGGGTCCGGCCAATGGCACTTTCGATATCGATACAGCAGGGAATTACACATACACTCCCGATCCCGATTTTAACGGAACTGATACGATAATCATCAGCGTCTGCGATTCAGGGAATCCGCTTCCGGGGATATGCGTGAACGACACATTGATATTTAATGTCACAGCATCGAATGACGCCCCTGTGATCGTAAACGACAACAATACAACAAATGAAGATGTATCAGTTGCGGGCACTATCATTACCGGAGGCGATACGGACCCTGACGGCACACCGCTTATTGTTGATACGATTCCTTTAAGTGGTCCTGCCAACGGAATATTTATCATCGACACCACCGGTTCTTATACCTATACTCCATCGACTGATTTCAATGGTGTCGATACAATCGTTATCAGTATTTGTGACAACGGTATTCCTCTGCCATCGATCTGCGTAAACGACACATTGATTATTACAGTGAATCCAATCAATGATGCGCCTGTTATAACAAACGATACTGCAGAAGTGGATGAAGACAGTTACGTAATCGGATCGGTTATCAGCGGGTTGGATACCGATATTGACGGGGTACAATTAACGGCCGATACAGTTCCTGTTTCAGGTCCCGCTCACGGATCGATCATTATAAACACAGACGGAACCTATCAGTATACTCCTTCTTTAAATTACAATGGAGACGATGTCGTAATCATAGATATATGTGACGACGGCAGCCCGCTTCCTTCCATTTGCGTGCATGACACGCTTTATTTTACCGTGCACCCGGTAAATGATACCGTTGTTGTTGCAAATGATATCGGAGTAACGGATGAAGACACTCCATTCAGCGGCAACATCCTTACCGGTGCCGATTATGACATTGACACCACGGCGCTATCCGTGAATACAACACCTGTATCCGGACCATCGCATGGATTATTTATAGCTGGAAGTCCGGGTACATATACATATACGCCTTCGGCTGATTTCTACGGAGAGGATACTGTAGTTTTGAGCGTGTGCGACAGCGGCCGGCCGTTACCTGCATTCTGCATAAACGACACTCTTTTCATTACCGTGAATCCGGTAAACGATCCGCCTGCCACTATGAATGATTCAGCAAGCGTATGTTCCGGTTTAGGCGTCCAGGCGAGTCCCTTGTTAAATGACACAGACATCGACCAGGATACTTTGTCCATCTCATCAATCACGCAGCCGGTAAACGGACTAGCCATATCGGATGGCATTAATATTATTTACATTCCGGACGCAGGATTTATCGGAAACGACTCGCTTGATTACACAGCCTGCGATAACGGAATTCCTCAGCTTTGTTCTTCCGGAAAGGTTTTCTTTACGGTAACCGGCATTATCAGCACAGGCATTACTGTCAATGATATTCTATGTAATGGAGACAGTACGGGATCAGTAACAACTGCTCCGGTCGGAATTACTCCATTCCTTTATTCATGGAATACAGGTGCGACCACACAAAACATATCAGGTGTTCCGGCAGGAAATTATACAGTAACAATTACCGATTCACTTGGATGCAGTAAAACCGATTCGGCAACTGTGCAGCAGCCGGCGGCCGGACTTTCAGCATCAGCATCCGCGACCCATGTAAAATGTTTTGGTGACAACAGCGGGGAGGCAGACCTTAGTGTAGCCGGAGGAACACCGCCTTACATTTTCCAATGGAATAACGGTGATACAAATGAGGATCTTCTCCAGGTTTTTGCAAATACATATTCCGTATTAATCACTGATGGCAACGGATGTACGGAGACGGTCTCTGCTGTCGTTAGTCAGCCTGCTACTCCACTCACCTTCTACTCGATTGTTACTCCTGCAAATTGCCTGGAGAATTCGAATGGGCTGATTGACATTACAGTAAACGGCGGAACTCCGGGATATGTATATTCGTGGAGCAACGGACAATCAGGAGAGGACTTAAGCGAGATCGCAGGAACCTACACAGTCACTGTTTCCGACACCAATGGCTGCGTTAAATCTTCCCCAATCACAATCAATGATGTTTCTGCTGTATTAATTATTTCCTCGGCGTCATCAACATTCTGTGAAGGTATCAGCACGACGATGAGCACGACGTCTTCAGGAGGAGTTTTCCAGTGGTACGAGAATGGCGTCCCGATTTCCGGTGCATCAGACAGTTCATACGTAACAGGACAGACAGGAGATTATTACCTGACGCTTACCCATAGCTGCGGAAACTTTGTCTCAAACACACTCAACATACTTGTTAATCCGATACCTGCATTGACAATCAACGGCGGGTTGACGATGTGTGAAGGAAGTTCATCACAACTGGATGTTACCGGTGCAGACAATTTTCAATGGAGCCCGTCGACAGGTTTGAGCGATTCCGGTATTGGAAACCCGATTGCATCGCCTGCTTCTTCTACAACGTATACGATTACAGGAACAAGTCTCGGATGCGCAAAAGACACGACAGTAACGGTTACGGTGAATCCACTTCCGGTAGTAACAATTTCTTCATCGACATACGACTGTGAAAAGGGAACACAACTAACAGCAACGGGTGGGACAGACTACATATGGTCGCCTTCAACCGGATTGGATTCCATCAACATTCCAAATCCAATTGCAGTTCCGGATGGAACCACTCAGTATTTTGTAACGGTGACCAACTCATATATGTGTTCAGCTTCAGGCACAATACTAATCGTGGTTGATTGCGATTCGCTGATCATTCCGGATGGATTTTCTCCTGATGGTGATGGCGTGAATGATTTATTTGTAATCGATGGACTTGAAAAATATCCGGGTACGTCACTTGAGGTGTTTAACCGATGGGGAAATGTGATCTATTCGACGAGCGACTACGACAATTCGTGGGATGCCATTGCCAGCAGTAATGGAATTACATTGGGCGAGGGCAAGGTGCCACCAGGAACATACTTCTACATTCTGAAGCTGGGAGTTACAGAAATAAATAAAACAGGATACCTCATTATCAGGTATTAAATCCAGGTATATAAAATTTAAAAATGAATTCATTTATAACACATATTACCGGGAAGTTGAAATGCCACTGTGCGATCGCGCTGTTAATTCTTACTTCTATGTGTGTGAAAGCACAGCAGGAGCCCATGTTCACCCAGTATATGTTCAACGAGACATTTATCAATCCTGCTTATGTGGGATCGCATGAAGGTCTTGCGATGAATATGGTTTACAGAAATCAGTGGGCAGGAATAAAAGGCAGTCCGAAAACCCAGGCATTCAGCATACATCTTCCGGTAGAAAACAGGAAACTTGGAATTGGTCTTTCGATGATGAATGAATCGATTGGCGTATCAAACAAATTTCTGATCTGCGGGAATTTTGCATACAGAATACTGATGCCGTCTTCCGTACTTGCCTTCGGTTTGCAGGGTGGAATTGTAAACGATGTCGAGAATTTTACGGATGTAAATACAACGACTCCGGGTGACCGGCAGTTTAGCAGCGACGTCAGGAAATATTTTCTTCCTAATGCAGGTTTCGGCACTTACTACTATAAGAAGAATTTTTACGCAGGGTTTTCGATTCCAAGACTGCTGGAAAACAAGATCGATCCATCAAAACCAAACAGCGTTGTAAAAAATATTGGCAACCCGAAAGTATGGAGCTACTATTTTGCGACAGGTTATGTGATGGATCTGGACGAGAATGTGAAATTCAAGCCGTCGGTAATGATTAAATGTGTTCAGAATGCACCGGTACAACTTGATGCAAGTTTAAATTTCGTCCTGAACGACTTACTCTGGCTGGGCACTGCTTACCGCACGGGTGATGCGGTGTCGTGCCTGATCGGTTTTCAAATCAGCAGGGAATTCAGGTTCGGGTATTCATACGATTACACAATATCACATTTGCAAAAATACAGTTACGGATCGCATGAATTTACAATCAGTTACGACATAGGCATCTATAAAACCCGGATTAAGTCTATCAGGTATTTTTAATTTGATTACAATCATCTCAGAAAAATAAAATGAACCACTTACAAAAAATACTGTTTTTAATTTTCTTAAGCTCAACGATGCTGGAAAATTCAAATGCACAAAATTTTGCAGGTGCAGACAGAAAGTTTAACAACCTTCAATATTCAAAAGCAATACCGGAATATGTGAAAGGTCTTCAGAAAGACAGCACGAATTCAAATGCATGGATGAAGCTTGCCGACTGTTATCGATTAACCAACCAGCCAGAGATGGCGGAAAAGTGTTATTCGATGGTCATGAAAGATCAGCAAACGCCGGCGATATATAAATTTTACTATGCTCAAACTCTTTTAATAAACGGCAACTATGAACAGGCACAAAACTGGTTTATAGAATACTTCAACTCAAATCCGGACGATGAGGCAGGGAGAGACTACATGAATGCGATGTTATATAAACAAAAACTGGTACAGGACAGTAATCGATTTATAATTAGAAAAATAAATATCAATTCCGGGAATGCGGATTTCGGTGCTGTACAATACAAAGACGGAATCCTGTTTGCTTCCTCACGGGCTAAAAACGATTTCAAGAAAAATAAAATCGATCCCTGGACGGCAAAACCATTTGTTTCGGTCTATTATGCAAAAGGAATCGAGGAGACGTTTTCGGAACCGGAATTATTCATTCCTGCTGCAAAGTTAAATTCAAATTATGGACCTGTGGCTTATAATAAAAATACAGGTGAAATTTATTTTACCACCAATAATCCTGATGAACCGGAGATCAGCACTGTGAGTCATAAGACTGAAAATCTTTGTATCTACAGCATGAAAATGGAAAACGGAAAATTCTCCCGGCCGGTTGCTTTTGAATACAATAGCCGGGATTACTCGGTGGCACATCCTTACCTAAACGCAGATGGCACCTTGCTCTACTTTTCCTCCGACATGAATGGAACATTTGGCGGAATGGATATTTGGGTATGTCATCGCGACAACAATCACTGGTCGAAACCGGAAAATCTTGGTAAGTCGGTTAACACGCGGGAAAATGAAATTTATCCTACCGTCGGTGATGATGGAGCTCTCTATTTCTCTTCTACCGGACATCCCGGAATTGGCGGACTGGATATTTTCTCAACATATTTTAATGGTGAACGATATGTTGAGCCCACGAACCTTGGTGCTCCGATAAACAGCTCCGACGATGACTTTGCCCTGCACTATAACATCGGCACCAATTCCGGTTACCTGAGCTCCAATCGTTATCATCAGAAAGAAAATGATGACATACTGAGCATTCGGTCGAACATGGTTCCACTGATGGGATTCATTGTGGATAAGCTTACCAATGAACCCTGCCTTGGCTGCACAGTATATCTTAACAAAGATGGAGATAATGTCGGGGTATTAAAAACAGATCGATATGGCAGATTCAGGTCATCAGTTATCCCTGAAAAAAAATATGAATTGGTTTCAACAAATAAGGACTATGTAAACGACACCATTAACTTCACGGCAAATGCATCGAACATGACGGGAGATTCACTTGCGTTGAACATTGAGATCGAGAATGCCTATGCGCCTAATACAATCCTGAGATGGAATAAAATATTGTATGATGTAAATAAATATAATATCCGTGAAGATGCTGCCACTGAATTGAACAGGCTGGTTGACCTGATGAACTCTCATCCCTGTCTGAAAATTGAGTTGAGTGCGCATACCGATTGTCGCGGCTCCGATAAGTACAATATGACACTTTCAAAAAACCGTGCTGAAGCTGCCGTTCAATATTGTATTAGTCGCGGAATTGATCCTTACAGACTTGTTGCACAAGGTTATGGTGAAACAAAACCGATTATAAACTGCGATTGCAGGGAGAATGTCACGGAAGGATGTCCGGAAGAAGAGCACCAGGTTAATCGCCGGACAGAAATCAAAGTGCTGGAATAAATTTCACCTTTTCCCCTTCAAATTAAACCAGGCACTCAGGAATAAACTGGTAGCGAAAACAATTATTGTTGTTACATCAACAACATGCATTGAAACATTCAATCCCGTTAATTTTAAAAACAGAAAATGAATGTAGGAAGCAGACTGATCGTGATAACCCATTAGCTCCCTGACCTTCCAGTGCCAGTCTGTAAACGGACAATATCCCCAGCCATACCAGATCCCCAGTACGAACCAGGAGAAAGCTGTAATTAACAGTGTCAGTAAATTCCATTTTCTGGTTTTTCTGAAAATCCATCCAAAAATATTAAACAGGATCAGGAGAGTATGGAAAGCAAAGAAAAAATAATTGAGAAAAACATAAATCATAACTTTCAGCTTTGCTCCCTATTTTTCTTTCTCCTATTCAGCCAATAAATACCTTTGACATTCGCTTCCCATTCCGGCAGCAGAAATACAATGATAATTTCTTCGATAAGATCGAGGGCAGTTATTACTGCTGCCGCATAAAACAATACGATCAGTGGCTGGGAAAAAAGAAAATAAAGAATAAAAAATACTCCCTGGAATAAAGCTGCTGTCTTTGCCAGGTAGGTGTGAAAACTCGTCAGTCTTCCATAGCGTATCAATGCGCAAAGAATCTGAACCAGGAAAAGCGAAAACAGGAAAATCAGCACGAACGATTCCTTCCTGATAAAATCCGGGTCGAATAAAATTAAACCGGTTATTGCAGCGAGTACCGTAAGATCGTCGCCGATAGAATCAAGCCTGGAGCCGAGAATGCTCTCAACCTTGTACTTCCTGGCGAGGAAACCGTCGATCAGGTCGGTAAAAAAACTAAACGGAAGAAGCCATTTAAACAGATCAAACTGTTCAGTAAAAATCAAAAAGATTAATACCGGAGCAGCAAGAATACGGTAGATGGTAATTGCATTGACAACCTTATAGCTAACATTCTTCAAAGTAATAAACCGTTTCGGAATTGAAACGGAAAGTTAAAGAAAAACAAATTACCCCGAACGAATATATTCCTATCTCAGGTTTCCTGCCTGAATCCTGATGATCGTCGGACGCGTCTTCTTTCCTTCGTTGGAAAGATAAATATGATCATCGCCGGAAATTGCAATGCCTTCTGTTTTTGGGAATACATGCCTGCTAAGTGGGACAAGCTTTTTAATTGATCCATCAGCATTTGTAACGAGGACCTGTTTATTTCTGGCATCGCTGAAATAAATATCTCCATTCGAAGGGTGAACTGCAATTTCCGATGGAATAAATACTTCATACTTGCTGCTTTTCTTCACCGAATTAAAAACAGGATTTGTAAGGTCGATCGAAAAAATTATTCCGTCAGAAAATGTTTTATCAGTAAGATTAAACGCATAAATTCCCTTCCTGTCTTTTCGATCACTATCGAACGTCCTCGGGGCCAATAGCAACCTGTTCGACTTTTCATCATAACAGAGTCCCTCGAAATTCTGAACTGTCTTCGGAAGTTTTAACCTGTATTCATTAACTTTTTTTAACTCACTTTGGAAATCAGAAATCTCGAATATTGTACCGTCACTTCTCAGCACATATGCATCGTCGTTAACTATAGAAATTCCTTCATAATCGCCGGCCCCTGCGAATTCAATCTCGGAAAGAATTACATTCTTTCTTAAGTCGTAAAGAAATATTATGCCCAGTTCATCCTGTACACAGGCCATGACTGACGGGTTTAAGAGTGCAATTCCCGAGATCTCGGATAATATAACCGGAAGTTCCCACTTACTGCCTGTATGAGTGAAGTCTTTATCAGTGGTCGCATTTTTCCTCTTAATTTTATCCCTTGCAATAATTTTATGATATAGAAGTTCTCCCGTACCGGAATAAATGAAATGCTCTCTCGTTCCGGAAAGCAAAGCGATGAGGCTGTATTGTATTTTTCCGTTCTCCACCAATTTCATCGTTTTTGTTATTTTGTATGAATTCCTCTCTTTCTCAAATACAGTTTTAATTTCTTCAGGAAACAAATCATACGGTATCTCCTCCTCCATCTCCAGAACATTTCCATGCTCATCCAGCGTGATCTCTACATCAAAACCATTTACTGTAAATTCGGCTTCATATTTCCCGCGCTCGATTTCCCATTGCACTCCTATTGCATCAGGATATAATTCATTCATTTTCGAATGAACGATAGCCGGAGGATTGATTTCGCTGCTTACTGATGTAAAGAAAAATAAAATGGAAATTGTTAATACTGCAACTATGGTAACCGGGGATTTCACTTTCATGATGAATGGCTTCTGTTTTCTGATGGTCAAAATTAATTCCCAAATCTGAAGCAAATTTGAAGTTGGCAATAATACTACCGGGAGGAATTTTAACAGCTTTTTGTATTTAAGAAAAACATCATTTGCTGATAATAAAGACATGCAAAGATTCTTCCTTCGAATAATGATAATCGATATGAATTGAAAAAATATCGGCGATTTTCTTCACGAGTGACAATCCGATTCCGAGTGAACGGCTGTTGACACCTGATTTGGTAAACCGTTGAAAGATCTTATCAGGAGAAAACGGCAGCGGATCCCCGCTGTTGCTTACTTTCAAAAAATGCTCATCCGATTCAATGTGAAGTCGCCCGTTTTCTGGTGTATATCTCATTACGTTCGACAGTATATTCTGAAGAAAAATTTCTGCCAGTATCGGATGTATCATCACACTGAATGGCCGATTGACTGAAAGGGAGATGCGGATATTTTTCAGGTCGAATTGCTCCTTCAGTTTTTCCGTCATCTTAATAATCTCTTCTGATAAGTTTACTTTTATTGCATCATTAAATTCCCTGTTTTCGATTCTCGATAACATGATCAGAGACTGATTCAATCGTGACAACCTGTTGGCGGCTTCATAAGCGCCTGCCAGCAATTCGGCCTGCGACTCATCCAGGTTTTCATTCTGCATCAGCAATTCAATCTTCGAATTAATAATTGCAAGCGGAGTCTGAATTTCATGCGAGGCATTTTCAGTATACTCCTTCATATTGAGAAAATCGTTATGAATCCGTTTGGACATGTTTGCCAACACCTCATTAAGTTCATTGAATTCGCGGGTATGTGTGGGAGCAAATTCCATGACGGCCGAGTTTTTCAATCCATAGCGTTTGATTTTTTCCAGTGCTTCATTAAAAGGTAATAATATTTTCTTAAGCGCCAGATAATTCACAGCCAGGGAAGCAATTATAAAAGCTAAAAAACCATAAATGAGAAACCTTGTGAGTTCTTCTGATAGATCCTCAATGTCGATGAGTGAGTTGCGTATGGTTACCTGGTAATTTTCTGTAACCCCTCTGGCAAAAAACCTCCATTGCCTGAAAGGAATATTCCCCTCAAATTCATTATAAATCACAGTGTCCTTCCGTTGGATGTATTTCTTATCCACCGAACCGGAAAACGGTTCAATGTAAACCATGAAATTAATTCCTGTTACAAAAGGCGCAACGGAATCCGTTGTTGACAGCTGCCTTTCGATGTTCCTCTTCTCGTCACGCATTTTCTCATCCAACTCTTCATAAATTTCCTTCCTGAAGGAATAATAAAAAATGTATCCGCCGGCAGAAAATATGGCGAGGGAAATCAGGACATAATAAATCATGATCCGATTAAGCAAGCTCATGCCGCATCGAATTTATAACCCAGGCCGTAAACGGTTCTGACAGGATCTTTTCCTCCGGCGTCAGTGATTTTACGCCTCAGATTTTTTATGTGTGTATATATAAAAGCGAAAGAATCCGCCTGATCCATGTTACTACCCCAAAGATGTTCAGCAATGGCTTCCTTTGTGAAGACTTTATTTTTCCCCGATGCAAGATATACGAGCAGTTGATACTCCTTCAGAGTCAGGCTCAATTCGCTTTTCTTTACAACCACTTTTTTAGCCTGCAGATCAATTGTAATATCATTTCCGCACTGCAAAACATCAGAGCCGCTGAAATTTTTTCTCCTGATCAGTGCCTTTACACGCGCATTAAGTTCTGAAAGATGAAAAGGCTTTGTCAGGTAATCATCCGTTCCTTCATTGAAACCCTTTATCTTATCATCAAGTGAATTTTTTGCGGAAATGATTATGATACCGGTTTCAGGAAATGCCTGCTTCAACTCATGAACCAGATCTATTCCGCTTCCATTTGGCAGTGTAATGTCGATGATTACACAATCGTAGCGGTATGTAGCTATTTTTTCGCTCCCTTCCATGTAATCTCCGGCGGTGTCGCAAATAAAATTCTCAGACTCAAGATAAGAGCGAACCGAAAGAAGCATCTCTGGTTCATCTTCTACAATCAGTAATTTCATAATCGTTAACAGAATTCCAAATTAACGAATAAAATCAGTAGCAAATTTGAAGTTGATTGGTTGTTCAAATAAAAAAGAGAAAAACGCACAACACGCCTTTCTCTTTTCTTTCGTTAATTGCTTCTGATGAACAGAAACTCTTAAGAATATATTTTGAAGATCCGTTGTTCAGAAAACAACGAATGAGATTGAAAGTTATTAATCCCTGACTACGACCAGGTATTTGGAAGCACTCCAGAATTTATCAGGATCAGTTATATGAAGATTTGTGATTTTCTTATTCTGGTCTTTCTCCAGTATATATGAGTCAGAAGGATGAGAAGTAATAATTTTCGCATCCTTGCTGTTGATGCCGATATTACTCATCTGCATATAATCGATCTTTTCAAAATTGCTGTTGTCGATATTCGGATCAAGCTGTGAAGTGCGGCCAATACCAAGAAGCCCACCAGTCTTGCTGATTATTTTCTTGTCGCGCAACTCTTTTGACTCTCCGACTACATAATACGCAGTATGCAATGCAGTAGTCTGCCGTTGAATGGTCCTGGCCTGGGATTGATTCTGTGCCGTAAGTATATAAACGGAAGTCTCCAGGTTTGTCATCCTCAGATTCGTTGCGGAGAGTTTCTTATTTAATGTTGTCAATTGGTCGTCTTTGACTGCAATCCGCTCATTCAAATGTTCGATCATTTTTTGATATTCCGCTGACTGTGATTTTGAATCTTTGAGTTTCATGTTAAACTCGTCAATTTTCTTTCGGTTCTGCTGCATGAGATTATTAATGGCAGCAATATCTTCGTTGATCCGATCAGCCTGTGTGGGTTTAAGTTCGATATTATTCATTACACTTGTAGAAATAGCGCCTTCCCTGACGGCAATCGCATCAAGGTTTTTTTCTATCTCACTGTTAATTGAAAGGAAATCATTTATCGTGGCATCTCTTTGGTTAATAACGGACACAAGAGAATCCCTTTCACGATTAAAACTTGTTGTCTCCTTTTTTTCTCCGCAGGCTGTCATTATCAATGCAGTGACTGCTAATAAAATAATTGATTTCATGGTTAATACTTATTTAAATTCCATTGTAAAATTATACCCAGGGCAAACATTTTCAATTGCCGGAGATCAAACATTATTATGATTCTGATCACTCTTTATATAATTATGAGTGCGGCCCTAAAGGGCCTGCATTTTTAAATGCATTTACTTAGTATATTTTTGTGTTTTACTTAATGAAATTGCTCTTCGAGATGACGATTGTCCATTCGCGTGAATGTTGTCCGGTTTCCATCGTACAAAGTTTGTTTCTTTTATCAATCCTGGTTCGGCAGAAACCGGACGACATACCGGCAACCTTCACGGCCGTCATCCGCCAGCTGGTGGAGAACCTGTGGGTAGATTGGAAGTATAATGTAGTATTTTTAAAATGAGCCAATACTCGAATACTTAAACATTGTCGTTAGGCATAAATTTTCTATTTTTGATAATCTTACCATTAAGTAAATATGAAAAAATACCTTTTTAAACAACCGGGTAACTATGAAAAAAATTCTGTTGCTGATCTTCATCCTTGCCAATTTTCATTCCTTTTGCCAGGTATATTCAAATAAAGTCGTCGGAAAGAAAAATGCTGCCGAAATAGACAGCATTAAAAAATCAGAATATCCATATATCTTACCAATATTGGGCGCACAAGCCACTAAGAGAGGATTCAACCTTCCTTATTCTGCCGGATTGGGCATCAATTATCTCTGGCAGAAATCCGATCTCATCATAGAAAACCTGAAAGTGGGATTCAATAATAATGAAATGTACGACCTCAGTGAAGTGATACGTTTCGAAAATGCGATTTCTGAAGGCCAGGGTGTGAATTTTCGTCCAGACATCTGGCTTTTCCCATTCCTGAGCATCTATGGTGTCTTCGCCCGCAGCAATCTTTCAACGTCTGTCGATTACGGAATTTTTATTCCTGATTCCTCGGGAAACTGGAATAATATCATTTCACTTAATTCGAAGGCTGAATTCCAGGCAACGACTGTTGGCTTTGGCATTACGCCTACAATCGGTGTGGGTGGAGGCTGGCTTGCACTCGATATGAATTTTGCCTGGAACGACATCGACGAATTGAGCAAGCCGGCATTCTCATATGTTTTCGGTCCGCGCATGGGAAAAACTTTCAAGTTTAAAAGACCTGAGAGTAATATTGCTTTCTGGGTCGGAGGATTCCGCCTCAAACTTAATTCCGGAACGGAAGGGTCTCTTGAGGTGAGTGAATTATTTGATACTGACGGACTCCAGGCCAAGGTGGATAATGGCCTTGCACAGGTCGACAATGCAAATCAGAATGTTGATGCATGGTGGAATGGACTTTCATCTGTCGAACAGAAGAACCCTGTAAATGTCGCAAAACATGAAGCGGCAAATCGTGCTCTCACCGCCGCGGGCGGATTCCTGAACGGCCTGGATGAATCTCTCAATGATGCTGAAACCTCAACCGTTCAATATTCACTCGATAAGAGACCGAAGAATATGTGGAACTTTATCATTGGAACGCAATATCAGTACAGCAAGAATTGGATGATCCGTTTTGAATATGGTTTTCTCGGAACGCGTAATCAGATCCTGACAGGCTTACAGTACAGGTTTGGATTATAGAAGAGATGTATTGAAACACGAAATATAAAAAGAGCGAAGTCTTTATAGATTATTTTTACTCGTCAGTTAAATCCTGTTTGTGTAGCCTTTGTATCCTTTGTGTTTAATGCAGTTACGCAAAGTACAATGAAGAAAATTTATTTCCGGGCTTCCCTATTGCAGTTCGCCTTTATTTTTTTCGCGTTCCCTGGCCTTGCCGGCACCAATCGGAATACCTACAAACAAAAAAAGCGAACGGTTGTATTGTGCGGGAGTCGTATCATCGATGGTAATGTCGGTAAGACCATAATAATATTGCACACTCAGGTTCATGCCGTTTCCTCCCATGAGCCTGTAGCCGAAGCCGGCGATCAATCCGAAATCGATTTGGTGAAACTGATCACTGATTTCCTTTTTGTATTCAAGATCGTCATCATCGATTTCATTAGAAAATACGTCGTATGATTTATAACGAAGCGAAGGCATGATTCCTCCCTGGGCGAAAATATTTTTATTGATTTTATATTTCATCATCAATGGCACGTTGAAATAATTGAGTCTGCGATTTACTTTTCCGTTTTCAAAAGAACTATCCAGGTTGGCGTCATTCAATAAATAGACAGGCAGCTCAGCGCTTCCCAAAACAGATTTTACCATGACCCCTGTATGCACTAACCATGAAGGGTTCTTCGTCTTTATGTCGAAATAAAATCCCAGATTGAAATTGGCTTTGGCTTTACCATTGAGACCGCTGATGGTTGGGAAATTGGCGCCACCTTCGAGACCGAATTCGATGGTGCCGCTGTTAAGTTTGTCTCCAAGAACGAGGGAGATAATTACCTGGCTTTGTACAGGTCGAATTAACAAAAGAAAGAAAAACAAAAAAGAAAATGAATGGTTTGATAATCTTCTCATAATATTGATGACAAAGATAGCTACAAAAGTGAATGATAGACATTTTTAATTAAAACCTTCAAATTATAAAATAGCATCATTAAAAAAAAATTATTTTTCCTCTTTCACAATTTTTAAAAATGCATGAGCCCCTGTTTTCATACCAGCAATTCCAATTGAAGTTTCTATTTTCAAACATCCATGAATGGAATCATTGCCTGCTCTGCAAAGTTTAAAAACACTTACTTTTGGAAATACATTACCAGGCTTATTTACTGTCAATCTCAACTTATCATCAATGAATAATTGAAGTTTCTTTTCTGCTGAATCGTAGAAATTAATATTATAAGATGAAGGCATTGAGATATCGAACACAAGCTGTTTTGTCTCCTTTAAAGAAAACTGAAACGGTATATAAAAATCATTTATCAATGGAGCCGTTACCCATGGTTTAAGAAAACATGAATCCGGGTAATTTTTCCTTTCGTTGAACCTGGAACTATTATCTAAAAATGAATACAGGTTATATTCGACAGCGCCATTCTCCTTTTGTTCACTGGTCCACATTTGTTGTATTGGATGAATCTCCGGACTATTATTATGATGGACATCGCTTACCCATGGGCCATAGACACCGACAGACTTATACTGCAGAGAATCCAGGTTGAGGCTTTCAAAAAATGTTGCGGCATCAGTTTCGATGGTGTTGCCGGGCTCTTTGATGGCGACTTCACAGGCGATAGCAGAATCTACGAAGTGATGACCCCGTGGTCGCAATGATTTTGAAAGCAATGATTGAAAAGATGAATCCGGAAATATATAAAAGACCATGTCGCCATCGCCATCTGAAACGAGATGATACTTTTGTTTTTTATCGCTCCTGAAAATATTTTTATTCTTCTTGACGAATATTTTACCACATAGAGCATGCTTAAATCCATCAACCGGCCGCCAGGGACCGCCCCATTGGTATTCTGCTTCACACATTCCGATCCATTCTTCATTGCTGATAAATCCGGTTCCAGCTACTCCGTAAAAGTAATTTATAATGCTGTCCCGTTTTTGAATTTCTTCTTTACTGCATGTTTGAATAAATGATGAATTGAATATAAAATTCTGGCTAAATGATTCATGAAACAAAAAATTAGAAAATAAAACGAAGAGATAATAAAATAAATTAAAATGTTTGGCGGATTTAATAAAATGCATTCTTCACTTTGAATCAAAGAACAAAAGTAACACTAAAATTTTTGAAGCAATATAACCATCAATGTTAAGACACAAAATTAATTTTGAACAATCATCTGACGACTCACTTTAAGTCCCATAGCAAATAATGTATAATTATATATTCCGGGTTTCAAATTTGCAGAGTTAAAAGATAAAGTATGATTACCAGCAGTCAATTGCCTGTTTGTTTCTGAATAGACGCTTTTCCCAATGATATCATACACCTCAAAACGAACGACTGAGGAATTCTTAAGATTGATATTTATATAGGTAACACCCAATGCAGGGTTAGGACAATTCTGACTAACGAAGAGGTCGTTTCTGTTATTTGTAGCAAGCCCTACACTTGCAGCATCAACCAAAGCCAGAACAATATCACTTGAATTTCCATAATTTTGCAAAACACTGCATGTACCGTTTCCGGATTTAATTGTTCCTGGAGCATCATCACGTTGATACAATACATATACATTTGAATTGTCTACTCGCCTTCCTACACATGCAAATGCTCCCTCCTGTGTCTCGCCAAGGCCGCCATTAGCAATTGATGCAATAATATCATACGGATATGTCCAATACGCAGGATCATACGGTGGTTCGAGTGTCATCATATAAATATGCCTATGCAATTCATAAATAAATAACAAATCAGCTCCCTCGTCAATTGCTGCATAAGCCATATAGATTTTCCCATTAGCATCGATTCCAGCAGATGGCATGATAGTCATTCCACCATTATAGTCTGCCCATGGTAATATCCTGGTGCAACCGGAAGGTCCAGTCATCGGAGTATCCAGTATTCCATTTCCATTGAAGTCCTGTGTTGCGGCAATTTCGACATAGTTATTTGGGCCCATGTTTTCATTCCAATATTCCAGGCTGTCTGTCCATGGTAATAATTTAACATCATTTACTGTGTCAGCATAATATCTCATCGAAGAAAACCAGGCATGTACCATACCTCCGTTATCAATCAAAACTTTCGCATCTCCGGTATTTGAAAATATCGTATCATTTATTCCATCGTTATTGATATCAGTAAGGTTACCGTTATAAAATGGAATTGGATGCTGTTGAATAATTGTCTTGGTCCATGTTTGTCCGTTATCGACAGACTTCAATAATCCAACATCAGTAAACATATTTCCAAAACCGATAGCAACAACATTATCCTTTGCATCGATGGAATAATTATCGGCACTAAAACCTCTATAGAAATTTGAATCAATCAATGGAATAACATTTTTTGGCTCCCAGGTAAGTCCACCGTCGGTAGAGCGTGAAAAAAATATCGGACCGGTCTGACCGTTTACTGTTCGTGTAACGGCTGACATCGTATCAGAACCACCGCCTAAAAAGATAACATATACATTGTTGTTTGTTCCACTCGAACCTGCAGCACATGCTTTTGGAAATACGTCCAAAGAATGACCCCATGGATACAATTCTGTCCATGAACCGGTACCGTGAGTGGCACGGTGAGAAACTACAATTTGATTCGAATCGGCAGCTCCGATTGAAGCATGTGCAATTAATAATTCCGAAACGGGTGTGACCACTATATTAGTATACCCAGTTCGTATGGATTCCTGTCTTAAAGCAGGACCTGTTGGATAATACCAGCTTGTTCCATTCCAGTAATTATAACCGGAACCGCGACTTGGAAATGGAGGAGTTGTTGAGGAGATTGCATTGGGAGAAAAGTTCCATGCTGCTGAAATGGTTCCATCATCGTTCACGCATAACTGATTGCTGATAGAGCTAAACGATTGATGATCAAAAAAAGTATTTCCAATTACAAAATCTGCGCTTGGAGTGGTTGTTAAATTTGCAGCAGTTGCACGTGGTGGCATCTCTGAAACAAAAGGTAATGGGTTATCGATGATTCTTGCTGAATTGTGAACTTTGATGCTATAATTTTTCATCACATCGGATACGTTCGCTTTTTGAAACCCAGCGGGAAATTTTTGTACCCCTTGCGCTACCACAAAAATCCTAATTGAAAAGAATACAAAAAGTAATAATGTTTTATACATGATTTAGAAATTAAGTTTTAAATGAAATTCCATTACTAAAAGTACAATTCATCAATTGACAAGAAACAATGCATACAAAAAATTCATTTCTGCACTATCATCTGCCTGCTTACCTTTTGTCTTTCTGAAATTACAACATAATTGTATATGCCCGGCTGCAAATTCGAAGCATTAAACGGAATTGTGTGATTTCCGGCTGACAACTGTTTTCTTTTTTCCGAAAAAATATTTTTCCCAATAATGTCATACACTTCAATGCTAACATCAGATCTTTTCTTTAAATTGATATTAATGTAAGTTGTTCCTTTCACCGGATTTGGATAATTTTGGCTTACAAATAGATCTTCATGATTATTTGTTGCGATTCCTACATCAAGCACACTTAATCTGGCAAGTACAATATCACTCGAGTTTCCAAAATTTTTAAGCTTGTCGCATGTGCCATCAGCAGCAAGTCCATGACCGGGAGCATCGTCTCTTTGATATAAGACATAAGCAAATGAATTATCAACATGCCGGCCTGTACAGGCATACGCTCCTTCCTGCGTTTCCCCACTACCGCCATCTGCAATTCCTGGAATGATATCGTAAGGATATGTCCAATCAGCGGGATCATAAGGCGGAGCAAGCGTCATCATATAAATATGGCGATGCAAGGCATGGAAGAACGTAGTATCCGCCGATTCATCCAGGGCAGCATAAGTCATGTAAATTTTCCCAAATGCATCAATGCCTGCTGATGGCATTATTGTCATCCCTCTGTTATACTCACCCCATGGCATCCTGTTGGAACAGTTCGTAAATGTATCTACAGGCACATCCAATACTCCGTTTCCATTGAAGTCCTGTGATGAGGCAATCTCTACATAATTATCCGTGCCCATGTTTTCATTCCAATATTCAAGACCATCTGTCGAGGTTAATATAAATACCTGTTCTGCAGAATCTGCAAAAATTCTCATTGCAGAAAACCATACATGAACAATTCCATTATTATCAATCAGCACTTTCATATCTCCGGTATTTGATAAAATCGTATCAACAATACCATCTCCATTGGGGTCAGTTCTTCCGTTTACAAATAAAGGGTCTGGCAGCTTCTGAACAATTGTCTTCGTCCAGGTCTGACCATTATCGGTCGATTTTAAAAAACCGACATCTGCTACAGTTTTTCCAAAACCAATAACGACAATGCTATCCTTTGCATCGATACAATAATTATCGGCACCAAACCCACTATAGTAATTTGAATCGATCAATGGGTTAATACTTTTAGGTTCCCAGTTTTGTCCGCCATCAAGTGATCGTGAAAAATAAATAGGACCGCTTTGTCCGGCAACCGGAGCACCCGGGCTTCCGGTTCCCACGGCTCCACTTCCCTGGAATACCACATATACATTATTGTTTGTTCCGCTCGAACCAGCAGCACACGCTTTAGGCCATGTATCGTGTGCATGACCCCAGGGAAACGTATCAGTCCAGCTACCGCTACCTCTTGTCGAACGATGACTTACGACAATTTGATTCGAATCAGTGGTTCCTACATTAGAATGGGCAATCATCAATTCAGAAATTGGCGTAACAACGATATTCGTAAATCCGGAGCGAACATTACCAACACTTGCCGGAGTGCCAAAATTCACTCCATCAAAATAAGCGTACCCTCCTCTTCGATTTGGGAAAGGAGGATTAGTTGTTGAAATAGCATTTGGAGAATACGTCCAGCCCATGGAAATTGTACCATCGTCATTTACACATAAGCGATTGCTTATGGAATTATTCGTCTGTATATCATAAAATGTATTTCCAACCAGATACTCATCAACCGGGTGAAAGGCGGCGGATTGATTGTTTGTCTGTGGTATAACCATTGCCGCGAATGGAATCTGATTATCGATATCGTTACTTTCAGATAATTTAACTGCAAAGTTTCTCATCCATTCAGGCACATTTGCTTTTTGAAAACCTGCCGGATAATTTCGTGCAACCTGAGCATTTGTAAAAAATGCAGATACGATCAATAAAGTCAGTAGTAAATTTTTTTTCATGATTCATCGAGTTAAAAAAATTAATAAAATAAATTCTAACAATAAATGTACACTTAAAATATCTCGTTTTAAAGTGAGCTCATGGTTTCAGTTTAATTTTACACACAGGTGACTTTAATATCTTATTGACAAAGAATTTAAACGCTAAAGTAAAATGTGATAATACAATTACAAACCTTCGTTCGGTAAAATAACAACAGACTCATTGCTTTTTCAGATTCTGAGCCTGCGTTGGGAAATTTTACATGTTAAATTAATATTCTATAATTATAAGTCGGATGAATGAAGACAGCAGCACCCATATAGATATAAGTAAAACGGATGCACTCAATAGGAGTAATGTGTAGAAAGATGTAAGTTTTAATTTCAAGTTTGACTCTGCAGCCACATATACTTGCCATTGCAGTATACATTCCTCAATGACAGCAATAGAAATTGTCCAATGAAAATATGATTCAGAATACATTTAAAAATCAGATTATCATCTTACCTTGAATTGCAAATAATTACTATCGCCTGACAAATGATCTTTATTGATTTTCAAGGTTAATTTATTGTAGCAATTCATACAATTTTTTGGGTGTTCTGTTAAATTGAACCAGATCATTCATATGACCCGGCGAAGAGACCTGTTTCATATCATCGTCTCATTGTAAAACACTAAACAATATTGAATTTTTGGGTCTATGAAACGCGACAGCCGAAAAGCGTAAAACAGAGTAGGCAAAAAAATCAAATCTTTATTTTATGAAAATCAAATCCAAATCCCTCCAAACAAAAATGAAACTGGTATTCGGCACGGGCATTATGTTAACGCTAATCATTCTAAGCGTAATCAGTTGTACCAAGGATTCCAGTCTTATAAATCCGGATTTAAATCCGAAGAGTAACGAACATTTTGAATCGGCCGAAAAAGCTAACTTTGCGCCATATGGATTTGTCTATGTCCAGGGACTATTAGGTACCAGCCAGTCATTGTATATTTCCTGCACATGTACACCTTCGATTACAGTTGCGTCGCCCAATGTCATGCTTGAATACGGAACAAATACCGCCACAACAGTACCCGTTTTCAATTCTACATTTTCATATAACCTTGTGAAAAATGTTTACTATTATGTAGTGCCTACAGGACTGAGTTATGGCAATAATACAAAGTGTTTAAAAGTTAAGTTTAAAACAGGAAATGTGAAACCAACTTTTATTTTCACGCCATCAACCAACTCATGGAGTAATCTTCAATCAAATCCAGACATAGATGCGTCTACGGTGACTAAATCCAAGGTGCCTGCTTGTAAAAATTGCTAACAGATACGACACTTATCAATTTCTCCTTAGTCCGAAGCCCTTTAATGGGTCTCGGACTTTTTCATTTTTTATGGAATGAAAATTCCGAATGACCGGGTTTTAAAAAGATATTTCATCAGGTACTTCCTTCTGCGTTTCTGCGGGCACTCTGTTTGTTAGGCGGGAAAAACAACAAGTGGAATTATTTATTCCGTGACGAATTCGTAGAAAATTATATCAGCAAATTAATTCCTATATTCGTCAGTAAAATTATATTATAATGCACAAAGTTTTTCTAGTAATAGTCATGGTGGCAACATGCGGCATTTATGCAGCTGCTCAAACCCCTTCCGAGATCCTTAAAGAACGTCAGGAAAAATATTTGCAGGAACAGCGCGAGTATAATGAAGGTCTGGTTGATACAGCACATCGTTTCTTTTATAAATCGTACAATGATTACGTGGCAGGAAATCCGGTAACCGGAATTAAATATACCGGTAAGAGAAAAATTCTCGTCGGAAGTGAGTCGGTACTTGTTTTGGAAAATGACGAATTTGTTTACAAGAAAATAAAGGAATTGAAATACTGGGGATTCATCGATGAATTCGGCCAGCTGGAAAGAATCTTCGATAACCATTGTTATTATGTGCTTGACAGCGGAAAAATATGCTCCTATTTAAAAGCCATAGACGTAGAAATGAGAACCGATAAAAACGGCAACATCAGCCTCAACTGGCTGTCGGAAAATTCTGCAGGTTATAAAGATTATCTGTCGTCCGGATTAGCGGGCGACATAGACGCATTCACAGAAAATAAATTTGAGCAGCTCACGTCTTCAAACCCGGATATTTTTCAGCAGTTCATGCAGGAAGTTCCCGATAATTCGGTGAAAGACAAAAGAAGTCAGAAGACGTTTAAAATCCAAAAGTATGTGCACCGGTTTAACAGGGAATGAAAGTGTGACTTTGAAAACTCAGTTCGGCAGAATATTAGCTCCTTCTTACTGCACACACACCCTTAATGTCATTGATTGATTCTTATCACTCTCAATAACCAATAAATACATTCCCCGCTCAATTCCTGTTACCGGATACGAAACTAAAAGGTTTTCATTCGATACATTCAGGACGTCAGAAAAAATTTTCCTGCCTGTAAGATCGAGTAAACTCAGATTATATGTTCCGGAAGTTGCCGACGTAATATTTAACTGAAGTTTATCATGTGCCGGGTTTGGGAAAACATTCGCCTGAATTTTATCGAAACGGATGTATTCAGGAACACTAATTATTAGCGACGTGTTTTTAAAATAGAAAAAATGTCCCGCATCCTCGCCCGATATTAAATCCAGGTCGCCATCATTGTCCATGTCAGCAAATGCAGGAGCGGAAAAACTGCCTATATCTGCCAGACCAAAAGGATTGGTCACCTGGAGTGCAAATGCAGGGAATACATTTGTTCCTGTATTCTCAAAATAAAAAAATCCACCGTCTTCGTCTCCTGAAATCAAATCAAGATCTCCATCCTGATCAAGGTCTGCAAAAGTCGGAGCTGATGAGTATGATAATGCCGTGAGGCCGAATGGATCCGTTATACCACCGGTAAATGCAGGACTGGTACTGGTTCCTGTATTCTGAAAATAACGGAAATGTCCATATGCTTCACCAGACATCATGTCAAGGTCACCATCTGCATCGAGGTCTGCAAAAGCAGGAGCAGAGAAATAACCTACCGATGCAAGTCCGAAGGGATTGGCTGCGACAGTAGCAAATGCCGGAGAAGATACACTTCCGGTATTTTCGAAATACCGGAATCCCCCATCGTAACTGCCTGATAACATATCATAATCTCCATCGTTATCGAGATCGGCGAACGCAGGCGTTGAAATATAACCGATTGCATTTAAACCGAATGGATTTGAAACGCTATTAGCAAACGAAGGGCTTATATTGCTTCCTGTATTTTGATAATAAAAGAAATTTCCCTGGTACCCGCCCGACAGAACATCGAAGTCGCCATCGTTATCCAGATCGGCGACAGCCGGAGCATTAAATATTGATGGACTTACAAGATTGTAAGGGCCCATGGGAACATTCACGAATGAAGGAAGAGAACCGGAACCTGTGTTCTTATTATAAATGAAGTGACCGCTCTCATCACCTGAGAATAAATCAAGATCTCCATCATTGTCGATATCGACAAATGAAGGAGCAGCATTAAACTTGCTTACAACTATTCCAAAAGGATCGGTAACCGGAGGAGCGAAAGAAGGCGCAACGTTTGTTCCGGTATTTTGAAAATAATTAATATTGCCTAAGTACTCGCCGACCATTAAATCAAGATCGCCGTCACTATCAATGTCGGCGAATGCCGGAGCAGAAGTATAACCAACAACCGATAACCCAAATGGATCGATCACCGGCGCTGCAAAAGCGGGGGCAATATTATTTCCGGTGTTTTCAAAGTAGTAGAAACCGCCATCATAGTTTCCTGCCAGCAAATCCAAATCTCCGTCATGATCTAAATCGGCAAAAGCCGGCGTTGAATAAGTTGCTCCGGCAACAAGGCCAAATGGATTCGTAACTCCGGCGGCAAATGCAGGCGCCACATTGGTTCCCGTATTTTGAAAATAATGAAAGTTGCCGGTATTCTCCGCTTCCAGGATATCGAGATCTCCGTCGTTATCCAGATCTGCAAATGTTAAAAATGAATTATACCCGCTCGCGGTCAGACCAAACGGATCAGTCACACCAGCGCCGAAAACCGGATCAGTAACTGTTCCTGAATTTTGAAAATAACTGAAATGCCCTTTTGAATCGCCTGCCATCAAATCCATGTCTCCATCATTATCCAAATCAGCAAATGCAGGAGTTGAAAAGCCTCCAACATTGGAAAATGCAAGCGGATTATCCGATACACCCTCAAAAGTTATCTGTGCATGTGCAGCACCCGGTTGTACCAGCATTACAGCTCCTGCAACTGCTCCAATCGCTCCAGCCCTCTTAAACGACTGCCTATAGCATTTGAGAATTTCAAGAAGACGAATGATACGCTTTTTCAGGATGTTCTGTTTACGTAAATTCTTTCCGGCCCTGATTAATCGCCCGAGTTTCTTACGGCTACGGTAATAATATCGGACCAGGTTATTGTATGATTCTGCTGAATTCATAAGTATAAAATGAGATGTGAATGTAGCTTTTTATTTTACAATTTTATCGAGTCCTTCTCCATTTCAGGGGTCGCCCAAAATGTTTTACCCGGTATGCTCAGCGAATACCTGTGAACAGGATTCGTGGTATTGAGAACGTTGGGATGAATTGTGCCGGACAGGATCTTAAGCGAGTAAATTTCATCCACGCTCGACTGAAAGTTCAATTCCCCGATCAGTGCACCGGTGGGAAGATGAATGACCCTGATGCCTGCCACGTCAGCTTTTTCCGCGAAGGAAAGTTTACCAAACGTACTTGAGTTTTTCCGGAGTTTGTTCATGGCGACAAACAGGTGATCGTTATATATATCCATGCCACGACAAAAGCCATCAAGTTTTTTGATGACCTCGTATTTCTTTTGTTTAACATCCACTCGCACAACCTCACCCGAAGCAGAAAGCAGCATATATAATTCACCCTTGTACACCAATGGTGAGTGTGGCATTGGCAGCTTGTCGAGGATAATTTCATTGGTATCGACATCCATCAGGATGCCTCCGTTGATGATTGTATCTCTCCATCCCTGTGCTTTATCTGAAGTCCCCAATGCGGTGACATATTTTGGTCTTCCTTTGTCCATTACCATTCCATTGAGATGACACCGGTCTTCTGAGACCAGCTGCGTAATGAATGGAGGCTTCCATTCAGGGATGAAATTGTATGTGCCTGTTACCCGGCAAAGGCAACTGAAAGAGGTATTGACGGCCCAGATGCCGTCTTTTCCCAACGCGACATCGTGCAGGTCGACCTGCCCGGTATAGAAAGTGGCCCGAGGGATAAACAAATTGTCATAGGTGTTTTTCTTATTCGGATAATGAATGGCAAGTTCTTTTGAATTTTCAAAACAGATTACTTCGTCTTTCGTAGCCAAAACCATTCGCTCACCATCCACCTCAAAGCCCATGGGCCTGGAGAAGGTCCGGGGCAAAACCGTCAGCTTGTTTTCATCTGCAGCGCTGATCAGCACAAGTTTACCCGCCTGGTATGTTGTAATGGCAATGCTGCATTTCATTTGAAATAAAAATTCAGGCAGCGCAGGTGAATAAGCACAACTGAAAGGAGCCGGGGGAGAAGTGCTGTTTTGCGAATTCATTTTTTAATGTCTGCTGCGATTGACATGTATAACCACGCATGTTTGCAGGGATTCAAATATAGATATTTTTCAGTGTGTTAAATTATCCTTACGGCTTTTATAAATCAGTTTCGCTGCGGCAGAAAAATTAATTACTCCCGCCCGGTGTTTCAAAAAAACAGCCGGGACATGCCCGGCCGTTCAGAGGTATTTATAAAATAATTTTTTGAGTGGATGTTCAATTCTTGAAAAAGTGTTTTCTAACACCCTTCCAGTCATCATTGATGGAGACAAAATATGTACCGCTTTCAAGCGCGCTTACATCAATCTCCGACAGGCTTTCATTTAATTTCCTTACGAGAACAACCTGGCTGAGTGAATTGCATATTGTAATCGTCGCATTTTCAGAAAACATCCTCCCGGTTTGTATAACAAGTGTCTTGCCTGCGGGATTAGGATATAAGAAAACCGAAGATTGATTTAACTCCTGCAGGCCTGTGAAAGATTGAACAGTTACACTATCAGTCTTCATGCAACCAATTGCATCAAAAACTGACACATAGTAAGTTCCCTGGCATAAGCCTGTTGCCGTCTGGTATGTTTGTCCGCCCGGCGTCCAGTAAAAGCTGAACGGAGCGACGCCTTCGAGCACCTCCGCTGTAGCGGTGCCGTTACAACTTCCATAATCGAGTGTAGAATTCAAACTGATGTAAAAAGGATTTACAGCGGGAACCGAAATCACATTGGTACCGGGAATTATGACTGCACTGTATGACATATCGCAGTTGACAGGATCAATTGAAATTCCATTTGCATCGGTAACGACACAGCTATACGTTCTACCCGGGCATAATCCCGTTGCAAACTGGGTAGTCTGACCATCGTTCCATAAATATGAATAAGGGGGCTGACCAAAGCCGGTGGAAATTGCCGCAGTGACATTGCATGCAGTGTCGCAATACGGATAGGCAGGCTGAATCCATGCCAGTTCATCAGTTGTAAATCCATATTCACCTGCCCATGAGTTTATTTGCGGATACTTTAACTTGAGCGTCCTGATATAATCGTAGTTGTTTTCTGAAGAAATCTTCATCGCCAGATCTTTGTTTCCCGTTGAAATGATCAGCTGTCCCACCGCACATGCCGTTCCGTATTTATCAATAAAGTACGGAGTCCTTTTTGGGTGATAGAGATTTTTAGGAAACACGCCTTCAGTCCAGTAATCATGGAGTAAATCCAGGCAACGATTTCTGTTTACGATTTGTTCCTTTGTAAAATTTTTGGGGAAATTGTTTCTCAACGTCTTTTCGACTAAACAAAGGTGTAATTGAATAATTCCGGTTTCACTCAGTTCCGAAACAGGAATGGCTGGCAGTTCTACCTGATTCCTTTCTTTCCAGTAAGGATTCAGTTCTTCCAGTTTTTCTCTTAATGTAATCGGCCCTGCATGCAAAGCAATGCAGCAGGTTACCAATGTGATGAGGGTAAGGGTTCTTTTCATGATATACGGATTTTAAACGAGACGCATAAAAATAAAAAGAGTTGTATGCGGGGGTTGTTAAAATTTAGCTAATACGTAGAAAAATAAACACTACTTTTATCATCTAAACTCTTAACTAAAACATTATGACATTCAGGACTATTAAAAATTCATTTGCATTATTATTAATCATGCAATCGCTGATAAGCCTATCGCTTCATGCACAGCAGTTGAAGACTCCTGCACCGAGTCCGCTGCAGACAATCGACCAGGCATTTGCACTTTCTAATATTAAAATTGAATACTCCAGGCCAGGCGTTAAAGGCAGGGTGGTATACGGCGACCTGGTTCCTTATGGCAAAATCTGGCGCACGGGCGCGAACAATTCAACCAAAATAACATTCGGCGACGATGTTAAAGTGGAAGGTATGGCGCTTAAGGCCGGAACCTATGCATTGTATACCATTCCTAACAAAGACAGCTGGGAAATTTTATTTTACAAGGACCTCACACTCGGCGGAAACACGAACGATTATAAAACAGCCGATGAAGTCTTAAGGGTTAAAGTTAAACCTTCCCCAATGGCTGCGAAAACAGAAACGTTTACAATCAATGTGGCTGATATCACACCTACATCGGCCAATATCGAATTGCTCTGGGAAATGACAAGAGTCGCATTTAATGTAACAACTGAAATCGACGAGAAGGTTTTAAAGAACATTGAGACTGCCCTTGAAAAAGACACTCGTCCTTATTACCAGGCCGCCAATTATTACTATGAAAACAACAAGGATCTGAATAAGGCTTTTCAATGGGTTAACCTGGCGATCGAACAAAACCCGAAGGCGTATTGGATCTATCATCTCAAAGCAAAAATTCAGATGAAGATGAAAGATTCAAACGGCGCAACTGCTTCCGCAGAAAAATCGATGGCTCTTGCAAAAGAAGACAAGAACGACGACTATGTTAAACTTAATGAAAAACTGATCCGCGAAGCCAAAGGCGGCAAGTGATAAATTTTTATTTTTCTGTTTTTGGTTTCAGGGTTTAACAGCAATGAAACCAAAAACAGAAAACTATTTTCAAAATGCCTTCGACCTCTGGAGAAGAAGAGAAAATACCATCACGAGCACACAACCGATCACATTTAGCCAGAGAAATGCAGTAAGATCGGTCAACCACGCTGCAAACACGAAACCTTCTGTTAACAGTGCGGCATAAAAGACCGCATTCCCTCCCACGCTTTTCATGTAGAAGGCCACGATAAAAATCCCGAGAATGGTTCCGTAAAAAAGTGAACCGAGAATGTTCACGGCCTCGAGCAGGTTACCCATCTTACCTGCGTAAATGGCAATAATGACACAAAAGATTCCCCACCCGACCGTAGCCAGGCGCGAGGCCAACAAATATAATTTGCTGTCTGCATCCTTATTGATGAGTCGTTTGAAGACGTCGACTACCGATGTAGAGGCAAGCGAATTCAAACCGCTGGCAGTGGAGCCCATGGAAGCAAGAAAGATTATTGCAATCAGCAATCCGATCATTCCCACCGGCAGATTGTGCGTAACAAAATTCAAAAAGATGTAATTGGTGTCATTGGTATCTGCCATTGCATTGTATTTAAGCATCAGGGCGGTAACCGATTTTTTAATTTCTCTTTCCTCCTTCTCCGCCGATTGCAATCGCATTCGAGCTTCAGCTATTACTTCATTGTTATCGTTTTCCAATCCGGATTTAAGATTGGTTAAATGAATCAGCTTTCCGTCATGCACTCCGGCATATTGAGTTTCCAGTTTTTTGAATTCATCGCTGTAAATACTGTTCTTTAAATTCGACACCTCCACATCATTGAAGAAAACGGGAGGCTGGTGAAACTGGTAAAAAACAAAAACCAAAATCCCGATAAGCAGGATAAAGAACTGCATGGGAATTTTTACAAAACCATTCATCAAAAGCCCAAGCCTGCTTTGAGCTATTGATTTACCGGTAAGGTAACGGCCCACCTGCGACTGATCGGTTCCGAAATAGGATAGTTGCAGAAAAAATCCTCCGATAATTCCTGACCAGATGTTGTACCTGTTATTCCAATCGAGGGTGGTGTCGATCAGGTTCATGCGTTCCATCTTACCTGCAATGTGAAGCGCGTCGATGAAGCCGATGTTTTCGGGCAGCATCCGGATTACAATCACTGCTGCACAAAATAACCCGCTGAAAATAATTATCATCTGAAACAATTGCGTGTGCGAAACTGCTTTCGTTCCGCCATAGACAGTATAAATAATTACAATTCCTCCGATGAACAATGTGGTGTAAGTGATATTCATTCCCAGGATCGACGACAAGACGATAGAAGGAGCATAGATCGTGATGCCGGTAGAAATTCCCCGCTGAATTAAAAAAAGGAACGCTGTAAGCAGTCGCGTTTTAATGTCGAAACGTTTTTCGAGATACTCATAGGCAGTATACACATTGAGCCGTTTGAAAATGGGAATAAAGGCCACACATAAAACAATCATCGCAAGCGGCAGTCCGAAATAAAATTGTAAAAACCGCATCCCGTCGCTGTATGCCTGTCCGGGTGCAGAAAGAAAAGTGATGGCGCTTGCCTGTGTGGCCATCACAGACATTCCCACATGATACCACGGCAGTTTTCTATCCGCAAGCAAAAATCCGCGGATATTTTTTGTACCGCGGCTCTTCCACATTCCATACAGGACAATGGCCAGCAATGTAATTCCCATCACCAGCCAGTCGATGATGTTCATTTAAAATAATCTGTAATGAGGTTAAATAAAATTATTTCCAGCACGAGGGCTGCGACGATTACCAGGTAAACGCGTCTCCAGTTGATTGTGTCAGGTGATTCGTTTTCCTGCATCACTATTTATTCACGGGCAAACTGACCATATTTACAAAAAGCCTGTAGGCTCCGGGTATTCCTGCCGGAAGCTCCCTGAAAAATACGAGCCCCGTATAAACGAAGTTACCTTTGCCATACTTTGCAACTACAAGGCTGCCGTCATTCGGCTTTTCACCCGGATCATTCATGGAAAGAATCTTCTCATATGCCGGATCGAGATCGGATGCCGAATAAATACAGCGTTCCTGTTTCCAGCCCATGAAATCGTTTTGGGTTATCTTATTCGGATAATTCAGGATACTGTGCGATTCATTAACGAACCTGACTTCGGCTTTTTCATCGGTGACGCGATCGCGGGAAATATTGAATGGATAGGGAGAAATTTTTGAGATGAGAGGGCCGATCCTGTTGTTGGTGTTATATTGAACAATGAAATTGCCTCCCTGCCTGATGTATTCGAGCAGTTTCTGACTATGATTTTGCAGCCACTCGTTGGTATTGTATGCCCGAACTCCTGTAACGATAGCGTTAAATTTTTCCAGGCTGGTTTTTGAAAGCATCTCATCGGTCAGGATAGTTACATCATATCCGACCTGTACGAGACATTCAGCCACGTCGTCGCCTGCGCCGGGGATGTATCCGATCTTTGTTCCTGCAAGACGGATGTCGGCACAAACCAGTTTAGCCTTCGCATCATACAACATGAATTGTGATGGAATGTGATCGTATTCGATGCGCCTGAGACTCCTGGAAACAGTATCGCCATTAGAAATAACAGATGCCGAAATCGATCCATCAGAAGCCGTCGAAGGAGGCGTGACGGTGATCTCAAAAACACTCACGCTGTTTTTAATTTTATTATCAAAATTGAAAAATGATGGTTCAACCTTCCATCCCGGAGGCATTTGAATAATCACTTTCCCTGTTATGCTGTCAGTATGGTTTGTAATGGTAAGCTGCATGCGCGAAGATTTACCGTTTTGAAAGACGAAAGCCTTCGAAGAAAAATTAACCGTGACCTGCGGCAGAATCTCAAATGGCCTGTAAACTTCTCCTTTAATAGGATCAGTCGTTTTATTTACCAGCGGTTGCTCCAGTTGAAGATCCATTCCGTCTATATTCAGATAGAGTGATACAGAATAGGCTGGGGTATTTTCAGGGTTGAGAATCAACATGGGATCTTTGACATTAAAAAAACCTTCGTTGTGCACGTCATTTAACCAGTAAGGATTTGAATATTGAATCTGTTTATCCAGCTTTACTGTGCGCTTAAAAGTATTCATCACATTTTTTTTAAGAGGAATGCCTGCAACGGTATCCGATCCGGCTGACCATAAAATCCTGTTGATGGAAATATTTGCGTCGCTCCTGTTAATGGCTTGTAACGTGACTTCAATATTTTTACCGGGTATTCCCGCTGGCGTCGAAGAAGCGGCTTCGAACCATAATCCGGCGCAATTCATGAGGAGCGCCTTGATTTCTTTCAGCTTTGTCTTTTTCCAGGAAATGATGTTCCGGTCATTTTCGGAAAGAGATGACAGCGACTTGTATATTTTTATTAATGCGGGCAGACTTTTAACGGGAGAGTCAGAATCGTATTGGCCGATACATTTGTTTATTTCCTCACTGAGACCGGTGGTATTTCTGAAGCGACTCCAGGACTGATCGATGCCTTCGAATAAATCGTTCTTTACTGAATCTCCTTTCAACTGTTTGAAATATTCAACCTGGCTGCCGCGGTTTCTCGCGGTTCCGAATCCCTGGCTCTTGTGCATGGAGCGGCTCTCCGCAGCTATTTCGCCGTAACTCTTTCCGAGGAGTGTATTGAAACCGCCAACATCAAGCTGGAGGTGATCAGCGGAAAGAGTGGTTCCGGGGTTTGGATTGAAGACATTCCAGAAGACTCTTTTGGTCTGCCAGGTGTCGACGAATTTCAGCTGCCAGGGAAAGCGGGAGGCATCGGCTGCGGCGTCGAAGGCTTCGAGCGCGAGTATGGCTGATGCGGTATGATGGCCGTGACCACCTTCGCCGGTGGTTGGAAAACGGCAGATGATCACATCAGGTTTAAAGTTGCGGATGATCCAGACCATGTCGGAGAGGATGGTATCCTTTTTCCAGAATTCAAAAGTCTCTTCCGGATTTTTCGAGTATCCGAAATCGTTAGCGCGAGTGAAAAATTGTTCGGCTCCGTCGATCCTGCGTGCTGCGAGCAATTCCTGTGTGCGAAGGATGCCGAGAAGTTCGGCCTGTTCTTTTCCGACGAGATTTTGTCCGCCGTCGCCGCGGGTAATCGAGAGATAGCCGGTGCGCAATTTTTTTTCTTTGCTGAGAAAAGCCAAAAGCCTTGTGTTTTCATCATCAGGATGTGCGGCAATGTAGAGCACGGAACCAGTTACATTCAGCTTCTTCATGCTTTGAAGAATCTCGGCCGAACTTAATTGCTGCTGAGCCTGACTGAATGAAAACGCGGGGCAGAAGGCTGTTAATATGAAAATTAATATTCGTCTCATATACTGTTTGGAATTGAAGCCTAAAATACTGTTTTTAATCCGGCTTTACATTTTGAGATTATTGAATAATTTTGGGATATTTGAACGATGGGCGATTTATCACTGCAACCAGAAAAGAAAGCGATTGATCCGGATAAAAATAAATCGTTGGTAGCCATAATCGACGATGATTTTTCATTTTGCATCATGCTTAAAGAGTACTTGTCTTCAAATGCCGGGCTGGAGGCGGAGCACTATTTAAGCGGAGATGATTTTCTGAAAAATTATAAAGCGAAAGACGATCGCAAGATAATTCTCGATTACGATTTTGGAAATGGCCGGGACGGACTTTTCATATTGCAGAAGATTAAGGCAATAAATCCGACAGCAAAGGTAATCATGGTTTCGTCGCAGGACGATCTTGAAAACGCCCTGGAAACGATTCGCAATGGCGCATCAGATTATTTTTTAAAATCGAATAAAACAGTTTTTGCAAACATCCACTGCTCTCTTTTGAGGATGATTGAAATGGATAAAAATATGTGGAATTGAATTTATTTTTTCGTTAATCGTTAATCGTCAATCGTTAATTAAAATAAAAAATCTGCATTCAACGATCAAAAATCTAACTCCTAAACCATTCTCTCCACCGGCTTTCTGTCCTGCAATTTAACATATGCGCGTTGGGTGTGGCCGGTATAGATTTGTCGTGGCCTTGCAATGGGTTCTCCGCCTTCTCTCATCTCTTTCCATTGAGCGATCCATCCCGGCATCCGGCCCATGGCAAACATGACGGTAAACATATCGGTAGGAATTCCAATTGCACGATAGAGAATTCCTGAATAAAAATCCACATTCGGATATAATTTTTTCTCGATGAAATAATTATCTGTCAATGCCACTTCTTCGAGAGATTTTGCAATGTCAAGTAACGGGTCTTTGATGCCCAGTTCATTCAATACATCATCGCAGGCCTTCTTAATAATTTTTGCACGGGGATCGAAGTTTTTATAAACGCGGTGTCCAAAGCCCATCAACCGGAATTTACTGCTCTTATCTTTTGCCTTTTCCACCCATGAATCCACCGTACCTCCACCCCTGTTGATCATCTCAAGCATTTCAATCACCGCCTGGTTGGCGCCGCCATGCGATGGCCCCCACAATGCACAGATACCCGATGATATGGCTGCATACAAACTCGCCTGTGATGATCCCGCCAGTCTCACTGTTGATGTGGAACAATTTTGTTCGTGGTCTGCATGCAGAATGAGTAATATGTCGAGCGCCTTCCTCACCGTTTCGTTTAAGATGTATTCTTCCGTCGGCTGCGCAAACATCATGTAAAGAAAATTATCACAATAACTCAGCTTGTTTTTCGGATACATGGTAGGAAAGCCCTGTGATTTTTTATATGACCAGGCTGCAATGGTTGAGCACTTGGCTATCAACCGCTGGATTGTCACGTTCACCTCCTGTTTTGTCATTTCCGTTTTCTGCGCCTCCGGATAAAAAGTCGATAATGCACACATCATGGAAGCCAAAACTCCCATGGGATGAGCCTTGCCCGGAAATCCTTCATAGAACTTTTTCATGTCCTCATGAATGAGGCTGTGGTTTGTTATACCGGAAACGAATGCCGCCAATTCATCCTTCGCAGGCAATTCGCCATAGATGAGAAGATATGCCACTTCCAAAAATGTCGATTGAGCGGCCAGTTGCTCTATGGGATATCCCCGGTATCTCAATATCCCTTTCTCTCCATCCAGGAAAGTGATGGCGCTTTTCGTTGCGCCTGTATTCTTATACCCGGTATCGAGGGTAATGTAGCCTGTCTCATTACGCAGATTGGAAATATCAATCGCTCTTTCATTTTCTGTTCCCACTACCAAAGGTATCTCATAGGTACTGCCTTCTAACTCAATTTTGGCTGATTTCATTTTTGCATCGTTAATTTTAATGGGTGCTAAAGTTAAGGTCAGAAACAATATAAAACAAAGAAATACCTGACTTGCGACAGGTATTTCCGGTAAAAAATCAATAACACAGGAAACAGAGATTCCGGAGAAACCGGATGGAGGGGTTTATATATTTTATTGCTTTTTATACATATTGACTGTCATTCTACAACCAGCTTTCCCCGGTCGATGATGCTACCGTGTGCATTCACAGTATACAGGTATAGACCGGTCGACAGATCACCGCGACTTAATTTATTATTCGTTTGGCTTATTGTTACCTGTCTTACTCTCTTCCCACAGGCATCGAAAATTTCTATACTGCACGACTGAACACCCTCACCCAGGTAAAAGGTCGTATTTTCTGAAAACGGATTCGGAAAAACATTTACCGGCTTCTCTGCTTTGAGTACCGGAAAGGATACGCCGGTGTTTAATGAGGCATACTCCCACCAATCGGTTCGCAGGGTCAGATTGCCCCTGTAGCCGGTTCCCAGAAACGCAAGGCTGTCTGTCGATTCGCATATTGCCCCCGCAATTTCATTACCGTTAAACCCAGGCATCTGCGACCAGGCATCTGCGACGGGATCATACTTATAGACCTGGTTTGACAAACTAACCGGGTTTAAATTGACACCGCCTGCAACGTATAGTTGCTGACCGAGTACAAATGCATTTGCATCGGTAGTAAAGAGTGATGGAAACGATGCCTTTGAAGTCCATATATCGGTCGACGGATCGTATTCCCAAAATGTCTGGTGATTGACAGTCTGCTGAACATTACATCCGAGTCCGATGTATGCCTTGTCGTTTATTACAGAAGCAATCGACATATTTCTTCCGATAGCATCCGGAATGTCTGACTTATGTGTCCACACGCTTCCTGCGGGATTATATTCCCACAGATCGAAAAACGCATAGTTGTTAGTGGAATTAGGACCAAACACGAAACCGTTTCCGCCGCCGAGATAGGCCCGGTTGCCAATCACGAATGCAAATGCTTCCACACGTTGATTCTCATGCTGAGCCATTCCTGCCGGTAAACCGTTTTTTTGCACCCAAGTATCGGTGATCGAATTATACTGCCAGAGATCGTCGAGGTAGCCGTTGTCGTTTCCGCCGGTACTGATATAGGCGACGTCATTCATAACAAAGGATGCTGCGCCATATCTTTCCGGTCCTGGAAAATCAGCTTTCCTCTGCCAGGTGTCGGTTGCAATGTTATATTCCCACAGATCTCGCAGGATCACATTGGAGGTATTCAATCCGCCCAGTAAGTATATTTTATTTTCTATCCTGAACGATGTTGCCTTTGTGCGTGTTCCGCCGGGGAAGGAAGACTTCTGTACCCATTGACCGGACACAGAACAGCTAATTGTGAACAATAAGAATTGAAGTATAATTTTTCTCATGAGAACAGTTTAATTTGACGCACAAAATTAAAATGGCAGAGATGTGGTTCAAAAAAAATACATTGAACGGGAATTATGAACGGTTAAACGGTAAAAACAGGTATTTAGACTTCTTTGTATTCTGCCGGGGAAATGGTCGTAATTAATAGTCATTCCCGCAGAAGTCGCAATAAAATCGACTTAATCTTCGCTTTTATTTCTCAGCATCAGCTTGAAACCTGTACCATAAATATTCTGCAATTCGAGAGAAGGATCGAGGCGTAAGAGTTTTCTTAAACGTGTAATATAAACATCCATGCTGCGCGATAAAAAATAATCATCGCCGCCCCAGATTTTCAGGAGTATCGTTCTCCTGGGAACGATGATATTCATATTCTCGGCAAGCAATTTTAATATTTCAGCTTCCTTAATATTAATTTTCCTCTGCTGGTCATCCATCGTAATTGATCGGCTCAGAAAATTGAAAGAGATTTTTCCAATCATATAGACGGGTTCAACAATTTCTTTCGGGTGCATGGTCCGCTTCAGGATTGCGGTCAGCCTCAGCAACAGCTCCTTAATGCTGAAAGGCTTGGTTATATAATCGTCGGCACCGGTGGTGAATCCTTCAATCTTTGCCGATTCGGAATTCTTTGCGGTGAGAAAAACAATGGGAGTTTCGAAATCACGTTTCCTGATCTGCTCAGCAAGCCAGAAACCGTCCTTCCTCGGCATCATAATATCGAGCAGATATAAATCCACCCTGTTGGTGACTGAAAGTCGAAAAGCCTCCTCACCGTCTCTGGCCAGGAGAATTTTATACCCTGCGATTTCCAGGTTCTCTCTTACCAGAAATGCAAGGTTCTCATCGTCTTCAGCAAATAAGATTGTTGTCCGCTTGTTCATCTTAAGCAAATGCGATCCGAAAACAACTGCCTTCGCCGTGTCGGCTTGATACTGTAATTTTTCCTCCATGTGCTTCTATTACCTGTTTTACATAATTTAATCCTAAACCAAATCCCCTTTCGTTCTGAATATTTCCATGCTGTATCCGATAAAATTTTTCGAAAATCTTTTCCAGCTCTTCGTTCTTCATACCAATGCCGTTATCTGAAATAGAAATTACCGGGACGCCCTTTTCATGCTGTACATCGATATTTATTTTACAACTGCCGTTACAATATTTGAGCGCATTCTCAATGAGATTCTCAATGGCTCCTGCAAGATGAGTTTTGTCACCCTGAATGATGATGGTATCATCAGGCGGTGTAAAATTAATTGTCGCATTCTTCTGCTCCACTCTCAGAGACAGCCTGTCGATGGCCGAATGGATTATTTCCGTGAGGCTGATCTCTTCATTCAGCATATTTATCCCTTCCCCTTCAAACGTCGATATCTTCAGAATCCGGGAGACATTGTCTTTCAATCGCTCAGTCTCGCCCCGAATGATCTGAACCGTGCGTTCGGAAACCGGATCTTTCACAATCATATTATTCCCTACGAGTGTTTCATATGCAAGAGAGATGTTTGAGATCGGAGTATTGAATTCATGCGTCAGGTTGTTGATGAAATCATTTTTCATCTCCGATAATTTTCTCTGACGGTTGATGGTACGAATGAAATAAATATAAGAGAACAAAAGGATCAGGATGATTCCAATTGATAGCAACAACCCGGAAAAAATACTGCGAAGAATATAAAGCGACTTGTTTTTGGTAAGGAGTAATATATCGTAGGGATATGAAAATAAATCGTCCGGAGTGAGCCTTGCCCTGATTCCATCCCTGATGATGTCCCCGGTAAGTGACGTGTTGCTCGTGTACGCCACCGAATCGTTATTGGATTTTATGATCGCATAGGAATAATTGAAATGCATGTCTCTTTCGCTCAGTCGAAGCTTAATGAGGGAGTCGATCATTAATGTATCATACAAATTCAATATAGGCTCATGGTTCTTAATTGACTCTTTGAAATTTTTCTCATCGACATTCTGACCGAGAATAACTTTGTCAGGAGAATTCATATTGATATCGTACCTGAACTTGAGTAATATTTCGGCCGTTACAGGAGTGGAAAATTTCAAATCCTTGTAGACGCGGTTTAAAGGACTGTTCTTATACTCTTCCGGAACATTGAAAAACATCGAGAGGCTGTCCGGATGAACATTCGAATCCCACACTTCATCTTTACCATGCCATTTAGACTTCATTAAAAAGATACCCTCATTCGTATCGATGTATGTCTTTGAATAAAGCGCGAAACAGGTAGCTGCATCGTTTGCCTCGTCCTTCACACTTACCAGGACTTTATTTATCTTCTCGTTGAAGACCGTCTCCGCTTCCTTGTAATTTCGCCGCGCCCAATAAACCTGCACGCCAATCATCATGATCAATGAGATTGCGACCAGTATAAGAATCTTCTTTTCAAGTTTGTTTTTCATGTAATCCCGCGTTTAGGGATATGCCCACAGATGCGTTCCCGCGACGAATCCGTACGGCATAAATTTCAGATAAATGTCGAATGAATCTCCAATTTAAGAATGTTTTAAGATTGTTTACAAATCGCTTAACAGAAATCTCTGTTCTGTTGACCTAATTTCGAAAAAAACAATTACATGAAAAAAACGCTACTCATCCTCACCCTGATTTTGCTGCAAAGCCTCGTTGGCGCCCAGGCCCAATGGTGCACTCCGGCCTCTGCAATACCTTACAATGCCAGCATGCCGGGAATAACACACGTATTGCTGAATACGATTAATCGTTTTTCAGCGGATATTGAAGATTATCCCAATAACAGCTATGTGAATACGGGAATGTCGTCCGAACTAATACCCGGACAAACCTATAACTTCAGCATCACGTTTACTGTGGATGCAACGATTTGTCCTGACATGAACATAAGGGTCTGGATCGATTACAACCAGGATTACCAGCTTGACGACATCGGCGAGACTGTGATCAGCGCGAACAACAGGCCGCCGGGAGTTTATAGCGGCTCATTCACCGTTCCGCCGGATGCATTGCCAGGCACTACCCGTATGCGGGTAACGGCTAAAATGACACCTAACGGCGGACACACGCTTCCGACACCCTGCGACATGCCTGCAGATCCTTTTGGCTACCATGGAGAGATTGAAGACTATGACATATTGATCAGCTCTTCAACCGGCATACAGAACATCACGAAAGAAACATCCTTTGATGCCTCAGTATTGAACGATAAATTGCAGGTGTCGTTCGTTACCGAAGAGGCATCGGATGCATCGATCAGTCTGTATGATATAAGCGGGCAATTAGTCAACGAGATTTTACCCGAACAAAAAATATCTGCTGGAGAACATCATGTTGAAATAAATCAAAGCGAGCTGAAAATTCAATCCGGATTTTTCCTGGCAGTATTAATCTGTAATAATGAGAAACAGGTCGTCCGCATTGTCATTCCATAACACCTGCATCATTGTTGGTTTAACGATTTTTATTTTCTCATCATGTGAATATGAGAATGCTGAATTAAACAACAATGCTGAAATGCCGGGTTATCAAAAAGACATTGCACCGATAATGAACCGGAACTGTGCTGTTTCGGGATGTCATGCAGAACAGGCACTGATCGGAAATTTCAGGGATTATCAGGATTTAAAATTGAGAATAGATAATGGAAAATTTGAATTGATGGTGTTTCAAATGAGACTTATGCCTCCGGATGGTTATAAACCGCTTACTGAAAACGAAAAAAGAAAATTGAGAAAGTGGATCGACGGAGGTGCGATGGGAAATTAGTTTGTCTGGAAAAATTTGATTACTCTGACTGGAAATTCAGCGCCCCTTTGAATTTTTTAGGTTAATTTTCGTAATCAATAGTCCGGCGCCCTCTACGTTATTTTTAGTTAGTCAGCATTAATATTTTAATGCTAACGCTGAAAATACCGAAGAGGGCGTCGGCTTTTTGTGCCGAAGACAATATCTACCGGAGTGTTTGAGATTTATGCTTAAAATTAATTTGCCTGATAAATCATTTATGACGCCAGTCCTGTTTCACTGCTCGTATTTTTTCTCTTCAATATCAAAGAACTGATCAGCGTAATGAGAAGTCCCAATGGCAGGATTTCAGCATAAGTGAGTAATATTACGAACAAAGGATTTTTATACATTTCTTTATATTGATTCATTTCGGCGATTTTACTTTCGATCTCTGCCTGGCTTTTACCGCTTTGCTTTAACCCTTCCAGAACGTGACTGGAATATTTTTCCATGAAGTCGGGAATAAATCCGTAAAAAGAAATCAGCCAGGCAATAACATACATGGTAGACGCAATCAGGGTAATGTAAAATCCGGTATTAAATGCCTGCCCGAAGGTTATGATACCATTGTTGTACTTGTCGCGGTAATTTTTTATTCCGACGAAAACAAAAGAAAATGCAACGATCATGGCTGCATAACCGATAATCATGCTTCCTTCAAAATTACCTGTGTTGTTACAAATGGCCACTGAGACCAACATAAAAACCGAAATGATGAGGCCGGATATTAATCCGAATGTGATAATGTTTTTTTTCATAGTGATGGCTGTTTTTTAGGGTTTGAAGGCGCGAATGTCTGCAGTTGATGATCGATAATATTCATACTTCCGGGTGAATTTGAATCAAAAATAAATTTTCACCTGAAAGAGTGAACAGGAATTTCGTCAAAATCAGGCTTTGAGAATATTCACGCAATAATTGTAAGTCGTTTTGCCTTTTCAATCGCCTGGGTTCGTCGCCTTACATCCAACTTTTCAAAAACGCGCGACGAATGTGACTTTACGGTATTCAGTGAAAGGAATAATTTTTCTGCGATTTCATTATTACTTAATCCGTCTGCCATCAGCTGAAGCACTTCAACTTCTCTTTTACTGAGTCCAAGTTTCCTGATCTCATCTTCATTCGGCCTGAAATCCTCCCTGTTTTGAATGAAAACCTGCTTTTCAATTACAACAGTATTGATCTTTGGTTTGGCCAGCTTCAATGCAACCCAGATTCCCAGGCTCATAAAAATGACGGCTATTAATCCAATATAAATTTCAAAGGAATGACTGAAAATGATGAATCGCAACTCAAGCCATTTGAGCAGGGCAAGCAGTGCAGCCATCAACAGACCATAAACAATAAAAGGCTTATTCTTGAAACTAAACTTCATTCAGTATAATGCCGGAAAAGCTTATAAATATATGTATAAATTATTTTTTCTAATGCGTTCAGCAGATCACCCCATTTTGCGAGCAGTTTCATTCCCGTCCATTCTGAAAATTTCCCGGCTTACCTCAATGACTAACAACTATTGCCTTAGAAAAATTGCCGGCTCTCAATATATAAATGCCCTGCGGCCAGTTACGGGTATCAACAATTGTCTGCCTGGTGAATTCGTCTTTATAGATTATTTGTCCGGGAAGATCAAATATTTCTATATTCATTTTTTGATCGCTACCAGACTGAAGTATCAATTCATGATCGACAGGATTTGAAAAAACAAATCCGGGTGAAAAAGTTTCATCAACCTTAAGAGCATCAACGATTACATAAATGCAATCCGAATCAGTACAATTGTTCGGGCTGGTGACTACCACGCAATAATTTCCGGTGCTGCCGGCAGAAATCATCTGTGTATTTCCACCGTTCGACCATTGATAGGATATATATCCCGGATCTGCCGCCAGGTCAAGAGATACCGCAGGAGTCGAAACAGTATCGGCGTTGAAATCGAATGGATCTGCTCCTGTCACCGCTATCATGTTTACTATTGAATCCACATCATTAAAACCATTGTTGGATGCCGTTAACGTGACCGTATAGTTACCTGGCGATGAATATGTATGAACAGGCGCAGGAAATCCGGAAACACTTCCGTCGCCAAAACTCCAATGAAAGGTTAGGGCCTCTGTGGAATTATTTATGAAGCTGACGGTGAAAGGTGCACAGCCGGAAGTTGATGATGCCGCAAATGCTGCCTGTGGGTCGGGGTTGTTATTAGAAGAAAATGTTGGCGGCTGAATAATGAAAGGACCAGTACCGTTTGGAACACGAGCCAGGCTCAAATCATCAGTTTGTGCACCGAACGATATTTCATCAGTGATTTCAAGATCATCATTCAGCAAGATCAACTGCTCGCCACTTCCGGAAAATTTGAAGTTAGCATGGTAAGCGCCTGCATCTTCATTTTCATCGGCCCAGATAATGAGGTAATCATGCGGTGGAATTACTGTGCCGGCAGGTATCGTCCACTTCACCAGGTTAAACGGATTATCCGTCAGGTAATACCCCCCGATATTTTTTGACTGCGAAGAATTATTATACAGTTCGATCCAGTCGCCGTATGTGCCGGAACTGTCGGATACAGCTGAAACATTTTTAGCCATCAGCTCATTGATGACGACAGAAGTGTCAGTAGCATGCGAAGGAAGAACGAGGTATGTATAAACATCGTGTTCGGCTCCGGGAGGATCGTATGCGACAGTTTTGTCGGAATTATCAGAAGTTGCCTCAATATAAAACCGCACCCATGTTCCGCCGTCCTGACCGGGTATCGTAGCTCCATAAATGTCGTCGTTTGACTGCTGATCATGATGCTGGCCGTCATCACGCATTGTGATTTTAGAAAACTTTCCAACGAGTCCGGTCGAATAATAAAGCGTGACCTTATCAACATCATCGGGAGAAACAACAGTGGCATTCACGTATACGCTCTGGCCGTCTGCCGGTCTTTGCCAGGCATTGGTACCGGCATAAAATACGGCGTTGGTAATTTCGGGAACATCTTCATCGATTTCCGAATCATCTGTGATATGATCGTTCCGGTCAGTAATGAAGTCTTTGATATTATCAATTTCATCAAGGTATTCGGAATAAGTATAATTTGAGATCACGTCGTTTTGTACGATTGGGTCGATCAAAGTATGGAATGCATCGATGAGGGAATGTACGCTGGTTACATTCATTTCATCAGCGACAAGAGTCCTCATGTGGGCGAGATAACGCTGACGAAGTGTGGGGTTGTTTAGTAATTTATAGGACAAGGCAAAATTCGGATTGTTGGAATTGAGAAAAATATCCTGGTTATGATAGGCATATTCCAATGCGCCATTGCCGTCGATTTCTATGGGAACACATCGACCGGTTTCGGGTTCGTAATAAACGGTATAATCCCTCCTCGCCTCTGTAACATAACTGTCGTCGTCGCCGAAAGCATTTTCGCTTGCCAGAAACCAAAGGGTACGGTCGATATCAAGGTAGTCTCCGAGCACCGACTCCATCCTGCTTTGAGAAACGGTGTCCATCACGCTGATCATCGTCATCAGCTTCTGATACGGATTTGAGACATGGCTTGACTTCAGGTAATAATTATCCATGTATGTATTAACATTATTTCCCAGGTAATAGAGCGAATGCAGGCTGTCGCCATCGTGGCCATGAGAAGAAATACCCGGAGGTGATGCGGCACGCCAGAGAGCACCCTCATTGTCAAGAAACCATTCTTTAATGAAATCCCGATTTACCTGCTGAACATTTGCATAAATCCCCCAATCCATTCCGTTAATAAAAAGGTGTGCAAAATTTCCTTTCGGCGAGGGCACGTGTTTGCTTATCTGGTGCTCATAAAGGACTTCGGCCATAAACGAAGGATCTCCCATGCAGTTATGAAGATTCAGCGTTTTGTAACCATATATATTCTGGTCGGGACGGTAGGCATCCAAAGAAATGTTGAAAGATTTTTTATAATCGTTGGCCTGGGAGTAAGAGGTATTTCCTTTGAAACGCACACCGACACTGTCGTAGACATTTCCGTTAATGGTAAGTGTGGCGAGGATGTTCTCATGGTCTCCATCATGATAATTGTCATCGAGCTCATCCCAGTAATCAGGTTCTGAAAAATCGAGAGAGATATCGTTGATCGTAAACAAGTCATAAAAACCGGTATAGGGCTGATTGCCGGTGATCAACCGCTTTCCGTCAGGACTGATTTGCATTTCATCCGGAAGAGACTGTGCAAAGACATTTGTTCCGGGTAAAATAAAAATCAATATGTATGTGACGATGTACTTCATCAATAGCTAACTGAACTGAAATAATATTTCTTGAATTGACTAATAGATTTGCCGGTTTTAAACACACTGAAATTTCCGGAAATGCCCGATTTTACTCGTGTTTACGATCATTGCAAGATATAAAAAGATGATTACTATCAAAAACAATGAGTACAAAGCAAAAAAACTATTGGTAAAGTCACTTGCTGAGTTGGTTAAAATAATTACTGCCGGGCGATTCTGATCTTTGAAACCATATTCCGGCAGTAATTTAATAACGATAGAAGTACATGATTTTCACACCATGTTAGTAATGATCATAGCTGCAATGAGGAGCGAAAGAAAATGGTAAACGGTATTAATGAAGAATAATTTCCAAGAAGCATTTTCCCATGCAATCCTGCCAAGGTCCTGCGGAAGATAGAAACCAAGCCATGTAAAAAATGCAGCCATAGATGCCATTGCTCCGGCCGACGAAGCATATGGTGCCTGCCCCCAGGTTACAGGATTCCAAACCGCAATATTATGTGCAAACACATAAGCCATCAGAAAATTTCCGATAACCATAATCGACATCCCCCTGATCATAACAGATGATGGAGGTTTCGGACCGTTTGGATCCATTTTCATTTCTTTTGCCCATGCCTTTCCGAACAAAGGCATGTACCAGATAGCACCGAAAATAAAATTTGCAACAACGGCAATCAATATTGCCATCATGTTGATATTAATGTTTGGCTCCATAGTGAGGTTTTTATGTTTATTTGTGCAATTTATATCACAGATAACCATTTGTGCCGGAGCAAACAATGAGAATATTAACAGGCAGTTTGCAAAAACATTTATAAATTGCATCGTTCCTCCAAATTAACATTCTACTTAATAAAATGACCGGCTTTAAATCATGTTTGAAGTTCCTGCCCGCTGTACTGTCAATTTTTTATTACCTGGATTCATTCGCACAGGATGATTTGAAAAACAAGAAAGACTCGCTGAGGATCATCATCACTTCGGGAACGGAAGACACTACCGTAATAAACGCCCTGAATGAGATGACCCGGCTTTTTTTAAATTCCGATAATTATGATTCTGCTTTAAAATACTGCAACGAGGCAATTGAACGTTCCGGCCGGGCGAATTTCAGGAAGGGTTTATCGAATGCATTGAGCGACAGAGGTGTGATTTATGGCGAAGAGGGCAACTATCCTGAGGCAATAAAAAATTACCAGTCCGCTTTGAAGTTAAACGAAGAGCTTGGCGATAAAAAAGCCATTGCGAATTCATATAATTACCTTGCAAACACTTATCATGTGCAGGGCGATTTTCCCAATGCATTGAAAAATCAATATTCCGCCCTGAGACTGCGCGAAGAAATAAATGACAAGCAGGGAATCGCATGGTCGTATAACAATATTGGAATCATTTATAAGCTCCAGGGAAATCTGCCTGAGGCACTTAAAAATTATCTGGCTTCACTAAGAATTCTTGAGGAATTAGGAGATAAGAAAACCATAGCGACGTCATACAATAACCTTGGCAATCTGTATTCCGAACAGGGCAACTATGAAGAAGCATTAAAAAATTACTACACATCGTTGAGCATAAGGCAGGAGATCGGTGATAAAAGGGATATCAGCACTTCTTACAATAATATCGGAGATATATTCTGTGATATGTATGAGAAAAATTCAAATTTAAAGGAAATCCGTATAACCTATCCGGGAAATGACATGCGGACGATCAACCGTGATCACTGGCTGGATTCGGCGCTGTCCCTTCAATCAAAAGCTCTGTCATTGAACGATGAACTGAATGATAAATATTTCAGCATATTCAGTCTCTCGGGGATCGGAAGAATCAATTATTTACGAGGGAATTATGCGGCGACAATATCTTACTACAAGAAAGCTTACGCAATAGCGGATGAAATGAAAGCTTTAGATCTGCAAAAGGAGATCGCACAATACCTGTCAAACACGTATGCAAAACTAAACGACTACAAGAATGAAATGCTGTGGTATAAAACCTATTCGATGCATAAGGACAGCCTCTATAATGAGGAGAAAACGCAGGATCTTACACGGACGCAGATGAAATATGAATTCGAGAAGAAAGAAAGCGAGGCGATAGCCGCACAGGAAAAGAAAGACGAGCTTGCAAAGGCTGAATTGAACAGGCAGAAGAGGATGCGAAACATAACCCTCGGCGGCCTGGCGCTGGTTTTGCTTTTCGCCGGAGTTTTCTTTTATCAGCGTAATCATATCCGAAATGAAAAAACGAGGAGTGATAATTTGTTGCTGAACATCCTTCCTTCGGAAATCGCCAGCGAACTGAAAGAGACCGGCGTTGCAAAGACAAAGTATTTCAAAGAAGCGACAGTGTTGTTTGCCGACTTTGTTGACTTTACAGTTGTTAGCGAGCGAGTGAGCCCGGAATTACTGGTTAACGAGATTCATGTTTGTTTCAGTGCATTTGACAACATACTTCAAAAACATAAAGTTGAAAAAATTAAGACGATTGGAGATGCCTATTTGTGTGCAGGCGGAATTCCGCTTCCTGACCCGGAACATGCAATTCATATAATAAACGCTGCGTTTGAAATAAATGATTTCATGAAGGCCCGGAAAAAAGAAAAAGAATTAAAAAATGAAATCCCGTTTGAGGTCCGCATCGGAATACACTCCGGTCCCGTGGTCGCCGGAATCGTTGGAGTCAGGAAATATGCCTACGACATCTGGGGCGACACGGTAAATATTGCTGCCCGCATGGAACAGAACTCCGAGCCGGGAAAAATTAACATCAGCAGCAGCACTTATGAACTGGTGAAAGAAAAATTCAAATGCACATACAGGGGGAAGATCGAAGCGAAGAACAAAGGGATGATCGACATGTATTTTATAGAAGCTAATGCCTGAGAAAGAATATGGGATTAAAACCCGATTTCATCTCAAACAAGACTATTTCCCCTGGCTCAGGTTTAAATAATCTTCCAAAAGCAGCTGAAGGTATGCTTTGCCTGCATTGAGGATTGAATCGTTATATCGAGACGGCATTTCTTTTTCAAAAAAGAGAATGCGTTTCAATTTTTGATCATAAACAATTTTTTGATTTTCATCTACCCAGCCGAAACCTTCATCGAAAGAATAAAAAGCGAAAGATGGAGAATAAGGGTTGAAAATATTTTTGCTCCACTTGTAATTTCCACTTTCAAGTTTTAAAAGCGAAAGCACACTGGATGGAAAATCTATCTGCGAGGCAATTTTACCGATGACCTTCCCGCGGAATTCATCCTTCAATGCGCCTCCCAGGACAAGAAATGGAATTCTGTGGCGAGGGGCGGAATTATATTCAAATTTCTCCGGACAAATATGCGCATGGTCCGCAACTACAAATACAAGAGACGAGTCATACCATTTTTGTTTCTTTATTTCCGAAAAAAATTCGCCAATGCAACGGTCGGTATAATGAACCGTATTGATGTAATCGCCACACCAATCGCCAGGAATTGATGGCGTGATCTTTTTCACATCGGCATTGAAGGGTTCATGATTGGTCGATGTCATTATAATTGAAAAGAACGGTTGGGCAGCCGACTGAATATCCGCCTTGAAAAAATCAAAGAGCTCTTCGTCATATGCACCCCAGTCGGTTCTTCTTTTAATGACAAAATCATTTTCTCCAATAATCTTATCGAAGCCACATGCCTGCAGATAGGATCCGGTGAAAGCAAAATGAAGGTTGCCTCCATAGTAGTAAGAAGAATTATATCCGGCAGAATCAAGGGTACGTGCAAGGCTGGGCAGCTTATCAAATTTCCCGAATTGCCGGATGATGGATGTAGTTGGCTGCGATGGGAAACCGCTCACCAAAGCTGCAAGTCCCTGCTCGGTTCTGAATCCCGGCGTATAGAAATTTGTAAAAAGCAGTCCCTCTTTTGTTAATGCATTTAGATTTGGCGTAATTTCTTTTTTCCCCCCAAGCGGCTCCATGACCTCTGCGCTGAAACTCTCGAGCATAATAAGAACAATATTCGGGCGGTTGGTTTTATTTATAAAAGTGGTCGTGTCTTTTTCTGTGTGATTAATCCTGTTAAAATACTCCCATGCTAAATCTTCCTGAAAAAATGAATAGGGATTCTTCCGGATTTCCACGGGATCCGTTAAGGCATGAAAAAAATTCCATGAACTGTTAATTGCAGCCTGGTTTAATACCGAATGTCGCGAAAAATAAACCCAGCTTCTGTCGAGCGGAAAGGTTTGAAATCCGCCGCGAATACCAATAATAAGAATGAAAGGGGTTAAAAGTAAAAATATAATTTTGAAGGCAACGTGCTTGTAATTAATAAACCCCTCATGAAAAAACCGCCTGTAAATCAGTATGAAGAGATAAGACATCAGTAAAAATACAAGCAGGATGAAAAGGAAATACAGGTTGTATGCATTTGAAATGGCTTCGCCCGGGAATGCGAGATAAGATATTGCCTGGCTATTGATCCTGGTTCCCCACGATTTAAACAAAGCTGCATCACAGGCATTGATAACGCTTGTAAATAAAATTATAAATACGATATAAAATTTCAGTATCTGCTGAAATCGCTTCGATTCTGAAAAAATAATCACAGCCATTAAAAGAAAAGGGATCAACATCAGTGCGCATGCCGAAGCTGCATCCATTGATAGCGCATGGCGAAACACCATCAAAATCTCCCTGAAAGGAATCGTCTTTATTTCCGGAAACAGAAATAACAGGAAAATAATTCTCTCCACAAAAAACAATAGCATAAAAAAAATGAAAAGTCTAAGAAAATATTTGTGGGCTCTTCCCATGAAACAGCGATTGAATTTGGCCTGACAAAGAAAATAAATTCCTGAAATAAACACGGTTACAATAAGGGGTTCAGCATTATTTATTTTCTAAAAAAGCTTCCGCCAAATTTCATAAACTGAAAAAAGATTTATAGTTTTAGCTTGTAAAATAAATATATAAACATTAAACAACTACCATGAAAAACATTAAAACAATCGCAATGGCGGCTGTGGCCGCCTGCATGCTTTCCAGCTGCGCCTTTGTGAAAGCCCCGCTTACAGGATTTATTTATACTGACATGAAAGCGCCATTAACCGCTACCAGCAATGGCAATTCATCGAAGGTAGGAATGGCGAAGGCTCAGTCGATTCTTGGAATTGTCGCACAGGGTGATGCGAGCATCGAAGCAGCCGCAAAAAAAGCCGGAATTACAAAGATTCATCACGTGGATGAACATGCCTACAGTGTTATCGGTATTATTGCGACTTATGAAGTTATCGTTTACGGTGAATAACGCCGTATGGGCAAGAGTGTGCTTTGTCGCACTCTTGCTTCTGTTCTACCCTGCATTCTCTTACGGCCAGAATATCTCAAAATACTATACATCGCATCACCAGGAGAACGGCATCATTTATTTTATTGAAGAACAGGAAGGTTTCAGGAATGAATCTTCTTCTTTAAAATACGATATAACGTATTTAACCAACAGCGACAGCGCAACTTTAAATTTTTCTTTTACTACGACAGATGAAGTTAAGATCGACAGCCTTATACTTCAGAATAATCAAATCCGGTTAGCATCGGCCACTTCGCGATTATATGTAGAGTTCAGAAAAAACAAATGGGTCTACAGGTATAGCTCACGTTTCTTATATAAAGACCTGGAAAATTTCTATGTTGATGGGATTCCGAATATTGACCTGAAATCAGGGAAAGACACTTTTCGATTGGAGATTAAGCAGAACAAATGGAAGGAGCAACATTCCATTATTAAAAATATCATGACGCTGATTAATCTGAATAAATAATTCTGAACGCTAATCAAAGCGATTGCAAAAATTTCATGAGGGCTGCCCGGTCAGTTACAGAAAGATTTTTCACATAGTCAGTGGAGAACTGTGCTTCTCCCCCATGCCACATGATTGCTTCCATCACAGTATGAGCGCGGCCATCATGGAGATAATACGCAGGATAATTTACCGTTTCGGAGAGTCCAAGTCCCCACAATGGAGGCGTTCGCCATTCATTACCATCAGCGAGGAAATCCGGACGGTTATCTGCCAGTCCCGCTCCCATGTCGTGCAGCAATAAATCAGTGTATGGTTGAATTCGCTGGTTACTCATTGCAGGGAAAGCCACGTTTACCGCAGTATTGAATGTGGGAGTGTGACAACTTCCGCATTTTGCATCCATGAAAATCTGTTTCCCCCGAAGCACTGTTTCGTTTTTCACATTTCTTCTTGCAGGCACCTGTAATGTCTGTACATAAAATGTGGCTGCATTGAGAATTTCATCCGATAACTCATAGTCGTCAGAATAATTATCCATCTGTGGCTGGCCATGCACGGTCTCGAGAGGAAAAATGCGCGAAGTGATTCCAATGTCGTTGTTATATGCGGCGGCAACCTGGGTAAGGAGAGTTGCGGTATTTGCCTTCAGCCCAAACCTGCCAAGCATAAGCTTTTGATTTGTTGGATCCCAGACATAGTTTGCTTTACCGCTGATGCCATCGCCGTCAGCATCGTTCGGATCTGCATTGGCGAGTATATCGGATTCGGGTATTGCCTCGAGGAGACCTAAGCCAAAAACCGGAGGAGCGAGACGAGGCGACAACAGATAGTTTCCCGATATAGGTGTATAAAAATTCACGAGAGAATAGGTCGGTGATCGCAAAATATACTGTTCGCCATCAGGGAAGAAATAAGGCTGATTGGTGTAATTTATCATGATGGTTGCTTCAGGATCCTTTCCGAAGACCGATTGATCCTGAATTTGTGTTCCATATCCTGGAACAGCCACAGGTTCGCCATACGCTCCTGCCCCGGGGAAGCTGATGCGCAACAGCAGACTTGATTGCGGGCCGCCGGCACTGGGAACGCCTTTTCCATCGTTGTGATGACACGATCTGCATGACACGTTGTTGAATGCCGGACCGAGACCATTATTTATCAGGGCTGGTGCCGTAACAAATGATTGTTCGAATGCATCGTCACCCATTCCGTGAACTCTCGAATCGTACTCACTCAGGCCCGTAAATTCGTTGGAGAATGCATGAGCAGTAGCGTCGAATACCGTTTGAGAACCGCCACTCAGTCGCTCGTCATACTGATCTTCAGGAAATTCTTCAACCTTCCTGCATTGAGATAAGAGTAAAGCGAATGACAGTAAAGAAATGGTTAATGATAATTTATTCATTGAAATTGTCATTCGTTAACGTTTGTCAGTATAAAATTGTTCAGCAGGTTCAACGAACTGTTCAATTCGTTGATGGCATTTTGTGCAATCAGAATCTGGCTCGACTGATTGAATATTGCTACTCCATAATTTGGATTTATTGCGGCAAGCGCATTCAATGAAGCATTGATCCTGGTCTGAATCTCATTGTCGAGAGACAGGTTACTTGCTCTCACAAGGTCGTGAAGACTTTTCCCGGTATTTATATACTTGCAAAAATATACGTTCTCAACGCCCCGGATGTTGTTGGTGAAATCAGTCGTGGCATTATGCGCATATTGTGATTCGACGAGTTCGGAATCATGAGCGACCAGTGGTGCTTCCATCTTATTGTTGGCGACTTCATCGCAAATGTGGGCCATGGCATTTACAATTTCGAGCAATGCATCCTTGCGGGTTGCATACCTCGTACTTCCGGCACCGGCAGTCATCAGTTGCGTGGCAAAGTTTCCGGGCTGATCCTCATCCCAGCTGTTTACAAGTTCTACGAGAGTATTTGACAAACTCTGAGTGAGTGATGTAAGATATTTCAATTCCCTTATTGTCAGGTTCGATGCTGTTCGGGAACCACCCACACCAAAAAGCACATATTCAATCGGGTGATACCCTTTCAGTGTATATTGAAGCGCTTCGATATCTGCAAGCTCGAGCGGGTTACTGCTTGCAAGCAATGAGTCGAGTTCAACGGTATTTACAGGCCAGCTGTCTGTTGCAGGATCATAATTAAAATCCGAAACAGGGCCAATTAAAAATCCTTCCGCCTGTTCCCATGCCTGGCGTATTGCACGCCATGCGTCGCGTGCAGTTGATAAATTAGCTTCAGTTAGTGAATCTCTTAAAGCAATGGAAGCAAGATTGAGAGCGTCAGCTTTCGCCTGGAGATCAACATAATTTGGTATGGCAAGTATATTCGTAAAATCGTTCAATACCTGTGAGGGTGTAACAACCGTAGGAGTTGTCGTTGTATCGTCATCATCATCTTTGCATGCCGAAAATGAAACAATGACCGTTAAAAAAAACAGGAGTATTTTTTTCATTTTTTATTGTTTAATGATTTTATAAAAATATTTTTTCGATTTGATTTTTATTTCTAAGGTATAATACCCGGGCAATAGGTGAGACAGTTTTATTGCCGGAGAATAATCTGACATATAAATATTTTTGCCTGTAATATCGTATATGATCAATTTGGTATGATCGGGAAAGAAAGTTTCAGGTATATTCAAATAATCGCTGAACGGATTCGGATAAACAATTCCGCCGTTAAATGAAGCCTCCACTATTCCGGATCCTATTGCAGGAATCGAGTAGAGTTCGTAACCTTTTATGTCATACTGTGCAGGATAGAAAAATCCTCCCAGCACGAGGCTGATCGGCGAAAACTGATCGATGTCGTTGTCCGTACACGCGTCAGGCAAATAAGGAGTGGTTGAGATCATCTGAACCATTCCGGTTGAGTCGTTGTATTCGAACATCTGAAAGCCATCGATAAAATTTTGTTTTGCTACGTAATACAACTTGTTATTGTAAACTGATAAATTTATGGGATCACTGCTTCCGGCTCCGGAAGTAAGATCGTTCATCAGCAATGTTCCGCCATTCGTTCCGTCTGTCTTCCAGACCTCATAACCATGAACTCCATCGTTAGCAGTAAAATATAATTTCCCCTTATACGGAATCAGTGAGGAAGCAAAACTATTTGACGTCCCTGTGCGAATATCTTTCACGAGTTGGGTGCCGGAACCCGTGCCATCCGACTGCCATAATTCGAAACCATGAAGACTGTCGCGTGCAGGAAAATAAAATTTTCCGTTCAACGGAGAAAAAAATGACGGCGAGGATGAGCCTGTCCCGGTAAAAATATCAGCAACGAGCTTTGTTCCGGCATCATCTCCATCGGTTTCCCACAATTCAAAACCATTTGTTCCATTATTCGCCGAAAAAAATAATTTGTTGTTGTAAATGATCGACTGTGTCTTTGTAAAACCATCACCGGTTCCGGGGTTAATGTCTTTCAATAATATCGTCCCGGCAGTTGTTCCGTCAGTCTTCCACATTTCAAAACCATGCACGCTGTCAGTGACCGAAAAAAACAATTCATTATTATATACAGTGAGTCCGGAAGGAAACCCGTAACCGCTGCCCGGAAAAATATCTTTCACAAGCGAAGTGCCTGAAGCTGTTCCATCGGTTTGCCAGAGTTCAATTCCATATGCAGGTGAGGAAGCGCTGAAATAAAGTTTATTGTTGAATTCACGGAATCCGGCCGGACTTGAACCCGCCATGCCCGGACTTATGTCCTTTAATATATAAGTACCTGCGGTAGTTCCGTCACTCACAAATAATTCCTGGCCATATGTCGGATGAAATGCGGAGAAGTAAATCTTATTTCCAAAACGTGTGATGTTTTTCGGATAACTGGAACTTGCACCCGGCCACACATCTGCCACCATCACCGTTCCGGCTGTTGTTCCATCGGTTACCCATAATTCAAATCCGGTACTTCCGTCGTCCGCACTGAAGAATGCTCTGCCTTGCATTTCAACCAGTGGCGAACTGTATATATCGATGCCGGATCCATTCAAGTCAATATCCTTCAACAGGACGGGAGTCTGCGACAGGACGTAGTTTGGAATGATTATAAATAAGAGTAGAATTCTGAGAAACATTTCGGGAAGAAACTGTCGGGAAAATAACAGCGTTCAATGCTGACAAAGATATAAATTCGGAGCTAATTAGATGTATTTGTGTTAATTATCTTTCAACCGGAATTTCTTCCGGCTGAATCATTCCTTCACAAACCGGGCATAATATCTACCGGTTGGGTATTCAATCTCAACCAGATATACTCCTGTTCTGAGATTTTGAACTGATACCACAATTTCTGAATTGTCTGTTTTTCCGCTGAAAACGAGCCTTCCCTGAAGGTCATGGATTTGTAAAAAACCATCTTTAGATTCATCCAGTCCGGAAAATTGAATGGATTCTGTCGCGGGATTCGGATAGACGGTGATGGTTTTACCATTTGTAAAAAATTCATTCACCAGCAGATTGAATGAAAGAACTGTATCGGAACCGAAACAACCGGCAGAGTCGGTAAGAGTCAAAACATAATCTCCGTTTTGTGTGGCAATAGTGAAGTAGTTTGTTTCCAAAGGAAGCGGAGCTCCGTTATACCACCACTGATAAACACTGTATCCCTGTGGACCGAACAATGTATCGGCAGATTCATAAATTGTAAAACGAGGTGAGCCGGAAATTGCAATTGCATTTTGCACGGTGATCGTATCGGATCCGTCGAGGTTGCTTGCAATTAATGTAACAGTATGAAAACCGGTATCGGAATAACAAATTCCCTGGGGAAAAGCGGCGGTACTTGAAGAAGGGGTTCCGCCTGGGAAGAACCATTGAAACGAACTTGCATTTGTGGACTGATTGATAAAATCGAAACAACCACCTTCGCAAAGCACATCATAATTTGCAGTGAAATTAGCAACGGGTAACTGCGGCTGATTGGTTTCGCAGAATTTTATGACCCAATAATCATAACCACCGCGGGAATTTTCGGACTTATAAGAAGATGAATCGGCGGATGACCAGTCGGCAATCACATAACATCCCGGACTGGATTCCAGCGGGTAAGCGAATTCATCTTCGCCATCCACTAAAATAGTTTTGTCCCACAACTTGATTCCGTTTGAATCGGTTTTTAATATCCAGGCCTGTTCGTAGCCGAAGTTATTTTCAGATTTATCGCCACTCAAATTTGAATAAGAAGCGGTGCCAAACATGAAGCCACGATCATGAGTTTCGAGAACATATCCGAAGGCTGCTTCCACCCAGCTTCCGCCAAATCTTTTATCCCATATTTTATTTCCCGAAGAATCAGTTAGAACGAGCCATACATCTCCCCTGTTAATTGTGATCGATGATGCAGTATCGCGAGTAGGTTCTGAGACGTCGCCGGACATATCCGAACGAATGTAACCACCCAGAATAAAACCGTTGTTGTGTGTTACTTTAAGATCATAAAAATTATCACGCTCGTTACCTCCGAACCGTTTGTCCCATACAGGTGTACCTGAAGAAGTAATTTTTATCATCCAGTAATCATTATCGCCCTGAGGAGCTTCGGACACATCTGAACTGATGTTCGATGCTGTTCTTCCGCCAAGAATATAACCGCCGCCTGGAATATTTTGTGTTACCAGCAATTCTTCTACCTGGTCACCACCATAATTCTGATCCCATTGAATGTTACCATTGCCATCAGTTTTAAGAATCCAGAAATCAGCATCGCCATGAGTATTATGAGTAACGTCGCCGGAACTGTCAGAAGCCGAGAATCCGGCGATTAAGAAACCATTATCGGGTGTTTCAATGGCATCTGCAAAACGGTCATAGTTACTGCCACCGTAACGTTTATCCCATAATTTATTTCCATTCGCATCGGTACGTACCACCCAGTAGTCCATGCCGCCTCTGGTAGGTTCGGTGATATCGCCACTGCTGTCCGAAGTAGTAAATCCGCCAATTAAAAATCCACCATCGTTAGTCTGCAAAACGGTATATAATTTATCTTCAAATGATCCGCCGAATCTTTTATCCCAGAGTTTATTTCCGTTCGAATCGAGACGAACGATCCAGTAGTCATTGCCACCGCGACCGGTTTCAGAAATGTCGTCACCCGCAGGCGAATTGGAAGATCCGCCGAGTACAAATCCACCGTCTGAAGTCTGAATTAATTCCGTCAATACATCGACACTCGAACCTCCATATGTATGATCCCACATTTTTTGAAGATGCACCTGGGCATTCAAATTAATTTCAAAAAAAATAATGAGTATTGCGGAATAAATTAATTTCATAATACGGGGAGATTTATTAGCGAAGATAATGGAATAAAGTGACGAATTAAAACGTTTCATGAATGTTAAAATGCTTTTTACAACAGAATTAGCAATATTATTTTAAGATTTCCCGATCAAAAAAGAATATTCTATTTTAGCGCACTAATTAAAAAAAATGCGGTCAATAATAATTTTAATATTAGTACTTAAGTGTTCATTTGCTTTTTCGCAGGCGATATCAACGGCAGAACAGAGTTTAATGTCCGATTCAGGAAATTATTTCGCGCGAACAGCCATAGGAGGATATGGTAATGCTTTTTATCAGCGGAATTTCAATGAAGAGACCGCGAAAATAAATCTCGAGAGATTTGTGATATTCGTCGGGCACAAATTCAACGACAAGTTTTCGATATTCACTGAACTTGAAATTGAAGACGCGAAAATTTCCGGTGGCGAAGATGGCGGGGAAGTGTCTTTGGAACAGTGTTTACTCAGGTTTAATGTAGGCCGGAGTAATTATTTGGTTGCCGGTTTATTTTTACCAAGAATAGGCATATTGAATGAAAATCATTTACCGACAAATTTCAATGGCAACGAGAGAACACTTGTGGAAACGTATGTGATTCCATCAACATGGAGAGAACTTGGAATTGGGTTTTACGGCAGTTTCAATTCGCTGCCACTCGATTATTCTGCAGGAATTATGAATGGATTAAACAGCGCCGGTTTCGAACACGGCTCAATGATCCGGGAAGGGCGTTATGAAGGCTCCAATGCAAGCGCAAATAATCTTGCAGTTACCGGATCTCTTCAATACACTGTTAATTCCTTTAAGATTCAGCTGAGTGGCTATAGTGGTGGTTCCGTCGGATTGAACTCACGGGAATCCGACAGCCTTCAGCTTGAAGGCGGCATGTTCGGCACGCCGGTAATGTTAGGCGAGGCGAATGTGCATTATAAAAAGAACGGTGTTGAAGTGCGTGTGCTTGGTACTGTTGTTTCCATTCCTGATGCAGGAAGGATAAACACTGCATACTCCAATAATACACCCGAAGCAGGTTACGGATTCTATGCTGAGATAGGCTATGATTTACTTCACAAAAAAGCTAGCGTTATAAATAAACAGTGCATTGCCTTTGTGCGGTACGAGAAGATGGATTTAAATTCTAAGATCCCTGAAAATGGAATTGAAGACAAAACACTCGACCAGTCGAATGTGATTGTCGGAATCAGCTATTTACCAGTAGCAAATGTGGTAATTAAAGGAGATGTCAGGTTGTTAAAAACTGGTGATCAAAATCCGGCATTAATTATCAATCCGAGTCCGACGGCACCTCCTTACCAGAACAAAAATACTTTTTTGAATCTTGGAGTCGGGTTTTCTTTTTAGTAATTACCGGAAATTATTATCAGTCTTTTTTTATTCCAAATTCCAGATTGGCGATAATCGTTACTTCATCGCCCAGAATTGCTTCAGGAGTCGTAGTGGCAATATTAAAATCAGAACGTTTGATCGTGCCGCTTACTTTAAAGCCGGAGATGGGTTTATCATTAACGGGATTTATTCCGGATTTTACCGCCGCATTCAGGGTAATTAATTTTGTAATTCCATGAAAGGTAAGATTTCCGGTTATTATGTAATTATCAGAACCGGCACTTTTGCAGGATGTGCTTTCAAATATGATTTCGGGAAATTTTTCTGAATCGAAAAAATCTGCCGAGTTCAGATGCGCGTCGCGTTTGTCATTGTCCGTGTCTATTGATTTCATATCGGCCTTTAACGATATGCGAGCATCGGAAAATTTTTCACCTGTCGTTGTAATGGTTGCCTCAATAAGTTTTATTGTTCCTGTAATTTCCGAAACAGAAAGATGTGGAACAGAAAATCCCAGGCTGGAATGCACTGTATCCAGCTTCCACGTTTCCGGACTGAATGTTTTAAATGAAAGCAATAAAATAATTACAGGAAGATGCAGAAATTTTAATTTCATATATTATAAGTTTTATTTTCGCTAAAATAGCTCATTTTCCCGATATCATTGATATTTTATTAAAACGATCTTTTAATAACGAATAATATTTCTTCTCCTGCGATTGAAATTCATTTGTAATTTGCACAGGTGCGACTGGTAGTTTTCTTCATGTTTTTCATTGCCCCGATGATTTCATTCTCACAATATGATACCACCTATGTTATGAGGTTCCCGGGCCGTTTAGGTGTGGCACTTTATCAGAGCAAACCAAGGTATGAAATTAGAATCCGGAATAAACAAACTGACCCCGGAGCCGTGAATGAACTTGATTATCAGACGCAGGCTAATTATATCACAGGTATTGGATTGCATTACGATAAGATCACATTATTTGCCGGAATAAAAACTCCGGGAGAGTCCAACGAACTGAAAGGTAAAACCCGTTCATCACAATTTGCAATTGCATTTACAGGTGTAAAACTCCGTATCGAAGCATCGGCGAGATATTATACCGGTTTTTACGAAAACAACTCTCCATTTAATATTCCTTCTTTCACTGATACATCTGAATATTATCAGAATAGTGAAATGAAAACCAGCACACTTAAACTTAAATTATTTTATTTCTTTAATTTTAAAAAACGTTTTACCTATGGTGCTGCATATATCAACAACACACGACAACTGAAATCGGCCGGCTCATTACTTTTCACAACCAATCTTTATCATTTCGGAGTTAAGAATGACGGGCCTTTGGTTCCTCCGTACCTTGCTCACATATTTGAACCCTACGATTCGATCGATCACGTTAAAGTAACTGGACTGTCTGCAGGAATCGGCTATACACATACTTTCATTATTTTTAAACGATTATTCCTGAATCTTTTGTTTGCGGTAGGAATAGAGAACCAGACGCTAATATTATCAGAAAATGATGTGAACCTTTTTAAACACAAGCGTACTGTTTTCAGCTCATACGATTTTCGTTCTTCTATTGGCTATAATTCAAACCGCTTTTACATCAGTTTTCACACCATCGTCGACGGCAATGTTTATACATTCAACGACATTGAAATGGAAAACAATTTTATTAACACGATTGTGCTTGTCGGGTACAGGTTTGGCGTTAAGATCCCGGTGATAGACAAATATGGTAACAAGTAAGACCCGAATATTTTTATGTCTGATAAAAAAATTTCTCAAGGTACATTAACAGCAGCAATCGTAATAAGTATGTTCCTCTGGGGACTTAGCTGGCCTTCAGGTAAGGTACTCACGCATTTCCTCAGCCCGGTGAATTTTGTTATCTGGCGTTATATATTTGTGGTGATTACGCTGCTTCCGATTCTGCTTTTCCTCAAAATACCATTGACAGGCAACAGGCGTGGAATACCGCAGATCGTAATGTCGGGTCTGTTGCTGACATTTTACAGTTTTTTATTTTATACAGGCCTGAAATTAGGAATGGCGGGAGCGGGAGGAGTGTTGGTGACGACCTTGAATCCGATCTTCGCATATTCAATCGGAATCATCGTAAATAAAAAAATCCCCTCACGCATAGAAATCACAGGGCTGGTGGTTGGATTAATCGCCGGATGCATTTTATTAGAAGTATGGAATGTGGCGGGGTTATTGTTCGAGAGCGGCAACCTTTTATTCCTGGGCGCATCATTTACTTGGGCAGTGATGAGTGTCTTCACATCACGAGCTAAAAAATTTGGTACTTCATTTTCCTTCTCACTCTGGCAATACATCATCAGTATCATCTGCATTTTGCCGTTTCTGAATTTAAATGAATTCGTTTCTGTTTTTAAAATAAGCGATTCGATCTTCTGGATGAATATGATCTTCAGCTCGGCAATCGTTACCACGATGGCAACGACCATTTATTTTTATGCAACAACGAAAGTGGGACCGGAAAAGGCAAGCAGTTTTATTTTTCTCGTTCCGGTGGCTGCGGAGACTTCATCCTGGTTATTTTTAAACGAGCCGGTTCTAATGCATACAGTCGTCGGAGGAACTATAGGAATAATTGCTGTTTACCTGATAAACAGGAAAATTAAAATTTCACGGTGAACATTATTTCAACCGCTTTGCCTCCACAATCCAGTCGAATGGATATGGTGCCTGCATCCATTTCGGCGGCGCCTGGAATTCGGTGTCCCATCCATATTCGAGGCGATCAAGCTTGTTCAAAACAAAGTCGCCCGAATTGAAAATCGAATAGAGTTCCTGGATCAGATAATGCTTGGTAGGCACGCCGTCGATCATTACGATTCCATTCCGTATGTGTTCCTGTTGCGACACATTCAGATGAAGGAGATCCTTTTTCGGAATGTCACTCAACTCAATACCTTCTCTATCATACCATGAAACGAGTCGCCAGGCAGAGAGTGAAGCGGATTCCATGGAAGGCAAAACAAAAAGCGCAACGCCACCTTTGTTTAAAGAACCAAGCACATTGTTAATGATGTTTAGATTTCTCTGCACGTCGTCGGACATAGCAACATTACAGCAGAAAGCAAAATCGACGGAAGGAACCTTAATCTGTTTTGCAGCGAGGTCGACCTCCCTGAATCTAACATTTTTGTAGGGAGATTTTTTTGCGATTGCGATGCAGTTTTTAGAAACATCGAGGCCGATGATTTCCTTGAAGAAAGGCGCAAGTAATGGTAATGCCTTACCCACACCACACCCGAAATCAATGGCGGCATTCTCTTTATCCGCATATTTCCTGATATAACGCTTTAGTTTATGCTTTTTGTCGTTTTTAAAAACATTAAAAACTTTTTCGTCGTACTCAACTGCTACTTTGTTCCATTCTAATGCATCAATCATAGATTATCTGTTTTGTTCCGAAAAGCAATTGCATTCCGGATGGTTGACTAATTAAACGAGTTTGTTTACAAATGGTTGTGCCGGTTCTGAATACGGCAATTTTCAACAGAAACAAATTACTTTTCCGTTAATCAAGATAACCTGTTTCCGGGAGTAATTACTGGTCCTGAAATAATACTTATAAACTAAGTAATTAACCATTTATTATATGCAAAAAATTCTCCGGTACAACGAATGTTCAGTAAATGTATATAATTTCAACCGGATTTACACTATCCGAATTCAAAGTAAAATTTATCACATCACAGTTTAAAATTCATTATGGAGTTGTTAACTCATATATATAGTAATTCTCATCGCCAACAATATTCGGCTTGTCAAAACTTTTAATTAGTCTCAGTGATGAATTCCCGCTTACAGGAGAGCTTCTTATTATTTCTCCATTTGTATTTCTCAAAGCCTGAGTAAAAACAATAAGGCATTGTTCCTTACTGTTGGTTTCAAGAGAGTCTGCCCGTCTTATGAGTGAATATAAATTTTTATCATTTTCAATCCGGCTATCGTCCCAGGTAATGAAATAAATTTCCTTCCCGGTTTCGGGAACAAAGATTTGCTTCCTTGTAAAGGCGGATATGGGTGAAACAATGTAATCGGCCATTCCACTGATGTCGTATTTGCCGAAGTTGTTCCTGACTATGAACTGCGCGGCATCCTTCAGATTGGAAAACGGATATAAAATATCTTTCGCGACAGCGGTTAATCCGCCAACAGCCTGTGCAATTAAAATAAACATGAACATTCTTTTAAAAGAGCGGGTACATTGTGTGCTGGTGCTTGCGCTTCGAAACATCCATATCGTACAAATAAAAAAAATAAATATAAAACCCTCATGACGAAGCGATGTATGCTCATTTAAATAAAGTACTACGAACAAAGTGAGTATTCCAGCGATAAACATTGCCAGTATTTTCCTGTTACGCCTGAAATTCCATCCGGCAACGCTCAAGACTATGCCTGCCGCCAGGAATTTCAATGCTGAAAAACCGGAAAAAATATTTTGCCCGAAGGAATGATCGATTTTAATTTCAGGCAGAGCGAAAAGAACATTAAAGAATTTGTCGCCTGTCTCAACAAACCTGTCGAAGCTTATTCCGCCTTTCCATTTATAATAATCGTTTGCATGCACCAAACTTGCAGGCCTGATTTGAATATATAAAAGTATCAGTCCGATTACAGCCATTGAAACAGGAAACAAAAATCCCATCGCATGGTTTTTATCTGTTTGTCTGTCGAAAACTCTCAACATGAGGAAAAAAGTAAAAACAGCGGCGAGTATTCCGCCATAGAGATTCGTATTGCACAATAGGAACAAGGCTATGCCGGTAATCCACGAATTAATTTTCAGCCTGCCAAGCTGAATGCATAAAATCACAATAAGAATAATTGAAATTGAATAATTCCTGGAAATTACTGTATATTCATAGATGAAAAAGTATCCGGCGACAAGAAGAATTTTTTCATACAACGAGAATGGAGAATATTTTAAAATAAGAAAAACACCTGCAGCCGAAATCACAAGGTGAACTATCTGCATAATCACAGGATCGGACGAAATGCCGGAAAGAAAATATAGAATCAAAAACCAACCCGCCGGATGACCTTCAAAGTGAATGTTTGCAAATAGATCCCTTATGCTTTCGGAGAAAAAAGAAATCTGCCAGGCCTGGTATTCGTCGCGCCACATTTCGTGGAAATACATGGTGAAGGAAGCTATCGATATAAAACAAGCAAGAATAATTAAAAGACCCGAGGCGCTGTACGGCTTTTTAGTTAGTGTAATATTGTCACCGGAATATTTCCGCTTTGGGGATTTTTGTTTCAAATTTTCAATGCATTTTAAAAATTCACACTTTTCTCATAAAGTAACGAGCTAAAATAAACCTTTCGTTACAGATATCAATACCAAAACTGCGCTAACAGGCAATGAACGGGATAAATTGGCAACAATTTATTGCAAAGAGAGTATACTTTATTGTATATTGGGGGTTAGTCGTAACTCCGGTAATTTTACAACCTTCAGGACAATGAACTTAAAAATAATTCTTATAACAATTCTTTCTGTATTAACCATCAATTTAACAAATGCCCAGGAAGTCAAGGGCGGACTCACGTGGTATACTGACGTAAAAAAAGCGGATGAAATTTCAAAAAGCTCAGGCAAGCCAATCTTTGCATTCTTTACCGGAAGCGACTGGTGTGGATGGTGTATCCGTTTACAGAAGGATGTTTTTTCCAAGAAAGCCTTTATCGACTGGGCTAAGAAAAATGTTGTCTTGCTTGAACTCGATTTTCCCAGAAAGAAACAGCTTCCGCAAGAACTCGCACAGCAGAACATGGGACTTCAGCAGGCTTTGCAGGTACAAGGCTACCCAACGATCTGGCTTTTTTATCTTCAACAGGAAAAAGGATCCGATAAAATTAATATCTCAACGCTGGGCTCGCTTGGATATCCGAGTAATGCCGTACAGGGTAAGGAAGAGCTAACTTTTTTAAATGAGGCGAACGGTATTTTGAAAAAAGGGAAGTGAGCGCACTTCAGTTATTTGTCTTTAAAATAATTCATGAAAATTTTTAAGAAGATTTTTCTATATCTAATTGTCATTATTACTGAAACCGCTTTTGCTCAATCCGGTTGCACGGATTACCAGGCGGTAAATTATGATCCTGCGGCAGTTGCAGATGATGGCAGTTGCATCTATCCCAATACTGTTTTACCACTGACTTTCAAATGTTATATCGACTCTCTGCAATTGAACGAAACCTCCGGCATTGTTAACCAGGATAAAAATTTCTGGACCCACATTGACGATTCTAATAATTCGATATACAGGATAGACACTCTGACAGATTCCATCTTCCAGAAAGTGACGATCGCTAATGCCACAAACATTGACTGGGAAGATATAACGTCGGACAGCAATTACATTTATGTTGGCGATGTCGGGAATAACGATGGCAACCGTACCAACCTGCGTTTCTACAGGGTGTTGAAATCGGACATTACCCCTTCCACTTTATCAGTAAATGCAGGAAGAATAAATTTCAGTTATTCAGACCAGGTGAACTTTACGGTAAATCACAATCATAATTTCTATGATTGCGAAGCATTCTTTTACACGAACGATTCGATTCACATTTTTACGAAAGGATGGGTGAATAAATGGACGAAACATTATGTACTTCCTGCCGATACCGGCACGATGGTGGCGCAGCTCGTTGACAGTTTCAATGTCGGAGGGTACATCACCTCTGCCGCCATCCAGGGCGATAGCCTGGTTGTGCTGCTCGGTATTGATTATTCTGCAAACGGATGTTTCATCTGGATGTTTAACAAATTCAACGGATCGCATTTTTTTAATGGCAATAAGCGCAGGCTTTATATTGATAGTCCTTATTATGCAGGACAGACCGAAGGCATTTGTTTCACCGACACCAATAAGGGATACATAACGAATGAGCGCCTCAGCATTGCTCAATTTTATGTCCCGGCACAATTGCGTGAATTCGATCTGAATTCTTTTTTGGCCCCCGAGCCTGAAGTTCCAATCATCGATGTTTCTTCCGATACAATCTCCCGTAACCTGCGGGCTTGTTACGATACCGTTTCAGCTTCGGCGACAATCAGGAACGTGACTCCTGCTGCGGGGCAGGATCTCATTTACTCATTGAGTGGTTTTCCTGTCTGGCTTTCGGCTACTCCCCTTTCTGATACGATTGCGCCCGGAGATTCGTCAGTGATAATATTCAACTTTAATTCTGCTCTCCGGCCGGCAGGAAACTATCATGCTAATATTTCGATTCAGTCAAACGATATATATCATTCCGTAAAAAATGTACATGTCATGTTGAGTGTGGACAGCAATCCATGCATGGTCTTCAATACAAGAACGAGTATATGCACCGGACAAACGACCTTTTCGACCCTGGGATTGAATCATCCTACTTCATACTTCTGGGATTTTGGCGATGGAGACACATCAACCGCAGTGAATCCGGTTCACACCTATACATCAGACGGGAATTTCACAATAACACTCATAGGATGCAATTCGTCCGGATGTGATACAACGAGCAATACCGTCGATGTACATATAAGCGGACCGATGGTCCCGGCCTGTCAAACCACCACTCAATCGTATTGTTGCGGGATCGGAATAAAGAGTTTTCAATTTTCCGGACCGATGGTTACGGGATTCGGCTCTTTCACTCAGGACGCGAGTGTGGGCTACGAGGATTTCACATGTTCTTTTACGAACACCCTCATGACAAACTACCCGTACAACTTCCGGTGTACAACCGGATCTTCACAACCGGAATATCTTAAAGTCTGGCTCGACATGAATAATGACGGAGTCTTTGATACGCTTACTGAAGAACTATACAGCGATTTCGATACGATACCCCCCATTCACAACGGAACCATTACAATACCGACGCTTCCGGGAAATGTTTATGGCATACCGATTCGACTGAGACTTGCTTCGGATTACCAGCAGGTACCGCAGCCCTGCCTGAATCCTGTGTATGGCCAGCAGGAAGATTATGCGATCATTCTGAATTTTTCTGTTGGCATAAATGAACCATCAGGTGAAAATAATTTCATGGTATTTCCGAATCCATTCCTGCAATCGACGGCAATCGATTTTTCCTTAAAGCAAACGTCGGATGTAAAGCTGTCTGTTTATAATATTACCGGCGAGAAAGCAGCAACACTGGCTGATTCAGGGGCACAACCGGCCGGACAATATCACTATGAATTCAGTCAAATTCCGGCCGGGATTTATTTTATCAGGCTTACTGTAAACGATGTCTCTCTTGTGAAGCGGATTATAAAAATGGAATGAGCGTTTTGCGAAGGAACAATGTATTCAATCCGGAGAATGATACATTTACTCATCAACAAAAATTCTGATCAAAAAATAATTTTTCTTTTACTTTTTCAGGAAACGACCATCACTCCATTTTTATAAAACGCACATTCCGAAACTCACCATCAATTCCAACACGCAGAATAAAAAACCCTGGTGGCAATGAAGATATATCAACAGTTATTATCCGCCCGGAAGAAAAATTCTCTTGTAAACACAGGCGGCCTGTTTCGGAAAATATTTTTACATCGGTATTTCCTGCATTCATGTTCGTAAGTATATTCAGCTTGTCATTCGCAGGATTCGGATATATGACCAATGATTCCGAACCGACAGGTTCAATTCCAAGTGTTGAGCACCGGTTTATAACAGCGGTCGTATCACCAAATCCTTCCTGGATGAGAAATTGATACATGCTGAAATCCGTTATCCCTGCTGTTGTAATGGAATCCTGGTAAACAAGGAATATGTTTCCGAGATGCGCAAAGAAATTCACAACATTCAAAGGATTGCCGATGGTATCGCCACCTGCATCTGCAATTCTCACGGAAGGGTAATTCATATGCGAAACGTTTCCATTGAATACACGAACATTGATAAGTGAGTTATTTCCCGGCTCATACCAAACGCTGTCTACACAGACGAGCGAGTAATCAACCGGCTGAGAAAATACAGGACTAACGAATTTCATAATGGTCGAACTTCCTGCACTGTCTTCCAGCAAATAGATTCCGGAATTGTCGATCGCGCAACTCACAGCGAACTCCTGTTGAATGGTTGAATTATAAATTCCCTGCCAGCTGATATTTCCGTTAATATCGAATAATGCAACTTTTACTTCATAGTCAATCGAATTCGAAAAGGTGCCTGCCACGGAAAGAAAATTTGTATAGACGATTTTTGCGTCGGTCAGATAGCTATCGAGACCATTCATGGATTTTTTCCAAACCTGCATTCCCTCAGGCGAAAACTTATACATCGTGTCGGTAATTCCAACAACGATTACATCATTGTTGTAATCCGTTAATACATCGAAACCAAAGTCGCCAAAACTCAGATTGGGCGGAAAAGAATCCGTGCTCCATTGAAAGACATAATCGCTGTAGAATTTTGCGAGTTCGTATCCGGGCCATTGTGCGAGTAAATAAATATTATTTTGATTGTCCACGGCAATCCGTTCAGCATTGATAATATTAAACGACGTATCCTGGCTTCCATTGGTATGATAAACCGCCAGCTGTTGAGATCCGGATGCAAAATCCGATACAAGCATTCTTCCTGAATTATCCACTGCAATGACGGAAGATAAAACGGGAAGCGACCATACCTCGTCGCCATTCACATTGAATACGGCGACTCCTGCTTCATGACGCAGATATAAGAGGTCGTCTCTGAATAATATCTGCCGGTACATACCGGTACTAAATGAATTTGTTGAGTCGCTCATCCATACCACTGTGCCTGCAGTGCCAATCTTTAGAAGCAACGGGCGATATTGCGGAAGTTCCATGAAGGCACCGGCTATGTATATATTTCCGGAATTATCCAGTGCACAATCATACGGGCGGGGTTGCCCGTTTCCGTTGTTATCGAAGGATAAATTCCAGATCAGGTTTCCGTCTGTATCGAATTTATTAAGATGAATTTTATTAATGATGGAGCCAGATTGGTTTTTATAGTAGGTGCTTAACACGAGTACATTTCCCGATACATCGGTTAATGTTTTTACGGGGAATAATTGGGCCGAGTCGGGAGATGTATTGATGTTCATCACCCAGGCAGGACTGTTTATTACCTGTGATTTAATGACGCTGCTGAAGAGCAGAAAACCTGTTAAAATCAGAGTGTATTTTTTCATCGTTCCATTATTTATTTACAATACAAGATTATTGTATGTAATAATTCCGATCAATGGAATTTTTATGGAATCAAAGGTACTTTTCATGGATGCCCTTTCTAAACTGTTCCGGGGTAGTCCCCGTGCGGAGTTTGAAGAACCTTGAAAAGTATGATGAGTCTTCGAAATTCAGTTCAGCGGCAATTTCCTTGATGCTTAAACCGGAATGATAAAGCAGCCTTCGTGCTTCAAGGATGAGACGGTCATGAATATATTCGCCCGCTGTTCTTCCCGTATCTTTTAAAACCGTTTCACTTAAATGACCGGCGCTTATCCCCAGGATGCCTGCATATTCGCTTACGGATTTAATATTCCTGAATTCTTTCTCAAGCAATTTTTTAAATCTCCCGGTGATTTCTGATCGCCTGGAATTTAATAGTTCGCGGCTGTCCGCCGTTTCAAAATTTCTTTTGCAAAATATAAGAAAGAGTCTAAGCCAGGATTGTAAAGCTGATTTTTTCTCCGGGTTATCGGATGCATATTCATCTTTCATTTTTGAAATGAAGAGTTCGCACTCAGAAATGGATTCGTTTTTTTTCAAACGAAATACAGGCTGCGAATTCGTATCATTGAAAAAAACAGGTATGTCTGCTAACCTGGAAGTCAAAACACACTCCAGTAAGAATTCTTCCGTAAACGAAATAACAAATCCATTGACATTCTTGTTCCTCCGCAACAAATGAACCTGGTCCGGCGAGATGAAATGTATGGAATGTGCTTCAATCGGATAGGTGTTGAAATCAATTTCATGAATGCCGCCTTCATGAAAAAAAATAATTACCTCATAGTATTTATGCCTGTGAGGACTGGAAGAATTATAACCTGAATAACTGCCTTCCAGATCGGAAAGGGAAAATCCGAGACTGTCGTTCAGGTGCTTGGTTGTATCGAAGGAGGGAATGCTTTTCTTCATTTACACAAAGATGTGAATTATCCGCGATTATGGTTTTTCCTGGTAGTGACTCAGTTTCAAGATTCAAATATTATTTTACATTTTCTAAAAGAGATTAATTGCCCCGATCTTTAGATCTCACGATTACCCACATCTTTATCACTTGGTCAAATTAATAGCGCTTCACTAAGTCGTTAAATTATCCATGTCCTTACTTCTTGTCCCGTAGGGACATAATATCGGTAGTAAAGAAAGTCCCCCCGAATATCCGTCCCGTAGGGACGTAATGTTTAACATCCAAATCAGATTTATTAATTAATATATATTCATTCCGTCCCTACGGGACGGGGGTTTACGCGCGGTTTGTTTTCTACCGATATTATGTCCCTACGGGACAAATTTCTAGCAACATGAAGAATTGAAGTTGGTTAAAAAAATTTTTATATAAACAGAACAATAGCTAAAAAATGAAAAGATGTGGGTAATCGTGAGATCTAAAGATCGGGGCTTTTATAAAACATCTGCTTTCAAACTGAGCCACTACCCAGATTCCCGTCACCAAAATATACTCAATCCTTTTAATTATCTTTGCGCCCTTAAAATTCAACAATGAAAACAGATACACTCAACGAAAAAGATTATGGCATTGCAGGGGTTTTGGCTTCTCTCGGGCTTGACCAGGTAAACAGTGGCGCAACAACCGGAACTGTCTGGTTTGATACGAAAGGCGAAAACATCGATTCTTATTCTCCGGCTGACGGGCAATTGATCGGATCGGTGAGGCAGGCGACGACTGACGATTATGAAAAAATAATTCTAAAAGCCGAGGCCGCATTTAAAACCTGGCGGATGGTTCCCGCACCCAAGCGCGGAGAAATCGTACGGCAAATGGGTGACCAGCTGCGTAAATATAAAGAACCGTTGGGCAAACTCGTATCTTATGAGATGGGTAAAATTTACCAGGAAGGATTAGGCGAGGTGCAGGAGATGATAGACATCTGCGACTTTGCAGTAGGGCTTTCCCGCCAGCTTCATGGATTTACCATGCATAGCGAGCGTCCCCGTCACCGCATGTACGAACAATACCACCCGCTTGGAATCGTAGGAGTCATCTCTGCATTTAATTTTCCTGTAGCCGTCTGGTCGTGGAATGCGATGCTGGCACTCGTGTGCGGCGATGTAGTTGTCTGGAAGCCGAGCTCCAAAGTAATGCTTTGTGCTGTTGCCGTTCACAAGATCATGTCAGATGTTCTGAAAAGAAACAATGTCCCGGAGGGTGTATTGAACCTCGCCGCAGGAGGATCGAAATATATCGGCGACAACTTCCTGGCCGATAAAAGAGTACAACTGATTTCCGCCACCGGCTCCACCAGAGTCGGAAAACGCGTAGGCGCAATAGTAGGAGAACGCCTGGGGAGAAGCCTGCTCGAGCTTGGTGGAAACAATGCAATCATCATTTCCGAAAATGCCGATCTCGACATGGCGCTACGTGCAGTTTTATTTGGTGCCGTTGGAACTGCCGGACAACGCTGCACATCCACACGTCGTTTAATCATTCATGAATCGGTGTATGAGACATTTAAAAACAAACTTCTTAAATCGTACGAGCATATTCAAATCGGTCACCCGCTTGAAGAAAAGACACTTGTCGGGCCACTCATCGATAAAAATGCAGTTTCCGATTTCTTTAATGCCATCGACCGAGTGAAGAAAGAAGGCGGTAAAATAATTTATGGCGGAGAAGAAATGAAGGGAGCTGGTTACGAGAGTGGTTGTTATGTGAGACCATGCATTGCTGAAGTGCAGAAAAACCTCAACATCGTTTGCGATGAAACCTTTGCTCCGCTTTTATACCTGATGAAATATAAGACACTCGACGAGGCCATCGAATTACATAACGGAGTTCCGCAGGGATTGTCCTCTGCCATATTCTCACGAAACGTGCTGGAGACAGAAAAATTTCTCTCGCATGAAGGCAGTGATTGCGGAATTGCAAATGTAAACATCGGAACTTCAGGAGCAGAAATCGGCGGTGCGTTTGGTGGCGAGAAAGAAACCGGCGGCGGAAGAGAATCGGGAAGCGATGCGTGGAAAGTTTATATGAGACGCCAGACAAATACGATAAACTACAGCACTGAACTGCCGCTCGCACAGGGAATCAAATTTGATGCTTAATTCTTTTTTATCAGGGAATCTGAAAATGTACTGCTTTGAAATGTGCATTTTCAGATTCTCTGTTTAACACCTGGCGGTCTTTCGTTTTTTTACTCCCCTGGCTTTCATCTTTTCGATATATTCAAATGCAGAAGGAACATTACAAGCCGTATTACCCATGTTTACTTTTACCTCGCCGATTTTTCGGGCTATTTCCTGTGCATACTTCGATAACTCAGTCACATATCCGCCAACACTGATGACGAAACCATTCATGGTATATTTAACCCTGTCGGGAGAGCGGTGAATAGTTTTTGCAACTTTGTCCAATAACGATTTGATGTGTTTCAAGTTCAGTTTTTCATCGGCTGTAGTTGCAACGATCGAAGCCTGAGTGCTCCAGCCGGACGATGCAATTTTTTCTGAATCAGATTCTATCCACTTATCGGCAAGTTCCTGTGCAAATGCGCTTTCTGATGCAACCCATGCTACGGTATATTCCGAGATCATATGCCATGAAGCATTCTCGGCCCATTTTTCCAGTTCCTGCTTCGACATCTTCTTGCCGTCGGCCACCAAACCCGCCAGGTACATGGCATCAGAAATTCCTGTGTCATATAGTTCCATGGCAATTTCGTGGTTACCCTTAATCTTTTTGCCAATCTTTTTCAGGTCTTCGATTTTAACTCCATAAAATGGTTCCCTTGCCCCGTGGTTTACAAATACTTTTTTTATTGCGGGGCTGCCCGATGATTTAAGCTCTTCGATAATTTCTGCGGTTTTCACAGGAATAAATATAGAATCAGAATTTCAATTATCCAAAGATGACGAAAATATTAATTCAAATAGATTTGCTTACTTTACAAAATGCACTCTGCAGAAAAACAAAATCTTATACTAACGGTACTTTTTCTGTCCATGTTTTTTACCGGGAAATTAAATGCCGCTTTGCCGGCCGGTGACTGGCATGCCGGAATAAAATTAAATGATACGCTCAGCTTACCATTTGTCTTTACCACGACAAATGAGAATACCATAATTATAAGAAACGGTGAAGAGAAAATTATCGTTACTGAAATTGAGTATCTGGACGATTCCATATTCTTTAAAATGCCTGTATTTAATGCTGAGTTCAGGTGTAAAATATCAGGAAATTCCCTGTCGGGGTTTTTCTTTAATCATGCGAGAGTAAAAAACAATATACTTCCCTTTCATGCGAAGATGGGATTATCCTACCGCTTCACCGACAAGCCCGACAGGACGACCGCAAATGTTACGGGACGCTATCAAATTATTTTCGACGGCGAAGAGGAAGATGCAAAAGCGGCGGTGGGAGAATTCAGACAGGTAGGTAATTACGTGACAGGCACGTTTCTCACTACGATGGGCGATTATCGTTTCCTCGAGGGAGAACTGAACGGAAACCGCCTGTGGCTTTCCGCATTCGATGGCTCTCATTTGTTTCTATTTACGGCACTTGTTAAAGATGATTCATTGATACAAGGCGAATTTTTTTCCGGTCAGCACTGGCATGACACGTGGCGGGGAAAGAGAGATGAAAAAGCAACGCTCGTTTCTCCCGATTCATTCACTTATTTAAAGCCGGGTTTCGATAAACTTGAGTTTACCTTTCCGGATGTGAACGGGAAAATGATTTCACTCGCTGATCCGCAGTTTAAAGACAAAGCGGTTATCGTTCAACTGATGGGGTCGTGGTGCCCGAATTGCATGGATGAAACCAGGTTTCTTTCTTCGTGGTATAATTCAAGAATCAACAATAACATTGAAATCATCGCCCTCGATTTTGAAAGGATCGTCGATTTTGAAACTGCATCAATAAACATCAGTCGTCTCAAAAAACAATTCAATATAAATTATACAATCCTGTATGCCGGCACGGCCGATAAAAAAGCAGCGGTCAAATCGCTCCCTATGTTAAACAGGATATTTGCCTGGCCTACAACCATATTTTTAAATAAAGAAAAAGAAGTCCTTAAAATTCACAGCGGATTCAGCGGGCCGGCAACCGGAGAAGAATACGAGCGTTTTAAAAACTGGTTTGAGCGAATTACCGAAGAAATTCAAAAATAGTCACGGTGCGTTTTTCAATATTTCATCTCATTTGCTTCTTTACTATAAGTGTCTCCGGACAAAGGCCCTCGAATGGGATTTATTTCGGACATAAATCTCCATTCACAATTTGCTACTTCGTAGTAAGTGATTCAACGATGGAGGTGGAATATTTTTTCAAGAAAGCCGGACAGGTTTTCGATCATTTTCCTTCCAGGAGAATTTTTATTTATCCGGATACACTGAAGAAAAAGTACTCTTTAAAATCAAGCGACGACAGCATCGAGGTAATAACAAAACGCGACTTCCTGCAAATCAAAAAGCGGAAATTTTCTGACGTGAAAGTTTACAGATCATCGGTATCGTCGTTTACAGAAATAGAAATTTTAAGAAATCAATATTCTCTTCTCGTGTTTTCGCGGGGATTGTTTGAGGAATTGAAAAGATCCAAAGATTTTGACAGCCTCGCTTTCAGAAATAAACTTTCTTCCTATGAACTTGAAAATAAATTAAGCACAGGTGAAAAAGAATTTAACAGTCTATTGAATGAAGTTGGAAAAAATATAAAAGAAGAATTCAGGAAAGAATGATTCAGGCAACCGGTTTATGTTTCCACCTCTTATGTGTCCACAGCCAATACGGAGGATCCTTACGAATTAACTCCTCATTGATCTTTGCGCACTTCTCGGTAATTGCAAATGGTTTTTCGGAAGATGGCAAATCGGAGACCTTCACATATTCAATTCTATAACGCCCTCTTTTTTCACGTGTGATTGCTCCATATAAAACGGGGTAATCATACTTCACCGCATATTTTTCTGCGCCGAGAAGCATACACGTGGGCTGATTAAGGAATGTCATCCAGTGTCCCTTCTTCGGATCAGACGGACTCTGATCATTGATAAAACCATATGCGCACAATTCATTCTTATGGCTTTCGAAAAACTCGGGTACTTCCTTTGTAGACATCAGCTCCATCCCGAATCGTGCACGCGTCTCGCGCAATTTATTGTCGAAGAATCTGCTTGAGAGTTTTTTGTAAATGCCCGTTCCCCGGTGTTTACTGTGTGAAGTGAGAGTGATAGCCGGCCATTCCCAGTTGGCATAATGGCCTGTTACCAGTACGACACTCTTTCCGTTTTTATAATATTCGTCGAGCAGTTCCGCATTCACTAAATTAATCCGGCTCTCGATTGCCTGCTGCGAGGCTGAAAACAATTTCAGCGTTTCAACTATGACATCACAAAAATGTTTGTAAAATTTCCTTGAAATTTCCTTTATCTCGCTTTCGGTTTTTTCGGGAAATGATTTTTTTAAATTTCCAATTACGACCTTTTTACGATACGGAGTGAGGTAGTAAAAAAAAACAAAGAGAATATCCGACAAACCATAAAGCAAAGGAAACGGCAGCCATGAAACCGGAAGAATGATTAGATAGAAAAGTAGGGCGCTTAAAATGTAATTCATATTCAGCCGGCGAAGATAGTTTTTTTCACTTTATAATCTGGTTGGTGAATCCGTGAGGCTGAATCAGAATACATCCAGTATTGCCAGCTCCCTGCCATTAAAATTGACATGATCTCCGGCTGATTTTCCGGACAACAGTTTTCCGATCGGAGAATTAACAGAAAGGTAGAAAATCTTCTCCTGATTAATTTCGATTGCTCCCAGTCCGGTCAGGAAAAAATAATTTCCTTCACTCGTAACTGCATATGCTCCCAATTCAATTTTATTAGAGAGTATTCTTACATCAACATTTTGTATAAAAGCCAATTCCTTCTGCGCTGTGTCGAGCTGACGCGCATGTATGTCCCGGTCGATGTGAGCCATGGCACGGCCGGTTTGGTATTTATCTCCCACGCTGCTGCGGCCTTCATCGTTGGCAGCATTCTGCGCTTCGCTCATAGCTGCAGAAGAGGCATCAATTCTCTCATAAAGAGTATCGACGGCCCTGTTTTTAAGCGCAATTTTAAACTCTGTTTTTTCCTTCTCATTCATGGAGCAAATCATTCCTGTCAGAATGAAGATTCAAAGCAATGAAAAATTTACCGAACAATAACAAATAACTAAACATTTCTCGTGGATGGCAGGCTGAAATTGCCAAACAAAACAATTATATTTGTCTCTATCCCGATTAAAATATTTTAAACTCACGATCGTGGCACAAAAAGTCAAACCCAACCCGGAAATCTTAAAGTGGGCCCGTAAGTCAGCGAAGATCTCTCTTGAAAAATCCGCTTCTGTTATTTCAAAAAAATGTCCGGTGGACAGGATTAAAGAGTGGGAATCCCCGGAATGCAAAGATTTTCCAACAATTAAACAGGTTGAAAAGCTGGCGCGCCTTTACCGGCGGCCGGCAGATGTGTTTTTTCTTCCATTCATTCCGAAAGATTTTCCACCATTAAAGGATTTTCGTCGCAACAAAGAAGATGGATTCAGCACGGCATTAATTTTCATGATGCGAGAGGTGCAGGAAAAACAGGAATGGCTGAGTAATTTTCTTAAAAAAAATAAGCAGAAGCGTCTCGAGTATGCCGGTAAATACAACATTAAGAGTTCGGCCGATTTGGTTGCAAAGGATATCCGAAAGACACTTGGCATCAACACGAAGGAAGCTGCAGAGAAACCTCTCAAATACTGGATACAAAAAGCGGAAGCGAAGGGAATTTACATTTCACTGAGCAGTAATTACCATACGCGTCTCAAACTAAACAGCGACGATTTCAAGGGGTTTGTTATTGCCGACAATTATGCTCCATTTATCTTTCTGAACAGCGATGACTGGGACCAGGGACAACTAGTCACTCTGGTTCACGAACTTGCGCATATCTGGATCGGAGTCTCGGGTCTCTCCAATGAAACAGAAATAAACGTGACACAGCCGCCCGACCTTCATCCTGTAGAAAAATTCTGCAACGAAGTTGCTGCTAAGGCATTATTGCCCGAGGATGAAATTACGTTATTCCTTCCAAAGCCCGAAGAGTTGTCGATGAAGTCTGTTGTCCGTGCCGGAAAAAAACTCGGCGTTAATAATATTACGCTTTTAAATCGTCTCCTTATTACAGAATACCTTGACAAGGAAAAATACAATGGCTTTAAAAAAGAATCAGAGACCCTCTGGAAGGAATTCCTGTTGAAAGAATCGCAGAAGAAAAAATCTTCGGGCGGACCAAACTATTATGTGATGCAGTTGCGAAGAAGCAGCAAGGCTTTTGCAAACATCGTCATGGATTTTTATAAGAGCGGGAAAGTAAATGGTACGGATGCGAGCCGGCTCTTAAAAGTGAAAGAAGGTAACTTCGTGAAATTCGAGAAATATATTTATAAATAGAATTCAATGCGTGTCAATGCTGAAGTAAAACCTCCCAACTTCCCAACCTCCCAACCTCCCAACTTCCCAACCTCCCAACTTCCCAACCTCCCAACTTCCCAACTTCCCATTTATCATTGACTCAAAATTTCTCCATGATCACCAACAAACTCGATTTAATAAATGAACAGACATCCCCGTTATTCAGAATAATGTGGGGTTATAATGTTGAAGAGCCAAAAAGAAAACAATTTGGTAACAATATTTGTGCGTTTCATATCGGCAATGGCTATGTTTTGAGTGTTGCTCACAATCTCCGCACCGAAAGCGGTATCGTTAATTCAATGGATGAAACAATTTATCAGTCAGAGATATTTCCAAAATTAAATTCTGCGCAAATCCAGGTATTTAATCAGTATTATCCTCTCGATACTTCCACTAATAAGCGTTATGCAAACATAAACGATCCGGGCATTACAAAGGTCATCAGTGAAAATCTAAACCAGGTTAAATTCGATACAAGATGGGAGACGCTGAACGAAAAAAAAATATGCACTCCTTATTTGATCGTCCAATTCAGGGACGGATTGTTTTACAATGATGCGGCTCTGACAAAATATTTTAATGCAACTACCTATTTCCGGGAACAGTCGTTGAACCGACATACGTTTCTGATCAAACTGGAACTTCAAAAAGCATTTTACGGTGACGACATTGCGCTCTACAAAATCGTTGAAACAAAACAGGAAATTATCGATCGTCTTCCGGCCATAGAAGCTGATTTTACTGTTCTGGACAATACGGTCACTGATTTTTATTGTGTCCAGAGTTCCCCCGGCAGTTTTCTCGGACGTCTTTTAAATAATGCGATGATGGAAGGATATTCCGATCACTGGAGTTTATTCAGCGATCGCATCGGGGGAAACTATGTTATGGAAGGCTTGCGTTATCTGATCCGTGGCTATTTCCGTTTTGGTTCTTCGGGCGCCCCCTATGTTTATTTCAATACGCATGAGGGAAGATATAAAGTGAATGCGATTCAGAGTGAGGCGACTCCGATTCAACTTTCAATAAATAATAACAGGGAAGGCAACTATCAATACGTGAATGCCATTGCTTCACCATTGACAAATATTAAAACTGAAATGCAAAATTATACCTGAGAAAAAATTTCAATCCGATTATCCGTTTTTCAGGTTCCATGAAAAATACACACGGATGAATTCTCTCGATTAATTAATTTTATTTGAGTTATAAATTATCTTTCCCCCTGACAGATTTACATAAAGGTATTCTTTCCCTTCCATCGCTTTGGCAATCACGGGTGAAATGAATTCAATTTTATCATACTGAAACGGGACCAATACAGATCCGTCTTTCATCAACAATCCCGCTTTGTGGTTGCTGCGGGCGAGAATCACATTGCTTTTAAACGAAAGATCCTCGTACGTGGGCTGAATGAAGATAGTGCCCGAAGTGTCGATAATACCCTTTAATTTATTCTGACGAATTATCGCATAGCCATTTTCAAAAGACTCCGCGAGTTCGTACTTACATGGAATTTGTATTTTTCCTTTCATGTCAGAGTATCCCCATTTTTTATTTTTTCTAACGGGAACTAATCCTTCAGAAGGGCGGCCGTAATCATCGCAACCAAAAAAGACGATCGACTTTCCGGTGGTGTCGATAAGAACATTTTTAAACTTTTGTTTGATCAGTGCATATCCATTTTGAAAATTTCCCGAGGTAAGGAGGATTGACGAATAAATGTAATTGAGCGGGATAACAATTTCACACTTTTCATTAATATATCCACACTTGTTATTCTTTTCGATGAGCGCCCTGTTCTCGTGAAATTCCCCGACCGCACCAAGTACGAAAGGCATAACTGTATCGCCATTAACATTGAGTATTCCCCAGTTTTCATTCTCGTCGAGCGCTTTCAATAATCTGTTTGCGATAAATACAAGTTCAGAAAATTTGGGCTCAATATTAAACTTGCCCGACTCATTCAGCAGCCCGTACTTTTCATTTTTGTTTACGATGGCAAATCCGTTTTTAAAATCGCCGGCCAGATCAAAGTCAAAATCCGTGAGTACAGATCCTGACTTATGAATGTAACCCGAATGATCGTTTTTTACCCCCATGAAAATTGTTTCGGAGGCTTCGGACAATTCATCGTATTCGGGTTGAATGATAAATTCTCCTTTCTTGTTTATCAATCCGTAAAGACTGTCTTTTTTTACCACCGCACAGCCATTATGGAATGGTTCAGCATCCTGGAACCGGAAGTTGATTATCAGTTTATCCGCTTTATTTATATATCCGTATTTCCCATTCTTCATTACTACTGCAAGGCCTTCAGAAAATAAAGTGCCTTCCTCATAATTCGGCCTGATCATTTCCTGACCATCTTCGTTTATGTAGCCGGTTTTTCCAAATGAATCGAATGGAAGGAAAAAAGTATTTTGAAGACGAAAATCTGTTTCGAGTTCTTCAGGAAAAGGATAATCCGGAAATTTTTGTTTGAATTGATTATACGTTTCCTCCGAATAATCCTTCATTCCCATTTTATATATTTCATGCCATGCTTCCGGGGTAAATGTTGTGGATTTATATTTCCTGACATAGGAAACAAATTGTTCCAGGGTGCTGTCTTGTATGCTCAACAGGTAAATGTTTCTTTCCGCTTCAGGTACAAATGGATTCCCGGGAAAATTCGACATAAATTGTTCATAAGAAAGAATCGAATTATCTGCTGTATTCTCCTTATAAATCAATTCATCATACTTCGTTCTTGCATCATTGTATTGGATCGAATTCGGATACGTTGCCATAAATTCCTTGAAAGCAGCGGAGGTGTTGCTGAATCTTGCATCGTTGAAGGCCGCTGCATTCCTTAAAACGACAGCCTCGCTGTCCTGTTTACACGTCGCATAATTTTTCAGAAAGTGATTATATGCCAAAACGGAATTGATGTTCTTAAAAGTGCTGAAAGCATCCTCGCAGATAAATTCGCCCAGCCGCGCAATGGAACTATCCGTTACTCCGAGTTCAGCATATTTTTTCTTCGTCTTCTCTTTGACCAGCTTCATGGTTGAATCTGAAATAAGAATATATTTCCGTGCGGAGTCTACATTATAAAACGGATTTTTATTGAATGAAAATATTGAACTCAGTCCGAATGCGGCTGCAGCCGGCTCATCGTCCAGGGTCTTCTCGAAATATTCCTTTGCAGCGAAATAGTCGAAAGCCTTCAGTCTCTCAAAACCTTTTTCAAGTTTATCCGCATACGCGCCCTGACAAATAACCAATAAAAAAAACAGGATTACACTCTTGCTGATATTCATAAGTCAAATGTAAAGAAATCATTCAGGAATTACGAATTACAGAACACTAATTATGCTTTTACGAGTCTAAATATCTTTCAACAAATTATTCCCGTAATGGCAATAATTTAACCTTAAATTTTTCAGCCATCTTCCGGAGCTGTTCGTCGGAAATTCCATGAATGTTTTTCCCTCCATGATAATTTTCGACCGTCACCACAAAAATTAAATATTTAAATTCCTTCGCGAGTCTGAAATATGGTTCCATTTCCCAGTCGAGCGTAAATGTATTATCGACGATAATTTTTGCAGTCCCTTTCATTAATTCTTTCTGCACATTTTGAATGCAACGTTCATAGGCAATATGGTTTTTCTGATAGTCAAATGAGTAATTCCCCTCGTCATCTGTAAAAAACTGATCGACGGAAAATACCGGGTAACGCTCATTCCCGGATATGACTTCGGCAAGTGTGCTTTTGCCGCTTCCCGGCAGGCCACGCAGCAGGATAATGGCATTACTTTTTATCTTCTCCATAACGTCGGCTAAATTCAAAATAAACAGCTAATTTGCATATTGTTATTCAAATAACATAAAATGAAAATCACTCTAATTCTTAGTTCTGTCAGGGAAAACCGTCTCGCCAACAACGTATTCAAAAAAGTAAAAGAACTGATCGGAAATCGTTTTGAATTTACTCTAGTGGATCCCATGGAATATGATCTTCCTCTCCTGAACAAAAGATATTTTGAGATGAAGGAGCCTGAGGAAAAATTCAGGAAACTTCACGACATCTTTATGGCGACTGACGGATTTATAATTGTTACTGCCGAATACAATCACGGAATTCCTCCGGCTCTTAAAAACATGCTGGATCACTTCGGCGAGGAGTTTAAATACAAATCCTGCGGCATCGTCTCTTATTCCGACGGTCCCATTGGCGGAGCTCGCTCCTGCGAACATTTGCGTGGCGTATGCGCGACGCTGGGTATGCCGCCCATTCCAATTGCGCCTGCTTGGGGAGTCGCTAACAAAGCCGATCAGCCCGCAGGAGAATCATTCGTAAAAAATTTTGAACGCACTTTTAATCTTTTTATCGGGCAGTTTTTGTGGTATACGGAGGCGTATGTTGTGCAGAGGGGGAGGTTGGGAGGTGGGGAGGTTGGGAAGTAGGGAGGTTGGGAAGTGGGGAGGTGGGGAGGTGGGGAAGTGGGGAGGTGGGGAGGTGGGAGTTGCTCCGGTTTAGGATTTATGAAGGGATAAGAATTTTTTGAGAAGGTTTGTTTCTTCTTCTGATAAATTTTTAGGAACGCGTAATACTATTTTAACATAAGCGTCTCCGCGGATGTCGGGGGTTTCGAAGATTGGCATTCCCATTCCTTTCAGACGAAAGACTTTGTTGCTGTCGGAGCCGGGAGGTATATCCATCGAAACGCTTTTATCAAAACCCCTGATAGAAATTTTTCCGCCGAGTGTGGCGACAATCGCATCCACAGCCTGATCGAAATAAAGATCATTCCCCTTACGCTCATAAACCGGATCCTTTGCAATTTTTACTGTGATGAGAAGGTCGCCATTTTCACCGCCGTTATAACCGGGAGAACCTTTTCCTTTCATTCGCAGGATTTGTCCGTCGCGAATGCCGGGTTTTACTTTCAGGTTTACTCTCTGTCCATCGATGGTAACCTGCCTGGTAGAGCCGTAAAATGCATCGCTCAGCGAAAGTTCCATTTCGGCACTCAGATCAGCGCCTTTTCTAGTGCGCTGCTGCGGCCTGCCCTGGTCGAAACCGGAAAATCCGCCTCCTCCGAAAAAAGATTCAAAGAAATCGGAAAACTCTCCTCCGAAACCTTCACTGTAAGTATGATATTGTCTCCGGCCTGAATTGCGACCCGCATATTCCTCTCCCTGCTGCTGGTATTGTTTCCAGTTTGCACCAAGTTCATCATATTTTTTTCTCTTCTCCGGATCGCCGATAACTTCATTTGCCTCACTGATCTCCTTAAACTTTTCTTCTGCTTTCTTATCGCCGGGATTTTTGTCGGGATGATATTTTACAGCCAGCTTTCTGAATGCCTTCTTGATCTCGTCCTGCGTGGCCGTCTTGGAAACACCAAGTATCTTGTAGTAATCTTTGTAGTCCATATAAAAAATTTGAGACTGCAAAATTAATATAAACTTTTCTTGATTCGAGAGAATTGTTCTGAAAAATAAACGGACGTAATCCTGCCGGGTATTAATATCTTTGCCGGCGAAATTTTTCTTCCGCCACCCTTAGTAATACATGGAAAATAAACAACCGTCACTCGACCGAAGTCTGTCCCTTGCACAGGCGACATCGATAAACATGATCGACATGGTGGGAATCGGTCCGTTTATCGTTTTGCCAATGGTAATTAAAATCATGGGCGGGCCACAGTTTATATGGGCGTGGATTGCAGGAGCCGTTTTATCGCTGGTAGACGGAATGATCTGGGCGGAACTTGGCGCTGCATATCCGAAAGCGGGTGGCAGTTATAATTTCCTAAAAGAATCTTATGGCAAAAAATGGGGCGGGTTGCTATCGTTTCTGTTTGTATGGCAGACGCTGCTGCTGGCTCCGCTTGTCGCCGCCAGCGGCGCAATCGGTTTCTCACAATATTGTACATACCTCTGGCCATTTACGCCTCTGCAGCAAAAATTAATTTCCGGCGGATTAATAATTCTTCTCGTATTCCTTCTCTATCGTAAGATAAATACGATAGGCAACATCAGCATGGTTTTGTGGATTGCGGTTTTCATCACCATCGGCTGGATCATCTGGGGAGGAATCACTCATCATTCGATCCGTAACGACTGGATGCCGCCCGTCGAAAATTTTTCCATGCAATTGTTTTTTGTCGGGCTTGGACAGGCAACCGTTAAAACGATTTACAGTTTTCTTGGATACTATAATGTTTGCCACCTCGGCGGAGAAATCCGGCATCCTGAAAAAAATATCCCAAGGAGTATTTTCATTTCGATTATCGGCATCACCATATTATACCTGGCGATGAACGTCAGTGTTGTTAGTGTAATCCCCTGGCAGGAAGCGCAGGATTCTACTTTTATCGTAAGCACTTTCATACAAAAAATATATGGAAGCAACGCTGCAATTTTCGCTACAATCCTGGTTCTGATCGTTGCTTTTGCCTCATTGTTTGCCGTGCTGCTCGGCTATTCGAGAATTCCGTATGCCGCAGCCGCGGACGGAAAATTTTTTCCTGTCTTTGCGAGACTACATCCGGTAAAACATTTTCCTCATGTCTCGCTGCTTTTCCTGGGCGGGCTTGCATTCATATTCAGCCTGCTGTTTAAATTGAGTCTCGTCATCAATGCAATCCTTGCGATGAGGATCATCATTCAGTTTATCGGCCAGGCCGTTGGCGTAATCATTCTGAGAAAAAGAAACGGAAGCAAGTCGCTGCCATATAAAATGCCGCTATTCCCGTTTCCTGTAATCGTTGCAATTTTAATCTGGCTATACATATTTTTCAGCACCGGAAACAATATGCCGCTTTATGCAATGATTATTATCCTTGCGGGAGTCCTTGTTTATTTTTTCCTGAATAAAAAATATTTCGATCTCAATTCCCGAAATCATTGATGAAACAAAAACGTTTCAAATTGCTCCTTCTTTGGCTATCCATGCGTCCATTTTTTTCTCGAAGACATCAAGCGGAAGGCAACCATCCTTCAGGACTTCGTCGTGGAAATTTTTGATGTTGAATTTTTCTCCAAGCTTTTGTTCCGCACGCCTGCGAATTTCAATGATCTTCATCTGTCCAATTTTGTAACCAAGCGCCTGTCCGGGAATTGACATGTATCTTTCAATTTCAGCAGTGATATCGGCTTCGCTTTCCGCTTCATTTGCGAGAGAAAACTCAATTGCCTGCTCGCGCGTCCAGCCCTTCGTATGAATTCCGACATCAACGACCAGACGAATGGCGCGATGCATCTCTTCGCTCAGGCTGCCGAAATACTGATACGGATCTGTATACAAGCCTAATTCCTTGCCGAGCGATTCGGTATACAAAGCCCAGCCTTCGCCATAAGCTCCATACCATCCGAAGCGTCTGAATTTTGGAAGCGAATCATTTTCCTGCTGAATGGAAGTCTGGTAATGATGGCCGGGAATTGCCTCGTGCAGAAACAAATCCTCCATTCCAACGATATTATATTTCGTCGCATCGATTACAGGGACATAGAAAATCCCGGGGCGTGAGCCGTCGGGGGCAGACTGATTGTATTCTGCGCTTGCTGATGCCTCGCGGAATTCTTCTGTCTGACGTACTTCGAATTTTGCTTTCGGTACCAGGTTGAATAACTCCATGAGCCTCGGCTGCATCCGTGTCTCGATGGCTCTGAATGCATTGATCACATCGCTGTCCTGCCTGAATGGCATGAACTTTTTATCAGTATGAATGTAATGGAAGAATGATTTCAGATCTCCTTTATAACCTGTTTCATTCATAACCTTTTCCATTTCCGACCGAATGCGTGCAACCTCCCTCTGACCTGTTTCAAAAATCTCATCAGGAGTCATCTCTGTTGTTGTCCACACCCTTGCCACATAATTATAATATTCCCTTCCACCGGGTATATCAGAAATTCCCGCTGTCGCCCTGCAATTCGGCATGTACTCGTTCTTTATAAAGTCGTGGAGCTTCTGATAAGCCGGAACGATCTGTTCCATAATTGCCTTTCGATATGCTTCGGTGAATTTCTTCTTTTCCTCATCGGTAAAAGAAGCCGGGATGTTTTTTACGGGGCCGTAGAAAACACTCTCTTCAGGATTACTTACGATGATACCCTTCAGTTGTGGTAAGACGCGTTCCATCAATAGTGCCGGGGGAACAATTTTTTCATTCATTCCCCTGCGCATATTGGAAATGGCAGTATCGATATACGCAGAGAAATCATTAATCCTCTTCAGGAAATCCTCGTAATCTTTAACTGTCTTAAACGGCTGGTTTCCGCTGCCCGAACCCAGCAACGGAAATGTCAGGTGCATGCTCCAGAACTGGTTAACAGGCATCAGGTTCTCATGAAAAGTCAGCCCCTCCAGCTGAATGTTCATCTCGCGTTTGAACACTTCATAGCTTAACATATCCTGCCCTGTTAATTTCGTGCTGTCGATTTTTAAAATCTCATCGAGGTATTTTTTGTAAAACAATTTTAATTTTTCACGATAAGAGTCGCTGATGTCTGCGGGCAATTTATCGTTGTACCTGTTGTCAGCGATTGCCGTTGCTTCCAGCGGAAAATACTGAAGCTTTTCTTCATAATATGCATCGAGTATTTGGTTAATGCTGTTCATGTCTGATGTTTTCTCCTTCACCTGGTTATTCTTACAGGCGACGATCGTTAAGATTAATAAAATCCAGGTATATTTCATAAACGGATGTTAGGGAAAGGCAATGAGATCTGTCAAAGCCAATTCCTGTTAATATTATTTCTGCAATGATAGAAGCTAAATATTATATTCAAAAGGATTTTAACCCATATTCACAATTCAACCAGGAATTTAAGAAATTGAATGGAAATAACTGCGCAATTGGCTTGCGTTCGGTATGCTGAAACAGTAAAGTTAACGGGCTTTTCTGTTTTAGAATGAATACATGGTTTATCTTACCAGAGATACGTTGCCAACAAATGTATGCTCTTCATTATGCTGGTCGATGATATCGAACCTGTAAACGTATACGTCGTTTTGAATGACTCCCGACTTTAACTTACCATCCCACGGCCTGTCGTAATTGTCCGTCGTAAAAATGAGTTCTCCCCAACGATTGTAAATGTTCATCGTATAGCTTCTGAAAGCAATTCCATAGCCGCGGAAAGCGTCGTTAATGCCGTCGTCGTTTGGCGTAAAAGTGTTTGGAATATAGAATGAGAAATTGTCCTCCACTCTAACCATTCCGGTTACAGTATCGCGACATCCCTTAGGAGATTCGAGCATGAGCGTCACCAGGTAATTTCCGGTGTCTGCATACTCGTGTGTCGGATTCCAAATCATGGACGTATCGTTATCACCGAAATCCCACGAATATATTGTGGCATTGGTAGAATAATTCTGAAACTGAATGATCGGTGCGAGGATGTTTGCAACCTGCGGATTAGGGACGAATTGCCCGCCTGGAACAGGGTATACATCTATCAGGTCAGGATATATGGTGTCAGTCTCGCAACCATATTTGTTAATTGCAATTAATGCAACGTCATACAATCCTGCATGCACAAATTCATGAACGGGATGTGTCGTGCTGTCTGTGCTTCCGTCATCGAAGTTCCAGGAGTAGGTATTCAAATCTCCTGTACTGTAATTCGTAAATGGAACCGTAAGCGGCTCGCATCCTTTTGTAACCTGTGGAACGAAATCGGACGTCGGCATCGGGTACACCTCAACGCTGTCTGTTTTTGGCTGAGCGAGGCAGCCGTTATAATCAGCCGCGAGTATAACCGGGAATGTACCAGTGGTGGAATATTTTACATACACATCGGGCTGTGTAGATGAAGGGACATCCGCTTCCGGAGAAAACGTCCAGAGATAATTTACCCCCACGGGAATATTTGCACCGGCAGAAAAAATGAACTGGTTATCACGGATACATTGCCCCGGAGGTGTGTCAAAATAAATCAATGGCACCGGATAAGAAGAAACCAGCACGCTGTCGGTATTCCTGCAACCGTTAGCGTCGGTGGTCTCGAGAACATATTCATCCGTCTGCGTTGCATTGGAATTATTCACGGGAGTAACAACCGGATCACTGATATCAGGATCATTTAGATTTGTTATGGGATTCCAGTGATAGCTCTCACCTGCTACTGCAGGACTACCAATCGAAACAGGAACACCCGAACAGACAATCTGGTTGCTTCCTGCATAAACGAAAGGTAACGGGTTGACCACAGCCTGAATGTCCGTTTGCGGAGATGTGCAGCCGTTTTCAATTACAACGAGCGAAATATTATAATTCCCCTGCGCATTCCATACAACTGAATACGGCCCGATGCCGCTGCCCGAAACAACAGTTCCTCCGCTGAACGACCAGTTAAACGTTCCGTTCGATGAAGCCGTTCCTGAATAACTTAAATTCACAGGGGAGCCAACGCAGGCAGAATTATTAATCACGAAATCTGAAGTAGGTATCTGATGCACGGTTACGTCAATGAACGACTGTGAAGCACATCCATTTTCAGTAACGTTCAATTGAACCTGGTCGTTGCCTGCATTGTTCCATTGTAGGTCATACGGCCCCGCGCCAGAGCCCGACAACACGATTGCATTTCCAAAGTTCCAGTTATAAGTTGCTGTTGGCCCTGCAACACCCGTAAAGGTTACAGTGCCTGTTCCTCCGTTACAAAGCGCAGGAACCGGTGAAATGGATACCTGCGGAATATCGGTAACATTCAATGGCATGTTTACCGGTTGTGAAGGACATCCATTTTCAGTAACAGATAGACTAACAGAATACAATCCTCCATTATTCCAGTTTACAGTATATGGGCCCTGTCCGGAACCTGAAACCACCGTTCCGCCATCGAAGTCCCAGAAATAATTTGCATTCCCTGATGCCGTTCCGGTATAATTCACATTTAATATGTCATTTGCACATGCAGCAGCAGGAAGGTTAAAATCTGCAGTCGGTATTGGATTTACAATCACATCTGTCCGGGATGTATCCTTGCATCCATGATCATCAACGATTACGGAAACCTGGTCGTTGCCTGCACTGCTCCATTGCAGGTTATAGGGTCCTGCTCCTGAACCCGATATTACCGTTGCATTGCCAAAGTCCCAGCTATAAGTTGCTGTGGGTCCTGCATTACCGTCAAAACTCACAACCGGGGAGTCGCCTTCGCACAGTTGCGGGATCGAAGTAATCGATGCGACAGGTATCGTATAGATATCAACAGGCAGGCTCGCAGATGTAGAACACGTCGGTTCGGTCACTGTAAGTGAAACGTTATATGTTCCAGCATTATTCCACAAAACGACAAACGGCCCCTGGTCAGATCCCGACAATACATTTGCTCCGTTGAAGTCCCAGGTGAAAACTGCATTCGCTGTTGCCGTGCCAGTATATGTTACAGTAGATGGCGTGCCGAGGCATGCATTGTCGACGGTAAAAACTGCAGGCGAACACATGGTGACGTCGACCTGCTGAGTGACCGTTGTGATGCAGCCATTTGGAAACATGGCACTAAGTGTTACATTAAAAGTGCCTCCGGTAGTATAGGTGTGCTGCGGGTTTGGCACCGTGCTCGTCGGGCTGCCATCGCCGAAATCCCAGGTTAACAGGCTTCCAGGAGGAGTTGTGTTTGTAAAGGAGACGGGCGAATTTGCCGTGACGGGAGATGATGGAGTATAGGTAAAGCTTGGCAACGGTGCAGGCATCACCTCGATTACGAAATTGCTGTTTGTTGCTGCGGCCGGAGTTCCGTTATCGACAGCTGTAACGGAGATGGTATGAAATCCAAGATTGGACGTCTGACCGATGATCTCAATAACAAGTGTGGCGGCATTTCCAGGAGTATTTGAAATCACAGATATCCCTGTCATCCCTCCGAAAAAATAATTGATTGTTGTGGTTTCAGATTGTTCGGGCGATAAATAATTCGCAGTAAGTACATACGTCGTATTCTGACACAGCTTAATGGTATCACAGATATTTAAAGAGTTTAATACGGGCGGAATGTTGGTGGTGTTAACGCAGGCGTTGATGTTGAATGACTGATTATCGAGCCAGTCGACCTGGTCGTTCGAACCGAAGGCGCCATCATAGTTGGTCCCGGGCTGATCAAAGAGTCCAAATTGCAGGTAGTCGATTCCATTACCCTGGTTAACTCCCACTGTAGCGGGTATGCCGCCAAAGCCATTCACGCCGTTAGATGCTCCGCCGGTGGTCCACTGCATATCCTGGTAACAAAATGAAACGTTTTGCCCGATGGGAATGATCGGATCGGTGCCGTCGGTGATGATGAGCTGAAAGGTATTCAGCTTGTCGTCTTCGCTTGGAAAATATCCGACATGATCCCACTGTACGATCATGTGTGTGGGTGTAATGCTGTAATAGACAAGTCCGCTGTTAGCTCCCCTCGTATCTACGTCGGCCCAGAAAGGAGCAATCATTACAAATGTATCGGGAAAAGAAACTCCGCTGAATGTTGAGTAAGGATTTCGTACAGAAATGTTTCCATTGTTATTGATATATACCTGGGTGATATTTTGTCCGTAGAAACAAAAATTAAATGGGAGATTGATTGCAACCGTTGACCAGTCATCGTTCCGGTAATCCGGAGGGGTGCCCGGTCCACCACTTACACCCGAACCATCGAATTGTGCTATCTGAAAAGATGCATCTCTTTGTATCCAGCAATTACAGGATGTTGAAGCCTGGGATGTGGGTGTTGTTGGGGGCCCCAGGCGATACGTAGTTTTTGCAGCATTCCGGTTAGTATAATTTTCCTTTCCGGTAAGTTTTCCTTCCAGCTTGAGCCTGTTGACCTGCTCTTTATCAAAATCGTTGATATCCTGGGCCAGAACTGCAAGACTGAATAATGAAAATAAAAGAACTATTATTCCAATTACGTATTTGTTACCCATTATAAATAAGCGATTGATTAATCTCGACGTCGAACGGAGACAATGACTATCAAAAATAGTAAATGCACCTGAAAAATAAAAGGATTTTGAGCTCAATTTCCGAATATATTCAAACGATAACAGTCTCATTTCTATTCAAAATTGTAGATTATCTGAAGTATGGCAACTATAAATCATTCCGGACAGGAAAAAAACATTTCTGAACAGGCATTTTTTTCAAAAAACAGGTGATTATTTTACTTCTACTGACTTTAGAGACCTTAAAACTTCATCATTAATTGTTGCCCCTAAGCCAATGGCCTCGGGTAGTGAAATTTTTCCTTTCGCTTCATACTCGATGCCACCGGACACTGGATCTTCAGAGAACATTAGTGGGGTATCGAAATCGATAAATTCGAACTGGCCGGAACTCAAGGCAAGATGAGCGGCGGCAGTGAAACCGAGCCGTGATTCTAAAAATCCACCGGCCTGTAAAGGAATGTTTACCGATTCTGCCAGCCGGCAGATCTTCGACGCCCTGTAAAGTCCGGAAGATTTTCCAAGCTTTACATTGATCATGTCGCAGGCATCCATTTTTATGAGTCGTTCGGCATCGGTGTCGTCGAAACATGATTCGTCAGCCATGATTGGCACAGGGCTGTTTCTCCTTATGGCGGGCAGCGACATGAAATATTTTCTTGATACGGGTTCCTCGCAGTGTTGTATGTTAAACTCTTTCAGCCGTTCGAGAATTTTAACTGCTTCATCAACCGGCCAGCCCTGGTTAGCATCAATTCGGATAGGGATTTCGGAACCGGTTTTAGAACGGATCATTTTCATCCGTAAATAATCCTCGTCGGGGTTTCCTCCGAGCTTAACCTTGATGACCGGGAATCCGGCTTCCACAATCCGGGCTGCATCTTCGGCCATCTTATCGGCAGGACCAATGCTTACGGTATAGTCGGTAAAGAGGTCCCTGTTCTTTTCTCCCCCGAGAAAACGGTACAGCGGCAAGTTGTTTTTCTGAGAAGCGATGTCGTGCAAAGCGATGTCGAAAGCGCTCTTGATCGATGTGTTGCCATAAATAATGGCGTCCATCAAAACGTGGCATTGTGCAATGTCGAGCGCATTTTTTCCAATAAGCTGGTTAGCGAGTATTTCACCCACGATCATACAGGTTTTGCCATTCTCCCCATGGATGGTCTGGAACGGGCTGCATTCACCGAAGCCGGTATACCCGCCAGAAGTTTGAATTTTTACAATTACATTATCGGCAAACTCCAGTTTTCCCAATGAGATAACAAACGGTTCTTTCAGTCGTACCGGGCAATGATAAATCTGAATTCGGCTGATCAGTTCTGGATTAGGCATATTTTATTTTATCTCATCCGATTTGTCCGCTTACCCGGTTAAAAAGCATTTGTGGAATCCATTTTCTTTTATGGCCCAGGGTCATGCGTTTAGCGGTCCTGTAATGTTTGAAATTATTCTGTAATAAAAACTCGACTGCAACATTGTTATCGACAGGCAGAGTTGCAATATTCTTTGTTTTATTCCTGTGCTTCATCAATTCGATTCCCGCCTCAGTATTCGTTGCTACTATTAATCCATCGCCTAATGAGGGCAAGAAAAAGCCCTCGACAGTTCCGTGCGGGCAGAAAACGACAAAATCATTTTTATACTCAAGTAGTCTCATGCTCCGATCTTCGCCGGAAACCATTTTGTCGAGTTCAAGAATTTCATTTAAAAACCGTGGTTCAAATCTTAAAATATCTGTAGATTCCATGTCATGTATTAACTGGTTTTCATTTTTCAGAAAATAATATTCCGTGTCGGTTTCAAATCCTGTTTTCTTATATACAGGTTCACCGAGATCGGTGGCAATAAGTGAGATTGTTTTATATGGATAAAGTCGGACTCTGTTAACGAGTGTTTTAGTAATGAAGGTGCCGAATCCCCTGTTCCGGAAATCGCGGTGAACAATGATGTGAGCAAGCCAGGCAACATCCTTGTGAAAAATGCATGTACCGGTTCCTGCTATTCGCTTATCAAGCACAAACTTTAATGGTGTGCAAAATTGCCGGTGTGTTAAATAATATTGAAACGGTATTTTAATATTATCCCATCCCTCCGGCTGCAGCTCGATCAGGCTTTCCATATCGTTTGCCTCGAAGGGAAGTACTTGCATGAAAGGGGGCATTAGAAATTTTTACAACACAAAGATGGTATTTAGTTTGCGGATTTTATTTTGTGGTGATTCAATAGTCCAAAACGCAAGTTATTGATGATGAAAAAATGTACATCTGCTGGATTCAATCAATATTTGGTTCAAAAAAACCGAAATACGCTTCGCTTAAGAATTTATTTTATGATTACTTTCTTATTCATCACTCCATTTTTTCCGGAGATTTTCAAAAAATAAATGCCAGGAGTCAGGTGTTCAACTGGTATCTCATATTTTCCAACGAAGTGGTCGGTAAAAATCAACCTTCCTGTTGCATCGAACAAATCAATTCTCTTTGTCTCTTGGGAGTTTCCTGTAGAAACATTAATAAAATCTTGCGCTGGATTAGGCGAAACTGTTACGTCTGAAAAAAGTTCATCCACATTTGTAAATACAGGATCGTTTACAAAAACGGGAATCGTGACCTGTGTATTACCCGTTGCATCTGTGTTGAATGTAAGAAAAGCCCGTATCGAATCTGTATTCGACGTCTCACACCTGATAACAATAGGCAGCGACTCTCCCGGAGAAATCACGGTATCGTTACCCGTGAAAGCAAAACTCAGTTCAGTAGCATGGGTTATATTGAAGCCGGAGAAATGAATGTCGGTGTTGCCATTATTCACCACAACGTAATGATAGTACACCGGACTTGCCGGCTGAACTGTTCCGAAAACAATCGTATCCTGAGTAAGATCGATGGAATTGACAAGCGGCGCCACAGAATTTACTGAAACGGATGTGATCCGCTCCAGTAAAACGGGATAATCGACGAAAGGATTTTTATTGTGCTGTATACCATTAATGTCGCCGTTTCTTTTTTTCTCTATAGCGTCCGGTAAAAACGAAAAATGCCACTGACGAAGAATGGCCTCTTGCGGAGTCAGGAATCCGGAGTAATTCTGATACCTGATTACGAAGTACAACATGGCACGCGCGGTTGCTCCTTTTTGCTCGTCACGGGGCTCAAATGTTACTCCGTCAGATCGTGAGCCACCGTTGTTCCACGTCGGACTACTCACAACTCCAAACGGATTATCGCCTCGCTCACCATTGGCATTGTCGTCTGTAGGAAACAGATGATGCAGATCGGATCGCATCGGCTCACTGCTGGAAAACAACGATTGTGGAAATGTATGCTCTGTATTAAAGGAAAAAGAGGTTTGTGCGTCACTTCTGTCGGTGTATCCTATAGCTTCACGGCCGGTGTAAATACATTCGAGTGTGTTTTGTCCGGCACCTTGTCCGTTTATCCTTTTGTTATCAATGTTCATGAACATGGAATCGCGCGCAACATTGTAACCAAGGGAAACATAACCGTTGCCTGTAATAAGTTTCAAAACGGTTTTCAGATTTTCTTCCGACTGATTTTCGCTCAGGTCATAATAATGATCAGAGTATTTTCCCTGGCCGATAAGATCTACATTAACGAAACCGCGTAAGCCATCGTTTTCTATGACCATCTCCGAGTTGTGAAAAATATTATGACGAGGAGAAAACTTTATCCAGATACTCGCCGAACCACCATCCGGAACAACGAACCATGAATAAGTGGATGAAAAAGCAGGAACGCCATAAGTATCATAAAACCTGATACCGGTAACGGTAACATCTCTCCCTGAATTATTTGAAAGAGTCAATGGCAGGCTGTCGGGCGAATTTTCATACGTGTCGCCAAAATTAAGCTGGCTCGTATTTACAGTCAGGCTCTGGGCGCCAGTCTTCAATGCAAAGAAAACTAAAAACGAAAGTAATGAGGAAATAAATTTCTGAATCATTCTCCGTTATCATCAATTACAATTTTCTCAATCTCATCATCGGCACGAATGGCATCAATCACTTCCAGTCCTTCCACCACCTTGCCGAAACACGTGTGTTTTCTGTCGAGGTGTGACGTGTTTTTACGGCTATGACAAATGAAAAACTGTGAGCCGCCTGTATCTCTTCCGGCATGCGCCATCGACAACACTCCACGATCGTGGTATTGATTGTCGCCCGTAAGCTCACATTTAATTTTATAACCCGGCCCTCCGGCGCCTGTACCATCCGGACATCCGCCCTGAATTACGAAGTCAGGAATCACGCGATGAAAGGTAAGTCCGTCGTAGAAACCTTTCTTAGAAAGCTCGATGAAATTTTTTACTGTATTGGGAGCGTCTTTCTCATAAAACACCACTTTCATATTTCCCTTTGCAGTATAAATTGTTGCTGTTTTCATTTTGTCGTATTATAAATAAATTTATATGGATTGCCTGTTCGTATTCCCGCCTGATGGCAGAAATATATGACTGTGCCGGCAAAGGTAATCATTGTGTCGAAAATTTACGTAATAAAAAAGCCCGGTGTTCGCCGGGCTCTTGTTATTGCTGAAAGATTTTTTCGCCTGTTATCTCTTTGTCATTTTGATTTCCATGCTCTTGAATTCTTTATCGCCTTTAGTGACAAACATTTCCAGCTTCTGTGTTTTCTCGTCGACAAAAGTGAATATCTGTCTTGCCTTTTCTGTTTTACCGGTCATCGGATCAACCATTTTACCGGTTAGTGTAACCGAATTTGTCTTCTTATCATAAGGGCCTTCCATGTACATTACGCCAGTACCCATGTTATCGATCCAGGTGCTTTGAAATACCTTCTTTATGTTATCGTAACCAAGCAATCCTTTACCTTCGAAAGGCATGCCCATCATGTCGCCTTTGTGAATCGACTCCTGGTACCTGCCGCCCATGATCATGCTGTTGGTACATTCCGCTTCAGCCTTGGTTGGCTCAGCCTTGGGGTCCATCCAAAAAACCAAATCTTCATGCCAGTCGCCATCACATTTGGCAATCATCTGATGCATTTCACCCGGAGTCATGTAGTCCATCCAGAGTGCCATTTCTTTTTCCTGCTGTGCAGGCGACGGTGCTGCTTTAGCATCCTTTTTTTCCTGTGCAATTAGCGCAGAGGAAATGAACAATGAAGTTCCTAAAATTATTAAGTGCTTTGTTTTCATAATATGTATAGTGTTAGTTAGGGGGGCAAATATAATAACGGCTGACTGTTATAAAAAAAAAATAACGGACTGCATTGCAACCAATGCTCTCAAATTTTAAAATTTCAATATGTCGGTTAATAATTAGGCTGCCGCCACCGGGTTCTGCCGAAAAAAAATGAAGTTATCCGTCTTTCCGGTCTTTTATAAAGTCCTTCCACGACTTGACTTTATTAATGTTGTCGCCATAAAAATGTACAATGTCGTTTAGAAAATGCGGAGGAATATAGGATGGTATGTTATCGATTACATCAAAATTTTCATCCAATACAATCAGAGAAGGAAAGGTGATAGAATTATTTCCCAGAACAATTGCAAGCTGATGGAATGGCGACTGCGGAGTTTTGAGATTGACGAATGTCTTTCCCTTAAACAAGATTGTATCTGGGAACTCCGGGTTGAAATCTACGAGGTTGAATTTTTCGTTCAGGTAAGTGCTGAGACTTGAATCGATAAACGATGTTGTCTTCATCACCCTGCATGAGCTGCACCAGGACGTGTTGATCATAACGAGTGTTTTTTTCTTTGCCGGCAGCGGGCCTTTAAATGCTTCGGCGGGACTAAGCCAGGCCACTTCATTCTGGCGTTTTACGATCGTGCTATCAAAAAAAGTTTTTTGGAAATACAGGTTGAAATCATCGTATGATGCATTACGACCCACATTCTCCAGGATAAAAACCAAAATTGGTTCAAGTTTAACCTGCTCGAGATAGCCGCTTGCTACCATGCTCATCTTAAATTCTTTCTTCTCCTTATCATACCCGTTGTAAAAAATTGTAGTCGGGTACATGAGTTTATTGTTGAGGAGTTTTGCGGCCAGTGGATGTGTGGCCCTCGCTTCTTTTGAAACCGGAAAATATTTTTCTCCCAGGTATTCGACAGTATCCTTTCCTTCGGCATCGAATTTAACAGGATAGAAATATGTGTTGATATAGTTGGCGAGATCCGGATTGGCATAGGTGGTCTTCATCATTGTCTTACACCATCCGCACCAGTCGGTGTAAAAATCCACAAGCATTGGCTTTGGCTGTGATTCCATTTTTTTCATGGCCTCTTCCAGCGACATCCATTTCACGTAACTTCCCTCTTTATCGGGCTGTTGGGCAAATACCCGTGACACGCAAAAAAACAGTATAAATAAATAATTTCTCATCGTTTTTATTAATCCGGCCAAGGTAATTTCTTCAGATGTAGGAAAAATGATTTCGAATCCGCTTTTTACGGTTAGTTTACGAGGCGGTTATACATTATTGATTTTTTATTTTTACGGAAATTAATTGTAATAATGAGCCAAATATCATATTTTCAGTCTCCGGAATGATGGAAAATTCAAGATTTATTGAATTCCCTGTATAGGAAATTGAAATCGTCTATCATTCACCCAATTCCATTAAATATCTCTTATGAAAATAAGCAAAAACATCATGATGAAGACATTTGCAGCGTCGCTTTGCCTGCTATTTTTTTCGGCTAAAACTCATGCAGCTCTGCGGCCGGTTGCGGAAGCCGTCAGCAAAAAACACGAGCTTAACGTAACCTTCCCGACATACAATGTTTTTATTAATCCTCGCGACATCAGCAATGAAAATATCCGCCAGGCGGTATCTTCAGGAACTTCTTTAGACATATTACCGGCGAAACTCACAGACCTGGTAAATCATGCACCGGGTGTACTCACATTCAACATTCCATACAAAGGAAAAACGATTTCGGTCGAACTCGTAAGTGTCGATATGTTCACCGAAGATTTTTCAGTGCTTACCAGCGGGGATCATACCATATCCTATACACCGGGTGTTTATTACCGGGGTATCATCCGCGGGAATCCGAATTCAGTGGCTGCCTTCAGTTTTTTCAAAGATGAACTCTATGGAATTGTCTCTGATGATGCAAACGGAAACCTTGTAATCGGGAGAGTGATCCGACAGGATAATAAACTGGAGTACATCGTCTATTCTGACAGGGATTTATTAAAACCGATGGAGAACTATTGCATGACTGCCGATAAGCCCCTGGAATCAAAGGATCCCAATATCGTTGCGAGGCAGACATCAAGTTCAACCGTGAAGTGTGCAAGGTTTTATTATGAAATCGACAATAACATTTACCAGATTAACAACAACAACGTCATCAATACCACAAACTGGATTACAGCTGTCCACAACAACGTTTCCACACTGTATGCGAATGATAATATTTCCGTTTCGCTAAGCCAGGTTTTCATCTGGACGACGACAGATCCGTATATCGGACTCGACGAATCAGAACAACTTGCATTGTTTCATTCCACGAGAACATCATTTAACGGTGATGTTGGACAACTGGTCGGAAAAGATGAAGGTTTTAACGGCCTGGCAGACGGCATCAATGGGTTGTGCAGTTCTATGAAGTATTCGTATACCGATGTGTTCTTTGACTTCGAATCCGTGCCAACATATTCCTGGACGATTGAAACCGTAACACATGAATTGGGACACCTGCTGGGCTCAAGACATACTCACAACTGCTCCTGGCCAGGCGGCGCTATCGACGACTGCGGACCTGATGCAGGGTTTCCGACTGAAGGTGGATGCCCTCCCGGACCTACACCGGTGAACGGAGGTACCATCATGAGTTTCTGCCATCTCGTGCCCGTCGGAATAAATTTCAATAATGGTTTTGGCCCGCTGCCTGCAGCAGCTATCGTAGCGGCAGTCAACAATGCCGTTTGTCTTGGAACAATTTGTTCTGTCTGTCCCGTGCCTGCACACAATTCGTGCAGCACTCCTGCTGTTCTTACAGCGACTGACAGTTGCGCCTACACCGCGGGAGCGCTGTGTGCGGCATCTGAATCACTTCCTGCAATCAGTTGCAACGGGCGGACTGCAGTTCATGCATATGACGTGTGGTATTCAATTGTCCCGAGTCAGCCTGATCTGACTATTAATTGCAAGTCCGGAACAAATACTGACATCGTACTTGCGTTGTATTCAGGCACGTGCGGTGCACCCGTTTTGATAACATGTTCCGATGCAACAACTACTGGCGGTTTGGAGACAATTTCAACAACGGTCACAGCAGGAAGCACATACCTGATCAGAGTATACGACTTCAACGGAAATACTGTTGGTCGCGACTTTGGGATCTGCGCTTCGCATAGCTGTATTTCAGCTACCAACGACAACTGTGCAACGCCAATTGTACTGAATGTGGGATTATCCTGCTCGAATACGCTTGGAGAATTATGTTCAGCCACTCAGACTCTGCCACCGGTGGATTGTTCAGGATTCATAAGCACCGACTCATACGATTTGTTTTATTCGATAACGGTTCCACAAACCAACGTAAAGATTACCTGCCAGTCGGGAGCTGCAACAGATGCGGTTCTTTCTTTATACTCCGGCACATGCGGAAACCTGACGCTGGTTCAATGCAACGACACGACTACTTCGGGAGGAGTGGAAATTCTGAATAACGACACGTTGATACCGGGAACGACTTATTTTGTCAGGGTGTACGACTGGAATGGAATGACTGCCGGGGCATCGTTTCATATATGTGCACAATACACTCCGTGCACGCCGCCAACTGCTCCGGCGAGTGCGAATGCAACCGTGAGCACGATTTGTAATGGTTCGTCAACTACATTGAATGTGGTGGGCACATTAACCCCGGGAGCGGTATGGAAATGGTATACTTCTTCATGCGGCGGAACGCCTGTTGATACCGGTGCTTCGATAACGGTTTCTCCAACTCTTACGACAACTTATTACGTACGCGCGGAACAAAACTTCTGTTATTCCGCATGTACAGCAACAACGGTAACCGTAATTCAGATTCCTTCGAACCCGGTTTCTTCTTCGGCGAATCCTGTTGCAGTTTGTTCGGGCGGCTCATCAACATTGAGCGTAACCGGAACACTTTCACCCGGTGCGAGCTGGCAATGGTATTCCGGTTCCTGCGGCGCAACGCCGGTTGGCAGCGGCGCTTCGATTTCTGTTTCTCCCGGTGCGCTTACTAATTATTATGTCAGAGCCGAGAACGGAAGCTGTCTTTCAAATTGTGTAAACACATCTGTCGATGTTGTAAACAATCCTAACGATCCCGTTTCTGCTTCAGGAACTTCACCCATTTGTTCCGGAACCAATACCACTCTTCAGGTAAACGGCACACTCTCTCCGGGAGCTGCATGGAAATGGTATTCCGGATCCTGTGGCGGAACGCCAGCCGGAACAGGCGCATCCGTGTCTGTTAGCCCGGTATCCACGACTACTTATTATGTTCGTGCGGAGAACGGCGGCTGTTTTTCAAACTGCGTGAATACTTCGATAAACGTTGTGGCAGGACCCAGTGCACCCGTTTCAATTAGCGGTGGCGCAACTGTCTGCCAGGGAGTGAATACGAACCTGCAGGTGAATGGAACATTGTCGCCGGGTGCAACCTGGCAATGGTACTCCGGAACCTGCGGTGGAACGCCGGTTGGATCGGGAACGTCCATAAATGTAGCCCCTGCAACAACAACCACATACTTTGTACGTGCAGAAAATGGAACTTGTAATTCCACATGCGTCAGCGCCACTGTAACGATTGTTTCTGCTCCCGCCGCCCCTGTTTCGGCTACAGGAACATCACCGGTATGTGCAGGTGCAAATTCAACTCTGCAGGTAACGGGCACATTGTCTCCGGGCGCAAGCTGGCACTGGTACTCCGGATCCTGCGGCGGAACGGCTGTAGGAACGGGAGCGTCAGTTTCTGTAACCACATCAACCAATACGACTTATTATGTAAGAGCTGAGACCGGCACCTGCTTCTCTAATTGTGTAAGTACGAACGTAGCAGTCACTACAGGTCCGGCTGCTCCAACAAGTGCAAGTGCATCCTCACCGATTTGTGCGGGTACCGGTTCCACATTGCAGGTAAACGGTACGCTTTCGCCGGGCGCTACCTGGCAATGGTATACCGGCTCATGCGGCATGTTCCCGGCAGGAACAGGTGCGACGTTATTGGTTTCTCCTGCAACTACTACAACATATTATGTCCGTGCCGAGAACGGAACCTGTAATTCTGCCTGCGTGACCACATCTGTTACGGTTACCCCCGTTCCAAACAACCCGACATCGGCGACAGGCTCAACTCCTGTATGCACCGGAGGCACATCTGCACTTCATGTAAATGGAACACTTTCATCCGGCGCAACATGGCACTGGTATTCGACATCGTGTGGCGGAACACCGGTAGGTACGGGAGCAAATCTGTCGGTGACACCTGCATCAAACACCACTTATTATGTGAGAGCCGAGAATGGAAATTGTTTTTCAAATTGCGTGAATACGGCAGTAGACGTAATCGCACCTCCATCCGATCCTGTGTCTGCTACCGGCACTTCGCCGATCTGTTCGGGAACAAGTTCAACGCTGAATGTAAACGGGACACTGTCGCCGGGCGCGACATGGCACTGGTATTCTGCTTCCTGCAATGGTTCCGCAGCCGGAACAGGGAATTCGGTTTCGGTTAGTCCTGCCACAACTACAACCTATTATGTCCGGGCAGAAATCGGAAGTTGTTTTTCTGCATGCGTAAACACTGTTGTAAACGTAAATGCCACACCTGCAGATCCGGCTTCACTTGTGGCGCCATCGGTCATCTGTGCCGGAAGCAGCGCATCTCTTGAAGTGAACGGAACGCTTCCTCCGGGTGCAACATGGAACTGGTATACGGTTTCATGCGGAGGAACTCCTGTGGCGACGGGCGATTCCATTTCTGTTTCACCGGCATCAGCCACTGCCTACTATGTGAGGGGCGAAAACGGAAGTTGTCATTCGGCCTGCCTGAATACGACAGTCGATGTTACCACACCACCTGCTAATCCTGATTCCATTCAGGGGAATACGGATATTTGTCTCGGCGCCAGTTCCGTTTTACAGGTATCGGGAACACTTTCGCCGGGAGCCACCTGGAACTGGTACTCCACTTCCTGTGGAGGCACTTCGGTTGGATCGGGAACAAGTGTAACGATCACACCGCTGACGTCCGACAACTATTTTGTGAGAGCGGAGATCGGACATTGTTATTCGGGCTGTGTAAGTACGGCCGTAGACGTGGTCCCATTGGCGACCAATCCATCGCCGATAAATGCAACATCTGCAGTTATCTGTGAAGGCGACTCGGTAACTCTTACTGAAACTGGTATACCGACAGCCGGAAGCGACTGGTACTGGTATTCCGACTCCTGCGGCGGCAACCTGATCGGACAAGGGTCTTCGGTGATTGTGAGTCCGGCCACAACTCAAACATTTTATGTTCGTGCCCAGGATGCAAATTGTTATTCGACATGCGTTAACCTAACAATCGACGTCAACCCGCCGCCGGCTCAGCCATCCGTGATCGTCCATCTTGATACGTTGTCGGTACCTGCATTTCCTGCATATCAATGGTATTGGAGCGTAGACCTGATTTTCTTCAATGCATTGGGAACAACACAGGAGATCAAAGCAGTAAACGACGGATACTATTTTGTGGTAGTTACCGATGCGAATGGCTGCACAGCCTCTTCAGATACGGTACACATCGTTGATCCGCTTTCTGTAAATAATGCAGAACTGGAGAATCTTCTTTCGGTCTATCCAAACCCCGTATCGGAATCGGTGAACATTCAATTCAAGCGATCGTTGAGTGAAAAAGTTAACCTGAAGATTTTTGATTCAACAGGGCGGCTGGTATATTCAACTCAGTTGCAAAACGAGAAGACGAATGTGATTTCTCTTGCTTCGTATGCGGGCGGGGTTTATCAATTATTATTTACGATGGATAAAAAAGTATTGCTTAAGAAAGTTGTAAAACAATAAGTTCTTTAATTACCATTTGGCTCACTCCGTGATTTCAAAGGTTTCACCTTCGGTCACGGAGTTTTTTTTGATGTGGGGAGTTAAATTATTATTTTATATGTTTTATTTTTAATTTGAACAATATAAAGCCCCCGATATAGCTGTTGTGGTATCTCATTAACTGCTTGATTTAATATTGACTTATAAACTATTCGGACAAGTATCATGTAGCTCGAAACTCGGGTTAGGAACTAAATTTACTTGAGCGTAAGAAATTGCCTGTTTCAAAGTAAGAAATACAATTACCAACATTCGTTTCATCTTATTTAAGATTTCAATATTCAGAATGAAGATAATTCTTTAAAATGAATGAGTAAAGGAATTGAACCGTTTTTAAATGTCAATAGTATTTATACAACAATTTAATTTATGAATACTGGAATCCAATCGTGTCGATTCATAAATTTATGGGTTTAATATTTTAAATGTTGAATCATCAATTCGAACAAAATAAACCCCGGGCGCATGATTAAAAGGGAAATCCGAGTGGCTTTCTGATAATTGAGAAGAAAAAATTATACGACCCGTGGAATCGAAAATTTCTAATTTATTCTTTTCTGTATAATTAATTTCGAAATTAATATGAAGAGTTTTGTTTAGTCGGTCAATAAATAATTGTGGCGTTGTTTTTTGAGTAGGAATTTCTAGTAGTGAAGTAGTATTATAACAAACATTCGAATCGGTTGAAACACAGATATTGTCTATTAAATAGTATGCTGCCCTATTTGAATTATAGCATATATAACTAAGTTCAGGGGAAGTAAAAAAGTTTCCGATAGTTAAAAAGGTGTAAGCGGAATCAGCAATAAAGGCTCCTCTAAATGAAATCCAGTTTGTTGTATCTGTAAACATTGTATCCGAATACAGGTGTGCAAAATTATCTATGAGTGAATCCTGGTTATTTACAGGATGAGTAAAAAATTTAATCCCCAACTTATCACAAAAGCAACTGGTTCTTACGCCACATTGTGCCAAATCAAATGCCGGTGAAACCCAAAAAGAAATATAATACAATTGCCCTATTTGCATTGGATCTATTAGCTCTGTACCGATTATCTCGCGGGTAAAATTATTATACGGATTTAAACCAAGACCGATATAGGCGCTATCATATATACCTGTAGTCTCCTGGTAGCCCCTGCAATTATATGGAATTGAAACTGCAGAATTTGTAGAACACTTATGATAATAATCCGGAGAAATGTTGATTGCCTTCCAGTTTAATAAATAGTTAATCTGCGCAAACGTATTTGGACACGAGTCGTGCAACTCGAAACTCGGATTAGGAACTAAATTTACTTGAGCGTAAGCCATTGACTGTTCCATAGTAAAAAATACTATTATCAACATTCGTTTCATCTTATTTAAGATTTCAATATTCAGAATGAAGATAATTCTTTAAAATGAATGAGTAAAGGAATTGAACCGTTTTTTAAAAGTCAATAGTATTTATACTACAATTTAATTTATTTAATTAATGGCTTATTTAATCTCAGAAACAATTTTATGAAGCCGGTCCTCTCAACCACAAATCATAAGAAAGAAAAAGAATTAAATTGCAGTGAATACCATAATCAAATCTTACGAGAAATAATATTTTTAATCTGCCAGGGAAAAAGTTCAAAACAAATTGCGGAAACTTTGTCTTTCTCAAAAAGAACGATCGATAAATACCGTGAAAGAATAAATTCTAACGTTCTGCGAGCGCCAGGACAAGATAGCACACTCGTTGCAAGGCATTATCAAGGATGCCTGTGTTGTGTTAGCGCTTAAAACATCCCTCCGGGAGTGTCCTTGGCGAAAACCTGCAGATGAGATCCGTCAAAATATCTTCCCGTCTTTCTATCAGCCTGCCTCAGCCCCCCTCAAATTTCCCTAAATTCCACTATTTGTCATTATGAAAACTCCCGGATATTTATTTCCTTGCATATGTTTAAAATACCCGGGGCAAACTTTCATAAATAACTTCCTAAATGAAAAAAATTCTACTCGCTTTTGCGTTAGTAGCATCATCAATTTACGTAAACGGACAATGCACTACGAATAATGCAACCGATTGCAAATGCAAAGACAGCACTCAAACCGATTGTGATCTTTTACCGGATATTGAAATCGGTCACCCGCCATTCTATATTTATTATGACAACTTTGGAATCAACGAATTTGCCCAGTCCGGCAATGCCAACCCTGCCGACAACGGGAAAATGTATGTAACCGTTTCCACTCCTAATGTTGGCCACGGTCCTCTCGAAGTTCATACAACAAATATTTTCGTCTGTGGCACCGATACAATTGTTGGCACCGCTCCCGCCATGTGTCCTGATGGTGTTACCTATCCAAGAATATTGATCAATCAAAGAATCTTCCACAGGAATTCCAACGGTACCATGTCATATTATGATCGTCCCGCCGGAACCATGACGTATCACCCGACACACAGTCACATGCACGTCGACAACTGGGGAAATTACACATTGCGCGAACGCGATAGCCTCGACTCAAATCCACTGCACTGGCCTGTCATCGGCTCAGGAACAAAGCTTGCTTATTGCCTGATGGATTATGGAACCTGTCCCGGTTATCCCAATCATTGTCTCGACGACAACGGCAACTCATTGAACCAGTCAACAAACTTTCCAAACTACGGATTAGGCGGAGGGAATTATGGTTGTTCGCCTGTTATGCAGGGAATTTCTTCCGGATATGTGGATGTATACTGGACCTCCCTCGCCGGCATGTACATTACAATTCCTCCAAATGTATGCAACGGCTTGTATTACATCGTTTGCGAAGTGGATCCGAATCATAACTTCCTCGAGGAAAACGATTCGAATAACGTTTATGCAGCTCCTTACATCCTGAAGAGACAAGTACCGAATCCTGCTTCCACACCGGTGAATATCAGCATCAGTAATTCTGCCATCAATCTTTGTCAGGGCGAAACGGTTTCTCTTTCTGCTATTAGCGACATTCCAAACGTCAGTTACAACTGGAGTAATGGCGCAACAGGAAATTCGATTTCGGTAAATGCCGCCGGAACATACAGCGTCGAAGTTTCTAACCAGTGCGGAACGGGTACATCGACTCCCGTGCAGATCAACGTGCTTGCTCCAACGGCTGCTCCGACTGTCGTGGGCGATACCATTCCAACTCCGGGTGTTGCAATGCTACAGGCTAATTCAGCCAATGAAATTTCCTGGTACGACCAGCCTGTTGGCGGAGTTGCTCTCGATACCGGCGATGTTTTTTATACACCGCCGATTAATACTACCACTACTTTTTACGCGCAGTCGAGAGAAATTCATCCCGGCGCGCAATTTAGTCTCGGTCTTGCCGACAATACCGTTGCCGGATCCGGTGGTTATTTTTCAGGTGACGAGTCACTGATTTTCGATTGCTATAATTCGTTCACTCTTCATACCGTAAAAGTATATTCCCCGTCCGGAGGAAACATCATTGTGGAATTGCGCGATTCGGGAAACAATGTTTTACAAACAATGCCCGCTACGCTTGTTGCCGGAGCAAACGTCGTTACTCTCGATTTCCAGATTACACCCGGAACCAACTATCGTCTCGCGCGAACCGGCGGAGATCTTTACCGGAATAATTCCGGCACGAACTGCGGATATCCGTTTGTGCTGGCAAATTTCTGCACGATAACGGGAACTACTCAGAATGCAGGCTATTATTATTTCTTCTACGATTGGGACATTCATCTTCCTGATAATATTTGCACAAGCCCGAGAGTTCCCGTTGATGCCGTCGTGTCTCTTCCTAATGCAATCGCCGACGCTGCCGTGCTTCGCTCTTTGGTGGTCTATCCGAATCCTGCGAAGAACTCAGTAATAATTTCCTTCACAAATCAGGATAAGGATGCAGTCATCGAACTGATCGATGCCCTGGGAAAAACCGTAATGAGAAAAGAAATTCATTCTGCCGGTGACACTTTCGAAGAGACATTAAACATTTCTTCAATAAGCAGGGGCGTTTATAATATTCACATCCTCTCTTCGGGTAAGAATCTTTATAAACGACTTATCATCGATTAAGAAGTGTTTTATTGTTTATTCGTTTAGTTGTTATGAATCGTGCTGTTTTGCTGATCTGTTTCTTACTGGCCACCTGCAATTCATTCGCACAAACATTCATCAATTACAACTATTCCAATTCTCCTTTGCCTGACAATCAATGCCGGTGGATTTCGATCGACAGCCTGGGCAGAAAATGGTTTTGCACGGAATACGGACTGGCGATTCTTGACGACACTACCTGGACAGTATACAACACCGGGAATTCCGGGCTCACCGATAATTCCCTAAAACATATTGCATTCGACCGGAATGGCGTTGCATGGATATCCACTCAAAACGGCGGAGTGTGTACGTTCGACGGAATAAACTGGAATTCTTTCACGCAAAGCAATTCGGGCATATCGTCAGATTATATTCGCACGGTCAACATCGATGCGCAGAATAATAAATGGATCTGCACGAACCAGGGGTTGAATTTTTTCAATGATACTGCCTGGACGGTCTACAACATTCTCAATTCAGATATTCCTGTCGATCACGTCGCAACCGTAAACTTCGAAAATGATTCTGTGCGGTGGATTGGCACCATTAACGGCGGCTTTTGCAAAATGACTAACGATTCATTTTATACATACTCTTCAACCAGCACAGGTTTTCCGGATAATACGATTCTCTCCATCGGGCGCGACACAAATAATTTCCTCTGGCTTGCCTGTCCCTCCGGCGGTCTCATCCGGGGAGTAAATGGAAATTTCACCGCATACAATACATCAACCTCTGGCATACAAAGTAATTCGCTGAATTCAATCGCCATCGATTCATTGCAGAATGTCTACATGGGCTCGCTCGATAAAGGATTGATCAAAAAGACCGGATCGTTTTTTACATCCTGGAATACGACAAACAGCGATATGCCTGATGATGTTGTGTTGTGTGTAACCGTTGAGCGAAACGGGATAATCTGGCTGGGTACCTCCTCTCACGGTGTGGTTAGGTTTGATGAGAATCTGTGGGCTTCTGTTTCTGAGAAGAGTCTGGATGCATCAATTTCAATTTTCCCGATGCCGTGTTCAGGGATATTGAATATAAAATCGAATTCGCTGCCGATAAAATCTGTTTGGATAACAGATATGTCGGGCGCGGTTGTTCTTTCATATTATAATAATTTTGCAGGAAAGGCTGCTATCGATGTAAGTAATCTGAAAAATGGTTTTTATTTTTTCTTTTGCGAGAGCGGAAATGGAGTTAATGGTAAAAGATTAATCAAGATTAATTAATTCTTAAATAGCAGAACAAGGTTCCCTGAGCCGAAGGGGATCGACCAAGTTGAAAAACATTTAACAGAATGAAAGAAACTTAAAAAGCGTTTCATTTCTCAACGACCATTCACCTTCACGTCCACTTTGTTGTCAGAATTAAATTTATTCAGTTTATATTTGAAGGAGAGCATAACATATCTCTGTATAATATCGGTTCTGCGTTCCAAAAGGTAATTGTATTCGCTTGTCCGTTCAACTCCTGAATTCCTGTTGAGCAAATCAAAACCGCTTAGAATCAATGTCCCTCTTTTATTTTTCAAAAAACTATACGAAGCATCGGCCTGCAAAAGCGGAACCTTCACATTATCGTTAAACGCTTCACCATAATAATGAGACACGTCAGCCTTCAATGAAAATTGCCACCTCTCAGTCGGAGTAAAATTACAATCTGTAAACAAGTCAGCACGGATGTATTTATTCTTCATCGAACCGGTTAATGTATAGAGTGAATTACTGAAAGTCATCGTCACACCGGCAGAAGCATCCCATTTGTCTTTTTTGCGGTTGTCAACCGATAGCCCTGCTATATGCGAAAACCCTGAATTACGATTCAGCTTAGCATCCACAAACGTATTTGTCTGATTCCATCGCTCTTCAGCATTCAGGGTTAAATTAATACCAAGCTTCCGAATTGGTGTGGAGAATTCTGCATTCAATGCAGCGCTGTAATCTTCCGGAACATTAATCAATGATGTACGCTGCACAAGGTTGTCGTCGATGGTTTTCGACCAGCTGATCTTGTCTTTCGTATAACTAAAACGCATGCCCGCAAAAAATGATGTGAACGAAAACTGGTCGAATATATTCCAGTGGAATCTCACATCATGATGCAATTCGGGAATTAACTTCTGGCTGCCCGTAACCTGGTTTATGGGATTATAATAATTCGTGAGCGGAAAAAGATCTGCTGCTTCCGGCGAAAGCACGGATGCATCATACACAAGTCTAAGGCGACGACCTGCCCTGTATTGTTTTTCCCAGGTGACCGATGGTAGCAAATAAATTTTTTGAAAATCATTCCTTCTTCCATCATCGAGCCTGTTCCACATATCGGAAACATATGCGCCGACACTGAGCGTAAGCTGGCTTTTTTCACTCAGACTCCTGAATGCGATTGCCGGTTCGAGCCACTGAAAGTTCTTGTTCAATTCACCGCTCAGCGAATCGATGAGACCATCGGAATCCGGCACGAGACCCTGTTCCCTGGAATAAGTCTCGTTTTGCATTCCGCCGGAAAGTTTTCCTTCGAGATAAGAAATGCCGCCGATTTTTCTTGTAATGCCTCCTTCAAAATCAATGTTCAGGTAGTCGTTGTTGTTATGCTGAAACTGATTGAGCGAATGCTGCGAAGGCGGGAAATAAAAACCGGTCAACGACTGCATTTCATTCTTCGAAAGCGTGTGACGGAAATTTCCATTCGCTTCGAAAGAGAATAATTTCCATGATGATTGAAGTTTTTTCAGGTATGAAGAATGTAAATCTGCCAGGAAAGAATTACCACTTCCGTTATTTTCAGAATGCTGATCCGATACAACATCAACTGCTGAAGAATTAAATACAGATGTTGAATTGTAAATTGAATTGCTGCTTAATGAAGCCTGACCGCTTACATTGAGCGTACGCAGGGTATCAATCTTATTCTTCCATCCGAGGTTTACCCTGTGTGCCCTGTTCCGTTCATTGTCAAACGAATTTTGCCTGGAATAAAAAGTTTCGTCGCCCGTAAAGTTTTCGGAATTATCATCCCTGTTCATTTTTTTGTTTATGCCGTTGGCAAGATAACTTACGTTCAGTCGGTTGCCTTTTCGTTTTTCTGTTGTGTAGTTTGCGCCAATCGCACCGGAGGTGATAAGTCCTTTCTGAACCTCGCCAAAATCGATCGGGAAATCATTGTTGCCGGTGGAAATTTTAAATCCTTCTCCGCCTCTGAATCCTCCGCTGAAGTCCAGGTAATCGCTGAAGGAAAAACCGAACTTGTTTATGTTGTTCAGCATGCCTAAAAACGCAATTTGTTTTTCCGGCGTAAAGCGATAAGCTTTCGCGCCCGACTGAAAATGTTCTTCTGTACCTGCTCCAGCCTGTATTTCTCCGAACCACGCCTTCTTCTTGTCGTCCTTCAACTGCAGATTGATGGTCTTATCGCGCTTCCCGTCGTTTATCCCCGTCAACTCCGCCTGATCCGATTTGGTATCATAAACCTGAACCTTGCTCACAGCATCCGCAGGAAGATTCTTCGTGGCCACCTTTGGATCGTTTCCGAAAAATTCCTTTCCGTCGACCGTTACTTTTTTTACATCTTCACCCTGCGCCTTTATGTTCCCATTCCTGTCGACCGAAACTCCCGGCAGTTTCTTTAAGAGGTCTTCTGCTACGGCATCGGCTCCGGTTTTATATGATGACGCATTATATTCAACTGTATCTCCCCGGATCAGCAATGGAATTCTTTCGGCCTCAACCTGGGCCGCAGGCAGATCGACCTGCGAAGGCTCCATGAGAATGCTGTGAAGACTTTCCGGATCTTCACCGGGAAATTTAACCGCACGATACTTCGTCTTATACCCAAGAAACGACGCCTGTAGTATATAACTACCCGCTTTGATATTTTTCACTTCGAAATTTCCGTTTGAGTTTGAGACAGCATATAAGGCAAGCGTCGAATCGGAAGGATCGAGTAAAGCAATGGTTGCAAACGCTAATGCATTCCCTTTTTCATCCAGCACAATTCCCTTGTAAGAAAATGATTGGGCATGTGCTTCAAACAAAAAAACAAAAAAACAAAAAAACAAAAACCCGCGCATGCTCTATTTCTTTATCCTGATGATAACATTTCCATTCCCTTCTCCCAACTCCTCCATCTCCTTTTGCTTTTCCATGACGAGCTTGTTGAAATCTTCCCGAGAAATCTTTTTCCCTTCGGATGGCTTTATGATCTTCTTGTGATCAACGGGAACGAGCTCGATGCTCTTCGCCTCGAAAGTCATTTCCCCGCCTCTGAATTCTGCAAAAAGAACAAGTCCGGGCAGGTTACATAATCCATACGGACCCGTTGCTACGGGAATCTCCGGTGTGAACCAGGCTGTTACTTCCCGTGTGGTATCCTGCAAAACAGCCTCCTGGCAGTTATAGTTCAGTATCTTCTTCTGCCCGCCCGTAAATTTCCATGTAGAAGCGCTGAAAGGAATTTCAATTAAAAACTTTCTCGACATAAAATCTCTCTGCTCGATCCTTTTCTTCTCCACTAGGTCGCAATACATGCGTTCGTCCGGTTCCTCCATTTTAATGACCATCGTACCCTTCCCCGTTTCTTTCTGAATAGCCTCGTCAGAATTTTTTACTGCCGTTTTCTGAAAAATTGATGCGGTAGAATCAAATATCAATTCCCTGGATGTTATATGCTCCTTTGGAAGGTCCTGAATGGCTTCAGCGTGTTCGGAATCAATATCGATGTTCAGTTTCGTTTTTTGTTCATAGACGATTCTTCCACTGTTGTTTTCTCCGGCCCTTACAATGGAAATAACAAATAATGTCAGTATGAGTGTTGTGATTTTATTTTTCATAGTTTATTTTTTTTCAAAAATACTTTTGCAATCATTTCCTGAGGTTAAAGGCATCCCAAATAAGGTTAATTAAGGTTAATTGGTTGGCCGATGACATTGATAAGATTATTTTTGTCAGGAATACAGGAGCTAATTCCGATGCGAAACAAATTACTAATACTGTTCATGATTTTCTGCCAGCTTCTGCTGGTTGAATTTGTTATTCAGTGGCTTGTTTCGCAGTATAAAAACGAAAAAACAGAGCTGCAGAAATCCCTGGCATTGCAATTCGAAAAATCGCAGCAGGAAGTTCTTGATACATTACTCGAAAAAAATCTGATAAACCCATTGCTTGGCGACAGGAGGGGTTTTAAAATTTCACTCAATGAAGAGGATACGGCGGGTAAAAAAGTTAAAATGTTTTTCAATAAAATTGAAAATAATGATTCCACAGAGCTGGTCACGGTCTTAACCGATACTTTCATTTCAGAAAATAAACCTACGGCCGGCATCAACGATACTGCAAAAGACATAATACTTCACGGCGTAAAATTGATCGTCAATGAAGTGTGGCACTCCAATGAAAACAATCGTCATTTCGAACAGAAAATTTATTCTTCATCAGATACGAGTCTGATGAGGAAGCATATTGAAAAGAGCCTGAAAGACAATGGGTGGAATTTCAATGTCCGTCTTATAAATGCACATGATAAGGACTCCGCCTCGAAAAAGAATGATAAAAAGATTTTCTATTTTGAAAGCTCCGTGTTTCCGAAAACATATGGACTCGAAATTGAAAATTACCGCATGTACCTGCTCAAAAAAATTATCCCTCAATCCATTTTCGCTTTGATACTTTTACTCCTGACAGGGCTGGCTTTCGTTCTTGCTCATCTCTCACTGAAGAAACAGGTCAGGCTGAATGCGATGAAGAACGATTTCGTGGATAATATTTCGCATGAACTGAAGACTCCGATCTCTACCGTGAAAGTCGTGATCGAGGCGCTTCAGGATGAGAAATTCCGAAAAGATGATCGAATCATGAAAGAATATCTGGACATGGCATCTCTCGAAATCAGGCGACTCGAATTGCTCACGGGTAAAGTACTGAATACTTCGATGATGGAAAACGGGAACATCGTTTTGCACAAAGAAACGGTCGACATGGCTAAATTAATTTCAGAATTAATAAATACGCTGAAGGTCCGGCTCACAAATGAAAATGCAATTATCCTGTTTGAAAAGTCAGGTGATGATCACCCTGTTAGCGGAGACCCCATTCATTTACAAGGGGCGCTATTGAATATTATCGATAACAGCATCAAATATGCTGCGCCTTCGCCTGAGATAAAAATTAATTTATCGACATCAACAGAAAATATTGTAATTACGATCCGTGACAACGGGCCGGGGATTCCGGAAGAATATCATGAAAGGATTTTTGATAAATTCTTTCGTTTGCCTTCGGGTAATATACACAATGTAAAGGGTCACGGGCTTGGACTCAGTTATGTTGCTATGGTAATGAAAATGCATGGAGGTACGGTGCATGTCAGGAATAATGTCGGCCCGGGATGTACGTTTACATTAATGCTTCCGGCAGGGAATTAAGCAGGGAATCAAAATGAAAAAAAAGATTTTATACGTAGAGGATGAACCCTTTCTCGGAAGGGTGGTAAAAGAGACGCTGGAATTCCGTGGTTATGTGGTTATGCTGAAAAACGACGGTGCAATTGCGCTGGATGGCCTGGAAGAATTTTCGCCGGACATTTGTATACTCGATGTGATGCTTCCAAATGTAGACGGCTTCACTCTATGTAAAAAAATACGGGCGCAGAAGCCGCGCATGCCCGTTATTTTTCTGACTGCAAAGAATCAGTCGGAAGATGTGGTCCACGGATTTGATTCCGGCGGTACGGACTATGTAAGAAAGCCCTTCAGTGTTGAAGAGCTAATTTCGAGGATAGAGAATCAGCTAATGTTACATTCGCTTTCGTCCCGCTCAATTTCCAGCGATGAAAAAATCCTGCGGATCGGGGCATTTATCTATTCTGTTTCTGATTTTGAATTACGATTGGGAGATAAAAACATCCGGCTTTCCAACCGCGAGGCAGAGGTTTTGAATTTCCTCATCGCCCATGCAAACGAGATCATAGAAAGAAAAAAACTTTTAAAGGAGGTGTGGGGCGACGATTCATTTTTTAATTCTCGCAACCTCGATGTATATATGCGTAAGCTTCGTGATTATTTTATTCCCGATCCGGCAATTAAAATCATCACATTGAAAGGAAAGGGGTACCGCTTTGTTCTGCCTGCGAATGAAGAATGAAGTTAAGACTGAAATTCATTAAAATAGAAATTTGCCCCTATACTCCGCACGGTCAGGTCTTGTGAAACTGGTTAGAACTAAAAAATCCTAATAAATAGTCAATTGAAAACATCGCTCTATTAATAAATTTTTTTATAGTTCGTTTATTTTAGCGCCAGCTACTATAAAATATTTTTTTCTTTTAGCGTTTTTCGACTTTCATCGATTCCTTTCGGCTCCCCTCAGCCGGGCTTTACAATATATGTTAGAAGATCGGATAATTTGGGATTAGAGATGCACATACATTCTACTCAATAAAAAATATTGAAATTGTCTTAGCATTTTCTGGTTCGTGGCTGAGGGGGCCGAAGGGAATCGAGATAAGGCTATTTTGGTCAGTTGATAGCAAACGATATTCTGATATAAGAAGTAATCATAAACAAAATTTGATTTTTAAATTCACAAATCCTAGCCGTGTGAAGTAAAGTAGATTTTGAAAAATTAATAATCCGCCCGGTTTACGTAATGTGGACTAAGAAAAAATAGATTTTTCAAAATGCTCCATAAACCTGCGTTTCAATACTCAGGAGTTCTTAATATAAAACATTCCGCTGCTAATCAATAAAGCAGAAAGCAATATTAATCCCCATGTTGAAAGCGCCGGAACAGAAGCAGCATTACCGACATGAAAAGCAGCGGGATTTGTATAGCTCTGCAGGTCAGAATAAAATCCAATACCAGTTCTTGTGGTGTGTTTGGTGCCATAATTGAAGGACCAGGAAAAATAATTTTCCGGATGCGATACCAAACCAGTATAAATTGCAGGGTCAAAATTTACTGAATTGGTAAGTTTAATTTTCTTTATTAGCATTCCGTTTTGAGAATGGTACGGAATGAGTGGTGCAAATAATTCGTTATCGTACATGATATCAATGATTCTGAGCTGATGTGAAACAGCATCGATATTTACATTGCCGCCCGTCACCTGACTTCCCGAGACAAAACTAGCGGTTATTGACCCGTTATTCCGGAATGCATCGTAGTCATTAAAATTTATCCCGGCCTGGTAAAATCCGAGATGATGTTGCGGTGTCACTCCGTCATGCAGCTCGAGCCATATTTCAAAGGTGATTACATTGGGTCCATCAACAGAAACATTTTTTATCCACGTATCATAGATGGGTGAGGGAAATGGCCCGGGCGGCAATGCGGGAAAGTAATTTGGCCTGGCAATGCCGCTTCCATTTTCATTATTAGATTGTAAAATCAGATAATCATACAAATCAACAAAGCCGTCACCACTAAGATCCGAGTTCAAATAACCAAATGCCGCTATGATTATATCTTGATAAATTATTGGGAAATCAAAAGCATCAATGGCTCCGTCATGACCATTCGGATTGGATATATTATCAGCAACATCACCGGAACGAATCATCCATTTATTCGAAATAAATACTAAGTTATTATCATACGCCTGAGTGGCGGCGGATGAAAAATTATATGTATTTAAACCAGAAGATGAAAAGGCAAGCGCTGTCGCTGACCAGGTTTCGAGAATGTTTCGTCCTTTAACAACAATATAATAATTACCATTAAAATCATTTAGGAAAGTAACATTTAATTCACCATTTGTTTTTAAAGTTCCCGTTGTCGTTCCTCCTGGTTCAAGATTATTCGGGCTGGCCGAATTGTGCAGCTCAACAGTTATTTCGTCTACATGTGTGGGGTCATTTGAAAGCCCTGCATTATAAAGTGCGGGCTGAATAACACTGTTGTCAACAGGATCAACAAATCCCTCTACAAATAATGTTAAATTTAAATCTGTTGAACATGAGGCAGTTTTTCCGGGTAGTAAAAAACAAAGCAGTAATAACAGGCAAAGAAAATTTTTCATGATAATTTTTTTAAAAATTTTAAATCAAACTAAACAAAGATAATTAAATAAAACTCATTTCCAAGTCCATTATTTAAATTCGAGAAGAAGTGTTCTAATAGAGATGTGGAAATCACATACTCAATTCACTCGGGATTCAGACAAATCCCAAATTCAACAGCCGCGATAAAATTAAAATTTCCCGAGTATGTTACCTCGTAATTATCAGGTTCCCGGCCTTCTTCGACTTGGTGCCGATCAGGTAATAAACATAATCGCCTTCTGCTACCGGCAATCCATTGTGAGTTCCGTCCCATCCCACATTTAACGGATCGTCCGTTTTAAAAATTTCCGATCCCCAACGATCATAGATGGTAAGGTTGTATTCATCACAAGGTAATTTCGACACTATTTTATAGATGTCGTTGATGCCATCACCATTGGGCGTAAAAGAATTCGGAATGTAAACGGTGAATAATCCGTCGGCCGGCGCGCCTACATCAATAGTTATGCTCTTCGGACAGACGGTTCCATTGTTTACGGTTAATGTAACAGGATAAATTCCTTCCGACTCATAAGTATGAACAGGATTCCTTTGTGTCGAAATTTTATTATCGCCAAAATCCCAGGAATAGGACAGCGCGTTTGGAGATTTGCTCGTAAATAAAACCTTTGAAGCACACGAGTCGATGTAGTATTCGAATTTTGCAGGAGTCTCAATGACGACAAAAATATTCTGATTCACCGTATCGATGCAGCCATTCTGTGATGTGGTTATTAACTGTACCGTCTTTGATCCGGAATGGGTATAGGTATGAAATACATTCAGGCCGGTAGAAGTGGTTCCGTCTCCGAATTTCCACTGACTCGCTATTGGATTGAGAGATTGATTCTGGAAATAATAAACCGAATCACACGGTACAAAATTATATGCCATTGCCGGCTGCTGATTCGAATTCACCGTTATTATCTGCGACGTATAAGCAGTACAATTATTACTGTTTGTTATAACCAGATCAACCTGGTAAGTTCCGTTATTCTGATAACTATGTACCGGGTTAACAACATTCGAAGTGGCGCCGTCGCCAAAATTCCACTGATACGTATTAGGGCCCGATGTATTGTTAAACGCCACTGTATTGCATCGCATGTTGAAAGTATACGAAGGAACAGGAACGGGATACACACTTATATTAATGGTGTCATATCCGTAGTGACAGAATCCGTCAGTTACCGAAAGAATAAGTATAGTATCGATGACCGGGTTTAATACCTGGCTTGCGCTGGTAGATCCATTATTCCATGAATATTGCATGCCGGAAACTGGCGGAGTCCCAATCTGTATCGGGCTGCCTGCACATACACTTGCATTCGGTCCTGCATTCGCCACAACAAGCTGAGGCATGCTCCACCTGTATTTGACGATTCCGGAATCTCCGGCGATGGCAGAATACGGTGTGATGCCGCATAGTCCTGCGCCGGGAGCGCCTCCCGAAACGTTTGCCGAAACATTGGAAGGAAATGCAATGCCTGAAAAGTGAATCACCCCTCCGCCGCCGCCACCACCATTGCCTTTACACTGATAAAGAGAATCCTGGTCGCCGCCCTTTCCGCCTTTTGCTTCGATGAAAATATTCGTGGTGAAATTTCCTATGTTCAGCAAGATTGTGCCGCCACCACCGCCACCGCCTGCACCATCGTTTCCCGCAATTTGCAGAACATCGTTTCCGTTCGACCTGATGTAATGATTATTTCCTGCGAGCACATTTGCGCGTATAAAAATAATTCCGCCGCCATTGCCGCCACTGGTTCCTGCACTGCTGTCCTGGTGACCACCGCCACCACCGCCGCCCAGAAATATTCTGTTTTGATCGATGACCGTATCCAGGCTGATTCCGCTCATGCCCCACATGGAATCGACGAACAAACAATTGCTGCCGCCATGTCCGCCATTACCATAATTCGCTCCTCCTGCACCGCCTGAATTCATGTCGTTGCCTCCACCGCCGCCATTCGACTGTGGCCCTCTTCCGAATTCCATGTTGACGCAATACGAAGCAATGCCTTCTCCCTTCATACCGCCCGAACCCGGCGAAATGCCAAATGCATAATTGTAATTCCAGGAAGAGCTGAAGTCGGGTGAAACACTTCCTCCGGAGAATCCTTTCCCATCGAGGATGATGTCCGAATTCAATATCAGCGAATCAGAAACACTGAAAGCGAGAATGCCACCTGTATTTCCGTTCCACGGTTGTGAAGTAAGGGTATCGGCCACAATCGCTTTCGTAAACCCCGGATAAGAAATGATCTGCACCTTACCGGCAGGATCATAGAGCTTCATCAGTGATGATGTGAGTTGAATCGTGTTTCCGGAGATCGAACCAATCTTGACCATTTCGAAATTTCCGCATTTATCATAGCTGATCACCGAACCGTAATTAACTGAATTGGATGAGTCGATCAATGCTCCCTGCATCTGAACGATCAGGATGCTGTCGCCCGGAGAAAATCCCGAAGCATCATCGACAAGCAGGGAATCAGGACATGAATAATAAACGACATCGACTTTCGCATACGAATTTATAACGCCTGAAATATTTGTCTGTGCCGACAAATAAATTCCGCTTACAAAAAATAAAATTGTAAATACGAATTTCATTATGATAACAAGGATGGATAATTTAACGTCGCTCTTATATATTAGTTTTCATTTGTAAGAAGATGGATAAAATTTCTTATGCCGGAAAATTTAAAAATAAATGATAATGCCCAGCGGCTTTGGATTATAATTTCATTGCCGGATTCAACATTAAATTATTTCATAAAAAAAATAGTTTTATGCTTAAAATCTTTCAGCTTAATAAATAACCGAATGACGGCAGGAATTTGATTTAAAGAAAAAAATCCCTTTCTGTGAAAAAATTTCTGATTAATCTATGCCAAATCTTACAGTGCGGATTTTAGTCGTCGCCTCCGGCATTCTAACCTTTATTTTATACTGCCGTTTCATTTTGATACGCACACAAACATAAATCTTAAATATATTTATAAAAATGAAAAAACTATTACTCATCTTATCATTTTGTTTTATCCTCGGAACCATTTACGGACAAATTCCAAACAGTTCATTCGAAGGATGGAGTTCAACTGCATATGACGAACCCACAGGATTTCAAACCGGCAATCACGAATCTGTAAGCCTTGGTCTTACGCCGATCACACGTGTGAACGGAACATCCGGTTATGCCGTGAGAATGGAGACGCTGGTAAACAACGGCGATACGGCACAGGCATATATTGCCAATGGCGACCCGATGCAGGGAATGGGAGGAATTCCATTTGCCGAGCAGGCCACGGCCATATCAGGATTTTACAGGTATGGAGTTACCGGAAACGACAGCGCGCTGATATTAATCATGTTCAAGAAAAATGGCAGCATCATCAGCAGCGATGTTTTCAAAATTCATGGCACGCAAAACACCTTTACTTCATTTTCATTCCCGCTTACTCTTGCAATGATTCCTGATTCGGTGATCATTGCGGCTACATCGTCAAATCTTATTGATAACGTTGGTGTCACAGGCGGAAGCTGGATGGAACTTGATGCCATTTCTTTTACGGGAACAAGCACGCCGGTAGATAACGGCAACTTCGAAAACTGGACTACTAATTCCAATGATGCAATCAATGGATGGGAAACGTACGGTGAAGGATTTGCCCGCACGACTGACAGTTATGATGGTACTTATGCAGTGAGCCTTACGACTGTGGATTATGGTAATGGAAATATTGGAACATCGGGAATGACAACAGGTCACATGACACAAAATGGTCCTGCCGTGGGTGGATTCCCTTTTACTTCCACTGTTGATACGCTAATTGGCTATTACAAATTTATTACAAGTGGTACTGATTCAGGGTCAATAAGTATTTCATTAACGAATAACATGGTCAATGTCTGGGGAACCGGCAGGAACCTTCCTCCTGTTTCGCAATACACATATTTTGAAATTCCAATTTCAGCATGGTCGACGCCGGATACAATGCGAATAGATATCACTTCTTCGAAATGGCCTTATGACCAGAACTCTGTCGGAAGCACATTATACATCGATCACCTGGCATTGAAATCAGAAATCGCCGCAGGCATTGCCAACACTAAAAACGCCTCACAGGTTTCCTTTGCTTATCCGAATCCGGCGAATGATGTGTTGCATGTGAACCTGACGAAGAATTCTTCTGGCAAAGCATATGTGGAAATTTACGATGCCACAGGAAAATTAGTGGTGAAAGATCAGAAGAATGTGGTGGAAAGCATGCTTGATATTAATGTTTCTTCCCTGTCTTCCGGAAATTATTACTACAGGATTACGAGTGGCGGATTAAAATATACGAAGGGATTTTCAAAGGATTAATTAGCTTTTAGAAATTCTCATCGAAAGGGCTGCGATTGAATCGTGGCCCTTTTTCATTTTGTCCTGTGTAACCTTTGTGCTTAGAAATTTAAATATTCATCCGCGCTCCCGGGAAGCCCCTGTATCAGAGATCGCCGATCATTGTTATGTCTAATATTTTTTCCTTCATATAATGGTTGTCTTTATGTACGAAGTCATACGATCTTGCATCATAAAATCTAAAACCGGTAAATTAAATTATCATGGAACAAAAAACAAACTACAACGAAATGCTTCGTCATGAGAACGAATTGACCCGACTTAAAATCAAAGCAGAGTTTGGCGTTGATATAAAGGAAACGGAAAACATGAACCCGGCAGTGGAAAATATCTGGCTCAACAACATCCTGAAATTCGAACGTGCCGTGATGAAAAATGAGAAAGTCACCATTGCGGAATTACTGGGAAATCCGGTTTTCAAAAAAGTAAATGAAATTCCCGACAAGAATATTTCTGAAGAGCTGATCCGGCTCATGGATATTCTGAAATCGAAAAACGTTGTCATCAACAGCGTGGCGGGTGTAGAGGACAGGGAGATGTACCGTTTCATCACCGAAGAATTGGTAAAGGAGGAAACGGAAAGCAACATGCCCGAAAATATGATCCTTTGTTTCATCTATGAAGAATTTTATCCGAATCACAAATATGATATCTGTAAACAGGCCAAAGAGTTCATCAACGACCTGGAAAAAAAAGAAAGCAAATCGATGGATCATTACCTTGCAAGCGAGAGCGACGACATAAAGGAAGTTGAATTGGAAAACCTTCGAAGAAGAATCAACCTCTTCCGTGACGCTTTCGATGAGATACGCGTCGAAGAGTTCCAAATTAAAGATGTATCCGTCGAAAATGACGATACAACCGCTGAATTAATCTTCGAATATAAAATCGCAACGCTGCCTCCCGGAAATAATAAATATCATTTCCTCTCAGGAACAGGAGCGATGGGACTCGTCAACCAGTATGGCTGGTGGGGCATCGACAGGATAAAAATGCAGGGTGTCGTATAGACATTACCTGATAACAAGTCTCTCTACGCGCTCTTTTTCATTCCAGGTCATTCTCACGAGATAAAATCCCTGAGACAAATCTGAAACATCGATTACGTTCAGGGAATTACGCAGCGTATGATCAGAAACAATCCGTCCGGAAACATCGATGATTGAAAACTTAATTTCCGGTGCATTCGTCTGAATCATCAATCGATCATTAGCAGGATTCGGATAAACCTGTATCGAAGTTTGATCGTCGATTACGTTTATGCCCACGATGGTAAACTCATCGGCACCGATATCGGGGTGTATCAGCTCCCTTGGTTCGCCGTCTATGTCGTCGGCAACTGCGGCAACAGACGACCCTAAATCTCCGAGTGGTCCGGATGGGATGTGCAGGTCGTAAGTGGAAGTGTAGTTTGGATTGGTGTTTACAGAGTGTGCATCCTGGAATGACGCAGACTGCAGGTTGGCAAGTGCAGGCTGATCCGAGCCGAAAAACGCGAGCGTGCTTCCGGTTGTATAGTAGCAATTATTATCGCTCAGAATAATTGCGGCTGTGGCGTTGGCAGAAACATAGCTTGCATATCCGCTTCCGCTGTTGGAAAAAATATTGTTGAGTATCCGTAAATCAGAAGTGGCGGCTCCATCGACAAAGAATGCGCGACCAGACGCCGGACTGGTGCCGGTATAATTTATACTGTTATGAAAAATATCGATGCCGGCGCTTCCGTCTTCGACGCTGATGCCCCGGCCTGTGGCTGTGCCGCCAACCTGGACGAAGTTATTTTCACATCGTCCGCGAACAATTGAAGTATCTATGCAGCTTCTGAAGCGAATGCCATACGAACCGAGATAGGATGTGATCTTGTTTTTATTTACCTGGAAGGCACCGCTGACATATCGCAGACTGATGGCAAAATAATCAATAGTTGCCCCTGTGTTATTCCGTATGCATATATTTTTATTGATTATCGGCGCATCCTGGTAAAGGATGAAAGCCCCGACATAATAGGTTTCGAAGATGTTTTCACCGACGATTAAATTCGTAGTATAGTCATTCAGGAATCCGTTTAACCACAGGCCATTCGAATTACCGGAGAAATAATTGTTGTGTATAACGACATTGTTCCATTCGCTGGTCCCGTCATTATAGATTCCCGATTGAGTTCCGGAAGTATTTGCTGTTGTCATGTTGGTAGGGCCAATGAACCTGTTATTGAGAAAAACGATATCACCGGAGCCATTCGACATTTCGACAACAGTACAATTCGCATCGGTACCGGTACGCGAGAAAGTCAGGTATTGAAATGTGATGTACTTTGCGCCTTTCAATAAGAGAGTGTAGTTGCTGTCTGTCACAGCCGAAGAGGGCCATTCGAGGGTAACGCTTGCGCTATCGTTAGTGCTGGAATGGAAAACGATGTCGTTGACAGATGATGCACTTGGTATTTCGTTGATGATAACGCGTTCCGTATAAACGCCGGGACTTACGGAGAATTCGACCGGGCCGCAAACGCCGTTATTTTGTAATGCAGTCACAGCCGAGTTGAAGGAGGTAAAGTCCGCACCTGAAGTTCCGATTGTATACAGCCCACTCATGCCAGGCAATAAGTTTTGTATATAAGATGTGTCGTTGGACGAAATGGAATCGAGTGCGCCATTCGGATTGGATGTCCATGCAGAATAGGAATGAGGCACACCGACCGAAAGGGTTGTACTGCCGAGTAAAACCTGTGCGGTAGAATTGGCAGGCAGGTTTCCAGCATATGAATATGGAGTCTGGGTAACACCGTCGATTTGCCAGTCGACCTGAACGGAAGTAATTGTGTCAATTCCGAAATTTTTAATTGTTGCATAAACGTCGAAAGTCCCCGCGCATCTTCCCCGAATGGAATCGAGAGATAAGACTCCTGCATCGAGTGCGGCCTGCGGGGCAATCTGCAGTTTTATATTGGGTCGATTTGCAGTTGTGTACAGAGAGCCCATTGTAGCGCTTAAGTTGAATGAATGTGATGTGCGTATGAGCGGACTGGTGGCGGTGGATTGCCAGTTTATTTCATCCGTGCCGTTTCCTATGCGAACCCAGCGCGTAAGAATCATGATGTTGTCGGTGCCGTTCCAGTGAAAAGGGGTATTGAAAGGGAAGTCGAGCCAGCCGATGCTCTTAGGAATAGTTTGAGTATTGCTGCTATATACCAATGTGGCTCCTATAACTTCCACATTAAAATCGGCAGCGGTAGCAAAATCATTCAGCGTGGTGTTTTTAATATAAATTTCAAAGCTTCCATCAGGAGTAGCATAGGCGCCGGTGTCGGTTTTATACCAGCTGATGCCGGTCAAATTTCCGGCATAACCACCGGCGAGGGAGATTTCAGCCTGATCATAAATGGAGAGGTTCCAGCTATGGGTATTGGGAGAAGTGCTATTGAAAATATAAATGGGCCCATAGAGCGACTGAGCAGTTCCGTTACCGACAGTTATAATTGTCTGTGCCCGGACAGAAAGCTGCATAACAAACAGGAGGAGGGTAAAAATGTATTTCATAGTGATGAGATTGAAGTGTGGAATAAAAATAGAGATTTTTTTGAAAAGCGGGCTGTGAAAAAAGCGTTAAAAATGTAAAAATTGCGGGAGGCCGTAACTTTTCTATCTTTGCGCTCCTTTTTGGAGAGATGTCCGAGTGGTTTAAGGAGCAAGCCTGGAAAGTTTGTATACGGGAAACCGTATCGTGGGTTCGAATCCCACTCTCTCCGCTTTTTTTGACTGTTCACTCACACTGTTTCTGACACTGACACATAAAAACTATTTGGCCCTGGTTCGTCAAGTTAATAAAACTCCATTAGGATTTTGAAGGATTAATGTAGTAGAATATTGTTGCTAAATAGTGTCCAGTTTTTTTAGTAATAAACTGGACACTTGCCTTCTCTTTGTTGTGTGAATAATTATTTTTGAGGTGTGGATGTCCTAACCAAATCCCAACGCCGTAAAAACATGCAAGCCATTCGTTCCACGAACACGAAAATGGAAGTTGCATTGGCAAAAGCACTTTGGTCTTTGGGTTATAGATATCGCAAGAATGATAAATCGGTTTTTGGCAAACCTGATCTGACTTTTAAGAGACATAAAATTGCTGTATTTGTCGATAGTGAATATTTTCACGGAAAAGATTGGAATACAACCAAACATAGAATAAAGACAAATCGAAAATTCTGGTGGACTAAGATTGAAGGGAATATAAGAAGAGATGTTCTTGTAAATTATGAATTAAAAAAACAAGGGTGGATAATTTTACGCTTCTGGAGTCAGGATGTAAAACAAAATTTACGAACTTGCACAAAGAAAGTTGAACAACAAATAGAAAGAAGAAGTAATGCCAATAAAGTATTCAGAGATTCGGAAGAAACTTCAAATTGATGTAAATAAAAAAACTGACACGAGGCTTGCACATTTAACTCATTTTTTTCAGAATAATAAAAATGGAGTATCGCAATTCTTTAAACCAGAAGCAAAAAAATATCTTACAGCCCTTCACAAAGAATTAAACCTTTTTGATGATCCGGATTTTCAATTTTATTTACCGATAAAATGGGATATTCCATTTCCGCCAAATTCAAATCCAAAATTTAGATTCATTGATCTTTTTGCTGGTATTGGTGGAATCAGATTGGCATATCAAAATCTTGGCGGCAAGTGTGTATTTACTTCTGAATGGGATACGTTCGCACAGAAAACTTATGAGGCAAATTTTGGAGAGGTTCCATTTGGTGATATCACTCAAATTTCAGAGAAGGAAATACCCGATCACGACATATTATTAGCTGGTTTTCCTTGTCAGCCTTTTTCGCTTGCCGGAGTAAGCAAGAAAAATGCTTTAGGAAGAAAACATGGTTTTCTCGATGAAACACAGGGAACATTATTCTTTGACATTGCAAGAATATTGAAGCATAAAAAACCTTCTGCTTTCATGTTGGAAAATGTAAAAAATCTTGTTTCGCATGACAAGGGAAATACATTTAAAATCATTAAGGAGACTCTTATAGAACTTGGGTATCATATTCACTTTAAAGTTTTAGACGGAAAACATTTTGTTCCACAACACAGAGAAAGAATTATTATAGTGGGCTTCCGTGAAAAAACAGATTTTGTCTTTCCGTATCTACCTGAGCCCATAGCAAAAATTAAAGAGATTCTTGAACCAAAACCTTTAAGTAAATATACTCTGACGGAAAGGCTTTGGGAATATTTACAAGAGTATGCAGCAAAGCATAAAGCTAAAGGAAATGGATTTGGTTATGGTATGACTGATTTGAATGGTATATCAAGAACATTAAGTGCGCGGTATTATAAAGATGGGGCTGAGATTTTAATTCCTCAGAAAGGTAAGAACCCAAGAAGACTTACTCCAAGAGAATGTGCAAGACTTCAGGGTTTTCCTGATACATTTTTAATTCCCGTTTCAGATAATCAGGCTTACAGACAATTTGGAAATTCAGTTACTGTTCCATTAATTCAGGCTGTCGGCAAAAATATTATTAAGCAACTTTCATTAATAAATGAACCTAAAAAATCTGCAGTCGCTATTTTCTGATAATGGCTGTCAGAAAATTTATGTAAAAAAACTTGCTCCAAACGATAATTCTAAAAACCAAGTTTACCTCGGCGGAAGTTTTGAAATTTTAAATATTCTGCCAATATCAGAAATTAATACTGAATCAGCGGGTGATTGGAAGAGAGAGAGATTCAAAGCAACGATTAAATTTTCATGGGTTGGCGATGATGGAAATTTATATCCTGCCCCTCATTCGCAACTTATTTTATATCCTAAATATCCTGAAGTTAGGTTTTCAGGATTTTTATTGGGTTGCGATAACCCTCCATCGGATTTGATGACAAAGCGTCAAGCTGATAGACTTCTATTTATGTCCGTTTCAGACAATGGAACTGTTTTAGGGTATGTTGCTTCACCCTTATCAGTTATTTCTAAAGAATTTGAAAAAAGTAAAACGGTTTCTGATTTAGGAGTATTCAAAGTAATCGAGCTTCCACAAACATCAAATAATAGAAAGAAACTTATTGCCGAACTTCGAAGAATTCATCTGCTTGATTGGATAACATCTAAAAGATTAGATGCCAAAGGAAATATTTTACCCTGTATTTCCTCGAATTGTGGGGGTTACACTCTTGAGGCAGAGTTAGGAATTACACCAAACGGTTATTCTGCGCCAGACTATTTAGGTTGGGAAGTGAAACAATTTGGTGTCAAAAAGTTCGAATTAGTAAATAACTCTGTAGTTACATTAATGACACCAGAGCCAACACATGGAATTTATATAGAAAAGGGTGTAGAGTTTTTCATTCGTAAATATGGTTATGATGATGTGGCTGGTAGGGTTGACAGAAAAAATTTTGGAGGTATCTATAAAGTTGGAAAATGCCATTCCAAAACTAATTTAAAATTAGAATTGATTGGTTATGATAAAGAGAGCGGCAAAATAAGAACCGCCGAGGGAAAAATTGCATTGCTGGATAAAAAAGATAATGTAGCAGCTTCTTGGAGTTTTGCATCAATTATTTTGCATTGGAATAAAAAACACAATCAAGCTTGTTATGTTCCATCCCTTTCTGAAAAGACCCCGATTAAAAAATATAAATATGGTAACAAAATAATTTTAGGAACAGGAACCGATTTTCAGTTTTTTCTTAAAGAAATGAGTATTGGAAATATTTACTATGATCCTGGTATTAAATTAGAAAATGCTTCAACAAATCCAAAAATAAAAAGGAGAAGTCAATTCAGAATCAAATCGATTCATCTAAAAAATTTATACAAAACCAGCGAGGTTATAACTCTTTAAATGCCCTAACTAAATTATAATTATTTCTGAACAACAAATCTCTTAAGTGCAAAATTATTTCCAATAGTAAACTTCATCAAATAAATTCCATTATTAAATTTATCTACGTTTATTTTGTTTTCATTAAAATGTGGGTTTTCCATCACAGTCTTGCCGGTGAAATCATATACTTTTAGACTTGATTCTTCGGAGGCAATATTGTAATCAATTAGAATTACATCCGTCGCCGGATTTGGATAAATTGAAATCAAATTGTCATTTTGGATTTCACGTATTCCCGGAAAAGTAGCGAATGCTTTGATATAGCCAAACATCCATCCATCCTGATTTGTTTGTACTGAGTCGCTTGCAAATGTAAAACGCAATGTTATCGTGTCATTCGTGTTTGAAACCCACGATGGTAAATAATCAAGAGTAATGTGAGACCAGTTTCTTGAACCGGATACACCCGGCCTTCCCAAACTGGCAACGGTATCGTTCTGATAATACGGCGGGCCATTATAAAATCCTGCAAAGGTGATCGTGTCATGAATTACATCCAGCCAGGACCGACCGTTGTTATGCGACACCTCTATCATTCCACCGTCTCTGCCACTTTCAGACTCAATTCTGTGATACATGTCAATCGTCGCTCCATAATAATTTCCCCCGCAATTTGCGAATCCACTATCATCAAATGCACAATTAATAAACGTAAACTGAAACGATGATCGGTTATTCACTGGATAAGGATTGATTGTATCCGTCACCAAAGCCCCTGGACCTCCATAGCCGGCTGTAAATATATTTTTTGTAACGACGCCTATTTGCCAGATGTTATTGACCTGTGTCGTATCAAACGAAATATAATTAGAGGAGCTATCGAAAGGAGGATTAAAATAAAATTCGAATCGATTGCTATTCCAACAATCGCAAAGATTGATATAATTAGTTTGTGCGTTAACTGTATTTACAATAGAAAAAAAGAGTCCCAATAAAAGTCTTTTCATGGCGTGGCATTTTAAAAAAACGAAAATTTAGTTATTTAAAAGTACCATAAAATTTCCGGATTTTCATTTTGTCCTTTGTGCGGCCTTTGTGGACTCGTTGAAAAAAAGCAGTCAAGTAGTACTTCATTTCAAATTTGTTTCTTTACCATGTGTCTATCTATTAACAAAGGAGACAAAAGTTTGAACCCTTTTGCCTGCAACTTCCAAATAGTTTGCACACACTTCCTGCATCACACACATTATGCTCCGGCTCTGTCGATTTGTAAATTTCTCTTTAAATAGGAAAGTCGGAACAAGAATAAAATTGTCGGAAACCCAATGAAAGATCGTATGATGTAATGCTATAGCTCTATCTTCAATTGAGTGTTTAATTTACTGTATAGCCCTTTTTTGTTTAAAATTTCAGTTTTGTAATAGAAAATTTTATCTCTTTTAGCCTTTTCAGTAGAATTTTTTAGCCTCTTTTGATTATTACATCACTTTAATGGAAAAATACAACTTATTATAGAAAATATTTTCCATTTATGCGTGTTCAATAGAAAATATTAGCTATTTTTACCGTCAATTCTCTTTTTAATAGAAAATTTTTGCCAATGGACTTAAAAGAGGTCATTTTTTCATCGTCAGATTCAAAAACTTCAAAGCAGATATCAAAGCTTGAGAAGGAAGGTAAAATCCGGAAAATTTCTCCCAGGGTTTATACTTCCAACTTCAATGAGCCCGATGAAACAATCTTCAGAAGAAATCTTTTCTCAATCCTCGGCAATTTGTATCCGGGAGCAGTATTAAGTCATCGTTCGGCATTTGAATTTGAACCTACTCAGGCAGGATTTATTTTTCTGACATACAAGTACACAAAGAAAGTCTCGCTACCCGGAATAACCGTCAGCTTTATTGAAGGACCGGGATCCATTCCCGGTGATAATCAAATTTCAGATGGGCTTTATGTATCGCAGAAGCCAAGGGCTTTTCTTGAGAACCTGCAATTGACAAGAAATTCCGGTGCAACATCAAAGTGTCTGACTCTTCCGGAAATTGAAGAAAAGCTTGAACAAGTCATACGGGTAAATGGAGAACCGGAAATAAATAGCTTAAGGGATGCTGCAAAAAAAATTGCCACTAAGCTTGGTATGCAAAAGGAATTTGCTGGACTAAATAAAATTATCAGTGCACTTCTTACTACACAATCTTCAAAAATACTATCATCACCACTTGCAAAAGCGAGAGCATTCGGCTTTCCTTACGACCCGGACAGAATTCAACTATTTGAAGAACTTTTTCGTGCATTGCAAAAGCAGGAATTCAGGAATCGGCCAGATAAGAACACCTCCGCCAAATCATTTCGCAATTTTGCTTTTTTCGAAAGTTACTTCTCTAACTATATAGAAGGGACCGAATTTAAAGTTGAAGAAGCAAAAGAGATCGTCAGAAATAATAAGCCAATCCCAACCCGGCCGGAAGATAGTCATGATGTATTGGGTACATACCAAATTGTATCCAATCGCAATGCAATGTCACAGACACCGGCATCAGCTAATGAGTTAATAAACATTCTCCGCGACAGACATAAAATTTTGTTGAGCGCAAGACCTGATAAGCAACCGGGTTTGTTTAAAGACAAAAACAATTTTTCCGGACAGACATCATTTGTTGATTTCAACCTGGTAAAAGGAACATTGATTCAATCCTTTGATTTTTATAGAGCGATAAATCATCCATTTGCAAAAGCTGCATTTATGATGTTTATGATTAGCGAGATTCATCCGTTCCTTGATGGGAATGGAAGAGTTGCCAGGATAATGATGAATGCCGAACTTGTGAAAGCCGGTCATTCAAAGATTATTATTCCAACCGTCTATCGAGATGATTATATGGGAGCATTGGGAAAACTTACCAGACAGAGGGACACTGATACATACATTCGAATGTTGCAACGAGCACAGGAGTTTAGTGAACATTTGCATGGAGAGGATATGAATAGGATGCAGAAATATCTCGAACAGTCAAATGCTTTCTCTGAATCTACTGAGACAAAACTGAACATTCTTCTAGGTCTGGACGATTAAATTACACTCCTGTTTAAAGCCATCGAGAGATATAATTTTAGTTCTTTTGAATCTTTGTGACCTCTGCGTTTAACCTTTGTGTACTCTGTGGTAAAAAAGAAGTATGGAATAAGTAACTCATATCAAAATTACTACTAAATCCGAGACTCTTTTAACCACAGAGCACACAAAGGTCTAACACAGAGATCACAAAGAAGGAAGGAACAATTTGTTTTGGGTCGGCAACGGATACTACCTGTTGGCGATTGCTTGCGGAAACAGTTGAATGAGGATGAAAAAGATTTAAAAATTGTGATAGCTATTACAATTTACCGCAATTAGTTTACCCTCTTTTAAAACTCTTCAACTTAGCCTTGGCTGCTTTTAAAATCTCCTTTGCATTTTTCTCGCTCTTGATTTCATTGAAGACTTTATCGCTGCCATGCTGAATAAGTAAATCATTCGCATCAACATTAAAAAAATCTGCCAATCTTATTACCTGCTCTTTCGTCGCCGCCCGCTCGTTGCGTTCGATCTTACTTAGAAACGACATGTCGATGTCTAATTCATTCGCAACCTTACGAAGGGGGAGATCGCTTTCTTCTCTCAGTTTTCTGATTGTTTCACCTAATGATTCTATTGATTTGGCCATTTTTTATTTGGTATTGGTTTGTCCACAAGATAACCCTTCAATGACGGGACAAGGACAAAATTATTCCAGAAATATTAACAGACAGAAAAGTCGTAAATGCCATATTCTGAAGCTGATGAAAAAACCAAAAGTTAATTACGAAAAATCTTCCGGTAATAAAATAAGCTGGATGTTGCCAATACTATTAAGTACCCAACTCCTCCATCTCCCTCCTGAAATCAAATTGCAAATCCTCATGCAGCTTTTCCAAAATGGCATTTATCTTCTTCACCTGGTTGCCGAAAAGATTGTCCAGCACCTTGTTTTTCCGAAAAGGAATTCCTGAGGCCTTCATCTTGTTGCAATAATAAATTCTCAATTCTGCCTCTGTCTCCTTTTTGCCTGAATACTTCGAATATTTATTTATCATTCGCAAAATCTTTCTCAGGCTCTTCTTGGCCAGATATAGATTACTCTTGTTCATTTCTCGAAATTGAAGATCTATTTCTTCTTTTATATCGCTGAGGTATTTTTCTTCGTCATGTGCCTCGAACAATAAATAAGAAAGCAGTTCCTTATTCTCCTTCTTATGCTTCGTTATTCGAATACAGATTTCCAGCACCCTCTTCGGCGGTAGTCCGCTTAGTTCCTTTTGTAATTCGCTGAGAGAATGAGTTTGCATATTTGAAAAATTCCGGGTTAGTGCGTCTCCTTTGCAAATTTTTTCTCTCCTGCCTTTATTTCTGTCTTCAGATTATTTTCTTCGGGCGGCTTTGGACAGGAATAGTCCTTTGAATATGCACAATACGGATTATAGGCTTTATTAAAATCCAGGACGAGGATGTTGTCTTTTATATCTCGAATATGAAAGTCGAGGTAACGCCCCCCGTCATACGTCTCTTTGCCGTTCGTAAGATCGGTGAATGGAAGAAAAAGCAAATCCTGGTACTCGGGCTTATCCATCAGCGAGAGGTTCTGGTATATTTTCAAAACAAATTTTTTACCCTTTAAATCAAAGATGAGGGTGCCATATTCAATGTATTTTCTCCTCTGACCATCGAGTGTTGCCATGTCAAACGGATATGCCATCTTTGTTTTTACAAACTGTGCATTAACTTTATACTTTTTATCGGGATTATAAAAACGCAGGTATTGGACGTCTTCTTTTTTTATTGGTGAACCATCATCGGAGATAAACCCCTTCTTGTATTCTTCACGGTAGTCGTTGATGATTTTGTTGTAAGAACTGGAACAGGATGTTGTTAGTACTGCAAAAGTAAAAACGTAAGCTAGTATATATTTCATCTCGTAATTTTCTTTCTGTTTGGGATCTATTTTATCAATGATATTTTATGTTTTAATTCAGGGCTATTGGTATTTACATGACAAAATTTTACCACAAAGTTCACCAAGGTAGCACAAAGGTCACAAAGAGCTTTGTGTTCTTTGTGCTGCCTTGGTGATCTTTGTGGTTAAAAACACAACCGCAAGTTCCATCAGTCCTGGTTAATAGAAGTTTCCTCCAACTTCCGTCTCCGATACAAAATCGAAAACAAAAACACCGTAATCACCAAACTCGCCGCCAGGCTCGTAAAGTCACTCTCCGTTCCAATTTTATCCGGATCAATTCCGGAAATCTCATGCTGAAACAAATAAGTGAAAATAACAGCAGCCGCATTATTAATAAAGTGCGCCACAATCGGCAGCCATAAACTACCGCTCCACACGAGCATGTATCCGAGCATTCCACCCAGCATCATCCGTGGCAGAAATCCGTAAAACTGCATGTGCATGGCGCTGAAAAGAATGGCAGTAGTCCATACGGCTACATGCACATTTTTCGACCACTGAACAAAAATCCTCTGTACCAGTCCGCGAAACACCAGCTCCTCTCCTACCGCCGGAAGCAAAGCAATCATGAACAGGTTAAAATACAAGTCGCCGGGAGTTTTCATATCCAGAAACGCCTCGGTGAGTTGTGCGGCCTTGTCTTCCGACTCTCGCATCCAGTCTTCTACACCCTTTAAAAAACCCGGCAGATGCAAATGCGAATTAAGTTCTCCCATGAAATTTACAAGTGGTGTCGAAACGATCATGATCACTATCACCAACAGCAATGAAAAGCTTTCCGGCTTCTTGTCGAGCGATAAAAAATTCAGCGGCCTCTCGCTAAACAACCACGCTAATATAAATGGCGGAACGATGAACGTGCCCAGTGCAGAAAACGTCTGTACCAGCTTGAGTATCGACAACGTGACCGGCATCGACGGTTCGTTCATCATTTGCTGCAATTCCATCATGCTCACCCCGTAAATTGTTGTTGCCAGGATGGTGCTTATCAGTGTAAAAAATACGGCAGAGACTAAAATGACGCCTACGGAAATCAGAAATTTTGAATATGGCGTGTTCCCGGCCCAGATTGCCTTGATCATATATTTGGCTTATTTTTGTTCCCCGTTAAATTCTTTGCATTCCGGCTAAATGACGATTCAATCTCAAATCAGTCATTTTATAATTTGAGGAACACAAAGAAACGATATTCATGGTAAAAATCGGTAAAATATCTCTTGGTGAATTTCCACTGTTGCTGGCGCCTATGGAAGACGTGAGCGATCCGCCTTTCCGTTATGTATGTAAACAAAACGGGGCCGACCTGATGTATACCGAATTCATCAGCAGCGAAGGACTCATTCGTGATGCAGCGAAGAGCACGATGAAGCTCGACATCTTCGAATACGAACGCCCGGTTGGCATACAGCTTTTCGGTGGATCGATTGATTCCATGCGAGAAGCGGCCCTCATCGCAGAAAGAGTACAGCCGGATCTCATCGACATCAACTATGGTTGCCCGGTGAAGGCTGTTGCCTGCAAAGGCGCCGGAGCGGCACTCTTACAGGATATTCCCAAGATGGTGAAGATGACGGAAGAAATTGTGAAAGCGGTAAAACTTCCTGTTACAGTCAAGACGCGCCTCGGCTGGGATGAGCATACGTTGAATGTAGTGGAAGTTGCCGAGCGTTTACAGGATATTGGAGTACAGGCGCTGGCTGTTCATGGCCGCACGCGCAAGCAGATGTATAAGGGCCCGGCCGACTGGACGCTCATCGGCGCGATTAAAAATAATCCGCGCATGCATATTCCGGTTTTTGGTAATGGCGATATCGATTCGCCTCAGCGTGCGATGGAAATGAAAAACCGTTTCAATGTCGATGGGGTGATGATCGGTCGTGCGAGCATCGGATATCCATGGATCTTCAATGAGATCAAACACTTTATGAAGACGGGCACACACCTGGCGCCCCCAACGATAGAAGACCGGGTACAGGTCTGCCGAATGCATTTGGAGAAGTCGATCGGCTGGAAAGGAGAACGACTTGGTATCTTCGAAATGCGCAGGCATTATACAAACTATTTCCGGGGGTTGGATCACTTTAAGGATTTTCGGATGAGGCTGGTGACGTCCGAAAACATAAACGACATCAATTCAATTTTAGAAGAGATTTTAGAAAGGTATTCCGTGCTGGTTTAATTTTTTTTCGTCATTAACTCCTCTCCCCTGCCAGATTTTTCAACAACATTTGCCTGAGTTTTTTGGGTGGATATTTTTTGTCCAGAAGATACATGAGTTTCGTAAGGGCGGCCTCGGCGGTCATGTCGCCGCCGGAAATAACACCAATCTTCTTAAGCTGCAAGCTCGTTTCATATTGTCCCTGGTTGACGGAGCCTCCGCTGCATTGTGAAATATTTACGACCACAAGTTTCTTTTCGATGGCGCCTTCAATGGCTTTAATAAAGGCCGCACTGGTTGGGGCGTTGCCGCTACCATAGGTCTCCAGAATGATTCCTAAAAGACCTCTTTTCCCGGTGATCTCAGAAATAAGCGAAGGCTGCATGCCTGGAAAAATCTTTATCAGTGCAATGTTCGTGTTGAAGCCCGTTGAAATATGGAATTTCCCCTTGGGCATTTTTCCAATTGCCTTATCATTGTATACGATGTTAACTCCCGCTTCGGCGAGTAAGGGATAATTCAGCGACTGAAAAGCATCGAACTGACTCGAACTGTATTTCTCTGCACGGTTGCCGCGGAAAAGCTGGCTGTTAAAATAAATGCATACTTCGGGAATTATTTTTTTTGCGGCAATGATTTCGATGGTGGTGATAAGATTCCTCTTTGCATCAGTGCGGATGACTCCTAAAGGAAGTTGCGAGCCGGTAAGGATGACGGGCTTCGATAAATTCTTCAGCATATAGCTTAAGGCGGAAGCGGTGTAGGCCATCGTATCGGTGCCATGTAAAATGACGAAACCATCATAGCTCTTATATTTTTTTTCGATAATGCCGGCGAGTTCTTCCCAGAGTGTTGGCTGAACGTTGGATGAGTCGATTGGTTTATAGGAGGAATGAAAATCAATTTTGCAATTGAGGTTTTTCAGTTCTGGTATCTGTGTGGTAATGGATTTAAAATCGACCGGAATCAATGTGTGTGTATCATGCTCGTGCATCATTCCGATTGTACCGCCGGTGTATATGATTAAGACATTTTTCTTCATTTCAAGAGGTTCTTTTTCTAATGGCTTTTCGTATTCCAGGTTTTATTTAACCACAAAAGGCACAAAGGCAGCACAAAGTTCACAAAGAAACAAAATATTAAAGGTCATTTCTCTTTTATTATAGATTATTAAATATTCATAGACAATTGGGTTGGCCATAGAAATTCATAAAACATTAGGCCCTGGTCTTTTGGAAAATGTTTATAAAGAATGTTTGTTCTATGAATTAAATCAATCTGGATTATTAACCGTTAAAGAAAAACCAATGCCTGTAATATATAAAGAGGTTAAAATGGAATGTGGTTACCGGATTGATTTGTTGGTAATGGACAAACTTGTTATTGAAACCAAATGTGTTGATGCTTTAAATGATATTCATTTTGCTCAAACTTTAACTTATATAAAATTGGGCGATTACAAATTAGGCCTGTTAATAAACTTTAACGTTGTTTTATTAAAAGATGGTATTAAAAGAATAATCAATGGTTCTTTGTAAAATTAATTTTTTCTTTGTGAACTTTGTGCTGCCTTTGTGCCCTTTGTGGTTAAAAAACCTTACAAAATGCAACAGCCATTTTTAGAGCACCCGTCTCACAATCCAAATACTAATTTTGAATTTGCAGTCGTTACATTAGCCACCTCTTCGACCGAACATGTTTTTATCTCTGCAATCTTCTCCGCAACTTTCACAATATATACTGGTTCGTTTCTTTTACCCCTGAATGGAACCGGAGCAAGGTATGGACCATCTGTTTCAAGAACAATATTTTTTAAATCAAGCTGTGGAAGAATTTTGTCCAGCCCCCCATTTTTAAAAGTAACAACCCCTCCAATTCCCAGGTAAAATCCCATATCAATCACCCGCTGCGCCTGCTCTGCATTTCCTGTAAAGCAATGAAAGATTCCGCACGGTTCTTCTTTCTTCACTTCTTTCAGTAAATCACAAGCCACACCAAAAGAATCCCTGGTATGAATTACAATCGGTAAGTTATGGTGATTTGCGAGTTCAACCTGTTTCTTAAAAACAATTTTCTGTTCTTCAATAAAGGTTTTATCCCAATAAAGATCAATTCCCATTTCTCCTACAGCTGCGAATTTTCTCTTCCCCAGCCATTCTTCGACCAACTTCATTTCATCCTTCCAGTTATCCTTCACCGAACACGGATGCAGCCCCATCATCGGAAAACATTTTCCGGGATAGTTTTTTTCCAGCGTCAGCATGCTGTCAATCGACGTGCTGTCAATATTCGGCATAAAAAAGCGTTCTACTCCCGATTCACCTGCGATCCGTAAAAGTTCCGGCAAATCTTCCCTGAATTCGTCCGAATAAAGATGAGTATGCGTATCCGTTATTATCACCGTTGATGAGTTGGTCTGCAAAATTACTTTTTTATGCATACCTGTAACAGGATTCAAATTTCTACATTAGCATCTGAATGAAAATACTGATTATCCGCTTTTCTTCCATCGGCGATATTGTGCTTACCACACCTGTAATAAGGTGCATTAAGAAGCAACTCCCCGGAACCGATTTGCATTTTTTATTGAAGAAATCCTATGAGCCTGTCTTAAAGTATAATCCTTACATCGACCAATTGCATTTTTACGACAATAATCTTCGGGAAACTATTGCCGGATTAAAAAAGGAACGGTTCGATTTTGTCATTGACCTTCAGAAAAATTTCCGGTCGCTAAAAATCAAAATGGCGCTCGGGGTAAAATCATTTTCATTCGACAAACTTAATTTCGAAAAATGGCTGCTCGTTAACTTTAAAATTAACCGGCTTCCGAAAATTCACATTGTCGATCGGTATTTGCAGGCCGTAAAGCCACTTGGCGTCGTTAACGACGGCGAAGGACTTGATTATTTTATTTCTGCTGAAGACGAGGCTGTAATTTCTGAATTACCTGCAACACACAGCAACGGCTACGTGGGCTGGGTGATTGGCGCACGGCATAATACGAAGATGCTGCCGATGGATAAAATGATTTCGATCGGAAAAAAAATTAAATCACCGGTTGTCCTGCTGGGAGGAAAAGAGGATTTTGAAAGAGGCGCGCAACTTGCCATCATCGACACTAATAAATTCTTCAATGCCTGCGGCAGATTTTCTTTGAATCAGTCTGCTGCACTTGTAAAATATGCATCTAAAATAATTACACACGACACAGGATTAATGCATATATCTGCAGCTTTTGGTAAAGAGATTATTTCTGTGTGGGGAAATACAGTTCCTGAGTTTGGGATGTCTCCGTATTTCGGTAATGTTAAACGCCAAACGCCAAATTTATCAGCCGCAGCTTCTGCGAAGGCTGATGCCAAACCGGAATTATCAACTATTCTTGAAGTACGAAATCTTTCCTGCAGGCCTTGTTCGAAGATTGGTTTTGATAAGTGTCCGAAGATACATTTTAAGTGTATGCATGACCAAAATGAAGAAGTGTTTGTAGGTTTATAGGTACTACAATGATGCCTTTATGCCTTATAAATGACTGTGAACTTTTATTGTCCAGATTCTTCTCTTTACAAATCAATCCGTAAAAAGCTTCTTCAGTTCTGTTGCTTCCATCGGCTTCATCTTTCCTGCGAGTATCAGCGACAGCTGTCTTCTTCTCAAAGCTGCATCGTAACGTTTCTTCTCATCGTCAGTCTCCGGAACAATTTCAGGCACCTGGATCGGATTGCCGAGCTGGTCGACTGCAACGAACGTGTAAATAGCATCATTGCATTTTTTCTTTTCTCCCGTAGAATTGTTTTCAACCCACACTTCAATGATTACTTCCATCGAAGAACTGAAAGCGCGCGATAATTTTGCATGCATGGTAACGATTTCTCCGAGTTTGATCGGCTGGGAAAAAGAGACATTATTAACTGCCGCGGTTACCACCACCCTGCCGCAATGCCTGTGCGCTGCAATTGCCGAAGCCAGGTCCATCCAATGCAACAGCCGTCCTCCCATCAGGTTGCCAAGCGTATTCGTATCGTTTGGTAAAACAAATTCTGTAATTATTGCTTCGGAATCTTTGGGGGATTTGGGTTTTAGGGCCATTTTGGGGGGAGGTTGGGAAGTTGGGAGGTTGGGAAGTTGGGAAGTTGGGAAGTTGGGAAGTTGGGAAGTTGGGAAGTTGGGAGGTTGGGAGGTTGGGAGGTTGGGAGGTTGGGAGGTTGGGAGGTTGGGAAGTTGGATCAATGAGGCAAGTCAAGTTTTTTCGTCAAAGTTGTTTTGAAGTAAAATTTCCAAAATTGCCTTAGGGCATTGCAAAAGTTAAAATTTGTTACCATCCAGCTACTTCAAAAATCAATAAACCACCTGCAACTATCAAAATTATATCAATCAAACCAGAACAAAGCGATCAGTACGTATGCTCGAGCAGCATCTCCAAACTCATTTTCATAATGTTTCCCATACTTTTGCATTTTAAAAATGAGTCCTTCTTGTAATGTTCCGCAAGTTCTGACCTAAGCTGAATGATTTTTTCTTTTTGAGAAATGTTGTCGCCTTCCATTACCTCGAGCAATGATGCCAGCCTGAACCGGGCGGTCTTGACACGCTTCGCCATCAGGAATCGTTCTTCCAGCTGGTACTGCCGCACAGTTTCATGGTTGATGTATTTAATACACATCTCCACATACGGATTATTTTCTTTGAAGTATTGGGGCAGGTAAAGAGTCTTCCTCCCCTCATAACACTGCTGATCGAAATCGATAGCACGGAACCGAAACTGTGTGTCGTCAAAATCAGCCGTCATGTCGATGATAAAATTATACGAACGCATGTCGCCCAGCAACCTGACAAAACATCTCTCATTGAATTTAATGAACTCCTTGGCGAGCCGGGTATGATTCACAGACTGGTCTTTCAGGTTGTACCTGATGAACTGATCACCGGGTATGCCGATGATGTGTTCTTCAACCAGCGTGTCGGCATTTACCATGTAATTGATCCGGTTCGGCGAAAGGATATCTTCAAATTCCAAACCGTATACCCGCGATGCATCCGCTAGCTTTACGTAATAGTAGTCGTAGTTATCGTTGTACTGGTTTTTTATACGGATTCGAAAGGGTTTTGAATTTCCGAAAGGACAATAATCAATGCGGTCGACATACAGATGCTCCATCAGCGACATGTCGCCTTCCACCTTCATCATGGCATACGTCTTTACCAGTTTGCGATTCAATTCTTCCGTCTCTCCCGGCAGAAAAAACACCGTCTCCCAAAGCGTATCCTCACCTGCCTTATTCGTCAACGGTATCGAATAATTATACCTCAACAGATCACTGTAAAAAAACGGAAGCTCAGCAGTCCGGCTGAAATCTTCCAGATAAATAAACAACTCTTCACTGATACGGTAATTGACTTTCTTTTTGGATATGCTGTTCAATGGGCAATTCTTTAATTCGTTGATTCGTTGATTCGTTAATTCGTTAATTCGTTGATTCGTTAATTCGTTGATTCGTTAATTCGTTGATTCGTTGATTGGGCGATGCATTTAATTTTGAGAATAGAAAATTAAACTCTTTCAAAATTCGATTTTATCAGGGAGAAATTTTCTAGACAAGGACCGGTCTCAGCCACTTCTCCATGGTTTCTATGGTGAATTGTTTTCGCTTTGCATAATCTTCCAACTGGTCACGCTCAATTTTTCCGAGGCCAAAATAATAGGCTTCAGGATTTGCGAAATACAAACCGCTGACGGATGAGGCAGGATACATGGCGAGACTTTCGTTGATCGTGATACCCGTCTGATTTTGCACATCAAGTAATTTCCAGAGAGTTTGTTTTTCGGTATGATCAGGTTGTGCCGGATAACCAGGCGCGGGACGAATACCGTTATAATCTTCCCTGATGAGCTGATCCACGCCGAGGTTTTCATCTTTTGCATATCCCCATAATTCACGGCGAATGCGTGCATGCATCAGTTCAGCGAAGGCTTCAGCAAGCCTGTCTGCAAGAGCCTTCAGCATAATGGAGGAATAGTCGTCGTGATTTTTTTCAAACTTCTGAATCCATTTTTCAATTCCGATGCCGCTGGTCAATGCAAATGCACCTATGAAATCAGTACCCGCATTATTTTTCCCATCTCTTCCGTTGAGAGCCGGTTTCGGTCGTATGAAATCGGAAAGCGCAACGTTGGGCTGTCCATCGGGTTTACGCGACTGCTGGCGAAGTGTATGAAAGACTGCCTTCACCTTTCCGTCCGTGTCATATATTTCGATGTCATCACCGGAAGACAATGCCGGGAAAATGCCTACCACAGCATTTGCGGTGATCCATTTTCCGTTGATAATGTCCAGAAGCATATTCTGTGCATCGTCATAGAGTTTTCTCGCTTCCTCTCCCCTGACAGGGTCCTTTAAAATTTTCGGATATGATCCTTTCATCTCCCAGCTGATGAAGAAAGGTGTCCAGTCAATATACTTAGCGATTTCTTCGAGTGAATAATTGCTGAAGGTCTTTATGCCGGTAAAAGATGGTTCCGGTGTAGGGAAATTATCCCAGTCGATTTTAAACCTGTTCTTTCTTGCTTCGGCCAGGGGAAGAATTTCTGCACTTGATCGCGCATTCTTATGATATTCCCTCAGTCGTGAATTTTCATCTCTGACTTTGGCTATGAAAGCATCTTTCTGATCGTCAGAAAGGAGGCTGCTTACGACTGAAACACTGCGAGAGGCATCGTTTACATGAACTACGGGATAATTATAGTTAGGCTCGATTCGCACGGCAGTATGAACTTTCGAAGTAGTTGCGCCACCGATCATCAAGGGAATACTGAACTCCTGCCTCTTCATTTCACTGGCAACGTGAACCATCTCATCGAGCGACGGGGTGATGAGGCCGCTGAGTCCGATGATGTCGGCGTTTTCCTTCTTCGCCGCTTCGAGTATCTTTTCTGCCGGAACCATTACACCCAGGTCGACGATTTCGTAGTTGTTACAGGCGAGCACCACACCGACGATGTTTTTCCCGATGTCGTGCACGTCGCCCTTCACTGTCGCCATGATGATCTTGCCTGCTTTCCTGGAGGACTCGCTTTTTTCGGCTTCGAGAATAGGTGTGATATATGCAACGGCTTTTTTCATTACACGCGCACTCTTCACAACCTGGGGTAAAAACATTTTACCGGCGCCGAACAGATCACCGACGATGTTCATTCCGTCCATCAGGGGACCCTCAATAATGCTTAATGCCTTCGGGTATTTTTTTACGGCTTCATCGAGATCTTCTTCGATGTAATCGGTTATTCCTTTCACGAGAGCATGTGCAAGACGTTTCTCAACAGGCTCGTTTCTCCATGCACTGTCCTTTTCGTCGCGCTGCATTCCAGGACCTTTGATTCCTGCGGCGAGATTGAGAAGGCGTTCCGTAGCATCGTCTCTCCGGTCGAGCAGAACGTCTTCGACTGCTGTGAGCAAATCCTGCGGAATCTCGTCGTACACCTGCAGTTGTCCGGGATTGACGATACCCATGTCCATCCCCGCCCTGATTCCATGATACAGGAACGAAGAGTGAATAGCTTCGCGGACGACGTCGTTACCGCGAAATGAAAATGAAACATTGCTGACTCCTCCGCTTACTTTTGCGAGCGGAAGATTTTTCTTTATCCACTTTGTCGCTTCGAAAAAGTCGGTTGCATTCTTCCTGTGCTCTTCCATTCCCGTAGCGACAGGGAAAATATTCGGGTCGAAGATGATGTCCTGCGGAGGGAAATCGACCACTTCGGTAAGTATTTTATATGCCCGCGAACAGATTTCTATCCTCCGCTCAAGTGTATCGGCCTGGCCGTTTTCATCGAAAGCCATGACGATGACAGCTGCGCCGTATTTTCTGACAAGAGAAGCCTGACGTATAAATTCTTGTTCGCCCTCTTTCAGTGAAATGGAATTCACGATGGGTTTTCCCTGTGTACATTTCAATCCGGTTTCGATAACGGCAAACTTCGATGAGTCAATCATCAGCGGGAGTTTGGAAATATCGGGTTCGGAGGCGATGAAATTCAGAAACGTCTTCATCGAGTGATGAGGGTCGAGCATACCTTCATCCATATTCACGTCGATTGCCTGAGCGCCGCCATCGACCTGGTCGCGGGCGACAGACAAAGCTTCTTCAAATTTATTTTCGCGGATGAGCCTGAGAAATTTTTTGGAGCCGGTTACATTGGTGCGTTCGCCGATGTTCATGAAATTTGAATCGGGTCGCAGGGTCACGGCTTCGAGGCCGCTGATCCGGAGAAAGGGTTCAACAACCGGCAACTTTCTTGGAGTGATTGTTCTGGCAACTTCGGAAATCATTTTGATATGTTCGGGTGTGGTGCCGCAACAACCGCCGACAATATTCAGAAATCCGCTCTTCAAAAAATCACCAAGGTGATGACACATTTCCGAAGGAGTCTCGTCGTATTCTCCGAACTGATTCGGCAAACCGGCATTCGGATAGGCGCTGACGTAATAAGGCGCCTTCGCAGAGAGTTCTTCGATGTATGGCCTCATCTCCCTAGCACCCAGTGCACAGTTAAGACCGATGCTCAGCAGGTCGATGTGTGAAACAGAATTTAAAAATGCCTCGACCGTCTGGCCGGACAATGTTCTTCCGCTCGCATCGGTAATGGTTCCTGAAATCATTACAGGCAGATGAATTTTCATTTCCTCAAAAACCTTCAGTATGGCAAAGATTGCTGCTTTGGCATTGAGGGTATCGAAAATCGTTTCCACCAGAAGCAGGTCCACTCCACCGTCTATCAGTCCGCGTACCTGCGTCTCATACGCGGATGCTATTTCGTCATAGGTAACAGAACGGAATGCCGGATCGTTAACATTGGGTGAAATTGAAAGCGTACGATTAGTCGGGCCAATGGCGCCTGCGACCCATCTGAGAGAAGCATTTTCATTATTAGCAGAGAATTCTTTAACCGCATTTTTAGCGATGCGTGCGGATTGGAGGTTTAATTCATAGTCAAGTTCCTCCATGTGATAATCGGCCAGAGAAATTCGCTGCGCATTGAAGGTATTTGTCTCGATAATATCGGCACCTGCCTCGAGGTATTGCAGGTGAATTTCAGAAATGATATCGGGGCGCGTTATCGATAAGAGATCGTTGTTGCCTTTTAGTGAATGCGTAAAGTCTTTGAAGCGTTCACCCCGGTAACCGGCTTCATCGAGGCGATAACGCTGGATCATCGTACCCATGGCGCCGTCGATTACCAGCACTCTCTTTTCCAGTTCGAGCTTTATCTGCTTTGAATGGCTCAGTCGGTCGTTTGAATTCTTGTTGCTCACTCTTTCCTGTTTAAATGTTTTGTTTTTAATACCGTAAATAAAAAAATCCCTCCTGTTGTCAGAAGGGATTTTCTATGCTGTTTTTATAATTTTCGAATATCACTCTGACTTATCTAACTTCCGTTTTTTCGGAAGAACGAATTGGCACCTTCTTTTCCGCGATTAACGGTCAATGGGTTGCCAAGGCTTCATAGGGCGCATTCCCTCCACCTTTCCTGATAAGCTTACCCCTAATGGGGATTTTAAAGAACGAAATGCAAATGTAGTAAAAAATTAGAATTAAGAACCAAGAGACAAGAACCAAGAACCAAGAGCCAAGAACCAAGAATCAAGAACCAAGAACCAAGAGCCAAGAACCAAGAGCCAAGAACCAAGAACCAAGAATCAAGAAACAGCAATCAACAATCAGCAATCAACAATCAACAATCAACAATCAGCAATCAACAATCAAGAACCAAGCGACTCATATTTCTTGGCTCTTGGTTCTTGGCTCTTGGTTCTTGGCTCTTGGTTCTACTCTCTTGGTTCTACTCTTTCACCACCTTTTTCGTAATAACCCCCTCTTTGGTTTCAACTCTTAAAAAGTAGATACCGCGACTCAGGCTGCTGACATCGATCTGGCTGTAGGTATTTTCTGTATGGCTATTCAAACTCAAGCGACCGGTCTGATCGAACAGGCTGATAATTACAGTGCCTTTCAGCATGCCAACGGAAACATTCAGATAACCGGATGCCGGGGAAGGATAAACCCTTACATTTTCGGTCATCAGCTTATCAATATTTACACTGTTATTAAGAATGTAAATTGAATAGTCTTCCGTTTCACCAAAAGTATATGATGCGCAATCGCTGGTCTGGTCCACCGGATTATTATAAACGTAACGAACCTTCATCCGCGTTGTACCGAAAGCATTCGATGGTATTAAAACCGAAGTAATGAAGTCAGAAGATAATTCCGGAATGCTGTCAGAGATATGGAAGAATTCATTGGGTCCGCGGAAGTCGCCATTATGATCAAAATCAAACCAGAGACCTGCGCCATGATTTCCGGAACCTACTCCGGAGGCGATAATGAGATCATAGGTACTATCAGCATATACAGTGGTTGTAGCAGTACCCGTATCCGGATAATTGATATAGTTATTTACGTTTCCATTGCAGCCGGAATTAATATTTGACAACGAATTGAATACGACCTTGTCGAGGATATCACAACCTGTTGAAAATATGCCAACACAATAGCAGTTCGACGGTTGATCCTGGGAAACGAATACCGGAACCGAATAGGAAGTCTGCCCGCTGCAGGTCACTGCACAACGGTAATAAGTAGAAGCCAGTTGTGAAACGTTAACGAATTCAGTTGTGTCGTTTAATATATCCGTCCAGTTAATACTGTCGGGAGAAGACTGCCATTGAAAACCGATTCCAATCAGATGATCTTCTCCATTCAGGGAAAGGTTGATGGTGTCAAAAGAACAAACATTGTTGGCATCAGAAACAGCAGTGCCTGCTATAGGCAAACCACTGCATTGAGCAACGGAAATAATTTCAACATTATCGATTGCCCACCACCAGTCCCAGCTTCCATAGTAATGAAAACGAACCTTTAAATTAGAAGCAGGCAACACAGAAGAAATATCATAAGAAGTATGAGCGGCAGGATTCGGATATCCGATATCATTCTGGCTGGTGTCAACTATCGTCCAGGTAGCGCCACTGTTCGTGCTGATTTCGATCACTCGTGTTCCCCCGGTAGTGCCGGTAACTCCCCTGTATTGCTGATCAACATCGAGGAATAATGAAACTGATGCCGCGGAAATATTAATATCAGGTGTTGTAAGTGCAACGTTTTCGTCCACATTGTCATTCACGCTTCCTTCATCGCTGTCGAAGATAGCATAATGTGTATCGAAGCCGGCACCCGAAACGCCGCGGTTAAACTGATCATTAAAAATCCATAGATGCCTTGCAGGCATTCCAAGGCTGTCGTTTGTCCAGCCTGCCGGAAGTGTGTCATTTGAGAAAGACTCAGAAAACAAAACCTGACTGTCAGCACAGGCAGGAATCATAAACAACAGGAAGAGTAATTTTTTGAGTAGATTTTTTTTCATGTTTTTATGTATTAGTGTGGTGGTTTTGTGTTTTAAGATACTCCCTCAGGTTGGGACGCAGTCTGCTCTTATATACTGAGTGTGCATTATCTTTTTTCCTGCCTTTTCGCAGGCGGATTTGTTCTTCGAGAGGCAATGCAGCTACATCCATGCAATGCGGCGTACAGCAACCATTCATTTTTTCCGAGCAGCTTTCACATTGTATGAAAAGCAAATGACAATCGTCGTTGGCGCAGTTAACATGCCTGTCGCTTGGTCTTCCGCATTGATGACATGTACTGATGATGTCGCTGGTAATTCGTTCTCCCATCCTGTCGTCGAAGACAAAATTCTTTCCGATAAATCTGGATTCGAGCCCTTCGGCTTTTACCTGGCGGGCATAATGAATGATGCCGCCATTCAACTGGTTGACATCTTCGAAGCCATGATGTTTTAAAAATGCACTGGCCTTTTCACAACGGATGCCGCCGGTACAATAAAGCAATATCTTTTTTTCCTTTTTATCTTTCAGATGATCGAGTACTAAAGGGAGTTCCTGGCGGAATGTATCTGCATCAGGACAAAATGCATTTTCAAAATGTCCCACTTCGCTTTCATAATGATTGCGCATGTCGACAACGATAGCATCCGGCTGACGGATAGCCTCGTTGAATTCTTTTGCAGAGAGATGTTTACCAACGTTGGTTACATCGAATGTTTCGTCATTCAATCCGTCGCCCACAATTTTCTGACGGATACGGACGATTAATTTATAAAATGACTTGCCGTCGTCTTCGATGGCAATTTTCAGATCGACATTTTTAAATTGAGGATATGAGTTAAGCAATTCGATGAATGCACTCTGGTTGTGTTCGGGCACAGAAACCTGCGCATTCACACCCTCGCGGGCGAGGTAAATTCTGCCAAGCACACCAAGGTCCGACAATTGTTTATAGAACTTATCCCGTAAATCATTTATATCATCCAGGATCACATACCGGTAAAAAGAAAGTGTGATTCTCTTGAAATTTTCTTCAAAAAGCCTCTTTTTAAGGGTTTCTTTGTCGTATTTATTATGCAAAATCATGATGGTGGTAAAGATAAGTCATTGGGGATGAATTTGGAAATTTGAAAATGCGGCAATTTGAAAACGCGATTTCAGTTCGTTTTCAAATTTTCATTGGTTATATTTTCAAATGGATTTGTTTCAGCCCTGCGAAGCTGAAGGCGGTCCCTGAGCCGAAGGGCGAAGGGCAAAGGCCGAAGGCCGAATAATCAATAAACAACCATTTCCAGAAAACAAAGCCTTTTCAAATTGCAACCTACTCTTTCTTCCTATTCCTATACCAGGCGAAAACCCCAATGCCACCGAGAACATATGGTATAGCAAGCAGGTAGAGAATGCCGCTGTTCAAACCTCTGGCGGCGCTGTTTTCATTTTCGTGGCCTGTTTCTGCGACACGACGGCACATGGCGCACTGAGAAAAAGTATCGACAGATATCAGCATCATTGATAGAGCGAGAAGAAAAATATAAAGAGACTTTTTCATTTCAGAATTTGTAGTAGGGAGAAATCATAAGATAAACGATTACCCCGGTGAGTGTGACGTACAACCAGACAGGAAATGCCCAACGTGCAATTTTACGGTGACTGGATACCTGCATGGTTAAACCACGGTACAAAGATAATAAAACCAGGGGCATTACAATGGCTGCCAGTATGATGTGAGTGGAAAGAATCACGAGGTAAAGGGGTCGTAAGGAATTCTCATGCGGGTATCGGGTCTCGACACCAAAGGAATGAAACGTTACGTAGCAAACAAGAAATAAAACAGACAAGATGGCTGCGGTGATATTCAGTCTCCGGTGAATGTGTATTTTTTTCTTCCTGATGAAATAGTAGGAAATCAGTAAAATGATAAATGTTGTTCCGTTTAAGAATGCATTGATTGCAGGCAGAAATGGTACCCATTCCGGCATAACCTCCGCACGGGGAAGCCGCGACAGGATTAAAATGACAAGAAAGATGATCCCGGAAAAAATCCAGATCACTTTTTTATAGAAACGATCGCTGTATTTTGTGAGTGCCACTGATCTGTTTTGAGACATTTTTTTGGTTGAAGAACAGAATAAAAGTAAAGGCCGCTCACTTATTTCTGATACTCCTTCAGGAGTACTTTGATCTCATCGATGAGTGTATCTACGTCGGCCTTTTCGAGTCCGTCGTAGATTCCACGCATTCTCTTTTCTTTATCGACGAGGATAAGATCCTGCGAATGAAAAAAATCGCGTGCCTCACTGCCGGCGGAAGCCGGTACGAGAAAACCTTCTCTCGCCAGTGTATAGATTGAATCTTTATTCCCGGTCAGGAACCACCATCTTGAATTATCGGCCTTCATTTTCTCAGCATATGCCGCTAATGCTTCGACCGTATCGTTTTGCGGATCGACAGTAAATGAAATGATCCGGAAGTCTTTCAGGTCTTTCGTAGCCTCCTGCACCCGCTGCACCTGCTCATTCATTTGAGGGCAAACAGTCTGGCAGGTAGCGAAGAAAAAATTTGCAACGTAGATTTTATCCTTCAGGTCATTATCAGAAATCTTCTTGCCCTGCTGGTTGGTGAATTCGAAAGGAGGAATGGTATGATAGACAGTATCGCCCGAAACCGACAATTCATAAGGTGCAACGATGGGAAGTTTTTTAAAAGTATTATGTCCCCGGGTGAGTAATATCCAGAAAATTACAGGGAAAAGGATAACTAATATGGGCGCAAGAATTTTCCAGCGGGAGTCCATTTCCGGCTACATCAGGGGATCAATCCCAGCGCTATTCCTTCATAGATAGCAATGAAGATCAGATAAACAATCAGAATAAAAGGAAGCAGAATGGAATATTGCAAAGGCACTGCCTCAAACTTCATATGCATGAAATACCCGACGATATAATAAGCCTTCACAATAGTAAGAAGGATGAAAGTATAAAGCAGAATATCTTTGGAAAGCGGAGTAAAGGAAATGCTTACTTCGAAAATCGTAACGCCTAAAAGTATCCAGAACACTTTCCAGATCACCTTTGAGTTTAATCCGCTGTGAGCCTTATCTACACTTTCATGTGAAACGTGTTCGTGATGAATATCTGTCATTTTTATTTAATTGGAGGTTAAACGAGATAGAAGAATGTGAATACGAATACCCACACAAGGTCAACGAAGTGCCAGTAGAGACCAACTTTTTCGACAAGTTCATAATCCTTCTTCCGGTCGAGGAATCCTTTTGCGACGAGAATGAATACGATGATATTGATGACCACGCCGCTGAATACGTGGAAACCATGGAAACCCGTGATAAAGAAGAAGAAATTTCCGAACAATGGCGTGTTGCCATATTCGTTTTCTCTCAGGTTTGCACCAATAATATTTTTCTGAGCGCCGGCAATCAATGCCTGGGCCTGCGAACCTTCAACCATGGTTCCGTCGTGGAACTTGAGAACACCAGGTTCGAGATCGTCAGTACGGGCAAACCGGCCGTCGGCAAGTATGTAAGCTCCCTTTTCGGAACCATGAATGAAATGATACCACTCCCAGGCCTGCGAACCGAGGAACATGAAACCGCCGACGATGGTGAGACCGAGCCATTTCAGGACAGCAGATTTTTTAAACTGGTGACCGGCATCTACAGCAAGAACCATTGTAACGGACGACATGATGAGGATGAATGTCATTAATCCGACATAAGCGAGAGGTACGTGACCGTGGATAAATGGAAAATGGGTAAACACCTCATTTGGTTTTGGCCAGATCCCGGAAAAACGGTGACGCAATGAGCCATAAGCGATAAGCAAACTTGAAAATGTAAATGCATCGGAAACTAAAAATATCCACATATACAGTTTTCCCCATCTTACCCTGAAAGGAGAATCTCCTCCTCCCCACACTGAATTACCTGTTGTAGCTGCTACTGCAGAATGATTTGCCATGAAGAAGTATTAATTTTCAAATTCGATTTTCGTTTATGTTTTTTCTTTTTTTAACGGATGTAAAGTAAAAAGAAAAATAAATATAACCACAAGCCTCCCAGGAAATGCCAGTATATCGCACACATCTTCACACCGTTGTAATTTGTTAGTGTGTATTTTCCCAACAATGCGCGCGAAAATACAATAATTAATGCAATCACTCCCACTATTAAATGCATGACATGCAAGCCGGTAAGGACGTATAAAAACGATCCGGCAACATTTCCGGCATCGGAAACTTCAGCAACTGTTTCTTTGCCTGAAGGAATGTACTGGTAATCTGTTTTTATGTCGCTGATCCTGCCCGTAAAAACGATACCATTATGATAAAGTTCTGACCAGGCATAATATTGACTTACAATGAATCCCAGCCCTAACAGGAAGGTTATAAATAATGCTGTTTTGAGAATTTTAATTTTATCTTTTTTAATAGCAGACAATCCCCATTGCATGCTCAGACTGCTCAGGACGATTATCACGGAACTCAACTTAAATAATTGCGGTAGTGCAAATTCGACCCATTTCCCTTCCCCCTGGCGAACGATATACGCTGAGGTAAGTCCTCCGAAGAGCATGACTATACTCACGATGCCAAGCCACAGCAATGCACGCAATGCCTTTTTTTTAATTTCGGGATCTGCAGGGTTGACTGGCTTGATGGCTTCAGGCATGTAATACATCGTCTAGATAAGTTTATGTATCATCCAGACTATCTGAACTACAGGCAGGTAAATAAAAGAACCGAACATCAGTTTCTGCGCAGAGCGCATTTCACAATCGCCAAAGAGTTTTAGGGCCTGCATGGTAAAAAATATACCGGTCAAAACCAGAAGGAGTGTCACTGCAGTATTTGCAAAACCAAAGAGTTCAGGAAAAAACCCCAGCGGTATCAGGCAGATTGTATAAGCGAGTGTCTGAAACGCAGAACTTTTCGTTCTGCCTTTACCCGGAAGCATTTTAAATCCAGCCTTCAGATAATCGTCGTGCAGAACCCATGCTATGGCCCAGAAATGAGGAAACTGCCAGATGAATTGAATGGCGTAAAGTATAAGTCCTTCGAGACCAATCTCATTTTTTGCCGCTACCCAACCGAGCAAAGGCGGGAGTGCACCGGGTATTGCACCGATGAGTACCGAAAAAGAGGTAAGTTTTTTTGAAGGGGTATAGATGAATGCATAAATTAATAAAGAGAAGAAACTCAGGACACCGGTGAGAGGATTGAAAGCGATCCACAAAATCGCGACCCCTGTTAAGCCCATAAAGATTGCGGCAGATATAGCCTCAGAAACAGACATTCTTCCGGCAGGAAGAGGCCTGTCAGAGGTCCGGTCCATCAGCTTATCGGTATCTTTTTCAATAACCTGGTTTAATGCATTCGACGCACCGGTAACAAGGAACCCACCGAGGGAAAGTAAAATTATTGATGCCCAGCTAAACTGGCTGCCGGTTGCAATGAGATATCCCATAACGGCAGAAAAAACGACCAGGCTCGATAAACGGAACTTAGTCAGTTGAACATAATCCTGCATCCGGGTGGTAAAGGAATAGGAATCTGGAAGAATGATGGATTTTTCCTGCATTTTTCTGGAAAGGGTGCAAGTTTACAAATTATTTAAGAATTTGAAAATAAGTAGCCGCTTTCAAATTTTCAAACTAATGAATTTTCAAATTCATTTATTGAGCCCAATCCTCGTAACAATTTCATTTTGAAAGCCTGCACAAATTACATAGCATGGGGAACGCTGACCGAAGGCAGATGTGTGCCAGCCTTCATTAAGCGCTACTGAGAGGTGATTTGAAAACTCAATGGTGGTAAAACGTGAGATGAATTTATCGCCTTGTTTCACGAGCCCGCTTTTTTTATCGATGTGCAAATATGCTTTACAGTTAACCAGCCGTTTTGAGACTACGGTATCGACGATTTCAACGAAATCATTTCTGAAAATTATTTTCCTTGTATGCAAAACACCTCGATGAGAATAACCATCATGAGTGCCTTCGATTTCATTATTATTTTCTTTGAGATGAATCACTCTGGCTCTTCTCCCAACCTGGAAAGAACTATAGACCTCACTCTGGCTTTTGTCGTCAATAACCACTGTATTATGTGCCATGGTTGAACGTTCATACAGTCGCTCTTTTCCTTTAGTAAATGTGGACACGCCGGTATCGACGATGAACGGATCGCCAAAAACATGCATTACAAAATGAAATGTATCAGCATGAGCATGTCCGGGCGATTCCTGTGGCGAGAGTCCGTTCACATCAACGACCATTTCGAAATTACGGTTTTTCAGTTTTCTGAACCCGGAATCTTTTAAAGGAAGGATGGCTGCATCGATTTTCATTTCGGCAGCAATTTTTAATACTGCACGTAACGGCGGACAATAACCATCGGCGCTGTCGTTAAAGGCAGGAAGGTTGCCATTTGTCATTTGAAGCTGATGAACCCAGCCGAGCATTTTCGGTGCATATTGCTTTAACCTGGCTTTTAAACGATCTGAAGGAAAATTCGATTTATTGAGGATGTAAATGGAATCGATTATGTGATGCAAAATTAAAAGATGATACATCGAACTCAATTCGAAATGTGCGCCGTCGGAAAGAATTTGCTTGGGCAGGTTATTATAAAGTAATCGTTCGGCAAAATCAAAGAATGCATAATCGTTGAAATAAAGAGAAGCGAACAGGAGAGCGAAACCATTTTCCAGCAGGTGATGATTCCTGAGATGAAATTCCGGATTCTTCTTAAGATATATGCACTGGTAAAAAATAAACTCGTTTACGACAGGGTCGTGAACCTTATATCTTGAACAAAACTTTACGGCATTGATGATGCGACCTGTAATGCAATGCGAATCAAAATAGCTTTTATTGTTTTTTGCCGAACTGATGAACGACCTGATAGCGGCAAGGCCATCATCCGCGGTGATGCTCTCATTGCTAAGGAATTCAAACGAGTTGAACATCACATTCCATAATACACCGAAGCCGTTGAAATTCCAGTTAATCTCCTCCTTAAATTCCTTTGATCTGCTGATCAGCGTAAATTTTTTCCCTGACAAGCCGCATGTAGTGGTATATGAATGCAGGAAATCTATAGGATAGGCATGCTCTACATTCGCTTTTGCTTTGCCTAAAATTTTATTCTCGAGAAAAAATTTTTTGATCTGATAGTTGAACTTTTCACCAAGCTGAGCTGATTTAAAACGGGTAACACTACGACTTAGACGTAAGACCTTTTGCATGATGAAAATGCTTGTTCACAAATATAATATTTAAATTGACATTTGGATCAAGGGATTGTCATAATTTAAGAACCAAGAACCAAGAGCCAAGAACCAAGAGCCAAGAACCAAGAACCAAGAACCAGGAGCCAAGAACCAAGAGCCAAGAACCAAGAACCAAGAACCAAGAATCAAGAACCAAGAACCAAGAACCAAGAACCAAGAACCAAGAACCAAGAACCAAGAATCAAGAATCAAGAACCAAGAACCAGGAACCAGGAGCCAGGAGCCAAGAACCAAGAACCAAGAACCAAGAATTAAGAATTAAGAATTAAGAATTTAGAATTTAGAATTAAGAATTAAGAACAAAATTTGTCTTGGCTCTTGGTTCTTGGTTCTTGGTTCTTGATTCTTGGCTCTTGGTTCTTGGCTCTAAAAAAACGATGCCCTGATCTTCAATTTTCTCTTTACAAAAGTATACGCCGCGAGGTTTAAAAATATCATTGCAAGGCATGATCCGATGGCAGCGCCGATGATGCCTGCACGAGGAATCAGGATTATGTTCAGAAAAAACTGCAGCAGGAAAGCGAGAAAATAAAAAGTGAAGAAAGTCTTCTGGTAACCGGTCATCGTCATTAATCCTCCCACCATGCCGGTCATTGCATTAATTACCTGTCCGCACAGGAGTATTACCAACGGTAAATAAGAAATCGAAAACGCTTCACCGAAGAACCCTAAAATCCATTTGCCACCGATGAATAAAATGAAGGAAATGGGAAGGGTGATGCTCAGAATCTGCAGTGAAGAATTTCGGACAAACTGCTGGAGTTTCATGAGTTGCCGGCCTTCGAAAAGTGCAGCAATTTTTGGCATGAAAACATAATCGGCGACCGATAATCCCAATGAGGCAAGCAAGGCAAGTTTGGCTGAAACTGAATAGTAGCCTGCTTTTGTATTTCCTAAAAAATAGCTCACCATGAGAATATCTGATTGTCTTAATAAAAGATCAAGAGCTGTCGTGAGAAAAAGAACCGACGAAACCGAAAGCCATTTTTTACGCTCATACAGGTAAGCATCGGCTGGCGCCTGGTCCTTCATTACCTTTCCTGCCCTGCGGTTGATGAATATGCATATTGCGGCAGAACAGCCAAGGTTTATAAACATGGCAGCGTCTACCGTAAGGCTATTGTGCGAATAATAATAATAAAGGCACGTTAACCCGATCAAAACCGGAGATAAAAAATATACCGAAAGCAGCGATGTCTTGATCTTATTCAATGCCCTTAAAACAGCATTAGCCTGGTACATGAATGCTAAAAAGGGAATCAGGAGCACACCCCAGAAAAACCCTTCGGAGAATGAGATATTGAACTTCTTTGATTTAGTAAGGAGAAAAACAAAAAGTCCGATACTGCAGATGAGCGATAGAATTGTAATCATCTGGTAAGAAAAACGAACGAAGCCATTCGCCGAAGCAAAATCCTTCTTTGCCAAATAGGATGGAAGAAAGCGCAGGATGGAAGAGTCAAAACCAAAAACGCTCAAAACGAGAATCAGGTTCAGTGTGGTCATGATAACGGTATAGTCGCCATAATGCGACGGACCCATGCAACGCGCGAGCATGACCTGGAGCAGAAAAATGAGCCCGAGACCCGAAAGACGAAACATCAGAGCCTGTAATACGGAACGATTAAGTCCACCACTCTTTCTAAATTCTTCCAGGATAGTTGTTTCGGCCATTAATGTTTACAAATAACAGTAAAAAGTGGTTGATTTTTCAAACGATCTGCTTAATCTTTTTAAACATCAACCACAATTGTGGTAATTGTGTAAGTATAACGGCGCTGAAAACCAGGGAATAAAATATAATGACAGGATCACCGAACCGTAAAAACCAGGCGGCGGCGACAAATAAAATATTTACAAAGTATAATACACAGCATGCAAGTGCCGGAGAGAATCCCACCTGCAACAACCTGTGATGAATATGATTCCTGTCGGCAGAAAACGGTGACCGGAAACGCAAGATGCGTATGATAAATACGCGCATCATGTCAACAACAGGTATGATCAATGCCGATAAAACAAAAACGGGTGCCGACGAATATGTAAAGAACATATTCATTTCAGTCACACGCGAAAGTTCCAGGAAATAAACCGAAAGCAGTGCGAGGATAAATCCCATCGTCATCGTTCCCGTATCACCCATGAATATTTTTGCCCTGTAAAAATTATAAGGAATGAATCCGGAAAGTGCGCCGCAGAGGGAAAAAGACAAAACAGACATCAGGTAATCGCCATAGATGTAAAACAGGATTCCAAAAACGGCTGAAGAAATTATTCCCAACCCGGATGCGAGTCCGTCGATGCCGTCGATCAGGTTATATGCGTTAATAATAAATAGCATTGCGAAGAGTGTAATCAACACCGACGGAATAAATGATAATGAATGAATGCCGAATATACCGTGAAAATCCTGCAGCCGGATATTACAATAAAGAATGACGATAAGGGAAGCAATCACCTGGCCCGAGAGTTTCTTAACCGGCGCCAGTGGAGCAATGTCATCCCTCAGGCCGAAGAAGAAAATAATTATCAGTGCAGCGATAATAAAGAGATGTTGCGATTCGAAAAAGGGCGCCGCCCAGATCGTAAAAGCAAATAATGAGGAAGCGAATATAGCAATACCGCCGAGTAACGGGATGCGGTCGTTATGCATCTTCCGTTCATTCGGTTCGTCGAATAATGACAGCCTGTTGGCTATCCTGATGATCGAAGGTATGGATGCAAATGCAACCAGGAAGGATGTTAAAAAGCAGAGGAAGAAATTAAACATCCCGGTAAATGTAATAAAATGAAAATGAAACTTCTCCCGGGAGAATCGAAAACATATTAACGATATATACTGAAAAGAGTAACAATGGCTCCGATAGAAAATTTAACATCTCATCAAATGACTCTCAGAAATCGAAATAATAATTTTCCAGGTTGGTCCGTATTCCAAAATAAATCATCGTCGTTTTTTTATCTGAAAATGCATCACTGAATTTTCTCAATACAGTTCCGAATTCTATATTGAAATTTGTCCTGGGATTCACCAGGTAGTTGAGTCTGAACTCAACTGAATTCAATCTTGCTTCCGTTGCATCGAACATATAATGTCCGTATTCCGGTCCATGATCCAGGTAATTTCTGAAAATGTCGTTTCCGAAATTCAGTCCTCCTGTATCCTGGCCAAGCTTTGCCCACTGGTATTTGATTTCACCAAAGAAATTCTTCCACCTGTAATTGACGAATGTAACCGATTCGATGAAATTGGCACCCAGCGGATGAGCCAAAGCCTGGTTATGGTGCGTGTAATTCTGGGCCTCACTCCTGTGCTGATAAGTATATGGCCTGACGAAATTAAACTCGGATTGAAAATTTAAATTTTTTACTCTGAATACGTCGGCCGACTTCAACCCGAATTGAACGCCTTGTTTATTTCCCCACCAGCCATCGCCCGCCCTTACCTCCGACATAATAAACTCATCGAGCATCAATTGGGCATATAGCGTATTATGACGGTTCACCTTCCATCTCGCATTTAATCCCAGCAAAACATTGTCGGGCGAATCGAGCGAATTTTCTACCGGCCTCAAAAATATGATCGGGTTCAGATACGACAACTCGTACCCCCTGGAAGCGGCTGGTTCAAACATGATCGTCTCGAAAATTCCAAGCGACACTTTATTTTTCTTACCGATATTCAGGTCGAGATAATGTGTGGTATTATATTTTTTGTAATAGCCTACATCCGGATCATGCGGGGTGGTGTAATCAAGCATCACTGCATAGAGAACGGTATACCTGAATTTCCAGAACGTCATGTTGATTCTCAGAAAAGGATAGCTGTATGAGTTATCAGACATCAGCAGTGAACGGTATCCGTCGCCGATAAAAACTTTGTCGCTTGCAAAGAGAAAATCAAAATGCCTGTTGAGCGTATATGCGATCCCGCCGGTCGCCTGGCTGAAATCGTACGTCTTGTTTTCAAGAAACTTCACCTTGCCCTGCCCGGGAACGATTTCGTATTTAGTGATGAAGCTGTCAACATAATCTGCATACCTCGCCTGGTTCTCATGAAACTGAGTATAAAAAAAGAACTTATCATTTACGTTGCCATTGATCAGCACCCCTTTTGTATTCACATAGAGATTACGCTTCGATTCTTTTTCGCGACCGACCTGGAAATTGAAAACCGGGTCAATCGAAAGGAGGATGTCATCCTCGTCAACCAAAACCAAATGCTCCTTCCTGAGTTTTCTACCCACCCAGGTGTCATAAAATTTTGACGTTCCGGTTATAGGCTGCCAGATCGAATCCAAGGGCATGATCTTTTTCACTTCTGCCACAGTATAAGGCTGCATGGAAGTATGGAAACCACTCGTGTCTTCATTAACAAATGAACTGATGCGTGTGTTCATGTCGCGGCTCAGCGGATATAAATATTCCTGAGCTTTAGCCGATCCGGGCATTTGCATGAAAAACAGAAGCAATGCAGCGTATTTACTTACCTTTTCCCTGAAGTGTATCATCAATATTTCTCGAGATTAATTACAGGCGTTTCGTTCCAGTCGATTTCTCCGGCCGCCTGTTCCAAAGCGATAAATTTATAATCATTTAACAACCGGTTTAACATGGAAAAAGAATTTTTTAAACCGGTATATGACATAAACTTTCTCTTCATGGGAAGTGATTCCAATACCGGCTGAGTGGGATCAAAATCACGTGGATGGAAATATGTCATCACATATTCCGACTTCTTCATCAGCAGGGAGATTACCGGATATGGTAATAACCGGAAATAACCGCCACCGGAAAAGACTATTGGAAATCCCAGCAGAGTTTGCCTGTTCATCGGAAACTCTTTGATTACAACTCCATGATACGAAATGCGGCATGGCCCGGCAGCTGGTAAACCCGGATAACCACCGTGATTCCTGTGCATGGGAAATACAGAACAGTCGTATTTTATCCCTGCTTCAGCAAGCACCTGTATCAGCCATTTTACATCTCTCGTAAAAGAAAATCCAGGCGCCCTGTAGGCATTAACTTTTTTCCCTGTTATTTCTTCCAGCAAATGTATGTTGCCGCGAATATCATCTCCGGCTTCCGCGGGCGACATATTGAAAAGCAGCTGATGATTCATGGAATGACATGCGATCTCATGATTTTCAGAAATTCTCTTAATCAACTTCGGATATTTCTTAGCTATCCACCCGAGGCAAAACCAGGTAGAGGTAATATTTTTTTCATCAAGAAGAGACAATAAACGTTCCGTGTTCCCCTCAACCCGGCTTTCAAAGGAATTCCAGTTTGAAGGATTTGCTGTTTGCGGGTTGTCGAGAATATGAAACCAGTCTTCCAGATCGAAGGTTAATATCTTCATTCAAAAAATATCGTAGTCGCCAAAAGTAAGAAACCACTTTTTAAAATCATCTATTCCGGCAGGACAATCATTTGTGTGCTTCCTTATGATAAATGCGAGTTTCTGTGGAAGTAAGAATCCGGGAACGGGCCGATAGCCGCTATTTTTTAACAGGCGGAATTCGGCAGCATGGGGCGATACGGTGGTAAATACCAGGTCGAGACTGTTTTTCCTGGCTATTTCTTTTACGGTCCGGAAGAGAACCGTTAAACCTCTTTCATTGCCGGAAGAGATCATATCCACCACTATGCCACAGCGCAATCCAAAAATATTTTTGGCACGCAATACCACGAGCGCATTCAATTCGTTTCCGGTTTCAAATTTCAAAAGGCTGTATCTGCGTATGGGGATTTCGGAATATCGCCATTTTAAAAAATCAAACGTCCGGTTCTTCAGTATGGGCTTAGCGCCATTGAATTCTCTCAGCAAATTTTTATACCGGTCTTCATCAGTTTCAAAATTAAAGTATCCGGTCCCCGGGATTTCATTAAAAATATTTTTGCAGTCATCCAGGATGATCTCCTCACCTGACTTGCTTCTCTTACCGGAAAAATACTTCAGTAATGAACTTACGGGAGACAATGGCATGACGAGTAAAGGAAGATACCCGGTCGTTTCGAATAAGCCGTGCTTTCGTATCAATGGATGCGATACCGGATTCGGGAAGCCGATGGTAAACTGAATTCCGTTTTCAGTACAAAGGTGAAAGGTCTTTTCGGCAAGAGTTTTTAAAAGTCCACTTCCCCTGAAAGAGGGATGTGTGAGCGTATTGACAGACAATGAACCCGGGATTATTTTTCCATTCACGGAAAAGCTCCGCGGCAGTACAACATATTGGGAAACGATGCGCTCACCGGCTTCGGCTACATGAATCAAGGCATTGCCTTCCGGGTTTCGCCGGTATTCCCAGTCGAGATACGCGATGTCGGAAATTTCCCTGCCAGTGTATTCACTCTCAGTTAAAGCTGATAAGGGTCCGGTTTCCGCCTTGTCAAAAGTCCGAATAATGATTCCCTCATCTGAACACATGATTTTTTCAGTTATGCCTTTTCATTGTACAACTGCTTGAACAAATCGATGTATAATGAGCAGGCTTGATCCCAGGAATAACTTTTCTTCACCCTCTCAAGCGCTTTCGCACGCTGGGCGTCAAGATCGTTCGACTTATGCTCGAGTAAATTCATGAGGATCGCAAGTTCATAAGCAGAGTGAAAATAGATCTGGTTGCCTTCGGTAACTTCGAGATTGAAAACATTGTCGTGGCACAAACATGCACAACTCGCAGCCATGGCCTCAAGCAGCGAAGGGTTTGTGCCTCCGACGGAATGACCATGAATATAAATAAAACACCCCTGCCTGAGTGAATCTAAAATCGCTTTGTTGTATATGGCATCGGCGAAAATTATCTTTTCACCGGCCATTCTCTTCAGTTCGGAAACGTAGGGAGAGTTCTCCAGCGCCCCGACGATAAAAAGTTTTTTTCTTCCTATATATTTTTTAAATGATTGGATGATTTCAGCGATGTTGTTTTCCGGAACCAGCCTTGCAATGACTAAAAAATATTCCCTGAATTCCAGCTTATACTTTGTAAGCACCCCCGGATCGAAAGGCAGACACTCGTCGGCTCCATAGCGAATCGCCTTGATCTTACCTGTGTATTTCCGAAACCGCGAGATCCAGTAACCCCAGATTTCCTGGGAGTCTGCCACGAGCACATCGCTGTTTTTTGTAGCGCTGAACTGAAGAAGATAAATCATCCATCGCTGCAGCATTGAATATTTCTTTCTCAGGTGTTCAAGGCCGTCAACATTGGTGATGATCTTCATTTTTCCGGACTTCGCTCCCATATATGAAAATGCACCGCCGACTCCACAGCATAAGATAATATCACTGCCGGCTGCGAGCTTGAGCGAATTTTTATAAAACCTGAATGGCGACTTTCCCTTGTCGAATGAAGAAGACACTATTTCCACGTTTTCGGGACAGGGGAAAATAGGGTTTGATTTTTCATTGATCACCCTTACCTTAATTCCGGCTTTTGCGCATGCGATTGCAATATGTTCGGCGAAGGTCTCAAATCCTCCATACCTTGCCGGAACACCATGAGTCCCGATAATTGACACTTTCATTTTTTCAGAATATTTGCGAACTCATCAGCGATCCGGTCCCAGCTATTATTGACGGCGACGAATTCCCTGCCCCTGTCTGCCATTGAATCACTTCTACGTTTATCAGTAAACAACGAATTAATTTTTTGAGCAAGATCAGAAGAATTGCCAACTTTAAAAAGCAATCCTGTATTCTCCATTAACATCAGGTTGTTAGAAGAAAGATCGCTTGCGATCACCGGGAGCCGATAACTCATTCCCATGATCAATACACCGCTCTGGTAGATCCGGTGATAAGGGATGATCAATGCATCCGCGGCATTAAAAAGTAAATTTCTCTCTTCATTGGAAATATAACGAATCATCGTATGTATCCTCTTCTTCAACCCGAGTTGCCGGATCATCTTTTCGTATTCTTCAAAAGAAACATCTCTTGGCCTGCCTGCGATGATGAGATCAATTTCATTGTCCACCAGGCTCATGGCATGTATCAGATCGCCAAGACCCTTTGATTTTTTTATCATTCCGAAAAATAAAATATATTTTTTACCGGTATCGAGCGAGAGCGACTTCAGTGCTGCTGAACGATCAACAGGCACAACAACTCCTATGTAGTTCCCGTGGGGAATAATTTTAACCATCTTTCCTATTTCCTCTCCGGCGACGAACAACAAATCGTCGTATGTGGCCCTGTTATGAACCACTGCAACGGCCGAACTGCGAATGCAACTCTTTATCCAGCCCGAACCGGGACGCTCAACGAGACTTTCCACATCATGAACGATGAGACAGATACGAAATTTAAACATCCGTGTGAGCCTGATCAATGCATAATCAAAAACCGCAGAATGAAAGAGGTGGAGGATAACCGTTTCTATCTTCTCTGACCTGGCCTTGCGAAGCACGGCAACAAAATCATACAGCAATTTAAAAATGCCAATCCGCTTTTCCGGCAAAAAGGGAAAACACTTTTCGGAAAAGGATTGATGAGTGAAATTGCTGTAGATTTTTACGAAGAAAGATTTTTCATTCAAAGCCTTAGCAAGAGAAAGATCATAATGATCGAGGCCGGCCTTCCGACCTACGGTATCGATAATGGCGACTCGGGGAATATTCATTTTTCCGGATTCAGCCACGATGAAAAATCAATACCGGTGAGGGAGCCAAGTTTTTTAATGTCATCTCTGAAAAATTCCTGTAAATAGATCCTGGTTGCTGCAGCAACAGGCTGCGGAAATTTGTTTGAAGTGTTCCACCGGATAAATTGTTCCCTGATGCTCATTCTTGTTTGTTCAGGAATGTAATTTAAGAGTTTGAATTTGATTTTACTTTCAACTGTTATCATTTTTCCCAGGGCTCCGAATCTCGGAAATGCCGAGCTGTTTACATTTGGCTTTCGCGTGAATTTAAAATCAGCATCCACTCCAAGAAATTCACAAATGCCCGACATCGTATTTTCAAAACCGGATTTGAAATCTTCATACCTGACAATCTTCACATGATTGAAGTTTTCAAGATATGCCTTCACCTGGTTAAAATAAAGTCCGCGATATGCATACAAATAATCAAAGCTGTAATTTTCTTCCATCCGCTGCTTTTCCACTTTCAATGCTTCTTCGAATGAAAGGTTCTCACGACCGTCCCTTACTCTCCAGAGATATTGCGAATAGGCACGATCGGCCGGATTACGCAGGATCATGAGGATCTTTAAACGTGCAGGATCAGAATGATACCTGAAAATGTTCTGAATGGTCTGCGAATAAAGATACAGATATGGAGTAGACATCTCACCGGGAAGCTGAGCGGGCCCGGAATTCCTGAATAACTTCCTGTATTCTTTTTCATCGGTGACTGCAAAGGCAAATTTTCCTTTCTTATAATTTATCTTTTCTCCGGCGAAACAATAAAAACAGGGTTCCTTCAACGATGGAAGGAAAATCTGCGGGTGCTGTTTCAGATACTGATGCAGTGCTGTAGTTCCGCTCCGTGCTGCGCCAACCACCAGAAAACCGGGTTCCGTCATGCAAGGATGTTTTTCGTTTTAATCATAGTTCGGTTAATTTCTCCGGGAGCATAAAAACGGAAGTAATAAATCAGGCACACGAGGAAGAAAACACTTGCGGAATCCCTGATATTCACGGCAGAAAAAAACATGCTGAAGAAAAAAAACAGCAGCATGTATTCGCATGACCTGCAAAAAACGTTATGAGTACTGATCCTCCCCGACATCTTCATGGAAAAATAATAGGGCAGATAAATTATAAAAGTGCCGATCAGACCATAAACGAAAATATTACCCATGATGCCAATATCGACGGGGTAGAAATACCCAAAGATGTTCTGATATCCTCCTTTCCACTGGCTGCTGATAAAACCATTGCCTAATACCGGATTCCTTGCGATGTATTCCAGTGCAGTGTTATATTCCATGAACCTGATGGCTGAAGAAGCTTCAACAGGCGCTTCATTCGTGAATGCGTCGAGTACATTATTATACAACAGACGGTAACGGTCGATCATGGTTGTATATCCGAAGCTGATAAAAGCGGCTGCCGAAACGAGAAGCAATCCTCCATATAAAACGATGATCCTGACTTTCCTTTTCAGAGAATAATTACGATAAAAATATACTGACAGGGTAATAAATAAAACCACCAGGCTGGTGCGCGACTGAAGAAAAAAGATCATGTAAATGAGAATGAGCAGTACCACTATTGAATAGCGTTTCTTTCGTTCCTGTGTGACTTTAAACAGCGAATAGAATAACAGCATAACAACCAGTGCAAACTGAAACCTGTAACGGTATCCCCGAATGGGACTATAGGTCACGAATTCATCGCTGCTGAATACCGACGGATCAACAAACAAAGTGAAAAAATAACAGGCAAGAAGAAGCAGCAATGAAATAAAAAAGAATGATCGCTCAACCTGTCGGATCGTGACGAGGCCTTTATTTAAGAATGATAAGAGGAGTATGCCGGAGAGCGATAACAGGACCGATCGCTGTGCTAAGAGTCCGTATAAAAATGGCTGTCCAAATACCTTATTCCCCGTATACGCTGCAATCAGGTTTACCAGAATAAATAACCATAACAACAAATCGATTTTGGTGATGCGGTAGTTTCTGAGATTAACGGAAACATTCAGCAGATAATAGACCGAAAAAATAATGATGCCTGCGGTTGAAACAGACTGGTGAAGACCCTCGAGCGGAAGTGTTGCAAAAATCCGGAATGTCGAAACGTAAATCAGAAACAGAAAAAGATAGGCAATGAAAGGCGGAAGCCTTTGGTTATCTGAAAAATTATGTGTCTTTTCCACTGCACTAAATTAAAAAAAGGAGTCTTTATTCCTTCTTCCATTTGATTTTAAAAAACACATAAAAGCCAAAATTCCGCTTCACACTGATGTTGCTAAGCAGGTTCCAGGAAAAAATCCCGATTAGCTGGGCATAACAAGCACCGATGATGCCCCAGGCGGGAATCAATAAAAAACATGACAGTACATTTATTACAGCGGAAAAGACAGCAATGTTTCTCAGGATGTTCTGCTTTCCGGACATATTCAGGATTTGTGACGGCAAACCGGAAATGCATACGATGAATTGACCTGCCAATAAAATGTAAAGTGCTTTTTCATTTCCAGGAAATTCTTTTCCGAAAATTGAAAGTATCCATTCAGGGAAAAATGCAAGCAGAAAAAATATGGGCAGGGAAGTCAGAAATATAAGTCGCGAGGATTCTTCCGCCATCTTCCTCATCTGGTCGAACGATTTTGCAGCGAACGACTGAGCAAACCGGGGCATCGCCAGGCTGTTTACCGCAAGAATGGTTATGTTCGTGGCGACGGAAATCCGCACCAGGGCATTATAGATACCGATCTCGGTTTCGTTCACGTATGCTGCGAGTATCAGCGTTCCCGCCCATGACATGGTGAGTTGCATCAGTGTAGTCGTAAACATCGACGATGATGTTGACATCAAGGTGCCGGCAGTAATTTCTTTCGATGCTTTTTCGGAAAAAAAACGGCTGAACTTCAACCATAGTATCGTGCTAAAAATTCCTGAAGCGGTAATACTTATAAACTGTATCCAGACGGGCACCATCTTATCACGAATGAAAAACGATGCAACTGTAAGGAGAACAGCGGCGATCATTGAAACAGATACTGTCTGAAAGAAAGTATATGTCCTGATTTTTTTTATTGCCCGCATGCATTCGGAATTCACAAGCAGTAAAACCAATGGCAATGCAAACCAGGCATTCAGATAAAACAACTCCCTGAGATACGGTTTGTGAAAAAGAACATCGGACATCCACGGTGCCAGGAAATAGAGTGTTGCCGAAATCAAAATGGTTACAGGGAAAATAATCTTTATCGCTTCGAAATAAACTCCTTTAATGCCTGAGAAATCATTCTTCTGCGAAAAAGCGGCGACGAATTTAATGAGGGCTACGTCTAACCCCAGTTTACCGAAAACGGAAGAGAAACTCAGAATGGCCAGGCAGATACTAACGATTCCAAGGGCCTCGGCTCCGAAATATCTTGTTGTAAGCAGGGTGACTAAAAAACCGGTGACAATGCCTGTCATCCTTACCAGAAGGGCGAAAAAACTTGTCCGTATGAGCTCGCCATATTCCCTGTCAGTCCTGAATTTTCTCAGCGACTCACGAAGGTTACCTGGCAATGAACCAATCATTAATCAGCACAGGGTTGTTATAATTCATCTCCGTTCCTGCGGGATGAAGATAAATATTCTTTCCCACAGCTTTGAGAAGTGCATGACCTGCGGCAGTATCCCACTCCATGGTCGGAGCAAAACGCGGGTAAACGTCGGCTGAACCTTCTGCAAGCAGGCAGAACTTCAGCGAACTTCCTGCATTCAATAGTTCGATATTGTTGTTCTTAGATTTTTTCAGATCGGTGATAAAATTTTCCGTCTCGGCCGATTTATGCGACCTGCTTGCGATGACCCTTATCGTATCCTGTCCGGATTTAGTTTCCACCTTTATTTTTTTCTTTTCATCAAAAACGAGATCGTCATCGACAGAAAATTTATAAAGTCCCTCCCCGACAATGCCTGCATAAGCAAGTCCTTTTACGGGCTGAAAAATGACGCCTGAACGCGGATGATCATTTTCCATCAACGCAATGTTGACGGTGAATTCGCCATTGCGCTTAATGAATTCCTTCGTTCCATCGAGCGGATCCACCAGCCAGTAATATTCCCATCCCTTCCGCTCGTCGAATGGAATTTCTTTCCCCTCTTCGCTAAGCACGGGAAGCCCGGTGTTTTTCAGCTCGTGTATGATGACTTCATGAGAAGCCTTGTCGGCTTCAGTCAAAGGCGAGCCGTCAGTTTTATAATCTACGGAATAAGTCCGCTCGTAAATTTCGAGGATCTTCTCCCCCGCTTTGATTGCAGCGACAAGTGCGAGGCGGGTAAGTTCGTTGAGTCTTTTATTATCCAAAGCCATTAAATTATCATGCCTGCGCCGACGGTCTCATTTGTGCTTTCGTCGATAAGCGTTAAGCTGCCTGTGGAACGGTTGCGGCGATAGCTGTCGTAGATGAGAGGTTGTGTGGTCCGCAATTGTACGCGGCCGATGTCGTTCATCATCAACGTCGGCTCATTCAGCATCCTGCGGAGATTGAGGATGTCGATTTTATAGCGGATGTCCTTCACGAAGGCACGCATCTCACTGGTAGTATGTCTTAGAATGTAACTCGCCTTCGGATTAAGCTCCTTTTCATTGAGCCAGCAAAGCATGACTTCGAAGTCCTGGCCTGATCGTGGAATGTTATTTTCCCTCACGATCATATCGCCACGGGAAATGTCTACGTGATCTTCAAGGTTAATGCTTACTGACATGGGCGCAAAGGCTTCATCGATGCTCTTGCCGCAATAGTCGATCGACCTGATCCTGGTCTTGAAGCCGGAAGGAAATACAACCACCGCATCGCCCTTGCGAAACACACCGCCTGAGATTCGACCTGCATACCCCCTGTAATCGTGAAAGGCTTCCATCTGCGGGCGGATCACATACTGGACAGGAAACCGGCAATCGATATGGTTCAGGTCCGAACTGATGTGAACGTTTTCGAGGTGAAACATGAGTGTTGCGCCTTCATACCACGGCATGTTTTCAGAACGGCTCACCACATTATCACCATGCTTTGCGCTGATAGGAATAAACTGAATATCCTGGATGTCGAGCCTGGATGAAAACATGCGGAATTCTTCTACAATTTTTTCATACGTATCCTGGTCGTAACCGACAAGATCCATCTTGTTAATGCAAACCACCATGTGAGGTATGCGCAACAAACTTGCAATAAATGCATGTCTTCTCGTTTGCTCGACCATACCCTTGCGGGCATCAACGAGAACCAATGCAAGATTAGCCGTCGAAGCGCCGGTAACCATGTTGCGGGTATACTGAATATGTCCGGGAGTATCGGCAATGATGAACTTTCTCTTCAATGTTGTAAAATACCTGTAAGCGACATCGATCGTTATCCCCTGCTCACGCTCTGCTTTTAATCCGTCGGTTAACAACGAAAGATCGAGACCTTCGAAACCCTTCTTCAGACTCGTAGAAGCGATAGCCTGCATCTGGTCTTCGAGGATATTTTTTGTATCCATCAGCAACCTTCCGATGAGGGTACTCTTACCATCGTCTACACTGCCGCAAGTTGTGAATCGCAATAGTTCTATGTCTGTTCGGAGGGGCATTTTTTGGGGAGGTTGGGAGGTTGGAAGGTTGGGAGGTTGGGAAGTTGGGAGGTTGGAAGGTTGGAAGGTTGGAAGGTTGGTGGGTTGGTGGGTAACGGGCTTTAAATTCTTGTAAGTATATTTTTCTTTATTTTTTTTGTCTTCTTTTTCTAATTAAATCACTCCCTCTTCCCCTCTTCCCCACTTACCAACCTCCCAACCTCCCAACCTCCCAACCTCCCAACTTCCCAACTTCCCAACCTCCCAACCTCCCTCCCTAAAAATACCCCTCCCTCTTCCTATCTTCCATTGAGGTTTCTGTTCTGCGGTCGTCGATGCGGGAACCTCTTTCAGTCACTTTTGAAGAATATATTTCGCGGATGATGTCTTCTATTGTAGACGCACGACTTACCGTTGCACCCGTGCAGGTCATGTCGCCGATGGTTCGGAAGCGTACTTCCATGTTTTCCGTGATCTCACCATCCGACAAATTCATGAAATCTGCAAAGGCATAGATGACGCCGTTGCGAGTAAATACTTTTCGGTAATGGGAAAAATATAAATCCGGAATTTCAATTTGTTCCCTGTAGATATAATTCCAGATGTCGATTTCCGTCCAGTTACTTAACGGGAATATCCTGAAATGTTCGCCGATATTTTTGCGTCCGTTAAACAAATTCCATAATTCCGGGCGTTGGTTTCGCGGATCCCACTGTCCGAATTCGTCGCGATGTGAAAAGAAGCGTTCCTTCGCACGCGATTTCTCTTCGTCTCTCCTGGCTCCGCCGATGGCTGCATCAAACTGAAATTCCTTTATCGCATCCAACAAGGTAATCGTCTGCAAAGCATTCCTGCTTGCATGGGCACCCTTTTCCTCTTTAACTCTTCCGGTATCAATCGAATTCTGTACAGACCGGACAATTAATTTTATCCCAAGATCGTTTGCCCATTTATCCCGAAATGAAAGCGTCTCCGGAAAATTATGCCCGGTATCGATATGCATTAAAGGAAATGGAATCTTTGCCGGATAGAAGGCTTTCTTTGCCAGGTATGAAGCAACGATGGAATCCTTCCCTCCGCTGAAAAGCAAAACGGGTTTCTGAAACTGTGCAGCGACTTCGCGTATTACGAAGATGCTTTCCGATTCCAGTTCACGTAAATGATCCAGGTTGTAACTAAACATGGTAAATGATGTAGCGTTAGATGAGCGCTAAAGGTAGTCCTGTAACGAAGGTTTGGGGGTTTTAGTTATATTGAAGGTAATAAAATTGGTATTAATGATGAATGCATATAAAGGTATAGAAAACACAGTTTTGGAGTAATTTGAAAGTATTGAAATTAAAAATAAATAATATTCATTCGATTTCTCATTTTTATTTTTTTGAGCTAGAAACAATTACTGCTTAGCAATAATTCCCGCACAAACGGCGACTATATTTATTTCCCGGGCGGACCGGCCATCAGGATAATATTATCTTTTAATAGAAAAATAATTATCCGAAAAATTAACTCACTCTTATCTTCGGCAGCAAATAATCCATCAATCTCCCAATCGACTCCTCCGGTGTTTCCCTGTCTGTAAAGAGTTCGATTTCGGGATTAGCAGGAATTTCATAGGGCGAACTGATGCCGGTAAAGTCGGGTATCAGCCCCTTACGAGCCTTTTTATAGAGGCCTTTCACATCACGTGCTTCACAGCTTTCGAGAGAAGCGTTTACATATACTTCGGCAAAATCGGAAGCGGGTAACAACGAGCGTACAAAATCACGCTCTGACCGGAATGGAGAAATGAAAGAAGAAATAACAATGAGCCCTGCATCATTCATCAGCTTACACACTTCGCCGATTCGACGGATATTTTCCTTTCTGTCCTTTTCTGAAAAACCAAGATCCCGGTTTAGCCCCGTTCTGATATTATCGCCGTCGAGCAAATACGTCCTGAAGCCTCTTTCCACGAGCCGCTTCTCCAATCCTGATGCCAGCGTGCTCTTTCCTGAACCGCTGAGCCCCGTGAGCCAGATTACAAATGGATGCTGATTCATCGCCGCAATGCGCTGATCGCGGCTGACCGTTTCTTCTAAGGGATAAAGCATATCTATTGACCGATCGGATGCCAGGTGGTTTTTATTTCCTGCAGATCCATAATCCTGTACGGATGCTGGGATTTATCCTCTGCAAGATCACTCTCTTTATATACCGCAACTCTCTTCACATTCAAGGAAGCAGATTGCTTTACTTTCAGAATCTCAGCCTGGTCGTCGCCATAATATACGATTGCATTCACATCCATGTGTGACGCAAAATGAGAAAGTAATTCGGAACGCTGACCCGTAAGGATATTTACAACTCCTCCGGGCACATCTGACGAATTGAGAACTTCTCCGAAAGTTACCGCATTCAACGGCCTGGAAGCAGATGCGAGTACAACCACTGTATTGCCGCCTGCAATCGCGGGAATGATGACGGAAATCAATCCGAGTAATCCGTTTGTTTCCGGCGCAAGCATGGAAACGACTCCCATCGGTTCCGGTACGGAAAAATTAAAGTGTGAAGACTCCACCGGGTTCACGGAACTGAACACCTGCTGGTACTTGTCGCACCATCCCGCATAATATACAAGCCTGTCGATCGAGAGATTCACTTCCTTCTCTGCATGTGCTGCAGTACTGCCCTGCTCCTTCAATTCGCCGATGAATTGCTGACGACGCCCTTCCAGCATTTCGGCAATGCGGTAGATGATTTGCCCCCGGTTATATGCACTCTTAGTTGCCCAGCCTGCCTGTGCTTTCCTTGCAGCTACAACTGCTTCCCGAAAATCTTTTCTCGAAGAACGGCAAATGTTTGCTATCGTTTTTCCGGAACTGTCCTGAAGCGGATAATACCTTCCTGATTCCGTACGCGGAAATTTTCCGTCGATATAAATCTTATAGGTCTTCATCACGTCAAGCCTTTCGCTTTTCGAAACCGAACCATTCGATTGTACATCTACGACTGATTTATTTTTTTCCAGTGAGTCCATTGTCATTAAAATTTTCCTCAGTTATCAATATGTAAATACGGCATCAGTCCGTGCAAACCGCCTTCACGACCCATTCCGCTTTCTTTATATCCGCCAAACGGCGATGTAGGATCGAACTTGTTATAAGTATTCGCCCACACAACGCCGGCACGTAAAGCATTCGTTACTTTGAAAATCTTTGAGCCTTTATCCGTCCAAACCCCGCCGCTCAATCCATATGGGATGTTGTTTGCCTTCTCCACGACTTCTTCTACAGTTCTGAATGTCTGTATCGTTAACACAGGTCCGAAGATTTCTTCCTGAACGATCCTGGAGGACTGCGATACATTCGTGAAAAGTGTCGGCCTGTGCCAGTAGCCTTTCGATGGCAAAGCGCATGAGGTCTGGAAACATTCCCCGCCTTCGTTCATGCCGATCTTTATATATTGCCTGATCTTGTCGAGCTGCATCTTCGAATTGATGGCACCGATGTCGGTGTTCTTATCCAGCGGATCACCAACAATAAGAGTCTCCATGCGGTCTTTGAGTTTACGTATGACCTTTTTCGCAACACTTTCCTGGACGAACAGTCTCGAACCTGCACAGCAAACGTGTCCCTGGTTGAAAAATATTCCGTTGATGATTCCCTCTACGGCCTGGTCGATGGCGGCATCTTCGAAGATGATGTTTGCGGCCTTGCCGCCGAGTTCGAGTGTGTATTTTTTATTGCTCCCGGCAATTGCCTTCTGGATAATCTTGCCAACTTCTGTTGATCCGGTGAAAGCAATTTTATCGATGCCCGGGTGGTTGACAATTGCCGCACCTGTGGCGCCCGCACCTGTGATGATGTTCACGACACCCGGCGGCAGTCCGGCTTCGCCAATGATCTCCGCAAGTTTCAACGCAGTGAGCGATGTGGTTTCCGCGGGCTTGAGAACAACGGTATTTCCGGCAGCGAGAGCGGGGGCGATCTTCCATGCGGCCATGAGCAAAGGGAAATTCCATGGTATGATCTGACCTGCAACGCCAAGAGCAGTCGCTTTCATTCCGGGCACGGCATATTCGACTTTATCTGCCCAGCCGGCGTAATAGAAAAAATGTGCAGCGGCGAGAGGAACATCGATGTCGCGCGACTCACGTATGGGTTTGCCGCCATCCATCGATTCAATGACTGCAAGTTCGCGTGCACGTTCCTGGATGATGCGTGCAATGCGGAAGATGTACTTGCCGCGCTCTTTTGCCGGCATCTTTTTCCAGTACTTATCGTATGCATTTCTTGCTGCCTTTACTGCTGTATCGACATCCTTTTCGTTTGCTTCGGCTATCGACGCGAGTTTCTTTTCACTGGAGGGGCTGATGGTATCAAAATATTTTCCGGAAGAAGGCGCTGTAAATTCTCCGTTGATAAAAAGTTCGTATTGCGGTTTTAACTTTACATGATCCGTACTCTCCGGTGCCGGGGCATAGGACCAGCCTGAATTAAAATCAAGTGAAGTTTCTTTCTTTGTCTTTTTCATTGTGTGATTAATCTTTGGAAAAATAATCGATGCTCTGGTAAACCCCGGTTTGTTGTTTGACGATCTGCATGAGCACGTCGTTTGCGAGTGCACTTGCACCGAAGCGGAAAAGATCAGGCGTGAGCCAGTCGTTGCCGAGCGTTTCTCTTAAAACAACGAGATATTGAATGGCAAGTTTTGCCGTGGCGATTCCGCCTGCGGGCTTCATGCCGATTTTCTTTCCTGTATCGTAATAATAATCGCGTATGGCTTCAAGCATAACAAGGGTAACGGGCAATGTAGCGGCGGGCTGGACTTTCCCGGTTGAAGTCTTGATAAAATCGCCACCCGCATGCATGGCAATGTCGCTTGCACGGCGTACGTTATCGAGCGTGCTGAGTTCACCGGTTTCGAGGATCACTTTCAGGTGTGCATTTCCGCAGGCATCTTTAACGGCAGCGATCTCATCAAACACATAATTATATTCGCCGGCGAGAAAATGTCCGCGCGAAATGACCATGTCAATTTCATCTGCGCCCTCGTTCACTGCCCACCGTGTCTCCTCCAGTTTAACTTTCCTGCTCGACATGCCGCTGGGAAAAGCGGTAGACACTGCTGCCACTTTTACTTTAGATCCTTTCAGCGCTTCCTTTGCCACCTTCACGAGATTGGGATATACACAGACAGCGGCAACAGATGGGATACCGGGAATCCCAGAATGAGGAAACATGGCCTTGGTGCAAAGTTGCTTCACTTTTCCAGGGGTATCCTTTGCTTCGAGCGTGGTGAGGTCCATCATGCTTAAAGCCATCTTCAGCGCAGCGACCTTTGACTCGTTCTTTACACTCCTTTTGGTAAACCTGGTAATTTTTTCTTCAATTCCAACCTGGTCGATCGCAGGACTATCTGTAAAAATGTAATCGTTTTTCATCTGTTTTAAAGGCATAACCCGATCACGAATATACGCATTTTACATATGCCCCTTTGGGTATTCGTTGATTCGTTAATTAGTTGATTCGTTAATTAGTTGATTCGTTAATTAGTTAATTAGTTAATTAGTTAATTAGTTAATTAGTTAATTAGTTATTGTACGGATTGATGAATTAACGAATCAACGAATCAACGAATTAACGAATTCAAAAATCTCTTATCAAAGTCAATTCAATAACAACATTGTATTGTCCACCGTCGAAAAAGGCTGAACTTGAAACCGGAGCCGGCCGGATGGTGGCTATTGACTGACTGAAACGCCCGTCAAAGGACCATTTGTTTCCAAGGTGATAAATCATTCCAAAGTTCCCTGAAAATTCAAATTTTTCAAATGGTTCTGCATCTTCATAAACACCAAATTGATTATCCTCTTCTGAAAAAATCAGTGTTCCAAATGCAAATCCTCCGGTAACGTCAAATTTCTTTGAAACATGCCAGCGAAGGAAAAGCGGCACTTCAATGTAATGAACTCTCAACCGGTAATAGTTGTTATAGTCGTCAGTTGGCATCCGGCTGCCCTTCTGGATGTAAACCATTTCCATTTGTAATGAAAAGCGGTCCGATAAATTACGATAAACATACCCGCCGCCGATTAAACCGACTTTGTCAAATCCTGTGAGCGCATCTCCGTTCACCTGTGAAGTTGCCAAACCGAAACGGACACCTGCCTTAAAGTTTTGCGCCTTCATGACGAAAGCGATTGCGGTTAAGAACAAAAAAATAATTATTCTCTTCATGAATTTTTATACCGATACAATTGAATGATTTAATATGATCCGAAGGTAATAAAATGGCTGCTGGAATTGCAGTTTGTTGCACACGATACGCATCCATGGAAGGTATGTTTAAATCCTCTGCTGAAATTCGAGTAATCCATGTAAAATCAATAACATATAGTATAACTTTTCAAATAAAAATAAAGAGGTTATATTTGTTCTATCAAAGAATTTGTAATGAGCATTTCTTTCTGAAGCACTCGTAACCAGGAGTGCTTTTTTAGTCTTGTAGAAATTATTTTAAAATTATGAGTGATTCAAATTTAAATAAAGAGGCCCTTGATTATCATGCGCATGGGCGCCCGGGTAAGATCGAAGTCATTCCATCCAAGCCCTACAGTTCACAGCGGGATCTTTCACTTGCCTATTCTCCGGGTGTTGCCGCGCCTTGCCTGGCCATTGCTGCAGATAGCGAAACCGTTTATAAATACACCGCCAAGGGAAATCTTGTTGCGGTGATTTCAAACGGAACGGCTGTACTCGGACTCGGAAACATTGGTCCGGAAGCGGCCAAACCTGTAATGGAAGGAAAAGGATTGTTATTTAAAATTTTTGCCGACATCGACGTATTCGATATTGAGATTGCAGAAAACGATGTAGAGAAATTTGTGCAGACCGTGAAGGCGATATCGCCGACATTCGGGGGAATCAATCTTGAGGACATTAAAGCCCCGGAGTGTTTTGAAATCGAGCGGAGGCTGAAAGAAGAATTGCAGATTCCGATCATGCACGACGATCAGCATGGTACGGCAATCATTTCCGGTGCCGCATTGCTGAATGCACTCGAACTCACGAAGAAGAAAATAGAAAATGTAAAAATTGTTGTCAGCGGCGCAGGAGCTTCGGCGATTTCCTGCGCGAAACTTTACATCGCGCTTGGAGCAAAGAAAGAAAACATCATAATGACCGACAGCACTGGCGTGCTTCATGTAGAAAGGAAAGACCTGGATGCGAACAAGAAATTCTTCGCGACGACAAAAAATGTTCATACTCTTGAAGATGCCATGAAAGGCGCCGACGTGTTCCTGGGATTGTCGAAAGGAAATATTGTTTCGAAAGAGATGGTGAAATCGATGGGGAAAAACCCTGTAGTATTTGCTCTTGCGAATCCCGATCCCGAAATTACCTATCCCGATGCGCATGAAGCACGGAAGGATATAATTATTGCAACGGGCCGTTCTGATTATCCAAACCAGGTGAATAACGTACTCGGTTTCCCGTACATCTTTCGGGGCGCGCTCGACGTGAGAGCCACACAGATCAACGAGCCAATGAAACTGGCAGCCGTGAGGGCGATCGCAGACCTTGCCAAAGAGCCCGTTCCGGAAATCGTAAACATGGCATACAACGAGAAGAACATGACGTTTGGCATCGATTACATCATCCCAAAGCCGCTTGATCCGCGCCTGATTTCCACGGTAGCGCCGGCCGTTGCCAGGGCGGCGATGGAGTCCGGCGTGGCACAATCGCCGATTACAAACTGGACGAATTACATTGACGACCTGAGAAAACGGCTGGGGCTCGATAACAAACTCATCCGTGTGGTTACCAGTAAAGCGAAACAGAACCCGCAGCGGATCGTCTTCACCGAAGCTGACACTTACAAGATTCTGAAAGCCGCACAGATCGTGCGTGACGAAGGCATAGCCCGTCCGATTTTACTCGGCAACAAAGAAAAAATCGCGAGGCTGATTGCAGAAAACAACCTCGACCTTGGAGACACTCCTGTGATCGATCCCAGAATTGAAGAAGAGAAAAGAATTTTATTCGGCGATTTATTTTTCAGGAAACGCAAACGCCGGGGCTTCACACTGTACGAGGCAAAAAAAATAATGAACGAACGGAATTATTATGGCGCCATGATGGTCGAAACCGGCGAAGCGGATGCCATGATTTCGGGACTCACGAGAAAATACGGCGATACGATCAGGCCGGCATTGCAGATCATCGGTACGCAGGACGATGTAAAAAAAGTTGCCGGTATGTACATCATGGTCACCAAAAAAGGTCCGATCTTTTTCGCCGACACAACGGTGAATGTTCAGCCAACTGCAGAAGACCTTGCAGAAATTACAGTTCTTACCGCATGGGCAGTGCAGCAATTTAATGTGAAGCCGCGAATCGCTCTGCTGTCATTTTCAAACTTCGGCTCTTCAAATGAACCCGAGGCTCAGAAAGTCCGCGACGCAGTTGCCATACTCCAGAAAAAATATCCCGGCATGATGGTCGACGGAGAATTGCAGGCAAACTTTGCCCTTAACCCTTCTTTACTTTCAGATAATTTTCCATTCTGCGAGTTTTCAAATGAAGGCGCCAACACGCTCATCTTCCCCAACCTCGAAGCCGGAAACATTGCCTATAAGCTTTTACAGGAAATGGGCGCCGCCGAGGCCATAGGGCCTGTACTGCTTGGAATGAAAAAACCGGTACACGTTCTTCAATTGGGAAGCTCCGTTCGCGAGATTGTAAACATGGTTACGATTGCCGTGGTTGATGCCCAGTCGAGGAAGAATACTTAGTTGGTGGGAGGTTGGGAGGTTGGGAGGTTGGGAGGTTGGGAAGTTGGGAAGTTGGGAAGTTGGGAAGTTGGGAAGTTGGGAATTAAAATAGCAAACAGTAAAACAGTAAAACAGTAAAACAGTAAAACAGTAAAACAATAAAACAGTAAAACAATAAAACAATAAAACACTAAAACAATTTAACAAAAGAAATCAAGTACACCGTGTATGTTAGAGTCTGTAGTCCGAAGCCTGAGTCCGGGCTTTAGACTACGGGCTTCAAACACAAATTCAAATGCTCCATCACCTTTCAGGTAAATTAATCGAAAAAAACCCTGCATACATTATCGTTGAATGCGGAGGCGTAGGTTATTTTGTAAATATTTCCATAAACACCTATTCAAAAATTTCTGACAAAGAACACATTTTTATTTTTACACACCTTCAAATAACCGAGGATGCACATACGTTGTTCGGTTTTATCGATGAAGAAGAAAGACGGCTGTTCCGGCTGCTGATCACCGTTTCGGGTATTGGTTGTAATACGGCAAGAATGATGTTGTCGTCGATGAATGTTGCTGAAATTGAAAATTGCATTGTAACAGAGCAGGTTAAAAAGCTGCAAAGCATAAAGGGTATTGGTGAAAAGACCGCACAGCGCGTGATCCTGGAGTTGAAGAGTAAACTCAAAAAAGACAGTTCTCATGCAGGTATATACATCAGCACCCTGAAAGTGAAAGATGAAGCCATGGCCGCATTGCTGACACTTGGATTTGCAAGAAACAACATCGACCGTACGCTCGAGGCCATACTGAAGGATAGTCCATCGGCAAATGTTGAAGACCTGATCAAGAATGCCCTAAAAGCTTTGTAAAAAGCTGATTTTTAATAGAAATTTGATAAGCCCTGCGTTTAATTTCAAACAGGATTGTTGCATCCAATTTGAATATTATGCGTACGAATGATCATAAATATTCACAGGTAAATCTTCAGGAACTAATACGATTAAAAATAAAATTCTGATATTAAATCACGGTTCATCCTTTGTCGTTTGAACAGCTAAAAAAGCTATTTTAGGCCTCGCTAACAAAACCCCAAAACCATAGGCAAAACTCTACTTTTAAACTGTTATTTACCACATTAACTTTTCGCCCTTGACAAGAGTGAAGCAATATTTTTTTGGGATTGGAGGAGCTTTAGCCATGCTTGTATCTGCATGGGGATCAGGCAAGCCTGCGGGGCCATTGCGGGTTGGCGCCTACACCGAAACCATTTCGGATTCCGATACCACCCAGCTTCGCTACCCCTTTCACGACCGTTACGGCGATTCTTATTCTGAGTCAGGCGGGAAGAGTCCGATGTATGGCACCGATCCTTCAAACATAAAGACCGACGTAAAGTACGATCCGGATAACAACAGGTACAACATCAATGAAAATATGGGAAGCCTGTTTTACAGGAACCCTTCGTACATGACGTTTGAAGAATTCATCGAACATTCTTACAACTCATCTACACGGGAATACTGGAAGCAGCGGGCCGGCGAAGACGATGCACTCAACAAGAAAAAATTTGCGCCAAAGATTACTGTTAACAGCGTCGTTTTCGATCGCATCTTCGGAGGCAATACAATCGATATACGTCCGCAGGGTTCGGCCGAACTGAGCTTCGCACTCAATGTGTCGAATACGGAAAACCCATCCATTCCCATCCAGCAAAGGAAAGTTACCACCTTCGACTTCAGGGAGAGAATCCAGATGAACGTGATCGCCAACATCGGCGACAAGATGAAACTTACCACAAACTACAACACCGAATCCACTTTCGATTTTGAGAATAAAATGAAAATCGAGTATACCGGTTATGAAGACGATATCATCAAAAAGATCGAAGCCGGAAACATTACAATGCCGCTAAATACGCAGCTGATACAAGGTTCTCAAAGCTTATTCGGAATCAAAACTCAGTTGCAGTTCGGCAAATTAAATGTCACCGCTTTATTCTCACAGCAAAAGGGTGAACCCAAACACATTGATGTGCAGGGCGGTGCACAAACGACTACTTTCGATATCAAGGCTGATCAGTACGAAGACAACAAACACTTCTTCCTTGCACAGTTTTTCGTAAACAATTATGACCAGTCGCTGCGAGATCTCACTCACATCAATTCAGCTGTCAACATCACCAAAATAGAGGTCTGGATCACTTTGCGTGGCGCCGTCAGTTCACAGAACAACCAGAACAGAAACATCCTTGCGTTTGCGGATTTAGGGGAATATTATCCTGACTCAACACAGACGTTTGTGCTCAATTCTCCTACCGGAATTGTAGTACCATCGGACAGCTCAAACGATTTGTTGCCGCTGATGGATGCACGCGTAGGACTTAACAGCTTACGGAGGATTTCAAATTCCACCCTGATTGAAAACTACAATTCGGTGAACGGAACAAATTTCAACAGGGCAAAAAACTACGAAACAGTCGAGAATGCAAGGCTGCTCCAGCAAACGGAATATACCTACAATTCGAGACTTGGATACATATCACTGAATACGAAACTCCGTTCGAACGAAGTGCTTGCCGTTGCCTATGAATACACCTATAACGGTCAGGCGCATCGTGTCGGAGAACTTACGGGTAGTTCGGGGGTTACCGGCGACTCTGCGTTGTTCGTAAAGTTACTTCACAGTACAAACTTTACTCCGAAGAATTATACGTGGGACCTGATGATGAAAAACGTTTATTCACTCGGAGGATATAATATTTCACCTGACAAATTCAGGCTCGATGTTTTATACCAGGATGATCGCATTGGCGGTAACATCAATTACATTCCGAATGGCTGCAGCAACATCAAGGGCATTCCTCTGCTTACGGTCCTCAACCTCGACCACCTGAACTCCCAGTTAAATCCACAGCCTGACGGAGTATTCGACTTTGTTTCGGGTTTTACAATTTATCCTCAGTCAGGCAGAGTGATATTCCCGGTGAGGGAACCATTTGGAAGTTACATCCGAGGAAAATTCTGCGGCGACCAGACCACGGCAGGGTTCTATGCCTATGATGCGCTATACGATTCAACCAAGACGGCAGCGCAGCAACAGCCGGAGAAAAATAAGTTCAGCCTGCGTGGGTCATTCCTTTCCTCCTCTGGTTCGGAGATTCCGCTGAATGCGGTCAACATTCCGCCCGGTTCCGTGAAGGTGAAGGCCGGCGGACAGGTGCTGGTCGAGAATCAGGACTACACCGTGGATTACACCTTAGGAAGAGTAAAGATCATCAATGAAGGAATATTAAGATCCAATACGCCTGTGTCAATCGACCTGGAGAGTAATTCATTGTTTGCACTTCAGACAAAATCATTGCTCGGAACGAGGCTCGAATATACCTTCAACAAAGACCTCATCGTGGGCGGTACGTTGATGCACATGTATGAAAAACCGCTTACGCAAAAAGTAAACATCGGAGACGAGCCCATTTCAAATACACAGTGGGGAGTGGATGGCAGTTACCGCAGAGATTCAAGGTTTCTGACGAAACTCCTGGACAAGCTACCGTTTTACAGCACGAAAGAAACATCCAATCTTACCTTCACGGGTGAGGTTGCACAGATCATTCCGGGCCACTCGAAGGCGGTTGGTGCCGCCGGTATTTCTTATATCGATGACTTCGAAGGCGCCATCACACCGCTCGACTTAAAAAACCCGGTGAGCTGGTTTTTGTCTTCCGTACCCGAAGGCCAGACGGAAGCAACGATGTTTCCGGAGGCTGACGAAGACTCCGTTACTTCGGGCCTGAACAGGGCAAAGGTTGCATGGTATTATGTCGACAATATTTTCCAGAACGACCAGGGAGCTCAGAGCGACATCGTGGATGAAGATCAGAAGAGTAATAATTTCGTCAGGGAAGTTTCGCAGACAGAGATTTTCCCGAATGTAAAGCGGCAGACGCCGCAATCAATCACGTGTATGAATGTGGCCTTTTATCCGAGCGAAAGAGGACCCTATAACTACGACGTTGACCCGAATGCTTATTCGAAGGGAGTGGACGCTTCCGGAAATTTACTGACTCCCGAATCCCGCTGGGGTGGAATTATGCGCCGCATCGAGACCACAGACTTCGAATCGAACAACATCGAGTTTATCCAGTTCTGGATGCTCGATCCTTTCGGAGTACACACTCCGAATGACGGATCAGGCGGAGAACTTTATTTCAATATAGGCACACTTTCAGAAGATGTATTGAGGGATCAGCGAAAGAGTTTTGAGAACGGACTCCCTTCACCGATCAATAATTATACGACGAGTTACACGGCCTGGGGCGCCGTTCCGAATGAGCAGTCTATCGTGAATGCATTTGATAACGACAATGCCAGCAGGATAGCACAGGATGTGGGTCTTGACGGACTGAACGATGCAAATGAGAGAAGTTTTTTCCAGCCAACATTTCTTCAGAAGATAGTCAACAGTTTCGGTACGGCCTCAGGTGCATATCAGGCAGCCGACAACGATCCGTCAACTGATGATTTCCTGTATTTCCTGGATGATTCATACGATGCCCCGGGAGTAACTGTGCTGGACAGATATAAGAGATGGAACGGCCATGAAGGAAATTCCGTTCCTCCAACGGACCCGAATGCATTGTTGTCGATTTATACTGCAACTCCTGATGCGGAAGATATCAACCGCGATAACAACATGAACATCGGTGAGAATTATTACCAGTACAAGATTGTGCTGAAACCGGGAAACATGGTTGTGGGTCAGAATTATATCACTGATGAAATTTCAGCTCCGGTTCACCCCGTAAATGATTCAAACTATACTGCAAAATGGTACCAGTTTAAGATTCCCATTAAGTTCCCTAACCGTACAATAGGAAATCCCGAGCTTACGAACATTGAATTTGTGAGGATGTTCATGAAAAACTTCCAGAAGCCGGTCATTTGTCGTTTTGCAAAACTGGAATTCCTCCGCGGCGAGTGGCGCCGTTACCAGTATTCGCTGCTTCAGCCGGGAGAATACAGTCCTACACCTGAGGTTCCGGGCGGAACATCGTTCGACATATCAGCGGTGAGTCTTGAAGAGAACGGTTCGAGAACGCCGTTCAATTATGTGCTGCCTCCTGGCATCGAACAGGAAAGAGATCCGAGCGCTCCGGCATTGACGTCAGTCAATGAACAATCGTTATCGTTAAAAGTCTGTGAACTTGAAGACGGCGATGCGCGCGCAGCATATCGCAACACGCAATTCGATATCCGGTCGTATAAAAAGCTGAAACTTTTCATTCATGCCGAATCGGTAGTGGGAGAAACAGAATTAAATGACGGCGACCTGCATGCATTCATCAGGCTTGGGAGCGATTTCAATGAAAACTATTATGAGTATGATGTTCCGTTAAAGATCAGCCAGGTTGGCAGCAACGACCCGTATGTGATATGGCCCGAGGCAAATAATATTGAAATCGTTCTGAACGACCTCATTAATGCAAAGCTGGCTCGTAACACAGCAATGAGCAATAACCCGGGCATTACGTTACTCACGCCTTACAAAGTGAAAATCGGTGACCGGACGATTATGATAAAAGGAACGCCGAATCTGAGCAGCGTTCGTTCGATCATGCTTGGTATCCGGAATCCGAAAGATGCCAGCGGTACAGGTGAAAAACTATGCGGCGAGGTCTGGTTTAATGAATTGAGGCTTTCTGACTTCGACGAAAATGGCGGGTGGGCTTCCACGGCACGCATCACAGCAAAACTTGCAGACCTTGGAAACATGGCCATAGCCGGAAATCACAGCACAGCCGGATGGGGCAGCATCGAGAAAAAAGTAAGTGAACGGGACAGGGAAGACAAATCATCATACGATTTTTCCACCAGTCTTGAACTTGGAAAATTTTTACCGGAGAAAAGCGGCATAAAAATTCCGATGTACTTCGGCTATTCCGAATCGAAGATAAGTCCGCAATACAACCCGCTCGATCCTGACGTCTTACTGGAAAAAACACTGGATGCAACACCCGATCCCGAAAAGAGAGATCAAATCAACAAGACCGTCAAAGATTATACGGAGAGAAAGAGCCTGAACTTCACAAACGTCAGAAAGGTGAAGACGGGAAGCAATCAGAAGGCACACATTTACGATGTAGAAAATCTGAATTTTTCCTATGCATACACGGAAAACTATCAACGAAACTATAACATCGAATATTCCATTGCAAAGACTTACCAGGGAGTTGTCGGTTATAATTATAACAGTCAGTCCAAACCAATTGCTCCCTTCGAGAAAAGTAAATCGCCGACGATGAATTCGAAATGGCTGCGGCTCGTGAAGGATTTTAATTTCAACCTGATTCCTTCTGCAATTAATTTCAGGATAAGTCTCGACCGCACGTATGCAGAAACTCAATTACGAAATAACACCGATCTCGATTACAAACTCACTCCCACGTTCGACAAGACCTATTACATGCGCAGGAATTACGGCCTAAACTGGGATCTTACCCGGTCGCTGAAGGTGGATTTCAATGCCGATGCGTATGCAATCATCGATGAGCCGCCAGGCAGAATCGATACAAAGGAAGAGCGAGACTCCGTAACGCGAAATCTCAAAAACATGGGCCGGCTCGATCGCTATCACCAGGCTTCGAGAGTGACGTATACGATTCCATTTTCGAAAATCCCTTTGACCGACTGGATATCCGGTAACGTGTCGTATGGCGGCGAATACAGCTGGCAGGGAGGACAACTGTACCTGGACACGATTACGAACAGGATTACGACAGACAATCCATGGGCAAATACGATTCAGAATTCGCAGACGATTCAGTTCAGCGCTAACCTTACACTCAATACACTTTACAATAAAATCGAATACTTCAAAAGAATTAATTCCAATGTCGTCCAGCCGAAACCTCCGCCTCGTCCGAAGGTTAAATTACCTGCCGACAGCCTGAAAGCAAAAAATGATACGCTGAAGTCAAAGCCAGGTGCACTGGAGCCGGTGTTCCGCACACTGGCTAAAACGCTGATGATGATAAAGACGGCATCGGCCAGTTATTCCGAGACAAACGGTACGATGCTACCGGGTTTTAAACCGAAGCCTGACTTCATCGGTAATGATTTTAATTACCAGGGAGGGCCTCCTGCTCCGGGTTATGGATTTGTTTTCGGAAGCCAGGAAGAAATCAGGGATGACGCGGTGAAGAATCACTGGCTCACGACTGATACAACACTTAATGCCTTCTTCACCCGGTCGCATATGGAGAACCTGTCGCTGCGTGTTACCGTCGAGCCAATTAAAAGCCTTAAGATCGAATTCACCGGCAACCGGAATCTCGCGAGGAATAAGAGCGAATATTTTAAATACCTGCCCTCTGACGGAACTTTTACAAGCACAAGTCCTACCGAAACCGGTAACTTTTCAATCTCATATCTCACCTGGAACACCCATTTCGTAGAAGATGCATCAGATTATTCCAACAAGAATTTCGAACAGTTCTTAAAAAACCGTGAGGAATATTCCCGCCTTCTTGACGAGCAAAATCCAAATGTACCACGGCAGGGAAATGATAATGGATATGGTTTAAATCAGAAAGAAGTACTCACCTACTCATTCATGTCTGCTTATTCGGGCAAGTCGCCGTCGGCCAAACTCATCGATATGTTTCCGGATATACCACGGCCAAACTGGCGTGTAACCTACGACGGGCTTTCCAAGATGAAACCGTTCTCTTCCTTCCTGCAGTCGCTTTCGATCTCTCATGGTTATCGTTCGATTTACAGCATCAATACATTTTCGCGAAACCTATACTATACCGAGGCTAATGGTTTCCCGTCAAATACCGACACCATCGGAAACTTCATTCCTGAACTCGACATTCAGCAGGTTACGATCTCCGAACAGCTGGCTCCGCTGATCGGTATAGATATAACCTGGAAAAACAGTTTACAGACCAGGTTTGAAATCAAACGCGACCGTACACTTTCGCTTGCATATTCAAATATCCAGGTAACCGAGACGAGAGGCACCGAATATACCATCGGGCTTGGCTATAAATTTAAACGTGTGACTCTTCCGTTTAAACTTGGCGGCACCAAAAAACTCAGTAACGATCTGACGGTGAAACTCGATATTAACCTCAGAAACAATTCAACGATACTTCGAAAAGCCATCGAAGGAACGAACCAGGTAAGTGTTGGAGCCAGGACGATTGGATTTAAGTTCTCAGCCGATTACCCGATCAACGACAGGTTTAATGTGCGTGCTTTTTATGATTATAATGCAAATGATCCGCTCGTTTCATCGAGCTACCCGACTTCAAATACGAATGCAGGGTTAAGCATAAGGTTTACGCTGGCTCAATAGAATGTAATTAGCCAATTAGCCAATTAGCCGATTAGCCAATGGAGTTTCTGCTTATTGAATATTGTTAGATTATAGAAATATTATTATTGGCTAATTGTCTAATCGGCTAATTAACTAATTGGCTAATTAGCTAATCGGCTAATTAACAAATTGGCTAATTAGCAAATTGGCTAATCGGCTAATTATTTCGTAGGTTTGAAAAAAAAAATTACAATGAACTTCCCTGATAATCTGAAATATACCAAAGACCATGAATGGGTGAAGGTTGATGGCAATCATGCAATCGTCGGAATCACCGATTTTGCACAGAGTGAATTGGGCGACATCGTTTATGTTGAGATTGAAACACTGGATGAATCACTCGAAAGGGAGACGGTCTTCGGAACGGTAGAAGCAGTAAAGACTGTTTCTGATCTTTTCATGCCTGTGTCAGGTAAGATAGTTTCCGTGAATGAAATGATGGCGTCTAAGCCTGAATCACTCAACAGCGATCCTTATGGAAATGGCTGGATGATAAAGGTCGAGATGAAAGATCCATCGGAATTGAACAACCTGTTGTCTGCCGCCGATTATCGTCGATTGGTTGGCGTTGATGCCTGAAATTCATTCCATGTTCTGGCGACATAACTGGCCGGCATTTACCTGGGCATTCATCATCCTCGTATTATGCGGAATGCCGGGTGATCAGATACCCGAATTGACGTTTTTACAATGGCTGAAACCGGATAAGATCGTACATCTCATACTCTTTGGCGTTTTAAGTTTTCTCATGTTAATGGGATTTACAAAGCAAACTTATTTTGAAACCCTGAATAAGAAAGCCGTAATCATTACGATTATTATCTGCATCGCCTATGGCTGCCTGGTGGAAATTTTACAGTCGACCGTTTTTATTCACAGAAGCGGCGACATCCGCGATGCCCTTGCCAACGCCGTCGGCGTAATGATCGGCTACTGGATATTCAGAAGAAAGTTTTCAAGAAGTAAAAAACCTGTGGTATGAAACATAAAATTATCGTGGCAATTACCGGCGCAAGTGGCTCTGTTTACGCAAAGGTGCTTCTGAAAAAATTACAGTCGTTGAAGGAACAGATCGAAACTGTTGGAGTCGTCATGTCTCAGAATGCAAAACAGGTATGGAAATTTGAATTGGGAGACGAGACATACGACAACATTACTTTTCAGACATACGAGAAGAGCGACTTCAACGCACCCTTTGCAAGCGGATCCGCAGCATACAAAACAATGATCGTTTGTCCGTGCAGCATGGGAACCATGGGCCGGATTGCAAACGGCACATCCGACGATCTCATTACACGGGCTGCCGACGTCATACTAAAAGAGAGAAGGAAATTGATACTCGTGGTAAGAGATACTCCATACAGTCTCATTCATATCAACAACATGAAAACAATCACCGAAGCAGGAGGAATTATTTGTCCGGCATCGCCGTCTTTTTATTCACGCCCGTCCGATTTCGAAACCCTCGCCGCTACTGTTGTTGACAGGGTAATTGACCTGGCCGGACTGCATCAGAGTACATTCCGGTGGAATGAAAACGGTTGAAAAATGTTAATTTCCATTCGAATTGACACTTTTTTGCCCGATTTTGTAATTTAATCATTCTGATTTATAGGCATTTAATAAAATTCCGGAATTGTTCAAATAATTTGCTTGACAAAGCAATAACAGCCTGTTAATTTAGAGGTAACCAAAGCTGATTATTCCATGTTTGAGTACACCAAGCAAATTCTCACAAAGGTGAGTTTCGATAGGAATTTATTTCGTAAAGAATTAATAAAAGCAATACAAATATTAAAAAGAGATGAGCGACGCATGTTGAAATTATGGTGCGTTGCAACCTTCGCTGCATACAGCGATGTAGTCATTGATGTATTCAGGAAATTTTCTTCCTGATAAATTCAAGGTTTCTCTTCAACCCCTTATAACCGGCCCGCATTAATGGCGAGTCGCTGAAGATTTTTACGAATACCTCCGAAGTTATTTCATTCCATTCACTTTTATTCATCTTCAAAAGTTCTTCTTTGGGTAAGAATTGTTTTTCTCTGTGTGGTTTTGCAAAACGATTCCACGGACAAACATCCTGGCATATATCGCAACCGAATACCCAATTGTTCATCTTCTCTTTGTAAGCGACAGGAATCTCTTCTTTCAATTCGATTGTGAAATATGAAATGCATTTGCTTCCATCAACGACATAGGGTTTAATGATGGCCTCCGTCGGGCATGCATCGATGCATTTCGTGCATGTACCACAAAAGTCTTCGACGGGTGTGTCGGCAACTAATTCGAGATCGCAGATTATCTCTGCTATGAAAAAAAATGATCCGCCTGTCCGGTTGATCAGGTTTGTATTCTTCCCGATCCAGCCCAGCCCGCTTTTCTTTGCCCAGGCCCGGTCCAACACCGGGGCAGAATCAACGAAAACCCTTCCTTCCACCTCGCCGATGTTTTCCCTGATAAAATTTACAAGCTCTTTTAATTTTTCTTTCAGCACATAATGATAATCGCGCCCGTAAGCATACTTGCTGATCCGCGGAGCAGAATCATTCTGCCTGTCTTCGGTGTAATAATTACTGAGCAGTGAAATTACGCTCTTCGCACCCGGGACAAGTTTTCGCGGATCGAGTCTTTTATCAAAGTGATTCTGCATGTACGACATCTTGCCATGCATATTCTGCAGAAGCCATTGTTCCAGCAAAGGCGCTTCCTCCTCAAGAAAACCGGCATTTGATATACCACAAAAATCAAATCCCAGACGCTGTGCCTCTGTTCTAATTAGAGAAGAATATTTGCTCTTATTATTCACTGATTCTTCAAAGAATTATCCTCTTCCAAAGTCTGGTGTCTCAAGGCTGAAGACTAAAGACTAAAGACTAAAGACTAAAGACTAAAGACTAGAGACTAAAACAAAGTCCCGGCAGGCGGCAAATAAGTCCTTCCCAAATGCCTGTAAGCAAGTTCGGTCGTCTCTCTTCCTCTTGGTGTCCGCTTCAGGTACCCTTCTTTAATTAAAAACGGTTCATATACTTCTTCAATCGTTCCGGCTTCTTCGCTTACGGCCGTGGCGATGGTGGTGATTCCAACCGGGCCTCCTTTGAATTTATCGATGATGGCTGAGAGAATTTTGTTGTCCATTTCATCGAGACCATGTTCATCCACATTCAAGGCGGCAAGGGCGAATTGAGCAATCTTCGAGTCGATGATGCCATTTCCTTTTATCTGAGCAAAATCTCTCACCCTTCTCAACAGGGCATTTGCAATTCGTGGAGTCCCCCTGCTTCGTCTTGCAATTTCGAATGAAGCATTTTCTTCGATTTCAATTTTCAGCAAAGCGGAAGACCGCCTGATGATTTTCTGTAACAGCTCGGAATCGTAATATTCCAGCCGGGAGGTGATGCCAAAACGTGCCCTCAGCGGAGATGTGAGTAAGCCTGACCTCGTGGTAGCTCCGATGAGTGTAAAAGGATTTATCCGGATCTGCACCGACCGCGCATTGGGACCGGTTTCAATCATGATGTCGATCTTATAGTCTTCCATTGCGGAATAGAGGTATTCTTCGACGATAGGGCTGAGCCGGTGAATTTCATCGATGAAGAGTACATCGTTTGGCTGGAGGTTGGTTAACAATCCGGCCAGGTCGCCCGGCTTATCGAGCACTGGGCCTGAGGTTGTGCGGATGTTAACTCCTAATTCATTTGCGATGATATAAGCCAGTGTCGTCTTGCCGAGGCCGGGCGGACCATGAAGCAATACGTGATCGAGGGCCTCATCTCTCTGCTGTGCAGCTGCGACGAATATCCGGAGATTGCTAAGGATGCTGTCCTGACCGGTAAAATCTTCGAATCCCTGCGGTCTTAAGACCTTATCGATTTCTTTTTCTGCTGCACTAAATTGAGCGCCGGCGGGATCCAGGTTAGGGTTTGACATACGATACAAAAATAACAGAATGACCGATGCCTGCTACAATATTATTGACGGTGTTAATTCTTTTTTTCGCCGGATTCAAAAAGTGCCTGGTAGACTTCGTCCACGAATAGCCTGATATCTACTGCAAAAAGAGGAGCATTCAGATGCTGAGTAGCCTCCCTCGATCGATATAATGTAAACCTGTAACCGGTCGTTGCACCTACTCCAATCCATTTAAAAATAGAATACTGTGCTGATATTTCCGGCTGATATGAAATTACCAGTTCGGATGGCGTTGACTTACCTGTTTCGTAAAGCCTGCTGTAATATTCATAACGGGCTTTCCCAAATCCGATATTCAATGGAGCGACTCCGAATTGCCATGGGTAATCATTATAAAAGAAATACTCTGCGGAAATTCCGACATTGGAAAACAACAATCTTCCATTTGTTGTATACTCGTATTCATTTTCATTCACATTTATCGGCGTAACCACATCATTTCTGGCGAGATCAGAAATGCTGATGCCCAGTCGGACTCTCTGATTATAATTCAATCCGAATTTTACCCTCGTAATATTTGCAAATTGTCCGTCGATGAAGGTATTGAACGACGCAAGTGTGAGGAAAAATTTTGGTTTCTGATGAAGACTGTAACTGATCGTATCCGAAAGCCGGGCCTTTGCAGGAAAGCTCAAAAAGGTAATGCAGATTACAAGAACAGCGATAATCCTTTTTCCTTTGAAAGACATGGAGAGGTTTGAATTTCCGGCCGGGTATTATTCTCAGGCTGAACGTATGTAACGCAAAAATTCAAAGTAAGTTGTGCACTTTGTTATCTTTTCTCAACTGCCTCTTCTACAGATAGTTTTTTACCTACCAGCTCCTTGCCGTTGAGACCCTCAATGGCTTTCAGAGCATCTTCTTTTTTAACAAATTCAACAAAAGCGAAGCCTCGTGATTCCCAGGTGATCTTGTCATAAATAATTTTGGTTTCCTTAATGGCACCATATTGCTTGAATATAGATTCCAGTAAAACCTCATTTACCGTTCCCTCGATGTTTTTAACGAATAATTTCATAGATCAAAGAAACGATTTTTTAAGAAATCAGGCAATTGGTCATCGTTATTCCTTAAACAGCTAATTCTTATCTTGCCACTATCAAATCAAAAAGATCATGTCATTCCTCATTAAATCTTTTGAAGAATATAAAACAGAATACAAAAAAAGCATCGATTCGCCGGAGAATTTCTGGGATGAAATTGCTTCAGCATTCCAATGGAAAAAACGCTGGACAAAAACCCTTGAATGGAATTTTTCAGAACCGGATGTTAAGTGGTTCATCGATGGCAAACTGAATATCACGGAGAATTGTCTCGATCGTCATCTGATAACACATGGGAATCGAAAAGCAATCATCTGGGAACCGAATAACCCGGATGAGAAAGGCCGCACGCTCACTTATTTCGAATTACATGAACTCGTTTGCAGGTTTGCAAACGTCCTCAAAAACAACGGCGCAAAGAAAGGCGACAGGATCTGCATTTACATGCCTATGGTTCCTGAGGCTGCCATCGCCATTCTTGCATGTGCGCGGATCGGCGCAATTCATTCTGTCGTATTCGCCGGTTTCAGCGCGAACTCGATGAGCGAGCGCATACGCGACAGCAACTGCTCAATTGTTATTACGAGCGATTGCGCATATCGGGGAGCAAAAGAAATTCCCATCAAGGAAATTGTGGACGAAGCCCTGGAAAATTGTCCGGGAGTGAAAAAGGTAATCGTGCTTCAGCGTACCGGAGCCGATGTGAAGATGAAGACGGGTCGTGATGTGTTTTGGGAAAACGAAATGAAATCAGCCTCCGCTCAATGTGAAGCCGAGGAAATGGATTCCGAAGACATGCTCTTCATTCTGTATACTTCGGGTTCCACAGGAAAACCTAAGGGTGTTGTACATTCCTGCGGCGGCTATATGGTTTATACTGCCTATACATTTCAAAATGTTTTTCAGTATAAAGAAAATGACATTTACTGGTGTACCGCAGATATCGGCTGGATAACCGGTCACTCTTATCTCATTTATGGGCCCTTGCTTTCCGGCGCAACCACGCTCATGTTTGAAGGTATTCCCGTATGGCCCGATGCCGGCCGTTTCTGGCAGGTGGTGGACAAGCATAAGGTGAATATTTTTTACACTGCTCCAACTGCCATCCGTTCGCTCGAAGCACAGGGACTCGATTTTGTAACTCCTTACAAACTTGACTCACTGCGGGTGCTGGGCACAGTCGGAGAGCCGATCAATGAAGAAGCATGGCATTGGTATCATCAGTATATCGGCAAAGAAAAATGTCCGGTCGTAGATACCTGGTGGCAAACCGAAACCGGCGGCATCTTGATTTCACCGCTGGCAGGAATCACCGGATTGAAACCGGGGTTTGCTACCCTTCCGTTGCCCGGCATTCAGCCATTACTCGTCGATAACCAGGGAATGGAAATACACGGAAACAATGCAGAAGGAAATCTCTGCATCAAATTTCCATGGCCATCGATGATTCGTACCACGTACGGCGATCACGAACGTTGCAGACAAAATTATTTCTCCACCTATAAAAATTTATATTTTACCGGCGACGGCTGCAAGCGTGACGAGAATGGTTTTTATCGGATAACCGGCAGAGTCGACGATGTAATGAATGTTTCCGGTCACAGGATCGGAACTGCAGAAGTTGAAAATGCAATCAACGAACACCCAGACATCGTTGAGTCGGCCGTGGTTGGTTTCCCTCACCCGATCAAAGGCCAGGGCATTTACGCTTACGTGATCTGCACCAAAGAACGCGACGATTTAAATTCGCTCAGGGAAGAAATAAAAACAACCGTAACACGAATCATCGGTCCGATTGCAAAGCCGGATAAGATTCAGATCGTACGGGGTTTGCCGAAAACGCGTTCCGGGAAAATCATGAGGAGAATTCTCAGGAAGGTTGCAGAGGGTGATACCTCGAACCTGGGAGATATTTCGACGCTGTTGGATCCGACAGTGGTTGAAGACATACAATCGGGAGCGCTTGCGGCAGAATAAAATTTTCCCGGGATTAAGAGAAAATAAAAAGCCGATTGACCATCGAAGGTTAACCGGCTGATTCAGGTTTTTCTGATTGTTATTTGATACCAAGTTTTTCTTTTACCATCGCCATGATGTTATCGCTTTCCTGAGCGTAAATCACTGAACCCAGGCTTGTATCAAAAATATATGAATACGATTTCTCCTTTGCGATTTCCTTGATGGCGTCTTCAGCCTTCTTGAGAATAGGTCCGTAAATCTCTTCTTTCTTTTTCTGAATGGATTCCTGTGCAGTCTGCTGGAAATCCTGGATACGCTGCCCAAGGTCCGTCAGTTCTTTTTCTTTAGTTGTACGAATTGCATCAGGCATTGAATCGACCTTCGACTGGTAATTCTGCAATTTACTCTGGTATTCGCCGGTCATTGCCTTCAACTGACTGTCGAGAGACTCTCCAAATCTCTTGAGCGTGCTATCGGCCTGTTTGGTCTGAGGCATCATTTGAATTAACGCTCCGGAATCGATGTGTCCGAATTTTAACGTCTGTGCCGAAGCATGAAATGACAAAGCTGATAAAACGAGAATGGCAAAAAGGAATGTTTTTTTCATTTTATTTTTTTCTTATTTATTATTTATTTTTTTGAATTATCACCACCGGTCGACTTCTGTTCTTCTTTAGGTCCTTCGGGTGCAGTGGTACCTTTTCCGGTCGATGCCTTGGCTGCAGGCTTATAACCGAGTGCAAGAAGAATTTCATCCGACTTATCATACTTTGGATTTGTATAGAGCATGATCAACTCGCCCGACTTATCAAAGATTACTGCATAACTCTGGTCGGTTGCCAGTTTTTTAACGGCATTATAAATTTTATCCTGAATGGGTTTTACGAGATCCTGCTTTTTCTTAAACAGGTCGCCTTCATATCCAAATCTCTGCTTCTGCAGGTCCTTTACGTCTTTTTCCTTCTGGCTTATTTCATCCTGGCGGCGTCTCTTCATCTCTTCTGTAAGTAAAACCTGCTCGGCCTGGTATGCTTTGTATAACTTGTCGATAATGGCATATTTATCTTCTATCTCCTTTTGCCACGTTATTGAAAGATTATCGAGCGTTTGCATCGCTGCTTTATAATCAGGGATGTTGTCGAGAATATACTGGGTATTTACATAAGCATATTTCTGTGCGAATGTATTGCCGATGGTTATCAGCATGATAACACAAAAAGCGACGAGGCTTTTCCGGATACCTGAGGGATGCATTTTAAGAATCATGATCCTTTTTTTTGAGGGTTGCAAATGTATGAATTTAAAATTGTTGACCAATTGAGAAATGGAACTGACTTCCATTTGCTCCCGGAACATTCGGTATCGGATCAAAACCATATCCATAATCAAGTCCTAATAATCCAAATACCGGTAAGAAAATCCTTATACCTGCGCCGGCTGACCTCTTCATGCTGAATGGATTAAATTCCTGGAAGTTTAACCAGGAATTACCTGCTTCGAGAAATGTGAGGAAATAAATTGTTGCGCTGGGATTCAATGATACGGGGTAGCGTAATTCGAACGTGTATTTGTCAAAGATTGTGCCGCCCACCTGTGCACCATTTTCATTGATCGGCGTCACTGAATTATTGATATACCCGCGCAAGGCTATAATTTCCCTTCCATCGAGTGAAAAGCCGCTTAAGCCGTCACCACCCAGGTAGAATCTTTCAAAAGGAGAAATTCCCAGGTCACGGTTATACAGCCCGAGAAAACCGTATTGTATTTTAGTGTTCAAAACAAGATTTCCCGCGAGTTTGGTGAACCAGCTTGAGGCAAATTTCCATTTATGATATTCGATGTACTTATATTTTACGGCATCGGTGGCCGTCTTGTAATTGATGTCGTTGAAGAGTGAATAAGGTGGCGTCAACTCCAGGGTGAATGATACCTGCGAGCCGGTACGCGGATAGATCGGAGCGTCGATCGAATTTCTGGCAATCGTTTCCTGGAAACTCAGGTTATTCGATGTACCGTTGTTGAAGAGGAACGTTCCGCCATAATTCTCAAGAACATAATACTGATAAGCCACTTCATGATAGATTGTAAAATAGTCGTCAGGCCATTTCAGACGTTTTCCTAATCCGAGAGAAATTCCGCTGATCTTGATCGACTGCCTGTACCTGCTATCTGATGTAGAACCACTCTTTTGTATTGAATGGAAAACGGAAACGCTGAATGAATTCGGCTTCTTTCCGCCCAGCCAGGGTTCGGTAAAGGAAGCATTGTACGACTGATAATATTTTCCGTTTGTCTGTGCGCGAAGACTCAGTTTTTGACCGTCGCCCGAAGGCAAAGGTCTCCATGCACCTTTCTTGAAAAAATTTCTTGCTGAGAAATTATTAAAAGAAACGCCCAGCGTTCCAACAAGCTGGTTGGCGCCATAACCTCCGGAAAGTTCCAGCTGATCCGCAGGTTTTTCTTCTACGGTATATTCGATGTCGACAGTGCCATCGGCAGGATTTGGAACCGGGTTAACTCCAAGTTTTTCCTGGTCGAAATATCCGAGTTGCGCGAGTTCTCTTTGGGTTCGGATAATCAGGTCACGGCTGAATAAATCTCCCGGCTTTGTACGGATCTCACGCATGATGACGCGGTCGTTAGTCTTTACGTTTCCCGACACTGTCACCTTGTTTATCCTCGCCTGCTTGCCTTCGTAAATGCGCATTTCAAAATCGATGCTGTCGCCTTCGACATTTATTTCGACCGGCGTTACCGAGAAGAACAGGTAACCATCGTCCATGTAAAGCGAACTCACGTCTCTTCCGTTCTGGCTCATGAATAATCGCTGATCGAGTATCGACTGATCGTAAACATCACCTTTTTTTATGCCCAGAATTCCGCTGAGTTCCGCAGATGTATGCTTCGTATTACCCAGCCAGGTAATGTTCCTGAAGAAATATTGCCGGCCCTCACTGATTTTAATTTTAATATTCACTCTGTCCTCACCCACCGGGTACACAGAATCAGAAATGATCCTGGCATCACGGTAGCCCTGGTCGGCATATTTTGCAATAATCTTGTTTTTATCGTCCTGGTACTTTTCATCAATAAATTTTGAGGAGGTGAAAATCTTATACCATTTGATTTCCTTCGTGTCTTTCATTGCATGCTTAAGTGAACCGGCATCGAAATAAGAATTTCCTTCAAAGAGAATGGCATTCACCTTTACTTTTGATTTCTTGTTGACGATGATCGTGAGCTTCTCCCTGTTTGCAAACAATGAATCCCGCTCGTTGATGATTGAGACTTCTGTATTCAGATATCCTTTTTCAACGTAGAAATTCCGAACAGTATTTTTTGTCGACTCAAGAAGGTTCTCCGTCACGACCTTATCGCCGAGATTTACTTTCTCCCTGATCTTATCCGCTTCCGATTTACTTACGCCTTTAAAACTGAAGGTGGACAGGCGCGGGCGTTCCTGGAGGCGTATTTCGAAAAATATTTTTTTCCCGATGGTATGACTCGAAACAATTTTTATATCGGAAAACAATCCCTGCTTCCAGAGGTTTTCGATTGCCTTTGAAATTTTATCGCCGGGAACGTCGATAGTATCGCCGACGGATAACCCCGAGATGTTTATCAGCACGGCTTCGTCGAGAAACTTTGTTCCGGATGTAACCACCCCGCCGATTTCGTATTGCCCCGGATTCGCATAATCAATTACAAGACTGTCGCCTCCCAGCTGCGTCTGCGCCATCAAGCAACCGGCGGCAAAAAATAAAAACGAAAACAATAAAAGCTGCTTTCTCATATCGGCCTTGTTACCTGATCACTGATTAACCCAAAGCGACGTTCGCGGTTTTGGTAATCGATGAGTGCTGAATAAAAATCATTTTTTGTGTATTCAGGCCACAGTTTATCCGTAAAGTATAATTCAGTATAAGCGATCTGCCATAATAAAAAATTGCTGATCCTCGTCTCACCACTGGTCCTGATAAGCAATTCCGGATCAGGAATGCCGGCCGTACTAAGATGAGCCGAAATAACTGATTCGTCGATTTCTTCATTCTTAATCTTGCCCTGGGATATTTTTAATCCAATTTTTTTTACCGCTTCGGTAATTTCCCATCTTGAGCTGTAGCTGAGAGCAAGTATGAGATTCATTCGGGTATTCGAAGATGTATCTTCTATTGCCTCCATCAGTTCACGGTAACATTTTCCAGGAAGCGACATTAAATCACCGATGGCAAGTAAGCGAATGTTGTTTTTATTCAGTGTTTCTTTTTCCGCATGAATGGTATGAACCAGGAGTTCCATCAGGGCATTTACCTCTTCCTTTGGCCTGTTCCAGTTCTCCGTTGAAAAAGCGTACAGCGTCAGGTAATTAATTCCGATTTCAGCGGCAGCCTCGCTGGTTTCTCTTACAGCCCTCACGCCGTTCTGATGTCCAAACACGCGTTGCTCACCCTGGCGTTGCGCCCAACGTCCGTTGCCATCCATGATAATTGCAACATGTTTTGGCAGTTTGGAAGGGTTGATTTGATCTTTCAGCGTTTGGTCCATTTATCGGGGGCGCAAGATAGTCAATTAGCCGATTAGCTGATTGGCCTATTAGCCAATTGAGGTTTTTAACAAATGTTTAATTTTTCCAGGCTGTTTTTCTACATACCAGTACCCATATTTTACAGGCTAATTGGCTAATTAGTATCTCCTTCTCTTAAACGGCTCACAAATGTCCTTCAATGTGCTCTCCAGGCGCCAGAAAAGAGTAATTCCACCGAATAGATACCAGTCTTTATCGGTTGAATTTCCCCGCTGTTTCTGGAACACACTTACTCCGGCGGAAGAAGAATCCAGCCTGGAATAGGATCGGTCAGATAATGCGACTGCAACCGGTCCGCTGGTTGCCATTAATGCATTCATGTCGGGATATATGGTGCTTACATCGTCGAGATAATCGGTATATGTTCTGCGTGCACCGATTTCGATTCCAATTCCCATTCGGCCGATAGCAAACTTAAATCCTCCTCCGATCGGAAGGGCAATTTGAACTCTCTTGTATGGCTTAATTCCATTTATTCCCTGACCCTCTGTACCAAGTGGCTGCAATTCATATGTCTCTCCGTTTAGTTTAGCTTTTGGATTAAAGTGGAATACGGAAAGGCCTGTAAATAAATAAGGAGTAAACGGGTAGTCATTTCGACCGATTTCGAAGGGAATAAAATTGAATTCGATTTGAGGAGAGATCTCTAAAATATTTGAAAAAAAAGAGAGATTTCTATCTAATTCAAATGGAGTCTTTGCTTTTATATCATCACCAGAAATTCGACCATAATTTAACTCAACCTTCCAACTCCATCTGCGGTCCCAGTTATGCCTGTAAAATATTCCTAAAGCGGGATGTAAAAAGTCTGTGTTAAATGAATGCCTGGAAAGTTCACCTTTATAAGTAGATGCCCCAACCATCAATCCAACCTCATTGTACTGAGCCTGAGCGTTGTATATATTGGTTAGACATAAAAAGACGAATAAATATTTAAAAAATCGAACCGGCATATTTTAATATGGATAGGCAAACGCAATTCAATGAATAAAATTTTGCCTTAGAATCGTGGTAATACTCCACGGCCCGCAGTCAGCTTGAAGTTAATGCTAAATACGGCAAACATGTACGTATCATTTTCGCGATTATCGCCTCTCTGTGCACCAGGAGCGGTGTTTTCCGGTTTAGATCCGTCCGACCGATCGGCTAAAACCGGAGCCATTGGATCATATTGACCGGGATAACTGTTAAAATCAAAATAAGTCGTACTCACATCATCAATATAATCCGTGAAGGTCTTCCTGATCCCCAATTCAAGTCCTACACCGATTTGCCTGTCGATGGTATATTTAAACCCTACACCGACGGGAATGCAAAACTGGAATAACGAATACTTAGGTCTTGAAGCGATGATGCCCTGACCTTCGGTGCCAATTGGCTGCAGCCGGTAAACACTTCCGTTGTATTCGGCCTTCGGATCCATATGAAACATTCCGATTCCGATAAATCCATAGGTATAAATTTCGTAACCTCTCACTCCCCTTACCTTACTGAGTTTATACCTGTGACCGATCTGCTCCTGTTGAAACGCTCCCTCAAAATTGACATTGATCTCGTATATATCGGAGAAGAAACTAAGATTACGGTATTTTCTGAAAGGCTCTTCGGTGAGTTTGTCATCACCGGCTACCCTGCCGTAAGTTAAATGCGTATTTAAAGCAAAATAATTACTGAGTTTATAACGGAGTCCGGCGGCAAGAGCTAAACGCGTCTGAGACCATTCCAGGTCTTTGAAATAATGCGTTCCGATTTGATTTGCTCCCCCTAATTCACCAAGAAAGTTGGTAATACCTGCGCCAAAACTTAGCTCATAACGCTGCCTTTTCCATCGTTGTGCATTAGAAATGGCAGGAGAAAGAACAATAAAAGACAGCAAAACAAGTACAGCTTTCTTCATATGTGATTTGGAGGATGGCAAATATAGTAAATTAACTATATGAGCAAATTATAAGGTTTTTTGTTTTACAAATGTTTCGTTTTGAAATCATTTACATTTTATCGCCTAACGATTTTAGATAATTTGCTAATTTCCTGATGTCAAATGGAATAAGCATTTATAAAATTACCTGATGATAACTTAATTTCTGGTATCCAGTCCCCAGTTGAGTTTTTTCCTGAGTGTATTGAGAAAATCCTCATTGTTTAAACGAACGAGGTTAATCAGGTAATTTTCCTTTCTCACGGCAAGCTGGAATCCTGAGTCGATGGTGACTGACCTTGAATCGAGGGTAGCCATAAAATGCTGGCTGCGGCCCTCTACTTCGAGGGAGATTACATTTTTATCGGAGACCACGATCGGCCTCACATTCAGATTGTGTGGTGCGATCGGTGTGATGACGAAGGTTTCCGATTGTGGAACGATGATGGGGCCACCGCAGCTTAATGAATATCCTGTGGAGCCCGTTGGTGTTGAAATCATGATGCCGTCAGCCCAGTAGGAATTCAGGTATTCGCCATTCAGATATGTATGGATGGTAATCATGCTCGAGGTTTCTTTCTTATGAAGAGTGAATTCATTCAATGCGATGTTTTCTCCTTCGAAGATCGGGTGATTTGCTTCAAGCCTTAAAAGTGTGCGTGAGTCGAGCGAATAATGCCCCTTCGATAAACTAGAAATAGCGTTGTCTAGGTTCTCTCGCGAGATGCTCGACAGGAATCCAAGTCTGCCGGCATTGATTCCGACCACCGGTATGTTCGATCCTTTCACCAGAAGGACTGTATCGAGAAGGGTGCCATCGCCGCCGATGCTAAAAAGAAAATCCGTATCCGGTTTTAAATCGGTATCGGATGAAAATTCATCAAGAGAAAATTTCTTATTCATGCTTTGTTCGAGAAACTTCAGGTAAGGAGAATGTACGCTGATCGAACAATCTGATTTTTCCAAAATACTGATTACACTCTCGGCCAGGGTAAGCTGATTGGAGTTTACCGGTCGCCCGTAAATTGCGATATTCATCTAACGGAAATTTTTATTATCAAATTGGTGAGGTAAAGTGAAGAAAAAATCCGGTTTCTCCCAATTTGTTGATCGAATATTCAAACCTGAATACCATGTCGTAGTACGTAACGAAGTCTAATCCTGCACCATACCCGTATTGCCAGGTATTGTTCAGTGGATTATTTTCCGAATAAAGTTCATCATTCACATAGCCAAGATCGGCATACATGTTAAAATAAAAGGCATAAGGTACTGTCGAGAATTTACTTAAGGGTATAAAACCCATATGAACTTCTTTTTGTCTGATGATGGTGAATTTCAGATTCGACTTAAAGAGCACATAATTTTGTCCGTCGATGACATAGTATTCATAACCGCGTAAAAATTCTTTTCCGTAACCGAGAGCCTTCGACAGGTAATACGGCACCTTTGATCCGATTGTATACTTGCCGCTGACACCTCCCCCCATATTCAGGCGGTCCGCAAGAGGCCAGAATTTTTTCCCATGCACGGTAACGTATGTTATGTCTACATCATCATTCAGAAAATCGAAACCGTTTTTGGTGATTTCAAAATCGGCATAATATCCTTTCAGCGGATAAACGGCAATATCCCTGTGATCGGTCTTGAAGAAATATCGCAGGATCGTATATTTCATTTCCGAGGCTCCCGGAGAAAAATAATCGTTATTGATGGCAACAACCGTGTCGAGCACCTCATTGTACCTGTATCCCGTTTCTATTACGTGGGTCTTGTAGAGATCCTTACGGTATGTATACGCTACAGAGCCGCCGATTTCTTTCTTGGAGAATAGCTCTTCGTCCTTGAAAAAGACAATGGTATTATCCACAGTCTTTACGCTCGACTGATGATTTCTTGAATAGGCGAAACCGAATGTCAGTCCTGATCTTTGTTTTTTGTTAATGTAGGGTATGCTGTAAAAGAGGCTGATTCTTTCCGTATATCCAAGCCTCAAAGTAAAACCGATATTTTCATTTCTCCCCCTGAAATTATTCCAGTTTAATACACCGCCATACACGATGCGGGAAAAATCCTTCGTCTCCCACCAGACGTTAAAATTTCTTTCGGCAATTTCAAAAATAGGCAGGGGGAAAACATACCATCGTTCGGTAACGAGGATAAATACATTCATCCGGTCATCTTCTTCGAGCCAGGAAATATGTACGGAATTAAAGAGCGATGTATTATATAAATTCTCTTCGCTGCGCTTGAACTTTTTCTGCATTTGAATGGTATCAAGCGTGTCACCGGTTTGGAAAGTCAGTTCACGGTAAATGATCCTGTCCTTTGTGATTTTATTTCCGATGAGGGTAATGGTACCAATCCTGTAACTTTTCAGTGAAGTATCGATTGCCTGTGTTTTCGAATCCTGTGCCCGGGCACAGCTCACGGAAACCAGGTAAAGCATGAAGCAGCTAAATATTGAAAGCCTAACTGCAATCATCAGATAAAATTAAATTCCAAGATAGTTCATCAATGAATCATAACGCGATTTGAGATCATCCATAAATTCACTTTGATGATAGTGCTCTTTCACGAGATAACCATGCCGTGAAAATGAAGAAAGTATCCGTGACAATTCCGGCTGATTAATTTTTATGGTAAGATCGATGGTCTCATTTTCAGCATTCGGCGTGAGATAGAGGCTGAGAATCCTGGCGTCCTCGTTTTCGATCAACCGTGCAATTTCCGAGATGGAATAATTTTTCGCGCCCACTTCCAGTACGATTACACCGGCGGCATCGTCGAAAAGACCGCTGTCAGAATAATGTTTGAGGATATCTGATAGTGTGATAAGGCCGATATAATTTCCGGATGCATCGATTACGGGAACGATGGTAAGCTTATCCTGCGAGATGAGTTTTACAACTTCGAACACGGGCTGGTTGAACCTTACGAATGGTTTAATTAGCGGAAGATTATGATTTGCGAGTGGCTGGTCGAGAGACGAGAGTTTTAAAATATCTTCTTCGGAAGCCAGCCCGATATAATTTAATCCGTCAACAATCGGAAGATGTTCCAGTCTGAATTCTTCCATCCAGTTCAAAGCCTTCAGTCCTGAATCGCTCAACTTCAGCGGAGGAAATGAATCGTTTATTAATTCTTTGGCTGTCATCTGAATGATTTATACGGCTCCTCAAAATAAGGTTTTACGGCGTGCAAACATACGAAATTTGGTTATTGGTTACGGCTTATTGGTTATTCGTTAAATATTGATGATGGAGTGAATGGATGTTGACACATGCAAAAAAATGCATTCCACAAATCATTCCATTGTTTACGTTCAATTAACTAATCCAAGAGCTCATGAATTATCAAATTAAAAAGATTATGCTGACTTTTACCTTTTCAATCCGATGACGAAACTTAGTGTAAATATCAATAAAATTGCAACATTGCGTAATGCCCGTGGAAGCAATAATCCGGATTTGCTGAAGGCCGCAATGGATATTCAGCGATTTGGCGCCGAAGGAATAACAGTTCATCCCCGGCCCGACGAAAGGCATATCCGTAAAACAGATGTGTATGAATTAAAAAAAATCGTCACTACGGAATTTAATATCGAAGGTTATCCTTCGAAGGAATTTCTTCAGATGATCCGTGAAATCCGGCCCACGCAGGCGACGCTTGTTCCCGATCCTCCTGATGTTCTCACTTCGAATGCCGGCTGGGACACAAAAAAAGAAAAATTATTTCTCGTCGACTGCATTGATGAGCTTCATGAAATGAATGTGCGTGTCTCATTATTTCTATCTCCTGAAAATGAAATGATCTTGCATGCCAGGGATACTGGCGCCGACAGGATCGAATTATATACGGAAGATTACGCCAGAAAATTTTCATCCGGACCGGAAAAAGCAATTGCGCCATACATTATTGCTGCAAAATTTGCAGATGAAACCGGCATGGGCCTGAATGCCGGGCATGATCTGAGCCTTCAGAATCTTAAGTTCTTCAGGCAAAACATTCCTTCGCTGCTTGAGGTTTCCATCGGCCATGCGCTGATCTGTGATGCACTCTATTACGGACTGGAAAATACCGTTCAGCTTTATCTGCGCCAGTTAAAATAACGCATGAAACTATACTTCAGAAAAATCGGTGAAGGAAAGCCATTGTTTATTCTTCATGGCCTGTTCGGCCTTGGCGATAACTGGGCATCGCTGTCGAAGGTTTTTGCTGAAGAAGGTTTTTGCTGTTACCTCGCAGACCTTAGAAATCATGGAAGAAGTCCGCACAGCCCTGTATTTAACTACGAAGCAATGGCTGCCGATCTCGAAGAGCTGATGAATGATGAACAGGTTCAGAAAGCAGATATTATTGGCCATTCGATGGGAGGAAAGGCCGCCATGTTTTTTGCTTTGCAGTTTCCCGAAAGGACAAACAAATTGATTGTAGCCGATATAGCGCCAAAATATTACCCACAACATCACCAGTCTGTTTTTTCTGCATTAAAATCAATCGATCTCTCAGCAATAACTTCGAGAAAAGAAGCAGAAGAACTGCTAAGAGCTGCATTGCACGATGAATCAACAATTCAGTTTTTACTCAAGAATTTATACTGGAAAGACGATAAAACTCTCGACTGGCGCTTTGGGCTTTCTGAAATCGAAAATAATATTGAGCATATCGGAAAGGCATTTAAAACAGAAAAACAATTGAAAATAAAAACGCTTTTTATAAAAGGAGAACGTTCGGGCTACATCAACGATGACGATGAGGCTGAAATAAAAAAAATATTTCCCCTTTCGGAAATCAGGACCGTACCGGATGCCGGACACTGGGTACATGCAGAAAATCCAGGCGGGTTTATGAAAATAGTATTGGATTTTCTTAAGAGTGTGTAATCCTTTTATTCAAATGCAGCACTCCTGCTAAACAAAAAAGCCGGCAAAAATTACCGGCTCTTTTCTAAAAACAAAAACAATTCATTTACTGAACATCTGACGTATCGCGAATTAGAATTTCATACGTGCCGTTAAACTGGGTAAGAATTCCGGTTACAGAAACCACACCAGTCGGGTAAGCGATATTCTTGAATGTGGCGCTGCTTCCGGTATAGAGTTCAATTGAACCGGTTGCGTCGGTTAATGTATTTACTCCTGCAGAACCGTTATATGTACCGGTACCTGTAATTGTAACTCCCGGTATCGTAACAAGGGAAGCTTCACGAGTAACGTAGTTTGCAACAATGTCTGCGATCGTACTTACACGTGGAGTCACGCTGTTTCCTCCTAATACGGTGACGCCGCCAAGAGGCACGTAGTTAAGCTGAAGTACACCATTGAAGGTTGAAAGCTGTGCCCCGGAAATATTTATTTCAAGCTGGGTACCGACAGCATAGGTCGGCACGCCGTCGAATCTTAACTGAATTCCCGTTGTGTCTTCCTGCACGTACATGTTCTTCGTATTTACTCCAAGCATGTTGGTGGTATAATCTGATGTTACGGTCACAATAATCTTGCGATCTGAAATATTCACCGGAACTCCGGTATATTGAGCTCTCAGGCTGTCGAGTGTTGTTAAAAACACACTTCCTGTTGAACCATCGCAACGAAGCCCGGTCATGTTGACATCGGTCGTATCACGAATCTGAAGTTCTCCTTCGCCTGCATAGATCGTATAAACGCCAACGATGGATCCGTTTCCTCCCGGAGTCTTGGCATGAGCAAACGTGGAATATGTGCTTGAGTAGAGAATGAGGATGTTACTGTCGCAGTCAATCAAGTCGAGATTAGCAGGACTTACAGCAGCATAATCGATATTCGTAAATCCGGCATCGAATTGCACGTTATCGAATCTTACAAGTGTGTTGGTAGGAATGTTTGGATTATCGAAGGTGTAGACTTTTGGAATGATGTACTGCCCCCACATACCTTTGACGAGGTATTTGGTAGCCAACCCGGCAGGGATTCGTCCCATAGGACTGGATGAATTTGTTCCCAATTCAAAATTTCCTTCGTTGTTGGCAAGATAAAGTCCGTTACATTTCACAAATACCCTTCTTCCGGTAGGATATTCAGTATGGAAGTTTGATATATCCAGTTGAATGGAAATACCCGATGAGTCCTCTTGCAGGATTAATTTTTTGTAGATGTTTCCGGTAAGATCATCGCCGGCTACAACGCCTTTTATAATAATGTCTGTTGTAATTTGGACAAAAGATCCGGGAACCGGAACCAGATCCTGGAGTTGTTTAATGGTATGAGTGGCTGTGAGATCAGGATCTACGTTTGCCGTAGTGATATCGTCATAATCTTTATCGACGCAGGAAGTAAATGCAACTGCAGTCAATACTATCATGATGACCGAGCGTAAAAGTTGAGTTGTTCTTTTCATTTTTATATAGAGATGTTTTTTAATTTTTTGTTTTAGTTAAAGCGGAGGGTTACGCTGGCAAAATATGTGGCGCCGAAAGCGTAAGCGTATTTAGGAGGAAAAGTATTGGTGTTTTTTGTGTCGAAATTAAATCTCAGCTGTTCAAATCCGGTGTTGATCATTTCCTTATTGTTAAGAATATTAGTTACACCCAGATTGAAAATGAGAAATGAGTTTTTCTTAAGCGACTTAAATTTATCATTGAACTTCCATGACCAACCGGCGGATACATCCATGGTAAACTCGCCGTCACGCTTTTCCTGTCCGAGGATCTCTTCCCATTTTGGAGTATTTGCGTCCACATATTCCAGTCCTACCTGAGTTCTTCTCACAGGGTTTACATCTACATAAATGTTATCAAAGTAATTGAAATTGACATTTACGAACCAGTAATTTTTGGAACGGTAATTAAGGCCAAAAGTATAAGCAGATTGCGGCCCGCCGGCAACATGCAAATTCTTGAAATATACTACTTCATCAGAGGCAAGTAAAGTGTCTTTGTTATCCTGGGTAACCGTTGCCAACGGACGGTCAGTATAAATAAATTCACCGATCGCGGCAACTGCGATAGCAGTAAAACCATGTCCTAGACTGGCATCAACGGCAAATTCAAGACCCATATGTCTCTTGTTGATCCCGGCCAATGCATGATTAACAAAGGTCTTCAAATCATCATGAAAAAAGCTGCGCACATCCGCACCATCCGTGAATTGTGTCAGGTATCCGGTTGCTCTCGCCTTTAATCTTGGTGCACGATAAATGTAACCACCTTCAACAGAAGTAATGGTTTCGTTCTTCGGATCATCCACTACAAGTGCACGAGTCCGTGGGGAAACAAACGTGTTTTCAAACAGCGGCGGGCGCTTGAAATATCCGCCGTTGGCATAAAAATAATTACGCCCGTTCATCTTATATGTAATGCCTCCTTTAAAACTCGGTGCCGTGAAATTATATGAAGGAGAATCACCATAAGAATCATCATAGAATACTCCGTTCCTGTAATTACCGGTACGATAAAAACCTGTGCGTGTCAATTGGGCTGAAATGAAATAATCAAAATGATCATACTTGAACATCGACTGTGCCCATATAGATCCTGAATTGAGATGCGCCACGTAATCATAATCATACTTATCACCCTCATGAATTATCTGATTGGGATTATTCAGGTCTTTCTGAATAACATTTGGATCAGAAAGAGTAGTTACATCAGAAAACTGGTTCAGGTTCACAAAATAATTTCCTCCAAGAAGGTCATCCAGTTCTTTGTAATATTTTATATCCTGATACTGGTATGTCAAACCACCTGTAATTGTTATGTTTTCATTAAGTTCGTTGTTGTAAACCGTATTGAATCCATAACGGGTACCGTCAATAATACGTTCTGATATAACATATTTTGCCGTGTCGAATAACTGATTAGCCTCATAGATTTTTGTCCAGTCAATTTGGCGGGCCGACTCGTTCTCACTCATATAATTGGCGAGATAGGTTGAATCTGCAATAAAACTCGGTCCATGTGCACCGGTATTTTGATCCGCTGAAGGATCATAACTCGGCAGGTACCGATAATAATCAGGCCTTGGATCTTCTGCTTTGTACCAGTCTAAACCTGAAACCCTGTATTTACCTGTCTGGAAGGAAATCGCTGACTCGAGAGACGACCTGGAATTGATCTCCCATTCGTGACTAAGTATGACTACAGGTTGAAAATTGTTGCTGACTACGGCATTTCTCTTCTTTCCATTCTGCATCCCCCAATATGAGTTGTAATAATTGGTACCTGCGAGGTCGAACATTTCCTGTACATTTATGGAGGAACGTCCTACTTTTGTTTTCGCCAGAAATGTTGATAATGCCAGTGAATGACTTTTGTTAATTTGTTTCTCAACCGAACCAAAAAATGAATGACCATCATAAAAAGTTCCGTCAATAAATCCTTCGTCTGCCCACCTGCGGGAATATGAGAGGCAATAAGACCAGCCTTTGCTGTTTACACCGGATCCATAAGTGACCACCAGGCGATTGTCGTAGGTCCGGTTTGAAGATGCATAAGAAACCTGGAATTGCTTTCTTTGCTGAGAAGCACGGCTGTCGATGCTGTTCACACCTCCAATCGAACCGAAAGCATAATTGGTAGCATTCAGACCATAAGAATTATCACGTGAACGAACTACGTCATTAAGTCCACTCCAGACATTATATTCGCCGCGATTATTCGAGAGATCTGTTAATAATGCCCCGTTCATCAGTATGGGGAAATTATCAGAATCATATCCCCTGACACGAAAACGTGCCGCGCTGAAGACATACGATGCAGCATTATTAAATACGTCACGAGATGCGGTTAACACGCTTGAAACACTGCTTGAAGAAGCATCTTTGAATTCATCGTCGCCAAATGAAACTGTCGGGATTTCGACAGCTCCTGCATTCAGACTTTCCAGTCCGGCTGCCTTATTCTGAATATTGAATACTACCTCAGGTTCTTTGACTTCCACATTTTCCGTAGCATGGAAACTATTCTCATCTCCAACGATGATGACGTGATTACCATAAGGAACATCCTTCAATTCATAATTACCTGAAGAATCTGTTTTAATTTCGATGGTGGATCCCTGGATCTTAACGGGAGCATTCGGAACCATCTGGCCTGCATTATCTTTAATAACTCCTCTAATCGTTCCTGTCTGGGCGAGTGCTGCAAACGGGAGTAAGAACGTAAGGAGGAAAAGTATTTTTTTCTTCACGCTGTTTAAATTATTAAGGTTCATTTATTATTTTGGGACGACAAAGCTAAACAAATCGATGAAAGTTCCTCATCAAATCGATACTCTTTGGCCATTTCCTTAAAATGTTAATAATATCAGGCGGTTAATCTTAATGATCGTTTGAGATGTATCAGTAATACAGGATCACGGCTGACCCCAATATCCGATAAATTTATAAAGAATTCGGCAACAGATAATCAAAATGAAGATTAAATGACAGTTAAATGATACAGCATAATCTATCGTCAAATTTGTATGTTTGTCGCCCTTTAATATAAGACATTAATGAAAAAAAGCCTGGTAGTATTCTTCATCCTGATTGTATCCTGCTTTGCAAATGCTCAGAAAACGAGCTATAAAGTCGGACTTGTTGGTTTTTACAATCTGGAAAATCTGTTTGACACGATTAATGATCCCGATAAAAACGATGAGGATTTTCTTCCTGACGGCAGTTATCATTATACAGGGAAAGTCTATCTCGACAAGCTCGATCATCTCGCTGAGGTTTTGTCTCAGATCGGAACTGATATCACTCCCGATGGTTTATCGATCATCGGTCATGCCGAAATTGAAAACGAAAGTGTGCTCCGGGATCTGTATAACCATCCTTTACTTAAAAACAGAAATTATAAGATCGTTCATTTTGATTCGCCCGATATACGTGGTGTTGATGTAGGACTCGTTTACAATCCAAAATATTTCACACCGGTAGATAAACAATCGCTCACTGTCCATCTCGGTCCGAATGACAGTACTGAACATAAAACAAGAGACGTGCTCTTCGTATATGGAAAATATGATGGAGAGGACCTTTTCGTTTTCGTTAATCACTGGCCTTCGAGAAGAGGGGGTGAAGAGGCCAGCGCTCCGGGACGTGCGGCTGCGGCTAAAGTCTGCAAGACAAAAATCGATTCCATCACGGCACAAAATCCCAATGCAAAAATAATTTTGATGGGCGATTTAAATGATGACCCCGTTAGCCCGAGTGTCTCAGTTGTACTTGGTGCGAAAGGTGAAAAAGAAAAAGTTCAGCCCGGGGGATTGTTTAATCCGTTTACTGATCCATACAAACAGGGTATAGGAACACTAGCTTATAACGACAGCTGGAATCTTTTTGACCAAATCATCGTTTCCAGCGGCCTGCTTGATAAAAAACAGGATGGCTTTTTCTTTAACGAATATAAAATCTTCAGCAAACCCTGGATGCTCAACAAAACCGGCCGCTACAAAGGTTATCCAAAACGAACATATGATTTCAATAATTATATGGCGGGATATAGCGATCACCTGCCGACGTATATCGTGCTACTAAAGAAAATCAATCAGTAAATTTGCCAATTAGCCGATTAGCCAATTTCGCTACAAACTATAAACGCCAAACGCCAAACGCCAATACCCACAAACTAACTTTTAAGTACGACACTAAACGCCAAACGCCAACACCCACAAACTTACTTTTAAGTACGACACTAAACGCCAAACGTCTCATGAAAGGACCGATATCACAATTCATGGAGAAAAATTATCTCCATTTCAATGCTGCGGCGATGATGGATGCCGCAAAAGGATATGTAAAACATCTGGATGAAGGCGGTAAAATGATGGTAACACTTGCCGGAGCAATGAGCACTGCCGAATTAGGAATCTCTCTTGCAGAGATGATCAGGCAGGATAAGATTGCAATCATTTCATGTACGGGAGCCAACCTCGAAGAGGATATCATGAACCTCGTGGCACACAATCATTACAAGAGAGTCCCAAATTACCGCGATCTGAGTCCTCAGGAAGAATGGGACCTTTTGGAAAATCATTACAACCGCGTTACGGATACCTGCATTCCCGAGGAGGAAGCATTTCGCCGTTTGCAAAAACACATACATAAGGTTTGGAAAGATGCTGACGGCAAAGGCGAACGGTACTTCCCGCATGAATATATGTACAAGATGCTTCTCTCCGGCGAACTCGAACAATATTATGAAATCGATCCAAAGAACTCCTGGATGCTTGCCGCGGCGAAGAAAAATATTCCGATCGTAGTCCCGGGCTGGGAAGATTCAACGATGGGAAACATTTTCGCTTCTTATGTTATAAAGAATGAGATCAAAGCGGCGACCATGAAGAGCGGAATTGAATACATGGTATGGCTGGCCGACTGGTACCGGAAAAACAGCTCCGGAAAAGGAGTCGGATTTTTCCAGATCGGCGGCGGCATTGCAGGCGACTTCCCGATTTGCGTTGTGCCCATGATGTACCAGGACCTCGGCTGGCATGAAGTCCCCTTCTGGTCATACTTCTGCCAGATCAGCGATTCTACAACAAGCTACGGCTCATACTCCGGCGCAGTTCCGAATGAAAAAATCACATGGGGAAAATTGGGAATCGATACTCCAAAATTCATCGTCGAAAGCGACGCTTCCATAGTGGCTCCGTTGATGTTTGGGTGGATTTTAGGATGGTAATTTTTTATTTGTTAGTTAATTCGTTGATTTGATAATTGACTTTGGATTTTGCAAATGTTTTCCAAAACATTAACGAATCAACTAATTAACGAATTAACGAATCAGGCTTCCATGTTTAAAATACTTTCCCAGCCTTACCCCCACGATCATTCTTTCAAAAAAAAGATTTTCAATGCGCTGTTATCGGGTCTTATCGTAACCGTTTTTCTTCGGGTATTTAGTCCTTTCGATTTTAGTAGCGCTCCAGTCAATGATCTCACATTGTTCGCAATTGGATATGGAGTCATAACCGCCATAGTAATAACAGCCTTTGCATTTTTCGAAAAATTATTTCCAAAAATTTTTGATGAAGAAGGCTGGACTGTCGGAAAAAATATCCTTGTGTACCTGGTAATCATTTTCCTGATAGGTACTGCGAATCTTTTTTATACTTCCATCGTCGCCGGTTTACCATTACGTTTCGAGTCCTTCATCATTTTCCAGTTTTTCACATTATCGGTAACCTTCGTGGTGGTATCGGCAACAACGATGATTCGTTATTTCAGGTCGATGGATTTTTATAAGAAAAATGCTGAAACCATCGATCATGGAATGCATCAGCTAAAAACTCCTTCTGAAGAAAGAATTATTACCATTCTTTCCGAAAATGAAAAGGAAAATTTTCAGGTGAACCTGAACGATCTCTTTTATATAGAAGCAGCGGATAATTACTCTAAAATAGTTTTCAGGAAGGATAAATTATTAAAAAATATGCTCATTCGTTCCAGCTTGAAAAGGCTGGAAGACCAGTTTTCGCAAGTCGAACTATTTCGCTGCCATCGCGCATATATCGTTCAGCTGAGAAATGTTGAAAGGGTAAGTGGCAATTCGCAGGGATATCGTTTACATTTCAAGGAGTTTCCGGAATCGGTACCGGTTTCAAGAAGATCGGGAGCAATACTTCTGGAGAAATTTGAAAATTTGAAAATACCCCCTCATCCCTAACCCTGCTCCCGAATATAATTTATTTCTTTGATTAAAATATTGTTGTGGGAGAAGGTAGTGTTCTACCACAAAAATAAGCCCCTCTCCGAACGGGAATATGATAGATCGATAATATTTTAATCCGGAGAGGGGTTGGGGTGAGGGGTGTAGATTTTAAAAATATTTTAATCCGGAGAGGGGTTGGGGTGAGGGGTGTAGATTTTAAAAATATTTTAATCCGGAGAGGGGTTGGGGTGAGGGGTGAGTGGTATAATGCAATCCATTCATCCCAAAAATTCCCCAGCCGTCCCAAATTTCTTTTTTTCGTAAAAATCGAATATAGATTTGCCGAAAAAAAAGAACATGAACTCAGAACAAATTTTCAAAATTCTCCTGGCCGTCCACATCGTTTCAGGCTCCATAGGATTTATCGTTGCGCCAATCGCGCTTATCGTAAAGAAAGGCAGTGAAAATCACCGCAGATGGGGAAAGGTGTTTTTCTGGTGCATGACGTTGGTCGCCTTTACGGCATTGACCATGGCACCCATGCACAACAATCTCTTCCTTACACTCGTGGCAGTATTCAGTTTTTACCTCGCTTTTTCCGGATACAGGGCGATTTACCGGAAAGACTTTTACAAGACGCATACGACTGCCGGCATCGACTGGTTCTTTGCAATCATAAATTCATTGTTTTCACTTTCTTTATTAATTTTTGGAGTCATGAAATTGCCTGATGCCTTTGGGATAATCTCGATCGTTTTCGGCTTCATCGGCTGTTCGCTGGGCTTAAGGGATATTATTTCTTTCATTAAACCATCTCCCGACAAACAGAAGTGGTTTTTCAATCACATGGTGGGAATGATTGCTTCATACATTGCAGCCATGTCGGCTTTTTCGGCGGTTAATTTAAATTTCGAATGGTTGCCGACTTCCATTCAATGGCTCTGGCCGACCATTATTGGTACGCCCCTCTTAAATATGTGGGCACGCTCTTACAGGAGAAAATTTAATAAGGGAAGAAGAATAAAGGATGAGGTTGTTGTTTCTATAAAAGCTGATTCAATAGAATAATAAAATACTTTAATGATGAATCTTAATTACCATTATAAAAAAGATGTATTATAATTTCACAAACTTGAACCTGTAAATTGACGAATCAGATTTAATCAAAAGAAAATAAATACCGGTATTTAAAAATGAAACATCTAAAAAATGATCCGGACTAACCTGGGTTTGAAATATATATTTGCCTGCGATATCGGTAATAATTACATTTTGTTCCACCGGTCCGAAAATTAAAAGTCTTTCATGAACCGGGTTAGGCGAAATCGAAAATGATTTTTCAGGATTCATGATACCGGTGTGAAGAATATTAAGTGTATCTGAAGAATAAATACATCCTGATTACAAAGTTACAATTACCTGATAAATTCCATCCTGATTCGTTACGAGAAATGAATCAACACTAGAGCTGATCATAACGTTATCATGGTACCAATCATATTGTATTCCTGATAAGTCAGTGTAGATTGTATCGTTAGAAAAGGAAATCAACGGCATAGGTACAGGTGGAACATTAACGGTATCACTTTGTATAGTACATGAAAATACATAACTATATATCGATCCAACGTTTACGTTACCATTTACATGATAGTCACCTTGAGAGGTAGCCGTATAATAATACCTGTTTGCACCTGGAATAGGCACTGAATCCAAATACCAGCTAAAAGTGCCTGAACCCCATGGTAAACGCAAGTCTGCATTACCGTTACAATAGAGTGAGTCCAATTCTAAATTTGGATAATAAGCGGGGCCTATTGTTATTGTAGATGAATCTGTATGTCCTGCATTATCATTTACTACTAACGTGTATGTGGTTGTCTGGCCAATTAACATATCGGGTTGCAGAATGGTATCTGATGACAATCCGGTTGATGGGTACCAATGATATGTATAAGGCTTGCATCCGCCAATTACCGAAATAGTCGGTTGAAATGTATCGCCGGAACAACCACTGACATTTACATCATTAGGAGCTATCAGTATTGAAATTGAAGCTGTGTCAGAAAAATAATAAGTATTAGATCTAAAATGATCGGTAACCATCGTCCACGAATAATCAGAATTATAATACATGCGCCCAAGCGAATCATACAAAAAATACTGCTCTCTTCCGCATGGATTTGTACAACTACCGGAACTTAAAATTGTATCACATCTTCCCAACTGATCATAATAATAATGAGCGACATATGGGCGATCCATGGAATACCAGCTGGAATCAGTTAAGTCAAATACAGCCCAATTGCTGTACCACTCAAAAGTTCTTTGCAATTGACCGTTATAACGATTGTAATAATAATAATTAACAGAACCTTCAACACCAAAAAAAACATCTGTGGTATCTATTGCCGTGAAATGTACACGACGGTAATATGTCCTTTCTTCTAATGTATCATATGCTGTTAGAATTGTATCGGCACTGCTTATTCCATTTAAAACAATGGGAGTATACTCAGGTAGTATAAATGAATACTCTCCAAAATTATCTCCATAAGTGTAAAAGCCATATGTCTGCCAGGCTGAACTAATATAATTATCGACTTCTACATTTGTTCGTAAATTACCTGTATATGTGAAAATAAATCGCCTCTTAAATTCCCATTGATTACCTGCAATTCCAATACTAAAGGTCTTTGAATATGGAAGATTATTCACATATACGATTTCATGACGTCCCATATTATTTCTCACACCTGCAGAAAATAAATAATCGGCTGATTCTATTAAATTATTTTGAGCATCATAGTTCCAGGTGTTATATGAAACGGAATCCCAATTACTGCCGCTCCAACTTAATTGTGTTTTTGATAAAATTAAATTGGAAGCATTGTATTGATAGTTTTCCGTCTTATAGTTTTGCCATCCGGTGACTGAACCAATTTTACTATAAATCTGAACAATTTCACCTGATGTATTTCTAATAGTATCTGTTTGCACCCAAACTGTTTCAAGGACATTAACCTGAGTAAAAGGATCACCCATGGCAGAGCTTTGAGAATAAATACGTACGATACCTGAATCACGATTAAATACGGATGTTTCAATTATTGTTTGAACTAAAAGACCCTGAAAATTGTCCCGGTTTTCTTTATAAACATGAACAACAACCGAATCATAATCACAACTCTGTGCAGAAGCTATCTGAATAAAAAATAAATTTAGGATCAGGATTTTAAGAAAAGTTTTCAAAGCGTTTTTTAATGATGTATAAATGTAGGAAATTTTCTTTTATTAATATTTTCCCTGCAAAACAGTGTCATTTCTGTTTAATAAGGCATTATTAGACACTCAAATATCAAGATCCGTATTTCTTGGCTCCTGATACTTGTTTCTTGGATCTTAATAAACCTTCTTACCTTTACCACATGGATAAATTTTCATACCTCGGTAGTGCCGATGTGGGACAGATAGACAGCCTTTACAAACAATTTCTAAAAGATCCGAATTCTGTTGAAGAAAGCTGGAAGGAATTTTTCGACGGATTCGAATTCGCCCGTACCAATTATTCAGAAACAACCTCTGCCGATGAAGTTCTTGTACCGGAAAAAGTCCGAAAGGAATTCAATGTAATTAATCTTATCAACGGTTACCGGACCCGTGGTCATCTTTTTACCAAAACAAATCCTGTACGGGACCGGAGAAAATATACACCCACACTCGATCTGGAAAATTTCGGTCTGAGCGAGGCTGATCTTGAAACAGAATTTCATTCCGGTTCTCTGATCGGTTTAAGTTCAGTCAAATTAAAAAACATCATAGCTCACCTTCAGCAGACTTACTGCTCGAGTATCGGAGCTGAATATAAATACATCCGTAATCCCGAAATCGTAAGCTGGCTGGAAAATAAAATGGAAAGCAGGAGCAACACTCCTGAATTTACGATTGAACAGAAACGAAGAATTCTTTTCAAGTTAAATGAGGCTGTTGCTTTTGAAAATTTCGTTCATACCAAATTCGTTGGACAAAAACGATTTTCTCTCGAAGGTTGCGAGACTCTAATACCTGCACTCGATGCGGTAATCGAATATGGCGCCGAAATGGGAATGAAAGAATTTGTCATTGGCATGTCGCACCGCGGCAGACTGAATGTGCTGGCAAATATTCTAGGAAAGACATACGAAGAGATCTTTACCGAATTCGAAGGTCTTGAATACGACGAACTCGGATATTCGGGCGATGTCAAATATCACCTGGGTTATTCCAGCGACATACAAACGACTGGCGGGCAGAAAGTACATCTGAGCGTTGCGCCAAATCCTTCTCATCTGGAAGCCGTCGATTCCGTAGTGCAGGGAATCGTGCGTTCGAAAATCGACAACACGCCCGGCGGCGACGAAAGCCAGATCTCTCCGATCCTCATTCACGGCGATGCCGCCATTGCTGCACAGGGAGTTGTTTACGAGGTGATACAAATGTCGCTGCTCCGTGGCTATCGTACGGGCGGAACCATTCACCTCGTCGTCAACAATCAGATCGGCTTCACGACAAATTACATCGACGGGCGTTCGAGCACGTATTGCACCGATGTTGCCAAGGTTACGCTTTCTCCCGTCTTCCACGTGAATGGCGACGATGTGGAAGCGCTGGTTTATACGATACGCCTGGCTCTCGAATACCGTCAGAAATTTCACCAGGATGTTTTCATCGACATACTGGGATACAGAAAATACGGACACAACGAAGGCGACGAGCCGCGTTTTACTCAGCCCTTGTTATATAAGGCAATTGCATCTCATCCCGATCCCAGGAAAATCTATAACGAAAAATTATTATCTCAGGGAGAGGTTGAAGCCAATCTTGCCCGAGAGATGGAAATCTCCTTCAAACAGATGCTTGAGAAAAGCCTCGATGAGGCGCGACAGGTGAAAAAGAAAAAAGTGAAGTCGTTTCTTGAAGGAAGCTGGAAAGGATTACGAATCGCAAAACCGGAAGATTTTAAAACGAGTCCTCCCACCGGAGTCGAATCAAAAATACTAACCGACATTGGAAAAAAAATCACCGAACTTCCTGCCGACAGAAAATTCTTCAACAAGACCGTAAGGCTGTTCGAAGAAAGAAAGAAGATGGTACAGGAAGGACGATTCGACTGGGCGATGGGTGAACAACTTGCTTACGGTTCACTTATGTATGAAGGATACCCGGTACGTTTCAGCGGACAGGATGTGGAACGCGGAACTTTTTCTCACCGGCATGCGGTTATACAGGTCGAAGATTCGGAAGAGCATTTTATCCCCCTGAACAATATCAGTAAAAAGCAAGCTCCCTTCAGAATATACAATTCATTGCTCTCCGAATATGCGGTGCTGGGCTTCGAATACGGCTACGCATTGGCTTCACCTAATTCGCTGGTCATATGGGAAGCACAGTTCGGCGACTTCTTCAACGGTGCGCAGATCATCATAGACCAGTATATCAGCAGTGCGGAAGACAAGTGGAACCGAATGAATGGTCTCGTTTTGCTGCTGCCTCATGGTTTCGAAGGTCAGGGTGCGGAACACTCGAGTGGAAGGATCGAGCGATTTTTAAATTTATGTGCGGGGGGAAACATGAGCATTACCAATTGTACCACTCCTGCGAATTTCTTCCATGTTTTAAGACGACAGATGATCCGTCCTTTCAGAAAGCCACTCGTCGTTTTTACTCCGAAGAGCCTGCTTCGTCATCCGCGCTGTATATCATCGATCGACGACTTCGCCACAGGAACCTTTAAAGAAATTTACGATGATGCTGCTGCAGATCCTGCAAAAATAAAACGGGTGCTTGTATGCAGCGGTAAAATCTATTACGAACTGTTGGAACAAAAAGAAAAAGACCAGGCTGCGCATATTGCTATTGTTCGTCTTGAGCAACTTTATCCATTGCCCGTTGAACAATTAGGGAAGATCAGTCAAAAATATTCTAAAGCAACTGAATGGATTTGGGTGCAGGAAGAACCGGTGAACATGGGCGCATGGTCGTATTTGCTTCGTGTGGCGACGCCGGCGATACCTTTCAAAGCCATCACACGTCCGGAGAGTGCAAGTCCGGCAAGCGGCAGTTATAAAACACACGACCGCGAGCAAAGAGAATTGATTACCGAAGCATTTAAAAAATAAAAACTTATTCACATGGCAATTGTCGAAATGAAAGTTCCCAGTCCGGGCGAATCGATCACGGAAGTACAGATTTCCCGCTGGCTGAAAAAAGATGGAGATTACGTGGAGAAAGACGAAGAGATCTGTGAGATCGATTCGGACAAGGCGACACTTACGTTGAATGCAGAAGCGTCAGGAACGATAAAACTAACTGCGAAAGAAGGCGAGACGATACAGGTCGGAAGCGTGGTCTGCAAGATCGATACAAACGCCACCGCTCCTGCTGAAAAGAAGGCTGATCAAAAAACTGAACCGAAAAAAGAAACAATCGAAACAAAAATTGCGGTGAAATCTGATGGCGCCAACGGCTCAACGACTAAAGATAAAACCGTCGGCGAACAGGAAAAATATACGAGTGGAATTCCGTCTGTTGCGGCCGGTAAGATCATGCGCGAAAAAGGATTGAGTTCTTCACAGGTCACACCAACAGGAAAAGGCGGAAGAATTACCAAAGCGGATGTGCTCGAGCCAATGACATCTGCATCCAAACCAGGTGAGCGCAATGTCCGGAGAGAGAAGATGACTCAGCTTAGGAAGAAGGTTGCTGAAAGATTAGTGTCTGTGAAACAGGAAACCGCTATGCTCACAACTTTTAATGAAGTCGACATGAGCGCCATCATGGAATTGCGTAAAAAGTACAAAGACACGTTCAGGGAAAAATTCGGTGTGGGGCTTGGCTTCATGTCTTTCTTCACGAAAGCGGTTTGCGAGGCATTGAAGAATTTCCCGGCTGTGAATGCGATGATCGACGGACAGGAAATCGTATATCACGATTACTGCGACATTGGTATTGCAGTGAGTGCGCCGAAGGGCCTGATGGTCCCAGTAATACGAAATGCAGAGTCGTTATCGATGGCGGAAATAGAAAACGCAGTTTTAGAACTTGCCACGAAAGCCCGCGACAGCAAGTTATCGATTGAAGAGATGACGGGCGGTACGTTTACGATAACGAATGGGGGAGTTTTCGGTTCGATGCTGTCGACGCCTATCATCAATCCGCCGCAGAGCGCGATTTTGGGAATGCATAACATCGTGGAGCGTGCTGTTGTGATAAACGGAAAAGTTGAGGTGAGGCCGATCATGTACGTGGCCCTGTCATACGATCACCGCATCATCGATGGTAGAGAGTCGGTGAGCTTTTTGGTGAACGTGAAGCAGATGCTGGAAGAGCCGGTGAAGATGTTGTTTGGGGGTGGCGATCCTGACAAGAAATTACTTGGGTTATAGATTTTTTTCGTGCAGAGGCGCAGAGGCGCAAAGATTATAGTACTTCTTTCTCTGCGCCTTTGCGTCTCTGCGCGAAAAAATATAAAGGATGATAAGAATATTCGTTGCATATCCAGTAAAAAACGATCTGGCAAAATCTTTTCTGCAGTTGCCGGCAAAAAACTCATCCATAAAAAACATCCGCTGGACACCTGAAGACAATCTCCACATCACATTATTTTTCATCGGTGAAATTGAAGAGAATAATCTCGAAAGCGTAAAGGCCATATTAAAAGAGACGCTTAGAGACTGCCGGTCTTTCGATCTGGAATTTGAGAATATCATCTTCAAAGGAAAAAGAAATTCATCGATGATATGGGCGGCATTTAAAAAAGAAAAATCGTTTTCTGAATTATCGGCGAGAATTTATAAAGCGGTAAATGACCTGATGACGATTGTACCAAATCATCTGGATCCCATTCCACATTGTACACTAGCAAGGCTGAAGCAGGAAGCTGAACCATCTGCAATCGACACAACAGTCAACTTTGAATTTTCTTCAATTCATATTGATGGTGCAGAGCTATGGAAGACGGTGCAAACAAAAGAAGGAGTGAAATATGAATGCCTGGAGAAGTATGAATTTATTTTTACAGTTCCGACCTGACATACAGAGGCATCCTGCGAATAGGAATTTGTAGTCCCCGGGTGAAGCCTTTATTTCACTTTCACCACAACTTTTCCTTTGGCACGGCCAGTTTCCACATAAGCCATTGCTTCGTTGGTATATTCAAACGGAAATACTTTATCTATTACCGGCCTGATTATTCCTGAGTTTATCAAAGTAGTTATTTCACTCAATTGTTTTCCGTTTGCTCTCATAAAGAGAAACGAAAAGTTGACATTTAATTTCTTTGCCTTTTTCCTCACACTCAAACTTAAAAGTTTCGTAAGAAATTTCAGGTGCCATGCTAAATTTATCCCGGCGGCAAATTCGGGTGTGGGCGGTCCAGTCAATGAGATGAGTGTTCCTCCTTTCTTTAAAATTCGCAAAGATTTTCCAAGTATTTTTAAATCACGGTTACTATGCAACACTACATCATAATCCTTCAACCTGTTTTCAAAATCTTCTTTCCTGTAATCAATAATCACATCTGCACCCAATTCTTTTACCAGCTCAATATTATTTGTGCTTGTTGTGGTAGCAACGGTTGCGCCTACATGCTTTGCCAACTGGATTGCAAAAGTACCTACGCCGCCTGAACCGGCCTGGATGAAAACTTTTTGCCCTTTCTTCAATTCCCCAATTTCAATCAATGCTTGCCAGGCCGTTAAACCAACCAACGGTATTGATGCCGCTTCTTCAAAAGAAATGTTTTTTGGTTTAAGTGCCAGATCGTCCTCATTGATGGTAATATATTCCGCAAAAGTTCCGATATGAAAGTCGGAAGGTCTTGCATAAATTTCGTCACCGACCTTGAATTTTTTAACCTGTGAACCAACCTTTATTATAACCCCTGCGACGTCGTGTCCCAATATAAAAGGCAGCTTGTATGGAAGAAAAAATTTGAATTCGCCCTTTTTAATTATGGAATCCAACAAGTTTATGCCTGTTGCATGTATCTGAACCAACACTTCGTTGTCCTTCTCAACCGGCATCGGAACTTCATTGAGTCTCAATGTTTCTTTATCGCTGTATTTTGTAACTGTGAACACCCTCATTTTTATTTAATATTAGTTTGTATATTTGCTTGCATATTGCAAGTGCAAACATACAATATTACTTGCAATATGCAAGTACAATGAAAAAATGTATTTATGAGTAAGAACCAGAAAAGGTCTGAGTGCCCTTTAAGTTGCTCTCTTGACATATGGGGAGATAAGTGGTCGCTCCTGATAATCAGAGACATGATGTTTTACAATAAGTCAACCTACGGTGACTTTTTGAAATCGGAAGAAGGTATAGCTACAAATATTTTATCTGCCCGATTGTTGGCACTGGAAGAAAATGAGATTATTGAAAAAGTCGATAATCCGGGAACCAGGTCAAGAGTGTTTTACAAACTCACTCAAAAGGGGATTGAACTTTTTCCGATCCTGGTCGAAGTTCATTTGTGGGCTGAGAAATATTTAACCATTCCCCCAGGCATCAAAACGATTATTAAGGAAGCAAAGAAAGATAAGGAAGGATTTATTAGGTCCTCAATTAAAGCGTTGAGAAAATTTAATCCTCCGAATTAGGAGAATTTGAAATTTGCCCATTTGCAAATTTCTAAATTTTCAAATTAAACATCATCCTCAGCAACAACTTCTGTCACCTCTGGAATCAGCTGCTTCAGCAAATTCTCAATCCCATTCTTCAGGGTGATCGTTGACGAGGGACAACCGCTGCATGATCCTTTCAGCGTAAGAGTCACAACTCCTTCATTAAATGATTTGAAATGAATGGCTCCTCCATCCTGCTCTACCGCCGGCTTCACGTACTCGTCGAGCGTTTCGATGATCTTTGTCTCCAGTGCCGAAGCAGTATGTGTCCTCTCAACGGCAGGATCCGAAATTTTTTCGACCGAACCGATAAACACGGGCTGATTACTTTCCAAATACCCTTTGATAAATTCCCGGAAGATAGGAACCAACTCGTACCAGTCCACGTCGATCGATTTGGAAATGGTAATGAAATTTGAAGCAATAAAAACGGAAGCCACGCCCGAAAAAGAAAACAACTGGTAAGCCAGCGGACATTCATGTGCCTGCTCTTTGTTTATATATTCAACACTCCCTTCTTCCAAAAGAAAGCTGTTGAGAACGAATTTCATAGATGCCGGATTAGGCGTTGACTCTGCATAAACGGTAACGACTTTTTTGACTAACATGCAGCAAAGGTATTATAATTCGATAATCCGGCCATCGACTAATCCGTAAAAAACCTCTCGGGGAAATCAACGAATTAACGAATCAACGAATTATAATACTTTTGTGCTTCAATATGCACCAGAAAGTCGATTTTTTAGTAATTGGTTCCGGCATTGCGGGGCTGACGTATGCATTGAAAGTGGCCGACCATGGAAAAGTGCTGGTGATAACAAAAGCTAATGCCGACGATTCGAATACCAAATACGCACAGGGCGGCATTGCCGGAGTGTTGCATGGACCGGATACATTTGAACAGCATATCCAGGATACACTTATTGCAGGCGCCGGACTCTGTAACGAAAAGATTGTGAGAATGGTCATCACCGAAGGTCCTGACCGCATTCGCGAGATCATCGACTGGGGCACACGCTTCGACAAGAATGCAAAGGGCGAATATGATCTTGCAAAGGAAGGCGGGCACAGCGCGCATCGCGTACTTCATTATAAGGATGCAACGGGAAATGAAATCGAACGTGCATTAATCGAACGCTGTCATGCTCACCCGAATATTTCCATCAGCACCCATTACTTCGCCATCGACATCATCACACAGCATCACCTCGGAAAAGAAGTTAAACGCGGTACTCCTGGCATTCAGTGTTTCGGTGCCTATGCGTTAAACCTAAATTCCAATCACGTCGAGACCATTCTCGCAAAGACTACATTGGTCGCAACCGGAGGCGCGGGTCAGGTATATCTCGCAACAACGAATCCTGTAATTGCAACCGGTGATGGCATTGCTATGGTTTACCGGGCAAAGGGAAATGTGAAGGATATGGAGTTCATACAGTTTCACCCGACTGCCCTGTATAATCCCGGTGAGCGCCCATCGTTTCTGATCACTGAAGCCGTTCGTGGCCTCGGTGGAATTCTGAAGACGAAGAAAGGTGAAGAATTCGCCCACAAATATGATCCGCGTGGATCACTGGCGCCGCGTGATATTGTTGCACGTGCCATCGACAGCGAGATGAAGATCAGCGGCGATGCATTTGTTTACCTCGACTGCCGGAAAATTGAAATCGAAAATTTTAAACTTCATTTTCCCAACATTTATGAGAAATGCCTGAGCATCGGCATCGATGTAACGAAAGACATGATTCCCGTGGTGCCGGCAGCACATTATTTATGTGGCGGAATCATCGTTGATGAATTTGCCCGTAGCTCGATAAAAAACCTTTATGCCGCAGGCGAATGTTCATGCACGGGACTGCACGGTGGAAACAGGCTTGCATCGAATTCGTTGCTCGAAGCCCTTGTGTTTGCCCATCGTGCTTCAGAAGATGCAAAAACCAATTTCAGAAACGTCGAATATAATCAGGATGTTCCCGAATGGAATGCGGAAGGAACCGTACAGCCCAATGAAATGATTCTCATCACGTCGAACCTCCATGAATTGCAGACGGTGATGAGCAATTACGTCGGTATCGTGCGATCGGATCAGCGGTTGAAACGTGCGCTCGACAGGTTGAGGATCATCTATGGTGAAACCGAAGCACTCTACGAACGAACGGTGGTTTCACCGAAGATCTGCGAACTGAGAAATCTTATCACAGTAGCTTATCTCGTAGTTAAGTTTGCCATGGACAGGAAGGAAAGCATCGGACTCCATTTCTCTACCGATTTTCCTCCGAAAGCTGATAATAAAAAATTATCCTGATGCACAGGCAGAATTATTTTGACCGGTTGCTTTCGATAAAAGATGAAAGTGATTTTGAGAAGCTAGCATTGGATGTTTTTCTTTACCAGGCTCAATACAATAAAATATATTCTGAATTCATTAAAGGTCTTGGCATACAACAGGAAAAAATAAAAAACGTTTCTGAAATTCCATTTCTGCCTGTTGAATTTTTCAAGACGCATAAAATACTGGCAGGAGATGAAAATTTTGAAAGAATATTTACCAGCAGCGGAACCACCGGCGAACAATCGAGCAAACATTTTGTAAAAGAACTGCAATTGTATGAAGACGTTTTTACAAACATCTTCACTCAGTTTTACGGAGACCCATCAGCTTATACGATTCTCGCCTTACTCCCCTCCTATCTCGAACGCGAAGGTTCTTCGCTCATTTACTTGATGGAGAATTTAATATCGAAAGCACATCAGCCGGAGAGTGGATTTTATCTTTACGAACATCAAAAACTTTTTACATTATTATCCAATTTAAAACAACAAAAGAGAAAGACACTTCTGTTTGGAGTAACCTACGCTTTGCTTGATTTCGTTTCTTCTTTTCAAATTGACTTCCCCGAACTGATCGTCATGGAAACAGGCGGAATGAAAGGAAAGAGAAGGGAAATGGTAAGGGAAGAAGTTCACGAACTGCTTTGCACAGGCTTTGGAGTTAACATCATTCATTCGGAATATGGAATGACTGAATTACTTTCACAGGCATACTCTAAAGGAAATGGTATTTTCAGAACACCTCAGTGGATGAAAATCATCATCCGCGATCCGTATGATCCGTTACAACCCTTGGAAAATAATTTATCTGGAGGAATAAACATTATTGATCTCGCAAATCTCGATTCGTGTGCTTTTATTGCTACGCAGGATTTGGGAAAAATTTATCCGGATGGATCGTTTGAGGTTTTAGGCAGATTCGATTTTTCGGATGTGAGAGGATGCAACCTGATTGTTGATTCGTGAATTCGTTGATTCGTTAATTAGTTAATTCATTTATAAAACCTTGCGTTTACCCCGATGTGAATTAACGAATTAACTAATTAACGAATCAACGAATTCATGAATTCACCTATCCTTATTCGTTTTCTTCAAGAGAATACCAATTCCCACAACAATTGCGATTGCAAAAATGAAATTAAAAATCAGCTGCTTGTAGCTATCAGGAGTAAGATTCCCTACCCTCTGCTTCACCATCCAAAATGAAACAAGAGAACCAAGTGTCACTGAAATTAGTATGATTAAAAATCTTCTTCGGTTGCTCACTTTTTTGAATTCGTTGATTAGTTAATTTGTTAATTCGTAAACTGACAATTTCTACTTTCGAGTACAGAATCACTGGCTAATCGGCTAATTGGCTAATTGGCTTATCGGCTAATCGGCTAATTCAAACCAGAACAATCAGGTAATAATTCTTCTTCCCCTTCTGCGCTAATATATATTTATTCTTGATGACATAGTTGTTAGAAACCGTCAGCTCGATGTCAAGGATCTTTCCTTTATTCAGGGAAACTCCGCCGCCGGTGAGCATTTTCCTTGCTTCGCCTCGCGATGGGAAAATGTTTGTCTTGTCAGAAAGAAATTCGATGATGTTAATTCCGTTTTCTATTTCACTCTTTGCAATCTTCACCTGCGGCACACCTTCGAAGACGGAAAGGAGATCGTTCTCTGACAATTTCAACAGGCTTTCAGTAGTTCCGGAGCCGAAGAGAATCTCTGATGCTTCAATTGCTGCTTCGTAATCTTTTTGCGAATGAACCCTGATCGTAATGTCTTTTGCCAATTCTTTCTGTAACAGCCTTAGATGCTTCGCCTTTTCATGATCAGCCTCAAGTGCCTCTACTTCTTCCTTCGATTTTAAGGTAAAGATCCGGATATAATTTTTTGAATCTTCGTCTGAAGAATTTAACCAGAACTGGTAAAATTTATATGGCGATGTTCTTTTCGCATCCAGCCACACATTTCCCGCTTCCGTCTTGCCGAACTTCGTACCGTCGGACTTCTTGATTAGCGGAGTCGTCAGCGCAAAGGCTTCTCCTCCGCTCTTCCTGCGGATCAGTTCAGTACCCGTTACAATATTTCCCCACTGATCCGAACCTCCCATCTGAAGTTTCACTCCATGATCCTTCCATAAACAATAAAAATCGTAACCCTGAACGAGCTGGTAGGAAAATTCGGTAAAGGACATTCCTGTTGCCAGCCTGCTTTGCACGGAATCTTTTGCCATCATGTAATTGACGGAGATATGTTTACCCACATCACGGATAAAGTCCAGAAAGCTCAACCCTTTAAACCAATCGTAATTGTTTACGATCATTGCCGATTGTTCGCCGCAATTGAAGTCGAGGAATTTTTCCAATTGTCTTTTCTGGGATTCGAGATTATGCCGGAGTATCTCTTCGCTCAGCAGGTTACGCTCCTGCGATTTACCTGACGGATCGCCCACCATGCCCGTAGCTCCTCCCACAAGAGCAATTGGCTTGTGCCCTGCCTGCTGAAAGTGCAACAGCGTCATTACCTGCACAAGGTTACCGACGCCTAATGAATCGGCCGTTGGATCAAAGCCAATATAACCTCTCACCATCTCCTTATTCAAAAGCTCCTCTGTGCCTGGAATCATTTCCTGGAGCATGTTCCTCCACCGAAGTTCTGTGATAAAGTTTTTCTTCATGTCGTTAATTACTCCATAGCTATTACTCACTTGAGTTTGGCGTTTGGCGTTTGGCGTTTGGTGTTTGGCGTTTGGTGTTTGGCGCTTTGCTAATTGGTCAAGCCGTAAAATTACAACGTCTTAACAGTAAACGCCAAACGCCAAACGCCAAACTTTTTTATGCGGCACAAAGATAATATCTTTACTGACTATGATATTAGTAACCGGCGGGACCGGACTTGTTGGTTCTCATATTCTTTTTGATCTTGTTAATGCAGGAAAGAAAGTGCGTGCTTTGCGCCGGCCGGAAAGTAAAATGGAAGTCATAAATCGCCTGTTTTCCAAAACGCCGGAACTTTTCAATAATATCGAATGGGTTGAGGGCGAATTAAATGATGTCTTTTCTCTCGATGAGGCCATGGCCGGAGTTGATACGGTTTATCATTCGGCGGCATTCATTTCTTTTTATCAGTCGGATAAAAATAAAATGCTGAAGATAAATGTGGAAGGCACCGCCAACGTCGTAAACATGGCACTGAAAAATAATGTTGGCCGTTTTTGCCATGTGAGTTCTGTAGCTGCCCTGGGCAGGATTACCGGTGAAAAAAACGTGGACGAAAATTCCTGGTGGAAGACTTCTTCAAAAAATTCTAACTATGCCATCAGCAAATATGGCGGCGAGCGCGAAGTTTGGCGAGCCATGGAAGAAGGACTTTCGGCATTTATAATTAACCCGACTATCATCATCGGTGCGGGCGACTGGAAAAGCGGCAGCACACAAATGTTTTCCCGGGTCTATAAAGGCTTGCCTTATTATACCATGGGCAGTACCGGTTTCGTTGATGTGAGAGACGTTTCCAAAGCAGCAATTGCACTCATGAATAAAGGGGTAAAAGATCAGCGATATATAGTCAATTCGGAAAATGTAACCTATAAATATGTGTTTGATCTCATAGCTCAGAATTTTGGAAAACCCAAATCGCGTTTTATGGTCAGTCCCGCCCTGGTTGAAATCGGCTGGCGAATGGAGACTTTGAAAAGCTGGTTCCTGGGAAGCAAGCCGATGATAACAAAAGAAACCGCCAGAAACGGACTGATGCAGTGGTATTATTCGAATGAAAAAATCCGAAAGGAAACAGGAATGGAATTTATTCCGGTGGAAAAGTCGGTGAGAGACGCATGTGAAGTTTTTCTGCAAAATATAAATTCAAACAGCGTGGCTTTGTGATTTGATAACCCGAATTAAGGCCTGAAGATTTCTGTGGGAAAGAAAATGATAAAACCTGGACGATTACAGGATAATATTCAATTTAACTTTTCACAAACCTCCTTGTCGAAGACAAACCTCTTTGAGTCAGTTTTATAAAATAAATTCCCTTCGACAAGGCTTCAATGTTAATTCTCCTTTGATTATTCACTCGAATAATATTTTTTCCGAGTGCATCAAAAATTTCAATTTCAAAATCTGAAACTGGAATTGCGAAAGATAAATTTATGAAATCGCCGGCGGGATTGGGGAATACTGAAAAACCATTTTGGTTTTCCATATCGTCCACTGAATTTAAATTACACATTACATTATTGAATCTAACCCAAATAGAGTCGTTACTCATATTAGCCACCTCAAAAGAACTGTCCATCGGCTCACCCATCCGAATCAACACAAGTCCAAGGCCTGGAACCACATTCAACAGCTGATCGTTTTTTCCCAGAGCTGCAATCATATCAGAAGGCGCATGAGGAATAATGGGACCCGGAAACTGAAATTGCGTTCCTGGCAACCTGTAAGATGCTTTGCCATTCAGCCACCATAGGTATCCATAAGAGAGATTGAGTGACTGAGAAGTATTTATCATGTCGTGGAAATAAATGCTGTCGTGCATAATCGTATCACTATCCCAGATTCCCCTATTGAGAATGAGCAGTCCGAATCTGGCAAACGACCTGGCCTTGCTTACATAAACATGATCGTAATCGCTTGGGAAAAACAGACCGTCGATTCCCGTCGAGGCATTCAGGTTGAGAACTTTGAAGGCATTTACACTCATCGATGTCGCCGAATCCAGAACCCAGTGCGTCATCGTATAAGGAGCATTGTGATACGACCATCGGCTACCGGGAGGAGCTATACAAACCAGGCAGGTGTCATCTGTACAGTGATTTTCGATGCTGACTCCGCCATACCTTTCATCGAAACCGGTAGTCATGGTAAGCTGGTGAATGATGCGTATAGAATCTTCCGCCTGGGTAGAGCAGGATGAAAAACCGTGTCCGAAATACTCCGGAAGTGAATCATGAATATTTAAATATCCCTGTTCCTGTGCAAGTCCCACAAGGAATGCCGTGAGTCCTTTGCCGGCTGACGCCCAGTACCAGGAGCTGTCTGCGGTAAACGTTCCGTAATAATGCTCAACCACGATTTTACCATCCTTTAAAATAATGAAAGCCTTTGCATGTGTATCACCGACATATTCAATCAATGTGTCGAGCGCGTCCATGCACCAGCCGAGACTTTGAGGAGAAATGGTATCCCATGCAGTTCCGCTAACCGGCGGGAAATAAATACTCTGCGACCGGGAAAGCACAGGGGAAATCAACAAAATCAAGATTAGCAGTTTTTTCATTTTTACGATCAGTATTCTTAATATTTATCCTATAAATAATATTATCTAAAGATATAAAGTAATAATGATTCTATAACTTTGACACTCCCGATATTGAGTATTAAAATCTCCTTCTGATGAAAATATTGTTCCGGGTCATTATCCTGGTTTCCATTTCCTGCATTGTAAGAGGACAGACTTGTAATTGCCTGCAGGAGTTCAATTATGTGAAATCGTATTTCGAGACGAACAGTCCATCCTTTAATTCATTTACGAGCCAGCAGCTTAAAGATTATAAAACCAAATCTGCTGCAATAAGGGACAGAATTCTAAAAAAGAAACCTGATACGGATTGTATTTTTTACCTGCAGCAATATACCAGGCTGCTGAGAGATAATCATAGTACCGTTGAACAGGCCAAATTTAATCTTGTCAACATCGACGAAAATGATTCAATCGCTGTTGCGCAGGTATTAAACAGTGAACTTTACAAGCGTCAGAAACCGGTTACTCTGAGCAATGAACAACTGGAAAAAATAAAAAACAGCTCTGACCCTGTGGAAGGAATTTATACCGATTCAAAAAATGACTTTAAGATTGCAATCGTTAAAAATGAAAACTCGCAAAAGGACTACAGGGGAATAGTCCTGGAAACAACATCCAAAATCTGGAAATGGGGGTTTATTAAAATGGAACTTTCAAGAATTAAAAATGATTTATTCAACATTTCCATGTACACGAAATCATTTCAGAGGGTTTGTGGAAGCTCGACCATACGCGACGGAAACATCTATAATTTTGGCTGGAGTAAAATAAATCCCGTCGCTTCTTCCAACATGCAGCCATTCGGATCGGAGATAATAAACGACAGTATTTATTACCTTAGAGTTTCATCATTTGATGCTAAATACTTTTCAGCGCTGGATAGTTTCTATTCTGCAAACAGGGAAAACATACCCTCCAGAAAGCACCTGATAATTGATCTGAGAAACAATGGAGGTGGCAGTGAAGCCTGCTATGCGGGTTTACTTCAATACATATATACACGGCCGATAAATCTGCCTAATGTGGAAGTCTTCAGTACAGCCGAAAATAAAAAGAGATACCTGGACAGGATCGTGGAAATGAAGTATGAAAAGGGTAATTTTTCCGATGATGAGATCAATTCAACGAACAGTGTGCTCCAACTCATGATGTCGTCAGGCAAGAAAGGATTCATCAGTCTTAACAGCACACCCACAGAGCCGCTTACTCTTAAAGACCTTCCAAAGTATCCGGAAAATGTCGTGGTTCTTCAAAATTCACTGACGGCAAGTTCAGCCGAGGCATTCATTTTAAAATGTCAACAGAGCGGAAAAGTTACTACCATGGGTGAAAATACAGGTGGCTACCTTGGCTTTGGAAATGTTTTTGAAACAAAGACGCCCGGTGGCTGCTTTAAAATATTAAATACTACGACACGATATAAAGAATACTACAAATACGAACTTAAAGGTATACCTCCTGAAAAATATCTTGTTGCCAATTCCGATTGGATAGCTGAAGCAATAAAATCGCTGAAAAAATAATTCGATTCAGATTTCTCTCTTCATTCTTTCAATCGAAGCCTGGTATATCAACGAAAATTTTTCATCCTTCATATATTCATTCAGTTGTGACCTCCACTGATCGGCTGTTTCGGTTAGCGCCATCATGCGATTTTGATTCTCGGAATTTTCCGGCTCCTTTTTCTGAATGCGAATAACCTCAATAAAATCATCCATCCATTTTCCATACCTTAACATGAATTCCTGTTGCTCCGGGCTGAGTTGCTGAATTTGTGCGTGATCGATGACGCCGGCAAGCACACCCGAACCTGCCAATGTTGCGCCTGCAGAAAGACCAAGGATCCTTAAAAATTCACGACGGGATGATGGGTTGTCAGACATGGTAATTACAATTATGTTATTCAACAAAACTAATAAAAAATTCGAGGTCCGGATAATGGATAATTTTTAGGAATAAATACATTTCAATTTTCCTTACATTTATCAGCATGGGAAACAACCACATTGTTTGTATCGGAGCAGCATTGATAGACGAGAGTTTTGTATGCACGAATGAGCCGGAATTACATACGTCAAACCCTTCCGTGTACTACCGCTCACCCGGAGGAGTTGCAAGAAATGTGGCACATCATCTTGCACAACTTGGGAATTCAGTTGAATTGATCACGCACTTCGGAAACGATACTGAAGGAAGATGGCTGATGCAGAAATGTGCAAAAGCCGGTGTCGGGCTCTCAAATTCGATTGTCAACGACATTTCAACAGGTCATTATGCGGCAATCCTTTCGCCTGATGGTAATTTATTTACGGGAACTGCGTCAACTCACTTTGACAAAATCATAACACCGGAGTATCTGAACGAAAAAATAAACGCACTTAAGTCCGCTTCACTGATTCTCATCGACTGCAACCTGGAAGAGAATTGCATCCGCTGGCTGCTGGATTTTTGTCGTTTTGAAAATCTCCCTTGTATCGTTGAGACTGTTTCTGTTCAGAAATCGAAAAAATTAAAAGGACTGGATTTAAATAACATACTCCTTATTACTCCCAACCGTGATGAATTATCAGCACTGACCAGTCAACCGCCGGAAACAGATCTTTTAAAACTGATACCGGTTCTGATTGGCAGGGGAATCAGGTATGTATGGGTACGAAATGGTAAAGATGAATCACGGATCTTTTCTGTTCACGAATCATATTCTTTCGTTCCTTCCGAGGTAAACATTGTTGATGTAACAGGAGCCGGCGACGCAGCCCTGTCGGGATGGATTCATGCATTCATCCGCGGGAAAAGCATGAAAGAATGTCTTATTTACGGACATACGATGGCGGAATTGATTTTACAAACACGTGGTTCTGTCCTTGAAGAATTAACGTTCGATTTACTTGAATCAAAAATCAATTTACCCGCATGATCGGCATTTTATTTTTATAACATTTACGTTTAATTATGAGTCATACCAAATATATAAATATTGATCCGTCAGTTGCGAGTGCATTATCAATGGGCAAACCTGTTGTTGCACTGGAATCGACGATCATTGCACATGGAATGCCGTTTCCAAAAAATGTCGAGACTGCCTTTGAGGTTGAGGAGATAATAAAGGATCATGGCGCCACTCCGGCGACGATAGCGATCCTTGACGGAAAAATTTGTGTGGGTCTCGGCAGAGAGCAGCTTGAACACCTGGGAAAAACAAAGGGAGTCTGGAAGGTCAGCATAAGAGACATGGCCTTTGTGATCAGCAAAAAAATTCCCGGCGCCACCACAGTCGCTGCCACGATGAGAATCGCCCAAATGGCAGGCATAAAAATATTTGTTACGGGTGGTATCGGCGGTGTGCACCGCGGAGTGGAAAAAAGCATGGATATATCAGCAGACCTTGAAGAGATGGCAAGAACTTCGGTTGCGGTTATTTCGGCAGGAGTAAAATCGATTCTGGATATCGGGCTCACACTGGAATATCTCGAGACAAAAGGAATCCCGGTGATAACAAATGGCCAGGATGAATTTCCAAGCTTCTATTCGCGACAAAGCGGTATCACTTCTCCGCTACGCATCGATGAAGCGAAAGAAATAGCCGACATGCTTCGGATAAAATGGGAATTAGGATTAAATGGTTCTGCATTAATAGCCAACCCGATTCCTGAAAATCTCGAAATACCTTTTTCGAAAATGGAAAAATTTATTGCGGATGCTTTGAAAGAAGCTGAAAGAAAAAAAATTACCGGAAAAGAAATCACACCATTTCTGCTTCAATATATTGCAGGCGCTACGGACGGTGAAAGCCTTGAAGCAAATATAGCTCTCGTGAAAAGTAATGCCGTGCTGGGTGCAAAGATTGCTTGCTTTCTTTAGTTTCTAAATTATATCTGAATAATTTTTGCTGAATGTAAACTTACCTGCAATTACAAACATGCTCCTGATTCAGATCAATGGCGGTAACCACCTTCGTAATCTTCTCGCAGGCTCCGAAAACCACACGCACATGTTGTCCGTCTTTCGTATTTCCTTCAAGTGCATAGGTAGGGCAATGGCCTTCAGCTTCTTCGTTTTCTTCCCTGCTTCTGGATTCGTTTATTACACCGTTTGCCAGAATAAATTCCACTTCTTCTTCCGTAATTTCCCTGCATTCCATCCTGCATCTTGCATGCTTCGTATAAATTATTTTATGATGCCTCCAGTCGCCGCTCTCCGTTGTTATATTGCGATCGGGGTACACCTGGCTTGATTCCTTACATTTCTTAAGTCCCCAGGCAATGCTGCCTAAAACAATCAACACTAAAAAAACGATGGCATTAATTTTAACTCTGTCAGGTTTCATTGCGCGTTTTTTGAATATTTTGCTAATGTAAAGAAAACACCTCAGCGGCTTTTAGTAATTTTTTCAATTAAATAAAAAATTAACTTTATAAACCAGGACGCCTTGCATAAGTCATACAGTGATTATTAGTTTTATCATACCAACACGAAACATGAAAAAATTATTTACCATTCTGCTGATATTATTTTAGAATTCAGCCATTACCGAAGCTCAGCAGATAATAATCGGTACCGGTACCTGTATTTCAGTCTTTAGTCCGTTAAACCGCACAAACGACTACAGTGTATATGAAATCATCTATCTCGCATCAGAGATTGGCATTGGGGGAACGATTTCAAAATTTGCCTTTGAAAGAACTGATGGAACCAATTTCGAGACGATAGAAAACGTCGATATCTACATACAGAATATACAGAATTCTGCTCTTCCAAACAGCAATTATTCGAATGCAGGTTACACGCTTGTTTATTCCGGTACTTTTCCAAATGATTCTGGTCCCGGGTGGAGAGAGGTTACATTGAATAATCCTTTTACATATGACGGCACGAGTAACCTGGCTGTGCTAACCGTAAAAGGCTATCAACCGAGCGTTGCAAATACTCCCGTGACGCCACGATGGTATTATACGGTGAATGGCACTGGTACAAACAGGGCTCGACGGTATTATGGAAATGATTCCATATCCAGCCTTACGCCACTCACTTCCCTTACCTACAATGCCAATGCGCGACTTGATTTTGGAACTGTCGGTATCAGGGAAATTCAATCAGAAAATTTATCGTACAGTGAACTTAAACTTTGATCGGCAAAATTTATTCGAATTACTGATGAATATTCGTTTCGATCAAAAGAAGTTTAAACAGGCGAAACCGGGCATGACCCGACTTAAAGATAATTAAGATAAAGGCAGTCTGCTGTTACAGACTTTTACAACTAATTTTCCGTAAAATCATTTTCATTTTGATCATCTCCCAAAGCCTCATCAGCCAATGGGACGATGCCATTTCCAGCCTGCATATAACTCATGAACAGTCCGGATTTCAGGTTGCGCTTATATTCATCCTGCAGCCATTTTACATAACTCTCTGAAGTCTTGCTCAGACATCTTGCATAGACTCTGACGCGGTAATCGATTTCTTCTCTCAGCAATTCTGATAATGCCAATGCCTCCTGCAGATTGTCGCTGTTCTCCATACAGATTTTCAAATGCTGTTTAATGGATGAATCGATGACGACTCTCGGACGATGGTGGTTGCCCATTGCCTTTGCATGCTCTTCCTTCACGTCGAAATCGATGGAGTCTGACTTGCCAAATTTTTTCCTCAGGTCTTCCGGCATGATGTACTTATATGCCCGTTCAATTACTTCGTCGCTCCTGATACTCTCCAGGTGTTGTTCTGGATAACGAAAAATATTCTCCCAATCAACCTCTGCTTCCCACAAACCGAAACGGCTCATGTTATTCCCGAGGTCGATGACGATGAATTCCTTTTTATTTCCATACACGCGGGATCCTCTTCCGATCATCTGGAAATAGAGTGTGAGCGACTTGGTAGCCCGGTTTAAAATTATACTCTCGACACCAGGCTCATCGAAGCCGGTAGTGAGGATGCTTACTGATGTCAGAATCGCATCAGGTTTTTCCCTGAACCACTGCAGAATTTCCCTTCGCTCTCTCGCCGAATGTGTATTGTCAAGGTGCCTGATCTCATGACCTGCCTGCATAAAAGTGGCGTACACATGTTTCGAAGTCTCTATTCCGTTGTTGAATATCAGAGTTTTCTTTCCAAGGCTCCTCTCCTGATATGCGCTTAGCAGTTTATCCTGCATTGCATAATTGTTATATAACCGTTCACTCGAACTTACGGTATAATCTCCGTTGATGCCGACTTTAAGCGACGTTAGACCTACATGGTAGCTGTAAGTAATTGCTCTTGATAAAAATCCCATTTCGATGAGAGAAGAAATAGACTCACCGACGATAAGCTCGTCGTAATTATCCTTCATCGGAAGGTTAATATTGGAGCTTAAGGGTGTCGCCGTCACGCCAAGCACGACGCCCTTCTCATAGAATTTAAATAATTTACCGAACGAATTGTAATGAGCCTCATCCACAATCATGAGTCCGACATTGTCGAGATCCAGAATTTTGTCCCTGATACGATTATTCAGAGTCTCGACCATTGCAACAAAACACATGAATTCATTTGGAACAGGCAGTTCCTTTACCGCACTGTTGATGATCTTATTTTTTACGCCAAACTCATTTAACATCTGGTGTGTCTGCCCGCATAATTCAATCCGGTGTGTCAGGATTAACACTTTCTTCCCTGTGGTTTCAATATACCTTCTTGCTATTTCAGAAAAGATGACAGTCTTGCCTCCTCCGGTTGGAAGCTGGTATAATAAATTATATTTCGCGGGATGATCCTTAAGCCGTTTAAAAATCTCTTCAATCGCACCCTGCTGGTAGGCATATAATTTCTTGCCGATGATTTGTTCGGGACGGTCTATTGAATGAGTATCTTCCAAATGGTTCTTCAATTTTAAAGTCTGCAAAGATACTCTGTTACGAAGGAATATCAAAAACGGATACGTATGCTAATTCTCAAGTCCTGCCTCAATCTTACTCAATCCGGTGATCACAGAATCGTAAACTGCCTGCAGCATTTCCGGGTGATCGCTGTAAAATTTCAGGCTTGCCGTGAATTCCTTCTTCGTTGTCTGATGATCGGCCAGAATGTATTCCAGGTAGTCGGCCATGGTGTATTTTGAGGAATCTGTGGTGATGGCATTTCCTATTGCTGACTGCGCAATGTGAACATCGGTTAGTATTGCTGTCATTTCCTTTTGTTTGAGAACATCATCAGGAATAACAACTTCCTTCTTTGTGCATGCAAAGAACAATAATGTAAGGCAAAGTATCGTAACAGGTAATTTCATACGGCAGAGAACATTAATCTTTGACCCGCCCGGCTCTCGTCGAAAACGCCTAGCGAAAATACCGGGTGGCCGTTTACGAAAGTATGCTTAACCCTGGATTGGAAAACCTGTCCTTCGAATGGGCTCCACCCGCACTTATAGAGAATGTTAGACGCTTCTACCTTCCAGGGATCATCCAGGTCTACTAGCACGAGATCCGCATAATAACCTTCCCGTATGAATCCTCTTTCAGCAACCTGGAAACATTCAGCGACGGCATGACTCATTCTGTAGGCAATCATTTCGAGTGAAAGTTTTCCGGTATGATAAAACTCAAGCATGGCTGAAAGCGAATGCTGAACCAGTGGTCCGCCGGAAGGCGCATTCAGGTAAGGCTGATTTTTTTCCTCGATGGTATGTGGTGCATGATCGGTTGCAATAACATCGATGCGGCCATCTGTCACCGCCTCAAGAAGCGCGCTTTTATCCCGCGCAGATTTTATCGCAGGGTTCCATTTAATTTTCATTCCCAGTCTTTCGTAATCACTTTCGTCAAACCAGAGATGATGAACACAGGCTTCGGAAGTAATTTTCTTTCCTTTCACAGAGGAAGCCGGCTTAAACAACGATAATTCCTTTGCCGTACTTATATGCAGGATATGCAGCCGTGTGCCGTATTTCTCAGCCATAGAAACCGCCAGGGAAGATGAAGCATAACATGCATCGGCGTTTCTGATCACCGGGTGCATGGAAACAGGTATGTCGTTTCCGAATTTTGCTTTTGCTTCCGACAAATTTCTCCTGATCGTTTCTTCGTCTTCGCAGTGAGTTGCAATCAGCATTTCTGATGAGGAGAAAATTTTCTCAAGCGACTTCCTGTTATCCACCAGCATATCTCCTGTCGACGAACCCATGAAAATCTTAATCCCGCAAACACGCTTTCTGTCAGTCTTCATGACCTCGTCGAAATTATCGTTGCTTGCTCCCATGAAAAAAGAATAATTGGCCAGCGATTTTGAAGCAGCAATGGAATATTTTTCTTCCAGCAGTTCCTGCGTCAGCGCATTGGGAACCGTATTGGGCATTTCCATATAAGAGGTAATGCCTCCTGCCACAGCCGCTTTCGGCTCTGTATACAGGTCGCCCTTATGGGTTAGTCCCGGTTCACGGAAATGAACCTGGTCGTCGATAATGCCGGGAAAGAGCGTCAACCCCGAAGCATCTGTTACGATAGCCGTAGGATGAGAAATGGACGCTGCAATTTTTTCGATCCTGTCGCCGGAAATCAAAACATCGCCGGTGAAGATTTTCCCTTCATTTACGATGCTGGCATTTTTTATCAGGTAATGCTTCACGGATTTATTTGTTCGTCAGATGTAAATTAAATATTCAGGCGAAGGATCAGGCAACTCACCTGGCTGCCTTTGGGTAGGTCCTGAAAAGACTTTTCCACTTCATCAGCAACACGCCGAATATCGCTTCCTTGAATATACCTTTGCTCATCTTGCTGGTTCCTTCAACTCTGTCAGTAAAAACGATAGGTACTTCGATGATTTTAAAACCGCATTTGAGTGCAGTGAATTTCATCTCGATCTGGAATGCATACCCGCTGAATCTGACTTCATCGAGAGGAATTGTTTCCAATACCCTGCGGGTGTAACAAACGAAACCAGCTGTTGTGTCCTTGATCCGAATTCCTGTAATGATCCTGACATATACGGAAGCATAATACGACATGATGATTCTTCCAAGCGGCCAGTTTACGACATTGGCTCCACGGATATAACGTGAGCCTACTGACATGTCAGCGCCATCCACTGAACAGGCTTCATGGAGCCGGATAAGGTCTTCCGGATTATGAGAGAAATCGCAATCCATTTCAAAGATATAATTGTACTTCCTGCCTATTGCCCATTTAAACCCATGAATGTATGCAGTGCCCAGTCCTAACTTGCCGCTTCTTTCCTCAAGAAAGAGCCTTGAGCCAAATTCATTCATCAATCCCCTGACGATACCCGCCGTGCCATCGGGCGAACTATCGTCGATAATGAGCACGTCAAAGACAGATGGCAGCGAAAAAATTTTCCTGACCATCTTCTCAACGTTTTCTTTCTCGTTATATGTGGGTATTATAACAATGGAATCACTCACTTCGTAATGACATTTTCTGCGATGCAAGATAATTTGTTAATTCGTTTATTTGTAAAAAAAGCATGTTTTAATTTGAAAATTTGAGAATTTGAAAATTTGAGAATTTAAGAATGAGTGGACAGATCCAATTCTCACAATTAGTGAATAGTTTGCCGAATATGCCGTTAATATCTCATCTGATGTTAAAATCTGACACGTATTGAATCCCGTACATTTACTTTTAATTTATTCATTGCATTAAATATGCGGGGACTCTGGATTGTTTTTCTTTTTTGGTCGGTCTCTTCTCACGGTCAGGGTCTTAGCAACCTCAGGAGTAAGTATATACCGGTCTTACCGGATACAATCATCATAGATACGCTCAGCATAGCCCCCGGAACCTTTTTTTTAAATTCTTCCGGAACATATATCGATACCAGCGCTTATTATTTTGATTTTATCAGCGCAAAACTCATTTGGAAAAAACAATCGGCTTCTTACCGGCTGATCGGTGGCGATTCTGTAAAAGCAACTTACCGGGTATTTTCTTTCCTTTTCAACAAAGAATTTAAAAATAAAACTACCGACCTTCTTTCAAAGGGTGGAACGGCACCTCCCTTTTATTATAACCCGGGCTCCGATCAACCCGAGATTTTCAGGGTGCAGGGACTGTCGAGGAACGGGAGTATTTCCAGGGGAATTACATTTGGAAACAACCAGGACGTGTTTGTAAACTCAAGTTTAAACCTTCAGCTTGCCGGTAAGTTGAGCGACAATGTTGAAATCCTTGCAGCCATTACCGACGAAAATATTCCTGTTCAACCCGAAGGTAATACACAGCAGCTTCAGGACTTTGATAAGGTGTTTATTCAGCTTTCCAATTTTAATAATAAGTTAATTGCCGGCGACTTTGAACTCAGGCGTCCTGACAGTTATTTTATGAACTTTTTCAAGAAGGGCCAGGGAGGATATTTTACAACCGTTATCCCCTTAAACAAGTCAACCGTAGAAGCTGAGAAAAAATTCCTTAAATCCGGGATAAGTCTCGCCGTCTCAAAAGGAAAATTCACCCGGAATACCATTGCGGTAAAAGAAGGAAACCAGGGTCCCTATCGTTTAACCGGAAGTAATGGCGAAACATATATCATCATTCTTTCAGGAACCGAAAAAATTTATTTCAACGGAATCCAGCTAGTAAGGGGATCTGAAAACGATTATATCATTGATTATAATACGGCAGAATTGTCATTCACTCCCCGGATTCTTATTACAAAAGACTCACGCATTGTTGCCGAATTTGAATACTCTGATAAAAATTACGCGAGAACACTAGTATATCTAAACAACGAATATGACAGTCAAAAATTAAAAATAAAATTTAACCTTTATTCGGAGCAGGACAACAAGAATCAACCCGTAAATCTGACACTCGACAGTTCCAAACAGGAAGTGATGGCCAGCGTAGGTGACAGCATTCAAAATGCCGTTTATCCAACAGCCGACAGTGTGTTGCGTAACGAAAATGCAGTGCTATATATTAAGAAAGACACCATTGTAGGGACCGGAACTTATACAATATATTATTACGCCGGTAAATCAGACAGCGCATACTGGCAGGTAAGTTTCAGTGATGTTGGTACCAATCGCGGCAACTATGTGCAGGACATTACATCGACAAACGGAAGGGTATTTAAATGGCTGGAACCTGTGAATGGTGTGCCCCAGGGAAATTACGAGCCTGTAGGGTTGCTCATAACTCCCAAAAAACAGCAGATGATCACCACCGGGGTGGAATATATTTTTAATAAACGGAATAATCTTTCCGCAGAAGGCGCGTACAGCAATTACAATATAAACCAGTTCTCATCGAAGGACAAATACAACGATGCCGGTTATGCCGCAAGATTTGTGTACAGGAATTTCATTTCTTTGGACGGTGACAGCCTCAGGGGATGGAGTCTTTCGAATGCATTGAATTATGAATATGCGAGTAAATATTTTCAGCCGATTGAAAGATTCAGAAATGTAGAATTTGAAAGGGACTGGAACCTGGGAACAACAACGATCGATAACGATGAACATATCAGCTCAATTCAAACCACACTCATTAAGCCGTCAGTCGCATCGGTTACTTACCAGTTGAAGTCATTTAATAAGGGATCCGATTATAACGGATTAATGAATAGTGCGAATGCAAATGTCACCTGGAAAAAAATCACTTTGCTTTCCGCAGTGAGTTATCTGAATACAAAAGGACTTACCAGCCGGACAAATTACCTGAGACACTATGTCGACCTCTCCAGGCCTGTCTGGAAATTAGTTCTGGGGGTACGGGAAAATGCGGAAAATAATAAATTCAAGACACCGGATAATGACTCGCTGCTTTCATCAAGTGCGGCCTTCCAGGAAATCCAGGGATATATTAATACACTTGATACCGCTAAATCAAGGGCCAGCCTGAGTTATAAGAAAAGAATCGACCGTCTCCCGTCACAGAATGAATTCAAACAAATCACAGAGGCAGATGAAATTAACCTGGTGATGGAGTTTCTGAAAAACCCCGACAATTCATTCCGCACTACAACCACTTACCGGAAGCTTGACATCAGTGATACTACTCTGACACAACAGGAATCAGCAAAGACAATTGTGAATCGCATCGATCATACACTTAATGTCTGGAAGGGAACACTTTCGTTCAACACATACTATGAAGTTGGTACCGGGCAGGAAAGAAAACTTGAGTATTATTACCTGCGTGTCAACGATGGACAGGGAGTATATGCATACATCGGGGATGAGAATGACAATGGAGTACAGGACCTGAATGAATTTGCAGTTGCCGCATTTCAAAACCAGGCTAACTTTATCAGAGTCTATATTCCAACAAACGAATTTGTAAATACCCGAAACAACCAGTTTAATGAGGTGCTCATTATCACTCCGGGAGGAACAAAGAGTTCAGTTCAGGGAAAGGAAAAATTCATAAATAAATTTTCAGATCAGTTATCTGCACGTCTGGACAGGAAGACGAAAAATGAATCGCTGCTGTCATCGTTGAATCCATTCTACCACGACATTAACGACACAAGCCTTATTTCAGCCTCATCAAATCTTAGGAATACGATTTATTACAACAAGAGAAGTCCGGTTTACGGTGTGGATTTTACATGGCAGGAAAATCAAACGAAGGCCTTCCTTACAAATGGTTTTGAAACGAGAATTCAGCGATCGAGGATTCTCAACATGCGATGGAATGTAAACCGGGCTTTCCTTCTTTCCATGGTCATTGAAAACAGCGATAAGCTCAACGAATCCGATTATTTTTCTTCCAGGGATTACAGCATCTATTCGAATACGACCGAACCGAAAGTGAGCTATCAGCCGGGAAATAATTTCCGTATTACTGCATCTTACCAGTATGGCGACAAGAAAAATACAACAGGTCAGTTGAAAGAAAGAGCGATCAGCAACAAGTTCCTGACTGAAGTTAAATACACGGCAGCAAATTCAGGAATCATAAGTGCAAAGGTGTCGCTTATAAATATAAATTATAATGCAGCTGACGACAGCTACCTTGCCTATGAGATGCTGGAGGGATATAAAAACGGGAAGAATGTGACCTGGGGAGCTGCTGTGGACAAGACGTTGAATAACTCGATTCAGCTGAGTCTAACCTATGATGGAAGAAAACTGCAGGATTCACCGGTAGTTCATACAGGAGGTGTTCAGGTACGGGCGTTTTTCTGAAATGATTCCGAGATACTATTTAATAACTACTTGAGCTCGATCTGCGATTTACCGATCTGGACTCCGCCGCTGTATATCTCTACCATGTATTTTCCCTTCACGAATTCTGATCCTTTTGCGAGCAGAATTTCAACAGGAGTTTCGGAATTGTTATACTCAACGATTTCCTTTACGGTATAAGAGATATCCTGGCCGTTTGCCTTAAAACTATTTTTCTCGGCCGACATCACACTGCCATCAGGATTAAGCACACGAATATAAATCTCGATAGGTCCTTTGTCGACGACCTGGTTTTCGCCAAGCGTAAAATGTGTACGAATTTTCTGAACCTGCTTGGCTTTTTGGGTAAGAACTTCTTTGCCATTACTCCTGTAACGGAGTCCATCGGTTACAATATTCAATGCCTTAAGCACCGATCCGGCAGAGACTTTGGAATAGAGCCTGGAGTTTTCCGCCGAAAGGTTTTCCACTTTCGACATTTCCTTACTGAGATTCGATGAGAGATTCAGATTTTCCTGCTGGAGTTTGGCATTAACAACATTTAATGAATCGATATGAGCCACATACACATCATTCATCTCTTTCAACTTGGCAAGTTCTGCTTTTGCACGCGCAATCTGCGCGGGGCCGCCCAGGCGGATCAGGTTTTGAATTTCGGACACCTTTGCTTTAATCTCCTCGTCCTTTTCGGAGAGCTGATTCTGCAGGCTGGCGTTATCTGATTTTATTTTTTCATATTCTGCCTTGAACTGATTCAGCTGCATCTGGAGAGCATCCTTTTCGGCAGTAGTTGTAACGATTGTCTGGTTCGCGAGATCAAGACTGTTCTTCTTATCGAAAAACTGCCATAGTAACAAACCGTTTGTACCCAGCAGAATCGTTATGACGATAATTACAATTCCTTTCTTCGGGCCCTGTTCCTGGTAATCATTCTTATTGATTTCTTGTAAATCCATAATTGCGTTTGGGTAATATCAGGAGCTTATTAAATCTTTATTACTCTCATCCACAAAATTCAATCTAAGATCGGTGAGCAGCCCTTCCAGCGTACGCTGCTGGGTATCGTTTAAATTGTTCTTCGTCTTATCTTTAATGAGTTCGAGTATGCTGATCGATTGCTTCGCCTGTTCCAGATTCCGCTCGATTTTATCAGTCGAAGGATTCTTAAGTTTTCCCATGGAAACCATTGCCGAAGAATAAAAAATATATAATAATTGAGTAAATAACTGATCGTCTGAATTCATATTTCCTCTTTATTGAACAACATACAAATGTAGTATTTTTTTATACTAATCAAATCCTGACAATAGGCAGTTTTGCCTGACGGTCAATTCAGGCTTATTAACATTTTGTATCTTGCTCCGGACAGAATTTGAATTTACGACTGTAGATGTAGTATGAATCGGATAAACGCTGGCAAATTCTATAACCCTTATACTTTAAGGAATACGGTCGAATGGTTACAAAGCGGTAAAAAATATTTCGACAAGATCGAAGAACTGATCGACGCATCGAAATACGAGATCCACCTGCAGACATACATTTTCGCTTCTGATGAAACAGGCAGGAGAATTTGCGACGCCTTGATACGCGCATCCGGAAGGAACGTACAGATATTTGTTCTTGTGGATGCCTATGGTTCTCAAAAACTGAAGTCAGAAGATTTTAACCGGATGAAAAATGCCGGAATCCAGATCAAGAAGTATGGTGAATTGTATTCAAAAGGCCGGTTTCATATCGGAAGAAGAATGCATCATAAAATTTTTGTTGCAGACGGTTTTGCCTCCGTTGTAGGCGGGATAAACATCTCGGATAATTATAATGACATTCCCGGAACAACCGCATGGCTCGACTTTGCCGCTGTGATGCAGGGCAATATTTCAAGAAGGCTTCAATTCATCTGCCGGCAGCGCTGGCTGGGCTGGAAATTTTCATACATGTCCAGGAAGAATTTACTGCAAATAAAAAACGAAAAAAATCTCTCACCGGGTATCGTACCGATCCGTACCCGGAGAAATGATTTTCTGCGTAACAAAAACGACATTGCCATCAGCTATCGTGAAGCCCTGCGCAACTCAAAAGAATCCATTCTTATCGTCGGAGGTTATTTCCTTCCGGGAGGAAGAACGAGGAGACTCATGAGGAAAGCAATCCAGCGCGGCGTGAAGATCGACGTCGTTATTTCCGAGCAGTCGGACGTAAAGATCCTGGTTTTTGCAAGGCGCTACCTGTATGCATGGCTTATTCGCAATAACGTCGGGGTTTATGAATACACTCTGGCAAATGTTCATGGCAAGGTCCTTATCATGGATAAACAATGGACCTCAATCGGCTCCTATGATCTAAACAATCTCAGCACTTACAGTAATATTGAATTAAATGTTGACATTAAAGATGCTGATTTTTCCAAATCACTTTCACAGCATATAGAGAAGATCATGTCCGACGAATGCCGAAGACTTACGAGTGCCAACATGTACAGGCACAAATCTTTATTATACAAATTCACGATGTGGATTTCCTACCGCTTTGTAAAAACTCTCTTTGTCCTATCCGTACTTCTGGCAGGGAAAAAAGAACAGGATCGATGGTAGGCTGCGCGTGCAAAATATAACCACTTATGCCGAACCGGCAATCCGCTTTACAAGGCTGCGTTTTGCCAGCGGTAAAAACGTCTCGTCGAAGGGAATATTCATCTCCGTTTCGATGACAAATGTAGCCGGGTTAGGCAGACTCCTGTTAAAGAGAAGCAGGTCGGATTTTATGGCTTCGAATGTATTTGACAGGCTCTTCTCATAGGTTTTAAGATATGAGAGATGAATACCCCGGTATTTTTCGAGTGGATTTTCGAAAATGCTTATCTGAAATTCATACACAAACGTATCAACACTTGAACCTGTCTTGAAAAAAACATAACCGCTTTCCGAATTCAAGGGAATAACACCAACAGGGAAAATCTTCAAACGTTCTTCAATAAAGTCGTAGATCTTCTTCCCCTCTCGCAGGTACACTTCCATCTGAGGAATTGAAAAATCAAGGATGCTTTCAATTTCCTGCATGAGCGCATCATCCTGAACGATTTTTTCAGATATAAGCTTAAACTGTTCAAGGTCTGCCCCCTTCATCCTCTCAGGAAAAAGGTTATATAAATTTTGCTTGTTGTCCTTTAAAGATTTGAGGTTCCTGTAATGCTCGATCAGATCGCTCAGGTATGGATACAGGCGATACTCTGTAAAGTTGTCGCTTACATGCTGAAGATATGCAAGCAAAATGTACTTTTTATACTCGAAGTCAATCTGGTTTTCTGTGATCCAGTTTTTATTCAGGAATTGCATAATCTTATTGAGAATTAATTAACGAATATTTGATTGAAATGTTTCTCGGTTGATTGTTGAAAATTCAATGCCGGAGCGGAAATTCATATAGCTTTTGAACCCTAATTTTACCCTTCAATCCCTAAATTCCCGGTAAATACCAAAGTTATGAAATTCTCCACGAATAATATCAGGCATTCCCTTACTTTTTGTCTTATTGCCATTACCCTGTTTGCCTGCGTCCCGGCCCGACAGTTCGAAGACCTGACCAGAAAAGAAAAGGCCTGCCAGGATGAAAATGCGTCCCTGAAAAGCAGCAATCAATCACTTCTCACCGAAAACAATGAGTTGAAAGCCTCAGGCGCAGAGAAACAAAGGAACATCGACAGGCTCGTTAAAGACACCACAGAAATGGGAACAGGCTATCAGCGGCTGTCAGGGCTCTATAACGAGCTTTCTAAATCGTACGACAAGCTCTTAGCCAACAATGAAAAACTGCTGGCAGGGAACTCTGAAGAAACAAAAAAATTGATCCTGGAGCTGAATAAGACCCGGGAAGATCTTCAGCGAAGGGAAGATCATATGATGCGGGATTCGATTGCCCTGAACGACAGGGAAAACAAATTGAATGAACTTAAGGAAGATTTGAAGGTAAAACAGGCCCGCGTAGACGAATTGGAATCTGTTCTCAGAAGCGTGGACAGCACCGTAAACAGGCTGAAGACGGCGGTAAGCAAAGCATTGATGGGTTATGAAAATAATGGCTTGTCCGTTTTCCAGAAGGAAGGACGTGTGTATGTCAGCATGGACGAACAGCTTCTGTTTGCTTCAGGAAGCACCATGATAGAAAAAAAAGGAGCCAATGCACTGAAGGAATTATCGCAGGTATTGGGGGCCAATAAGGATATCAATATCGTTGTGGAAGGCCATACGGATAATGTACCCATCAGCGGTACGCTGCCAAGCGGCGCCCGTGATAACTGGGAATTGAGTGTGTTACGTGCTACGTCGGTAGTGAAAATTATCCTAAACGACAAATCGATTGACCCATCGAGGTTAACCGCTTCCGGCAAAGGACCATACCGTCCGATCGACAGTGCAAACACTGCTGAAGCAAGGAAAAAGAACAGGCGGACCGAAATAATCCTTTCTCCAAAATTAGACGACCTTGCTAAGTTGCTTGAACAATTCAGCAGGAAATGAGTGATGCCGCCGGCTTACCCGGTAGTGATTTTTGATTGTCAAATATCTTATAAAAGCAGAATGGGTCCCTCGCGGGACCCATTCTTTCTACAAACAGATTTGTTTCATGTTAAGCTTACTGTCCGTAGATGCCTTTTTTCTTCCAGGTAATCTTGTACGACGCTTCAAGGCTCACGTATGTAAAAGAATCTTTCTGATCAGGGTTACCGCGTTTACTGGCGGTTGAATAGACACCATTTGTTCCCATTCCGGAAGGGTCTGAAATATATTTTGCAAGATTGTAATCTTCAGGATCAGGGAAAGAAATTTTAAGCTCATCATATGTTGCATAACGATCACTTACATCATCGAGGTAATCGGTGAGGAAGTAGTAGTAGTTAAACTCAGCAGAGAATGTCAAATATTTGTTATAAAAATAACGGAAGCCTGCACCGAAAGGAAAGCCTATATTCAGATAATTATACGTCTTTGTATTCTGTAACTCGCCGTTAAAACCCTGGCCTTCCGTATGCCAGTCGCGCAGGTTGGTCTCATAAATGCCATCTTTTTTAATTTCATTACCCAGGCCATAAGGATTTTCGGCAGCATCACGCATGGTTCCGTCGCTCCAATGGTAATATTTATTTTCTGAAGATGGGCTGCCATAAAACAAATCAGCTTTTGGCTGACCATAAAAAGCTCCGATACCGGTCATAAAAAAGAAGCTGTATTTCTGCTTATTCAGCGGGGAGAACAGGTTTGGAAATATGTTGTAAGTAAAACCTACCTCTGTACCAAATACATCGTTGCGGAAACCAATGCCTCTTTTATAATTTCTGAGGTCTTCACCCTTCTTATCACCAATCGGTTCCGTCTCGTCATATTGCAACCGGTGCCAGCTGAAACGAACCTGCATATCGAGGATAGAAAAACGGGTTCCCGTCTTTTTCGGGTCATTGATGAAGTCGCGAATTGTTATTGAAGTTCCTGCATTGGCGGAAGAATATGGAAAGAGTTTCTCATTCCCCAAATCGCCAATGTAATTCGTCACTCCCCCGGAAATACCAATAACGGCAGTACGTTGAGCAGAAAGCGACATCGATGCAAACAGCAAAAGCAGTAAGAGAAAGAATTTGTTTTTCATAGGAGCTCAGTATTGGGGTTTACAGCATGTAAGGTATCATTTTATTTAATTGCCTCAACCGCATTTTGACGAATGGCCAAATAGATGGGTGAATATTTGAGGAAGTAATTCAACAAGAAACGACTTATAATAGATTTAGATGACTGACAGGAAATACCTACTATGACTTCTATTACCTGACCAGGTCGGACTAAAAGTACCCAAATAAAAAAAGCTCTAACAGGCAGTTTTACGTAAAGCGATTAAATTTATAAGCCGTAACCGGTTTTTATGGGGTGAAATATCCTTGTTAACCAAAAATTTCTCAACAGGAAAGCATAATTGAGAAATTAATCTATAATTTCATCATTGAATTATAAAACTTAATCGTCATGACAAACAAGGAATTCTTTATCAACACCTGGGAACGCGAGAGCGGCGTTACAACGAAAGCATTTCGTTCACTTCCGAACGACATTGCCAGACTCAACACCAAACATCATCCTAAATTCCGTTCGCCGTGGGAAATCGTAAACCATATCGGTCCCCATGCGAAAGAACTTTACCAGGGTATTACTGAAGGAAAAATTGATCTCGTTAACGAAGGCCAGTTCGATCTTAATGGTCCCGGCATCTATAAAGATGTTGAGACAGCTGCCAAATCCACAGAAGAGTATTCCAAAAAGCTGATCGATGCCCTGAAAAAGATCGATGACAATACCTGGATGACTAAGAAAATTCCGGCCTATTGGGGTACGATGAAGATAATGGAAGAACCGCTCATGCAGATTTGCTGGATGATGTTACTGGATACCGTTCATCATCGCGGACAATTAACTTCTTACTATCGTTTAGTTGGCGCTGTTCAGCCGGATTTGTACGGCCCTACTGCTGAAATGGAAGAAGCCATGATGGCTAAATCACTTTAATGATTGCTTTGACGGCAGCGTCAAAATAAAACAGCACTGGAAAACCGGTGCTGTTTTTATTTTATATCTGATTTCGATTTTTTTCTACGGAACTGCTGCGCCAACTCCAGCCTGGATATTAACATCCATTGCCAGGAAATCATTGCCGTCAACTGCACCATCACCATTCATATCGCCGATTGCATAACCACCGTCCCCATTCTGTATGGCATTATCCAGATCAAGAAAATCTGATCCATCGATGGCGCCATCCTGGTTTACATCTCCGCTGTAAATTGCATAATAAAGATTATCTCCGGTTGCCATTTCATTATCACCATATGCCTGTGAAGCAGCAGAAGTAAAGGAGTATGTGGTTGTATTTAAAAACAAAACCGGTGTTTTACTCCAAGTCTCAATGGAATTTCTGTGTTTGATTTTTATATAATACGATGTATTTGAATGGACGGCTGAACCGAATTTAACGGTAACGTCGCCATTCGTTTTTAAAATTCCAACCTGGGCATCAACAAGTGTATGTGGCGCATCTGCAGCCATTGCACTGATAATTACCGAATCCACATCCAATGGATCGGGTGAAACATTTGTTAAATACAAACAACCTCCGCTTCCGGAATTATCCATTAAACCGGCCCCGGTATAAAAAGCACCGAGGTACATTTTTAAATTCAAAATTGTAAGTTCGACATACGGTTGCTGCTGTCCCTGCGTAAGGATTACTCCTCCACCCTGCAGGGTAGTAGTAAACGTTTCGCCAAGGGTCCAGGAAAGTGAATTGCCTCCGCCCGTGAAATATCCACCGGCTGTCGCAAGTACTTGCGGACTCAATGTCTGGCTTATTGTAACACAATGCTGTACTAATAAAATTGCGATGGATAAGAATATTTTTTTCATGATAACAGAAGTATAATTGTTTTTGAAAAGTATATTGAATTAAATCAGCAACCTGATTTACTCTATGCAATATAAGGCTTTATCAAAATAAAAACAAAAAATTATCATTTTACCTTTTCAAAAGAATAATGGTAATCCGGACTAAATTCAGTCCTGAAATCCGGAAAACGAATAAAAAATCAGGTTAAATTTAAAAAGTCCGGTAAATATGCAGGCACATTCGCCGGAGAAGAAGTGATTTAAAAATGCAAATATTTATTTCAGAGTTTTATTATTCTCTTAAACCACTTACCCGATTTACAGGTAATGCTCAGGTAGTAAACGCCGGGTAATTTCCCGGCCTGATCATCTAATTCAACTACAATATCTCCTGGTGTGTCTGTAACTGTCCTTTTATAAACTTCGTCACCCTTTGAATCGGATATTGAAATTACACTTCCCGCTTCAATGTATTCCCGGGTTATAATAATTCGTCCGGGAGTAGGATTAGGAAAAACCCTGATATCCGGTTTCTGATCAATCATGCTTGTAAGGGTAACGCCTTGTCCTTCCATGATGGTTATAAACTGATCACTGCTGATATTTGTATAAACTTCAGTCGTGCCCGAGCGCCATTCAACAACAACAGAATCGGCAAGTAAAGCGTCACCTAATCCAAAGTGCGCACGTAAATCATTTTGTCCGCAATACGATGACTGACCTGAGATTTCCCGCATCTGCCACACGGTATTACCGTTAATAACTGACCTCACCCTGATTTTTGTTCCGATCGCTGATTTATTGGACAACGTACCGGTAAGTTTTACTGTGAGGAAATGATTACTGTTTCCATCGTTTTGATACAGGAAATCTGTTTCGTCTGTGCCGCCGAATTCTACCGTGGCAACGGCCAGATCCTGGAAGCCATCGTTATCGTAGTCCCCGAATGCGCATCCGTACGACCAGGAAGAATCGATGGCCGGGGGAGTATTATTTACCCTGGTGAATGAACCGTTTCCATTGTTCAGATAAAGAAAATTAACCTGTTTATCAGGCGTGAAGAAAGAATTTGTTACGAATAAATCAATGTCGCCGTCATTATCGATATCGCTCCATGCGGAGCTGAACGAATGATCGTTTGTACTTGAAACGGTGTCGATCACTTTTGTAAAATTGAAATTGCCGTCGTTCCTGAAGAGCGCATTGCTTGCCTGGTCGTTGGCAAGGAAAACGTCGAGGTCACCATCATTGTCGTAATCACCCCAGCTGCTGCTCATCGTATAGGCGCCATTGTTGAGTAACGGGCCTGCAGTTATTTTTGTAAAAATTCCATTGCTGTCGTTTCGGTATATGTTTTCGTTGTTGTTCGTATTTCCTTCATTGGTAACAAACAGATCGGGATCTCCATCACTATCGATGTCAGTCCAGTTCACCGACCTTGAAATAAAGGCATCGGTGACGGGATCACCGGTATTAATTTTCGTGAAAGTATTGCCGCCTTCATTATGAAAGAGCAAATTCTTATTTGTTGAGGCAGTTCCTCCGCTTCGGGTAACATATAGATCCAGCAAGCCGTCATTGTCATAGTCTCCCCATGAGGCAGTTTCACTGTATCCGCCTGACAAAACCACCGGTGCAACGGGAGTCTGAGAGAACGTTCCCGTTCCGTCATTAACATAGAAAAGATTGTTTTGATTATACCAGTTTACAACGAAGGCGTCGGGATCGCCGTCGTTATCACAATCGGCAAAGGTGGCGCCGTCGCTTGGCTTGTTATCCTTTACAATGGTATCTGAGAGTACTTCGGAAAAATTCCCTCCTCCATTATTTACGTACAGCATGTTATTTTGCCCGCCTGATTTACCATTGGAAATAAACAGGTCGATCAATCCATCATCATTTATGTCGACCCAGTTTACACTCCTTGAATCGCCCGGAGTAGTGACGACGGGACCGGAATTAATTTTAGTGAATGTCTGCGCTTCCGGAGCGGTAATATAAACCTGGGAAATACTGATCAATAAAGCCGGTTTGAAATATTTGAATTTTAAATTCATAGAGAAGTTAATATGAATAAATCCTCGTTTGGGAATTTTATTTTTTTTCAAATATAACTTTTAATAGAATCTCTTTTAAAACACAGAAGACAACTCATTGTCAAAAAACATATAGCCTGTTCATTGCGGGAAAAAGGACATTAATCAAATCGCCAAATGAATTTGTCATCGATCCAGGATGGAAATTAGACCGGGGAACCGGATTATTTTCTTACCTGATGATGCAAGGAAGTTATGAGCCATTGCTTCGTGTATCCGGCCAGGAATAAGCGGGAAGTTGAAGCAGTCGTTCAACTGCAGAAATTTCGATGATACATACATTCTGCCCCGGGGCGCAGAACGAAATCGCTGTGCCCTGTTTGTTCTCTTTTTTTCAATCCGGTAAATTCAATGGAAAATAAAAATGGCTGACGCCATGCATGTGACCCCTTCTTTTCCCCACATGCATGGCTATCCACCGGTTGGCGGACAGCAGATCAAATACACGAAGGACCAAATTCCAAAAAAGAA
>CAZQOQ010000035.1:0-207151 GCA_964595205.1 uncultured Flavobacteriales bacterium | reverse complement strand
CGTTCGACTTTTCCCTCAAGTAAAATTGTTTATAAATCAGATTGCAAATACATACACACAAATACATTTTCAGCTCTTCTATAGAATAAAATATCGAGAAGCTTGAATGGATCCCATTTGGGAAACGGAATTGCATAAGTACATTTCCGAGTGTTTTCGTTGTTGAAAAAAGTTGTGTGTTTAAGAGTGCGCCCCTAAAGGGGCTTAGGGATCTTGTAGTCATAAAGGTACCAAGAGACTGGCCCTGACGGGCCTGATAATTCATTAAATTGACCATGAATAAATATTTGGTTATTGGTTATTGGTTAATGTTTATTAGTTATTGGTTTCAAACCATCTGAATAACCAATAACCAATAACAAATAACCAATAGCCAATAATTATTGTTCTTTACTCTGATTAAACACCGAAGTAAACAAATCACGGAATCTCAACCCGCTTACCAGGTTGTTCTTTGAAAGCAATGAAAATTCCGCCAGACCGTGCAGTAAAAATTCCTTCATCAGCAAACTTTCTTCGCCTTTCAGTTTCGGAAAATACTTTTTCAATGCCTCATCGACTCCGGGGACGGAATTCAAAACTTTCTGATATTCTTTATTCGTCATATCATTCAGCAAATCGACTTCATTCCCTGCACTGAACCATTCGATGATTTCCAGAAACGGGCTGACTTCTTTTTTCCTTTTTAATTTTTCCGGATCGGGAAAATAATTCAGGAATTGTTTGCGTATGGCTTTGCTGATCAGGTTCTGCGCAACGATCATCGATCCCTCCTGCTCTCCTTCGTACACTAATTCTATCTTTCCGGTGATCGATGGAATCACTCCCCAGAAATCGGAAACCCTGATGTTTGTTTTCTCTTCGTCGTTCAGCAGCATGCGACGCTCGGCGGCGCTGAAGATATTTTCGTAGGCAGAAATCGTCAGCCTGGCCGACACGCCGCTCTTCGGATCGATGAATTCGTTGTTCCTTGCTTCGAAGGCAATCTGCTCGAGAAGATCTTCGATCAGCTTGTGAGATGTGATTTTCCTTTTCTGATCTTCGGATAGAACCGCTTCCTGCAACGTAATCTCTTTGGACGTCTCGATGTCCTTCGGATAATGAGTCAGTATCTGGCTTTCGATCCGGTCTTTCAAAGGAGTAACGATGGCGCCGCGATTCGTGTAATCCTCCGGGTTTGCGGTAAAGACAAATTCAATGTCGAGCGGCAGACGCAATTTGAATCCGCGTATCTGTATATCACCTTCCTGCAGAATGTTGAACAGGGAAACCTGTATCCTCGCCTGCAGGTCGGGCAATTCGTTGATGACGAAAATACAACGATGCGAGCGCGGTATCAATCCAAAATGAATGACTCGTTCGTCGGAATACGGAAGCTTGAGACTCGCCGCTTTTATCGGATCCACATCACCGATCAAATCAGCGACAGAAACATCCGGAGTGGCAAGTTTTTCGGTATAACGCTCCGACCGATGCAGCCATTCGACTTCCAATGAATCGCCATGTACATGGATCAGATGGATAGCGCCCTTGGAAATCGGATTCAGCGGATCTTCGTTGAGCTCGGAACCCTTTATGACGGGAATATATTCGTCCAGCAAATCCACCATCAGCCTAGCAATCTTCGTCTTCGCCTGTCCGCGTAAACCAAGTAACAATATATTGTGTTTTGAAAGAATGGCTCGCTGCAAATCCGGAATCACGGTCTCATCAAATGCCTTGATCGATTCGAAGAGTTTTTCCTTTGCTTTGAGTTTGACGATGAGATTATCGCGAAGCTCTTCCTTGATGCTCTTCGATTTGTAACCGGAGGCTTTGAGGTCTCCGAGTGTTTTTATTTTTATCAGTTTATCGGGGGTCATGCTTTGGGGGTGTTTCTTTGTTTTTTTGTTTTGTTGTTTTGTTGTTTTTTTGTTTTGTTGTTTTTTTGTTTTGTTGTTTTGTTGTTTTATTGTTTTATTGTTTTGTTGTTTTATTGTTTTATTGTTTTGTTGTTTTATTGTTAGACCATCTTATAATCGAACTTTATTTCGTCCCTACGGGACTTGATTTTGTTGGGATGTATGTTACCAATATTTCGCCCCTGACGGGGCTTGATTTTGTTGGTGCGTATTTTTCTACCAATATTTCGTCCCTACGGGACTCCAATTAACGAATTAACGAATCAAACTCTCTTCCTCCTATTGCGTTCAAAATCCTCCAGCACAAATCCCCCTAATCCCTGCAGCGAAGTATAATACGCTTTCCCGGAATTCGCTTCAGTGAATTCATGAATGAACGATTTCAGATACGGATCTTCGGCCACCATGAATGTGGTGATCGGTATTTTTAATTTGCGGCACGACGATGCGAGGTTCAGGCATTTGTTCACGATCTTCCTGTCGAGGCCGAAGCTGTTTTTATAGAGCGTACCTCCTTCCAGCATGCAACTCGGCTTGCCGTCGGTGATCATGATGATCTGTTTATTCGGATTCTTCCTTCTCCGCAGGAGATTCATTGCAAGTTCGAGCCCTGCCGGCGTGTTGGTATGATAAGGCCCGACCTGCAGATACGGAAGGTCCTTCACCTCTATCATCCAGGCATCGTCGCCGAATACCAAAACGTCGAGCGTGTCTTTCGGGTAGCGGGTCTTGATGAGTTCGGCAAGTGCCATGGCTACCTTCTTTGCCGGCGTGATGCGGTCTTCGCCATACAGGATCATCGAATGCGAAATGTCGATCATCAAAACGGTCGACGTTTGCGCTTTGTATTCTTTTTCCTTTACGACGAGATCGCTCTCCATCAGGGAAAAATTTTCCATGCCATGGTTGACGAGCGAATTCTGAATGGACTCGGTCATGGAAACCTGGTCGGGCGAATCGCCGAAGCGGAATTCGCGCATGTCGCTCGTGAGTTCGTCGCCGTTGCCGGTAAACTTCGTAGAATGATTTCCCTGCCTCGATTTTTTGATCTTGCCAAAAATTTCATCCAGGGCATTCCTGCGCATCTTCTGCTCCGTCTTGGGAGTGATGATGTATTGTCCGTCGCCGTCGTTTTCCCTGATGTATCCGCGCCGCTTCAGTTCATCGATGAAATCGGCCATGGTATAGTCATCGTTTGTAAGTTTGTATTCGCGGTCGAGTTCATTCAGCCAGTTCAAAGCTTCATACACATCGCCGGCCGTATAATTCAGTAGCTGCATGAATAAATTGAATAGCCTTTCGAAGGGACTTTCATCACCTTCGCTGCCTTTCCAATGGGTGAACCTGTATCCGAGCACTTTTGAGTTTTTTTTTGGAGAATGTAAAAGTACTAATTTTAATAAAGACTAGGATTATCGGGGATTGTGAATATGGGATCTATCTGTTTAATTTGTATTTTAAGCCGAGATTAGCGGCTCTGGTATTTTTGAGAATTGACTTGAAATTAATTTGAAAAACCTGAGGATAGAAAACAATGAATAATATAAATGAAATAATCATGGTGCACAATTTCAAAATAACCGCAACCGATTGCGTAAATTATACTCTAAACCTAAATTTGCCGCTACTGGTTGCGTGAAGCTAATCGTTAGCAGCAATGCATATCGTCGCTGCAAAATGAATTCTAATCTATCAATTAATATTTGTAAATTGTTATCCCAAAATATTTAATCAATAATTCTATCTATATGAAAAATATACCAATCATTGATTTCATTTTTATTATAATTAGTACAATAATTCTTGTACTAATTAATGAATTCGGATATTCTGAATTACTTTCAAAATATCCTCTGATTTTAGTTTTAATAGCATTTTATATGGGGAAATATTTTGGAAGATTGGAATTGAGAAAAAAAGCAAACTCGTAATTTAATTGGAATTGCTACATTCATAAATAGCACACGCCACTAACATCACCTTGCCAAAATGCCGCCTGAAACATTTTCGCTAAATTTGAAATGATGGAAGGGCGGCACTTCGGCAAGCTGCGTGCCGCACGTTATCGACAATATTAACGCTCCGAATTGACGACATTGTCAAACGGAAAATATTGCAATGAAAAAACTCTTTATACTTATAATCATTTCATTAATCTGGGCTTGCAGAAAGGACACAGACCCTGACCCAACACCCGAGCCAAATCCAACTTATTTTACTTTTAACGGACTTATCGGAACGAATGATAACTCTACATTGGTTTCATCCGACAACAACTTAGTGATTTGCGGAAATTCAGGTACAAACCTTTCTATTCTGAAAATTACAAAAGCAGGTAGTGAAATATGGCGTAAGGATTTTACGGCAGGCAATAACAGCTTTGCTTCTGCAATTACTCAATCACCAGGCCGGGATCTTTTTATTTGTGGCAGGACATCAAGGAATTTTTCTGTCTCAGACTGGGATATACTTCTTGTAAAAACGAATTCAAGCGGTGACACCGTTTGGACAAAAACCTATGGCGGTGCTGATGAGGATTACGGTTATGAGGTTATTAACACAATCGATGGTAACATTTTACTATGCGGCATTTCTTACAGTTTTCCCCCGCAAAGTTTTGCTGATATTTATTTAATTAAGGTTAACTACAATGGTGACACCCTCTGGACAAGAACTTTTCCCGACCAGGATCAGGAAATTCCATTTCATCTAATGGAAACTCAAAATGGTGAATACCTTGTTAGCGGAACAAATGAGGATAACAGCAACCCAGGAGGATTGTTTCTTCTTAAGGTTGATGCAAGCGGAAACCAATTATGGAAAACGACAATTGGTGCAGGAACATGGATATGGGGATATTCCACCATTGAATTAACAAGCGGAGATTTGCTGACTTGTGGCTATCATACTTCAATCGGTTACAGTCAGGTTCTTCTTTTGAAAACTGACAATGGCGGAAATGAAATTTGGCAAAGGGAATTTGGTGAAAGTTCTTTATCAGAAAAAGGATATTCCATCAAACAAAATTCAGACGGGACATTCACTATTACCGGTTCATCTTATGATGTTTCAACAATGCAAACGGATAACAGGTAACATTCAAGTATTATCGTTTACTACAAATTACATCAGTATAGACCCGGGAACACAGGAAGAGATAAGGACTAATGGTTTTATTTTACTGAATTCTGATCAAAATGAAATGACTCTCTATCATATGTGGGGGGAGTAACGCACATGTATTAATAAAAGCTATAAAGCCTGCCGGCCCGGCTGACGATAAATTTATCAAGAACCAATCAGAAAAAATGGAATTTAATCCGCCAATAGAAAACAGAGAAACAGACGAGTTGATAATTATCAGCAAAAGTTCAACCGACGAATATCAGGCAAAAGCCATTGAACTTGCTAAAAAGGAACTTCACAAAAGGAAAATTTCTCAAACGGACATTGACAACCGTTACAACGAACTTCTTGCAGAGCATGAAAAAAGTGTTGAGCAAAAAATGACTGAAATTGCAGTACAAGATTACAGCGTGTTTGATAAAATTTGTATTGTTCTCTTTTGGCCAAGAGAATTATTTCACGGCTGGTATTTAAGACGAGACGGCTATACTTTAAAAGCAAGTAATAGAATAAAACTTATCCTTATCGGAGTTGCACTTTATGCTTTAACCATTTTATTTTCCTGAAAATGCCATTTACAGGAAAAGACATAAACGACTTCATTGACTTCTTTAACTTTTTCAAGGTTAGGGAAAAGTATGGTGCAATCTATCAGAATTTAGTTTACTTAGGACTATTTTGTCTGTGGCTCATTTACTATAATTCAAACTTTTTGCTAATTCCTATAAAAGACCTTTGTATAATTATAGTTTCAGCAGACGTTTTAGTTACACTTTTATTTTTCAAATTCTACAAATATAATTTCAATTTATTCTGGGCTTTTATTCACAACCTGACAATAGGACTAATCGTTGCATTTCTATTCATTTGGACAAATGATAATTTTTCAGTGAAACCATTAACGACAGAAATATTAGAAATTGAAAATGTGAACCTGCAGCACAACCACCAACGATATAACAGGGGCTTAGACCCTGTTGTGACAGTAAACATAAAAGGGAAACCTCACGAAATTATCTGCCACGAGTCATTGACTAAATCTGCATTAAACGCAAGACAAATTGAAGTAATATTGAAGGAAGGTTTTTGGGGCTATTGGGTTTTGAAAGACGTTGACTTAATTACGAAGGAATAAACTTCACACGGCCAGGTTTTGCGAATTTCTAACAATTTTAGTAATTCTTCTTATTTTGGAACCCATTAACCATTCAAGGTTTACTTTGATGTTAAATTCACGATGGAGAATAGGACAATCCTTCACGTTAATTAGTTATATAAAATCCAGTAGATATGAAATATATTCTCCATGTCATTTTTTTATTGTTTTCTTTTCATGCTGTTTCTCAGAAGGCCAGTTACGAAGATGCGATCAGCAAAAATGCCGACAGGATCGAAGCAAAAGTTATTAACTGGCGGCACGATTTCCATGAGCATCCTGAATTGGGAAACAGGGAAACCAGGACGTCATCCATTGTAGCAAAGCATTTACAATCGCTCGGCATGGAAGTTAAAACCGGTGTAGCAGTAACCGGTGTGGTAGGAATATTAAAAGGCGACAAGCCCGGGCCTGTGATTGCGCTGAGAGCAGACATGGACGCGCTGCCTGTAACGGAAAAGAATGATCTGCCATTTGCATCGAAAGCAAAATCTACCTACAACGGAAAGGAAACGGACGTAATGCATGCCTGTGGTCATGATGCACATACTGCAATCCTCATGGGCGTGGCTGAGATCTTAGCAGGCATGAAAAAAGATTTACATGGCACCATTAAATTTATTTTTCAGCCGGCAGAAGAAGGCGCGCCTAAAGGTGAAGAATATGGCGGCGAGCTGATGGTGAAGGAAGGCGTGCTAGAGAATCCGAAGGTGGATGTGATCTTCGGTCTGCACATGAAAGCCGAACTGGAGTCAGGAAAAATTTCCTATCATCCCGGCGCAACGATGGCCGGCACGGGCGACTTTAAAATAGTGGTGACAGGCAAGCCTTCGCATGGATCAAAACCCTGGGCTGCCATCGACCCGATTGTCGTTTCGGCGCAAATCGTAAACAGCCTTCAGACCATTGTTAGCAGGAACGTTGATCTTACACAAAATCCTGCCGTGGTTACGGTCGGCGCAATCAACGGCGGCAATCGTTTCAATATTATTCCCGAACAGGTGGAAATGGTGGGAACTGTGAGAACGTTTACTGACGAAGACGAAAAGATGGTATTCGACCGCATTCGTCAGATCGTTACCAAGACCGCTGAAGCTGCCGGTGCCACTGCAACTGTTCAGCTTCCCTATTCTGTTCACTACCCTGTAACTTTTAATAATATCGAACTAACAAATGCCATGCTTCCATCTCTGCAAAAAGCCGCCGGCAAGGAAAATGTGGTTCTCTCCCCTGCCATTACCGGCGCGGAAGATTTTTCTTTCTATGCGCAAAAGGTTCCTGGCTTGTATTTCTTCATCGGCGGATTGCCAAAAGGTAAAGACCCGAAAACTGCTTCACCGCATCACACACCGGGATTTATAATCGACGACAGTTCTTTTACGACGGGTATAAATGCATTTTGCAACCTCGTTTTTGATTACATGGAGTTGAATAAAAAATAAAAAGTTATACTTTCTTTCTTTGTGAACTCTGTGATTAACCTTTGTGTTCTTTGTGGTTAAAATTAAATTTTAATAAAGTAACTATTCCAGTAAAATGTAAATCAGAAATTGAAAATCTCTCAAAATTAAAAATACATCTTACAAACAATCACACCCGCTATCACACAAACCAAATCCACCAGCAACATAACTCCAAGCGTGTAACGGGTCTCTTTAATATTCACCGAACCGAAATACAAAGCAATCACATAAAAAGTCGTCTCTGCCGCTCCCTGGAAGAGACAAGAGAGCTGCCCCGTCAGACTGTCCGGACCAAAGGTCTTCATGGCATCAAGCATGAAACCACGCGAGCCGCCGGCGCTAAAGGGACGCATCAATGCAACAGGAATGGCATTGGTAACCTGCGGATCCACATTAAACACATTCATCACCGCACGAATTCCCTTCATCACTATTTCCATCAGACCTGAATTTCTAAAAATGCTTAAGGCGACGAGCATGGCAATCATGTAAGGCAACACCCTCACTCCCGTCGTGAAACCATCCTTCGCTCCCGTTACGAATGAATCGAAAATATTCGTCTGGTTCAGCTTGAATACCTTTTCGTGAAAAATGCTGTATGTAACGATGGCCAAAATGATGACAAGCAAAATTGCATTGCTCATGTTACCCGTGAAGTGAATCTTTTCCAGGGTACCAAGTCTCGTGATGTAAAACAGCAGTAAACCGATAACTGCACTGATACCGGTAATAAGGAGAATGATCGCACCGTTCAATAAATTTATCCTCTGCTTGATACTCACAAATACCAGCGCAGCTATCGTACCGATAAACGATGTTATGATGCATGGAAGCATGATGTCGGCCGGGTTGGCCGCATGTTGCGCCGCACGATAACCGATGATCGAAGTCGGTATCAGTGTGAGTCCGGCCGCATGCAGACACAGAAACATGATCTGGCTGTTCGACGCACGCGACTTATTTTCATTTACCTCCTGCATGCTCTCCATCGCTTTCAGTCCGAACGGTGTCGCTGCATTATCGAGTCCCAGGAAATTAGCCGCAAAATTCATCGTCATGTAGCCGTAAGCGGGATGCGACTTCGGCAGTTCGGGAAAGATCTTTACGAAGAGTGGCGTGAGAATCTTCGCCAGCTTTCCCAATGCATTCGAATCGCTAAGTAAATTAAGCAGTCCGCAGAAAAAAGTCAGGTAACCGATCAGCGGAAGCCACAGATCCATGATCGTATTCTTGCATGTGGCAAAAATACCATCAGCCGGTTGCCTGCCCGCAGAGATCAGTACCGTGCCGCTTTCATTCAACTGGTACAACGTATCTCCTCTTTGAACCCCCGCAGATCGGGATTCGATGATTGCGTAATACAATGATGTATCGCCGGAAATAAATTCACTGACCGGAATCTCCGCCACGAGCAATGCGTCGTTTTGTTTACCGTTCACCACCTGCCCGATCGTATAAAGTCTGCCCGTAGCAAGCAGCACGAGCATGTAGATGATGCTGCCCGCAATTATGTATGACCAGAAACGGCTGAGTACCATATTTGAGTCGCAAGGAAATAATAAAAATGAATGTCATCAGAATGGAACGAAGAAAGTATGAACAGGATGAAATGAATAACTTTACGCCATACGAAACTGCCGTTAATGCAATGAAAAATTCCGATATTGCTTTCGCCGTTATAAACTCATACAATGGAAAATCAGCCGGTCATCGTGGAAAGACTTATCAATGCTCCCGTTTCGAAAGTCTGGAAGGCAATTACTGACAGAGATCAGATGAAGTCGTGGTACTTTGACCTCATTGAATTCATCCCCCGCGCCGGTTTCAGATTCGAATTCAGCGGCGGGCCGTCTCCCGAAAAGCAATACCTGCATCTTTGCGAGATTACGGATGTCGTTCAGGAAAAGAAGCTGACTTACAGCTGGAAATACAAGGGCTTTACCGGCATTTCATACGTAAATTTTGAATTGTCAGAGCAGGAAAATCAAACGCTTCTGCGTCTGACTCATTCCGGAATTGAAACTTTCCCGGAGGATAATCCGGATTTTGACAAGAGCAATTTCCGTATCGGCTGGGATCATATCATTAATAAATCACTCGTGGAATTTTTGGAAAAATAAATTTCAATTCTCTTAATCGATTGGATAACCTCAAAATATACAGATCTTCCGCCGGTTCGGGAAAGACATTCACCCTCGTTCTCGAGTACCTGAAGATCGTCCTCCGGCACCCCGAGGACTATAAATCGGTGCTTGCGATTACCTTCACCAACAAGGCCGCCGAAGAGATGAAGAGTCGCATCATCGAGGCATTGGTTTCTCTCGCAAACGGTGAAGACAGTCCCCTTAAATCTATCCTCACCGGAGAGCTCCCGGAAGTTGATCTGATTTCACTTTCGGAAAAGGCCCTGAAAAATATTTTACACGATTATTCATCTTTTTCGGTAAGTACCATCGACAGTTTTTTTCAACGCATTCTGCGTGCACTTGCCAGGGAGATCCACCTTCCCATCAACATGCAGGTACAGGTCGAACTCACGGATGCAATCATGGATGTTAGCGATCGCCTGCTGAAGGATATTGGCGTCGATAAGGAACTTACCGACTGGATGACTGAATTGGCCATCCAGAAGATCGACGATGAAAGGGGCTGGAATCTCGAGAAAGACATTGAATCCGTTGCCCGGGAACTCTTCCGTGAAGAAAGGCACCAGGCTGTGATACTCACGAGAGAAGAAATTCATGAACATTACAACGCGCTAAGGAAAACGAAGTCCGGCTTTCAGAAAAGAATGAAGGAGTTTGGTGAGGAAGCACTCAGGATCATTGAACAAAACGGCCTCGATATTTCTGAATTTGCATTTGGATCGGGTGGACCGGCCGGGTATTTTCAGAAAATCATCTCAGGGGATAAACCGGAAAACTATACTCCCGGCAAACGGGTGACGGATTCGGTCGAAAATGCAGAGCGCTGGGCGACAAAAAAGAGTGCTCGTCGTGAGGAGATCATCGCTTTGGCCGATAAGAAACTGATCCCTTCACTGCGTCAAATCATGAAGTATATGGAGGAAAATTACAGGGACTATATCACCTCCACCGAAATTCTCCGGAAGATTTACCTCTTTGGAATCGTGAACGACCTGCAGAAAAAATTCAGCGCATACCGGAATGAGAACAACATCATCTTATTGTCCGATACTACGCGGTTGCTGAGCGATGTGATCCACGACAGCGATGCGCCATTTCTTTTCGAGAAGACCGGGAACCGTTATAAGCACCTTTTGATCGACGAATTCCAGGATACGAGTATTTTGCAGTGGAAAAACCTGTTGCCTCTCTTCGTCAATGCACTCGGCAGCGGATTTACGACGCTCGTCGTGGGCGACGCAAAGCAGTCAGTTTACCGCTGGAGAGGCGGCAATATGAACCTGCTGCTGAGCGGCCTCATGAATGATTTGAAGCAATTCCGATCGATGCTTAAGGAAGAAGTACTTTCAGTAAACTTCAGGAGCAGGAGAATCATCGTCGACTTCAACAACGATTTTTTCTCTCATGCGCCCGAAATCGCCAATGAGCAGGTCGAGATGAACGACTTCCCTCCTCTCAGACTTGCTTACGGTCCTGATATCGTGCAGGAGACGACTTCAAAAAACCATCACGGGGGTTATATCCGATTTAACTTTTTTGAGAACACGAGATCCACGGATGATGAGGATTCCGGATGGAAGAACAATGCGATGGCAGAGATGCTGAAAAACATCCGTGAATTACTGGGAAACGGTTATTCATACAAGGACATCTGCATCCTCGTGAGAAAAAACAGCGATGGCAATGAGATCGCAAATTATCTTTTTCAGAATGGCATACAGGAAATCATTTCACCGGATTCGCTGCTGATCTCTGCATCGCCGAAGATTGAATTCCTAATGAATGTTTTCCGTTTCCTAAGCAATAATTCAAATACGATTGCGAGGAGCGAGATTATTTACTTTTACAGTCTGTATGTTTCTGAAAGGGGAAATGCGGATCTTCATGAGCTTTTTGCCGATCACAGGCAAAGCGGCCAAAGGAAAAGCAAGGCTCAAAAAAATCCGGTGCTCTTCGAAGGCCTGGAAGAAAATGTCTTCAACAAAATCCTGCCGCGGGATTTCACCGCTAATCTGTCCGGGTTATCGCGGCTTCCCGTGTATGAATTATGCGAGGAGATAATCAGCATCTTCGGACTCAATAAAACTCCAGATGCATACATTCAGCGTTTCCAGGATCTCGTGCTTGAATACACGAGCAGGATCAACAGCAGCCTCGAAGGGTTTCTGCAGTGGTGGGACAATTCCAAAAAAATCCGTGAGAGTTCGGTAATCGTTCCTGCGAATACGAATGCCATACGCATCATGAGCATCCATCGTTCCAAGGGACTGCAGTTCCCGGTGGTGATGATTCCTCTTGCAGAATGGGATTTGTTGCCGAAGACAAACGAGATCAAATGGATGAAAACGGAAAATACTCCCTATGAAAAGCTCGGCCCGGTGGCGGTAATGACGAGCAACCGTTTGAAGGATTCTTATTTCAGCGAGGAATATCTCGAAGAGATCAGCAACACGGTTATCGACAACCTGAATCTTTTATATGTTGCATTTACCCGTGCGGAGGAGAAATTGTACATAAGCTGCATCGCCGACAATGAGCGAGACCTCAATTCGGTTTCAAAATTAATTTACAGGACGTGTAAAAAGATTGACCCATCGTTAAACGATCAGGTATTTGAAGTGGGAAAATTTGAGAAACGGGAAGTCGGTACAGTACAAAGCGGAGAATTTCAATCCGTGCAGATGAGTGAATATCCCATTACGAAATGGCAGAATAAGATGACGCTTCGTTCACATTCAGGTGACCTGTTGTCGCTGCTCGATAACAAAAAAATTTCCGGCAGGAGTTACGGAATACTTGTTCATTCGGTACTGGCAGGCATTGAAAAGGCAACGGAAATCGAATCAGTGATCGATAAACTGGTCTTCGAAGGTATGCTGGGAAGTGATGAGACGGCATTTCTAAAACGTGAAATCAGCGAGGTGATGGCTACCGCTGAAATAGGAAAACTATTCGATGAAGGTTTTTCCGTTTTGGCCGAGAGAGACATCATTCAGCCGGACGGTGAAGTCTTCCGGCCCGACCGGGTGATTGTCAGGGACAATAAAGCGATTGTCATCGATTTTAAAACGGGAAGGCGGGATGTTAAACATGAGGAACAAATTCGAAAATATGCGGATTTACTGAAGTCGATGGATTACAATTCGGTCGAGGCAAAGATTGTTTACCTGTCAGAGAAGACGGTAGTCGATTTCTAAAATCAAAGTAACTTTATCAGTTATTATCTTCACAAAAAAAATGCATGGGGATATTTAATTTATTTGGTTCAAAGAATGAACAGGCAGATTTCGGAAAAGAATATAATTTGCGAAAACTCAAATGCGATGCCGAGAAATTTGACGCAGTTGTCCGGCTCGTAAAAACACCAAAAAACGAGAGAGATGAAGTCTGGCAGGATATGCTTTTGCAGAATATCGATACTGCCAGTTTCTCTGAGAGCATGCCACAGGTGAAGATTGGATCCGACGGCTTTCCTTACTTCATCTTTAAGACTTCGGAAAAATTCAACCCCTTTGAGTTTTATTGCATTCGTAAAATCAAAGATGACATACTACTGGAGCGGGGGTTCGGAGTTGTACTCAATCCGGGGCCGGGCGACGAACATGACTGGTTGTTTTCATATGGCGACATTTTAAATTATCACCTGAATGGCGAGTTTTATACCGGATCACATGATCATAGGCAACCAGTTTCCGAAGAAAAGGATTTGAAAGAGGCGATGATCTCACAGCCTTCTGAAAATTATCTTCCACTTAAGACAAGGAGATTAATTCAAAAGCTCCTGGTAAAGGAAGGCATTTCAAAGCCAAGGATGTTGATGTTGAGCCGGCAGTCGAACGATGAGATGTTCCATGAATTAATGTTTAACATTTTCCCTGAGGATTTTCCGGATCAGGAAGCACGTAAAAAACTCGTTCAGAAAGTCAAGTGGTACCTTCCACGTCATTATCATATCCGCACAGTATCGAAAAAATCTGATCTTATCCGGCATCTCAAGAATTTATAATTGATATATTGACATAGGAGCTATTGATGTGGTAAGTAGTTGCGTGTAATCAGGTATAAAGATTTGAAGAAGAAAAAAGAAAGCAATGGCTTGTCCACCATTGCTATCCTTACAAACTTAAAAACCAAAAGCTCATGAAACCTGGTATACTTCTTCCCGGGTGTCAACGATAAGCTCCGGCATAGGACCCTTTGGAGGTGTGGTTAAATCGATGCCATGGATTTCTTTGACTTCCCTGGTAAACCATTTTGTAAATTCATCATCAGCCTTAGCAAAATTTTTAAAGGCACTTTCAGGATTTTCGCCTTCAAGTGTAACAATTGCAAAGTCTCCGTGTGGTGTTGCTTGATAAAAAGTACGCTCTCGTACGTTTAATTTTTTACGCGACTTGACGAAGTCGCTGTTACGTGCACCGTTTAATGCTTCTGTGAATTTTTTAAATTGCTGCGTCTTGCCTGGCAAGATCGGAATCGCAATGGCGAAGTACTTTTTCATGTCTGTTTTTTTTTAATTACAATATGAAATTATACAAAAAAAAATTACACTTTCCGATGTGTTCATAAATTCAGTGAATGTCATACGTTCGAATAAAATTTTAATGGGTTTTATTAAGACATTGAGATATCGATATTTGTTTTATATTACTTCATTCAATGGATCAATTAAATGAGGCTTGAAAACGCTTTACGTATAGTTCTGTTTCTCTTCGCCATGAAGACTACTTCTCCCCTCTTTTCACAGCGGAGCTTTATAAAATATGTAAATCCTTTTATCGGTACCGGGGGACATGGACACACATTTCCCGGAGCTACCGTTCCCTTCGGTTTCGTACAGCTAAGTCCTGATACACGCATCGACGGAAGCTGGGACGGTTGCAGCGGTTATCATTATGACGATGATATTATTTATGGCTTTTCCCACACGCATCTGAGTGGCACCGGCGTCAGCGACTATGGTGATCTGCTTCTCCTTCCGTTTACGGGAAATTTTGATCGTGAAAAAAAGTACTCTTCGGCATTCAGTCACAGGAAGGAATCAGCATCCCCGGGATTTTATTCTGTCGTGCTGAAAGACTTCGACATTAAAGCCGAGCTCACTGCAACGCAGCGTACCGGATTTCATAAATACACGTTCTGCAGCGAAGCTGACAGCGCCTGCGTCCTCATCGACCTCATTCACCGGGATGAAGTACTGGCGTCGGAGCTGACGATTATCGATTCAAAGCATCTCTCAGGATACAGGCGTTCTTCTGCCTGGGCAAAGGATCAGCTGGTTTTTTTTTATATGGAATTTTCAGAACCCGTTTCGCCGGAAGTGGTCAGGTATGATTCGGTAAGTACCTCTTCAAGTGAGGGGACGAAAACATTCATGGGAAAAATTTACGGATTTGTTAAAGCTAAATTACCTGAAGACCATACGCTCACTGTTAAAGTGGCAATCTCTGCAGTAAGCGAAGAAGGAGCAAAAAATAACATGAAAGAAGAAGTTCGTGATATGGATTTTGATATGACCAGGAAAAAAGCGGAAAAAATGTGGGAGAAGGAACTTGGAAAAATCGACGCGACCGGAGGCACGGATGAACAATTGACCATTTTTTATACGGCTCTTTATCACTGCATGATGGCACCTAATATTTATAACGATATAGATATGAATTTCCGGGGAAGAGACATGCAGGTGCGCAAGGCGAGATCGGATTACTATACCGTATTTTCTCTCTGGGATACCTTCAGGGCCTGGCATCCGCTGATGACGATTATCGATCAGGCAAGGACACAGGATTACGTCAAAACGCTCATCCGGCAATATGAACGTGGAAGACTTCTGCCGGTCTGGGAACTGTCGTCCAACGAAACCGAATGCATGATTGGTTATCATGCAGTAAGTGTGATAACGGATGCATACATGAAGGACATCCGGAACTTCAATCCCGACTTAGCCCTCACCGCAATGAGGAAAAGCGCAGAATCACGAGGTCGCTTTGGATTGGGTCCCTACATCGACCAGGGATACCTCGACATGCTCGACGAAAGTGAGTCGGTTTCGAAGACGCTCGAGTATGCCTACGACGACTGGTGCATTTCACAGTATGCGCATGCCATTAACCGGCCTGATATTGAAGAGCAATACAAAAAACGATCGAATCACTGGCAGAATCTCTTTGACAAGTCGACCGGATTTTTCAGGCCTAAACAAAACGGAGCCTGGCTGAAACCGTTTGATCCCTTTGAGGTTAATAACAATTATACTGAGGCAAACGCCTGGCAATATTGTTTTTTTGTGCCGCACAATATTAACCGGCTCATGCAAAGAATGGGCGGTAAAAAGATGTTCGAAGAAAAACTCGATGCATTATTTGCTGCACCCGATAAGGCGACGGGACGTGATCAGCCAGACATAACAGGAATGATCGGACAATATGCACACGGCAATGAACCGAGTCATCATGTGGCGTACCTGTATAACTATACGCTGAATCCGTGGAAGACCCAATTGCGGGTGTCGCGGATACGCGATGAGATGTACCATGCTCAGCCGGATGGGCTGGCAGGAAACGAGGACTGCGGACAAATGAGCGCATGGTATGTGTTGAGCGCGATGGGGATTTACCAGATTTGTCCCGGTAATCCTGTTTATGATCTTACCTCACCCCTGTTTGACAACATTCTGCTTCACCTCGAAAACGGAAAGACCCTGCACATCAGGAAGCAGAATTCTTCCAGAGAAAACATTTTCATCGACGAAGTACTATTGAATGACCGTAAAATTTATAATCAGTTACCTCACGATGCGCTGATGAATGGCGGAGAGCTGGTATTCAAAATGACCGCAGAAAAAAAAGAAATTGTTGAGCAGCATTTTTCAGATTCCATATTTGAAAAGAGATATCCGGACGATATTGAATACACAGATTTCGTCACCTCACCGGTCGCAGATTTTGAGTCATCGGTTTTCAAAGATTCAATGATTGTAACTCTTTCGGCAGATTCAGGAATGAAAATTTTATATACACTGAATGGAAAAGATCCGGACGAAAACTCAGAGACATATTCACAGCCTGTCAGTATTACAAATACTGCAGTGCTTAAGTCAATTGCAATAACGCCGGGTGGTAAAATGAAAAGTTATGTTGCCACTTCCAGGTTTTATAAGATGGCGCATCCTGACTGGAAGATCGAATTACATTCGAAATACAACAGGCAATACACGGCAGGTGGCGAAGAGGGAATCATAGACGGGCTTCGTGGTGAGGAGAACTGGAAAAAAGGCCGGTGGCAGGGTTACCAGGGGCAGGATTTTGAAGCTGTAATAGATTTAGGAAAGGTCAGAAAGGTAAGCGCGCTGCATGCAGAGTTTTTGCAGGACACGCGCTCATGGATACTGATGCCGGTGAGTGTCGAATTCGAATCATCCGAAGACGGGAAAAATTTTACAACGCTGTTTTCCATTGCCAATTCTCTCCCGGATACGGTGATGGAAAACTCAATCATGTCATTTGGTGGAAATATTCCCCCGGTCATGGCCCGGTATATAAAGGTAAAGGCCAGGAATTATGGCAAACTTCCCGAATGGCATGCGGGTGCCGGCGGCGAGGCATTTATTTTTATTGATGAAATTTACATCGAATAAATAAATGAATTTCTTTACTTTGTTCGCAGCGATTTACCATGTCAAAACAAAATAAAAAGATACAACCGGCCAAAAAAGCCCCGCCTAAACCGGCGAAGAAATCAGAATCATCTTCAGGCAAATGGATAGCCATGATATTGCTGGCTATAATCACACTCATTTGTTTTTCGAATGCTTTCAAAAATGAGTTTACGAACTGGGACGACCAGGCTTACGTGACTGACAATGCTTTAATAAAGAGTCTCTCAGCCGATGGCATCAAAGAAATTTTCAGCAGCTATTGCATGGGAAATTACCATCCGCTCGCTGTATTATCGCTGGCAATAGATTTTAATTTGTACAAACTTGAACCGTATGGTTATCATGCAACCAGCATAATCATCCATGTTTTGAATGTGTTGCTGGTTTTCATTTTTATAAGGCTGTTATCCGGAAATACACTTGCCTCTTTTATTACAGCCTTGTTCTTTGGCATTCATCCCATGCATGTCGAATCAGTGGCATGGGTTTCAGAAAGGAAGGATGTGCTTTACCTGTTTTTCTATATCGCTTCCCTTTGCGTTTATCTTTTATATATAAAGCCGGGGAAGCGCAGGAAATTCTATGTACTTTCCCTGGTCTTCTTCATACTCTCCCTTTTATCAAAAGGTCAGGCTGTAACACTTCCTGTTGTTTTGTTCCTGATCGATTATTTCAAAGGGAGAAAATTTGACAAAGCCTTGTACCTGGAAAAAATACCATTTCTTTTACTTGCATTGGGAATGGGAATCCTTGCAGTAATTGCCCAGAAGGAATCCGGAGCAATTACAGACATACCGGTTTTCCCGTTACCGATACGGATTTTGTTTGCGGCTTACACACTGCTTGCTTACTTATTCAAACTCATTCTGCCGATAAAACTCTCGGCATTTTATCCTTATCCCGCATTGGCAGGCACCACCTCCTACCCTGTAATCTACTATGCAGCACCTGTCGTTCTGTTACTCTTATTGTTCGTCGCTTACCGCTTCTTCAGAAAAAATAAAACAGTAGTTTTCGGTGTGGCATTCTTCATCGTAAACATCTTTCTGCTCCTGCAAATCTTACCGGTTGGAGGTTCGATGATGTCGGAACGATACACTTATTTATGTTACATAGGATTATTCTTTATTATCGGTCAGGCATTCTCTTATGTATGGGAGTCGTCCAGTAAAAAGATCTCCTCTTATAAATTCCTCTTTGCATTCGTGCTCTTGATTTATTCCGGTTTCCAGGCTTATGGCACTCACGAGCGGAACAAGGTCTGGAAAAACAGCGAAGTACTCTGGACGAATGTAATTAAACAGTTTCCGCGGGCTGTTATTGCCTATGGAAACCGTGGTAGCTATTATCAGAAGGCCGGAAAGATCGATGTGGCATTGGTCGATTTTAACGAAGCGTTGCGACTTAAACCCGATCATCCCGAAACACTCATCAACCGGTCGGATGTTTACCGCGTGAAAGGACAATACGATCTCTCCATTGAAGATTGCAACAAAGCGCTGGCAGCGAAACCGGGATATCCCGGCGCTTACATGAACCGCGGAATAGCTTATTGCATCGTCGGAAGGTATGACGAAGCTTTTTCCGATTTCGGAAAAGTGATTGCCCAGGATCCGAAAAATTCGAACGTATATTGCAACCGCGGAAATCTCTACGACATGAAAGGCATGCTCGACTCCGCACTCGCCGATTATACAAATGCCATCAGGCTGAAATCCGATTATTCAGAGGCATTTTATAACCGTGGAAAAACTTATATGAGAAAACAGGATTTCCAGACTGCCATCGAGAATTTCAATTCGGCAATCAAATACAATAAGACCTATGTGGAAGCATATATTTTCCGGAGCCAGTCATACAAAGCGATTAAAAATTATCCGAAGGCACTTGATGACATACGCACCGCTCAGCAGATGGGTAAACCGGTTGACCTTAATTATGTGAGGGAATTGGAGGGGTTGGTTGGAAAATAGAAGAACCCTGAGCCACGAACCGGGAATCGTAAATCGTGAAACGGAAAACAAGTGCCAGGATGAATGAGTTTAAATTAACTTTCTGATTAATTATTTATATCCCGCTAAAAATGTATACGAACCGGTCACTCAACATTTCTCTCATCGACGACGATGCACAAATGAGGGAAATGCTAAAAGATTTTTTCAAGGAAAATTACCCGCTTTCTGTCGTCAGCTCATTTTCAACCGGTGAGGCGGCATTGAAGGGCATCGTCAACGAACCTGACCTCATCGTTCTGGATTATCACCTGGATTCGGTGGACAAGCAGGCCATGAATGGCATACAGGTGCTAAAGCATCTGAAGGACCGTTTTCCTCATGTGCCGGTTATCTTTCTCTCCGGGCAGGAAAAAATGGAGGTAGCCGCAAATACCATGAAGTATGGCGCGTGGGATTACATCCTGAAAAACGAAAGTGCATTTCACCGGCTGGAGATTCATATCAATAACATCCTTGGCCACGTAGATCTTAAAAAACACCTGGGCACTCAAAAGTTCTTTAACCGTCTGCTTGCCATTCTCACTGTAGCTCTCGTGCTTGGAATCATTGTTATGAGATTCATGAAATAATTTTTTTTCATTCCACACCGTTGACAGCAACGCAATCTTCAAGATACAGCTTTCTCGATTCCTCACGCGGATTGGCCGCACTCATCGTTTTACTTTCTCATTTCCAGCTTACCATTCTACCCGGGCTGAATGATTCAATCATATTTAAAACACCCCTGAGAATTTTTATCGATGGCACTTCCGCAATCCTTTATTTTTTTATACTGAGCGGTTATGTGCTTACCCTTTCTTTAAAAAACAGCTCCGAGGTAACGTTGACGGGATATTTAAAATTTATTGTCGCGCGCATTTTCAGAATATATCCTGCCTACATTTTCACTCTATTAATCACATTCGTCGTCTTGAATTTTTTCATAACAAAACCTGATGGGAACTGGCTGACACAGTACTGGCAATCCGCCGCGGATTTTAAATCGCTGCTCACGCAGTCATTGCTCATCGTGAGGATTCCTTACGATCCCGTCATGAGATTAATCCCGCAGGACTGGACACTGACCATCGAAATAGCCATATCGTTTTTATTGCCCGTTTTAGCTGCCGCCTTCGTGAAGCGCTCGTTCGTGGCGCTGATATTTGTCTATGGTGCCGTCATGTTCCTTCGCCTGGAACCATTCGTCTTCGATTTTTCGCTGGGAATTTTCCTGGCACGTAACCGCGACTGGCTGATTGATAAATGGAAAAATCCCGGATTAAAAATTCCGCTGATATTTCTGGCTTCACTGATGATTTGCTCCGGATATCTTTTCCCGGAACAAATGAAATATGCCGATCTCATTTTGATCCATCATAAAAGCTGGGGAATCGTAATAATCCTCTGGGCGATAATTTCTTCAGAAAAGATACAGCTGGTTCTTTCCCGGAAGCCGCTTGTTTTTTTAGGCCAATCGTCTTATAGCTTTTACCTGCTGCATTTATTGATTTTGTTGATTTTGACAAGTGTATTAAATGATTTAAATCCATTCCTGTTTCTTATTGTTTACCTGATAATTACAATCGTTACATCAAGCATAATATTTAAGATTATCGAGCAGCGTTTTAATCGATTTAGCCGACAGTTCTTTTCTAAAATACCGCAGTGAAATCCAGCCCTTATACTGAAATCACAAATTCTGCCCGGATCGGCTTTCTTTCAAATCGAGAGGCATAAATTTCATTGTAAAATGACTGATTGAAATTGCTAACTTTGAAGCAAAACTCAGGAGTTGGGATTAATTTTTAAACCACTCAGGGCAACATTTTAATAACAAAACAAAACAGAATATGTCAAACGCTATATACGCCGTGCCTGCGGCAATAAATGAACCGGTATTGAATTATGCCCCTGGTAGTCCGGAAAGAGAAGCGCTCAAAGCAGCCATAAAAAAGATGCGTGGCGAAATGCGTGATATCCCCATGTACATCGACGGAAAAGAAGTTCGTACCGAAAAAAAGATCAGGGTTGCGCCGCCTCACGATCACCAGCATACAGTGGGTTACTACCACCAGGGAGACAAAAATCATGTTAAGTTGGCAATAGATGCCGCATTGAAAGCACGACAGGAGTGGGCCGAATTGAACTGGGAACAGCGCGCTTCGATCTTCCTCAAGGCAGCCGATCTGTTAAGCGGTCCTTACCGGGCTGTGATCAATGCGGCTACCATGATCGGCCAAAGCAAGAATGCCTACCAGGCCGAAATCGATTCAGCATGCGAACTCATCGATTTTCTCCGTTTCAACGTGCAGTTCATGCGGGAGATTTATTCCCTGCAGCCAATCTCATCCAAAGGTGTTTATAACCGCCTCGAACAACGTCCACTCGAAGGATTCGTCTTTGCCCTCACCCCTTTTAATTTTACCGCCATCAGCGGCAACCTTCCTTCCGCTCCGGCCATGATGGGAAACACCGTGGTATGGAAACCTTCCAACACTCAGATACTTGCCGCCAGCGTAATCATGCAGGTTTTCATCGAAGCAGGTTTGCCTCCCGGAGTGATTAATCTCGTTTACGTTTCAGGTACTGACGCTGGTGAAATCATTTTCAACCACCGTGATTTTGCCGGCATACATTTTACCGGCTCTACGGCAGTGTTCCAGGAAATCTGGAAGAGCATCGGCAACAACATACACAAGTATAAGAGTTATCCCAGGATCGTGGGTGAGACTGGCGGAAAGGATTTCATTCTCGCTCATTCATCTGCCGACGTTAAGAGCCTCGTTGCGGGACTGAGCCGGGGTGCATTCGAATACCAAGGACAAAAATGTTCCGCTGCATCAAGAGCCTACATCCCAAAAAGCCTTTGGCCGGAGGTGAAAAAACTACTCATCGAAGATGTACAATCGTTCAGGATCGGGCCAACGGAGGATTTCGGTAATTTCATCAATGCCGTAATCGACGAGAAATCGTTCGACAAACTTGCCAGGTATATCGATGAAGCAAAGAAGAGCAGCGACGTGGAAGTGATTGCCGGCGGCAAATACGATAAATCAAAAGGATACTTCATTCATCCTACCATCCTCCAGGTCAAAGATCCGTTTTATGTGACCATGTGCGAGGAATTATTCGGACCGGTTTTGTCGGTGTTTGTTTACGACGATAACAAGTTCGATGAAATTCTTGATATCGTGGATCAGACCGGCACTTACGCCCTGACGGGATCCATTTTTTCGCAGGACCGTTACATCATCGAAAAGACTGCCAAAAAACTGGTCAATGCAGCCGGTAATTTTTACATCAACGACAAGTGTACAGGCGCCGTAGTGGGTCAGCAGCCATTTGGCGGCGGACGCGCTTCCGGTACCAACGACAAGGCCGGGTCCATGTATAATTTATTGAGATGGGTTTCTCCACGGACCATTAAGGAAACCTTCGTTCCGGCCACCGATTACCGATATCCTTTTTTATCTGAAGAAAGTCAGAACGGCTCGGCAGTAAAAGAAAAAGAGAAGGAAAAGATCCTTTAATGGCTATCAACAACAGCCTGTTATTATCCTGCTGATTGTTCCCTTCTGCTGATCGGTTGTCTTTTCTATTTTTAAAAACATTTTTTACAGGCGTATTAATAGTTATTGCACGGATGAAAAAGAAAAAATTCAGTATCCCCTCCAGATATTTGCCGTATCTAAAAAACAGGTATGTGCTTACGTTTCTCGGCGCACTCATCTGGCTTAGCTTTTTCGACCGGAATGATTTTATTACAACTTATGAATACCATAAACGCCTGAAGAGTTTGTGTAATGAAGAAGCCTATTATGATCGGGAAGTAAAGCGCTATACGGAGGATTTAAACAACCTGATAACGAATCCTGCCAACATGGAAAAGTATGCGCGGGAGAAATATTTTATGAAAAAAGACAATGAGGATGTCTTCGTAATCATCGACGAACGTAAAAACAAAAGGCCGGTTGAGAAAAATAAACAAGTCGACTGATTTTTCCGAAAGAGTCTTTTAATACTCTCCGAAAACCCTCCTCAAAGCATCCGAAATTTCTCCAAGCGTTACCGACTGTTCAACTGCTTCGATGATTACAGGCATCAGATTAGTACCATCCTTTGCCGCCTGTTCTGTTTTTTGAATAGCATTTGAAACTACAGCAGCATCCCGTTCAGATCTCAGTTTTTTCAGCTTTTCAATTTGTACAAGCCTGATGGAATCGTCGACGGTAAAATGCTTATCGAAGACCGGCTCCTCCATCGTGAATTGATTTACACCAATTATGATCCGTTCTCCCTTTTGAATCGATTGCTGGTATTCGTAAGATGCGGCGGCGATTTCGTTTTGTAAAAATCCTGCTTCGATTGCATTCACTGCACCACCCATGGCATCGATGCGGTTGATATAATCCCACGCCTTCGCCTCCAGTTCATCGGTAAGTGTTTCCACAAAATACGAACCTCCGAGCGGGTCCACGGTATCAGTCACACCGCTTTCATGAGCAATGACCTGTTGCGTGCGAAGCGCAAGCCGTGCCGCCTCTTCGGTAGGCAGACTCAGGGCTTCGTCATATCCGTTCGTATGCAGCGACTGTGTGCCGCCTAAAACGGCAGACAATGCCTGTAGCGTAACACGCATGATGTTATTCATCGGCTGCTGAGCTGTCAGTGTTGAGCCGCCGGTTTGTGTATGAAAGCGAAGCATCATCGCACGGGGATCCGTCGCGCCCAGATCTTTCATGATCTTCGCCCACATCCTCCTCGCTGCCCTGAATTTCGCCGCCTCCTGGAAAAGATTGTTATGCGCATTGAAGAAAAATGAGAGACGCTTTCCAAATACATTTATATCCAGCCCTTTTTCGATAGCCGCTTTCACATAGGCTTTTCCGTCTGCCAGTGTAAATGCCAGTTCCTGCACTGCCGTGGAACCCGCTTCCCTGATATGATAACCCGAAATCGAAATCGTATTCCACTTCGGAACTTCTTTTGCGCAATACTCGAAAATATCGGTGATGATTCTCATCGACGGCCGCGGCGGGTAAATATACGTTCCGCGTGCTGCATACTCTTTCAGTATGTCATTCTGTATCGTGCCGGATATTTTCTTCAGATCCGCACCCTGTTTCTTCGCAAGTGCAATATAAAATGCGAGTAGTATGGATGCCGTCGAGTTGATCGTCATCGACGTGGTTATACTCTCCAGCGGAATTCCATCGAATAAAATTTCCATATCACGCAGCGAGTCAATGGCAACGCCTGCTTTTCCGACTTCTCCTTCCGATAAATCATGATCTGAATCGTAACCGATCTGCGTTGGCAGATCAAAAGCAACAGATAATCCCGTCGTGCCCTGTCCAAGTAAAAAGTGATAACGCTTGTTCGATTCTTCGGCAGTTGAAAAACCGGCATACTGGCGCATCGTCCATAGCTTACTGCGGTACATGTCCGGCTGCACGCCGCGGGTAAACGGATATTCTCCCGGCAATTCCTTCAGCGGTTCATGCTCTTTATAAACCTCCCTGATTTCTATTCCGCTTTCTGTGGTTATTTTTTTTTGTGTCAATGGAAGTTCATTAATTAGATTATCCGATGAGATTTTGAAATTCGGCAAAGGCTATTTAGATCCTTTATTTCCGGAAAAAAATTAACCGAGAATTTTTTTTGCTTCCGATTTTATAAAGTCCACTGCCTTCTGTGTCGGTACATTCTCCATCTTCAGTACCTGTTCGAAGATCTGAGAACTCATCTGAATGCCGGAAGCGTTGGCTCCGACGTGACTGAATGCATTATTGATGATCCGGATCATTTCCTCTTTTGCGTCCTTCACCTCTTCCCATGCCTGTTCGCTCAGGTAGATCTGCTGGGAAAGATTATGTTCGAATTCGGCGCGAATGGTCGATACCAGTTCCGACTGAAGCTGCGATGCGGCCATTCCCCCGCGGTGCACGCGCACCAGCAGGCTGTTGGGTGAAATCCTTTCCAGAAAAAGGATGACTCTTTCCAGCGCCTGCAGTTTCAACGGCAGCGATTCACGCTGACGTATGGTGCGATCTTCAACTGCCTTCATCTGTAAATCCTTTTCCAGAAATTTCCTGATCGTTGAATGCTGTTCATCTAAAAATCTCTTCGTCACGATAAACATACCCATCATAACGATTACCGCAGGAATGAAATAAAGCAGTGTGTCTGAAATAGCTTTTAATGAATCCATAATTATTTGTTTACCAGGCCCTGTATTTAGTTGTATTATCGAATAAGTTCCGCAAGATCTCTCTTTCCGTCTGATCGAAATTCAGTCCGCGACGCTCATAAACGCGCTGTGCAACTTCAAGCGCATCCTCCAGGCGATACGTGATGAATCCATCCGATCCGCCCCAGGCAAAGGACGGAACAAATTTTGGCGGGAAACCGGTGCCGAAAATATTGGCACTCACGCCTACCACCGTGCCTGTATTGAACATCGTATTGATGCTGCACTTCGAATGATCTCCCATGATCAGCCCGCAAAACTGCAAACCGGAATTAATGTAAGTTTCTTCTTTATAATTCCAGACTTTTATTTTTGAATAATTGTTTTTCAGATTTGAGTTATTACTGTCAGCGCCGAGGTTACACCATTCACCCAGCACCGAATTACCGAGGAAGCCATCGTGTGCCTTGTTTGTAAAACCGAATATCACCGAGTTGCTCACCTCTCCTCCCACCTTGCAATAGGGCCCGATTGTAGTTGAACCGTAAATCTTCGCACCCATCTTCACCTGTGAATGTTCACAGAGGGCGAATGGACCGCGTATCATCGAGCCTTCCATCACCTCCGCATCTTTACCAATGTAGATCACGCCACCCGAAGCATTCAATATGGCACATTCCACGATTGCTCCTTCTTCGATAAAAATATTTTCAGGCGCAATCACCCGGTTGGTCTGGCTTATCGGTGCCGATTTACGCCCTTTCGTAAGAATCCTGAAATCATCCTTAATGGCCATTTCATTCTTTGAAAATATGTCCCATCCATAGTTGATCTTAATCACAGCGGTATCGAAATTGATGGTCCTGGAAAAATTCAACTCCGATATATCAGTAACCGAACTGACGTCTCCATCAATTCTGCCGGCAATCAGTACTTCTCCTGCGACAATCTTTTCACCGGCGTTTAGCTTATTGATCATAGCCGATAATTCAGTTGTAGGAAGAACGGATCCGTTTACAAAAACATTTTCCTGGCCTGAACGAAACGGAAACTTTTCTTTCAAAAACGATTCAGAAAGATGCGAAATTGTACTCTTCAGATAGCTTTCCCATTTTTCCCGGATTTTCAAAATGCCTATTCGAATTTCAGAAACAGGTCTTGTATGCGTCAATGGCAGCAAGCTCTGCTTTGAATCATCATCAAATAAAATGTAGTTCACAGATAGTCCGATTTATTTTTCGAAAGATACTTTCTTCCTGAAGCAAAGTGATAAGAAGGTTCAAAAATAACTATTTACTTCAATTTGTGAATAAATCATTCCGTCCCTACGGGACGGTGTTTGTTGGGGGGTATTTTCTTTCTACCGATATTGTGTCCCTACGGGACGGTGTTTGTTGTGGGTATTTTCTTTCTACCGATATAATGTCCATACGGGACAAATTTGCAGCTATAGTAGTAAGATAAAGGTCAAACTGAAATATTATTTTCCGACACTTTTATTACTGTCCCGCAGGGACACAATGTCGGTAGAAAACATGAACCAAATTTTCTCTGTCCCGCAGGGAATGATCAAACCTGATGTGTGAAATAAACGTTTCTGTGCTATACAATTGCCTTATGGGTGCAGAATCAAAATGTCACAGGACTCCATCTGAATTCAGATTGATACCCTTGGCATAATTTTCCAAAAAAGGACTGTATAAAAAAAAAGCCTCCCTATTGAGGAGACTCTTTAAATTTCTATTTATGAATTTGCCGATCATTATTAAATCAGGCAATACGTTAAATCATATTCCGGAAAATTAGTCTGCCTTCTCAGCCGTCTTAACCTCTTTCTTTTTGCTGTAACGTGTACGGAATTTATCCACCCTTCCGGCAGTATCGATGAGTTTCATCTTTCCGGTATAATAGGGGTGCGACATATGGCTGATTTCCAGCTTAACCAGTGGATATTCATTACCATCTGTCCATTTAATGGTCTCTTTTGTTTCAATGGTTGAACGGGTTAAAAAGGCATAATCGCATGATATATCCTTAAAAACCACCATTCTGTAATTTTGGGGGTGAATTTCTTTCTTCATTGACTATATAAAATTAAGGCCGCAAATGTACATTAATTTTCCCTTTTTGCAAATAGTCTCTGAAAAAACCTTAGATCCCTTAGCCCGTGTATTTTCAGGTACATTCATTAATTTACTGTAAAAATTCGGTGCAGTATTGACATGACGGACAATGCGTCTTATCTTCGGCAAATACTTAACATATTTCCCCTAACGAGAACATTTCTTAATTTTGAAAACATCGGAATCATCATTGTTACCGGTTGTTTTTACTTAAATCAATGAAGGAAGAATTAATCCAGCAACTGGAAAACATCCTCAAAGAGGAGGTTACTGATGAGACGTTTACACGTGCAGACGAAATAAAAAACCAGTACATGCACGTCTGCGAAGAATTGAATAACGAATTATTACAGGCTTTCATATCTGAGGGAGGACTGGCAGATAATTTCAATCCCCCAAAAGATCACCGCGATGGAAGGTTCAGCGAACTCTTACACATTCTTTCGGACCGTGAACATAAATTCAGGACTGTACTGAAAGATGAAATAGCAACGAAACAAAAACAGAAGGAAGAAATCATTGCCAGCCTCGAAAAATTAATTTCCGAAGAATCGAATATCGGTAAAGCATTCCACGCCTTCAAAGAATTGCAGGCTAAATGGAATGAGATCGGAAATGTTCCGACGCGCGAATATAAAAACCTCCAAAGCATTTATCACCGTCATGCTCACAACTTCTATTACAACATGAAGCTGAGCAAGGACCTCAGGGAGCTGGACTTCAAACGCAATTACGAGCAACGCACACAATTGCTCCTCAAAATCGAATCATTGCTGCCAATGGAATCTGCCAAAGGCATCGAGCGTATGATCAACCTTTACAGGATGGAATGGTCTGAGCTCGGACCTACCTCTCCGGAAACCATCGAGCCTCTCCGGAAAAGGTATCGTGAACTCATCGGACAGGTATATCAGAAAATAAGAAACTACAACCAGGAAATTGCCCGTCAGGAAGAAACACACCTTGAAACGAAAAAGAAGATCCTGGAAAAAGCCAAAGGCATTGCCGCCGAAAATTTCGATAATGCCAAACAATGGCAGTCGATGACCGACATGATTACGAAGTTGTTTGATGAATGGAAATCGACCGGCTTCGGCCCTAAGAAGGAAAACCAGAAAGTGTGGGAAGAATTCAGAAGTTCGCTGAACACGTTCTACACAAAGAAGCGTGATTTTTTCGGCGAACTGAAAAAAGTACACAAGTCAAACAAGGAAAAGAAACTTGCGATCATCGCAAAGGCCGAAGAAATCAGCAAAGGCACCTACGACAATTTCGAGGAACCTACCAGGCAGATATTACAGCTTCAGCAGGACTGGAAGACTGCCGGCCATATCGAGCAATGGGAGGAAAATAAACTCTGGAAGAAGTTTCGCGAAGCGTGTGATAATTTTTTCAATTTACGCCGTGAAAAATTTGAAGTTCGTGATGCCGAACATCTCAGGAACCTTGAACTGAAAGAAGAGCTTGTTAAGCGCGTAGAGGCTTTTCATCCTTCCGGCAAGCATGATGAGGATCTTTCAACCCTGAAGTCATTCTCCGAGGAATGGAAAACGATTCAGCATGTACCGATCAGGGAAAAGCAAAGGATCTGGGAAAAATTCAAAAAGGCGCTTGACAATTGCTACGATAAACTCAAACTCGATTCATCGCACAGGCATCTCCTGAAATTCAAAAATAACGTCGAATCCCTGTCTCAGTCCGACGATTCTGCGCATCTTCTTCGGAAGGAAAAAAATGCCATCCGCGAAAAAATCGGAAAGCTGCAGGCTACCATCAATCAATATGAGAACAACCTGGGCTTTTTCAGGAACTCGAAGGACATGGCCCCTTTACTCACAGAAGTTGAGAGCAACCTGAACCGCGCTAAGGAAGAAATGCAGCTGCTTCAGAAAAAACTGAAAATGTTTTCAGAATCGTAAGCCGCAATCTGGTTTTTCATCTTCAATCATTTCTTTTGTTGTCTGGTATTCAACAATCAGGTTGGGTATTATTATTTATTCGTGTAAATCTTTCTAATTTAAAATAATGTAACTTTCACCCCGTTTAAATATCCTTCCCTGAAGAATGCACAGACTATTTTCACTTTCAATCGTTGTTGTCTCTTTTTTTATGCTCTTTCAGTCGTGCAAAAAGGAAGAAATCGAAGACGGACAGGTGAACCTGGAATTCTCTGAAGACACGATCATATTCGACACGGTTTTTACAACCGTTGGAAGTTCCACGGAAGTCTTCCAGGTATATAATAAAGGCGACAAAGCCGTAAAGTTCTCTTCCATACGCATAGCCTCGGGAGAAAATTCCAACTACAGGCTGAATGTTGATGGTGTTCCCGGAAAAACATTCAAGGATGTGGAAATCGGAGCTAACGACAGTATGTTCATTTTCGTTGAAGTGACCGTTGATCCGAATAACCAGAATACTCCTCTGATCGTTTCGGATTCGATTCTGTTTTTTGCCAACGGAAGTCAATTTGATATCGATCTCGTTGCCTGGGGACAGGACGCATATTTTCACCGCGCAGCAGCCAATTCGCAGATCGCTCCGTTCTTTTTCCTGTCGTGCAACGAAACATGGTCGAACGACAAGCCTCACGTGATCTACGGTTATGCGATTGTGGATTCCGCCTGTACGCTTACAGTAAACGCCGGAACAAACGTGCACCTTCATCCGGGTTCCGGCATCATTGTTTTCACGGCCGGGACATTACTCGTAAATGGTACGATGCAGGATAAAGTGACCTTCCAGGGCGACAGGCTTGGAGAAGACTTCAAAGATGTTCCCGGGCAGTGGGACCGCATCTGGCTGTCGAACCTTCCTGTTTCCGGATATGCCGGAACAAAAAATTCGGTCATCAAGCATGCAATCATTAAAAACGGTACGATCGGTCTCCAGGTTGACACTTCTTTCGACAGCAATCCGAATAACATAACTCTCGAACTGCAAAATACGATCATCAAAAACATGTCGTCGTTCGGAATGGCTCTCCTTGGTAGTCGTGTGAATGCATACAACTGCGTGTTTGCAAATTGCGGGGCACAGACTGCAAATATTTTATATGGAGGTCAATATAATTTTTACCACTGCACGTTCGCCAACTTCTGGAACAATGGACAGAGACAGGACCCTGCGGTAACGCTGAATAACTGGTACCAGAGCCCGTCTGCAGGGAACATTATACGGCAACTGAATGCCAATTTTGGTAACTGCATCATCTATGGAAATAACGATAATGAACTTGGTCTGGATTCATTCCCGACGGGAAATCAGTTTGGTTTCAGATTCGATCATACGTTATTAAAAGTTGAAAGTACATTTCCCACATCGGATCCCAGTCGGTACATTTCCATTCTCAAGGCTTCTAACGGTAATAACGATCCCGGTTTTGTTGATATCGACAATAATTATTACCAGCTCGATTCTGCCAGCAGTGCCGCCATCGATGCAGGCGACATCAACATAACACTCCTGAATCCGGTTTTGGATAACGATATCGAAGGAACAACTCGTCCCCAGCGTTTAGCACCTGACATGGGCGCATACGAGAGAAAATAAAATCATTGAGATCGTAAATTGATGCGTGCTCTTTTTTCTTCTTCTTACCTCCCCCCCATTTCATATTTGCAACGGTGTATTTTATCAGAGAAAATTTTCATTGATCCTTACGAACATTTCATCAAACAGACATTCAGAAACAGGTGTAACATATACGGACCGAATGGCATGCAGCGTTTGGTTATACCGGTAGTTCATAAAAATCTATTCCGCACTCCCGTGAAAGATGTGAGGATTTCAAATGAGACATCGTGGAATAAAATTCACTGGAAATCGATCTGTTCAGCTTACCGGAATTCACCGTTTTTTGAATTTTATGAAGATGACTTTCGGAAAATCTTTGATCGCCCGCCGGAATATCTTTTCGAATTCAACCTGGAATTGTTCCAGGTAATTCTGAGATTATTCAAAATTGACAAGGAAATTTCATTCATGCAATCCTACGAGAAAAACCATGAAGACCTGGTTGATCTGCGCAACTTTAATTATCCGGGTGTGACTGTCACTGAAACGAAGCCATACTACCAGGTTTTTTCGGAAAGACACGGATTTATCAGTGATCTGTCGTGCATCGACTTGCTTTTCAACACCGGCAGCATCGAAATTTAAAGTGATAATATTTCAGCGATTCTCAATAAGTCGTTCGGAAATTCCTTTTTCCTGCTGATCACCTCGGTGTATGGAGTATGGACGATCTTATTGTCGATCACTCCGACCATTTCATTGCGCCTGTTTGCAAGCAATGCCTCGACGGCTGCAACGCCAAGCCTGCTTGCCAGCACACGATCCGAACAGGTAGGAGTTCCTCCCCGCTGCATATGACCGAGCACACTTACACGTGTATCATACTGGCTGAACCTTGTCTTTACCTCCTCGGCGATGTCATAAGCTCCACCGGCATCGTCACCTTCCGCAACGATTACGATCATGGAAGTTTTTTTCCGGTGCCATCCTCTTTCGAGAATTTTTATGATCTGATCGATTTTCGTCTCATTCTCAGGAATTAGAATGGCTTCGGCTCCGCCTGCAATTCCGCTGTAAACGGCGATCATCCCTGCATCCCTTCCCATCACTTCGATAAAAAACAAACGGTTGTGCGAGTCTGCCGTATCACGGATTTTATCCACCGCCTGAACAACCGTATTCAAAGCCGTATCAAAACCAATCGAGAAATCGGTGCCGTAGATGTCGTTGTCAATGGTTTTTGGAATGGCAATCGAAGGAAAATCATGCTCTTTCGAGAAAGCTTCGATGCCACGGATTGAGCCGTCGCCGCCAAGCAGCACAAGTGCTTCAATCCCTTCCTTTTTAATATTCTCAAATGCCTTCTGCCGCGCTTCCTTTTCCCGGAATCTCTGGCTCCTCGCGGTCTTTAGCATCGTTCCTCCGCGCTGAAGTGTATTACTGACGCTATGAGAGGACAATTCTATAAACTGTGCGTCGATTAATCCGTCGTAGCCATTCAGTACTCCGGTAATCGCAAGGTCGTAATAGATGCCGGTCCTCACAACGGCACGTATTGCCGCATTCAATCCCGGGCAATCGCCACCGGTTGTCAGCACGCCAATTTTATTATAGCTCATGGAAGATTTGTTTTCATTTCATTGTTCTTTGATGCCTTCCTGCTTCCACCATAGAGTTCGAATTTCAGCAACCTGCATTCGAGAGCTCCGTTGTACAATTGAATTTTCCTCGATGCATGCAACCCGATGTGTTTGGCCGCGTCCCGGTTAGCGGTCAATATCCATGCTGTACTCCCTTGGTATTTCTTCTTGAGTTGGTCGCCAATCGATTTATAAAGATCAAATAAATCATCGTCGGTGATCCTTCCTCCGTACGGCGGATTCGTGATGATGGTTTGCTTCGGTTCGGATGGACTATAATGTTCAAACGACATTTCATGAAAAACTATATCATCCATCACTCCGGCTTGTTTTGCATTCGCCTTTGCATTTTCAATGGCCTGACGTGACCGGTCGATGCCGGTAATACTGAAATCAACATTTTTTTTCTCTCCTTGCTTCGCTTGCCCGAGGAGTGTGTTCCACAATTCGGCATCGAAGTCGATCCATCTCTCAAAACCAAATTCGTTTCTGAAAATCCCCGGAGCAATATTCCTTGCTATTAAGGCAGCCTCGATCAGCAGGGTCCCGCTGCCGCACATGATATCAGTAAGGTCAGAAGCGCGATCCCAACCGCTTAACAGGATCATTCCTGCCGCAAGTGTTTCATTCATCGGCGCCTCTCCCTGCTGGCTGCGGTAACCTCTCTTGTGCAGTGAGTCACCGGAACTGTCGAGCGAAACGGATGCAATGTTTTCCGAAAGATGAACATTGATACGCACCTTTGGAAATCTTAAATCTACATCAGGACGGGTACCTGTCCTGTCCCTGAACTGATCGACGATAGCATCCTTCGTCTTTAATGAGATATATAGCGAATGAGTAAGATTTGATTTTACGGTTACAGCATCAACCGCGAGTGAATCAGTTGGTGACATGAATTCACTCCAGTCGATTTTCTTTATTTCGTCGTACAGCTGTTGTTCATTCTGTGCGGGGAATGACCTGATTGGTTTCAGTATCCGTAGCGCGACACGACTATGAAGATTTGCGCGATACATCGTCTCCATCGTCCCGCTAAAAAACACTGCCCGTGTGCCCTTACGTATATCCTCGGCATTGAATCCCCTGAGTTCCTCCATCAGTAAATCCTCGAACCCAAAGGACGTTTTTGCAATCATCTGAAATTTCTTCATCATCAGCCCTTATGTAACCAGCCTTTCTTATAAAAATAAATTAACTGTACGATTACCATCAAAACCATTACGATGGATACTCCGAGATATCCATACGGCCAATAGAGCTCCGGCATATTCAGCTTGTAAACTTCGCCTGTCTCCGGATTTTCTCTCGCGAAATTCATTCCATATAATCCAACGATGAATGTCAGCGGAATGAATATGGTGGAAATAATCGTCAACACTTTCATTACCTGGTTTAGCCGGTTGCTCACTGAAGACTGGTACACATCCATCAGGGACGCAGTTAACTCTTTATAACTCTCAACCAGATCGATCAATTGAATGCAGTGATCGTATGTATCACGGAAGAAGACTTTTGAACTCTCATTAATTTCTGTAAACGGCGTACGAAGAATATCGTTCATCTTGTCCCTTTCCGTCCAGATCGTTCTCCTCAGAAGCACCAAATCCCGCTTCTTCTGAAGCAATTTGTTTAAAGCTATTCTTGTGGGATTCGTAATGAGTTCGTCCTGCAGTTCATCAAGCGAATCTCCAAGTCTCTCGAGAATCGGATAGTAATTATCGATGACCACATCCATCAGGGAATAAACAAGGTAATCCACACCGGACCGACGCAAATACCCTTTACCAAGTCGAATCCTGCTTCGCACCGGATCGAGGACATCTTCGTATTTATCCTGTATGGTAATCACATAATTGCTACCAAGGAAAATACTGAGCTGATCGTTTTGATAACCAACATCAAGTTCTTTCAGAACCCGGGAAATGAAGAATAGATGTCCCTGGAAATCCTCAACCTTTGGTCGCTGATAAACATTCACTACATCCTCCATCTGCAAGCGGTGAATGGCAAAAAAATCAGCGAGCTGTTCCAAAAAAACTTTGTTTCCGAATCCTTTGATGTCGAACCAGTGAACCTTTTCGGGATTATTCTGCAGCTGCGATTTTATTTCATCCAGGTTATGAAGCTCCTTCTCACTCATCTTCTCCGAATCATACATGTACGAATGAATACTCAGCTTTAAGGCATCCTCCGGCACATTGATAAAACCTGGTGATGTACCCGGTGGCGCTCGCCTGACGCGCTTTGCCCTTGATAGTCTGATACTTTTTCTCATTTAAAACCAAATATTCTCAAAGTGAATATAAATCGAGGTGTAGGAAACGGAAAAGTAAAAAAAGTTTTAAGCATTATACCAATCTATTGTATAAATTTGTCCTGTCATAAAAATATGATTTCAAAGGTAAAACCCCAGGTACTGGATAAAGGAGACAAGACTGACTGGTTCCAGACTTGGTTTGATTCGCCCTATTATCATCTATTGTATAAAAACAGGGATCATAACGAGGCTGAATTTTTTCTCGACTCGCTTTTGAATTATCTAAAACCCGAACCCGGATCCACGATACTCGATGTCGCATGCGGCAAGGGTCGTCATTCTATTTACCTGAATAAAAAAGGATATGATGTAACTGGGTTCGATCTGTCATCGGAAAGTATTCAATTCGACCAGAAATTTGAGAATGACACCCTTCATTTCTACCTGCACGACATGCGTGAAGTCTTCCGCTCAAACTATTTCGATGTAGTCCTGAACCTCTTCAGCAGCTTTGGATATTTCGAAAAGGAACATGATAATGTCCGCTGCCTTATTGCTAATGCAATAGCCCTCAAACCCAATGGCGTTTTTGTATTTGATTATTTCAATGCTAAAAAGATTGTTTCCGGTGGGAATTGCGTTTTCGATAAAATGGTTGGCGGAATAAATTTTCACATTGAAAAATACATCGAAGGACATTACATAAAAAAGAAAATATCATTTAACGACCGGGATAGCAATTTTAATTTTGAAGAGCAACTGACACTTTCCGACAAATCCGAATTTGAGAGGTTTTTCAAAATGGCCGGTCTGGAAATCACAAACTTTTTTGGCAATTATAAACTGGAGCCTTTTGATGAAAGATCGTCGGAGCGGCTTATTATTTTTGCCAGGAAAACTATTGGTAAAATTTGAAAATTTGAAAATGCGGTAATTTTCAAATTAACCAATTTTCAAATTTTCAAATTGAATTAAACACCTCATGCAGACGCTGGCCTATTTTTTACTCTTCACTACCATCATGCTTAGTGGAACCTCCGTGTTTGCATTTAAGAGTGTAAACCCGAAGTTTTTAAAAATGCTGCTTTCGTTCAGCGGCGCCTATCTCTTCGCACTCACCGTCCTGCACCTCATTCCCGAAGTTTATCAGTCAGGAGGAAAAAACATCGGCATCTTTATTTTCATCGGCTTCTTCCTCCAGATCATCCTTGAATTTTTCTCAGAAGGAATTGAACACGGACATATTCACATCCACAAACACCAAAACGCCGCCTTTCCTTATGGAGTGATGATTGGATTATGTCTACATAGTTTCCTGGAAGGAATGCCACTCGTTCAGAATTTTTCCGACGAGCATACGCAAAGATCACTTCTCGCAGGAATTGTATTGCATCATATCCCTGTGGCAATCGCTTTGATGACCATGCTCATTCAGTCGGGACTAAGCAGAAACGCATCAGTTTTTTACCTATTCTTATTTGCCCTGATGTCTCCCTTAGGCGCCTTCACGGGCAATCTCATTAATCATTCAGGCACACAGGATGTTTCCTTGTTATTCGACCAGGTCATGGCCGTAGTAATCGGAATATTTCTTCATATCTCTACCACAATCCTTTTCGAATCGAACCAGGGACACCGGTTCAATTACCTGAAACTGCTGATTATCATTCTCGGCGCAGGACTGGCAATGCTTTCCTGAGTGGCAGGTTTCGGAAATCACCAATTACACGGCGACTAAAACCAGGTTTTCAAAAAATTACTGACTTACCGGCTGACCGGAAATCTTTTTCAAAGCATCTTTGATGGCGTCCATGTTCGGTACCTCACCGATGTTCGCCATAATGTCAATGTATCTTACGACTCCATTCTGATCGATGATGAATGTAGCACGTTTTGCAACATTCTTATATACGCCTGCAAATTCAGCCTGAACGATGTCGTAATCTTTAATCGCCTGCTTGTTGAAATCAGATAACAACGGATAACCGATCTTATTGTCATCAGCAAAACGTTTTAGCGCCCAATGCGAATCAACGGAGATTCCGACAACTGAAGCATTAATTCCTTCATAAATTTTATAATCATCCTGTACTGCGCACATCTCTTTTGTGCATGCACCGGTCCAAGCCATCGGAAAGAAAAATACAACCAGGTTCTTCCCTTTAAAATTTGCTAACGTTACTTCATTCTTGTCCTTATCAATCAATTTGAAATCAGGAGCTTTTTGGCCTACTTGAATCATAATTATAGTTTTTAAATTTCATCAAAGATAAGGTTTTGTATTCTTCTTTAACCAGCATGCTGATAACTCTTTTCAATCGTTCAGCGTCTTAAAAATATTTCCGAAAGTAAGGATGATAACAGCAGAACTGGCAAAAATCATTGATATTGGATATCTTTCGAGACTTATAAAAATTCAATTTCCTGGTGGCAGGCTTTAAAGAAATCTCCAATCGCTTTATATTATTGTCTGTTGCTTTAGTCTGCCTGCTATGTGCTTCTAACGTAAAATGGGGAAACAATCGCTGGAAGGGAATCATAGCCTTCGACGGAAAGGGATATTATGCCTACCTGCCTGCAATCTTTATTTATAATGACTTGCATTTCAACTTTCATGATGATATAGAGAAAAAATACTCCGGCGAAAATACTTTTTATGAGTACAGGGTTCCGGCCCGTGGAGGAGTGACCAATAAATATTTCGCGGGTACCGCAGTGGTCACGGCTCCCTTTTTCCTTGCCGCACATCTCATCACATTGTTCACCGGCGGCATCGCCGATGGTTATTCTTTCCTGTATCAGCTGTTCGTAAGTCTTTCGGCAATTTTCTATGCGATGCTTGGATTATTCTTCCTGCGTAAATTTCTCCGCCTGTATTTCATTCCGGAAAACATAATCAGCATTGTTGTTTTAGCCGTTTTCTTTGGCACCAATCTTTTCTACTACACGGTTTTCGACCCATCGCAGTCGCATGTTTATTCCTTCGGAATAATCAGCGCTTTCCTGTTTTTCGTGAAACGATATTCCATTCAGTTCATCAGGAAGGATCTGATTGCAATCGGGCTATTGTTTGGACTCATATTCCTGATTCGTCCGGTGAACAGTGTGATTGCACTTGCAATCCCATTCATCTGTGGTAGCAGAATAAATTTTTACTGGTTCCTGAAAAATGTATTCCGAAAAAATTCCGGAATCATAAAGGCTGCCGTTTTTTCAACTCTGATAGTCTCAATTCAAGGTGTCATCTATTTCATACAGACTGGAAATATATTCGTTGACACATATGTGGTCGAGCATTTCAACTGGGAAAAACCCAAGATCATCAATTTTCTCTTTAGCTACAAGAAGGGATTTTTCGTGTATACGCCTCTTGCTTTCATTTCGTTGTTCGGACTGATCCCGTTATTTAAAAAAGAAAGATTTTCTTTCTGGACATTTTTGTTCTTTTTCCTAATTACCGGTTATGTCTTTTCAAGCTGGTGGAACTGGTGGTATGGTGGTAGTTTCGGTGCCCGGCCGTATACAGAATATCTGTCGCTCTTTGCTTTGCTGCTTGCAATTTTACTATCAACTTTGAAAAAGAAATACCTGAAATGGATGTACCCCATCATTGTTTTCACCATTGTACTCTGCCAGGTTCAGACCTATCAATACAGGTATTTAATTATACACTGGGAAAAAATGGATAAAGAGCATTACTGGAGGGTATTTATGAGAATCGATCAACTGATGCGGAAAGAAAATGCCAATAAGGACTTACTATTAGATACCAGGTAGACTATTTCAGATTTTTTGCTTCATTCCAATAAACATCCATCTCATCAAGGGTCATTTCGCTTAGCGCCTTTCCGTTTTTCCTCGCAGATTCTTCAAGATATTTAAAGCGGTGAATGAATTTCAGATTTGTCCTTTCCAAAGCCTCATCGGGATTTATTTTTTTGAAACGTGCAAAATTGATGAGGCTGAACAACAGGTCACCAAATTCACTCATGGCGTGTTCATCGTTGCCTGACTCGCTTGCTTCTTTAAACTCCCTCAACTCCTCTTCCACTTTTTCCCAGACCTGTTCGGGTTTTTCCCAGTCAAAGCCGACACCGCGTGCCTTTTCCTGTATTCTCATCGATTTCACCAGCGACGGCAATGAAGATGGTACTCCGTCAAGCACCGATTTATCCCCTTTTCCTTCCTTTAACTTCAGCTGCTCCCAATTTCTCTTTACGTCATCTTCATTTGCAACTTTAACATCGCCATAGATATGCGGGTGGCGATAGATGAGCTTCTCACATTGTGCCTGGATTACATCCGTAATGTCAAATGCCCCAAGCTCAGAACCTATCTTCGAATAAAACAGAATGTGAAGTAAGATATCACCTAACTCCTTTTTTATTTCCGGTAAATCGCGTTGTAAAATTGAATCCGCCAGCTCATAAGTTTCTTCGATGGTCAGAGGCCTGAGTGATTCCAGGGTCTGCTTCTGATCCCAAGGGCACTTCTCCCGAAGTTCATCCATGATGGCGGCGAGTCTCTCAAATGCTTTTGCTCTTTCAGTCATGGCGGTAAAAGTAACTTACTCCTGCAAAAGAACAAAACCCGCTTCACTGCATTAAAGCGCTACCGGACAATCATCATATTCCTTACCTGCTGAACGGATCCGTTCTGCAGACGGGCATAATAAACTCCCGGGCCGAAATTTTCATTCTCAAACCAGACCTTGTAGGTACCAACATCATATTCAGCATCGGCAAGCGTCTTTATCACTCTTCCTTCATTGTCGAACACCTGAACGAGTGTGTGTCCGCCGTTTGTGGTGAATGTAATATACGTACTGGAGACAAACGGATTGGGATAATTGCTAATGAGATTGATGCCGGCTGATTTATTCAGCTCGTGAATGCCCACCCCGCTGCAGGCTGTGCTTTGAATGATTGGAAGCGTCTGAAAATTCTGCAACAAGATACCGGAAAGTTCCGGCGAAGGAACACAAAACCAGTCCTGCAGAACCGAAGCATACACTGAACGGAAATCATATTGCATCGGGACGTTATCGTTCACGGAAACTGATGAAGGTATCACCGGGTTGGTACCGAGAATTCCGCTCTGAACATCCTTCCCAAAAACAAACAAAGGAGCCGCCGCACCATGATCCGTTCCATCGCTTGAATTCGATTTTATCCTCCTGCCGAATTCCGAAAATGTCATTCCCAGCACACGGTCTTCAATATTCAGATACGTCACGTCATCCATAAATGCAGAGATGGCAACAGATAATTTATTCAGCAGATCTGCATGCGTTCCTGTAACAGGCGTGGTATCCACCTGCGCAGAATGCGTATCGAAACCTCCGAGGTTGACCATGTAAATCTTGGTCTTGAGTCCGCCCGCAATCAGTCGCGCCACGATCTTCAGCTGATCGGCCAATGCATTCACTCCCGTTGCAGGATATGATGGCGACTGCTGTGTTATGTTATTCGCTGCAGCAAGAATAACCGACGAATATAAAGACGACTGTTGAGCCACCGTACGGATGTAGGTAAGCTCCTTACCTGCATTAGTATTTGGCACGGGATCCTGAACACCGTTAATCAGGTTATAAAAACTTGTAGGATCGGAAATTGCCATACCCATGCTGGTTGTTGGACCCTGCAAAGCAAGTGAAACCGTAGATCCTATTTGTATGGCAAGAGGATCAGGCATCGTTGCATTCGGAAAACCGGTTGGGAAATTCGGATACTCATAATTCAGATATCTACCTCCCCAGCCTGAAGACAACACCTGGTTGGAATCGGCACCGGTGAGCCAAATGTCGGTAGAACGGAAATGGGAAAAATCAGGTGAAGGATAACCCACTCCGCGCACAATATGAAGCTTGCCATTGTTGAAGAGCTGCTGCATGCCTGTCATGGATGGATGTAAACCGGTATCCGTATACCCGTTTAATGGAAGCACCTGCGTATCTGGAATTAAAATATTTTGGCGTGCCAGCGAAAGATTCGAATATTGATCAAGCGGGATTACAGTGTTGATTCCATCGTTTCCGCCATTCAGCTGAATGAGCACCAGCACATGATCGTTGATCGAAGCGGTTGTCAATGCCTGCATAAATGGTGAACCGGCAAAGGCCCTGAACGAAAATCCGTTCAGAAGCGAGGGTAATAATGTTGCAGGAATGGTTCTTCGGAAAAAGTCTCTTCTTTTCATGTGGCTGGTTATGAGAGTTGGTATTCTGACAAATCCATGATGTACTTATAAAATGACTGCAACCTCGACTTTACGATCATAAGATAGGTCGTGTTCGACGGGTCGCCGATATAATCATCCCAGGCTGTCGTCCAGTATGAATTGGAAGACTGTCCCGAAAGTAATATCGATAACAGATAAGCCTTAAGTCCGGGAGTACCATCGATGGCATAATGATACATCAGCACCTCGTCTATGAGGGCAACCGGATCAGAAGCATTGGAAATTCCTTCGGTGTACCTCACAACATCTATCAGTATCGTCTGTCCGGAATTCGTAAATCCATTAGCTACCATCCGGTCAGTAAACTGATTTCTTTTTGGAAGCGTGTCTGAATTGATCCACATCTCATGAAATGACGGCTCCTGGTAGTACGCAGGCCAACCGGCTACATTCGGCGGATCGCCCAGGTCCTGCTGATACAAGGCAGCCTGGCTCCTGATGCGATCCCAGCCCGCATATTGGGCAATGATGTCGGTGTTATCAGGAAATATCACTTCAAATTCCCTGCTCAATGCCACATCAAATTCAACCGGCGATTTGATCAGGCAACCCCGATTCAGCACATCGAAAAAATGTTCACTCTTAAATAATGCCGAGAGCACCGGTACTATTTCGTAATTGTTTGATCTGAATATTGCAGCCAGCGGTTGGATCACATTCGATTCTGTAGCCGCATCGATCTCATAGTAAATAAACCAGCGGTAGAGTTTCCGGCATATGAATTCGGCAACTTCTGTTCGCTGAAAAATAATATTCATCAGGTCATCCACTTCATTTGCGCCCGCCGTTCCGCTTTGTCCGGTGATAACGGCGTTATTATACCACGAAGAAAACACCTTATCGTTCGTATCATGCCTGCTTGCCTGGAACAACGAATTATATCCGTTTGCCGATGTCCCGCCAACGAGATCGTTTCTCCATCCGGTCAATGCCCGTGCGGCGGCCTTCACATCGTCTTCTGTGTACTGAGGACTTCCATTCGCGTCCTTACCGACTGTAAAAAGTTCCTGCAATTCCCTTCCATAGTTTTCATTCGGTGCAAGGGCGGTATTGCTGTCGCCGTTCAAATACCTGAGCATGGCGCTGTTCAGCGTAATCTGTTTGGTGAACTCTTTAAAATTACCGAGGGCAAATTCACGCAGTAAGGCATTGTATTTATAAACATAGGTCGAAACCTGTACTGTATCTAATTCAACAACGAAATGGTTGCTCCAGAATAATGTCATTTTCTCCCTCAGGCTGCGAGGCTGATTGATCATTTGTGAGGTCCACCATGATTTTAGACTTTTTCTTCGTGAGGCATAAGTGAACACACCACCGCTGTTTGTATCCGGCGTTCCCGGCCACGGTTGTCCTGCGGCACATTGCGGATCTGTTACAACATTGCTGTAATTGTTCAAAGGTGGTGATGGCGGAGTATACGGCGGATGATTCATCAACTCAAGCAACGTATCAACCGTGTCGCTCACGTTCATGGTGAGGAAAAAATTGATGTCGTCCCGCTTTGCACCGAACATCGTCCTTTTTAGCAAGTGCTTGATCTCGGAAATTGTCCAGGGTCCCGAGTAAGGAGTCAATCCTGAATTGGTGCGGGCAACCGCATCAAAATTCTGGCGCTTTGGAGATGCAGGAGACATTCCTGAAAAAAGTTCTCGTCGTTTCATGGGCATAGTGGTATTTGCAGAAGACGTTGATTATCCAAAAAGGTTTAATGGCTTTCTGAAGTTGAAATTCTCAATTTCTTGTATATCAAATATAACTTCTGGATTTTGGAAAACCTAATTTATCAACACTCACAAAAAAAAGCCGTCTGGAAACAGGCGGCTTTACTTATCTTTCATTGAAAATCAGTTTAACTTATACGGAACAACCATTTGAAATTCCGGTATTCTCACGTAAAATTGCTTTTTATCGATCAGTCGTTCCATGAGATAGGTACCATACATTTTTCCCACCTCCGAATCGAGGTTACAGCCCGAAACGTACTGATAGCTTTCACCGGTGCCGATGATTGGTTGTTCACCAACTACTCCTTCACCTTCCACTTCACGGTTTGTAGAATTGGAATCAATAATGAACCAATGCCTGCGTGACAACCGGATTGAGTAATCGCTGTTATTTGTAATTGTAATACGGTAAGCGAATATATGCTGGCTGAGCAATATATTACTTTGGTCAGGACGGTAAAATACCTCCACACTAACTTTAATTCCTGAAGTAACCTGGGTAATCATTTATCCATATTTGCGTGATCAAATATATCAAAGCAAATATATATTTTTATAATAATTTGACCAATGAGCCTTTTAATTCGGTAAACTCTCTTCATTTAGACGCTAGAATTCCCGTTTTTGATTGGTCGATATGATGAATTGTTCATTCTAACATGGGCTTCAGTCATATTATTTATAAAATCTGTTTGATTTATACCCCAGGCTACCTGATGATACAGTCCATAAAACCAATTATCGAATTAACGAATTAACGAATCAACGAATTAACTAATCAACGAATTACCCCAAAGCCGAAAGACTCTCAAAAACCTCCTCCCACTCCCTGGTTATTTGTTTCAGTTTTGTTTCCTGTGTGTTAAATTTTTCAAGGGCAGTCTTGAATTTTTCCGGATACGAATATATCCCGGGGTCAGATAGTTGGGTTTCCAGCTTCTCTTTTTCAATCCTGGCTGTTTCCATTTCACTTTCAAGTGACTTCAGCCTTGATGACAGTTTTTTCTTTTGTTTAACTGACTCATCGTTGTCGTTCTTCGCAAGGGCTTCTTTTTTATTTTTCTCTTTTGCCTGTTTTTCCTTAAGCTGCTGAGATCGCTGCTCCGCCTTTGCTGAATTCTTTTTCTGTTCCATCGAATATTCGTACTCATCGTATGGACCAGGATATTCCTTCACATGATGATTTTCTATCCACCAGATCTTATTGGCAACCTGCGACAGGAAATACCGGTCGTGGGAAACGATGATAAACGTACCCTCATATTCCTGTAACACCTGTATCAGGATGGCAACCGATTGCATATCGAGATGGTTGGTTGGCTCGTCGAGGATAAGGAAATTTGCTTTACTCAAAATGGTTTTTGCCAAAGCGACCCTGGATTTTTCTCCTCCTGACAGAACCTTGATTTTCTTGAACACGTCATCACCTGTAAAAAGAAATGCGCCCAGTACCCCACGCAGTTCAACTTCTTTCTTGTCCGGTGCAAAGTGCAGTAGTTCGGTGAGTATGTCGTTATTCAGTCCCAAAGCCTCCAGCTGGTGCTGGGCATAGAAAGAAGAAATCACATTGTGCGTCATGTCGCTCTTACCTTCAAAAGGCTCGGAGCCGTTGATCATTCTGAGTAATGTCGATTTACCTCTGCCGTTTGCTCCGATCAGAGCGATCTTATCACCACGGTTTATTTTGGTCTCTGTATGCTTTAATATATTCAGGTCGCCATAGCTTTTGTCTTTAATGTGGAGATGAGAGACGAGTTTCCCCGGCTGCTGATCGATCTGAAACCTGATGTTGATTTCCGGTGCGCCCGATTCAACATCCTCGATCTTGTCGAGCCTGTCGAGCATCTTTATCCTCGACTGTGCCATCGTAGCCTTCGAAGCCTTTGCCCTGAACCTGTCGATAAGTTTCTCCTGCTCTTTAATATATTTCTGCTGGTTCTTGAACTGCGAACGCTGAAGTTCCTCTCTTCCCGATTTCTCTTTCAGGTAGAAAGAATAGTTTCCGTTATAGATTGTGATCTTCTGATTTGCGATCTCTGCGGTTTTCGTTACAACATTATCCAGGAAATAACGATCGTGTGAAACGATAACAACGGTTCCCCTGTAATCTTTCAGGTACGTTTCAATCCATTTGATCGACGGAAGATCCAGGTGATTGGTGGGCTCGTCCAGCAACAGCAGGTCAGGATTCTGAAGCATCATCTTGGCTAGCATCACACGCATTCTCCATCCTCCTGAAAACTGATTGAGTGGTTTGGACAGGTCTTCTGTGGAAAATCCAAGTCCCTCTAAAAGCTCTTCAGCCCGGGGCCGTAAATTATAACCATCTGCAGCATCAAAGAGCACCTGCTTGTCGTGTAGCGCATGTAAAATCTCTTCACTGTGATCGTGCTCCATTTTCTCGAGCAGCTCATGAATTTCTTTTTCAATACGAAGCGTTTCCTCGAAGGCCTGCATGGCTACATCGAGTATGGTTTCGTCGCTTGTGTAGCTTAACAGGTCCTGGTTTAAAAATCCAATAGACAGGTTTTTAATCTTGCTGATTTCACCGCCTTCCGTCTGGTACTCGCCGTTTATTATTCTCAGCAACGTTGATTTTCCGGTGCCATTCAGTCCCACCAAACCAATTTTTTCGCCGGGATTTATCTGCCAGGTGGCATTTTTATACAGATATCTTCCGCCGAATTCAAAAGATATATTGTTTACAGTTAACATATTTGCAAAAGTCATCATTTACGGCCGGTTAACAAAACTTTGAACATACTTTTCATTTCGGTTGTGAAGCTTTTAAAAACGAATTTTTCTGTTCTTGGCACATATAAAACTTTACCTTATTATTGCCTGAGTATATAATGGCATATTTTATTTATCGGGTTCAACAAAAACAATTTAAATTATCATGAAAAAATTATCATTACTCGTATCACTTTCATTATTAATTAGTCTGAAACTATTTTCTCAATCGACTCCCCCGGATACATCCTGGAAAAAAGGCGGATTCATCGGAATCACTTTTAACCAGGCAAGTCTTTCAAACTGGGCGCAGGGAGGCGAAAACTCTCTTGCATTATCAAGTACGCTTAACTTGTTTGCTAATTACTTAAAAGGAAAAGTTGACTGGCAGAATACGCTCGACCTTGCTTATTCAATGGTTCAGACCGGAAGCGATGCATTGAAAAAAAGTGACGATAAAATTGACTTCACATCAAAGTACAGCCGTAAATTCAGCGATCGCTGGCTGTATGGTATTTTATTTAATTTCAAGAGCCAGTTTGCAGATGGCTTCAACTATCCCAACGACAGTGTAATCGTCTCGAAATTCTTTGCGCCGGCTTATATTACCCTTTCGCCGGGTCTTACCTGGAAACCCGTTGATTATTTCGAAGTTTTGCTTTCACCTGTAACTGCAAAATGGACATTTGTAAATGATGATAATTTATCGGATGCAGGTGCCTATGGCGTTAAACCCGGAGAAAGTGTGCGTACAGAGGTTGGTGCATACCTGAATATGAAATTCAAAAAGGACATCATGGAGAATGTGAATTTCACATCGCGACTCGAGTTGTTTAACAACTATACGGATGAGGATAAGGACAATGCGAAAAAAGTCGACGTGAACTGGGAAAATACACTCCTCATGAAAATTAATAAATACATAACAGCAAACATTTTCGCACAGGTAATTTATGATGCAAATGTTATTGAGAAGACACAGTTCAAGGAAACCATTGGTGTTGGTTTCGGCTATAAGTTTTAATTCTCAATTGTTCTGAGCAACTGAATGAGTGATAAATTAAAAATAATCTTTATCATCGGTATCGGTGGATTCATCGGTAGTTGCCTCAGGTATTTTTTCTCCTTATTCGTTCACAATAAAATTCCTTCGATCTTTCCGCTCGGAACACTGGTCGTAAATGTGCTCGGTTGCCTGCTGATCGGTATCTTTTACGGTCTTTTCGAAAAGACAAATTCGGCGCCGGAATGGCGGCTCTTCCTCGCAACCGGCTTGTGTGGCGGCTTCACCACCTTCTCTGCTTTCTCGGTCGAGACGTTTGTTATGCTTAGAGAAGGACAGTTGTTCTTTACCCTGGTGTATGTACTTGCAAGTATCTTATTAGGAATACTGGCGACAATTGCCGGAGTATCCCTTCTAAAACTTTTTTAACAATCGCATTTTAAAAGTACTGCCGGTGAATGGTTTTGAGGGAACTTTCGTGCGTAATTTCGCACAACAGTATTCATGAAACATTTCACTTTCATTATATTATTTCTCTTAGTCAGCCGGACGTCTGCGCAGAATTATATGCCTTATGCTGTTTTCGAAAATCATGAGGGTGGTATCACTGTGATGACTAATGATCCGGGAAACAAATACCTGATCGCGGGCGATAATAAAGGCTATCTGTACTTTCATGACTTCAGAACAGGGAAATTTTTAAAGAGTCTGAAAGCTCATGAAGCTGAAATCACGCAGCTTCAGTTTAATTCAACGGGTAAATTACTGATCTCTGCCACACAGGACGGCGAGATCAAGATATATGATTTCGGAAAAGAGAAAATTATCCAGTCCATCTTTTCCATGGATTATTCCGGGATTCGTTTTGTTTTGTTCTCCATCGCAGACGGTTTCATTTATTTCAACGGTAACAAGAAATTATTCAAAACACGATCGGATCTTACACAGCCGGTGATGGAAATAATGTATGAAAAGGATACGATCACAGATGCGGTGATTACGAGCGACAGGAGTTCGCTGATCTATTCCTGCGGCAGCTATTTGAAAGTGATGAATACGCGAACCGATGTGGTACGACAGGAGTTCAATACGGGAAATTCAAAAATAGATAAGATCGCTCTCGTGAAAGACACGCTGCTCGCTACATGGAGTAAGGATGGCACAATTTATTTCTGGCATTACCTGTTTGGTCAGATCAATCCCTCTCCGCTGTTTTTCCTGAAGGCGGGAAATCCGACCGTAATGAGTTTTTCCGGCGATGGTTCTCTCATGAGCAGCGGGAACATCGGTAACTGGGCCAGAATCTGGAAACCCATGAACAGGTCAATCCTGCAGGAACTTTTTTCTCATACCGCTACCGTTACGTCAACCTGCTTCGGAGAAACGAAAGACCTGATATATACCGGTAGTCTCGACAGGAAAATTATTCTTTGGAAAAAAGACGATGCTCCACCACCCAAAGACACAGTCATCGCCAAACCGGAAATGGTGCAGCAGGAAATTAAAAAACAGGAAATTGTCCGGCCGCCTGTCGCACAACCGGAAGTCGTCGTTACCGAAAAAAATGTACCCAAAATTCTCTCCGGAAGAAATGTTAAATCGGATCAGACCTTTGAGGTAACCACATCTGTTCTCACCATCAGTGTTTACGATAATTCATATCTCGACGGCGATACCATGTCGCTGTTCTTCAATGGAGAATGGATTCTTGATCATTATGGTGTTACCAAGAAAAAGAAGCCGTTACAGCTTAACTTCATTCCTAATACGAATAATTACCTGATCCTGTTTGCTAATAACATTGGAAAGACTCCTCCAAATACTGCCGTAATCGAATTTTACGATGGTAAGGAAAGACGAATCATAAGACTATCTTCAGACCTAAAGAGCTGCAGTTCGATTAATTTTTTCTATAAAAAATAATCCTTTCTGCCCTAAGAAAAATTGTCTACTTTCCCGCTCCGAAATAAAAAAACCAATAGAAATTATGAAAAAAATCAGTACTCTTCTGTTACTATTATTCAGTTTAACAAAGATCGATGGTGTTGCTCAAAGCTGGGAGACTATGTCGACCGGACTGGGCAGTTCTACCGAATCTGTAAAGGCAATCGCTGAAAGTCCGGGCCATGAAATTTATGCAGGCGGAACATTTACGGGTTCAGTTAGTTATCTTGCTCATTGGACAGGTTCAAGCTGGACTGCTGTCGGGTCAGGCGTTAACGGACCGGTCTACGCCCTCGCATTTAAAAATAACGATCTTTATATCGGAGGTTCATTTTCTCTTGCCGGCGGAGTAACGGTCAGCAACATCGCAAAATATAATATTTCCACAGGTGTATGGAGTGATGTTGGCGGAGGATTCAACGGACAGGTGAATTGTTTATTTGTAAGTGCGACCAGCGGTACCCTTTTTGCCGGTGGTGCATTTTCACTTTCAGGAGGCAACACAATGAATCATATTTCAAAACTTGTTTCCACTACATGGACTCAAATTGGTTCCGGAATCAGCGCAGTTGTAAATTCCATTGCTGAATTTCAGAATACACAATGGGCGGGTTGTGAAAACACTTCTGCACCGGTACAGAAATATGGCGTCAGCGGCTGGGTTGGTGAAACCGGTATCAGTGGCGGTAAGGTATATGCCCTCGCGTCATTTTCAAATAATCTGTATGCCGGAGGCGACTTTACCACCCCGACTTTTGCTGCAGCTCGTTTCGATGGCACATCCTGGGGAACCATACAGACAACTTTCTCTCCGAGCGATAAAATTTATGCTTTCTCTGCCAGATATAATACGGTTCTCTACATAGGTGGTAAATTCACCAACCTTGGAATTCCGGGCTCAACTGCTTCCTATATTGCAAGAATTAATTCTCCGACTACACCGATACAAACCATTACACTTACCTCAAGCACTATCGGAGGAGAAGTTTATGCCATCGGAAACCAGAGTGGAAAGGTAATAGCAGGCGGTAAATTTTCCTCACCTGCGACAAACGTGGCCATAACTTCTACTACAATTGATGTTAATGAACTCTCTGATCTCGTAATAAATAAGAGCTTCTACCCAAACCCTGTCGTTGATAAGGCTTATATTTCAATCAGCACAAAGGAAAGATTGAAGAATCCACAAATTAAAATTTTCGGAATTCAATCACAGTTAATTACGGATCTTACGATTGAACGCACTATTAACAACAATGAAATTAATTTCACGGTCGACTGCTCCACCCTTCCTTCAGGAAATTACTTTTATATGGTGACCGAGAATGAGAAAAGTGTGGTAACCGATCACTTTATCGTAAGGTGATACACTTATATTTTTATTATATCCCATTCAATTTCCTGATGGGATAAATAAAAATATTAAAACTTTAAGTGTATTTTTAGGGTTTGCAGCCCATGAAGTTTGCCATTGTAGATATTGAAACAACCGGGGGAAATGCATTTAGGGACAGGATCACTGAAATTGCAATTTACCTTCATGATGGAGAAAAGATCATCGATGAGTTCACCTCGTTGATCAACCCGGAATGTTCTATACCTCCATTCATCACGAGACTTACCGGTATCGACGATCAGATGGTGGAAAACGCACCGAAGTTTTATGAGGTGGCAAAACAAATCATTCAGATTACCGACGGAGCCGTATTCGTGGCACATAATGCATCATTTGATTATGGATTTATCCGCGAATCATACAAATCGCTGGGATTTAATTTTAACCGCGATCATCTGTGCACGGTAAAACTAAGCCGTAAAATCATCCCTGGTTTCCGCTCTTACAGCCTGGGCAATCTCTGCAGTAACCTGAACATTCAAATCCAAAACAGGCATCGTGCACAGGGAGATGCATTTGCTACCGTTAAACTTTTTGAATTACTCATTCAAAAAAATAATTCCGAAAACATCCTTGCGGAATTTATCAGGAACGATTATGTAAACCTCCGCTTCCCTCCCGACTTCAACAGGTCCATCATCGATACGCTCCCTGAAACTCATGGCGTCTATTACCTTCATGATGAAACAGGCAGGATAATTTATATTGGAAAGAGTAACAACATTCGCCAGAGAGTTCTCAGTCATTTCCGAAATAAGCAAACCAAAAAAGCGCTTGAGTTGAGAAATGCGATCATGGACATTTCATTTGAGGAAACCGGCAATGAACTCATTGCCCTCCTGCTGGAGTCGGAAGAAATAAAAAAGAACCAGCCGTTTTTTAACCGCGCCCAAAAGAGGACAGTCAAGAATCACAGCATCTATTCCGCAATCAACGAAAACGGTTATCTCACATTCAGAATTTCGAAGGAGAATGATCTCGAAAATTTAATCACCACCGCCAGCACATACGACCATGCACTGGATATTATCGACCGGCTGGTTTCAAAATACAATCTTTGCCAGAAGCTTTGTGGTGTTTACAGCATCGTTCATGCCTGTTTCAAATATTCGGTCAGGCAATGTAATGGAGCATGCATCGGAAATGAGCCGCCTGAGGAATACAACAAAAGAGTCATGTCTGCGATCAGCAGCCTCCAGTATAAAAATCCCAATTTCATGATCATCGACAGCGGCAGATCGCCTACTGAAAAATCGGTCGTACATATTGAAAATGGAAAATACACAGGCTTCGGTTATTTCGATGCCGAATTCACCAGTGCACACCCGGAAACACTGAGAGACGTAATTAAATTTAAACCCGACAATCGCGACGTAAACCGGATCATACGGAATTACCTTTCGAAACCGACCAGGGCAAATCTCCTGGTTTATTCGAACCAGGAAGGAATGCCCTGACCCGAAAAGAACTATCTTCAAAAATGATCTTTAAACATTTAATCTTAGTTTTTCTCTTATTGATCCAGGGTCCCACTACGGGTGATAATATTTTCTTTCAGTTTAAATTGTATGACCTCGACAACAAACTGGTTTCATTTTCCGGTAACAGGGAATTCAAAGCGACTGTCATTATTTTTCTCCTGAGCGATTGCCCGGCCTCTCAAAGCTATACGGTAACATTGAATAAGCTCGCAAATAAATTCAGCAAAGATCAAATTCAATTCATCGGCGTCTTTCCGGGGAGGTTTTCCTCTCCGGAAGAGATGAAGGATTTCCGCCGGACATACAAGATTTCCTACCCGTTGCTGAAAGATCCGGAAATGATTCTCGCAAAGAGTTTAGATGCCACAGTCGCACCCAGTTGCTTTGTAATAAACAGGGAAGGTAATGTGGTTTATAAAGGCCGCATTGACGACTGGCTGTATGCACTGGGTAAAAAAAGACAGGTCGTCACGGAAAATAATCTCGAAGATGCCCTGGTTTCAGTAATTAAAAACATACCTGTCAGGAAAAGTGAAACGATTCCCATCGGATGTATCCTGGAATATGACAAATAAAAATTTAATGAATCGTTTTGTTATCTTCTTTGTACTCTTCCTGGCTGATCTCCTGATATGTTCCTGCAACAACCGTAAAATCGAATCTGAAAAGGATCAACCTGTTTTTTCAAAGGATATTTCTGCTGTCGTCTATAAACACTGTACTCCCTGCCATCGTCCGGGTTCAGGTGCACCCTTCGACCTCATCACATACGACGATGTGAAAAAACATCTGCACACTGTGCAGGTGGTAATCAATGAGAGGCTGATGCCTCCCTGGCCGGCCGACACTTCATATTCTCATTTCCGTGATGAGAAGGTGATGAAGCAGGAAGAGATCGACCTTATAAATCACTGGATAGAAACCGGTGCGCCTTTGGGAAACCCTGATGAAATTCCTCCTCCTCCTGTATTCATAAACGGAAGTAATTTTGGAAAGCCTGACATGGTGATTCGAATGCGATCGCCGTTTAAAATAATTGGTGATAACAGGGATAATTTTATCATGCTGAAAATTCCATTTGAACTCCCGCGTGATACTTTTATCAGGGCCATCGAAATAATTCCCGGTAATAAAAAACTCGTTCATCATATAAACGCTCATCTCGTGCAGTATGAAGAAGGTAAAAAGAAGGATAATTATTCCGGGAGACCTTTCATCGATACTGAGAAACACGATAAGCGTTCTTCTTTCGATTTGTTAGACCTCGAAAATGACGACGGAACCTATCCCACGCTTACACCTTCTGTTACTAATTATTTACCCGGCGTTGAAACTTCATTTTATCCGGAAGGAATCGGCGGCTACAGGGTAAAGAAGCAATGCGCATTATTATTGGATAACATACACTACGGGCCCAGCGCTGTAGACACCAGCGACCAGACTTCCTTCAACATATTTTTCAGTCCGGTCCCGCCGAAGCGCCCCACTGGCGAATTCATACTCGGCACGAGCGGAATATCTCCGGTAGAACCCCCGCTCGTTATTCCTGCAGGTTCAGTTAAAAGTTTTGTCACCAGGTATCAGGTACCGGAAGACATCTCACTTATTACCATCAACCCTCACATGCACCTTCTTGGAGTTTCCTTTCAGGCTTTTTGTGTGAAAACTGACGGTGACACCATACCACTTATTCACATTCCAAAGTGGGATTTCAGATGGCAGTATTTTTACACCTTTCAGAAAATGATAAAAATACCTGCCGGATCTGTGATCGTAGCCCTTGGAAAATACGATAACACGGAAAATAACCCCCTGAATCCCTATCATCCTCCGAGAGTAATTTCAGAACGCGAAGGAAGCATGAGGACAACCGATGAGATGTTCCAGCTGATCTGTACATTTATTCCTTACAAGCCGGGTGATGAAAATATTAGCCTGGAATTGAAAAAACAGGATTGATTTTTTTAATTTAGAACATCTTTTATTATATTCTATACACGCCATGAATTACAGAATTATTATACCGGAGAAGGAAGAAGAACTGCAGGCTTATTACAAGCTCAGATATGAAATTTTAAGGAAAGCATGGGGACAAAGCGAGCACACTACGCGCGATGAATGGGAAAATCAATCGCTGCATGTGCTCATGGTCGATGAGAATGGCAAAGGTGTCGCCACCGGACGATTGCAATACAATTCCGATACGGAAGCCCAGATCCGGTCGATGGGCGTTACCGAGGAATTACGCGGACAGGGACTTGGTTCCCGCGTACTGAAATTCCTGGAAGAGAAAGCCCGTGAAAAAAATTACCGGAGACTCACCTTAGACGCAAGGGACAATGCAGTCAATTTTTACAAGAGAAACGGTTACACGGTTTTTGGAGATTCCTATACGCTGTTCGATATCATACCGCATTTCAAAATGGGTAAAGAACTGTAAAATATAAATCAGATCTTTAAAAATCTCTTTACTACTGTTTTCTTTTTCCCCGCAATTTTTAAAATGTATGTTCCGGAAACATACCCGGAAATATTGATGCTATTCGATTTTGATTTCGTCATTAACTGTCCGGTGGAAGAGTAAACCGTAATTTCATCTACATCATGAGTTGAACGGATAAAAATGTTTTCAGACGCCGGGTTTGGATAAATGTAAAAATCGGCTTCTTCAACCGGTTGCTCTGCATTCAATAGAATATTATTGATGTCGATTGAATACATACTTCTGCCGAATGTACCGGCAATGATCTTGTCCTGTGCGACATTAAAATCGATATCCAGCACAGCAACATAGGGCATATTTTCTCCAACACGTTCCCAGTTAACCCCACCATTGATAGTTGCATATACACCGGCATCGTTGGCAATGAAAATGATGTTTTCATTACCGGTAAAAATTTCAATATCGTTGACGGCCAGAAGCGGTAAATCACCTGAAATGTTCTGCCAGGTAGTACCATTGTTATCTGACTTATAGATCAACGGTGTAAAATCATTCGACCGGTAACCACTCCTTGTAACATACACATTGGAAACAATGTTTGGAGAAGGTTTAACCTGGGTAATATAAAACCGGCTTCCCGGAAATGGTGTCACATCATTCCAGTCCACTCCACCGTTGAGTGTGTTCCATACTTTTCCGTCAGCCGTTCCTGCATATATAATATCCCTGGCTAACACCGACTGATTGATGGTACTGATGTTCTGAACCCGTTCTGAACTGGCAGTATCCGGAAGAACCGGACTGATACTTGTAAATGTTCCATAAGGCGCACCATCAATTCTCATCACCGTTTGCCCGGCGAAAAATAATGTGTCCTCACTAAAAGGCGAAAGAATATATGGAGTATGCCAGTTATAATTCTGTGCGGTATCCTTGTCGATTGAATTCCAGTTCCCGTTCGGATGATCATCATCAAAGACAATATTTCCATACTGGCTTTCAGAATATACTAACAGGGGATTGCCGGTATAAGTCACCGTAAATCCATCACCACCATAAAGTCTTATAAAATTATTTATCCCCGAAGTATTATTATACATTGTCCCATTATCCTGTACTCCGCCTGCATACTCACCGGGGTTATATTTATTTTCCGTGACTGAATAAAACTGGTTGTTCGGTATATTATCAATGTCGCTCCAGGTATTTCCTCCATCAAGCGTACGGCTTAAGCCTCCGTCAGTACAATAGATGAATTCATTTGAATTTGTAAAATGCATGAAGTGTCCGTCTGCATGAACTTCGTAGAGAAACCAGGGCGGCGTACGCATATTCCAGTTTGAACCGCCATCCGTGCTATACTGCAGATCGACACCGGGAATGTAAATCACGTCAGGAAAAACAGGATCGACATAGATTTTTCCAAAGTACCATCCAAATGTGCCGTAAGCGAAATTGTCGAAGAAACCGATCGTTACCTGCGACCAACTGGCTCCGCCATCAACGGACTTATATAATTCGGGTGTGCTTGAATCGCTGGTTGAATACAGCGCATAGATAATTGATGGAGAACTCTTACATAGTCCGATGCCCAGCCTTTCATGCAATGCACCGTTTGGCAAACCACCCGTTAAAATATTCCAGGTCTGACCGAAGTCTGTCGATTTATACACATAAACTTCAGTTCCCATTGTCAAACTCGCCATATCGGTACGTACCCTGCTGAATGAACTCGCATAAATTGTCGATGTGCTTACAGGATCCTGTATCATGTCGATGAAACCTGTGCTGTCATTCACAAAATTTACGAGGCTGAAATTTACACCGCCATCGGTAGTCCGATAGATTCCCCTGTTACCGTCTTTGGAAAAGGAATTTCCCATCGTTGCAACAAGCACTTCATCTGTATTTACAGGATTGAAAATTATGGATGAAACGACAAACGTATTTGATAAACCGACATATGACCAGGTCTGCCCTGCGTCCTGGCTCTTGTAAACCCCATTACCCAGATACATCGTGCCGCTGATGTTCAGGTCGCCGGTACCGACCCAGATTTCATTTTCGTCGAGAGGATTTATTGATATCGCACCTATCGCCTGGTAAACAATATCATCAAACACCGGCGTCCAGTCTGTACCATAATTGGTAGTCTTCCAGACTCCGCCATTCGCACTGCCGGCATACATCACATTTGGATTATTCGGCGATACTGCAATGCAATTGAATCGCCCGCCGATGTTTCCGGGACCTTCCAGGTTCCAGTTATCGGCCCGGCTGAGGCGTTGCTGATGGCCGGATTTAATCTTTGCAGAAATTAAAGCAGACTGATATGCATGTACATCGAAAGTTTTGTTCGGATATGTCCGCTGAAGCATAAATTCCTCATAAGGTTCGCCGCGTTTGTTCTCCAGATTCTTTTCAGGAGTTTTATTCCGGGCATACAATAAATAGAAACCAATGGCTAAAAGGCAAAAGGAAATGATAAATAATAATCTCCGTTTCCGTGGTTGAATGAGCGTGTAAAACATGAATAAATATAGGAAAATTCCTAAAAGTAAAACTGATCAAATATCCCGGTGAAAATAACAGAAATTATCTGTCGGAAATAATTTACCGGGAAATCTTCAGGGTAAAGGTAAACGTAGTGCCAATGCCATACGTACTTCGGACATTGATACTCTGTCCATGCGCTTCTATAATATGTTTAACGATCGACAGGCCCAATCCGGTTCCGCCCTGCTCTCTTGATCGGCTTTTGTCCACACGGTAAAATCTTTCAAACACCCTGGGAAGGTGAACGATGTCTATTCCGATCCCATTATCGGTAACCTCGACAAGAATATTCTCATCCATGTCATAGAAACCGACCATGGTGCTTCCGCCTTTGCGGCCATACTTTATTGAGTTAATCACCAGGTTATTCAATACCTGCCTGATTCTTTCCTTATCAGCGATCACATATACCGGCTTATCGCTGCCTTCCTTGAACATAAGGCGAATATCCATTTCCTTTGCCCTCAATTCCACCGACTCAAATACATCCTGAAAGAGTTCGTGAATATCAAATGTGCGCTGGTCCAGCTGAAGTTCACCACCTTCGAGTTTCGATATGGCTTCGAGGTCTTCTACGATCAGGCAGAGGCGTTCGACCGACTTCGCTGCACGTTGAAGATAATTTATGTTGACCTCAGGGTCTGCAATAGCTCCTTCGATAAGGGTATGTATGTATCCCTGTATACTAAAAAGCGGAGTCTTCAGTTCATGGGAAACATTACCGAGGAATTCCTTCCTGAAATTTTCGTTTCTCTTTAATTCTGCAATTTCTTCAGTTCTGTTTTGCTGCCATTCCAGGACTTCGTTGCTTACATTCGCGAGTATATCCTCATTGGGAATTACCTTCTCCAGAGCCTTTTCCTTCGAATTCTTCGAGCTGGAAATCGTCTTATAGATAAGTTTGATTTTCCTGTAGATAAATATCCTTAGTATATAACTGAAAATAAGATAGGAGAACAGGAAAGAAACGAAAAATATAAATGCGTGCTTCAGCAACTCCGACTGGAATGCACCTGAATATTCTGAAAAATAAAGAGCAGCGAGTAAAATTAAAGATGCGATGAATGAAGCCGTAATTGCAAGCCTGTGTGGTGTAGGATTTTTCGACGATGGAATGGTAAATTTTCTCTCTGCCAATTTTTGAAAAGCTTATTAAAAATCAAACTTGTATCCGATGCCCTTTACCGTTTTGATTAACTCATCACCAAACTTTTCCCTCAGTTTCCGGATGTGTACGTCTATCGTCCGGTCACCAACAACCACGTCGTTGCCCCAGACTTTTTCGAGGATCTCGTCCCTGGTAAAAACCTTTCCCGGCTTCGTGGCTAAGAGTGTCAGAAGCTCAAATTCCTTTTTTGGCAATTCAATCTTCTCATCTCCCTTAAATACCAGATATTGATCCCTGTCTATTTTAAGATCGGCAATATACATCACATTCCCTTTCTCCTGTTGTTTTCCATTTTCAGGGTCATAGCGTCTGAATAATGCATTGATCCGGCTGATAAGTACCCTTGGCTTGATTGGCTTCGTTATATAATCATCAGCGCCTACATCAAATCCCGCTATCTGTGAATAATCTTCGTTTCTGGCTGTCAGAAATGCGATTAATGTCTTTTTAAATTCCGGAATTTCCCTGAGCGCCCTGCAGGCTTCGATGCCATCCATCTCCGGCATCATGATATCAAGTATAATCAGATCAGGATGTTCTTTTTTTGCCTTCTCTATCGCTTCCTTCCCATTGCCTGCCTTGCTGATGAGATAATTCTCCTTTTTAAGATTGTATTCCATGAATTCCAAAATATCCGGTTCATCGTCCACAAGCAAAATTTTACGCATTTGATCCATTATTAATTTTGCTTAAAAATATTCAACATCCCAGACCGCTATGTTAAGCAAATGTAAAGAAAAGGTTATCACAATTGTTTAATTTGAAAATTTGTCAGTCTCAAAATTTGAAAATAAAGGAAAGCTATTCTTCCAGGATAAGGATTAAATTCAAAGAAGCTGACTCAAAATTATCTTTGCCTTTTGATTGTCCTTATCCCTTTTCAAAACTTCTTTCAGATAGTTGACAGCTTCTTTTTTCTTTCCGAGAAATATTAATATCCCGGCCTTATTGAAGAGTGCCTGCATGTTATCGGGATCCAGAGCAAGTGCTTTATCGTACATCAGGTCAGCTTTTTCAACATCATTATCATAGGAAAAAATCAAAAAGCCAAGGCTCACATATGCGCTTGCGTATTTAGGGTTTTCCTTGATGATAAACTCGTAATTTTTCCTCGATTCCTCGAATTTTTCGTCGTCGAGCAAAGCACCTGCAAGCTTGTTCCTGAAATCAAGCTGATATGGCGCCAGGTCTGTTGCCTTCTGATAAAAAGTAATGGCACTTTTGATATTTCCCGTCATGTAAAGCGATTCACCGATCCTGTATGCCGTCCATGCATCTTCGTTACCTGGTGCTTTCGACTTCAGCCTCTCAGCACTTCCGGGATTTTGTTCCAGGTAGCCTATCACCCGTTTGTAATCATTCTGCAGAAATGCCCAACGCACCAGGTTCGAAAAATTGGTCCTGATGCTATCCTTATTTTCATCACTGATGTATTTTTTGGCCGAATCCAGATAGGCCGGGTTCGATGAAAATTTTTCAAAATAAGAAAGGTATGCCGAACCCATGGCGTGATTTCCTGCAGACGGATTGTTGATGCAAACGAGACCGGCAAATTCTTTTATATCATCGAACGCCTTTTTATTCAATGGTATCCTGATCCGGTGATCAGTGGTAGTTACATGTGGTATGTCGAGAGTTCCGTTCTTTGGCATATGACAAATTATGCAGTTGTCATTCACGGCCATTCTGATCTTCATGGTTTCTGAACACGTGCCGTTGGATGTCACGGACGAGTGGCACGTAAGACATTTTGAATTAAATACCGAAGCATCCGTCTTACGCACGCTGATATGCGGATCGTGGCAGGTTACGCATGTCATTGCATTTTTATAAGGGTTTAGCGAAGGACTGATTTTATTGATGGAATCTGCCCTTGAAATCGAAACCATGAAACACCTGCTCATCTTCATTCGCTCAACATGAGATGCCATGATATGAGAATCATTATCGCCCTTATATACTGGCATATAAACATTCATTACATCGGACAGATGCATTCCTGGCCTGAAATCGAGAAACGATTTTCCTTCGTTCAATACAGCATTTCCCTGAATGTGGCATCGCTGGCACACATCGAGCTGGAGATCTATTGGCAGTTTTGCAGGATTCACTATTGAATAATCTATGGCATTTTTAACATCCACAATTTCTCCGGCAAGCTTCGATTTCACATGCTCGCCGCCAGGACCGTGACATCGCTCGCAATCAATACCCACGGGAATTTTACTGTATTTGTTTTCTGAACCGGTAATAAATTCAGGATATGCATTGTGACAGGTCATGCATTCAAGTCCAATAGATCGCGAGAACCTGCTGTTAAACCCGTTCTCAAAACCGGGCGGCAAATCCCATTCGCCTTTCTGAGTATAAAACGTGGCAGGAACCTGGTAAACATAGCCGTTGATGTTCATCAGGTGCGAATTCGTATGCTGTCCGGAACCAACGATCCATGATATCTTTTCCTCTCTCTGAAAAACAGTATCGCGACCAGACAACCGGAATTCGGAAATCATCAGTGAATCGTTCAGCCAGTAGAGTCGATAGTGTAAATTTTTAAATTTGTCGTATATGAAATGGACACCGGAAAATTTTGCAGAAGACTTTTCCCGGCTTGCAATGTCGAAGGACAATCCCATTCCGGTATTTTTAAAAGTTTCATATTTGTCAGCATGGCATTTAATGCAGGTGCTCATTCCGACATACCTCGTTGAATCGGTTAATGATGCATAACGGATTTCAACCTCATTTTTTTTCTTACCGGGTGTGCAGGAAATTAATAAACAAAGCAGGGTATGAATGAAAGCATGAATAAGATGCTTCTTGGACATCAGGAATTCTTTTCGGCTGAAATTATTTCTTAATCAACTGAAGCAGGTATTCATCATAATATTTTCCGTATTCATAAATCCAATCCTGTTTAAGCCCGGTGACTTCAAAACCAACACGCTTAAAGAGCGCCACGCTGTTTTCATTGTCGACTCGAACGTTAGCATAGAGCTGATGGAGATCGAGAATTTCAAACGAATAATCTATCAGTAAATGCAGGGCTTCAGTGGCATATCCCCGTCCCCTATCTGCTTTATTTGCTATGAGAATTCCAATGCCTGCTCTCTTATTCTTTGGGTCAAAGTCGAATAAATCGACGCAACCGATCGAATGCACTTTATCGGAAATGTTATCGTCTTCGTCGAAGTATTTCAGGTCGATAATCAATCGCAGTTGCTTATTGGTATAAATATCCTGGTGAGCCTGGTTAACAAATTCCTCCAGCACAAATTTTGAAAAAGGCATAAGTGTACCGCTTACACTCCAGATGGAACTGTCGTTTTCCCATCTGTAAAGCCGATTCAGATCTTCCGGTTCGAGCGCCCTTAACTGTATTAATTCCCCTACTAATTGCATAAGTATTTTTATTCTCTGTTATTAATTGACGGTAAATATAGTGGTTAAATAGCCGTTCATATAATCCCGGAGTCTAATTTTATTTCCCCTTTGAATACTGGTTCTGCATTGCCTTCCAGCCATACATCTGAAAAGCCTCCATCCTTTTTCTGAAAATAAACTTTGAGCATGCCTCCGGGGGTTAAAACCCTGGTGCCGGAAATAATTTCTGCCGACCTGGTGGATGCTGCCAATACGGAAGCAGTGACTCCGGTTCCACAGGACAAAGTTTCATCTTCCACTCCGCGTTCGTAAGTCCTGACGAATATTTCCTGATTACGGACCTCCACAAAATTTACATTTGTACCCGCGTTCCTGAAACGATCGCTGTAACGAATCTTCCTTCCATCAGTAACTACATCCATCTTGTTTACATGTTCAGCAAATATTACATAGTGTGGTGATCCGGTATTTAAAAAAATAAAATCGTTACCGGTTTCGATATCATGCACGTCATTCATATGTAATCTTACAATGTATGGTGTGACTGATAAAATTTTTGCTTCATGGGGGCCATCAAATGCGGTGAATCGTGTATGTTCCTTTATCATGCCCAGTGAATGTGCAAATGCCACACAACATCTTCCTCCATTTCCACACATCGATCCGGGCAGGCCGTCAGAGTTGTAATAGAGCATTTCAAAATCAAACTGTGAATGGTTGCGCAACAAAATGAGTCCGTCTGCCCCTATGCCAAAATGCCTGTCACATAACCGGAATATAATTTCCTTAGATAATGTATAATTGTTTTTCCTGTCATCGATCAGGATAAAGTCATTTCCGGTTCCGTGGTATTTGAAGAAAGAAATCATTTTATGTCGACTGGAATTTCACTCGTAAGCACAAGAGATTCGAATTGTTCTGTAGGTTCAAGGTAATAAATATCCTGACCATACTTCATCCACAACTTATCCTGTTTAGTATAAAGGCGAACAGCATCAGGCACATCGATGCCAAACAAGATCAGTTTATCATCAACCAGTTTATATCCTTTATAATTCACGGGAGAAACCCAGAACTCGACCTGATAATTTACGCCTCTCTTTTTTTCATTGTCCGGCAGTCCGCCGGAAGGGAGTTTATCAATGGTTTTTTTTGAAAGTGAAGATTCTTCCGTTTCGATTGAATCCGATTCGAGATTCTTGGGTGTGAGTACAAAACTGATGAGCAACTGATCCTTTTTCACAACTATGTCTTCTGCACCGGCAGTCTTTTCCGGAGCTGTGTCAGCGTTAGTTTTTTCCGGATTATCAATAACGGTGTCCCTGGCGATGGTCGTCTTTTTAATACCCGTTGTCTTGTTTGGCTGAGACTCTTTACTTACAGATTGAACATCAACGCTGTCCTTTTTTATGCCTTTGAGGAAATCAAATGTGAAATAGTCGTGTCTTCTTCCGGTCGAATCGGGTTCGATATAATTCCAAAGCGAAATCCCGATGGTTGTAATAATCAGAAAGAGGATTATCAATTTCAAGCCAACCGGTATTAGCGGCTTTCTGTAATTGATGGATCTTTCGATAGCGTCTTTGAGTCTCTTATCTTCCGCTTCCTGTATTCCTTCGATGAGCAGATTATGAAGGCTGACGGCCTTTTTAAATTCATCATCGGATTCCAGTTTGTCAAGGAAATCTTTTAGTTCCACACCAGTGAGTGAATTGTCAAGATACCGGTCAATCAAAAATTTATCCTGCTGGTTCATGATCAATTCTGTGTGACATTTAGCCGGGCGCGGGTAATATTTTCGTATTGTTTAAACGCGCGGTTGACTTCAAACTGAGCAATTACGGGGTTGCTGTAATCGAATTTCACTGCGATTTGTTCGAACGATAGTTTTCCGATGTATCGTGCAGATAAAATTTTCCTTGCCGACTCATCTAAAATTGAAAAACACGCTGCAGCCAGCTCTCTTTCATTCATTGATTCGGAAAATGAATCCGGAACTTTTTCGGTTTTCAGGTTTTTGTAATACGCCCTCAGCGAATTAAAGAAATACTGCTCGAAATCCAGGGTAGATGATAGTTTACTTTGCTGGATCTCCCTGGTAACCTCGAGCAAAACAACGCTGAAAATGTGGGGAGTTTCCTTATCGGGACAACCATGTCGCCGAAGCCAGCGGCGGGCCGTTTGATAATACTTACCGGAGAGATAAAACAAAATCTCTTCCTCTCCGTTCATGATCTTTGTGATCAATACCTGGTTTGAAAAGGTCGCCATTCGTGGTCAAAGATATTTAATTTCATCGAAGAGGCTGACTGATTTTCAGGAAGAAGAAAAACATGTCATTGCCGGTTGAAAAGTTGTCATGAAACCCTGTTGATTTTAATTATCCTTAACAATCGATTAACCATTCCATTCACAATCGCTTCATGGTATAGAATACAATTTTACTGGCATAAATTTTGAAAAAACAAGGCACTTAAAAAAAAATAAAGATCATGGTAACAAAAATAAGAAAAGCAATTGCCACACTTTTAGTTGCAGGAATTGGCGGACTGGGCGGTGCATATGTTTATTCTAATTATATGAATACGCCTCACCCTCTTTCTAAAAACATTTCAGACAGGCAGCCCGTTCAAAATGTAAGTTTTACCGGAGTATCAGAAGGTTCACTGCCTGATTTCACCAAAGCAGCAGACATGACCGTTCATGCTGTCGTTCACGTAAAGACTTTTTATAACAGCCAGGCGAGCTACAATCCTTTTGGAAACAGCCCCTTTGATTTCTGGGGCCGGCCGCGTCAAAGCAGTCCACAGGAAGCAAGCGGTTCCGGTGTGATTATTACCGACGACGGTTATATTGTAACCAATAACCACGTGGTTGAAAATGCAGATAAGGTTGAGGTCACCTTAAACGATAATCACACCTATCCGGCCAGGGTTATCGGTACGGATCCATCTACTGACCTGGCCCTCCTGAAAATTAATGAAAAGAATCTTCCTTTTATTGTTTACGGTAATTCAGATAATATCAAAGTCGGGGAATGGGTATTAGCCGTTGGAAATCCTTTCAATTTAAATTCTACCGTAACCGCAGGTATCATTAGCGCAAAAGCAAGGAATATCGGAATTCTTCCTGATCAATATAAGATAGAATCATTTCTCCAGACGGATGCGGCAGTTAACCCTGGAAACAGCGGCGGTGCACTGGTGAATACCCTTGGAGAACTGGTTGGAATTAACTCGGCGATCGCATCCACCACGGGTTCATATTCCGGATATTCGTTTGCGATTCCGGTTAACCTTGTAAAGAAGGTGATGGATGACCTGGTTGAATATGGCAGTGTACAGAGGGGATTTATCGGCGTAAGCATACGCGATATTGACAACAAGCTCATGGAGGATAAGGGAATCCAGCAAAGTACCGGAGTGTATGTTGCAGGCCTTACTGAAGGTGGTGCGGCTGAATCGGCAGGAATTAAAGAGGGAGATATTATTCTTAAAGTGGGTGATGTTAATGTAAATACCACTCCTCAGCTGCAGGAACAGATTGGCAGATTCAGGCCGGGCGACAAAGTAAGCGTGACCATTGAAAGGGATGGAAAAGAAAAAGTATTGAATGTTGTGCTTCGAAATAAAGATGGCGATACAAAGCTTGTAAAAAATGATCAGGCGCTGAATATGCTGGGTGCAACCTTCGAAAACACCACTCAGAAAGAGAAATCAAGTCTTGGCATAAAAAGCGGGGTTAAGGTTTCAAAACTACTGGCTGGAAAGTTCAGGTCTGCCGGCATAAAGGAAGGGTTTATTATTACTTCCATCGACAAAAAACCGATCAACTCCACTGATGACCTGGAAGATGCTTTAAAGACGAAACAAGGTGGGGTGCTGATTGAAGGAGTTTATCCAAATGGAATGAGAGCATATTATGGTTTTGGTATGTGATTCAACCATTTAGGTTCGATTTTTGATGGACAATAAAAGCCGGATTTTCCGGCTTTTATTTTTTTAACAATCAAATTTATTTATCAACGACTCAGTATAATACTTGCTTCGCTTTTTGTGAAAATGTATCTTTGCGGTCTCGAAAAAAAATATTTTTCTTTATTAATTTACTGTTTTTTCAACATAAATCTCTCCTTGTAGACTATGCGTCAGCTAAAAATAACCAAATCGATCACCAACCGCGAAAGTCAGTCACTGGAAAAGTATCTCCAGGAGATCGGACGCGAAGAACTCATTACTGCCGAAGAAGAAGTCAGATTAGCGCGCCGGATTAAAGAAGGAGACCAGGTTGCATTGGATCGTCTAACAAAGGCTAATCTTCGTTTCGTTGTATCTGTTGCAAAGCAATATCAAAACCAGGGATTGAGCCTCCCCGATCTGATCAACGAAGGAAATCTTGGACTGATTAAAGCTGCAAAACGATTTGATGAAACCCGTGGATTTAAATTCATTTCCTATGCCGTTTGGTGGATTCGTCAGAGTATATTACAGGCATTGGCAGAGCAATCGAGAATCGTAAGGTTGCCTCTCAACCAGGTCGGTTCCCTGAATAAGATTTCGAAGGCATATTCAAAACTTGAGCAGGAATTCGAACGTGAGCCTTCTCCGGATGAACTTGCAAAGATCCTCGACATACCTACTGAAAAAATAGCCGACACGATGCGTGTAAGCGGGAAACATGTTTCCATGGATGCACCATTCGTACAGGGCGAGGACAACAGCCTGATCGATGTATTGGAAAACCAGGATTCTCCCCGTGCCGACGGAATGCTGATGAATGAATCGCTTCAAAAGGAAATTGAGAGATCATTAAGCACGCTCACAGAGAGAGAAAGGGAAGTAATTAAATTATTTTTTGGCATTGGAATGCAGCATGGACTTACACTCGAAGAAATCGGGGCCAAATTTGACCTGACTCGTGAGCGTGTCCGCCAGATTAAAGAAAAGGCAATTCGCCGTCTGCGCCATAAGTCAAGAAGCAGGTTACTTAAGGCTTATCTCGGATAATATTTTTTTTTAATGTATATAACCAATAACAGGCATCAGCTTTCAATTTGAAAGCTGTTCTTGTTTAAAATTGAACCAACAACCTAAAAATAACACAATGACTTTTGATACAATGAATGATAAGATGTCGTTAGCCTACAAGGATCAATACGAATCGGAACTGGCTGAATGGATTCTCCAGGAAAAAGCTGCAATCGCTCTGATACATGTTACCGGAACCCTATGGTTCGATAAGTCCGTTGAGCTGGTTCTTTTCCGCAATCAGCTGGTCGACAGAAGCGCCAGTGAAATACTCAACCTTCATCAAAATGCAAAGGAGATCGCCAAGAGACCGATAAACATACATGACACCCTGATGCTTGCCAATGAATTAAACCGGCTTGATCTGGCTCCTTCACGAATTGATATCGGCAGACTCGAAGCTGAGTGGTTCCAGGAAAAAAATAATTTCAAAAATGCCGGCGAATTCGCAGCCAATAAACTCCGCGAATTCATCGGAAAGGAAAAACACACCATCGTCCCGAAGGATGTCATACTTTATGGTTTTGGCCGGATCGGACGTATCGTAATGCGTGAATTAATTGCCCAGGCAGGCAAAGGAGAACAACTCAGACTGCGTGCAGTCGTTACAAGAAGCGACAGCGATGAAGATATTATCAAACGTGCAGATCTCCTGCGCAATGATTCCGTGCATGGCGCATTTCCCGGAACGGTTATCGAGGATTTCAAAAACAAATGTCTTATCGTAAACGGACACAGCGTGCATATGATTGCCGCCAACGACCCTTCATCGATCGACTATACCAAATATGGCATTCAAAACGCACTGGTGATTGACAACACCGGAATTGCAAGAGATCGCGAAGGATTAAGCAAACACCTTAAGTCGAAAGGCGTGAACCAGGTACTTCTCACCGCTCCCGGTAAAGGCGATATTCCCAATGTCGTTTATGGTATAAACGAAGAATCGTTCGATCATAAAAACGAAAATATCTTTTCTGCCGCCTCCTGCACTACCAATGCAATCGTTCCTGTATTGGCAGTTCTCGAAAAGACGCTTGGCATCGAGCGGGGACATATCGAGACGATCCACTCGTACACGAACGATCAGAACCTTCTCGACAACTACCATAAAAAATACCGTCGCGGACGTTCTGCTCCGTTGAATATGGTCATCACCGAAACGGGTGCCGATAAGGCAGTGGCGAAGGTTCTTCCCCAACTTGCCGGCAAACTTACCGGTAACGCTGTCCGGGTACCTACTCCTAATGTCTCCCTTGCAATCCTGAACCTGACCGTTAAAAAGGAAACCAGCAAGGACAGCGTCAATGAAATTCTCAGAGATGCGGCTTTACATGGCAACCTCGTTGAACAAATCGACTATTCGGTCAGCAATGAACTCGTGTCTTCAGATCTTGTCGGTAACCCCTGTGCATCCATTGTAGACAGTCCGGCCACTATCGTATCCAAAGACAATAAAAGCATGGTGCTTTATGTGTGGTATGATAACGAATATGGATACAGCAGGCAGGTAATCAGGTATTCAAAATACCTGGCCAATGTGATCCGGTTACGGTATTATTAAAATGAATGGTTTTGATGAACGGATCCGTCCGATTAAGGGCGTTTGTCGTGACTCAGTGAAAAGGATGGCTGGATATCTTCAATACCTGCCATAACGAATTACCTGCATCTTATATTCCATTCCCTTCACAACGATGCCGTTTCGTTTACCTAATTCATTCCTTTCCTTATAGATCAATCCAACGCCTGAAGCATATATTTCATTTCCGAAAAACGTTTCGACGAAATTATTTTCATCAATCTGAATAACAGAAATCGTCGATTCAAATTCAAGAGACTGGATGGTCGCCGGCTGATTCACGTATTCATAAACATACATCTCCTCATCCAGCGTATTAGCATCATTGCCATTCCAGGTGATGTCGGTATTCATAGGGAAGGCAAGTTTGTGGTAACTTATGTTATCTTCGATCCGGTACGCCGCATACGAAGAAATATTCTGAGTCCAGACGTTTGTCAGTGTCCATTCATCGAGCGAATCCAAACGACGGTATCTTTTGATAATTTGGTTTTCCCTGCCTGATTCATCGATGAATTCAGAATCGATTATTTCTTTTAACTGGAAATGGTAATAAAACACAGAATCGTCGTTGTTATTATCGGTTTCGGAATGATATACAGAGTCAACCGAATACTCGACCCATGTACCGATATCTGTCGGAAAATAATTGAATCCGGCAGGAACGATTACGACGGTTTCTTTCTTGCAGCCATTAAAAATGAATAAGGCAACAAAAGAATAAAACAAAATGAAGGTGAGGCGAAAGGCCTTAGACATGCTCCGGTTTGCTAAAAATAAAACCACCACCTATTACATCATCTTCCTCGTAAAAGACGGCACTTTGGCCCGGAGCTACGCCATTCACAGGACTATGAAAAGTGACTTTGATCAAATCATCTTCCTGTTTTATGGTTGAGGCAGTTCCTTTGTCTTTGTATCGGATCCTGGTAATGGCTTCTTTAGCATGGTCTAACGAAGCATATTTAATAAGGTTTGTATTTCGTACCCAGAGTTCTTGCTTTTTCAACTCATCAAAGCTTCCAAGCACTACGATATTGTTTTTTGGCTTAATATCAATTACATATGCAGGTTCTCCTAAAGCTAATTCTAATCCTTTTCTTTGTCCTATGGTATAAAACGGGTAACCCCTGTGATGTCCAAGAACATCTCCATTTGAATTTACAAATAGTCCTTCGGCAAGTTTTTCTTCAATTCCTTCTACCCTCTTCTTTAGAAATGCGCGATAATCATTATCCGGGATAAAACAGATCTCATAGGATTCGGGTTTTTTAACCAGGTCATGAAAGCCCATTTCCAAGGCCATATTTTTAATTTCCGTTTTTTGAAAATTGCCAACCGGGAAGATGGTCCGGCTCAGGCATTCCTGGCTGACGCCCCATAAAACATAACTCTGATCCTTCCATTCATCGCGACCCTTGCTTATCACATATCTCCCGTTCTCTTTGCGGACATTAGCATAATGACCGGTTGCAATGAATTCACAATCGAGCATGTCTGCACGCTTTAAAAGGGCATCCCATTTTATGTGAGTATTGCATTTAACACATGGATTTGGAGTGCGGCCTGCAAGGTATTCATCCACAAAATTGTCGATCACATGATTACCGAATTCTTCCCTGATATCGATAATGTAATGGGGAAAACCCTTTTCCACGGCTATAGCCCGGGCGTCATTGATTGAATCAAGCGAACAGCATCCTGTTTCCTTTTTCGAACTGCCGGACGAGACATAATCCCAGGTCTTCATGGTCATTCCAACCACTTCGTAGCCTTGTTCATGCAATAAAACAGAAGAAACCGAACTGTCGATTCCCCCGCTCATAGCCATTAATACACGTCCTTTCTTACTCATTTCGAGCGCAAAGGTAGGCTTTTCTTTAGACTAAGATCAGTGTAAAATCTTTTAGCGGGTATACCATCCGGCTATAAAGGCGGCAAGTAATCGGTTTTTGATCTCGGAAACGAACTACTTCTCTACTCCTCCGGGAGTCATCAAATTACCCTGCTCATAGATTTCTTCAGCCTCCAGGGTTCCATCCTCTTTGTTTATGATCCACTTCCCTTCTTTCACACCCTTTTTATAATTCCCTTTTTGCCACACCATATTATTGGGATGAAAGATGGTGATGACTCCTTCGAATTCATCGTTGACCATGATTGCATCAATTTTGGGATTACCGGATTCGAAAAATTCTTTATAAGGTCCGTTCTTTTTATCTTTCTTGTAAACGATGATCTGAGAAGGCTTTCCGTTTTTATAAAACGTCTTCCACGTTCCTTCGCGCATTCCATTCAGATAAAACTCTTCGGCATTTTTATTACCCTGTTCATCATAATAAATCCATAGACTGTCTTTCGTATGGTTGATGTATTTTCCCCTCGACATGATCGTACCCTCAGGATAGTATAACTCTGCAATACTTATTTCCGACGTTCCCCGGAAATTCAGGATTGACTGAAGTTTTCCATTTTGATGATACGTACGAAATATTCCGGTATGGGCGCCATTTTTGTATATGCCTTCGGAGAAAAGAGTGTCTGTCTTATAATATTTTTTCCATAGTCCCTGTTTCAACCCTTTACTGTCCACCCGGTTAATCGTATCACCCTTGAAAACATTATAGGTCTGCGCAGTAACCAGGGATGCAGAAAGAAGAAACAACAGGGATAAATAACCTATTCTCATCGCACAAATATCATATTAATTCATCAATAATCTACGGGTGCATATTGCCGGAGTTATTTTGATGAATGATGTTATCGGTCTGGCATTTATAAATTTATGCGTTACTTCCTTTGATTTTCTCATGTAGTAAATTTTAATACATTCGTGGCGAATCTATAAACAGAATCTTATGGCAAATGAAGTAAAGACCCGCCACCCCCGTGGATTATATGTATTATTTTTTACAGAGATGTGGGAACGGTTTGGTTACTACCTGATGGTGGGAATCTTTTTATTGTACATGATAGACCCTACACGTAACGGTGGCAGAGGTTTCAACATTGGAGATGCTGCAGATATTGTAGGAACGTATGTTGCATTGGTTTACCTGACTCCTTTCATCGGTGGATTATTAGCCGATAAAATTCTAGGTTACCGTTTATCGATCGTTATAGGTGGAACGCTTATGGCCGCTGGTTATTTTGGTCTGGCATTTCCTTCTGATACTGCCATGTACATTTCCTGTCTCTTTATAATTGTGGGAAACGGATTCTTTAAACCGAATATCAGTACCCTTCTTGGAAACATGTACAATAAGGAAGAGTTGCTTCCTATGAAGGATTCTGCATACAATATTTTTTACATGGGAATAAACATTGGGGCATTCTTCTGCAATTTCGTCGCTGCTTACCTGAGAAACGAATACGGCTGGGGGTATGCCTTTGCGGCTGCCGGAGTAGGAATGGTAATTGGCCTGATCTGGTTTCTTGCGGGCTCAAAACATGTGAAGGAAGCTGATGTAAGGAAACCAACCCAGGAAGGTGATATGAGTGCCGGTAAAGTGATTTTATTTGTGTTCATCCCCGCTCTTATTTTCGGCTGGATCGGCTGGATGCTTCCCGGAACATTTTCAGGCAGAGACGCAACTGACGCTTTTTTCCTTGCCTGTATACCCATTACATTCTTTTACCTTTCATTATATGTTAGAGCAAAGAAAGAGGACAAAAAAGGTGTCGGTGCGTTACTTGCAATTTATTTTGTTTCGATCATCTTCTGGATCATCTACAATCAGAATGCAACCGGCTTGACAATCTGGGCAGAGACATATACGAATCGACAGATCCCTGAAACGCTTGCTCCGGTTGCACAGAAGTTCAGCCTGCTTCAAAAAGTGAGTACACGCGAACAGGATAGTTTACCTGTTCTTGACCGATATTTCAGAGCGCAAACCGATGATCAGGGAAATGTTATGCTTGCAAAAGGTGTCGATCCGTATTTTAAAAATCTTCCACAGGAGAAATGGCCTCCGGCTGATAAAGAAGTAAGCCTCATTAACGCAGAAATTTTCCAATCAGTCAACCCATTCTTCATCGTTTTGTTTACTCCACTCGTACTGGGCATCTTCGGCTGGTTTACAAGGCGAGGAAAGCCGATTTCCACGCCGGCCAAAATCGTATATGCTATGATCTTCACCGGGCTTTCGTCGCTGGTGATGGTCTTCGCAGTATACAGTACCGATATCTATGCAAATAAAGCGCTGGCCTTCTGGCTCATCACATCCTATGCGGTCTTTACCATCGGAGAACTTTGCATTAGTCCTGTCGGACTGTCGCTCGTTTCCAAACTTGCTCCTCAACGGTTAACAGCGTTGATGATGGGCGGATGGTTTCTGACCACTTCAATCGGAGGAAAACTGAGTGGCATTCTTGCTTCCATGTGGGATTCATTTGAGGATAAGAGCACCTACTTCTGGATACTCACAATTCTTTGCCTGATTGCTGCTGCAATGACTCTTTTCATGCTGAAGTGGCTAAGAGAAATCGTCAGGGAAAAGACCGGACATATATAACCTTAAGACCGTTTCAAAAGAAACTTTTCAAGGAATCTTTCTTTTTTGTATAAATCTAGTACTTTTGCGGCCCGTTCGTGAACGAATGGCAAATGGTGATTGTAGCTCAGTTGGTTAGAGCGCTAGATTGTGGATCTAGAGGTCGCGGGTTCGAGCCCCGTCTTTCACCCTTTTAAAATCAAAAATCAACAATCAAAAATCAACAATCTTCAATTCTTATTGATGATTGTTGATTGTTGATTTTTGATTTTTGATTGATGATTGATGATTGATGATTGATGATTTTTGATTGTTGATTGTTGATTGTTGAAGACTCCGGACCCTCCCTTCCATTTTTTTATCTTTGCAGAATACTCATGGAACAAAAAGTATTGCTGAAAGTGGAAGGAATGGATTGCGCCCATTGTGCAACCACGATCAACCGTGCTTTAACAAAGGAAGGTCTCGATGATGTAAACGTGGACTTCATGACCGGTGAAGTGACTTTTAAGCAGCCCCGGACAGAACTTATCTCATCAGCGGTTCAGTCAATCACCAGGCTTGGTTACCAGGTAAAAAGCAGATCGGATCAGAAGAATGACAGCGATCATATTCATCATCTCAATGCAGATCATGAGAGGACCGAATGGAAATTTTACATTTCCCTCTTTTTTACAGTCCCTCTCCTTTTACATATGTTCGTAGATATTCCTTTATTACATAATGCTTTTTTCCAGCTGATCATGTGCATTCCTGTTATGGTCATCGGAATAATTTATTTCGGCAAGAGCGCCTATTTTTCCGTAAAGGCCGGAGTGCCTAACATGGACGTATTGATTTTTACGGGTTCGATTGCAGCCTTTGTATACAGCGTTTCCGGTATGATCATTTATAAGGATTCCGGACTGGCTCATAATTACCTTTTCTTCGAAACTGCCGCAACGATTATTACGCTAGTTTTACTGGGTAACCTGATTGAGAAAAGATCAGTGAGGCAGACAACGAATGCGATTTCCCAGCTGCAGCGTTTACAGCCGCGTACGGCTAAAAAGATCATTCGGAAAAATGGCAATGAAGAAATAATCGAAAGCAATGTTGAAGAACTGATTATCGGTGATGTGGTCCTTTTGAATTCGGGTGATAAAGTACCGCTGGACGGAAAGATTATTTTCGGCGAAGGAACTTTTGATGAGTCTATGCTGACGGGTGAGAGTCAGTCATCTTACAAGATCATCAATGAAAAAATAACCGGGGGCACGATCGTACAAGATGGCAACCTCCGTTTCGTTGTTGAACATACCGGCAACGATACTGTGCTTTCGCGCATCATTGCACTCGTTAAAGCGGCACAGCATTCGAAACCTGAAATTCAGAAACTGGGTGATCGGATCAGCGCCATTTTTGTACCGGTAGTGTTAGGCATTTCGGTACTTACATTCATTTTTTCATTTCTTATTGCTGATATCCCATTGTCTAAATCACTGATGAATTCCATTGCAGTGCTTGTGATTTCCTGTCCCTGCGCCATGGGACTTGCAACACCAACCGCTGTGATGGTGGGTTTGGGACGTGCGGCCCGAAACGGAATCCTGATTAAGGGCGGCGACACCGTTGAACAGATAGCGGGACTAAAAACATTTGTATTTGACAAGACGGGAACACTTACAACAGGTCATTTTAAAATTAAGAAGATCAATGCCATTGCTGAAGAGGAAATTAGAATACGTGCAATTCTGAATTCCATCGAGAAAAATTCCTCTCACCCGCTTGCGCGCGCTTTGCAGAAAGAGTTTGCCGGTGAAAATCTCCCTTCAATTGAATGGAAACAGGTTAATGAGGATAAAGGAATAGGAATGAATGCAACTGATGTGAATGGCGATTTATACAGTGCGGGATCATTCCAGATGGTAAAACACTTTCATGATGATCTTTCTCATGATATTTATCTTCTGAAAAACAATAAACTGATTGCGACTGTTGATCTGGAAGACGAGATGAAGCCGAGTGTGGCAGGTGTGATCAAAAAGCTTAAGGAAAGCGGCAAGAGAGTGGTTCTGCTTAGCGGTGACAGGAAACAGAAATGCGAATCTGTTGCCGCACATGCAGGAATCTCAGAAGTTTATTATGAAAAACTGCCTGCAGAAAAGCTGGAGGTGCTTGATAGATTAATGATTGAAGGGCCCACGGCCATGGTGGGCGACGGTATTAACGACGCGCCGGCTTTGGCAAAGGCAACGGTGGGAATCTCGATCAGCAATGCTTCAGAAGCAGCTATCCAGTCGGCGCAGGTGATTCTCCTCGATAGCCGGGATTTACAGATCCTTATGAAGGCGATTCGCATTAGCGAAATGACCTATAAAACAATCAGGCAAAATCTGTTCTGGGCATTTTTATACAACGTTATTGCCATTCCTGTTGCCGCGGCCGGATTTTTAAGTCCGATGATCGGTGCATTATCCATGGCTTTTTCTGATGTCGTCGTAATCGGTAATTCCCTCAGGCTTCGTTTGAGAGAAATGTGAGTCGTTGTTTACTTTTTATTCTTGTTACTTTGCGAAAAATTTCCTGTCGCAATCGATGGAGCCTCGTTACAAAATACTGATGATTACCAGGTGGTATCCAAACCGGGAGGACCCTCAGTTTGGCGTTTTCATCAGGAAACATGCGGAGGCAATTTCCCTGTTGGACGACGTGATGGTTTTATATGCCCATTCAACTCCGGATGTAAAGGAAAAATTTGAAATCGATAAAACAGTGACAGGCGGTTTGACCGAGGTGATCATTTATTACCGGAAAAGCACATCTTCATTCGCAAGGGCAGTCAATGCTTTCAATTATTTTCTTGCAATCAGAAAAGGGATGAAGTTTTCCGGAGTATCACATTCGAAACCGGATATTTTACATGCCTATATACTTACAAGGACAGGCCTGATTTCCTGGTATCTTTCCCGGAGATGGAAGCTGCCTTATATTATATCCGAGCAATGGTCTGGATTTGTTACCGGTAAATTCCTCAAAAGCAACTGGTTCAAAAGAATAATTACCCGTTATACGGTAAAGAAGGCAAATGCGCTGACATGTGTTTCAGAATTTCTTTACAGGCGGATGAAAGAATGCGGTGTTGTGAACCCATCGACACACGTTATACCAAACGTTATTTCAAAAAGCCCTGTTATATCGGGCAGGAATGAAAGCAGCCGTGTGAGCGTATTACTCGTGGCTGATCTGGTTGATGAAATAAAAAATATCAGCGGTGTGATCAGGATGATTGCAGGACTGGAAACGGAAATTCCATTCAGCCTCCGCATCATCGGCAGGGGGCCTGATGAAGTAATGCTGAAAAATCTTGCGGCTGAAAACGGGCTTTTGAATAAAAAAATATTTTTCGAAGGGCTTAAACCCAATCACGTAGTTTTGGAATACCTGCAGCGCAGCGATTTTCTCCTGATGAACAGCAGGTATGAAACCTTTTCCCTGATTTGCGTGGAAGCGATGAGCTGTGGCAAGCCTGTCTTAGCGACACGGTGTGGTGGTCCTGACGAATTCATTACGCCTCAAACCGGAATTTTATTTGAAGTTGGGAATGCTTCCGAACTGAAAAAAAATTTCCTGTATATGTTAAACCATTTCAGGGAATTCAATTCCGAAATGATAAAAGACTATTCGTACAGTTTATTTTCGAAAGAAAAAATTTCTGCGGCATTTCATGAGTTATTTCGTTTAGTTAAATCCGGCAGATAATAATCCTGAAAATGAAAAATATGAATGCAATCTGCTCTATAGAAATGATTGTGACCGATTAATGACAAAAATCGGCCTTTACAGCCCGAAATCACAGGTACATTTGTTTGTAAAAGCCATTCCTTTATATAAATTTGTCCTTGAAACTTATTCTATTAATTGTCTAACTAAAACCAATCCCATAAAATGAAAAAAGGTTTACTATTCAGCCTGTCGATCACATTGTGTTTAGGTGCCATGGCGCAACAAGCGACACAGCACTTTCCCAATGGTTTTCAAAAGGCAAACATCCCTGCTTCGATGAAACACTATGATGTAAAGGTTCCTTTACGTCCTTCTGAAATCGATAACCAGGTTCCATTTGCCTCACCATCAATCCCTCGCACAAATGCGAGAGCAGCAAGTCTTCCTCCAAGTGACGAGTTTCTTGTTGGTAACACATTCTACGATCTTCAAACAAACAATTCAATAAGCAATCGCTTATGTGTGAATGATGATGGTACGATTTCAGCTGCCTGGACATATTCTCCAAATGCGATTTCGACAACTACTCCTCCATTTCCAAGTCGTGGATCGGGTTATAATTTCTGGGACGGAACAAACTGGTTATACCCTGCCGGTCCTTCTGCCAGACAGGAACCGGTTCGTACAGGATTTACCAACATTGTTGTTACGCCTGTATCAGAATTACTGATTTCTCATGCAGCTGTCGGAACGACGGATTCTAACCAGATATCCGTTGCATATCGTGCCGGAAGAGGAACAGGAACATGGTCCATGCAATATCCGTGGGGTCATGCATTTGACACCTGGCCAAAAGCCTGTGCTGCCGGTTCAAGCGGATCAAACAATAACGTATATGTAGTATTCCAGGGAAGCGGTGCCGCTGCTACCGGCTCTGCTGCACACATTGTAGCCGGACAAAACGGCCCATTGTTCTTCGCAAGATCTACTGATGGTGGTTTAACCTGGGAGCCGAAGAGAATCATTGACCTGATTGACTCTAATTATTATTCCGGTTTCGGTGGAGACAGCTATTCAATCGATGCACGTGGTAATGTGGTCGCTATTTCTTATGGTGATACATATACAGACGTTGGTTTGTTAAAATCCACCGATGGTGGTATTACCTGGACGAAGACCATCATTCAGAAACATCCGATTCCTTTTTATGCCACTTGTAATTGTGCAACGTATTATATTCCGGATGCCCACGATACTGTTGTAGACACTGTTTATTCGAATGCAGGTGATTCAAAAGTATTAATCGACAATTTGGATAAGTGTCATGTCTGGTTCTCGGATTTCGATTATCATGATGCAGACTCTACCGATGAATTTTACAATCCGCATGATGGAACAGACGGATTATCTTACTGGTATGAAGATATGGGTGAAGATACAGGTGGCGCAAGACCATATGTAACAATTGCCTCTTCACAGGATTTCAATGGTAACGGAGAGATCGATATTCCTGTTGACACTTTTACGAATTGTGCGAACCGGAATCCTTGGGGTGATTATGCCGGAGGAGTTACGATTATGCCTTCTGCGGGTATTGATGCCAATGGAAGAATATACCTTACCTATCACGCCCTCACAGAAGCACCAAATGCCGATACCACATTCTTCCATGCTCTTCATCGTCATGTTTACATGATGACTCTTGACTGGCCATATACTCCGACAACATGGACATATCCGTACGATATTATTCCATCAATTGCTCAGGGTGGCAGTGGTGAGACACAGGAAGGTGCTTTTGCATGTACAGGTCGCAGGGTAGATAATGACTACGCTTATGTATTATATCAGAGAGACGATGCTCCGGGACATGCACTTGCAGCGGATGGTACTTGTGATAAACTGAAAAACTATGGTAACTCAAGCGATTTAGTTTTAGCAAGAATGGATGTAACCACTGTTGATGTACAAACAAACAATTCAAACGATTTGTTCGTCAGTCAGAATTATCCAAATCCATCCACCAGCAGCACATACATTAACCTCGGTCTTAAAAAAGCTGTAAAAGTCACTGTGGAAGTTCACGATTTAGTTGGTAAAGTCGTTTACAAAGAATCAAAAGGCAACATGACTTCCGGAAACCATACTATCCAGTTGAATACCTCTAACTGGGAGACAGGCGTTTACACATACACCGTAATTGCCGGTGGTGAAAGAATGACCCGTCAGATGATTGTTCAATAATATTTCGATTACCTGATTAAAAAAAACCTCCTCTAACCGGGAGGTTTTTTTTTGACACTAATTTTCAAAGTAAATTAAACAAATCCGTCACGCCGGGTAACCTTGGTGACGTAAATCCTTCGGCGTATTGAACGCCTAATGGCCTTCCCATCTCCATTGCACGACCTGATAGGAATTCCAAAAAATCTTTGCGGGATATTTCTGTCTCCGGTTCGGTAGATGCGGGATCATAAAACTGCGTTGTAAACGCTTTTACTGCCTCCATCTTTTTTTCCCATACCGGAGAAATATCAATGGCTATATCAGGTTTAATGTGCCTGTCCTGCAGATAATGATAATGAGCTTTGACTTTCCATCTTTCCTGCAGTTTTTCGTTTTGTGTTGTTATCACCTTATGCAGACCCGCAAGAAAAATTGCTGTAGATATGAGCGTTGCGGCTCTTGAATGATCCGGGTGACGATCAGTAATTGCAGGACACAGGATGATTTCGGGTCTATATTTACGGATGACCGCAGCAATCTTAAGCTGGTTCACCTTATCATTCAGAAAAAACCCATCCTCCATTCCGAGATTTTCCCTAACGTGAATGCCCATGATTTCAGTGGCACGCCGGGCTTCCATATCTCTCGTTTCCGCAGTGCCACGGGTACCAAGCTCACCGCGGGTCAGATCAACGACACCACATTTGTAACCCTTTTTAATGTGTATGAGAATAGTTCCTGAACAGCTGATTTCCACATCATCAGGATGTGCACCAAAAGCGAGAATGTCGAGTTTCATATTCCTGCTGATTCGTTAATTCGTTAATTCGTTAATTCGCTGATTCGTTAATTCGTTAATTCGTTGATTTGTTTATTCGTTTATTCGTTTATTCGTTTATTTGTTGGTTCGTGAGTAGTGAGGTTAGTTCTTTTGGGACTATTCTTCTTTGCTGATTTTAAACAAAAAATTCTTCTCCTCCTGGGTGAGGCTTCCGTATCCGGATTTACTGATCTTGTCGAGGATATCGTCCATGCGATCCTGTTTTGCCTTCCTGTTAATGTTATAGTCTTCATCCTTCTTTTTCTGGCGATGAGCGACTTTCATTTTCTGTTTTGATCCGAATTTATCGAATAGCTTTGTCAGCCATGCGGTGAGGTCCGTACCCTTTTGCAAAGACCGTATATAGATGAATCCGTACATGGCGCCACCCAGATGTGCGATATGCCCGCCGGCGTTATCTCCGCTTATGTTAATCAGATCGAGAAGGATGGTGATGACTGCAATCCATTTTAGCCTGACGGTACCAAATAAGAGCAGTTGTATGGGATAATCCGGAAGCAGGGTTGCAGTGGCAACGGTAACAGCGAGTACGCTTGCGGACGCTCCCAGGGCGAAGGAAGTATGAAGTGAATTTGAAAATAACGGAAATGCGTTGTAGGCAAGAATGAAAAACAGGGCTCCGGAAATTCCTCCGGCAAGGTAAGTGTTCAGCAGCTTTTTGCTGCCCAGGTATTCCTGGAAAATTTTTCCCATCCAATACAGCCACAGCATGTTGAAGAGAATATGCATCACGTCCCAGTGGAAAAACATATAGGTGATGATCGTCCACGGTTTGGTCAACAGCAACGTAAAACTTGCCGGTATGGCCAGGTAAAATGAAACATCATCAAAACTCAAAACAGGAACAAGAAACAGCCTTGAAATGGCATTGATGATCCTGACGATCAGGAATAATGATATGTTAACGATAAGCAGCCGTTGCAGCGTATCAGCGATACGAATTTGTGAACGTAGATTATCTCTTAAAGATGTCATGATTTTACTTTCATCCCTGGTTGAAAAAATCGTCGCGCCTGCGACGGTTTTTACCTCTCCAATATAGTATAATTATTATTCCGGTTACCAGCCCTCCCAGGTGCGCAAAATGAGCAACATTATCATTAACGGAAATTCCGGAATATAATTCAATGATACCATAGGCAATGACCACATATTTTGCCTTTACCGGTATGGCAAAAAACACGTATAACAGGCTGTTGGGAAACAGCATGCCGTAAGCAAGTAATAGTCCGAAAACGGCTCCCGATGCTCCGATTACGACTGGTGCATTTAGAAGGTCGGTTCTGAACTCCCGAACAATATCAATGCTCAGTTCCACGGCCTGTTGGGGATTCGTCTCCATTAATTCCCTGAAGCCTGGTGTAAACCTGGAACCATATGCATTCGAATTAACGATGTCGTACAAATTATTTATGTCGGCGGAATTAATATAGTCGTTGAAGAATGAAACAGTAGGCTGAATCTGGAAGTAGACGATTGCATAATGAGCTACTGCTGCGCCCAGTCCTGTTAATATATAATAAGTGAGAAATCGTTTCGGCCCCCATACATTTTCAATAACACTGCCGAACATATAAAGAGCAAACATGTTCAGAAATATGTGCATGAAATTATGATAATCATGCATGAACATGTAGGTAATGAACTGGTAGATCCTGAATTTTTCCGATGCAAAGTAATGCAATCCCAGAATGTCAGTCAGGTCGATTCCCTTATTTAGCAACACCATCGTTGCTAAAAACATGATCACATTAATGATCAGTAAATTCTTAACCACATCCGGCAGCAATCGATAACCTGAAGGCCGGTAATTTTCATAGCTCATAAAAGTGAATGAATGTCAGGATTTTTATACATTACCTTTCCGGAAAAATGGGAAATTTTTCTATCTGAATTTCTCTGTAAGGTCGCTGGTTTTCAACAAAATCATGATGGGTTTTCCATCAAGGCTGCGATCGCCCTTTTCGCAGGACTGCAATTCGCTGAGGATCATTTTCATCTCTGATTTTTCTAAAATGCCCGGTTTACTCATGACTATGCTTCTGGCCATTGACCGGGCGAGTATTTCATCGGTTCCCCTGGTGATGCCGGCAGGATTTTGTTTGTATTGCTCAATGATTGATTCGAGAATTTCTTTTTCTTTTCCGGCTTCGATATCGGTGGGTACACCCTGGATGGCATAGGTATTCTGGCCGAAATTCTGTAGATCAAAACCCAATGAACGTAATTCATTTTCGATTTCTTTTACAAGGTGGAAATCGGAGGATGAGAATGTGATTGTTTGTGGAAAGAGGCTCTGCTGGGTAGCGGACTTGCTGGAACTTAAACGAAGTAAAAATCGCTGGTAATAGATGCGTTCCATTGCGGCGATGGTATCCACAACGAGGAGACTCTGATTCATCTTTGATAAGATAAATGGTCCCATCTGGAAAATGATATCTTCCTTTTCGATTTCGCTGATGAAGGAAGTTTGTGAAGCGATTTCGGTTTGACTGATCGCCGGCAGGGGAAGTACATCCTGCTGCTGATCCCAGCGGGAAGCAACGACAGTGCGTTCCTGCCGGAAGGGGTCATAATCATTTTTTACGGTAACATAGGGTTTCTGAACGGCCTGGTAACGCATGGAGTGCGGAACATCGAAGGTTCTTTCATAGGAAAAATCCATCAGGGGAGAAACGCTGTATTGCCCGAGTGAGCGTTTGACGGCGGAACGGACGATTGCATAGATGGACCGTTCGTCTTCAAATTTAATTTCGGTTTTGGTCGGATGAATGTTGACATCGATGTGTGAAGGATCGATATCGATATAGAGCCAGTAGGAGGGGAAGCAATCTTTAGGCAGTAGCTCTTCGAAGGCTGCGGTTACGGCATGATTGAGGTAGTTGTCTTTTATGAACCGGCCGTTGACGAAGAAAAACTGCTCGCCTCTTTTCTTCCTGCAGAATTCGGGCTTTCCGACGAACCCATGGATGGAAAGTATGGAAGTGGATTCGTTAACAGGCACGAGCCTTTCGTTATACTGGCTGCCGTTGATGTTTACAATTCGTTGACGAAGGTTGGATGCGGGCAGGCGGAATAATTCAATGCCATTCTGGTTAAGGGAAAAGAATATTTCCGGGTTGGCATAGGCGACTCTTTCGAATTCGTCGATGATGTGACGTGCTTCGATGGAATTGGATTTTAGGAAATTTCTGCGTGCAGGAACATTGTAAAAAAGATTTCTTACTGAGATAATCGTTCCTTTGGGTGTGCCGGCGGGCTGCTGCTTTTTAATCTCATTGCCTTCGATTTCGAGCTGTGTGCCGATTTCATCGGCATCGCGGCGTGTTTTCAATTCGACGTGGGAAATCGCTGCGATGGAAGCGAGTGCCTCTCCGCGAAAACCCATCGTACGGATGGAAAAGAGATCATCGGCTGTGCGTATTTTGGAGGTGGCATGACGTTCGAAGGCCATGCGTGCGTCGGTGCTGCTCATGCCGCTCCCGTCGTCGATGATCTGGATGAGTGTGCGGCCTGAATCTTTGATGTATAATTCGATCCGCTTACTTCCGGCATCGACTGCATTTTCGAGTAATTCCTTTACGGCAGAGGCGGGGCGCTGTATAACTTCGCCGGCGGCAATCTGGTTGGCAACCGTATCGGGTAATAGTTGAATGATGTCCTGCATTTATCTTTCTTCTTCCACCCCAAATGTCCGAAATTATATCAGAAGTTCCATCATTTATGCTGTTTTTCTCTGATCGTCACCCAATCTGAATGCAAAAAAATTCCAACTTGTCGGAAAAAGTTTATGGACTGAAATTTATTTACGTCTTTGCATTTGTAAGGCCTGAAGTGCCCTGGCGGCATTTGTATAATCGGGCTTTATGGCTAGCGTCTTCTGGAAATAGTAAACGGCGCTGTCTGTTTTCTGCAAAGTGAAATATGCCCCGCCGATGTTGTACAGGATGTCAGCATTCAGCGTATCGTATTTTAATGCCACCTGCATGAAATGGATGGACTCTTCAAATTTCTTTTCTATTCCCTTCTGCAGACCGATGTTGAAATAGTTGTCGCGGATGATCCGGTCGTACTCCTTCAGGGCAGGATGTCTTGCGTCGATCATTCGCGCTTTGTTCCACCAGACTTCTGCATTTGCAAGATCACGCAGGCGGCTGTATATCACTCCCATGTTCATGTAGCCGTCGATGAATGTCGGGTAAATGTCGATCCCTTTCAGCAGGTGACGCATCGACTGGTGAAGCATGCTGTCACGCATAGTGCTGTCCGCTTTCTCGCTTAAATTGATATAAGCCAGTCCTGCATTTAGCTGCACCTTTGCACTGTTGGGGGCATCATCTGTATCCGCTATGAAAAGGGTGTTATTGTCCTTCCAATCCGGGCAGCGCGCGATGTTGCGCATCGAAAATAATATGAGGACGATAGTTAATAACACTGCATGTACTGATTTCAGATTTCCACTCAGTTTTCCAGCAATAAAATCATGATAGAATAATACGATGATCATGCAAATACCAAGCGAAGGAATGAAGATAAACCTGTCTGCGAAGATGGTTCCGATATTAAAGAAGAAATTGGATAAGATTGAAAATGTCACAAAATAAAACAGGATGGCAAACGAGTAGATGGATTTCTTCTTCAGGAGAACGATTGCAGAAAGGATCAATGAAACATGTATAATGATCGAGAGTAACACCCGCCAGTCAGTAATACCGGTCAGCGGAATTTGATTATAGTTGTAGTCGTAGGAGAGATGAAGCGGGTAGAAGAACAGCCCGAGGTAATACAGCCAGGAAAGAAATATGGTAGCATATTTCTGCATCATGGTAGCATTTACGAAAGGATTATTCAGCACGTCGTTGCTCAGTGTTCCTCCGTTGTCTTTCGTAGCGAGGTATCTGAATAAAAGAAATAGCAGTGCAGGAAACAGGTAGCCTGCCGTAATGTTCACGATCTTACCGGTTTTTGCTGAAGTGAAAAAATACAGGATCAAAGGAAAGACGGCAACGAAAGTGAGGGCAGTCTCCTTGCTCATCAATGAAAGGAAGTAAAATAATAATGAAAGGAAGAAGTTTTTTTTACCTCCGCTTCTGATGTAATCGAGAAGCCGGATCGAAGCAAGCAGAAAAAACATCAGGCACATCAGATCGTCGCGTCCCTTGATGTTTACTACCGGTTCGGAGTGAGCCGGAAGTGCTATGAATAACAGGGTGATTGCTGCCGCTTTAACCTGAATGATATTTTTCGCTCCGGTTACACCGAACGATAATATTTTCTTCAGGAAATTATACAAAAGTATTCCGCTGAATGCATATATGGCAAGATTCACCAGGTGCGATATAAATGCCGTATTACCAAAAATCTGGTGTTCGACGGCAAAGGTTACAACCGAAAGCGGACGATATCTTCCGCCTGCCAGCACCATGACGTTCGACTCGGTCATGCCCGCAAATGTGTCCCTCGATAAAATGTCCCATATCCCTGAAAATCCCCTCTGTGTAAAATTGTTTTTAACGATCACTATGAAATCGTCGAGTACATAATCATTGAGCAGCGACACTCCGAATGAAATAATTACAGCTGCAACAATAAGCCATTTCCATCTCGTGTCCCACTTATCTCTTCCTTGTTCGATATCCGGTTTTAACGGAACTGCAACAGCTTTCTTTTTTGATTTACTCATAAAATTAACCTGCTATCCGGAGCCTGAATTCAACGGAAGTTAAATGCCAGACGATTATTTTAATTTATCCTTAAAGACTTTTTTAAATTTTTCCACTTTCGGCGCGACTACGAACTGGCAGTAAGGTTCTTCGCCATGGGTGCTAAAATAATTCTGGTGATAATCTTCAGCCTTGTAAAAAGCCGTGAAGGGTGAAATTTCCGTTACGACAGGATCGTTGTATGCGCCGGACTCATCAAGTTCTTTCTTTATCCGGGTGGCAATTCTTTTTTGTTCATCGTTATGATAAAAAATTACCGATCTGTACTGGGTGCCGATATCGTTGCCCTGCCTGTTTAATTGAGTGGGATCATGCGACTTGAAAAAAGCCATTAAGATGTCGGTGTAACTTAGCTTCGCAGTATCATAAACGACCTGCACCACTTCGGCATGACCTGTGCGTCCTTCACACACTTCCCTGTAAGAAGGGTTCTTTACAGTTCCCCCCGAGAAGCCCGAGGTTACAGATTCAACGCCGTCAAGCAGCAGGTACTGGGCTTCCGTACACCAGTAACATCCACCGCCGAAGGTCGCGGTTTCTAAATTTTTCGATTCATTCATTTTTTAAATTTAGCTGATTCCTTTAATTTGTAAATTTCTAAAATTACTCATAAACATAAAAATAAAACAGTAATGAAATAAGCAAATCAATAATCACTTAATCAACCTAATATCGAATCATCGAATCATCGAATCAACGAATTAACGAATTATTTAACAAGCTCCCCATTCAACCTTCGCAGATCCGTTTCTGAAATTTTAGCGTTAAATCTTGCATCGGCGAGACGTATCATTGCATTCTCAAAAGTACGCTGGGCTTCCAGCAATTCTACAGTATTGCTGACACCGATTCGGAATCGTTCCTGTGAAATATCTAAGATCTCTCTCGCAAATAATATATTCTGCTCTTCGATCTGCAAAAGTTCCAGGTTATTTGAGAAAATTCTCCAGGCATTATACAGGTCTGCCGTGATCTGCAGGTTAGCCGATTCAAGTGAAAGGCCCGCATTCATCACGTCCAGCTTTGAATTTTTTATCTGGCGGCCGATATTGAATCCCTGGAAAATCGGAATCGTGGCCGTGGCGCCATAGTTAAATCCCTGCAACTGGTTCAGGAGGGTAAACCCTGCTTCGTTGGTGCTTTTCGAAAATATATAATGTGCGTTTAAATCGACCACAGGCAGCCGCAAGGCCTTCGTTTCTTTCAGTTCCAGCTCTGCGACACGCTGGTTTCTCCGGTAATAACTTAGCACGTTATTCTGCAGGCTTACCGTCTTCTTAAGGTCTTCGAATGATGGCTTGTAGGTGATAATCACAGTGTCTTCGATGGTGAAGGGCGTTTCGATGTTTCTGCCAAGCAGCCGGTTCAGATTTATTTTTGCGGCCTCGGCCTGCGACTTCAGCGTAATCATCGCCGCACGCTGACGATTGTATTCTGTTTGTGCCACGAGCATAACGAGCTTAGAGCCGGATCCGTTGTTAAACATCCGCTCGGAAATCTTCAAGCGCTCTTCCGAAAGCTTCAATTCTTCCTCCAGTGCTGTTATCAGTTGCTGTTCTCTCGCAATGCTGTAATATGAGGTAATTACTTCCTGGATGGAATTCTCAATCTGTATCTTCTGCTGGTCGAGCGATTGCATCGATAATTCCGACAATTTATTTTTCGTTGCGAACATCCTGGTTCCATCGAAGATTGTCCAGGTAGCACCTAAATCGCCCGACAAGTTCGTCGAAACTGCCGCATCTCGGTTTACTTCCAGTCCGGTTGAATAATTTTGTTTGAGTGTATTCGAAGAATGAGAATAAGAACCATCGGCATAGAGGGAGGGAAGCATGCCTGCATTTCCGGCCGTATTATTATTCCGGGCCTGCTCCGAAATATTCGAAGAGATCCTGATGTCAAAATTTTTCTTCAAAGAAATTCCAATCGCCTCCTGCAGGGTCAGCAATGAATCCTGGGAGAAACTCTTCAAGGGTATCATCATTACAAAAGCAATGAGTATCAGGAAACCTGATTTTGCTTTTGTACATTTATTAATTATGAGATTCTTCCCTGTCATATTAACCCTGACTTCTGTCTTTTAACTGTTGGTTTCCTTCCTGTTCCTGGAAATAAACGTGTATACCGCCGGTATCACGTATAATGTCAGCACGAGGGAAAACAGTAATCCTCCTGCGACAACGATACCCATCGGCATCCGGCTGGCCGCTCCATTGCCCATGCCGATTGCAATCGGCATTGCACCGAGTATGGTTGCTATGCTTGTCATCAGTATCGGACGCAGCCTCATGGTGGAAGCCTCGATTGCAGCTTCTGTTACATTCAATCCCTGTTCTTTCTGCTGATTCGCAAATTCAACGATCAGGATTCCGTTTTTTGTAACCAGCCCGATAAGCATGATGATGCCGATCTGTGAAAAGATATTCAGCGTCTGGTTAAACATCCAGAGAGCAAGCACGGCTCCGGCAATTGCAAGCGGCACGGTGAGCATGATGATGAACGGATCAACGAAACTTTCAAATTGAGCAGCGAGGATCAGGTAAATAAGAATGAGAGCAAGCACGAAAGCGAACCAGATATTGGATCCGCTCTCGGCAAAATCCCTCGAGGCGCCTGTCAATGCCGTTGAAAATGATTCATCGAGTACCTTTTCGGCGATGCCGTTCATGGCATCGATGCCATCGCCTATCGTCTTACCGGGGGCAAGCCCTGCAGAGACCGTAGCAGATGTGTAACGGTTGAAATGATAGAGTTGGGGAGGGCTGCTTTCCTCTTCAACGTTTAACACGTTATCAAGTTGAATCATCGCTCCTTTGTTGTTTCTGACATACAACGATTTCAAATCGATAGGCTCGTCTCTGGATTTCCGGTCCATCTGTGCGATCACCTGGTATTGTTTTCCATTCATCGTAAAATACGACATCCTTCTTCCACTGTAAGAAAGCTGAAGCGTCTGTGCAATGTCGTTTACAGAAACTCCCAAAGCAGCTGCACGATCACGGTCGATCGTTATATTCAATTCTGGTTTGTTGAACTTCAGGTTTACATCCACACCCTGGAAGACCGGATTTTTATTTGCTTCTTCCACGAATACGGGAAGGACCTGCTTGAGTTTTTCAAAATTGGGAGCCTGCAGAACATACTGCACAGGAAGGCTTGTACGACCCGATATTCCCACACTGATTGTCTGTTCCTGCAATGCAAACGCTCTGCCTTCCGGAAAAAATTTCATGTTCTTCGTCAGGTATTCCGCGATCTTCTGCTGTGATCTCTTTCGCTCATCAGGCTCTTTGAGCCCCAGTCGGAGAAAACCGGTATTCACCGCACCGGATCCGGTAAAACCGGGAGCCGTCACGCTTAGTGCGATTCTCCTTTCAGGAATTGAATCGATAACGAACTGCACAAGCCGGTTCATATAATTCTCCATATAATCAAACGAGGTTCCTTCCGGTGTGCTGACCTGCATCCTGATCAGGCTTCGGTCTTCCATTGGCGCTAACTCCGACTGCAGCAATGAACCGATGCCATAGATCATCAGGAAGGAAGCAATTAAAATTCCCCAGGCCCAGCCACGGCGCCTGATGAAATTTGTCAGCGACCGCTTGTATCCTTCCGTCATCCGCTCGAAGAATGGTTCCGTCCTTTCATAAAATCTCGAGTGTTTGTGATTTCTCCTGGCAAGCTTCACATTTAATACCGGCGTAAGCGATAACGAAACAAATGCCGATATGAGAATGGCTCCCGACATGACGATTCCGAACTCGCGAAAAAGCCTTCCTACAAATCCCTGGAGAAATATAATGGGGAGGAATACCACGGCAAGCGTAATCGATGTGGATACCACTGCGAAGAATATTTCATTCGACCCTTTTTCCGCCGCTTCTGACGGGCTCATTCCCTTTTCAATTTTTTTGTAAATATTCTCAGTTACCACAATTCCGTCATCCACAACAAGCCCTGTTGCCAGAACGATTGCCAGTAACGTAAGTATGTTGATGCTGAAGCCAGCAACATACATGATGAAGAAAGCCCCTATGAGCGAAACGGGAATATCGATCAGGGGACGAATTGCAATCAGCCAGTCACGGAAGAAAAGATAAATGATCACGACCACGAGCAGGAAAGCGATAAGAAGTGTCTCTTCAACTTCGCCGATCGAACGCCGGATGAAACGGGTGTTGTCGAGTGCGATGCCAAGTTTGAAATCTTTTGGCAGATCTTTCTTCAGCTGGTCGAAACGCTTATAGAATTCATCGGCGATGTCGATGTAATTAGACCCTGGCTGAGGCACGATTCCAAGTCCGATCATCGGCACACCCGATTGTTTGAGAATCGTCTCTTCGTTTTCCGGACCGAGCTCGGCATAACCTACGTCACTTAGGCGAACCGTTTTTCCCAGATCCGAACTTATGATCAGGTTGTTGAAATCAGAAGGCGTAACCAGGCGGCCCATCGTGTTCACCGTGAGTTCTGTCGCATTACCCCTGATCTTTCCTCCGGGCAACTCCACATTTTCGCGGTTCAAGGCAAGCTGTACATCCAGGGGTGTCAGATCAAGCGCAGATAGTTTTTCAGGGTCAAGCCAGATACGCATGGCATATTTCTTCTCACCCCAGATCTGTATCGTACTCACGCCGGGTATCGTTTGCAGCCGTTCCAGAATTACATTTGACGCATAGTCGCTCACCTGGAGCTGGTTCCTCGTGTCGCTTTCGATCGTCATTGAAAGAATAGCATCACTGTTAGCATCCGACTTAGTGACAACGGGCGGTGCGTCTATATCCTGCGGCAACTGACGCACGGCCTGTGAAACTTTGTCTCTCACATCATTTGCCGCAGCTTCCAGGTCAATCTCCAGGTTAAACTCAACGGTAATGTTGCTGGATCCCATGTTGCTTGCAGAAGAAATTGAACGTATCCCGGCAATTCCGTTGATCGCTTTTTCGAGCGGCTCTGAGATTTGCGATTCTATTACTTCCGCACTTGCTCCTGCATAGGCAGTCCTCACGGTGATCACCGGCGGATCGATCGAAGGATATTCCCTGACACCTAAAAAATTGAAACCAATGTATCCGAAAATGATGATAATGATTGACATTACCATGGCCATTACCGGGCGTTTCAGACTAAGCGAAGAGAGTGACACTATTTACCCGTTGTTTAAATTTAATTAATACTAATTTTAAGAGGCATGCCCGGTCTTATCTGCATGAGACCTGTTACCAGTATTGTATCTCCCTCGCTCAGGCCGGAGGTAATCTGTATTGCAGAATCGCTTCTAACCCCGGTTTCTACTGCAACTTTCTCTGCTTTGCCTCCCCTTGATACATACACTTTTTGTCCCTTGAGTTCGGGAATCAGAGCCTGAGTGGGAATCAGAATTGCATCTTCAATTTTCCGCAGTGAAATTTCAACATGGGCAAAGGCGCCGGGAAATAATTTCAATTCTTTGTTGGAACACAGTGCCCTGACCAATATGCTCCTCGTCTCCAAATCTATTTTTGGTTCGAATGCATAGACTTTTCCCGTAAAAACACCTTCGGAAGACTCGGTAGTGAAAGTGACCGGCGACTCATCGCTGAACATCGGGCGGTAACGCTCGGGAACTGAAAATTCAAGTTTCACCGGATCAAGTGCCTGTATGGTTGCGATGCGGGTATTTGCAGATATAAATGCTCCGGTGCTTATCGTCTTAAGTCCAATGATACCATCAAACGGCGCCCTGATCTCTGTCTTGCTGATCTCTGATTCGATCATTTCGATATCTGCATTGATAGTCTGGAGCTGATTCTGCGACAGGTCATAATCCTGCTGGCTGATGCCGTTGATTGAAAGAAGATCACGCTGACGCTCTTCCGTCTTTTGTGCAAGTTCCCTTTGCAGCAACAGCTTCTTGTGTTGTGCCTTTAAATCATCATCATATAATGTAATGAGTAATTCACCTTTGGAAACTTTTTTCCCCTCTTTGAATAATATGGAAGTGACACGACCCGGAATTTCATTCCTGATTTCTACTTCGTCGTTTGCTAAAATGGTCCCCGAAGCGAAGATTTTTTCTTCAAGCGGCTTTGGAGAAATAACGCGACCGTTTACCAGTAAAGGCTGGGTATTATTCCTGCCCTGATTTGCAGCGGGTGATTGTTCATTCGAGCATTTGTTGACATAAATAATAATTCCGAAAATTACCACGACAACAAATAACAAAATACGACCTGGCTTCATAAATACTAATATGTCTTTGGCTAAGCCTGCAAATTTTGCAATAAAAAATCAAAATGACTAATCGGAATACGTTTCACGTACGATGACGTACTTTTCAATCAGGTGTTCATTAAATGCTCATCGACCATCTATGAAAATATATCAGGATGCATTTTTACTGCCTCTAAAAACAGGATTCACTCCCATTCGGCAATAAAGAGATTCGTGTCGTGACCGCCGCCATTGTTCCTGTTACTCGAAAATACAAGCCGCTTACCGTCTCTCGAAAAAACCGGAAAGGCATCGAAGACAGGATCAAATGTAATCTGTTCGAGGCCGCTTCCGTCAAGATTACACATCCATAAATTAAAATGATATCCTTTTTTAACGTGGTTGCTGGAGAAAATCACGCGCTTTCCGTCCGGCGAAAAATACGGCGCCCAGTTTGCCCCGCCAAGGTGAGTGATCTGCCTGAGATTCTCCCCGTTAATGCCGCAGGTGAAAAGTTCCATCTCGGTTGGCATCACCTCGTCTTGTGCCAGTAAATCCTTGTATGTTTTAATTTCCGTTTCGGTCTTTGGTCTGGAAGCCCGGAAGATCAGACTCTTTCCGTCTGGCGAAAAAAAGGCTCCGCCATCATAACCGAGTTCGTGTGTAACCTGTTTCACATTGCTGCCGTCAACATTCATCGTATAAAGATCAAGATCGCCGTTTCTCATCGATGTAAATACGATTTTATCTCCCTGCGGACTCAGCGTTGCCTCTGCATCATAACCCGGAGTATCTGTCAGCTTTCTCACGATGTTTCCCTTCAGGTCTGCAACATAGATATCAAAACTTGGATAGATCGACCATACGTATTTGTGATCTGCCCGAGGTGCGGGTTTCGGAGGACACTCCGCCGAATTTTCATGAGTCGATGCGTAAAGTACCAGCGTATCGCCAGGTAAAAAATAGGAACATGTCGTTCTTCCTTTACCCGTGCTTACCAGCTTTGGAGTGAAACTTTTAATCGATGCATAATAAATCTGATCGCAGGACACATTCCACGAAGGATTCGTGACCTGGAAGGAAAGCATCTTGTCATCAAAGCTGAAATATGCTTCCGCATTGTCACCGCCATATGTCAACTGCCTCACCGATTTAAAATGTTTCTCATCGGGATAACGAACGGTCGTGTCTTTTTTCGTTTCCTGTGAATACGCACATTCAATTAATAGAGCAGAAAGACAGAGGATGGTAAGTAACCTTTTTCGATTCATATTTGCATTTTTTGCGAATCTACACAATACCGGATCAATAAATTGTCACAACTTTTCCAGTATTCTTAACAAAATGTTATTTATGTCGTTTGACAAGCACAAATTTTTAGCTTTGCCGGCCTGTTTAGATCGATAATCTTATTTGTAAAAATTAAAATTCAGCTAATTATAAAAACGATGAAGCAACTTGTAAAATTAATGTTCATACCGGTAATTGCATTATATGCATGCAAGAGCCAGACAAAGGATTATACAAACATCAAAGAAGACGATTTTTTATGGCAATATATAGACAGCACTCAAAAACCCGGCGATGATTTTTTCCGCTTTGCTACCGGGTCGTGGATGAAGAATAATCTCATTCCTGCCAGCGAAAGAAGGTGGGGCATTTCGAACCTTGTCCGGAACGACATCTACGATCAGATCCGTAAAATTAACGACGAGGCTTCTGCAGATAAAAATGCACAAAAGGGCACCAACACCCAGCGTATCGGCGACTTCTGGTCGGTTGCAATGGATACCGTTACCATCGACAGGCAGGGCATCGAACCGTTGAAGCCTCTGTTTGACATGATTTCATCTATAAAAACCAGGGAGGAATTACTGAACGTAATAGCCGAAATGCAGGTTCATTCCGGTTCTCCGCTGTTTTCTCCTGCTATTTTCCAGGACGAAAAAAACAGCAGCAAGTATGCTCTGCATTTCTACCAGGGCGGAATCGGACTCCCGGAGCGAGATTATTATTTCAACAACGATTCGAGAACTCAGAACATAAGGAAAGAATATAAGAGTCACCTGGTGAAGATGTTCATGCTGCTTGGCGATGATGAGAAGAAAGCAAAAGCAAACAGCGAGATTATTTTCAGGATCGAAACTGATCTTGCAAGGGCTTCCAGGAAACTCGAAGACCTCCGTGATCCATATGCCAATTATAATAAAATGAGCCTGGCAGAGTTCACCGATCTCACACCATCCATACAGTGGAAGAATATTCTCGACCGGGTGAATGTTAAAAACATCGACAGTGTGATCGTCGGCCAGCCTGAATTTTACAAGCAGGTCGAGAAGAGCCTCAATACCGTAAGTATCGATGACTGGAAAACATACCTCCGCTGGAACGTGATAAATTCCTATGCAGGCGATCTGAGCAAACCTTTCGATCAGCAGAATTTCAATTTCTATGGTACGGTGATGACCGGAACTACCGCACAGCGCCCAAGATGGAAACGGATGATGGACGAAGAAGAATCGTACCTCGGAGACGCTCTCGGGCAATTATACGTCGAAAAATACGTGCCTGCGAGTATGAAGAAGCGTTATGAAACGCTTGTAGACAACATGATGACCACATACAGGGAACACATCGAGAAACTCGACTGGATGAGCGACAGCACGAAAACGAAAGCTCTTTATAAGCTTGGTAAGATAAAGAGCAAGGTTTGTTTTCCTGATAAATGGAAAGATTATTCTACGTTGGAAATCGGAAGAGAATCACATATTAAAAATGTAATGAGTTGCAGGAAATGGCAATTCGAAGACCTCGTTTCGAAACTCTATAAGCCTGTCGACCGAAATGAATGGGAGATGACACCGCAGACTTACAATGCATATTATAATCCTTCAAACAATGAAATCGTTTTACCGGCGGCAATTTTCCTGATTCCCGGTATTGCAGATTCGCTTGCCGACGATGCGATCATTTATGGTTATGCGGCAGCAAGCACTATCGGACATGAACTTACGCATGGCTTCGACGACCAGGGCCGCCAGTTCGATGCCGATGGAAATCTTACTAACTGGTGGACGGAATCCGACTCCATCAACTTCAGTAAAAAAGCAAAACTACTGGAAGATCAGTTCAGCAGCTATGTAGTCCTCGACAGCCTTCATGTAAACGGCAGTGCTTCACTCGGAGAAAACATCGCCGACCTTGGCGGTATCGTCATCGGTCTCGACGCATTTAAAAAGACTGAACAATACAAACAGGGAAAAAGCATCGATAACCTCACGCCTGTGCAGCGGTACTTTTTAGGATATACCATCGGATGGCTGGGTCATACCCGCGATCAGGCACTCGCCATGCAGGTGATGACCGATGTGCATGCTCCAAATTTCCTTCGGGTAAACGGTCCTTTCAGCAATGTGAAGGAATTCTACGAAGCCTTTGGAATTAAAGATGGCGATAAAATGTGGCGCCCTGATTCTATACGGGTTTCTATCTGGTAGTCTTTAGTTTTTAGTCTCTAGTCTTTAGTCTTACTCCGATAATTGTTAGATGGGTTCATCAAATAAATTATCAGAGATAAATAACTAACTACGAAAAGTCTAAAGACTAAAGACTAAAGACTAAATACTAGAGACTAGAGACTAATGACTAAAAGGAAATCACCTTCAAATCAAACTTTCCTTCTTCCCTGGAATGGCCATTCTTAGGATTGGATATAACCAGTCTGTACATTCCTCCTCTGATCATGATGGCTGTCCATTCCCGCAATGGTGCAGAGGTAATCAGGTTATTTCCATCGTATACATTAAATGATAATTCTTCATTGGGACTTTGCAGTTTCAATTGAATTTTTTTTGAGGAAGGAATATTGAAATTATATTCTCTTTCTTCGCCTTTGTCCAGCGTTCCTGCAAATCCCTGCAACACTGTTCCTTCCATGTTCATTCCAAAAGGAACTTTGCGGAAGACCCTCGTACCACCACTGTCACGAAGCACCATTCGATCGATTGTGAGTGAATCGATGCGGTTCACTGATGATAATTCCCTGTGAAAAGCGGCATATGAAATTTTAATAGTATCGTTAGTGATTAATTTCCATTCTCCTGTTACTTCCGCAGCAACGAAATCCACGCTTCCGTCCGGTTTGAAATAATATCCTTCATTCATCAGAATATTCCCCGAATCCATACTCCAGAGTCCACAGATAAAGTCACGAATGATTTGCATAGTATCGGCCCTGTTAACCTGCGCCGGAATTTCTGCTTCTTTTTTACCTGAAAAGCAGGAGGTGAGAATTAATCCAAAGATGAGAACAATCCATTTCATATTTTTTTCAATTTGAATTCAGAAGTTTAATATTCGATTCGGGTTAATGGGACCGCATCCTGTGATGAAAATTGTTTTCTGATATATTTATAATGGCCTGCTATTGCTATCATCGCCGCATTATCAGTACAGTATTCAAATGGCGGAATATAAATATTGCAGCCATCGGTATTGGCGAGAGATTCGAAGGCCTTGCGCAGAGAACTGTTGGCACTTACTCCACCTGCAAGTGCAATTTCCCTGATGCCCGTCTGTTCGATAGCCAGCCTGATTTTGTGCATGAGAATATTCACGATCGAATACTGTATGGAAGCACAGATGTCGGGAAGGTTTTTCTCAATAAAATTTTCATCTTTCATTACTTCGTCCCTGATAAAATAAAGAATGGCAGTCTTTAACCCGGAAAAACTGAAATCAAGTCCTGCAATCTGGGGAACCGGAAACCGGTACCTGAGTGGATTTCCTTCTCGCGCATATTTATCAATCAGCGGTCCACCGGGATATGGAATACCTAAAATTTTAGCTGACTTATCAAACGCTTCGCCGGCGGCATCGTCTCTCGTCTGGCCAATGACATGCATCGTAAGATGATCATCTGCCTTCACGATCTGAGTATGTCCTCCGGAGACAAGCAGACACAGGAATGGAAAGGCCGGCGCTTTTCTATCGGTGCCTTTCCTTGTGATGAAATGTGCCAGCACATGACCTTGTAGATGATTCACTTCGATGAGCGGAATATTCAAACCCAGGGCAAATGATTTTGCAAAAGACACTCCCACAAGTAATGCACCCATTAATCCTGGTCCTCGCGTGAAAGCAATGGCATCAAGTTCATTTTTACTTATATTTGCCTGGCGCAGAGCTTCTTCAACAACAGGAATAATCTTCTGCTGATGTGCACGCGAAGCCAGCTCGGGAACAACGCCACCAAAATATTTATGAATGAGGCGCTGATCTGCAATGAAATTAGACAACTCATCAGTACCACGGATGACGGCTGCAGCGGTTTCATCACAGGAAGACTCAATGCCGAGTATTATACTTTCTCTCATGGTATGAAAGTTGAGTTAATGCACACTTTTAAATTCCAAAATTATTAAAAAACCTGTTCGCATCGTTTTATGGACGATAAGCATTTTTTTGCTTACAGTATGCCTGCTTTTCCTTGCTGTGCAGTTTGACTCGGTTCAGACTTTCATTGCCAGGCGATTAACATCATATCTTTCCGGCGAGCTTCATACGAAAGTAAACATCGACAGGGTGAGCATCCGCTTTGTAAAGAGCGTTGTACTCAAGGGCTTTTATATTGAGGATCTGCATGGTGACACGCTAATTTATTCAAAAGAGTTAAGCATTTCCATAAATGATATCAGCACTCAGAACAGGACCCTCCGGATCGGAAAAGTCTCTCTCGTTGAAGGAAATTTTTCACTGGTTCAATATAAAGGCGAGGCACACGACAATCTTTTTTTCATTACTGAATATTTTTCCTCCGGCGATACATCAGCAGGAGGGAAGCCCTGGAAGATCGAGGCAGGAAATTTCGTATTGAAGGATTTCAGGTTCAGGCACGACATCCAGGATGATACCGCTTTGGTTCGCGGTGTCGATTTTTCTCATCTCGATGTTTCGGGCATTAACGGTGAATTCAGGAATTTCTCGACCCTCAACGATTCCATATTTGTCGACATCAGGAAACTTTCTTTCCATGATCACAGTGGTTTCAGTCTCGATGAATTTTCCGGTGATGCAAAGGTTTCAGATACAGAGATCCGAATTAAGAAGCTGGTCATTAAGACACCACATACAGACCTGCATACGGATTTGACCTTTCAATACGACAGCTTTCCGTGTTTTGATGAATTTACAAGCAGGGTACGCTGGAATTCCGATTTCAAAGACAGCAAAGTGTCTTTTTCTGATATTGCGTATTTCGCTCCTGATCTATACGGCATAGACAAGTCACTAAAACTTGCGGGAGATTTTCACGGTCTGGTGAATAACTTCAAAGGGAAGAATATTTTATTTCAATGGGGTGATCAGTCGGAGTTCATCGGCAACGTGTCGATCAAGGGACTGCCATACATCAACGATACATATTTTGAAGTGACGGCTGAAAAGATAAAGACAAATAAGAGAGACGTTGAATGGCTGCCGGTTCCACCCTTTGAAGAAGGAAAGACTCTTGAAGTTCCTGAAAACCTTAATGCACTGGGAGTTGTTACATTCAAGGGAAAATTTACCGGCTTCGTCACGGATTTTGTTGCTTATGGAAATATTAATACAGCAATCGGTTCGCTGAATTCAGACCTGAACCTGAAAATCAATCCTAAAAATAATTCAAGCGTTTACAGCGGACATCTCGCCGCAAATAATTTCGATGCAGGAAAAATCTCAGATGTTTCGGATCTCGGTAATGTCACTTTCAGCGTGGATCTGAAGGGTACCGGTCTGAAACTGGATGAAATCAATGCAATACTAGAAGGTAAAATCAGCGAACTGGTGTTTAAGAACTATAACTATAAAAACCTGGAGATTGACGGACAGGTTTCTAAAAAATTATTCAACGGATCACTGGCAGTGAAGGAGCCTAATGTAGATTTCGACTTCAGCGGTTCAATAGATTTCAGAGGCAAACTGCCCGAGTTCAATTTCGTCGCCGATATAAAGACCGCACACCTTGATACGCTGAATCTATTCCGTACGAAAGATAAAACCATATTGCAGACGCTGATCCGCACCAATTTCCGGGGGAACAAGCTTGATAACATTGTTGGTACCATAAATGTTGAGAATACCAATTTCATTTATGGTAATAAACAGTATCACCTGAGTTCCATAAAAATCACGGATGACAAAAACAACGGTACCAGAACATTCGATGTTCAATCCGATGCGGTAGATGCTCATCTCGCCGGCGATTTCGAATTGTTAAAGGTAGTTGATGCTTTCAAGGAAATCATCCCGAAATACCTTCCTTCCGTTATCCTTCCGTCAAAGACATTTCAATCGAAGGAAAATTTTACCTATGACATTCGCATTAAAAACATGAATTTATTTACGGAGCTTTTTATTCCGAAATGGAGCATTGCGCCTAATACGACCATCGCAGGACATTTTAACCGAACCAATAACATTTTTGCTCTCGATCTTAAAACGGAATGGATTCGTTTCAAGGAATTGGGAGTTGAGAATTTCAATTTAAAAACCACTGCAGAAAACACTACTCTCACGGTAGATGCAAAGGCAGCGATGATAAGCAAGAGCGGAAACAATTTCATCCTGATGCCCGGTATTAATGCAGTGGCTGAAAATAACAGACTGAATTACAAAATCAGCCTGTCGGATCTTGACACCGTTACCAACAGCGCTGATTTCAGAGGCGCCATCGATTTCTTTTCTGCAAGCCGGTTCAATGTGAAAGTCGATTCATCGATCTTCATCGTTGAAAATGAAGAGTGGAAGCTTGATAAAAATAACCAGTTGATTTTCGATTCTTCGGAAATTACTGTTACTAACTTTCAGTTTTCAAAGGCAGGCGAATCCATCAGGCTCGATGGGGTATATGGAAAGAAATCGTCAGACCGTATCGCTCTCCTGGTTAAAGAATTTGATCTTCGTCATCTCAATGCATTGATCTCTGGTAATCGTTCTTCGAATTCGGCTTTTGGAGGCATCGTGAATGGAGAAGTTTTCCTTACGGATCCGTTTAACCAGTTTCAACTCGAAAGCGACCTGAAAATTTCCAACCTTTCATTCGATAAGGACACACTTGGAAATGCCTCGCTGATGTCGAGGTACATCGGAAACCAGGACATGGTTGTTTCCAACATAAGCATCATTAAGGGCGTGGCGAAAGTCGTCGATATCAGCGGAAGCTATTACATATCCAGGTCCGATAATAAACTCGACTTCAATATCAAGCTGAATAATTTTTACCTGCATCCGCTCGAACCATACATCAGCGACATCATGAGGGAGGTTTACGGTAAGGTCTCTGCCGACCTGAGTCTCAAGGGAACATTTTCAAAGCCGGTTTTGGACGGTACCGTCAGTCTCAACAAGACAAGCCTGATCGTTAATTACCTGAACACGCGTTATAGTTTCAACAGTACGATTAATGTGAGAGAAAATCAGATCGAGCTGGACGGAGTAACGTTGGTGGATGTTAATACAAACCAGGCAACGTTAAAAGGAACCATCTACCACGATTACTTTAAAAATTTCCGTTTCGATGTTGAAATGACTGCAAGAAATTTCCAGGTACTCAATACAACCAGCCGCGACAATCTTCTGTATTATGGACTGGCGAATGCAAGCGGGTATGCACATTTCAGGGGTCCCATTGAAAATATGTCGATGGATATTTCACTGAGTCCCGACAAGGGAACAAAGATCAGCATACCGCTGAATACGCTCGAAGACATAAGCGGCAACAGCTTCATTACATTCATCGACCGGACGAAGGACACAAGCCTTTCCATCACCCGCAATATCGTAAACCTCTCCGGCATCAGTTTGAACATGAACCTCGACATGAATCGCAATGCCGAGATAAAGATCATCTTCGATGAAAAGATCGGTGACGTCATCACAGGATCCGGAACCGGCAGCCTTCGACTCGACATAAACACGAATGGGAATTTCAACATGTTCGGAACATACGTGATTGAAAGGGGAGAATACCTGTTCACCTTACAGAACCTGATCAATAAAAAATTCTCCATCGTACCCGGAGGAAAGATTACCTGGGCCGGTGATCCGTACAATGCAGTGGTTGACCTTTCGGCGATCTATACGGTACACACATCTTCTCTCTATAATATACTTCAGGATACAACATACCGGAGAAGAGTTCCGGTGGAATGCAAGCTCATTCTTACGAATAAGCTCATGAACCCGACGATCAATTATGAGATTCATGTACAGGGACTCGATCCGACTGTGGAAGGACTACTCAGCACCAAATTAAATTCCGAACAGGAAATCAACAAGCAGATGTTTTCTCTGCTAATGTTCAACCAGTTCATTGCGCCTACCGGTGCCGGACAGGCAGGAACACGTATAGACGCAAGTGCGAGTGCAGGCGCTACCGCCAGTGAACTGCTGAGTAACCAGGTGAGTAACTGGCTCGGACAATTGAACAAGAGTTTCGATTTAAGTATTAACTATCATGCGAAGGATACCTATACTCCGGAAGAATTACGTTTATTATTTTCAAAGACTCTTTTAAATGATCGTCTCACAATTGAAACCAATGTCGGTTTCCTCGGTGACCAGACCTATCTGAATAATAACGTAGTTGGAGATTTCAACGTGGAATATAAGGTAAGCGAAGACGGCCGGTTCAGGGTTAAAGTGTTTAACCGTTCCAATGCAGACGACATCATCAAATATTCTCAGTCGCCATACACTCAGGGAATCGGATTTTTCTACCGGAAGGATTTCAATACTTTCAGAGACCTCTTGAGAAAAAAGAAAAAGACGGAGGAGGAGACTTCGAAGTGATTTTTTATTTGAGAATTTGAGAATTTGAAAATACACTACTGTGATAATAGAAAAAAACAAAAGCCGCAAATCTTACGGGATTAGGCGGCTTTTGAGGTCAGCCTTACGGGGCTGAGTTAAACCATAATGCTGTATTAGGTTTTTATTCATAACAATGATAAGCCTGTTTGTACCCGGGTATTTTCAATTTTCCCGGTTTATCTTACACCTGTGACAAATTCATGTTTCCCGGCAAGTGATTGCCTCATTTCAGGTTTTCCAGGCATAATTCAGGACTGAGAATAAGAATAAGACCTGTAATGTTTCCCCCTGATCCTGCAACTTTGTTAACTTTGCATCCTATGTTCAAACTGAATACCATCGAAGAAGCTATTGCCGATCTGAAAAAAGGCAAAGCCATCATCGTAGTCGATGATGCGAATCGCGAAAACGAAGGTGATTTCATCACCGTAGCGGAAAACTCTTCTCCCGAAATGATCAATTTCATGGCTAAGCATGGCAGGGGTCTCATCTGCGTGGCTCTCACGGAGGAACGGTGCGAAGAATTACAGCTTCCGCTCATGGTGAAGACGAATACTTCATCACATGAAACGCAGTTTACGGTTTCGGTAGATCTCATCGGGCCGGGAACTTCGACGGGCATTTCGGCATCCGATCGTTCTAAAACGATCAAGGCGCTCATTGATCCTGCAACAAAACCGGAGAATTTGGGAAGGCCCGGACATATTTTTCCATTGCGTGCCAAGAAGGGCGGTGTGCTGCGAAGGACCGGTCACACCGAGGCAACGATCGACCTCGCTAAACTCGCGGGATTTTATCCGGCAGGCACACTCGTCGAAATCATGAACGAAGACGGCACGATGGCAAGGCTTCCTGATCTCGTAAAAATTGCCGGGACATTAAAACTTTCAATCATTTCCATTGAAGACCTGATCGCTTACCGGCTCCAGAAGGAAAGCCTCATTGAAAGAGAAGTCGATATAAAACTCCCCACTGCCTACGGTGATTTTATTTTGTATGCATACAAACAAATCACCACCGGACAGGAGCACCTTGCTCTCGTGAAAGGCTCCTGGAAAAAGGACGAACCAGTCCTGGTGCGTGTGCATTCATCCTGTCTTACCGGCGATATCTTCGGATCATGCCGTTGCGATTGCGGACCGCAGTTGCATAAAGCGATGGAGATGATCGAACAGGAAGGCAAAGGCGTTATCGTGTACATGAACCAGGAAGGAAGGGGAATCGGTCTTCTCAATAAGCTGCAGGCCTATAAACTGCAGGAGCAGGGAAGGGATACAGTGGAAGCAAACATTGAACTCGGTTTCGAAAGCGACGAACGCGACTACGGAGTGGGAGCACAGATCCTGCGTGATCTGGGTGTTTCAAAAATGAAACTGATGACTAACAATCCGAAAAAACGTGCGGGGCTGATTGGCTACGGACTGGAAATTACCAACGTAGTTCAAATCGAAATTGAATCCAACAAGTACAACAAGTCTTATCTTCAGACGAAGAGAGATAAGATGGGCCACACACTCCGCCTGGACAAAAATGTTTAAGAGTTTGTGGTGTTTGGCGTTAGGATTCGATTAATTGGCTATTCGGCTAATCAATTTTCGTTTCGTATCAAGTCAATATACCCATGCAGTTCACCGGTTTTCAAAGTGAGTACATAATAGTAGACTCCTTCGGACGCTTCTGATCCGCTTTCAGTAGTTCCGTCCCAGTGAAAGTCAGGGTCGTCGGATTCATATATGATTTTTCCCCAACGATTGTAAATTCGGAATTTGAACTGATCGAAGTTGCACAGCTCATCTATATGGTAAGTATCATTCAGGAAATTTCCGTCAGGCGTGAAAACGTTTGGAATCTTCAACAGAGCCTCACACGGTTTGTATATGACCAATACGGAATCAAAACCGGAACATCCCTGTGAACCATAAGGCACTTCGACATAATAATACTGGGTATGACCGGTGGTGGTTGCAAGAAACGAAGTGCTCGAAGGACCGTTGATCACCTGGCTGGCTGGCGTCCAGTTATAAATGAACGGGGGAGTACCGTTTATAACATCTACGTTGAGAGTATCACGTTCCCCATCCGAAACGACTATCGAGTCTTCGAGAATGTTTACATCAATCAGAGAGGTTACGGTGATGTCGCCCTGTGTAGGCACCGGAACATAGCAGAGTGATGTTCCGCTGATCAGGAAACCCAGGTAAAACTGCGGAGTAAAAGTACCAACAGCCGTATAGGTATGTTGTACCAGCGAATCCGGCGTATCATTCAACACAACTCCATCACCGAAGTCCCATGCATACAATGCAGAATTTATACTCGACCCATGGAAATCAACCGTCAAGGGTCTGCAACCGTTGTTTGGTGTGAAAGAGAAGCTGCCACTTGGTCCGGGCACAACCACTGCACCCGGCTCAATATACGTGTCTGTACAGCCATAAGTATTCGTCACGGTAAGCGAGATATCATAATTTCCCGGCGGCTGGTTGTAGTCCACGTCAAATGTCGGAAGCGCCCAGATGGCCTGATCGATCTGCGGAAGACAGTTCCAGTGCCAGTTGGTTACGAGATTGTTCGAAGTACTCTGTAATGAAACATGGATGACGGCCTTCTTGATCCCGTTTTCTTCTTCACACGTTCCACTCGTATCGATCGTGAAACTCGCCGGCGTTGTATTGACATCTATGTTAGTTTGTATCGAATCACGACAACCATTGTTGTCAACTACTTTCAGATCGATCACATAATTTCCGTTTGCCGTATACGAATGTGTAGTCGTATTTGAAGTACTTGACGAAGATCCGCCGTCGCCGAAATCCCACGTATAGGTAACAGGCAATGCAAAAGTACCCGCCGGTCCCGCATTCCCGGTGATCAGTTCCGGAGCATTAACGCAACCCGTATTGTCTGTCATGATAATTCCCGCCGTCGGTTTGGTTGTGCTCACGTAATTAGGTCTTGAATGCGTATGCGTACAGCCGTTTGCATCCGTTACAGTTAACCTTACTGTATAGGTTCCCGTGTTGTTGTATGGATGGACAACCGAATCCACACTGGTGGTTTGTGTAGGTTCTCCGGTACCGAAATCCCACACCCAGCTCACGATCGGACCTCCGTCTGTCTGGCTGCTGTCTCTTAACGTAATCAGTGACGGAGAACAGCCAGTAGGATCAGGAGATGTAAAGTTTGCAGTCGGCCCGAGTACATGAACAACCTGCGTATCCGTGAGCACGCATTGATGCAGGTCTATTACCGTTAATGTTGCAGTATAGAATCCCGGACGGTTATATAGATGCAGGGTATCTGCGGTGAAGGAAGTGTCTCTCACAAACGGAATTCCCTCTCCGAATGTCCATTGATAAGCAAGCGCATCCTGCGATGCGCTCCCCGAAAATTGCACCGTGAGGGGCCGGCACCCGGTAATTACATCACTGTTGGCTACTGCGGTGAGATTCGTAATCTGAATGATCATCGATGTATCCACCTTGCACCCGTTTGCAAAATTGCTGTCGGAGAGTATTACATTATACGTACCCGGTCCCGGAAAAGTATGTATGGGATTCGTTGCCGTATCGGCTGGTGTACCATCTCCGAAATTCCATGAATAGCTGTCGGATCCTCCGCTCAGATTTATAAATGTCACATCGTTGGGACTCGAACAACTGAACAGCGTATCGAAAATCGGAACGGGAGGAAGCACTGCAATCATGTCGACCACCGTATCGGTATCAGCACAGCCGTTGTAATAGGCAATCAGGATGATGTCGAAAGGATCGGCAACTCCGGAGGTGTCAAATTCATACTTATGACCGGGATTCCTGTCAGTCGAACTCTGTCCGTCGCCAAAAAACCATTGCCATCCCGTTACAGGAGGAGGAGTGAGGTCGTTGAAATTAATTGTCCCTTTGAAACAAATGGTATCAAGTACCGAATCGATCGTGGCGGTCGGAGGGGTGCCAACACGTGCATATTCCGGCTTGGTCAAGGTTGCCGTGCATCCACTCTGTGTGGTGATGGTAAGCGTCACATCGTAAATTCCGACTGTATTGTATTGATGAGTGACTCCGGGGGTTGTCTCCGATTGAGTCGGACTGCCGTCGCCGAAATCCCAGGTATAATCGGATATCACGGGGTCTGCCGGGGAATTGATCACAGCATTAAAGTTGAAGATCTTTCCGACACAGCCGCTGTCCTGAACGGTAAAATCAATCGTCGGGGCTCTCACCACCACATAGTTGACAAGCGTAACAGAATCGCTGCAGCCATAAATATTTGTCACAACAAGTTTTACCGAGTATGATCCGAAGTTTGCATAGGTATGAACAGGATCCCTGCTGGTTGAAGTATTAGCCGCACCGCTTCCCGGGTCGCCGAAATTCCAAGACCATCCAACATTCAGTGAGGTTGTGTCGGCATTAAAGGTCACATCAAACGGAATATTGCAGGCCAGGTGATCAGGCGAAGAAAAAGTGACAGATGGCCTTGCCGGAACATAAATGTTATGAGTCGCAGTGCTCGAACAGCTGCCGAGTCGTGTTGTCAATGTAACCGTATAGGTCCCCGGATTGATATACGAATGATTAGGATCCTGCGCAAAACTCGATGGTGTTCCGTCACCGAAATTCCACTGGAAGGTCAGTGATGTCAACGGAGTAGGCGTACTCGTATTCGTAAACGCAATGGATTGACCGATGCAAACGGTGTCGTCGGAAACCGTAAAGCCTGCAACGGGAGGAAATACGTTTACCGTCATCGTATCCTGGCTGGTACATCCGGGCATACCGCTGATGAGCGTGACCAAATAGCTTCCGGATGCATTGTAGGTATGGCTGGGTTCATCTGCCGTGGAAGTGTTGAGCGCACCACTTCCCGGATCGCCAAAATCCCATGAATAGATCGCAGGTCCCGCACTGAAATTGTCAAATATGACCGTGGCGGGTATGCTGCAACTGCTTCCGGGACCTATACCGATTTCAGCTGTGGCATCGGGTTTAATGTACAATGTGTTCTGGTTGAAAATTGACCTGCATCCGTTTACGTCCCTCACAAAATATTGCGGGATATACGAGGTCACATTCAGTGTAAAGTTATCGTAAGGGTGAGCGACGGTTGCGCCTGTTGTGGAATCACGCGGACTGCCATCCTGGAAAGACCAGCTGTAGAAATTAATCGCTCCGTCGCCGGGTGTGGAAGCATCGGTGAAATTTATTGGCTGACCCGAACATGCTGTGTCCACATCGGTGGTAAAACCAGCAGTTGGGTTTTCAAAAACGGTAATTAAATTCGTCTGTACCAAAGGAGCTGAACTACCACTGCCATTCGTTGCAGTAAGCGTAATAGTATACTGACCCGGTGTTGCAAAATTGTGTTGTGCGATTGGATTGGATGTTGGAAATGGTGCAGTGCCATCGCCAAAGTCCCAGGTAAACGATGTCGGACTGTTTGTAGACGAACTCGCATCAAATGTCACGTTCAGGAATGGCGCACAACTGTCAGGATTTGCTACTGTAAAGTTGGCTACCGGCACCTGTGAATATACGCTGCCCGCAAACAATAAAAAGAACACAAAAACAAGAGAAAATCTTGTACGGATAAATACCATCGGAGAGGAGTTTGTTTGATAATTTTCAAAAGTAAAAGAAATTTTCAAATTTCCCGAAAATCCCCCGATCCTTTACAAAAAATGACACTTTCATTGAATTAGCCAATGAGCCAATTAGCCAATTAGCCGATTAGCCGATTAGCCAATGAGTAAACCTTATTGGCTAATCGGCTAATTAACTAATTAACTAATTCACTGAGTGGCCCGCATCATCAGCATCAACTCCTCAACTTTTTCCATGAACCCTAATTTATGATATGAGTTCATTAAATTCCGGATAAGCCTTTGTATCATGTCCCTGTTCGTACAGGGCTCGTAAAAACTCCGGTCCTTTTCAATTTTTAACTGCTGAAGGAAGGTATCGATTTCTTTTTTATTGAATATATCTCCTTTGCTGAAAGGGTTCAGGTAGAAAAGTATATTCGAATGATCTCCAATGGAAGATGGGTCTTCCAGTTCATCCTTATAACACAGAATGAAATGTTCCGGGAGGTTCACGCCATAAATCGGAATGCCGGCCGAACGTGCGATCTCGAGATACAGGATCGACAACATCAGCGGATTTCCTTTTCGGTTTTCAAGTGCTATATTGATGAATGAATTCTGAGGCGCATGATAGTTTTGCGTATTGCCGGCAAAACCATGAATGTCAAAAAATATTTTGTTGAGAACTTTCACCTGCTCCATGGCAGTGAGTCCGTCGTTCATTTCCAGCCATGCATCCTTACGCAATTTATCCAGCATCTTCTGTATCGTCTCCTCCTGGAGTTCCGGATACTGATAGCGCGCAACGAGGATAGCACCCTTGATGAGGTCATGAGAACCCGAATGTGCCCAGACGTGTATTTCCTGTCTCAAATCGTCGAGCTGTATCTTATGTATAATGCTCTCAATCCTCTCCTGCATAATAGCATCCATCGAGCTGCTCCACGCAGTTTCCAGTATTGGAATTACTTCCTTACCATAATAAACCAGGCGATCCTGAATCTGATTGTAAATCTCGGCATCCGTATCGTCAAGCAAACGAATCAGTGCATCTACTTCTGTGCGATTGATTATTTTCATAGTCCATCGTTTAACACCACTTGCCTGCAAAAAGATTCTTTTATCCATTCGTTCTTTTCAACAAAAAACTGTTGGAATATAAAACTATGAAAATATGTAACCATTTTACTCCCGGCATGAAACTTCGCGTTAAATCTGTCATTTAATAACTTTGTGAAGTACTTTTTACTTTTTCAGGATAATTCCTGCTAAATTCATATTTACATTTGTACATTACACAACCTAAAAATCCTAATTATTTAGAATGAAAAGATACTTTTATCCGTGTATACTTTGTTTATGTATGCTTATGACCGGCATCAGCCTGGCACAAAATGTTTCGCCTTCCTGGACTGCCTTTTATCGTGGAACCGGCGATAATTCGGATCGTTTTAACAGGATTATTCCCGACGGCGCCGGAAATTTTATCGGTGTCGGCTATACAGTAAGACCTGGTAATTATCGTGACTTCCTCACAATTAAGTTCACTCCCTTAGGTGATACTTTATGGAAAAGAACAAAGAACGGCAAAGGTAACGGCGACGATGAAATTGTGGCTGCCGGTGTAGACGCTTCCGGAAATGTGTACGTGACTGGTTATTCTGACGAAGACCTATCCACCGATATTCGTACGATCAAATACGATTCGAATGGTCTGGTGGTTTGGGACACATTATATAATTCCGTTGATTCACTTGATGACGAACCCGTCGAATTGAAAATTGACGCAAACGGCAATTGCATCGTTGCCGGAAACGTCGAGCCGGATACGGTTACAGGAAGCAGCGATTTTATTACTCTTAAATATGATCCCAGTGGTGCACTCCTTTGGGCACAGCAATATTCCAACTCCGGAGCTGCCAGCGGTAAAGATGAAGTAAGAGGAATGGTCCTCGGACTTGACGGGAACGTGTATGTCACCGGCCGGTCCTTTAACGGAACCACTGACGATTTCCTTACCATTAAATATGATATTAATTCCGGCTCCCTGGTCTGGTTCAGGTCGTATGATGGTACACATGACGACAGATCCAATTGCATCGTAGCAGATCATTCAGGGAATATCATTATTGCCGGACAAAGTGGAAATGGTGACAACTACGATTACCGCACGATTAAATATGACAGCACCGGATTGTTCCTGTGGACGAAATTATATAACGCACCTCTCAACCAGGATGACATTCCTACAGCAATTGCAGTAGATCCAAGCGATAATGTAATTGTCACCGGTGAAGTGGATACCGATATAAATTCCATCTCCACAAATTTTGATTTCCAGACGCTGAAATACAGGGCATCTGACGGTAATCCATTCTGGGTTCAGCGTATCGGTAATGTTACTCAACAGGACGATCATCCAAATTCAATAGCGATAGATGGAGTCGGTAACATTTTTATCACGGGAAAATCTGACCAGAATAATGCACCCTTAGTATCAGACGAAGATTTCATGACGGTGATGTACAACACAAATGGTAACCTGCAATGGTCTGGTGCTCCGTTGTATCATGCAGGCACGGCAAGCGGCGAAGACGATGTCGCTTCCTGCGTCATCGTCGATGACACATACATATATGTGGCCGGAGGTGCTTTCAATACAACAACTCAGAGAGATGCCACCGTGGTTAAGTATGAAATAGCAACAGGCAATGTCGTATGGGTCAGGAATTATAATTACGAGGGAGACTTCAATGAAAGCGCTCGCGACATTGTCGTTGATGCCAACAATAATTCCTATGCCGCAGGGTATACTTTCAACCAGGGACAAAATCTCGATGCACTGATAACTAAAATCGATCCTGCCGGAAATGTTGTCTGTAATTACCAGTACAAAGGCTTCAAAGGCGACGACGACGAATTTTATGCAATCGGACTCAGCCTGAATGGTTTTATTTACGCCGCCGGTTATACAAAGGTGATTGATCAGAAACGTGATATGCTTTTGGTGAAATGGGATCCGGCAACCTGCGATACGGTATGGACACGAACGTATAATTATATCAACCAGAGCGACCGTGCAGAATCGATGGTGCTCGATGCCGCCGGCAATATTTATATCACGGGAAGGAGCGACAGCAATCCGGTCGATTCTGCCGATAACAACGATATCGTTACTATCAAATACGACAGCAACGGAAATCAGCTCTGGCTGCAGCGTTACAATGGCACCGGTAATCTGAAAGATGAACCTGCGAAAATTATTCTTGATAACGCAGGTAATGTGATTGTCGCGGGAAGAACCGAAAACATCCACGACGACGATTTTATCATTCTGAAGTATAATGCCAATACAGGAATGCCTGTATGGGCTTTGCCTGTCACCTACGGCGGACCCTTTGCAAACGACGACCGTGTTACTGATGTTGTCGTCGACGCATCGGATAATATCTTCGTAACCGGCTATTCCCAGACATCCTCCGGTGATGCCAGCCAGGATCCGGTCGTTCTTAAATACGATGCGAATGGAAATTACCTGCAGGGATATTTCAGTGTGGGAGATGATAAGGATGAGGCGACTAAAATTACAATCGACATCAACAACAACGTATATGTATTCTATACATACGACGCCGACGGCGGTATTCCTTTCGCCAACAACAACGATTTTTTACTTAGGAAATACACCAACAACCTCGATTCAATCATCTTCGAAAAACAATACGACAGCCCGATTCATGGAGACGACGTTCCTGCAGCCATGATAATGAATCCTTCCGGCGATGTATTCATAACAGGTGGTTCTGAAAACGATACCAGCGCAAACAGGGTCAACAAAAACTGGCTTACGATCGGCTACGATGACTCAGGCCCACAGATTTTTATATCCAATTATGACGGCCCTAATGCCACTGATGATTCTCCAAATGCAATGTTTATCCGCGGTACTTCTTTCTGGATCTGCGGAAATACCGAAGGAACCAACAATAATCAGAAGGACCTGACCGTGAATTATTATAATCTCTCAAATGTTAGTGTGAGCGAAGCAGGTGTTGTTTCCGGAGCTACCGTTTTCCCGAATCCCTTCCATAATGAAGCAAGACTGCGATTGTCAATGGATAATTATCAGGCACCTCTTTACCTTGAAATATTCGATCTGATTGGAAATTCTGTCCGCAAGCCTGTTGAAGTTCCGGGAAATCCGATAATCATTCAGAGAGGAAATCTTGCTTCAGGAATATATCAGTACCGGATCAGCAATAATTCATCCGTAATTGCACACGGAAAGCTCATCATAAACTAACAATGAAAAAATTCTCTCGTCTACTGGTTTTTACCGGAGTGATTTTCGCCGCTGCAACTTTTGCTCAGTCACCTAAAAACCTCAGCCTGCTGGGATCTCTGAATTTCCCCGGACAGTCGCTCGCTGGTTGCTGGCATTATAACGACACTGCCGGAAATGAATATGCTTTGCTCGGCGCATACAACGGTATCGTGATTGTAGACATAACAAATCCTTCCTCTCCTCAGCAACTCTTCCAGTTGCCCGGCGTCAGCAACCTCTGGCATGAAGTAAAAGTGCAGGGGGATTATGCCTATGCAGTAAGCGAGGGATTCGACCCGGGTGGAATTAAAAACGGCGTACAGATTATTGACCTGAGATTTTTACCTGACAGCGCTCCCTATAAATTTTATTACGGAGATGGATTCGTGGCGAATCAGCTTTCCTCAGCTCATACGGTTACCACTGCAGGAAATTTCCTGTATGTGAATGGTCATAACATCAGCTCGTTGGGAACAGGAGTACTTATCTTTGATATTAGCAATCCCTGGTTCCCCGAATATGTCGGAGCAATTACCACCAGGTATTGCCACGACAGTTACGTTCGCGGCGACACCATTTACACGAGCGATATCCGTGATGGTTTGTTTTCGATTTATGATATTTCCGATCGCTCCAATCCCGTCATACTTGCTACACAAATGACGCCCGGACAATTTAATCACAACACCTGGTTAAGCGACGACGGGCACGTGATCTACACCACCGATGAAAGGCAAAGCGAACCGCTCGGTGTGTACGACATTTCCGACCTGAATAATATTACGTTGCTTGACACTTTTTATAATGGAAAGTTCGCCAACAATGAAGTGCACAACGTCCGGGTGTTCAATGATTATCTGATCACTCCGAGTTACGGAAGCCAGCTCACGATCGTAGATGCCGCACGGCCGTCTAATCTGATCGAAGTAGGGAATTACGAGACCGGCAATTCGCTCTGCTGGGATGCTGATCCGTATCTGAATTCGGGAAATATAATCGCTACTGATATGAACAGCGGCAATTTCTATATTTTCGGGCCGACATATCAGCGCGCCTGTTATCTGGAAGGAACCGTAACAGACAGTGTTACCGGACTGCCGATTTTTAATGCACTCATCGAGATACAATCCGTTTCGGTTACTGAAAATTCTGATGCGACAGGAATTTACCGTACCGGCTACGCCGACTCGGGAAATTATATTGTTTCATACAGCAAGATCGGTTACAACACAAGGCTTATACCGGTAACCTTACAAAATGGAATACTGAATATCCAGGATGTGAAACTTGTCCCGACCGGAACGGGCATTAAGGATCCGGTCGGTGAGAGTATATCTGTCTTTCCAAATCCCGTGAACGACATACTCTATCTGGACGATTCCGAAAACAAAATCGGTGCGTGGGACATTAAAGACGAATGCGGCAGGGTAGTGGCCCATGATAATTTTGAAAAACACCTGCCCGGAATTTTTCCGGTCGATGTAAGTTTTCTTCCCGCAGGTTTCTACACCCTTGAATTATCATCGGGGGATTCAAAAATCGTAAAGAAGATCATAAGGAATTAAAACTTTTCAGGAAAGCACATTCATTGCAAGCCTGTCAAGCACAAGCCTGATGAGCTTGTTCATCGTGTCGTCCCCTTTATGAGTATGTTCGTTTGTTATGCGATTGGCAACAATAGCATTGATCGAACAGCAGTGATGCCCGAAAATGCGGGCGAGACCATACATAGCTCCGGTTTCCATTTCAAAATTCGTGATGCGGTGGTTTTCAAATTTAAAAGAGTGGAGTCGCTCGATGAAATCTTTCCTTGCCAGCTCGTATCTCAGCACGCGGCCCTGTGGAGCGTAAAAACCACAGCAGCTTGCGGTGATTCCTTTAAACATTCCTTCGCTCAATGCATTCTCAAGTTTTGAAGAGCACCTTGCAAGATAGGGCAGAGACAAGATCCCTTCGTTCGAATAATGAGACCTGAAAGATTCAATGATTTTCTTTTCCTCACCGTCGTTCTCCAGGCGGTAATAATTTAAGAGTCCGTCCAGCCCCAATCCATATTGAGAGAAAACAAAACCATCAACAGGAATCTCAGCCTGTAACGAACCGGAAGTTCCGATTCTTATCAGGTTTAATGATTTCAGGTCTTTCTTGATTTCGCGTTTTTCCAGGTCGATGTTGGCAAGAGTATCGAGTTCGTTGTAAACGATGTCGATATTATCTGTTCCAATGCCGGTGGATAAAACGGTGATTCGCTTTCCTTTATAATATCCTGTATGAGTCACAAATTCCCGCTTCTGTTTTTTTACTTCGATCTTTTCAAAAAAAGACGAAACCATTCCCACACGATCAGGATCACCGACGTTGATAATTGTATCGGAAATTTCATGTGGATGAAGATTCAGATGATAAACACTTTTGTCTGAATTTAAGATTAGTTCCGACTCTGGTATTTTGCTCATACAAATGATTAAATTAAATTTGCATGCAATTATAAAACTTATTTTCAGCTTATGGGTAGTTTAAACAATCACATTTTAGTTCCTATTGATTTTTCTGCTCAATCCATTGTTGCACTGGAACAATCATACAACCTGGCACGTCTCACTAAAGCTGACCTGACCCTTATCCATATCATGGATGAATCCTTTCATTTACCATTTTTCGCCAAAAAGGATAATAACTCTGTTGAAAAAAAAATAAAGAAGGAAATGGAGAAATTGGCGTCGGATACGATGGCAAAAGTGAGTATCCACGTTAACGTCATGATTACCAAAGGGAAAGTTTACGAAGAAATTCAAAAGGCCGCACGTAAACTTAAATCATCTTTTATCGTAATGGGGACAAACGGATCGGTTGGGTTGAAAAAGTTTATCGGTTCCAATGCATTACGGGTTATTCGTGAGGCACCATGTCCGGTAATCACAATTAAAGGCAAAAAACATCGTTTTGGCTGTAAAAATATCGTTCTGCCATTGGATTTGACTAAGGAAACAAGGGAAAAAGTAAATAAAAGCATAGAAATAGCGCGGTTATTTTCTTCCACCATTCACCTTGTGACTGTTCTGACTACCGATGATGAATTCATTGTCAAGAAATTGCAACTTCAGATGAAGCAGGTTCATGAGTTTATTGCTAATAAAGACATTAATTGCACTGTTGAATTTATTACCAGCGACGACATCATAACTTCTATTACTAATTACTGTAAAAAGATAAAAGCGGATTTGCTCATGATCATGACACAGGAAGAGAATTGGACTGATTTAATGTTTATAAGTTCATCTGCGCAACAAATCATAAATTCTTCCGATATTCCGGTGCTATCAATCAGACCAAAGGAAAAAAAGACTTCAACTATATCAGTGTTTGAATATTAAATTTTAATTCCTTACAAATGGGTAAAAAGTTTCATATCAAGAAAATATTAATACCATATGATTTTTCGGAAACAGCTGATCTTGCTCTGGAGCATGCAGTCTTTATGGCTAAACTCCACAAAGCCGAAATTATCATCGTTCACGTAATTGAATCTTTTTCTTTTTCCTCTGCCATAAGTTCTGCCTTTGGTAAATCACAATCAGAATTCGATGAAAAAATTGAGTCTTCTGCCAATGAAAAACTGGTACAACTCACTGAGAAACTCCACCACGACAGCGGCATGAAGGTTTCCTTCAAAACCGAAAACGGAAAGATCTATAAAAAGATTGTCAGCAATGCGACAAGTGTGGATGCAGACATTATCATCATGGGTACTCATGGCGTTAGTGGCTTCCAGGATTTCCTTGTCGGTAGCAATACTTACAGGGTGGTAATGAGCGCTCCGTGTCCTGTAATTTCCGTGCAGGCGCATTCTAAAAAAATTGGTTTTAAAGACATCGTCCTTCCTATTGATAATTCACATTCATCCAGACAAAAAGTCAAACACTGTGTTGAAATAGCAAAGCATTACAATTCAATCGTTCACATTGCAGGGTTAATGACAATGTCTGACGTCGATATGCAAAGAAGATTTGAAGTGAAGATTCACCAGGTTCAATCTTTCCTGGAAGAGCACGAAGTCGCCCATACGGTTAAAATATTCAAGACGGACAATTCGCCTGCAACTACAATGAATTATACACACCAGATCAATGCTGATTTATTAATCATCATGACGGATCAGGAGGGAGCAGGAATTTTCATGGGGAATTATGCCCAGCAGATTATCAATCAATCCAAGATTCCAGTCATGAGCATCAGGCCTGACGAAGGTGATCCTGAGAAAATTGCTTTGGGATACTAGTTTTATTGAAGATTGTATATTGAAGATTGAAGAATAATTGATTATTAGTTATTGGTTTTATTCTTCAATCTTCAATCTTCAATTTTCATTTTTCAATAAAAAATCACTGACTACCAAATACCTTCTTCAACAAATCAGTCACCCTCGCTGCCGGATCTTTTCTTATTTTAATCTCTTCCTGGGAGATCAGATAAAATAATCCGGACAGCGCCTTCTGTGTAATATATTCATCCAGGTCGGGATTCACACGATCAACAAAAGGAATTTTATTGTACGTGGTCGCTAACGGATTCCAGTACTGAGTCACATTTACTTTTTGTGTTGCAGCCTTAATGACCGGCTTGAACTTATCATGTAAAGCAACAGAAGTTTTTTGTCGCAGGTAGCTGGTCGCCGCAGTGTCCTTTCCCTTCAGAATATTCATTCCATCAGTGATGGTCATGGATTTCACCGCATCGGTAAATATTGGCGCAGCCTGTTTTGCCGCTTCTTCTGCTGCACGGTTTATGGTCAAAACAAATTCATCGACCTGCTTCGACATTCCAAGTGAACGTAATTTGGTTTCCATGTTTTTTGTCTCTGGCGGGAATGGAATCTTTATGATCGGATTCCTGAAATAACCATCCGGCTTTGATGCGCTTCCGGAAGCGTTCTGTCCCCCGATTGTCAATGCCTGCTTGAGTCCGTCGATGACTTCCTGGTTCGTTAATGTTTTTCCGTTAATGGCTTTGTTAACCTCCTTACTTGCTTTTCCTAAATCAAATTGTCCGCTGGAGCATGAAGGAAGTATTATTGCCAGTGAGAGGATGACGATGAGGCTTTTCATTCAGATATTTTTTGAACCTCAAAGATAGATTAAATTGAAAACCTGCTGATTTAAAATCCGGTATTTTATAAAAATTTATAGCTCAGTCTTTTCTTCCTCTTCACACTTCCAGCCGCCGCATCTCTTTTTCCATAATTCGCGCATCCGTTCACGCTCTTCCGGATTCATTTTCTCAAGTTTCTCTTTATAGTTCTGCCATTTCCTGTAGTGCATGGCCCTGCCGCCAAAGCCATGAAAACCCCGGAACAATAACCGCGACAATAGCATGAGACCGAGTGACTGCAAAAAGTTTATCGTTGGACCGTGAAACAGATCCGGCACCAGCCAGTTCCATGTCCACATGATTACTGCCGCCATTGCAACGATGGATACAATTACAAACAACAGCATCTTTATTTTCCAGTATTTTTTCATTTTCTTAATTTGTTTATTTCTTTTCTGATATTAACTGATTAGCTCTTCGTATAAGTCTCTTAATTTTTCTCTCAGGTGAATGACCGCATATCTTTTTCTCGACAATAGCGTGTTTAATGGTTCGCCGGTTTCATCAGCAATTTCCTTAAAGCTCATGCCTTCCAGTTCGTGTTTCAGGAATACATCTCTCTGCTCTTTCGGCAATTCATCCAGTGCCTGTTCCAGTGCAACTTGGATCAATGCCTGATCGAATTCGCGGTCAGGACTCTCGACATTCGATTTCAATAAGTCGTTGATGAATAAAGGCTCTTCGTCATTACTCTGTCTTACCACCTGGTCGTCGAGCAACTGGGGTCTCTTCTTCCTGTATTTATCCGTAATCTTATTCCTGGCAACCCTGTATAACCATGCGGCCATCTTTTCAATCGGCTGCATCAACCGGTACGATTCGGTGAGTTCGTACATGACATCCTGGAAAATATCTTCTGCCTCTTCAGGCTCGTTCACGCGATTACGAATGAATGCGAAAAGTTTTTTTCCGTTTTCCTGAACGATTGTACGAATGGATTCGTTTTGAGCCTGGGTCATTTCAGGAATCATTATTTTCCTTTCAAGCATATATCGCACTGACGGATATGCCTGGTGGAATATTTTAAAATTATAATTTTAACTTTTCAGAATGTTTCGAACTGCACGTATATTAATCTTGACGGGAACGAAATGTGTATATCTTCGCAAAATAAACGATTAAAATGCTGCTTTGTGAGATTATTACGATCGGTGACGAGTTACTGATCGGGCAGGTTGTTGATACAAACAGTGCCTGGATAGCCGCACGCCTCAATGAAATTGGCATCAGGGTAAAGCAAATCACTTCAGTAAGCGATGATAAAGATCACATTATCCATGCATTAGATGAAGCGTCCGGGAGGGCGGATGTCATATTAATTACTGGTGGATTGGGACCCACCAAAGACGACATCACTAAAAAAACACTTTGCGCTTATTTCAATACCGGGCTGAAGTTTGACGAAGAGTCCTTCAAAATCATTGAAGAAATTTTCCGGTCGAGAGGGAGAGAGGTATCTCCGATAAACAGAAAGCAGGCTGAGGTTCCCGAGAGTTGCACGGTACTTCTCAATCATCTGGGTACCGCTCCGGGAATGCTTTTCGAAAAAAATAAAAAGTTCTTTTTTTCAATGCCCGGGGTTCCGGCTGAGATGAAGGGGCTCATGGAGAAAAAGGTTTTGCCGTTTCTGAAAAATAAGTTTCAGCTTGTACCTATCGTGCATAAGACGATCCTTACACAGGGAATAGGTGAATCATACCTTTCAGAAAAGATCGCTTCCTGGGAGGATAATCTTCCCTCTGACATGAAACTTGCTTATCTTCCTGATGCAGGAATGGTAAGACTTAGAATTTCTGCGACCGGCTCCAACGAAGATCGCCTCCGGCGTGAGGTGGAAGACGAAGCGGCCAAATTAAAATCCATCGTCGGTGAATTTATTTACGGTTACGAAAACGACAGGCTTGAGGCACTCGTCGGAAAAATGTTGCGTGAGAAAAAGAAAACCCTTTGCACTGCCGAAAGCTGCACGGGCGGATACATCGCTCATAAAATTACCAGCATACCCGGAAGCAGCGAATATTACACCGGATCTATTATTGCTTATGCTAACGAAATAAAAGTTCGGGAATTAAATGTAGACATGCATGTTTTGGAGACAGAAGGAGCCGTAAGCGAAAAAGTTGTTCAAATGATGTCGAGAAATGCATTGAGCCTTTTTAAAACCGACTACAGCATTGCATGTTCCGGAATAGCCGGACCCGCCGGCGGGACTCCGGATAAACCAGTCGGAACCGTCTGGGTAGCAGTTTCAAATTTCGAACGTACAATCACCCGGAAATTGCAACTTGGAAATCACAGGGAACGGGTTATCCTTGAGACTTCACAACATGCACTCAATATGCTTAGAAAAATGCTGATCGAAGACAATAGGCCTTAAAATATTGAATTTTAAACGATTACATAAATTTTATTGAATGGTTATGCGGACTCTCCCAATCTTATTTATTAATAAAAATTAGAGATTATATGGTATTCCAATGATAAATTTTTATCTTTGCCGCCTCTAAAAATAATAACATAAAAATGGGACGCATTTGTGATTTAACCGGGAAAAAAGCAATGGGTGGAAACAGTGTTTCTTTCTCCAACAAGAAGACGAAGCGCAGGTTCAATCCAAATCTGCAGACTAAGAGATTTTACATTCCTGAGATGAAGGAGTGGATTACATTAAAGGTTTCCACATCCGCACTTCGCACAATTGATAAGATCGGCATCAGCGCGGCGATTGAGAAAGCAATCAGGAAAGGAAGTATTTAATCAGTCATAGAAATATTTGCAATGCCGGTCCCTCATGGTTCCGGCATTTTTTATTGGGAAAAAAATGAAATGAGAACGCCCGGTTGTTTTTTTGTAATGCTCTTTTCTGTTTTCTATGCCTTCGGCCAGGGTGGTGCAGCACAGCCGAAGAATGTGAACAATTATCCCGCCCGGACTTTCTTTGAACAAAACAGGAGTGAACTAAGAGCGGCCATGCCGGAAAATTCAATTGCGATTATTTTTTCTGCAGGCACAAAAAACCGTTCTAACGACGTAGATTATATTTTTCACCAGGATCCTTCGTTTTATTATCTCACCGGTTTAAAGGAGCCGGATGCCGTTCTGATTATTTATCAATCTCCATACGAATCTTCCGGGATCAAAATCAGTGAACAGTTGTTCATTCCTGCTTCTGATGAGAATGAGGAGCGTTGGACTGGTAAAACTACAAGTATCGATGAGGCAAAAAATATTTCAGGGATTCAGACTGTCTTATACTCATGCAGTTTTAAAACTCTCGAAATTGATACAAACCGCTTCAGTAAAATTCTTTATATGCCAATGCCAACTGGTTTGGTGAATGTTAAAAACGACAGCTGCGATTTATACGATATGGTTGATAGTTTCAAACGTAAAGTATCATTCCCTCCGGCAAAAGGAGATTCCTACCTCCTGGGAAAGTCGCTTCGTTTGATGAGAGAAGTCAAAAAATCGGAAGAAATTTCTGCATTGCGTCAGGCAATTTCGATCTCCATGGAAGGACACATCGAAATGATGAAGTCGCTGAAGCCGGGCATGACCGAATACCAGGTTCAGGCTGCCGGTGAATATGTTTTCAAATTCAGGGGCGCAGAAGATGTGGGTTATCCCAGCATTTGTGGCGGCGGAGAAAATTCCACAATCCTTCACTATGTAAAAAACCAGGAACTGTTGCACGACGGTGATTTGTTGCTGCTCGATATGGGTGCCCAATTCATGGGTTATTCTGCCGATATAACGCGTACGCTCCCCGTAAACGGCAAGTTCACCGAAGAACAAAAGATCATTTATAACCTCGTGCTTAAGGCTCATGATGCGGCAATGGCTGCGTGTTTGCCCGGTAACAAATTCAACGATCCGCACTATGCAGCTGTGGATGTAATTAAAAATGGCTTGCTCGAACTTGGCATAATCAGCGACCCCGATCAATATGCTGATTTTTTCATGCACGGTACGTCACATTACCTCGGGCTGGATGTCCATGATGCAGGTACACACGGTAAACTTGCCCCGGGTAACGTCATCACTATTGAACCCGGCATATATATTTCTCCAGGCAGTGCTTGCGACCGTAAATGGTGGAACATCGGCATACGCATAGAAGATGATGTCCTGATCACTGATAAAGGTTATGAAAATCTTTCTGTCAACTGTCCGGTTTCTGTCGATGAAATTGAAAAAATCATGAAACTGGATCCTGATTTCGTAAAATAATTAAGGATTGAGGAAATTTGCACTAATTTCCTTTAGATTGGATATCAGCCCCTTCTTTTAAAAAAAGTCACAATCATCTTTGTATTTCGTGCATTTTAATCTATATTTGCAGCCCCAGAAAATTTAATGAAAAATGGCAAAAAAAGGTAACAGAATACAGGTGATTTTAGAGTGTACGGAGCATAAAACCAGCGGACAGCCTGGTATTTCCCGTTATATCACCACGAAAAACAAGAAGAATACAACTGAACGTATGGAATTGAAGAAATACAATCCGATCCTTAAAAAGATGACCGTTCATAAAGAAATCAAATAAGTAAAAACAGAAGAATCATGGCAAAGAAAGTTGTTGCAACCCTGAAAACCGGAAAAGGAAAAGAGTTTTCTAAAGTGATCAAAATGGTTAAGAATGCCGAAACCGGATCTTACCAGTTTAAAGAAGAAGTCGTTCACAACGATCACGTAAAAGATTTTCTTAAGAATAAATAAGAAATTTTTTGAAAGCATATAAAGAGCTTCTTTCTCTCCGAAAGGAGCTCTTGCTGTTAAAAATCGTTTGGGATTCAGGGACTGGCAGCATTTCCAATCTTTCAAACAGCAAATTCTGAAAGCAAAATTTAGCTGATGAAAAGCACCTGACTAATGATTCATTAAAGTTAACTCGCTATAAATGGGAATCTTCAGCATTTTCTCCAAAGAGAAAAAAGAAAGTCTCGACAAGGGGCTTGAAAAAACCAAGTCCGGCCTCTTCTCACGAATCGCAAAAGCTATCGTCGGAAAGTCTACCGTCGATGCCGAAGTCCTGGATAACCTCGAAGAGGTCCTCATCAGCTCCGACGTCGGTGTCAATACCACACTCAAAATCATCAAGCGGCTTGAGGACAGGGTTTCCAGGGATAAATATGTGAGCACTGACGATCTTGACCGCCTCCTCAAAGAAGAGATTGCTTCCCTGTTGAATGAGAATAATCGTAACGACGAATCCGAATTTACAGTCCCTGAAAATAAAAAACCATACATCATAATGGTTGTAGGCGTGAATGGTGTTGGCAAGACAACTACCATCGGAAAATTGGGTTACCAGTTTAAGCGTGCCGGAAAAAAAGTAATACTTGGTGCGGCCGATACTTTCCGCGCCGCTGCAGTAGATCAGCTCGACATATGGAGTAAACGCATAGAAGTGCCAATCGTAAAACAAGCCATGGGTTCTGATCCCGCCTCTGTTGCTTTCGACTCGGCTCAGTCAGCTGTTGCGCAACAAGCCGATGTTCTCATTATCGATACAGCCGGCCGCCTTCACAACAAGGTGAATTTGATGAATGAACTTTCCAAAATCAAAAGAGTAGTTCAGAAAGTAATTCCTGACGCACCACATGAGGTATTGCTGGTTCTCGATGCATCAACCGGACAAAATGCAATCGAACAGGCAAAACAGTTTCTGCTTGCAACAGAAGTGACAGCCATTGCATTAACCAAACTCGACGGCACAGCTAAGGGTGGAGTAGTCATCGGCATCTCTGATGAACTAAAAATACCTGTGAAATACATTGGTGTCGGCGAAAAGATTGAAGACCTTCAGGTGTTCAACCGTCAGGAATTCATCGATTCGCTTTTTAACCGATCAGATTCCTGATCGTATTCCGGCAACCCCGCAAATCAGAAACTAACTTTGAAAACGAAAAGCCTAAAAAAAAACAAGATCAACGTAATCACACTGGGCTGTTCAAAGAATGTCTTTGACAGCGAGGTGATGATGGGGCAGCTGCAGGCTTCGAAATTTGATGTCGTACATGAATCCTCACAGGATGATGCATCTATCGTTATCATCAATACATGCGGTTTCATTGATAACGCCAGGCAGGAGAGTATCGATACCATATTGACGTATGCCCAGGCAAAGGAGGAAGGAAGGATCGATAAACTAATCGTTACCGGTTGCCTGAGCGAACGCTACAAACCCGAACTCGAGAAGGAAATTTCAAACGTCGACGCTTATTTCGGAACGCGTGATCTCCCGCGACTTCTGAAATCACTCGGCGCTGATTATAAACAGGAACTCGTTGGCGAGCGACTGCTCACCACACCGCTTCATTACGCATATCTTAAAATCTCCGAAGGATGCGACCGGCCGTGTTCATTTTGTGCAATTCCCCTGATGCGAGGCAGGCATATCAGCATTCCGGTTGAGGAAATTGTGAAGCAGGCTAAAAGTCTTGCCGCCAAAGGGGTGAAGGAGTTGATACTCATTGCCCAGGATCTCACTTATTATGGACTCGACATTTATAAAAAGAGAAATCTCTCCGAACTGCTCCTTCATTTGTCTGATGTAAAAGGCATCGACTGGATACGCCTGCATTATGCATTTCCATCCGGATTTCCGATGGATGTACTCGATGTGATGAATGAAAGGCAAAACATCTGTAAGTATCTGGACATGCCCCTGCAGCACATTTCTGATAATATGCTGAAGAGCATGAGGCGTGGTACCACCAAACAAAAAACCATCGACCTCGTCAGTACGATCAGGGAGAGAGTTCCGGGAATTACACTTCGTACAACTCTTATTGCAGGTTACCCCGGAGAAACAGCAGACGACTTTGAGCAGATGAAAGAGTGGGTAAGCGCAACCCGTTTCGACAGGCTGGGAATATTTAATTATTCACACGAGGAAAATACACACGCTTTTTCACTCAATGATGATGTTCCAGAAGAGGTGAAACACGACAGGGCTTCGCAGGTAATGGAAATTCAGAAAAATATTTCGTTGGAACTGAATGAGGAAAAAATTGATAAAACTTTCAAAGTATTGATCGACCGGAAAGAAGGCGGGTTTTACGTCGGCCGTACCGAAGCGGATTCGCCGGAAGTGGATAATGAAGTGTTGGTGGATGCTTCAAAAAATTATTTGCGAATTGGTGATTTCGCCGGCATAAAAATTACGAGCGTGAATGAGTTTGATCTCTTTGGAGAAGCTGATTAAATGCCAATAAAAGAACCTTCATTTATCAGGTTGTCCTGTTGAACCGGAAAAATAATCTTTGATTATTTAAAAAAGCCTTCGTTGCAATGGCTTGCAACGATGGTTCGTACGGTTGGGGAAAGAGGGTAACCGTACGCACCCGGCGCAAGCCATGTCTTTTCAATTTTTCGAATTTTTTACTGAATCAGATGCAGGGCTCTCAACTTCACAATGCGGGGGCCCCGGGGCAGGCACGCTTTCGCCCGCGCCCCCGGGCCTTTATTGCGTTCTATTTTCCGGAATTAACAGTTCGCTTTTCTAAACAAATTCCATTTCAATACACCCTGGATTAATTTTGAAACCCAATTCTGTTTAATACACAATTGAATTATTTGGAAAGCAAATTCTGATTCTGTGTTGATTGAAGTTTATTGACAAACGGTTTCTAATTCAAATCCGGTTGAAATTTTTTACAAAACAAATTCTTAAAAAATACCGGTTGAAATTGTTTACAAATAACTCAACCACCATTTTTCCCTGTGCTGAATCTTATATTTATCAAACCATTTACAAAACGGATACAGCATAATAATTAATCCTGCCCAAACAAGATAAACTACTGGCAAACTATAGCCGAATCCATCCAATGCAGGAACTTCACTTAACCATTCAGATAAAAGCATCGCCTGCCAGCCATAGCCACTCAGTTGTGCAACGATCAAAGCCAGTATGTGAATCGCATACAGGTGGATGATGTAATAGAAAAACGGCACTCTGCCAAACGTACTGAAGAAATCAACGACCTTACCTTTCGAATTTTCAGTTAAAGAAAGAAAAATAAAAGTTCCACCCAGTGTCATCAGCAGGTATAACATGGAAGGCGGATACTTGCTGGGATTTAAAAATGAAATTATCGTTTGCGAAAACGAATTGTAATCAGTCCAGGCAACCGGATCGCCGTAGTGATTCATCCACCGGAACAAAAAAAACAAAAGGACCGAGCTTATTCCTGTTATCAGTAATTCCTTTCGTCTCCTTCCGGCATTATAGTTTTTATCAAAGATGTTTCCGTAAAAATATCCCAGCGACATCACTCCGATCCATGGAACAACCGGGTATACGATGATAAAATTATTTTCGTCTGTATACCTGAAGAATCCCGGTTCATGTAAAAACGACCACAGGAAATTATCAGGATAATGAACTCCGTCAAGCAGATTATGTCCGAAAATCATGATGCAGCTGAAAATTAATATGAGTGTTCGGGGCAGATGGATGATCAATGAAAGACACATCATACTGATCCCAAGTGCTCCGATCACAGCAAAGGCATCGTTCCTGAAAGAAACATCAAAGTACCAGGCAAAATTTACGAATGTAAGTTCAATAAGTACAAGCCAGATACCCCGTTTCAGAAGAAAGGATGATAACTGCCCCTTTGTCTTCTTTCTTCCGGCAAGAAAGGCCGACACTCCTGCAAGAAAACAGAATGTCGGAGCGCAGAAATGCGTGATCCACCGTGTAAAGAATATTGGAAGCGTTGAATGAAGCGGATCTGTCGGCTCGTAATCAAAAGAAAATGCATGAAAATAATCTCTCACATGATCGAGTGCCATGAGAATCATCACGAGACCTTTGAGCAAATCGAGTGACTCTATTCTTGGTTTAGAAACGGATGTCATGGAAAAGAATTATGCAGTGAGGCAAAGCGTTCAATTTTTTTTCAGTTTAACTTTCATCCTGATCGGCCGCCCGACATTTTTTATTATCCGGCATCCAGCCTCTCATATTCCGAATTGGCAGATACATATTCCGGTAAAATTTCTTTCATTTTTCTCACAATGGCTTCATTGTTCTGAGTCTTGAAAAGTTCAATAAGTTCACTGATGCTCGTTGTAAAATCGTTGATATCATATTCCCGCACCCGCGCTATCATTATTTTTTCATGATGCGTTGGCAGTGTGGTCTCTTTATCCGCTAAAAGTTCTTCGAATTTCTTTTCTCCCGGACGCAATCCGGTAAAGACGATCTGAATGTCTTTTCCCAGTGTAAGTCCGGATAGCTTAATCATCTTCTTCGCAAGGTCCACGATACGGATACTCTTGCCCATGTCGAATATATAAATTTCTCCGCCTTTGCCCAGGGCTCCGGCTTCAAGCACGAGCTGACAGGCTTCAGGAATGGTCATAAAGTAACGCGTGACTTCCGGATCAGTGACAGTAACAGGACCGCCTTCTTCAATTTGTCTTTTGAAACGCGGGATCACGGAACCATTTGAGTCAAGCACATTTCCGAATCGCGTGGTCACAAAACGGGTAGGGCCGAGGCTGTTCAGCGACTGGCAATAAATTTCCGCAATTCGCTTCGTGGCTCCCATAATGGATGTCGGATTCACCGCTTTGTCCGTACTCACCATCACAAATTTTTCGACAAGGTATTTCCTTGACAGGTCAGCCATATTTTTCGTTCCCTCAACATTTGTCAGAATTGCCTCGGAAGGATTGTTCTCCATCACAGGCACATGTTTGTATGCGGCTGCATGAAAAACCACTTCGGGATGAAAGGCTTTGAAAACCCTCTCCATTCGTTCCGACTGCCTGACATCTCCCAGCACTGTCTCGAAATTTTTCATCCTGTATTTTTCGTTGAGCTCCAGTTCAAGATCATACAGGTCAGATTCCGCCTGGTCTACCACAACCAGTTTCTTCGGCCTGAACGGAATGATCTGACGGGCCAGCTCACTTCCGATCGAACCGGCTCCCCCCGTAATTAAGATCGTCTTACCCGTAAGCGTCTTTTGTATCATTTCCACATCCAGCCTGATGGGATCTCTTTCAAGCAAATCCTCGATCTTAATTTTCTTAATTTGTTTGAAACTTAGTTCGCCGTTGATCCAGCTGGTAACAGGAGGTACATTCAGTATTCGAACATCATAGGAAAGGCAGGTTTCAATGATCGACTGTTTCTTTGCCGGAGAAATGTTCTGTATGCTGATGATCATGTTGAAAACAAGATTCGACCGGAGTATGTCTTCGAGTTCCGTCGAATGATAAATTTTTATTCCCTCTACAGTCTTGCCCTTTTTGTCCGGATCATCGTCGATGAATGCGATCACCTTGTAACGCGTACCCGCATCACGGTCGAGTGCGCGTTTGGTTATCAGCCCTGATTCGCCGGCACCGTAGATGATGATCTCCTCTTTATCCCGGCTCGGGTTCTTCAACTCCTGGTAAATAGTCTTTACCAGTATCCTGAAAGCCGTAAGCGAAAAGACAGACGTAAAATAGTCGATGATGATAATGGAAAATGGCACCACGAAATATCCAAACAGATAAAAAGACACCGGATTAGCAAGCGCTAAAAACAGCGATCCGCCAGTAATTGTATAAAATACTCGCAGAGCGTCCTTCGTACTCGTGTAACGTATGATGCCCTGGTAGATCCTCGTTATTAAAAAACTCCCGGCTCTGACTATCAATACGGCAGGAATTGCAATTTTCCAGTATTGAATTTCAGTTTCCGGAATCCTGAAATTGAAGCGCACCAGGTATGCAAGCATCAGGGAGCACAGGCATATAAACAGATCGATGAGGAATATTACCCATCGGGGCGTGTTTTTTTCTGAAAACCTGATTGCCATCTTCGCTTCGCTTAAAATCCAAATATACTCGAAAAACTATGAAGCTTTATTGATAAAATTATGGTAATTTTAATCAGGCAGATGAGATCGAAAATAAATTTTACTTAATGTTGCTACCGGGCGAATATCATTAAGTCTTAATGCGAATCTTATTTATAACTCCTTATCCTTCAGGCGAAGCACCAAGTCAGCGTTTCAGGTTTGAACAGTACTTTAAAATACTGGAGCAGAACGGCCACTATTACGAAACTTCCTCATTCCTCGACCTGAAAGCATGGAGTATCGTCTACAAAAAAGGTCATCTTCTTCAGAAAATCCGTGCATTATTTGCCGGGTATTTACGTCGTTTCAGGGATCTGTTCCGGCTTGCAAAATTCGATGTCATCTTTATTCACCGCGAAGCCTCACCATTCGGACCACCGGTATTTGAATATTTCGTAACACGGGTTTTCAGGAAATATACCGTCTATGATTTCGACGATGCAATCTGGATTCCAAATGCATCTGAAACGAATCGTAATCTTACCATGATGTTCAAGAGATTTAAAAATGTCGCCGACAGTTGCAAATGGTCTTCCGTTGTCTCGGTAGGAAATCAATACCTCGCTGCATTTGCAATTCAGTATAATAAAAACGTTATAATCAATCCGACTACAATTGACACCGACGAACATCATAATTCAACAAAAGATCATTCCAACCAAAAGTTCATGATTGGATGGACCGGTTCTCATTCTACCGTTCAATACCTCGACTTCGTTTATCCGGTACTGAAAAGACTCGAAGAAAAATATGATTTTGAATTTCATGTCATCTGCGATACGCCCCCAAAATTCAATCTGAAATCTTTGAAATTCGTCAAGTGGTCCAAGCAGGCTGAAATTGATGATCTGCTCAATTTCAATGTTGGAATCATGCCTTTGCCCGATGATATCTGGGCGAAAGGCAAATGCGGATTTAAAGCCTTGCAATACATGGCCTTAGGCGTCCCGGCTGTAGTTTCTGGTGTAGGTGTTAATGCAGAAATCGTTGACCATGATATCAATGGCTGCGTATGTAATACCCAGGAAGAATGGTATAAATCACTCGAAAAACTCATTACTGACCCTGTCTACCTGAAAAAATTAAGTGAAAAAACGCGCGAAAAGATCGTTAATCGTTATTCAGTGAAGTCGAATAGGGAAAATTTTTTAAGTTTGTTCACCAGACTATAATTGTAAAGACGCCGTGCATAACTTCTCAACGAAGTGGCAAAAAAAAGACCCCTATGGAAACAGAAACCCTTCTAAAAAATACAGCCCTCACAGAAAAACACCAGCAACTCGGCGCCAAAATGGTTCCATTTGCCGGCTACCTCATGCCTGTTTCTTATGAGGGAATAAACATCGAACACGAGACTGTCCGTACTAAAGCAGGTGTATTCGATGTGTCTCATATGGGCGAGTTTATCCTTAAAGGTGACAAGGCGCTGAACCTGATACAGCGTGTTACCAGTAATGATGCATCGAAGCTTGTAGATGGTAAAGTTCAGTACAGTTGCTTTCCAAATGATACGGGTGGAATTGTTGACGACCTGCTTGTATACAGGATCGACGATAAGACTTATATGCTTGTGGTGAATGCATCGAACATTTCAAAAGATTGGAGCTGGATCAATAAATATAACAGGGAAGGAGTGGAGATGCATAACATTTCGGACAAAACATCATTGCTTGCGGTGCAGGGACCTCTTGCAGTAGAAGCATTGCAGAAGTTAACAGAGATTGACCTGAAGGGAATGGAATACTACACGTTTAAAAAGGGTGTCTTTGCCGGTGTGAACAACGTACTTGTATCAGCAACTGGTTATACCGGCGCCGGTGGTTTTGAATTGTATTTTGAAAACGCCTATGCAAATCAAATCTGGGATGCAATCTTTGATGCGGGAAAGTCATACGGAATCAAACCCGCCGGCCTGGGTTGCCGCGATACACTCAGACTGGAAATGGGCTTCTGCCTCTATGGAAACGACATCGACGATACTACTTCTCCGATTGAGGCTGGTCTTGGCTGGATCACCAAATTCACGAAAGACTTTGTGAATGCTCAGTCGTTGAAGAAGCAAAAGGAAGCCGGAGTTGCACAGAAGTTAGTGGGCTTTGAAATGATCGATCGCGGAATACCACGACACGGCTATACCATTTTTGATGCCGATGGAAACAATATCGGACGGGTGACTTCGGGCACGCAGTCGCCTACATTACAAAAGGCAATCGGTTTGGCTTATGTCAAAAAAGAATTTTCAAATGAGAATAACGAAATATTTGTTGGCATCAGGGATAAATTTCTTAAAGCAAAAGTTGTAAAAGTACCGTTCATTCCAGGTAAGAAATGAAAATCAGTTTTTGATTTCTTTGTTTTTATGTTTATTGTTTTTCTGTTTCAACTAAAACATAAAAACAATAAAACATAAAAACAAAAAAGTACAAAACACCTCACCAATAAAAACATGAACGAAAAGATAAAACTCGACGCCTGCTTTTCACCCCATCTTTATCCTGTTTACAAGGACGATGAGAGCATCGTTGTTATCATCGATATTCTTAGGGCGACATCAGCAATCTGCACTGCTTTTGAGCATGGTGCCGAGAAGATGATACCTGTAGCGACTGTTGAAGAGGCGAGGAAGTGGAAAGAAAAAGGTTATTTGGTAGGAGCGGAGCGTGATGCCATCCAGGTACCCGGCTTCGATTTTGGAAATTCTCCTTTCAGTTACATGGGCGACAACGTAAAAGGAAAAACAATAGTCATTACAACCACAAATGGCACTCAGGCGCTTAATGCAGCCATCGATGCTTACCAGGTAGTAATCGGATCTTTTCTCAATATTACCGCTCTTAGCAACTGGATTTACAATGAGAGAAGAAGCGTATTGCTGCTTTGCTCCGGATGGAAAAATAAATTCAACCTGGAAGATGCTTTGTTTGCAGGTGCAATGACTGAAAAACTCACATCAATTTCGGAGGATTATGTTTTAGGTGATTCCTGTCTAGCCTTGAAATATCTCTACCAGCAGGCGCACACGGAACCCTATAAATTTTTAAGCAAGGCTTCTCATAAAGAGAGACTCGCTCGTCTGAATCTGAAAAAAGATATCAAGTATTGTCTCACTCCTGATCAGACGACGGTTATACCGGTTTTAAAAAATGGCGAGCTGGTGAAGCTTGAAAAGGAATTTGTACGCATCTGAATTTTATAGTCTTTTAATTGCTACCATACTTTGCTGAAGTAATCTGATTTACAAAGTCTATTTCTGTCAATATAGGAAACATCATTAGGTTCTTGGTTCCTGGTTCTTGGTTCTTGGTTCTTGGTTCTTGGTTCCTGGTTCCTGGTTCCTGGTTCTTGTATCTATGTGAATCAACTCATCGTCGGCCCAATCGAATTCTCCGGAATCTTCTTCGTTGTCTTGAATTTGTACCACGTATGAACCGTAACCGTGAGCATGATGAGACCTGCACCCGTGAGAAAATCTTTATTCATCAGTTTCCCTTCTCCGGCAAAGGCAATGGCCAGGATGATTCCATAGACAGGCTCGAGATTCAATGCGAGTCCCATGGTGTATGCAGAAACTTTTCTTAACGCCTGTAACGATAGTATCCAGGTTAAAACAGTGCAGACTACCGAAAGGATCATCAGGTAAACGAAATCCATCATCGTTGGCAGATAGACTGTTGTAGGTTGTATGTTGAGGTACAAGGGTAAAAGGATCGTTAGCAGCAACCACCCGCTGCTTAATTCAACCAGGCTGATCGTCAGCGGTTCGTATTTCGAGGCAATCTTTTTATTCAGTATTGAAAAGCAAGCACTCAGCAATGCGCTGATGATTCCTAAAATGATTCCAAGCTTTGCGTTGATGTCGGAATTGTAGATGGTCGTAATGCCTGTGACTGCAAGCGCGCTGAAAATAATCTCTACGATGTCGAAGCGTTTCCTGTTTGCAAGTGGTTCTAAGATCGATGCAAAGAGAGCAATGGAGGAGAGGCAGATCATCGCAACGGAAATGCTCGATGCTTTGATGGAACCATAGAACGTTACCCAGTGTGCCATCACGAGAAAACCAATTCCGCCGATACGCAATATTTCTCTCCACGATAATTTCTGAAAACTCTTCCTGTAAAAGAGAATACCCGCAATAACGATGCTGCTGATGAGCAAACGATACCATACCAGCAATCCTTCGTTGAGATGAATGAGCTTGCCAAGTAGCCCCGTGAATCCCCACAAAAAAATCGCTACATGCATCTTTACGTAGGCACTTTTTAGCGAATCGTTTTTCTTCTTCGTTGTGGTCAAAGTTGTGAGGTGGATTTTGTTACTTTGTTTTTCCGTTTTTATGTTTTTAAGTTCTTATATTTTTTTGTTTAACATAAAAACAAAGAAACATAAAAACATTCTAACTGATTTGTGCCAATTCCCTCACCAGCTCCACGACAGGAAGCCCCATCACATTGAAATAACTTCCTTCGATGTGATCGATGATTGGAATTCGCTTTCTGGTGTCTGCGGTCTGCGTGTTTTCAAATAATCTTTCGAGTTCGTTCTCTTTCATAAAATCAAGTTCCTCCCTCGAACAAGGATTCTTTCCTTCCGGCAGTGTTTCCTGAGCACCGTAGGCGCCGGCCTTATCGAAGGGCTTGTACAGATGAACGTATTCATTTATTTGCTGGTCGGATAATTTTTTGAAAATTACTTTTGAGTCCACACAAATCGTTTTCCTGTTTCCCCGATGCAGGATACATACTCCCGAATAGACAATATGGTCTCTTCCGCTTAGCCTTTTCAACATCTCAAATGCTTCGTTTTCATCTTTTGGTTTTCCAAGCATCGTGTCGAGCCACACAATCGTATCGGCCGTGATCAGGATTTCATCATCATCGATTTTATCCCTCAATGCTTCAGCTTTCTCTTCTGCCAGATGCATGGCTATTTCTCCACCTGAATGATGGGGCAGGGGAGTTTCATCTGTATCGCTTATCAACACCCTGAAGTTAATTCCCATTTCCTTCAGAAGCTGCTTCCTTCGGGGCGAACCTGAACCCAGGACAATTTTCTTATCAAGATTGATCATCAACACTTTTATTTCAAAAAATAATTCCAGAAAAAAAACATCGACAACACTCCGCCAAGCATCAGCAATTTGGAAAAAAGACTGGCATAATAAAAATCCTTCTTTTCCCTGGCAGTCAGAACGAGGTAGAACAGTGCCGCAATCGGAATGAAAAAAATACCTGATAAATACCAGAAATTGATCACGGTGTTCGTGAAGAAATTTTCTTTCAGGATATAAAACAGATAGATGACAAGGACAGCAATCAAGCCGAGAATGACCAGCCTGGTTGTCCTTATACCAAGAACGATCGGGGCGGTCTTGCATTGCGACAATTCGTCGCCGTCTATATCTTCAATATCCTTGATCAACTCCCTGATCAGCGTCAGCAAAAACGCAGGAACAACAAACCAGGTGAGGAAAACGAAATTCTTATAAAATTCCGGTTCAAACAAGCCTACAATCAATACCGAAATCGCGCACAGTAAAGCAACGATCACGTTTCCTATGAACAACCTGCGTTTGTAAAATGAGGAATACATCCACAGCGAAGCAACAGCAAACAGATGCAGGACTCCCAACCCGGGCTTGGAAATTTTTATTGCTACAAAGAATCCAAGAATACTCCCGATCGCGCTTAGAACAATAAATAAATAAAGTGCGGTTTTTTCCTTGAGTCGTGTCCCGACGATATTTTTACCCGGCCTGTTCACCGCATCGATGTGCACGTCGAAATAATCGTTGATAATGTAGCCTCCTGCAGTAATCAGCACAACCGAAACAACGAGCATGAAAAAAATCACGTCCGGCAAATAAGAAGGAAAGAATCCGGTAATGAAATATTCGGCCTTGAAAGCCGGTAAAATAAGACAGTACCTCACCAATACCATCGTCAATGTAACAATCAGCAGATTCGGTAATCGCACCAATCGCAGGTAGTCTTTCATTCAGGATTTTTTACCATTTGTGTTTGGCGTTTAACGCACAACAAACGCCAAACCCCAAACGCCAAACTTTCGTAATTAGTAGTTACATACATGGAGAAAATTCCGGCAGGATTAGAAGGTCTGCCACTTGCCGTGGAGACGAAGCGTCTGTTCAATCACATCCCTGACACAGCCTTTTCCTCCGGGGAAGGGACTTACATATATACTGATCTCCGCAATTTGCGGCGCTGCATCGTTTGGGCAACACGGAACACCGGATCTTTTCATACACTCATAATCGGGAAGATCATCTCCCATGTATAGAATCTCCTCGTTCCTCAATTTATATTTATTCATCAGATCGTCCATCTTCGCCGGTTTATTTTCGATTCCAAGAAAAATATCCGTGATGCCGAGTTTGATTAACCGGTCGCTTACTCCTTTCGAATTCCCTCCTGAAATGATTGCAATTCTGAACCCTGAATCGATCGCCAGTTTCATCGCAAAGCCGTCACGGATGTTCATCGTCCGGATTTGTTCTCCCTCCATCAGTATCAGTGAGCCATCCGTCAGGACTCCGTCAACGTCGAAAATAAAACACTTTACATTCTTTAAACGTTGTTTGAAATTTTCATTCATAAAGCAAGATTAATAAAAAATTACAGTCGCGGACCGAAATCCCTTTCAATGTTTTCACTAAACAATCTGTAAATCTTTTTCAATTCCGGATGTTCCTTAAGTAATTTCAGGTGCTTCGAAATTATTACCGCATCACCACGTCGTGCCGGACCGGTTTGCATGTCAGAGGGCTCATCAGACTGTACCTTCAATGCCGTTTCTTCAATAAGCGGTCTGAGCAAATTAAACGGAATATTTTTCTCACGAAGTATCTTCGATGCCTGTACAAAAAGATAATTGGAGAAATTATTAACGAAAACTGCAGACAAATGAATAAATTCCCGTTCGGGAGAGCTGATATCATGAACGGACCGGCTCACAGACTTTGCCAGCGATCTGATTCTTTTCAATGCGATTTCACTGCTTCCCTCAACGCAAAATGGAATCTTCTCCGGAGTCTTGCGGTGTGATTTCGAAAATGTCTGCAAAGGATACATCACGCCGCAATGAGTCATTCTTTTGGGAAATACTTTTATGCTGATCGAGCCTGATGTATGAACGATCAGCCTGGGTATAAAAGTCATGGCCTTCAGAAAAGGAACAATCGCCTCGTCGCGCAATGCTACCACATAAATGTCGGCACCTTGTGCGATGGCCGGAACCTCAGTCACATATTTACAGCCAAGTTTTTTTGCCAGTTCCTTTCCGCTCTTTTCTGACCTGCTGAAAACCTGGACGATCTCATGCCCCTTTTTCCTGAATAACGGTCCAAGGTGGAATGAAACATTGCCGGCGCCAATCAGGACTATTTTCATCTGGATTCAGTTGTAGTATTTTTCCTGATTCGCTTTCTTACTGCCAAAAGTGAGCCGAAGATCATCAATATGCATCCCATCCATAGAATATTTATTCCCGGGAATATAATGGCCTTCATGATTACAAAGTCTTTCTTGTTGGATTTCTTCTCCGAAACTCCGATTTCGATTTTACCCGTGGCAGGATCTACTTTGTCGAAAGTAAATCTCAATCCAAGCTCATCGATTTCGGATTCTCTTGTCAGGATCGTAAAGTTCTTTATCATGAACAATGGCTCGGCCCTGTATAGTTTTTTATTGATATCCTCCACAAGCAGGCTGGCGCCAACGACGAGATCTGAATCACCCAGGTTTAAATTTGTACGATCGATATTTTTATTGAGCCCCGTAACGATGACAAAGCTGTTGCTGGTAACGAAGGTATCTCCCACTGCAACCTCGTGCTTCTTTTCCGGCAGGTAGTCCGATCCTGTTGTCTGCTTATTCTTATCTTCGAGTTCCGCATAGGTGATATGCGTATATATGTCGCGGGTGAGAAAATGCTTCGTTGCCGGCTCTGCCACATTTCCCATACGCTCATTCAACTGCACGAAAGGTTTCAGATCGAATTCCTTTTTCTTTTCTCCGGTAGTCCGGTCGAGACTGAAATAACTGATCGTATAGTATACATTTACGCCCTTTTGTTCGCTTCCTGTATAAGTTACATAATAGGGTCCCATTGGCAGCGTATCGGTCTTCTGTTCGATCATGATGTTTTCCTTATTCGGAATTTCCTTTCCAAGATCGATGTTCTTCACGTTCCTTGAAATGATTTCCTTCTTCGAATTTGAAATCAGCGCACCGCAAAGAATTAATGCAATTCCAATGTGAGCGATGGAAGCTCCGGCATTCGCCATTTTTCCGTTCAGAACACGAATGAAATAATCAAGATTCGCCACAGCGGCGAAAACGGAAGCAAAAAGCAATGCATAATAATGCGGCGGATATTTACCTAAGAAGATTGCACATATGCCTGTAATAACAACCGAAATGATGATGCTGAGTGTGATTTTCTCTCTGAAAGTTTTCCATTCTGATTTCCGGTACCGGAAGTATTGCCCGATTCCAATCAACAGGCAGAGAAGGATTGCTACCGGCACCTGCCACTGGTTGTAATGATCGATCGGATCAGTCGGCGGAGCCATCTTCGTTCCGAATAATTTATTGATTACCGGAGTTGAAGTCGTGAAGGTAATCTGGAGACTTCCAATCAAAAGAACCAGTGTTCCGATGAACATCCAGAATTCTCTCGAAAGAATATGTTCTTCTTCCTGTTGTTCGATAAAAGATTTCCTGTTGATGATAAGCAAAACAGCAGCAAACAAAAGGAAGAAAAGCATATATATCACCAACTGGCCGGTCATTCCCAGGTCGGTAAAGGCGTGTACTGAAGAATCGCCGAGTATACCGCTTCTTGTCAGGAAAGTGGAGTAGAGGATAAAGAAAAATGTAAGTATCGCTAAAACGTAGGATGATAACAAGGCGCGGTTCCTGTGTTTGAATATCAACATTACATGTGCACACGCAACGAGTGTCATCCAGGGAACAAGCGATGCATTCTCGACCGGGTCCCAGGCCCAGAATCCACCAAAGCTGAGTGACTCATAGGCCCAGGCGGCACCCATGAGAATCCCAGTGCCCAGGATCATCACTCCCGCAAATGCCCATGGCAATGCCGGCTTTATCCATTCAGTGATTTTTCTTTGCATCAAGGCCGTCATCGCATAAGCAAAAGGCACTACCGTCATCGAGAAGCCCAGGAAGAGTGTCGGAGGATGGATGGTCATCCAGTAATTCTGCAACAGCGGATTCAAACCACGACCGTCCCTGATCTTGCTGAGATAGTCAGGCGATTTGATAAACGGAAGGTTTGCAAAATCGGGATGCTCCCTCAGCAAAACAAATGGATTCGATCCCAGGTTGATTCCGAAAACGGATACTCCGAGTATCATCGATGCCAGAAAAACCTGTACAAGGGAAATGATGAACATCACACCGCCTTCCCATTCTTTGGCTGTGTAAATGATCACAATTGATATGGCACAATGCCAGAACATCCACAATAAAAAACTCCCTTCCTGTCCTTCCCAGAAACAGGAAAGAATATACCTGAGCGGCATAATGGTATTGCTGTGTTCCCACACATAGTAATATTCAAAACGATGATTGAGGATCAGGTAAAATAATAAACCGAAGATGCTCAGGATCGACAAGGCCTGGACTGCAAAAGCTTTTCGACCCAGGTCGCGCCACGATTGTTCTTTCGTGCGAAAATAAAACAGGTATGAAATAGATGTAAGAAGTGCAGCTGTGCAGGAAAGTACGATCAGAAGATTACCGATCTTACCCCAAATCAGCTGTTCACCCGTATATTGAATATCCATCAGAGGTGGCTTAGCAAAAATTGTCAGTTATTCGAACTGACAGTCTTCATGTCGTCCTTTGGATTGTTATACTTGGAAGGGCATTTCATTAAAACATCGGAAGCAACGAAATTATTTTCCTGCATCTTGCCAATGACAACTATCTGTTCCGATTTTTCAAAGTCCTGCGGACGGGCCTTGTTCAGAACAACCTTGTTTTCCTTTCCTTCATTGTCGATTAGAAAGAACGTAAACACATCTGCATCCTTTTGTGGATCGTATTCCTGTGGTTTCGCTTTATTCAACTTACCCACCACATGATAGGTTTTGGATGGATGTTCCTCTGCTATCCGGAATGATGCATACGTGCTCGAATCAGCAAGCGTACTTAAAATTGCTCCAATTGCTGCAGCGATCAGTATAATGGCAATGATATGGGACTTTTTCATGTAACACTTTTACCAGCTGCAAATTTACTATTAAAACACCAATTGAGGAATCAATGGTTTAATCTTTACGCCTGTTTCTTTCCAGTTTTTTGACCTTTTTATCAATGCTGATCAGAGCGATTAAAAAACCGAGTAAAATCACGGATACGACAGCGACAACTACATAAATCTTCCCGTTATCACGCATGACGTCGGCCATTTCAACACTATTGTCCTGAGCAAATATGTAAAATGGTTTGGAAATTAACAGGATTAATAAGAGTGTAACAAAGCGAAAATTTGACCGGCTCATTTTTAGTTTATTTAGGATTCTTCTTTTGAAAGTCTTTTAATTCTTACACGTATTTCGGTGAACCAGGTTGCGAGCAGCGACCAGGCAACGACTGCGGGATAAAAAATCTTCCTCATATTATTGTCCAGATCGTAAGCTTTGAATCCCGGATTTCCACCATTACCCGGATGGAGGGAATCCGTAAGCCTTGGTAATATCATAATAAAAACGATCATCATCGTAAAGGCAAAAATGCCATAGACAGAAGAAAGCCGGGCCCGTTTATACTCATCATCCACAGAACCTCTCAAAACAATGTATGCAAAATACACAAGCATCGCTGCCGCGGCTCCATTCAGCTTTGCATCATTGACCCACCAGGCGCCCCAGGTGAATTTCGCCCAAATGCTTCCGGTAATCAGCCCGATCAATCCAAGGAATATACCGGAGATGGCACTCTCTTCTGCCTTTATATCGAAGTCCAGGTTATTCGTGGAGAGATATCTGATTCCATAAATCAATGAGGAAGACATCATGATGATCATTGCAAACCAGATCGTCACATGAAAGAACAGATTGCGAATGCTTTCATGAAGTATGGCAAGACGAGGCACCGTTACTAAAAATCCTCCAACAACCGTATAAAAAAGTAACAGTATGCAAAGCCATTTCCACCATTGCAGCTTAAATGATTTTTCACTGTTGTTAGTCATACAATTTTTTTAAAGATTTCTTCAACTGTCAATCGGATTTCATTCTTTCCAAAGATAAGGAAACAACAGAAAACTCATCGATATAATCATCATGTTAAGCGCAACCAGGATTATGACAAGCGGCTGACTGACAGTCCAGGCCAGACCATCGATCGTATTCTTGGATAGGCGTATCGTTGTCATTAGCAAAGGCAGCAGAACCGGGAAACTCAGTATTGGCATAAGGGCGGCACTTTGCCCGGCCCTGGATGAAATGGCAGATATCATCGTAAGTACAGATGACAATCCAAGACTTCCAAGAATCATAATGAAGATAAACAAACCCAGGTCGCTAACCGGGTTTCCAATCAGGATAGAATAGAACAGGAGGTTGAACCCGGAAAGAAACATCATCAGTAAAAAATTGTAGATGATCTTTGAGAGGATTACAGCCCGGGGATCGGCAAGGGTATAATAATAAAGGATCCTGCCTCTGGATTCCTGTATAAAACTTTTAGCAATGGCATTCACCCCGGCAAAGAGTTGGATGATCCAGAATAGTGCATTCCAGACCGGAATGTCGACTATTTCGCGAAACGACAGGTAACAGATAAAAACAGTTGCGCCAACGTACAATAGCAAGCCGGTGAATGCATATTTTTGCCTCCATTCAAGCCGGATTTCTTTTTCCACCAGGAAAATGATCTGTTGAAAATAGGCAGTTGACATTGCCGCCGAAATTAAAAAGATTTTGGCAGATGGTTTATTAATTCGTTAATTAGTTAATTCGTTGATTCGTTAATTAGTTAATTAGTTAATTAGTTAATTAGTTGATTAGTTAATTGCAAACTGTTTAATTGCTGATAAAGGGAAAGTTCTGGATAACTTCCTACTAAAAACCTGATATCTATATTTTTGTATTAGCAGCACGCTTTTAATCAACGAATTAACGAATCAACGAATCAACGAATCAATTTCGATGTTTAAAAAGACTGTCTGGGTGCTGAATATATTCGTGGTAGCAGCATTCATACTGTCTTACCTCGCATCATGGATCAGTCCGGCCAAAATATGGTGGCTCGCATTGTTAGGACTCGGTTACGAAATTCTCTTCGTAATCAATTTTTCCTTTTTCATTTACTGGATCATCTTAAGAAACAGGAAGTACATCTTATCCCTCATTTTTGTGATTCTGGGCACCGGAAAGATTTTCGGCATCGTGCAGGTGAATTTCAATTCGGAGAATGAAGACGCATTAAAGGAGAAAGGCTACCTCAAGGTAATGACTTTTAACGTGAGGCTTTTCGATCTGTACAACTGGTTTCATAATACAGAAACAAGAGAGAAGATTTTCAAATTCCTGAAGGAAGAATCTCCCGATATCATCTGTATACAGGAATTTTATACCTCGGATAAAAAGAATCCTGCTTTCAGCAACGAGGATACGCTGCATTATTATCTGAAGGCTGCATTTGCGCATCTTGAATACACGGTAAACCTGCATGAAACCGATCATTGGGGAATTGCAACTTACAGTAAGTTTCCGATCGTCAGGAAACAGGCGAAGCACTTCGCAAAAAAGGGCGGAAATATTTTCATAACCAGCGATATTAAGATTGGAAATGACACTATACGTGTCATTAACACGCATCTGGAGAGCATTCATTTTGGATGGTCCGATTACAAGTTCATTGCTAATCTGAATAACGACGAGGTGGAGCAGGATGAATTAAAGGGAAGTCTGACGATCATCAGACGTTTACGTAAAGCGTTTATCAAAAGAGCTGAGCAGGTCGATGTGCTGAACGATTCCATCGAGGCGAGTCCGTATCCATTGATCGTTTGCGGCGATTTCAACGATACCCCTTCTTCGTACACCTATTCTGTTTTATCCAACCATCTTGACGATTCATTCAGGATAAGCGGCAATGGGTCCGGAAAAACCTATGCGGGACCATTTCCCTCGTTCCGCATCGATTATATTTTTCATGATAAACGCATCCGGTCGAAAGCATACCGGACGATTAAGGAAAAGCTCTCGGATCATTACCCGGTATCCTGCATGGTTAAAATACAGTAGAGAGTCTGAGGTCCGAAGTCTGTTGACTGAAGGACAATGTTTAAAGTTAAAGTCATAAATGAGTTTGATATTTACTGATCAGATTTCATGATTATTATTCTTATTTTCGCGGGGTGATGCCTTCCGTTTCCTTTCATACACTGGGCTGCAAGCTGAATTTTGCAGAGACATCCGCCATTGGCAGGCAGCTGAAATCCGCAGGTTTCGATAAAAGAGATTTCGAAGAAGGAGCAGACGTGGTGGTTATTAATACGTGTTCGGTTACGGAGAATGCCGACCGTGAATGCCGGACGATCGTGCGGCGTGCTTTGCAGAAAAACCCCGAATCATTTATCGCTGTAATCGGCTGCTATGCCCAGTTGAAACCGGAAGAAATATCCATGATCGAAGGGGTTGATCTGGTTTTAGGTGCAAATGAAAAATTTAATTTGCAGCAATACCTCGGTGATTTAACGAAGCGGTCGCATACACTGATCAGATCCTGTACAATCGGGGATTCGAACATTTTCACACCTGCATTTTCTCAGGGCGACCGAACGCGTGCTTTCCTGAAAGTTCAGGATGGTTGCAATTATCCTTGCACGTATTGCACGATCCCGCTTGCCAGAGGTGCCAGCCGCAGCGCGACGATCGATGCGGTGTTAAGCCAGGCACAATTGATTGCAGAACAGGGTTCGAAAGAAATCATACTTACCGGTGTCAACATCGGCGACTTCGGAATTACGGATGCAAAGACGGGAAAACATGAATATACATTCCTCGATCTGATCCGGCGTCTCGATATGGTGGAAGGGATAGAGAGATTCAGGATCTCATCGATCGAACCAAACCTGTTGCGCGATGAGATCATTGATTTTGTAGCCACATCGAAAAAATTCGCTCCTCATTTCCACATTCCGCTTCAGTCGGGCAGCGACAAAATTCTCGGTCTCATGAAGCGCAGGTACCGTAGCGACCTTTATGTTGATCGTGTCTCGAAAATAAAAAGCGAAATGCCTCACGCATGTATCGGAGTTGATGTGATCGTTGGTTTCCCGGGCGAAACTGAAGAAGATTTCCTGGAGACGTATCGTTTTCTAAATGATCTTGATGTTTCCTATTTACATGTCTTTACTTATTCAGAAAGAGAGAATACGGAAGCTATTAAACTCGATGGTGTTGTTGATTTTTCAGAGAGAAAGAGAAGAAACAAAATGCTCAGAATACTTTCTGAGAAAAAACTGCAGAAATTCTACAGGGAAAATGCCGGTAAAGAATTTACTGTCATCTATGAACATGAGTCGCACGATGGGATAATGCATGGCTTTACTGAAAATTATATAAAAGTTACCAGGGCATATGATGCATCACTGGTCAATATTCCGCTGAGAGTTCTGATCGGCGAAACGAAAGATCTGATACCGGCTTTTTGACGGAGACTTTTTCTGCGCATTTTAAAGCAAGAATAAAATGGAGTGAATGGTTATTCCCTGTTCTTTTTTCCCATATTTGCAGCCGTAAAAAATTATTATGTATCCGGGAATCTCTGATTTATTTAATGATCTTTTTGGCACACATTTCACCTCTTCATTTCCACCATCGTTCGGCACCCTGGTAGCTATTTCATTTCTGCTTGGCGCATGGACGCTCATGCTTGAACTGAAGAGGAAAGAACAGCAGGGACTGCTGAAGCCAGTCATCAGGAGAGTCATGGTCGGTGCCGGCGCAAGTGCCGGCGAATTGTTCTGGAACGGTATTTTTGGTTTCCTTCTCGGCTTCAAGATTGTCTTCGCCATACTCAACAGCACCGAATTCTTCGAAGATCCTCAGAAGATGATTTTATCGTTAAGAGGAAACTGGCCGGCAGGAATTCTCACCGGCGCTTTTTTCGTTTGGTTAAAATACAGGGAGAAAAAAAAGGAGAAGCTGCCCGAGCCAAAGTTAAAGGATGAAACAGTTCATCCCTATGAGATGATTTCCGAAATCACGATGGCAGCAGCTCTCGGTGGTTTGCTTGGAGCAAAAATCTTTCACCTGCTGGAATACTGGAATGATTTTATAGCCGATCCGGCCGGAATGTTCTTTAGCGGAAGCGGGCTTACGATGTATGGAGGTTTAATCGTTGGCGCCATTGCAGTTTTATGGTACGGCAGAAAAAACAACATTCCTCCGCTGGTACTCTGTGATGCGGCAGCACCGGGATTAATGCTTGCTTACGGTGTCGGCCGGCTGGGATGTCAGCTTGCGGGCGATGGCGACTGGGGAATAGTGAATGAATCCCCAAAACCTTCGCTGTTAAATTTCCTGCCGGACTGGGTGTGGAGTTATACCTACCCGCACAATGTCGTAAATGAAGGTATTCCGATCGACGGATGCCTGGGTCATCATTGTTACCAGCTCGAACAGGGTGTGTTCCCCACTCCACTCTATGAAAGCATTACCTGCATCCTGTTGTTTTTTGTCTTGTGGAGAATGAGAAAGAAGATAATCGTCCCCGGCATTTTGTTTTCATGGTATCTTCTCTTCAATGGAATTGAGAGATTTTTAATCGAGAGCATACGCATCAACTCGAAATATCATTTTGCGGGCATCGATTTTTCACAGGCGCAATTGATATCGCTGCTGTTAGTCCTAACGTCACTGGCTGGTTTATTTTATTTCAAAAAGAAAGCAAGGAAGAATGAATGAGTATGAGCGGATCTGCAATCATGTTATCAATCTTACAGGAAGGGTAAGGACATTCATTCTGGAAGAGAGAAAAAATTTCAAGCCGTCCTCGGTCGAAAAGAAGGGGCACAACGACCTTGTTTCTTACGTCGACAAAAAAGCCGAGAAGATGCTCGTTGAAGAACTGAAGATTATTTTTCCTGCGGCTGGATTTATTACGGAAGAAAAAACATCCGAGATAGTAGGCGCCAATTACAACTGGATCATCGATCCGCTCGATGGAACGACTAATTTCATTCACGGCATGCCGTGTTTCTGCATAAGCATCGCTTTGATGAAAGACAATGAACTTGTCCTGGGAATCGTTCACGAGCTGAATTTCGACGAATGTTTCTACGGCTGGAAGGATGGCGGTGCGTATATGAATGGAGAAAGGATCCGTGTTTCCGAAACGCCGGCGCTTTCAGAATCTCTCATGGCCACGGGCTTTCCATATCATAATTATGAGCGCATGAAACCCTATATGGAGATCTTCGATTACTGCATGCATAACACTCACGGCCTCCGGAGACTTGGTTCTGCGGCGGCGGATCTTGCCTACGTGGCGTGCGGCCGATTCGACGGTTTTTATGAATATGGTTTGAATTCCTGGGATGTTGCAGGAGGCGCTTTGATCGTGAAAGAAGCCGGAGGAGTAGTGACCGATTTTACCGGCGGAAATAATTTTGTATTCGGAACGGAGATTGTAGCAACGAATAATAAAATTGCAAATGAGTTTCTGGAGGTGGTTATTGAAAAATTTAAATGATTTTTTCGCACAGAGGCGCAAAGCCCGCAAAGATTTATTTGTATTTGTAGTTTATTTGAAATCAAACAACAAACATCAAAACATCAAAACATCAAAACATCAAAACGTAATCTCCCCCCGCTCAATCTGCCTTACAATATTTTCTATTCCCTTGTCCTCCCCTTCCGGGTCATATTCATCTTTGAGATCATGCCCAAACATTTTGGCAACCCCCTGAGCGAAAAATGCATTTAGCGAGCCCTTTAAATCTTTGATGAGTTCATAGGAAGTATGACCGGTCTCGCGGTCGAGTAATTTAATAAATACGTTGCCCTGGTTAATGCTTAACTTTTTAATTTGCTCTTCGAAATCCTTCCTGACCTGGTCTTCCACATCCTTCCGGTACCGTTTCTTTTCGCGCTTGCTGCTCATCTTTTCCATCATGCGATTCATCTCGTTTAATTTAACAGCTGCGAGACGCGCATAAGGATATACTTTGATGACATTAAACCTGAGCCTGTAATAAGCCTGGAGATTTTTAAGATATTCCGGGTTAGCGGTATCAGTAATATTTACGATACTCAAATTAACTACCGGAATTGTATCCCAACCTTCAATGATATACGGAAGCCTGTAACCGCCTTCAACCTTCACGGGTTCCTGTGCAAAACAGGAAACATAAAAGAACATTGAAAGAATGAAGGAATACAGAGGTTTGACTGACATTATACTATGGATGTACGTTGTTACTTAATGTTTTGTTCTGATCCGTTTAAGTGAATCTAAATACTAAAAAAATCATTTTCAGAATTTCGAAATATTTAATGGTCAGTCCAGCAGGCGATTCTTCTTCCAGGGAGAAACTCCTTTTTGTATGGTTTTATTGAAAGCAAGTTCATGAGATTTTTCCCTGAACGACTTAACTGCAAGAAGTGCGGCAATTTTCATTTCATCTTCAGAAAAAACTTCCGGTTTTCCGGCCTCAAAAAAATTTTTAACAAAATGAGTGTCGAAATTCCCGCTTACGAATGCAGGGTGTTCCATAACAAATCTGCAAAATCCAAGCGTGGTAGCGACACCGCTGATCGTGTAATCGTCGATGGCCCGCTTCATCCGTTCGATAGCTTCCGGCCGGTCCTTGCCATAGGTTATTAACTTCGAAATCATCGGATCGTAATAAATCGGAATGTCCATGCCTTCTTCATAGGCATCGTCCACACGCACGCCAGGTCCCTGAGGAATTTTATATGCGGTGAGTCTTCCAATGTCCGGAAGGAAATTATTTTCAGGATCCTCAGCATACACGCGAATCTCGATGGCATGACCGTCGATCTGAAGATCTTTCTGGGTAAAGGAAAGTTTCTCTCCCCTTGCAATGCGAATCTGTTCTTTCACCAGGTCCAGGCCGGTGATAAATTCGGTTACGGGATGTTCCACCTGGAGGCGCGTATTCATCTCTAAAAAATAGAAATTGAGATTTTCGTCGAGCAGGAATTCGACAGTTCCGGCGCCGTGGTAGTTACATGCTTTGGCCACCGTCACCGCGCAGTCACCCATCTTTCGTCTCAAATCCGTTGTCAGTACCGACGATGGAGCTTCTTCGATGACCTTCTGATGCCTGCGCTGCACGCTGCATTCTCTTTCAAACAGATGAACCACGTTGCCATGCCTGTCGCCCATCACCTGGATCTCAATATGACGGGGTGAAGCCACATATCGTTCGATGAAAACAGAGCCATCACCGAACGATGACTTTGCTTCGCTCACGGCCAGCTTTAACTGCTCGGAAAATTCTTCCTTTGAATGAACGATGCGCATCCCCTTTCCACCGCCGCCGGCAGAAGCCTTGATCAGAATCGGGAAACCGGTTTTCTCAGCAATCAACTTGGCTTCTTCCACATCTTCGATTGCATTTGCCGTTCCGGGCACGAGTGGAATGTTATTTTTTTCGGCAGTAGCCTTTGCTGCAAGCTTACTTCCCATCATCCGCATGGAATCTCCCGTGGGACCGATGAATATGAGTCCTGCAGCTGTTACCTTGTCAGAAAAGTCGGCATTCTCCGAGAGGAAACCATAGCCCGGGTGAATGGCATCTGCGCCAATTTTACGTGCAGCCTGAATGATCCTATCACCGGCGAGATAACTCTGCGAAGAAGGCGCAGGGCCAATACAAATCGCTTCATCGGCATATCGCACATGAAGCGCATTCCGGTCCGCCTCAGAAAAAACAGCCACAGTACTGATGCCCATTTCACGTGCCGATCGCATGACTCTGATGGCAATTTCACCACGGTTGGCGACGAGAATTTTCTTCATTCAGCGAAGTTAAGGTTTTTGCTCAAGTGCCGCCTGAATCAGCGGTAAAACAATGACAGAATTTTTTCCAGAGATTTATTTTACTTATTCAATTCTATATACCCGACGATCCTGTAAAGTAATTTTGCGAGTGTATACTCAGAAAGTATCGAACCCTCAATTGGCGCACACTCTACTATGTCGAAGCCGATTACTTTTCTCATATGGCAAACCATCCTTAAAAATTCAAGCGTCTCCGTCCAGAACAATCCATTCGGCTCTGCAGTTCCTACCGCAGGAATTACAGCCGGATCAAATCCGTCTGCATCAATCGTGAGATAAACGTGTTCAGGCAGTTTATCGATTGCGTCTTTCATCCATGATGTATTCTTACGGATCCGGTGAGCATAAAAAGTATGGATATTGTCCGATGACTTAATCAGGTCCGATTCCTCTTTACACTGAGCACGAATTCCGATTTGAACGAGTGGAATTCCCATGTCGTGAATCCTCTTCATCACCGAAGCATGCGAGTAGATGTTATCATGATAGGAATCTCGCAGATCAGAATGCGCGTCGATCTGCAAAACCGCCAGCGCAGGATACTTCTTCATGTGAGCCCTTACAAAACCATTCGTCACCGTATGTTCCGCGCCGATTGAAACAACAAATTTTCCATCATCGATCAGCTTACCGGTTTCCGTCTCAATCAATCTAACAGCATCTTCATCGACCTTACCGGAAAAATCCATGGCCTCAAGCGTGGCAATGCCGCAACTCCTGTATGTCTCTGTGTCGAGTTCCTCATCGTAAAACTCCACGAAGTGTGATGCATTCACGATTGCTTCCGGGCCCTTTGCAGAGCCTTCGATATAAGATGAGGTATGCTCGTAAGGAACTTGCTGAATCACGTATTTCGATTTCTCATACGAACAGAGATCGGGTTCGGGAATGGCAAGAAATGCTTTATCGTTGGAAAGTGCTTTCACATCCTGCATTTTCAAATTTTCAAGTTGAGTTGTTTTCAATTCTTATTTCAATAGTTTAGAAACAAGATCAGCCGCTTCTTTTAGCTCGATGGCAGAATATACTTTCAATCCGCTCTCGTCGATGATCTTCTTGGCCTCGATCGAATTCGTTCCCTGAAGTCTTACTATTATCGGAACCGGAATGGTACCGATATTCTTATAAGCGTCAACGATACCCTGCGCAACCCTGTCGCAGCGGACGATGCCACCGAAAATATTTACAAGGATGGCTTTCACATTGGGATCCTTTAAAATGATTCTGAACGCCTGCTCCACCCTGGCAGCATTTGCAGTGCCGCCGACATCCAGAAAGTTCGCAGGATCTCCGCCGGCAAGCTTGATAATGTCCATCGTCGCCATGGCCAGCCCGGCTCCATTGACCATACATCCCACGTTGCCATCAAGTTTTACATAGTTCAGATTGTGTTCTCCGGCCTCAACTTCGGTCGGATCTTCTTCGGTAATGTCGCGCATCGCGAGGTAATCCGGATGCCGAAACAAACCATTGTCATCGAAGTTCACTTTGGAATCGACGGCAATGATCTTATCGTCCGACGTCTTCAACACCGGGTTAATTTCAAACAGGGAAGCGTCGATCGTATCATAAGCCTTGTACAATGCGGCCACGAATTTTACCATCTGCTTGAATGCCTCACCGCTCAGTCCCAGGTTGAAAGCAATCTTCCGCGCCTGGAATGGCTGCAGCCCCGTACCGGGATCGATCTCTTCATTGAAAATCAGGTGAGGTGTTTTCTCTGCTACCTCTTCAATGTTCATCCCCCCTTCTGTGCTGTACATAATGATATTTCTTCCCTTCTGGCGGTTGAGCAAAACGCTCATGTAAAATTCTTTCGTTTCAGACGGGCCGGGATAATATACATCCTGGGCGATTAATACCTTGTTCACCTTTTTACCCTTCGGACCCGTTTGAGGAGTCACGAGGTTCATACCGATAATTTTTTCAGAAAGGGTTTTAACTTCGTCGATGGTCTTTGCGAGCTTGATTCCTCCGCCTTTTCCGCGGCCACCGGCGTGTATCTGGGCTTTGACCACCCACCATTTCGTACCTGTCTGTTTGCTTAGCTCATTTGCCGCATCAACGGCTCCCGCCGGTGTATCAGCCACGATGCCCTCCTGGATACTGACACCGAAAGATTTTAAAATGGACTTGCCCTGGTATTCGTGAATATTCATAAGATAATATTTGGCTTTCCCGCATTTTTACGGGTCGCCAAAAGTAAAATTTTTCAGGCAGAAAATGCGGATGAAAGATATCTGTCCTTAATAACCTGTTTGTGGTGCTTTTCGTGAACAAGGATAAAGTACAGCAGGATGCGGGGAGACACGATTGCATTATTGGCGGTTCCTTTCCGGTCGATATTTTCCTCATCCATAGAGGAGAATAAACTTATAGTCGCCGCCCTTACCGTCCTCCATTCATCTGCAATGGCCCTCAGCGAACGCTTTTTAAAATTACTTTGAATCATATACGTGTTCTCATCAAATCCGGCCAATGGCGTATGATCATTCCTCGCGAATCTCAATGCCCGGTATGATAGAATCCGTTCACTGTCGCACAGGTGACCAATTACTTCTTTAATCATCCATTTACCATCAGCATATGCGTAGTCCTCTGACGAAGAGGGAATCGTTGAAATCCATTCCTGGGTCCTGTTACCCTCTTCGATGAGTGCCTGAAGCATATCATCATTTTGAACATATTTTAAATACGTTTTGTAATAATCATTTAATTGGCTGGCTTCCGGAGGAAATATTTTTATCATAAGTGACAGGTTAATAAACTAATTATTATATTTTGATTACAAGCGATTTATAACAAATAATCAAACTTAATTACACTCACTTTTGAAGCTTTGTCAATACCGTATAGGACTTCAATTTTCCATTCTTAAAGGTTTCTGACCTGATGATTCCATTGCCCTTTGAGATCCATTCTGAAACCTGGGCCTCGTATCCAACGATGTTTTTAAATTTCACATCCGACACAACCTTTATACAATCAAAGGTACCGGCGGATGTTGTAATTGTTTCTGTACCCACTACCTTCCTGTTCGTCATATCGATCGTTGTTCCGGGCATATTCATGCCGCTCATCGATAATTCCACCTTTAGATGTGCATCCTTGAGTGTCTGACCTGCTGACATGTCGACCGGGTAAACGATATCCTCTGCATCAATTTTCACTGACATATCCTTCCAGGCTTTCATCTGTTCGCCTGAAAGCATACTTTTCATATTAATTGAGAAATTACCATCGTTGCACAATGCATCGTAATCAGCCGAAGAGATGGCCTTACCTTTCTCGTCGTTGATATCTGAATGAAGGGTAAGTTTAACTGCTCCTCCCTGCGTAAGAACATCCTGAACGGTTACTGTAACCTTACTCAGTGGCTTGTCTTTCTCATTATAAGTTGTACTCTCCATAATGGCGCCTTTATTCATCGGAAAATATCCTTCACAATTCTGACCTCTGGCAGCCAGGGAAACGAATAAAATCAGGTATAATGTCCTTTTCATATTTTTCGGATTATAAAGATAAAAGTAACATTATAAATTAACTTTTCTTTAACCGCGTACAAGGCGCTACATTTTTATGTTTGTTAAAACAGATTCTCATAAAAATGACCCGTGGTAATATGAATAGCCTCATGCTATTCTCCGTTCATTGCAGAGTCTTGTTCAGGATTATTTTTTTGATCCTCTTTCTTTCGCCGCATTTTATTTTTTCAGAAGTTGTACCGAAGACTTACACTGCCAGGACGCTTTCATCCGTCATCAAAATCGACGGCATACCCGACGATTCAGCGTGGATCTCGGCAAATGTTGCTGATCATTTCATACAACTGGAACCTCTTGAAGGTGCAGATGTCACTCAGGAGACTACCGTGAAATTACTTTATGATAATACGGCGATCTATGTGCTTGCACAGATGCACGATTCCCATGCAGACAGCATCCTGCATGAACTCGGCAACCGGGATGAAAGTGGCAACCTGAACTGTGATGCATTCCGTTTCGGCCTTGATCCGTATAATAAAAGACAAAGCGGATATGTTTTTGAAGTATCCGCATCGGGAATCCAGACAGAATCTTTCAACGATGACCTGTCGTTCGATGCTGTCTGGGAAAGTGCGACGAATATCTCTTCAGATGGCTGGACGGCCGAGATAAAGATACCTTATTCGGCGATCCGGTTTCCAGCTGCAGAGAATCAGTTGTGGGGTATTCAGTTTGCCCGTCTTATCAGGCGAAACAGGGAATATGACCAGTGGACACTCACACCGAAAAATGTACAAAACAGGATGATGTTCTGGGGAACGATGGACGGAATTAAAAACATCAATCCACCGCTACGCCTGAGCATGACTCCGTATTTTTCTATCTATGGAGAGCGATCTCCTGTTTCCACCAACGGAGAGACTACCACCTATGAGAATTCGTATTCTTATTCCGGGGGTGCAGACATTAAATACGGCATCGATGAACGATTCACACTGGACATGACGCTTCTCCCTGATTTTTCACAGGTACAGAGCGACAACAAGGTAAAAAATCTTTCAGCCTTCGAGACCATTTACAACGAGAACCGCCCGTTCTTCAAAGAAGGCACGGCATTGTTCTCGAATGGAAATCTCTTATATACGAGGCGGATAGGCCGCACGCCGACTCTTTATTATGATGTGGCCGATAACCTTGCCCCTGGGGAAACGCTGGTGGAGAATCCTGATAAGGCGAGACTGATCAACGCTACAAAAATTTCAGGAAGGACCGATGGCGGACTGGGTATCGGACTGCTGAATGCAGTGACCGGAAATACGTACGCGGAAATCAGGAGCGCAGACGGAACAAAGCGAAAGGTACTGACAGAACCCCTGGCAAACTATAACCTGTTCATTTTCGATCAGCAGCTTAAAAACAACTGCAACGTATTCCTTGTAAATACGAATGTGATGAGAGACGGTGCGGCCCGCGATGCAAATGTTACGACTGCCCAGGGAAGATTTGAAAATAAAAAACACACTTACAATGTTACCGGTTCCTATTCCCAGAGCAGGGTGTATGAATGGCAGGGCGACATTGATGCTGTTCAGCAGAAGAAATTAACCGTTGGTGAAAAGAGTTATATTTCTGCAGATAAGATCAGCGGCAAATCATGGTATGGTGCTTCTTATGAAATCAGCTCGGAGAATTATGATAAGAATGACTTAGGGTACAATTTCTACAACGATTATTCACAAATCAACACATACTACGGTTACCATAAATTCAATCCTTTCTGGAAATATTTCAGACAGGGGAATATCTATTTTTACCTGAACCGGGCTGGCAGGTTGAGTGAAGGTAATATCATGACCAGCTTTTCAACAAGCACAGGTCTCTTTCTTCTGTTCAATAACAATTGGTCCATCTATGCTGAATTAGGCGGCAACCCGGATGGCGGAAGGGATTATTATGAACCGAGAAACGGAGTCTCATTTTACAGGACGCCCAAAGGAAGTTACGGAAGTGTAAATTTTACCACGAATTACAACAGGGATCTTGCCTTTGATTTCGGAGGCCGCTTCTTTAATGCTTCTTCGATTTCAAATACAAATCTTGGCTATTACGTAGTTCCCCGCTGGAGAGTAAGCGATCATTTTACGATAACATTCAATAACTTTTTTGATGTCTACAACAATGATGTCGGTTATACCAATACATCAGAAATTTCTGATTCTGTTTTCTTCGGACAGAGAGACATAAAGACCATCGAGAATACACTTACGTCAAGATATATTTTCAAGAACGACATGTCACTGTCATTATCAGCACGTCATTACTGGTCAACAGGTAATTATGAAAGTTATTACTATCTGCAAAACGATGGCCGGTTGATTCCGGCAGTCAGCAACGACATACATCAGTTTGATTTCAATTCCAGTTATTTCACACTTGACCTGGTTTACAACTGGCAATTCGCTCCTGGCAGTTCTTTTATTATCACTTATAAGAACCTGATAGATTCCGAAACTAACAACAGTGATGACAGCTACCTTAATAATCTCAAAAAAACATTTTCGGACCCACAGATGAATTCCATTTCGCTAAAGGTTTTGTATTACCTCGATTACCAGTATTTCGTAAAAAAATGATGATAAAAAAAAGTGTAAAGTTCAGCCACGGAAATGATGAGTTTTTCCCTTTGGCGCACCGGTGAAATCAATTTTTTTTCGCTTTAGTTATTTGCCTCTCAATCCATTCATAAATCATCCGCACCGACATTTTCAAATTATCTGATTATCAAATTTTCAAATTAACTAATTCCCCCTATCTTCGTCGGGAATTTTTTGGCAATAATTAAATGGACGATCATCCATGGCGAACGTTGAAGAAAAAGAATTACTTGCCGAGCGGCTTGTTACCGGAAATCTTCATAAGCTAAGGCAACTGACCTCAGGTATTCAGCCTGAAGAGCTGGCAGAATTCATCAACGATTCAAAGCATATTGACTACCTGAAAGTTTTCCAGGTTCTCGATGCCGAAAAAGCAATTAAAACCTTTGAGAATCTCGAATTCGACAGGCAGATGAACCTGTTGAAGTCGTACAGCATCGATCAGCTTAAATCTACACTCAACCAGATATCTCCGGACGACCGTACTGCACTCTTCGAAAAGCTTCCGGAGGAAACGCTTAAGCAATATTTATCGCTGCTCACCGATGAAGAACGCAAAACCGCAAAGCAGTTACTACAGTATCCGGAAGACAGTATCGGCAGGTTAATGACGACCGACTTCGTTTCGGTAAAAGAAGACTGGAACGTGCAGCAGGTACTGGATTATATCAGGATACACGGTTCGAATTCCGAAACACTGAGTGATATATACGTGACAGATTCAAACGGTTTCCTTATCGACGATATTAAAGTAAGAGATTTCCTGCTGGCGCCGCTTGACAAAAAAGTGAGCGAGCTGATGGATAGAAACTTCATCCATCTGAATGCCCGCGACGACCAGGAAAGCGCCATCGAAATTTTCAAACAGACAAACCGCATTGCATTACCTGTTACCGATTTCAAGGGACTGCTTCTTGGAATCATCACCATCGACGACGTGGTAGATGTGATCGAAGAAGAAGATACGGAAGATATCCAGAAGATCGGAGGTACGGAAGCATTGGATGAACCATACCTGAAAATCGACCTGGGTAAGATGATTAAAAAGCGCGCCGGCTGGCTGATCATTCTCTTTTTAGGCGAAATGCTTACTGCGAGTGCCATGGGTTTTTTCAACGATGAGCTGCAGAAAGCTGTCGTGCTTACGCTTTTCGTTCCATTGATTATTTCGAGCGGAGGCAACAGCGGTTCGCAGGCAGCAACGCTGATCATCCGTGCCATGGCACTGGGCGAAGTAGGCTGGTCAGACTGGTGGAAAGTCATTCGGAGAGAGGTAATTTCAGGGCTTACACTTGGGGGCATCCTGGCACTCATCGGTTTCATACGAATCGCCGCCTGGTCGCAGTTCACAACCATCTATGGACCGCACTGGTTACTGCTCGGCTTCACCGTTTCATTCACGCTCATCGGAGTGGTTGTGTGGGGAACCCTTGCTGGCTCGATGATACCGATGATGCTGAAAAAACTCGGAATGGATCCGGCCGTTTCATCTGCGCCATTCATTGCAACACTGGTAGATGTAACGGGACTGATTATTTATTTCACATTCGCATTTTTAATATTGAAGGGTACATTGCTTTAGCAGTTTGAAAATGCAACATACCGACTGAATAACAGTATAAGTTTCAATTACTTTTCAGGGATGAGAAAATACATGCATTTTGAGGGGCTGCGGGGTGTTGCTGCCTTTATCGTATTTCTTTCTCACATTAAACCAACTTTTTGCATCGATATAAATAAAAGCTTCCTCGATTTTGCCGGCATTGTTTCAATTAATGGAAGAGCTGCGGCTGAAAACTTTATCAGCCTGCTCTATGAGGGTACACTTCCGGTTTATATCTTCTGGTTCATGAGCGCTTACGTGATTTCGATCAAGCTGTTCGACACCTGGAGAAATGAAAACAACAATTACCTGGTGGAGGCTTCCACGAAAAGATATTTCCGTCTTTTCATTCCGGTTTTCTTTTCCTCACTGCTTTCTTTTATTCTGCTGAAGACCCATAACATGTATAACCTTGAACTTGCAAATTCATTGGGTAAAGGATACAGCGACGGCTGGCTTGGACTGTGGTTCAATTTTGATCCGGGGATTTTTCATTTTATAAAGACTACGATCATCGAAGTGTTCGTAAACAATAACTGCAATTACAACATGGCCTTCTGGACGATGTCACCGGAATTGATGGGATCGTTGCTTTGCTTCGGACTATTTGCCGTGATGGGAAGGAACAAAATGCGCTTCCTCGTGTACCTGGTGCTGTCAGTGTTCCTGACTTTCGGAGGATTCAGGGATACGATCATTTTCTATTACCTCGTCTTCACGCTAGGACTCGCCTGGAGTGATGCCATGCATTCGACTGACGAAGGAGTCTTCCTGAAAGACACAATAAAATCGATTTCAGCTTCACGCCTCACCCCTGTTCTGCTGCTTATCGTTGGTTTTGCTGTAACTGTCTTTTCGGATACCGTGTATGCACTTCCAAAGAATCTCTATTACCTCTTTAATTTTCCGGTCAAAGCGATTGGTTTTACGCTGCTGGTGAATAATTTCGATCTCATTAAAAGGCTTTTCTCAATAAAGCCGATGACCTTCATGGGAAAGATATCATTCTCGTTTTACCTCATCCACCTTCCAATCATTTTCAGCCTTGGAGCTTTTCTGTATCTGTATGGAGGCATCGAATCTCCATACAAGGTGCTCATCATTTTTTCGATATTACTGGTCGTAACAATTTTCCTTTCGTATTTGTTCATGAAGTATATCGACAAAATGGCAATATCCGTTTCAGATAAGATTGGAAAATATTTCTCAGCGAAACAGGAAAACTGAACGGGTCCTTCCGTTCAAAGAGAAAAGCGTTTTTCTTGAAGTCAAATAAAAAAAATTTCCGGCGCTTAGTTGTCACCGGAAATTTCGATTCAGGAAGGATATTATTTTTCGGAGTTTACTGTTGCCTGTTTAGGCTGAGCAGTATTTTTTTCATGCGGCACCTTCCAGATAATTACCGCCACGAGGAGTGCAAAGAATAAAATAAATAATTTATTATAGATGTTTAGTTTTGCCATCAGTTGATCAGTTTAGCGTGAGAAATTTCGCCGATGTCTATCATCATGCCCAGCTTCTGATAGGCATCATTTTGTGCATGCGATTTGGCGGCTTGGTATGCAAGCAAATTCATGGATGGAATAAAATAATATTCGATCCGCGCTTCACTGATGTTATAACGGCTAATGATCATGCCCTCGTCCTGCCTACCGTCAATAAATGTAAATTGACCGTTGTGGCAGATTAAATGTTGTATCTCGTGAGTACTCATAGTTATTAGTAATTTTTTGAATTGTGAATCTCAAATCTAATTGCGTACCATTCCGGATACAATAATTGTTGGCAATAAGGCCTATTTAATGGGAAAACTCCACCACAAAAATGGTAAACGTCTGTAATTGCTCCGGGAGTTCCCATTATTCCGTTATCATACACTCCTACTTTTTGCATTAAAATCAAACAAAAAAAGAACCCCGTCAACTTGCGCTGAGCGGGGCCTCTCGTCTAACCAAAAAACCTGTCTTCCTATAACTGATGCTGATTATACAATTCACTTAGCAACAGGATTCGTCTCACATATTCCTTTCATTGGTTGGGGAAAAAATTCAAAATACTTCTGCCCTGTCCCCTGCCTGAAAATCCAGTATTGTTGCTGCTTTTGGTACTTATATCAAATTCTTAAAAAGCCGTTACCATCTATATTCTGAAAATCTTACAATGGAGGAAATGAAAACAAATCGGAGAAATATTGGCTTCAAAAATCAGATCAACCAACGGCCATGCGAAAACCAATAAATAAAAAAAGACCCTTTCACTTTCGTAAAATGATCTTTACTAATTAATTGCACCATGCAGTCCGGAATCCAAAATACGGACCCGGACTGCAGACTCAGACTGCATTTAGTGCCCGGAAAGAGACTCGAACTCTTAAGGATGTAACTCCAACGGCTTCTGAGACCGCAACGTTTGCCAATTTCGCCACCCGGGCGGGAATACAGTTTGAGTTTGGAGTTTGAGTGCGTGAGTACACACTCAAACTCCAAACTCAAACTGAATTTAGTGCCCAGGACTGGATTCGAACCAGCACGGTTGCCCGCCACCCCCTCAAAGTGGTGCGTCTACCAATTTCGCCACCTGGGCAGGGGCGCAAAAGTAATTTTTTTTTGTGAATTTGAAACAGTTTAAATTATTCGTGGGCGGAGATTAGGTTAAAGCTGAAGTCAAAAGCCGAAATTAAAAGCTGAAGTCAAAAATCAAAAGTCAAAAATCAAAAATCAAAAATTCAAGCCAAAGGCCTTAATTCAAAATATATAGATCAACCTTTTTGACTTCTGACTTCGAACTTGAATTTTTGAATCATTTAAGATACTTATCCAACCATCCGAAAAATTCTCTCTGCCATGTAATACTGTTTTGCGGCTTGAGTACCCAGTGTCCTTCGTCAGGAAAATTAATGAACCGCGCCGGAATATTTTTATACCTCGCCGCAGAATATGCCTCCAGTCCCTGCGAATATGGAATGCGGTAATCCCTGTCGTTGGAAATGATCAATATCGGTGTATCCCAGCTTTGCACATATTTATGAGGTGAAAATTTCTCATAGCTTACCGGCTTCGGCGATCTCCAATAAGCACCATCGTATTCATGCAACTGAAAAAACAATTCCTCCGTCGCAAACTGGCTCTCGAAATTAAATACACCGCAATGAGATATGAATGCCTTGAACCTGTGCTGATGATTTCCCGCCAGCCAGAAAACGGAATACCCTCCGTAACTCGCTCCAACCGCACCCAGCTTATTTTTGTCAACGTACGGCTGCTTTGCCATACTGTCTATTGCACTCAATAAATCCTGCTGCGCTTGTCCGCCCCAGTCTTTGCTTATCTCATCGTTCCACTCTTTACCGAAACCCGGCAATCCTCTCCTGTTCGGAGCAACGACTATATATCCGTTTGCCGCCATCAGCTGAAAATTCCATCGGTACGAAAAGAACTGGCTCACCGTACTCTGCGGACCGCCCTGGCAATACAACAACGTGGGATATTTATTCTTCGGATTGAAGTTAGGCGGAAAGATCACCCACGTCAGCATGTCCTTACCATCTGTGGTCCTGATCATAAATTTTTTCACCTCACCAAGCGTCAGCGGCGACAGCACTTCTTTGTTCGTAAACGTGATCTGCTTAGAGACTCCTGTTTTGCCATCAACAGAAAATAATTCAGTCGGTTCTGAAATAGCCATTCTCGAACCAACAATCTTGTCTGACTTGCCTGCTCCGGTCACAATCGAAAAACCCGTGTAGTCGGCAATGTCTGTCGTCAGTTGCTTTACCTTATTTGCCTCATTCGACAAAACATCGGCATAAAATATCTGGTCGGTCGCCGCTATATCCGCAAGGAAATAAATCCGGTCCGAAGCCGTCCACCTGAGATTGGAAACGTTACTCTCAAACCCCTGCGTTTGATTGCTTTTAATCATCGTTTTCAAATCCATCGTAAACAAACGCTGAAGCGAAGCCTCATTCCCGGCATCTTCCCAACTTATCCACGCGATCGAAGATCCATCCGGTGAAAAGACCGGTGACTTGTCATAGGCCGGATTGTCAGACGTCAGATTTGTGGTCTTTGCACTCGCAACATCATAGAGATAAATTTCAGAGTTAGTGCTGATGGCATATTCTCTTCCCCTCAGTTTCTTACAGGTATAAGCCAGAAGTTTTCCATCCGGGCTCCAGGAAACCTGTTCGTCACCACCGTCATATTTCATCGGCGTATCGAAATGCTCGTCTTTCATAATATCCAGCGGCTTAGAATCAATTTTCCCGTTTTTAAACGGGGCAATGAACACATGGCTGTACGTCCCGTCTGCCCACTGATTCCAATGACGCATCATCAGGTCGTCATAAATTCTGGCTGTCGATTTAGGCAGGTCAGGATACTTATCGCTGCCGGAGAAATTATCCAGCTTCACATTCATCGCTACCCAGATCATCTCATCATTGGCGGAGATTCCATAGGCATTTATATCATCGGGGAGATTGCTCACCTGCTCCTTTCCCGATCCATCTGCATTCATGCTCCACAACTGGCTGCCCTTTGCATCACTCAGGTAAAAAATTTTACTGCCTGTCTTATTCCATCTCGGTGCACTTTCATTCTCAGGCGCGGAAGCGATCGCTTTCACGCTGTTGGTCGTGAAGTCGTAAATCCAGATATCAGAGTTTCCCTTATTGGCCGCAACATCGTATGTCATGATACAATAAGCAACCTTGTTACCATCCGGTGATAACTGTGGATCCGATATACGTCCCAGTTTCCATAACAACTCAGGCGTTAACCAGTCAGCCCCCGCACTCAGCGTGGCTAACATACAGATGAGAATACTTGTTCTTTTCATGCGATTCAATTTCAGTTAATAAAATTCCTGTTTCAAAATATCCGGTGCTCCCTGCTACTACCATGGACAAACGCATGGTGAAAGCGACCACTTACATTCCACCATCCACACCTAAAACCTGGCCCGTTATGTACGACGACCAATCAGAGCCGAGGAAGAGTACTGCATTGGCGACATCATCCGGAGTACCACCGCGCCTGAGGGGAATCGACTCGCGCCATTGTTTGACTGTTTCCGGTGGCAATGCATCAGTCATTTCTGTTTCAATGAATCCCGGCGCGATCGCATTACAACGGATGTTCCTGCTTCCGAGCTCCAGCGCTATCGATTTGGTAAAACCTATGATGCCTGCCTTCGAGGCAGCGTAATTCGCCTGTCCCGCATTCCCCTTCACTCCCACCACACTGCTTATATTTATTATGCTTCCGCTTCTCTGTTTCAGCATCGGTCGCTGGCATGCCTTGGTAATATTAAATACGGAATTGAGATTCGTCTTTATCACGTCATTGAAATTCTCTTCAGTCATCCTCATCAGGAGATTATCCTTCGTAATTCCTGCATTATTCACCACGATGTCGAGCCTGCCAAATTCTGTTACGATGCCATTGATAAGTTCTTCCGCCGCTTTAAAATCAGAGGCATCTGACCTGTATCCCTTAGCCTTTATGCCGAATGCTTCGAGTTCCTTTTCGAGCGATTGTCCTTTTTCTACAGAAGACAGAAAAGTGAATGCCACATTCGCTCCATGCTGAGCAAGTTTGATTGCAATTCCGCGACCTATTCCTTTTGATGCACCGGTAACGAGTGCAACTTTTCCTGAGAGTAATTTTTCCACGGTATTTTGTTTGGTGCAAAATAGAAAAGTTTCCTGAAGCTGTAAACGCTTTCATCTTTATTCATGAAATAGTCGGTACTATTCTTGATGTTAATTTCCTGAGTTTTATTCTCTTAATGAAAAGTTAATGTTTAATCTCCGGGCTGAATAAAATTCAATTATGATGCTTTCCGGAGATTCCTTTAATTAATGACATTGATTAATTCATCTCATTTTCTACATTTACGGCTCAACCTTAATTTCATGAAAAAATATTCTGCATTTCTCTTACTTGCTCTGGTAGCATTCATCACAAATTCTACCGCACAAAAATCAGATTCATCTGCACCTGAGAAAATCAGGTCGGTTGAAGGAATCACCGAGTACAAACTGAGTAACGGACTTCGTGTTCTCCTGTTCCCCGATCCTTCGAAAGGAACCATCACGGTTAACATGACCTACCTCGTCGGTTCACGCATGGAAGGCTATGGCGAAACCGGAATGGCACACCTGCTCGAACACATGGTGTTCAAGGGATCGACCAGGCATCCGAACATTCCACAGGAATTAACTTCTCATGGAGCGAAACCAAATGGAAGCACATGGTATGACCGCACCAATTATTACGAGACTGTCGCCGCTAATGACGAAAATCTAAACTGGGCACTCGACCTTGAAAGCGATCGCATGGTGAATTCATTCATCAGGAAAGAAGACCTCATGTCCGAGTTTTCAGTCGTGCGAAATGAGTTCGAAAGCGGCGAGAATGATCCTAGCGGAATTCTCATGGAGAGAATCGTCTCTACCGCTTATCTCTGGCATAACTACGGCAAGTCTACGATCGGTTCAAAAGAAGATATTGAAAAAGTTCCGATTGAAAACCTCAGGGAATTTTATAAGAAATACTACCAGCCTGATAATGCTGTACTAACTGTTGCCGGAAAAATCGACGAACAGAAAACTCTCAATCTTATTACCAAATATTTCGGGCCGATTCCGCGCCCGGAAAGAAAGTTGCAGGAGCCTTATACGGTTGAGCCCGTACAGGACGGCGAGCGTTCTGTTACTCTTCGCCGCGTCGGCGACGTGCAGGTTGCTGCCTGCTGCTACCACATTTGTTCCGGCTCACACCCGGATTATGCCGCAACCGATGTGCTGCAGGATATCCTCACCAATGCTCCTTCCGGCCGTCTCTATAAAGCGCTTGTGGAAACCAAGAAGGCCACCGAAATCTATGGCTTCTCCTTCCCTACCAAAGATCCCGGCTTCATGTATTTCGGAGCAAACGTGTTGAAAGAAAAATCACTCAGCGATGTTCAGTCTACAATGAATAATCTGCTTGACAATCTCAAAAATAATCCGGTCACTGCCGAAGAAACCCAGCGCGCGAAGGATAATATCCTTAAGTATTACAACATGATGTACAACAACAGTGAATACATCGGATTGTATATGAGTGAATATGTTGCTCAGGGTGACTGGCGGCTGCTGTTCATCTACCGCGACAACGTGGAAAAGGTAAAACCGGAGGACGTAAACAGGGTGGTTGCAAGCTATTTCAAACCTTCAAACCGCACCACCGGGCTTTTCATCCCGGAGAAGAATCCTGACCGTGCAGTCGTTCCTCCTCCACCCGATCTGGCAGTGATGCTGAAAGACTATAAAGGAAAAGCAGCGCTTGCCAGCGGCGAGGCATTCGACTCTTCTCCTGCAAACATCGATAACCGGACACTCAAAGGAAACATTCCGGGTGGAGCCCGCTATGCAATCCTTCAGAAAACCACAAGAGGAAGCAGTGTGAAGATGCGATTCGTTTTACGATATGGCTCTGTCGAGAGTCTCAAAGGAAAGGCTTCCGTATCATCGATGACAGCAGGAATGATGAAGAACGGAACTAAAACCAGGACACGCGAACAGATCAACGATGAACTTGCAAAGCTCAAAACGGAAATTGATGTCACTCCCGAAGGACAGACCGTACGCATCGATGTGGAATCTACGAAAGAGAATATCCGCGCGGCATTGGACATCCTTCACGACATTTTACGCAATCCATCCTTCCCTCAGAATGAATTCGAGAAGCTGAAGCAAAAAACGCTTGCAGACATCGATCAGCAGAAAAGTGAACCGCAGTCTATCGCTTTTAATGTGCTTCAGAGAAACATGAACAACTACGATCCTGCGGACTTCCGATATGCAAAAACTTTCGAGGATGAGTCAGCGGAAGTGAATAAAGTTACGCTCGATGATGTAAAGAAATTCTATGCCGATTTCTATAACAGCGCAAATGCCACCGTGGTTGCAGTTGGAGATTTTGAAAAGCTCTTCATGATCGACGACATGACTTCCATACTGAAAGACTGGAAGTCGCCTGAAAAATATGTTTACGCTTTGGGAACGTATTACGATGCGCCTGTAAAAAATGAAAAAATAAATACTCCTGACAAGACCAATGCGATGATGGCTGCCGGCCTGAACATCGACCTGAAGGACGACAACACCGATTACCCGGCGCTGTTGCTGGGTAACTTCATTCTCGGCGGCGGATTTCTGAATTCTCGTCTTGCCACACGCATCCGTCAGAAAGACGGACTGAGTTACGGAGTGGGTTCCTGGCTTCGTGCAGGAGAACTGGATTCAAAAGGTAATTTCGGATCCTATGCCATCTACAATCCTGACAACTCCGATAAATTGATGCTGGCTTATAAGGAAGAAATGGAAAAGCTGGTGAGGGAAGGCGTCACGGAAGATGAACTCAAAGATGCGAAATCAGGGTTTCTGCAGGGTCGCAGCCGGAGCCGGTCGGATGACGATTACCTGGTGGACAAACTTTCACGATACCTGGTATTGAACCGTGCATTCAACTGGGATGACAGCCTCGATAAGACCGTGGAAAAATTAACAGCTCCGCAGGTAAATGCAGCGGTTAAAAAATGGCTGACACCGGAGAAAATATTGACCGTACAGGCAGGAGATTTCGATAGGAAAAAAGGAAATTAGTCAATTTGAAAATTTGAAAATGTGCTAATTTGAAAATCGGAAACAGCCATTGGCGCGCTTCATTTTCAAATTAGCACTTTTCAAATTAACTAATTAACTAATTAGCTAATTAACTAATTAACAAGTGCCAGCACATTAGCCATGGTAGAACCCAGCACAGCGGGTGATTCCACAACGGTGATTCCGCATTCGCGCATGATTTTCATTTTGGCGACAGCAGTATCTTCTGCTCCACCGACAATGGCGCCTGCATGACCCATTCTCCTTCCGGGAGGAGCGGTTTGTCCGGCGATGAAACCAACCACAGGTTTATTTCCATTTGCTTTGATCCAGCGGGCGGCTTCTGCCTCGAGGTTACCGCCGATCTCGCCGATCATGACGATCCCTTCTGTATCCTTATCATTCATGAAAAGTTCAACTGCTTCTTTGGTGGTAGTTCCGATGATTGGATCGCCTCCGATACCTATTGCGGTCGATATGCCGAGTCCGGCTTTTACCACCTGGTCTGCGGCTTCGTATGTGAGTGTTCCGGATTTTGAAACGATGCCGATCTTTCCTTTCTTGAAAACGAAGCCAGGCATGATGCCGACTTTGCATTCTCCTGCAGTGATGATGCCCGGGCAATTCGGCCCGATCAGTCGTGCGTTGCGTGTGAGCAGGTAATCTTTCACAACGATCATGTCCTTCACCGGAATTCCTTCGGTGATTGCGACGATCACTTTGATGCCGGCTTCGGCGGCTTCCATGATCGCATCAGCGGCAAATGCAGGCGGCACGAAAACGATGGATACGTCGGCGCCTGTTTGTTTTACGGCATCGCTGACAGTATTGAAAACCGGGCGGTCGAGATGCTTGCTTCCACCCTTACCGGGTGTTACTCCACCGGCGACCTGGGTGCCGTATTCAATCATCTGTCCGGCGTGAAAAGTTCCTTCACTTCCGGTAAAACCCTGGACGATTATTTTGCTGTTTTTATTTACGAGTATGCTCATTGGCGGCGAAAGTACGAATTGATTTTAATTCTTAAATAAGAAACTACTTCTTTTTCCCAAATGGATCCAGGTAGAAAATAAGCCCTGCTCCGTACGACCATATCTGGTTGCCTGACCCGGGATTCAAAAGCAATCCTCCTTCAGGCCGAAAAGACCATTTATCCAAATCCGTACTGATTCCAAATCCAAACTTAAAACCATAATAAAAATCATCCTCATCCTCACTGTTTCCGAAATCGGATTTTAAGATCCGTTTTTTCGGAAACACCAATTCCTATTCGTCCACCGTAGTTGTTATTCGAAGTAGTGACGGTTCCATCATCATCAATTGAATGATGAGCTATGCTTCCATTCACTTCGAATTTATTTTTTCCAAGGGTGGCGGCACGATCGAAGGTAGTGTTTACGGGGGCCAGGCATGAATTCAGCAATACCGGTATTATAAGTAACGAAATGTAAACTTTCACAGAGCATGCAGGTTGAATCGAGGGTATAAAGTTAAAATTTCAATGTGAATGAGATTCCTTTTCTTGGTTCTTGCTCCAATTCTTCTGAACTTGCACTCGTGAAAAAGATTTATTCAGATGAAACTATTGTGGCACTTGCCACACCACCCGGAATTGGAGCAATTGCGGTAATCAGACTCAGCGGACCGGAAGCCATTTCGATAGCGGAAAAAATATTTTCCTCCAATAAATTGCTGAAAAAAAAACTGGGCTCCTTTCAGACACACACATTACATTTTGGAAACATTATTGACAATGGAAAGTTAATCGATGAAGTTTTACTTTCATTGTTCAAAGCACCTCACAGCTATACGGGAGAAAATACGATAGAGATTTCATGTCATGGCTCTACATATATTCAGCAAAAAATAATTCAGGTATGTCAGTCGGCCGGAGCACGCATGGCGAATCCCGGCGAGTTTACATTAAGGGCTTTCTTAAACGGCAGGATGGATCTGTCACAGGCAGAAGCGGTAGCCGATCTGATCGCCTCCGATTCAGCGTCATCACATCGGCTTGCGTTGAAACAGATGCGGGGCGGCTTCTCGGAAGAGATCCGGCAGCTGCGTCAAAAGCTGGTCGACCTTGCTTCGCTGATGGAGCTGGAACTCGACTTTGCAGAAGAGGATGTCGAATTCGCAAACAGGAATGATCTGAAAAATACGATCATTCGTCTCAACGAGGCAATCAGGAAACTTTATACATCCTTCGAACTGGGTAATGTGATCAGGCGTGGAATTCCAATCGTGATTGCCGGAAAGCCCAACGCCGGAAAATCGACCTTCCTGAATGTAATGCTCAACGAGGAGAGGGCCATCGTAAGCGAAACGGCCGGCACAACGAGAGATACAATCGAAGAGGAGATCACCCTGGAAGGAATAAAGTTCCGCCTGATCGATACGGCCGGGCTGCGCGAGACGGAAGACGTAATCGAAATGACAGGAGTATCGAAGTCGTATGAGAAGATGAACGAGAGTCCCGTCGTGTTGTACCTCTTCGATGTATTGATCACACGAGGCAGGGAGCTGAAAGAGGAAATTGAAAAATTACGTGCAAGCCTGAATGACAATGTGAAAATTATTCCGGTCGGCAACAAGATGGACACGGTGAGCGAATACAACCTGCACAATGAATTTAAAATGGTGGACAATGTGTTTTTCATTTCGGCAAAAGAAAATTCGGGGATAGACAAACTCTCGGCTTACCTGGTATCGCTGTATTCACATGGAAAGATCGATGCAGACCATTCGATCATAACCAGCGCACGTCATGCCGCTTTGCTGAAGCAAACCTCCGAAGACCTGGAAAAAGTATTTGCAGGACTCGAGAAAAATCTAAGCAACGATTTAATAGCAACAGACCTTCGCCAGGCGCTGGTTCACCTGGGTGAAATCACAGGACAGATATCGACAGAGGATTTACTGGCGAATATTTTTTCGAAATTTTGTATTGGGAAGTAACCCTAATAAATAAGCAAATAACAAACATATAACAAACATACAACAGATCACTGGAAAGCCCTAATAATAGGGCTTTTTTGATGCCTAAAAATTCTAAGATTAGCTTTTTATTAATTGTTAGTTATAAAAACACTGTACCTCATTTGTATCTCAACGGCTCAAGGTACAAATAATCAAATTATAAATATTATTTTTGCAACATATTGCAACATATCTATAATTAGAATATCTTTATACCGTAATTATGAGCTCAAACATTAAACTCAATCGAATTTGCCAACATTGCGGGAAGGGCTTTATTGCACGAACTACGGTTACACAGTATTGTAGTGATACGTGTGCAAGTAGAGCCTATAAGGAAAGAGTTAGACAGAAAAAGATCAATTCAAGTAATCAGGAAACTCAGGTTATTCTAAGAAAGAAAATTGAAGAGTTAAAATCTAAAGAGTTTCTGACGATTACAGAGGCTTGTATATTATTATCTATTAGTCGATGGACGTTATGGCGCTCAATTAAAAGGAAGGAGATAAAAGCCGGTAAAATAGGAAGACGAGCAATTATTAAACGCAGTGAAATTGATAAATTATTTGATTCTACTGAATCATTACCTCCACAACCTGTAAAAGAAAAGAAAGCAAAAGTTTTCAGCTTGAAAGAATGCTATAAATTAAAAGAAATACGGGATAAATATAATATTTCTGATAAGTCTTTATATGAATTGATAAAAAGAAATAATATACCAAAAATGAAACAGGGCTGGTTTACTTATGTGCCCAAAATAATGATTGATAAATTATTGAAATGATTAGTAAAACTATCGAAAATGATAACTAAAGTAACTCTAAGACAAAAGCCAAATGCAAATAATAAGGAGAGTTTATATTTGGATTTTTACCCACCTATTCATGATCCTGATACGGGCAAATGTACCCGCAGACATTTTTTAAACCTATCCCTTTTTAGTGAAATTGAAAGAGAAGTGGAGGTATATTTCGATAAACATGGTAAAGAGCAAAAAAGGTTGATCGTAATGAAGAATGCAAAAGGAAACCCAAAAAAAATACAACTTTCTCCAGCAGACAAAATTCACAATTATGATACTATTCAATTAGCAAAACAAATTAGAAATAAATTTGAAAAAAAATTGAACGGTAATGCCGACTTAAACGATTTAGAAAGAAAATTACTTGAAAAAGATAAAATAGAAAAGGAAAAAGGTGAGAAAAATTTTGTGGATTACTTCCAGTTATTATCAAATAAAAGAATAGGAACCTCAAATGATAATTGGTTGTCAGCACTACATTATCTAAAAAAATTCAGTGGAGGGTACTTAAAATTCAGTGACCTTGATGAAAAAAAGTGCAACGATTTTAAAGATTATTTAATGACTGTGCCGAGTAACCGAAGTAGTAAAGCCAAATTATCTCAAAATACAGCTTTGTCTTATTTCAATAAATTTAAAGCTGCATTGAAACAAGCATTTAAGGATGGGTTTCTCCAAATTGACATCAATGGAAGAATTGACCCTATAAAGGAAGCAGATACAATGATCCATTATCTTACAGAGGAGGAATTAGAAAAACTCAGAAATACCGAATGCCCTAACCAGACACTTAGAAGAGCCAGTCTTTTTTCCGCAGCAACAGGTATGGCATTTAAAGAACTTGAAAATCTCACTTGGGGAGATATTCAGTGTTCACATAATGAATACACAGTAATATTTAAGCGCCAGAAAACACAAAAGTTCAATCATCTTCCTATTTCTGATTATGCCTATTCCATACTGGGTACTCCAGGGTTACCAATGACAAAAGTCTTTGATGGTATTTGTAATAGGGATAGATACCACTTCTTTGCAATTTGGATTGCAAAAGCTCAAATAAACAAACATGTGACCTTTCATGGAATGCGCCATACATTTGCTGTCCACTTCATCAACAGAGGTGGAGATATTTATACTTTAAAAGAACTATTAGGACATTCCGATATTAAAATGACCATGAGATATGTAAAAATGTTAGATCAGACGAAAAGAGATGCAGTTAATAGGATAAGTGAAGCGATTTATTCAAGATCGGCATCTAAAATACTTCCTATTACATTAGCGACCTAATAGTTAATTAAAAAAAGGTCCCCCTCTTGTCTATACCCGGGGGGTATTTTTTTTATAAAAATCTGGTTTTTGAAGATGGTATATGCTACTCAGTCGCACACAAACCCTATATATTACAGGTTAATAATTATTAATATATTGCAACCAATGGAAATGTCAACACTTGCACCTGTATTCCAAATTTTTTCAAAAAAAAACTGGAACACTCACGCCTTTCATGATAATGTCCTTGTAAATATATGCTACCTATTACAAAATCTATCTGATGAACATCAGAAACTAATACTTGAATTATTGGATAGATATATATGGATTAGCGGAAACGATTATCTCATTATCTTAAAAAATGTGCTCGAGTCTGTAGAAAATGAAAAAATTGAAAAGGCCAACAACATATATGTATTTCCAATTTTGAAAGAAATGGACGAAAAGGAAGAAAAAAATAAAAGTAGCAATGCTATCTTATATATGATTCGTAGTGTACTACCGTTGATAAAAAAATATAATCATATTACAATTAAAGAATTGACAAAATTTGAACAAATAAACAATTCCAGTTTTAACCCAGAAAAAAATGATTTAATTTTTCTTGTAGATGATTTCATTGGAACGGGAGACACTCTGGATGAAACACTTGGGAATGTCTATAAAAACTATAATATTTTATTGCAAAATGTTTCTGTGATTTGTTTAGCGTGTCAGACTGATTCGATAAAGAAGATTAAGGACAAAGATATTTCATTGTACTATTCAATCTCAATACCCAAAGGAATATCTGATTTTTATAACGGTGAAAGCAGACAAGAGAAAATCAATTCTATGCTGGAAATTGAATCAATGCTTGAAGATCTTGGAATGTTTAGTCTAGGCTGGAAGCAATCAGAAGCACTTATTACATTAATGCGAACGCCAGATAATACATTTCCTGTTTTTTGGAAAGATCATAAAAAAGAGGGACGCATTTATCAATCACCGTTTCCACGATATCAGACCAAATAATGAATGTATTATTCCAATTTTATGTTTTTGATGCTATACATCGAAATCTGGACGTTGAGTCGCTCCTAGGTAAAGGTTTGAATTATCCGGATATTGCTAATATAACCAATAGAGGATTTGTTGATCAATTAATTGTTTATGAAAGCAATAAAATTAAATTGACTGCAGAAGGTATAAAGTTAATGAACGACCTCGAAAGGCAAATAAAAAACAGAAAAAAATCAGAATGGATTAAAATTGAAGAGGGTAGCACAGCTCCAAGACAAGAAAAAAACTTTATATTTGTACCGGATCAGAGCAAATTACATCTTTAAATTGAGCAGTGAGTCACTGTTCAATACTGCGAATGACCTTTCAAGCCTCGGATTAAAATTTCCTCCGCTAACGCTCCGGAAATTTTAATCCTGTATTCAAAATTGGGTGTGGATCTTTCCACACCCAATTAAATATTCTATATGAATTTTGAAAATTACAAAACTGCTTTTAAACATAAAGCGACCGAGGCAGGGTATTCGTTTGACAATTTAATGAAGTGTTTGGTCTATGCAGAAAAATTATTTGCTAATAACGTTCCTGTAATTTACAATACAACTCATTTAGCGGCACTTGTTGGCTATGAAAAACACTATATCAAACGGGCTATTGCACATACACAATTTTTTTATGCAAAATATAAAATAAGAAAAAATAACGGGGGCATTAGAACTATTAGCGAGCCATTACCTGGATTAAAAGAAATACAACTTTGGATTCTTGAAAATATACTTTACAAAATTCCAATAAGTAAGTATGCTAAAGCCTATGTACCTAAAATGAATTTTAAACAAAATTTATATTTTCATAAGAAACAGCCTAAGGTTCTCTGTCTTGATTTAGAGAATTTTTTTCCATCAATTACATTTAATTATGTAGAACAAATTTTCAGAAGCATTGGTTATTCTAATGTCGTTTCAAATCTACTTGCAAAATTGTGCTGCTTAAACGGAAATCTACCACAAGGTGCACCGACAAGCCCTTACCTTTCAAATATTTTCATGAACCCTATTGATGATATTATTTCAAATTATTGTAAAGAAAATAAAATTAGATTTACAAGGTATGCTGACGACTTAACTTTTTCTGGAGAATTTGATCAGACAGCAATTATTGAACTTGTTCAAAATACAATTTCCAATTTCAATCTTAAACTTCGTCCAGAAAAGACTAAGCTCATGACACAATCTATGAGGCAGGTAGTTACTGGGATTGTAGTAAATGAAAAACTACAAGTACAATTTAGAAAGCGAAATAAATTAAGACAAGAAATTTACTATATAAAAAAATTCGGCCTACAAAGCCATGTGCAAAGAAAACAAATTACAAAAGGTAATTACTTGCTTCATCTATTAGGTCAAGTAAATTATATTTTACTAATCAACCCCGAGGACATGGAATTTCTTGAATATAAAAAATATCTAAACTCATTGATTTACATTCCTGAGAAAAATTTAGATCTCTAGGCGTTGTTCCCAGCCGCTTACGGCGGGAATGTGTATTTCTATTCTACGACAATTCTCTTTGCCATTGATCTTTTTCCCAAAGGATTTTTTATATAAATAAAATAAACTCCCTTTCCACCTATTTTACTAGAATCTAATGAATATTTCCTTTCATTAATTTGTCCTTGATACACTATTTGATCGTATAAATTTACTATACCTAAAATGGATCCGCCTAAATTAGAATAGTAAATTCCAAAATCAACAATTATCTTATCAGTCGTAGGATTCGGATAAATATCAAAATCAGAAAAAGCACTTTCATTGATATTAGTAAAAATAAAATTGTAAGGCATAGACTCAGAATAACAACTTATAGAATCTAAAGAAAGCACCGTATAAATCCCGCTTTGGGAAGGGACAAGAGTATCGAAAATTTCACCAACTAAAATACTACCGTTAAACGTCCATTGAAATTGAGTTCCATTGCTGGCAATTAGCATTTGACCAAATTGATTAATAACCGGAATAGGTGGCGGAGGATTGAACACAACATGAGCAGTATCGGAATTAACAATACAGCCATTGCTGTCGAGGTACGAAACAAAGAACGAAGAGCCGCCATTTATTGAAATTGTTTGTGTTGTATCACCATTTGACCAAATGTAATTAGTTCCATTTGGTGCAATAAGCAATATAGTATCATTTACGCATGAAATTGAATCACCAACTATTGAAATATTTGGATTCGTTAGAAAGCTCACTTTTGCTATTGTGTCTGTACTTATTGAATTACCGCATTGATCTGTGAGTATAGCATAATAATTTCCAGCACCAACGACTAATAAGGAGTCATTTGTTGAGCTATCTGACCATAGTGTTATGTATCCTGATGGAACATGCAAAATCGTAGAATCACCTGGACATAAAATACTACTTCCGTTTATTGAAATTTGAACCGGAAATTGAGAATGGCCGAATCCATCAGTTTTTATAATATAGCCTGCCCCTGAATTATTTCCCACAATAATATATCCCCCATCATCACATTTGATCATTTTATTTGCCGAACCATTATAAAAAATCGTAGCAATCGAATCTCCTACACTATTAATATGAAAAAGTTCTATTCCACCATTATTCATTAATAAAAAAAATCCGCTATCAGCATCTTGACAGATTGAGAGAGGAGGATTGAGGTAACGGGGTAAATTTTTCGACCATAATGTATCGAATGAATCAGATACTCTTAATAATACACAATTACGAGTTCCCGTTGAACCAATATAGATTTGTGTACCTATGAGAAAACCATCATCGGTAGTTTTACACAAAGAAGTAGAATTTATTGCACTATCATTTGGAGAATTAAGCAATCGGCTGGAATTAACTGTAACTCCGTTTTTATTAGTCTTATTAATGTCCAAATAGGAAGCATTCGTCTGGTCCCAACAGGTATAAAAAATATTATCCAAACTATCTTTATATAATCCTGAATTAGAAACTGGGCTACCACATAACAATGAATCAAACAACTGATTACCATTCATGTCATATTTATACAACTTGGAATAGTTATCAGAAGTGAGCCCATCAAACCAAGTTACAAAAGCGTAATTGCTATCATTCGTTGGCAAAACAATATTTCCGAATCCCCCCCAATCTAATCCAGGAACGATCCTTGACCATAAAGTATCACCGACCGAATCTATTTTAAGTAAAAAGGGTTCAGCAGTAAAAAGTATTTGGGGATATTCAGTGGAGGAACCACCAATAATATATCCATTTGTATAATCCTGTTCAACACTAACAACCCTATCACTATCTCGAAGATGATATGTTCTATAAAAAACAGTATTGCCGCAAGGGTCCATTTTTAAAATATTAAAAAACCTACCCGAATCAAAACCGGCAATGTAACTGCCATCAGGGTTTTGCGAAATATACTTTGCATTTCCTCCACCGATATACTTTTCAAAAGTTACCTGAGAATAACAAACTGAACTCACCACGAATATCATTAAAACTGTAAATAGAAAACTTAATTTTCTGGTCATAATAAATAGTTTAAATTACAATATCCTAAATAAGCTAAAATAACTTTCCTATCCAAATATGAATATTGAAGTTGCTTAATAATAATCTTTAACAAGTAGAATCTGAAACAAAACCGATAATTTCTTAACGAAAATTGGTAAGGTAATCTTCCATTTCAAAATCCCTACTAATAAGCTGAGAAAGTTCAATCTGCCAATACAAAGCAAAAAACTGCAAATAGCTTAGTGAACATTTTCTATACCGGCCATGAGTGTAACGGCTGATTCCAGCCTCTGAAATAATAATCCCTTTTTTCCTGAACCATTCTACCTGGCTCTTTTGAGTAGCTCCAATCCGTTTAAGAAAAAAGCGGTTATTTTTCATGACCTGCTTAATGGCTATCATATTCTTTTCCTCGCATTCCGAAAAGAATTGAATTGGAGTAGTCGATTTTTGAATGCGGTTAATAAAAGTCATTACCCTTAAATTCTAAGGCTAAAATAATAAAGAGTCGAGCTCAAAAATCTTGATATTAATATCAATTACCAACAAGCAGCTCAAAAAACCCTGAAAAGTACCATTTACTCACACATGCACAAATTGCAATATATCTAATCTCTGAATGGGTATATACTACCAAAATAAGCAGTGGAGGCTATTGTTATCAATGAATATCTATTGATATTACTTTTCTTGGTTCTTAGAAGCCAATAGAAGCGATTACAGCAACCCTCTACTACATTCCGCAATCCTTTACGCTAACGAGAAGCCTGGTTAAATCGCTCATACAAGCGTTTTGAAAGCCAGCTCCTGACTGCTTTACCAAACTCTTCATCCCCCATCACTTTCTCAAAGATGTCCTCATTGTCTTTCATCCTGTCTATCAGAATCTGATCAAAAACATCATTAAAAGCATACCGGAAATTATCCAGCTTATTGCTTTCTGATCGTTGTTTGAGATCATCGTTCTCAAATAAGGCCTGTTCTAATTGATCGAAATATAATCGGTCGGCATCCGTAAAATCAGTACCGAAACGATCATTCAATAATGTAATAATACTGGAAAGTTTATCTTTCTCATCCTTAGCCTTACTCATACCGGCTCCAGTAGTCGGCTTTAAATCAGCTCCTCCCTGAATCTGCAACACAAGATCTCCCTCCGCTACTTTCTGGAGGCGGTAATATTCAAGAGCAACCTCCTCGTCCAAAATTAATCCTGTTCTGTCACCCTTCGGGAACTTCGTTAAAAGAAACCTTCCGTAAGTATATAGTTTTTCAAGATCTATATCCTGAAAAGGCATAATCTGACACATATAAGAGTAAAGGCGAACAAAAGAAATAAGAGATTTCTTGAACTCATCCTTTTTATCTTCATCCAGTGATTTAAACCTGTCTAATGCCGGATCAAGAAGTGCATACAATGTGCCCTGATCACGTAATGATGATTGTCCCGGCTTATAAAATACTTTTGCGAATGCGTCTATCTCAGAATGATATAGAATATTTACCTCCTCAATCTTGGCCTTTAGGTCGTACAAATGATTCGGATCAGTTGTCTCAGCCATGGAAGTCAATTCGTAGTATGGCTGAAATGAATCTAATATCGTTTGACGATCATTTGCGAAATCAATTATAAAAGTGTCCTCTTTTCCTGGGTAGGTTCGATTGAGTCGTGATAATGTCTGAACTGCCTTTACTCCGGATAGTTTTTTATCGACGTACATGGTATGCAACAAAGGCTGATCAAATCCATACTGGTATTTATCTGCTACCAATAATACCTGGTATTCATTTGAACCGAATTTTTCCGGCAATTCCTTCTCTCCAAACTTGTTTAGTTGTGATTCTGTTACTCCTCCTGGGTATAAATCATCAACTACTGAACCTGAAAAAGCCACCAGTGGTCTAATCCCGGCATAATTTTTCTCTTTGATGTAGGACTTAAATTCGAGATAGTATCGTAAAGCGTGCTTTCTAGAGCCTGTTACAACCATCGCTTTTGCTTTCCCTCCTATCTTCTTCATCGTAACCTGCCTGAAATGCTCAACCATTACTTCCGTCTTTTGCGAAATGTTGGTTGGATGCAATGAAGCAAAACGCCCGATAGCTTTGGTTGCCTTCTTCTTATTTAGTTCCGGATCATCCTGTATTACTTTGCAGAAGCGATAGTATGACTCATACGTCGTATAATTCTTCAAAACGTCTAATATAAATTCCTCCTCAATAGCCTGTCGCATGCTATAAAGATGAAAGGGTTTGGGTCTCCCCTGCTCATCCTTTAGTCCGAATACTTCTAAAGTCTTGGTTTTAGGAGTTGCGGTAAAAGCAAAAAGACTGATGTTTTTTTGTGGGCCTCTTTTCTTAATAGTCTCACGGATATAATCCTCATCATCTCCGGCTTGCCGCTCAATCTCAGATTCTATTTTCTCTGACTCTTCAAGAGTTACATTTTTGCCAACCAGTGCCTCTGTCATTTTCTTTGATGATTCACCGCCTTGTGAACTATGAGCTTCATCTATGATTACCGCATAATTCCTTCCCGGTGTTTCGCCAAGATGCTTTAAAGCGTAAGGAAATTTCTGGAGCGTTGTTATAATAATGCTAACTCCGGATATTATGGATTCAGCCAATTCTTTTGAATCTTCTTCAATCCGTTTAACAACTCCGGTTTTATGCTCAAACTGGTAAATGGTATTTTGAAGCTGTGCATCCAATACATTTCGATCTGTAATAACAATTACAGAATCGAACACCTTTTTATCCGATTGATCATAAAGGGATGAAAGCCTGTATGCCAGCCAGGCAATCGAATTGCTTTTTCCACTCCCTGCTGAATGCTGGACAAGATAATTCCTGCCGGGACCGTTCGCTTTTGCATCTGCAGTAATTTTTCTAACTACATCTAATTGATGATACCTTGGAAAAAGCATTGACTCTTTAGTATATTTCTTCCCATCTACAATAAAATCTTCTTTTTGCAAGTGAATAAATCGACCGAGTATTTCAAGCCAACTATCCGGACTAAGAATTTCTTCCCAGAAATAAGCTGAACGATATGTGGAATAATCCTTTGCCGGTGGATTTCCTGCTCCATTCTTATACCCTTTATTGAATGGGAAAAAACGTGTGGAGGAAGCATCAATCCTTGTTGTAAAGTGTACTTCATCCGGATCAACCGTAAAATGAATTAAGGCTCTTTTCTTCCACTGAAATAACACTTCTTTGGGATCTCTACTGGTCTTGTACTGTTTAATAGCCTCTTTAACTCCTTGTCCGGTAAAATGATTTTTCAATTCAATGGTTGCCATTGGCAAACCATTAAGAGATAAAAGAAGGTCAATAGACTTATTATCCTTAGCAGAAAAATGAACCTGACGGGTTACCTGGAGATTGTTTTTCTTGTAGAGGCTTATTGTATCAGGATTCAAACCACTATCAGGCTTGAAGTAAGCCAGCTTAAATTTTATTCCGCTATCGGTTATCCCATGCCTTATAACATCAAGCATTCCACGCAGATCTAATTCCTTGGTAAGCCGTTGAATGAATTTATTATCCGAATCCGACTTGTAAAAGTTTTTATAATCTGCCCATTCCTTTTGCTGCGATGTTTGAATGAATTGCAATATAGCCTTAACGTCTAAAGCATTTTCAGCATTGAAATCATTTGCATTTCCAAGCTGCCATCCATTGTTGCTTAAATGCTCAACGATGGCTAATTCAAAGGTGGTTTCGGTATGAATGGAGTTGGGAATCATAAAATTTAAAATTATATATTAACTGCTCCTTCTTTTCTTTTGCCTTTCTTTTTGTCCATCCTTTCTTATCTCTGGATTCATCAACTTTGATATTATGGTAACAGTATTATTCTCGTATCCCTTTTTTGCCAATGCTCGTATCTTATTATTAACTGTTTCTGGTCCCCAAACCAACCATGCAGAGTACCCTTTTGATTTAAACAAATCTTTGAAATCCTTTTCAGGTAATTGCTGGGCTAAATTTCCAGCAATAAGACCATATTCAACCGTAACATTTTTTTCATGTAGTAATCCTTTTTCAAACAAATCATTAACAACGATTTCACTTACAATATCACGATATTTTTCCCATGTAAGCAATTTATATCTTCCTTTATTATTATTTTTAAGATCATCAAATACATTAAGACCAACACCAGTAGAATCAATAAACGATTTCACTTCAATGAGATATATGATTTTTCTTTTGGGGTTATAAGCTACAATATCAATTTCTGGTCTTGGCTTACTTTTCTTCAAAAGGTTTGCCTCCGATTGTTTAATGTCTGCCTTATAACCAATTATATTCCAATATCCATCCTCCATTAATAATTGTGAAATAATTTGTTCGAATGCATCCATGACGTAATTATTTTTTATAGTTCAAATTACTTTGACACATCTTACATCAATTTTGCCTGTTACGACCTCGCTTATTAATGCTGTACGGTATTCATTCATTAATTCTATTTCTTTTTCAATTTTTAAAATGGTGTTATCGATGTGCAGGGTTTCGGTTTGAATATATTGAACGGCTGCAGCTTGATCTTTAAGACTGGGGCAAGTTGAAGTAAAATTTGACAATGATCCTAAATAAATTCCAGGTTGTGCAGAGAATCCAGTACTGTTCCAAAGTATGTTTTGAAATGAACTACTCTGAAAGTAGTAGAACAAAAAAAGAGGTAACATTACATTTTCTTTTGTCCTAAAAATCCCAACACTTCTTTGAATTGCAAATTTGGTCATTGTAGGAACAATGGAAACTTTCCCCATTGTTGCTCCAACAATAGCAAGAAGAATGTCATTTTCTTTAATTTTAAAAACATTTTCTAACTGCAAATAATCCTCTTCGGAAATTCTACTGTCATCATCAAGGAATTGAATAAAGCCTCCATTAACAAGATTTCTAACGCTGAGCAAAGGAATGCCTGATTCGACTCTTGGGGGAGGTAAATGTGTCCCATCTTTTAATAAAGAGCATATATATTTTAATTTTCTATTCTCCCAATTTTTGCCTTTGCCACTTACAGCTTCATTAATGATAGCTATTCGTTCTTCTTTAAGCAGTTCAATCAGTTTTTGTTTGTTTGAAATGAGCTTTTCAATCTGGGTTGTCTTTTCATCTAAGAAATTGGCTATGTTGGTTTGTTCACCTTTAGGTGGAAGTGAAACAAAAAAATCATTCACCTTGTCCATCTTCAAATTTATGCGTGTGAAACCGTTTGCTTCAATCATCATTCTTTTTCGATAAGCATCATTATGCAGAAGATAATTTAAGAAAAGTGGATTTACATTGTTATCAGTTAAACGAAATCCTTTGCAAAAACTATTTAGATAAACCTCGCCCAAATCTTCCAAAAGGATTGTTGATTTTCCGACATCATCAAAATTTTCAGAACTCATCATAAAAAATAAATCACCTTTTAAAACTCGATTTTGATTGACATCATCTTCACTCATTACTACTTTTTCGAGTTTGCTTGGGTTAATCTTTATGTTGTTTGCAATATTTGTAAATGGAATAAAGGGTTTGTTTTTGGGATCATCAATCTGCTTAAAATCATTGCCTCCTTTTCCGGTCAAGCCAGCATACAAATAGCCGATATATTTTAGCTTGGTTTCTTCCCAATGTATTGGGATTTCGCCAACCCAATCAATAATGGAGGGCTTATATTTTTCGTAACGATTCATAGAGTATTACCAATTTCAGATTCACTTATCAACTCAACATCATTATCCGACTCATCAAATTCACCATTATCAGGTTCTATAATTTGTTGACTCACATCAATCGTTTTGCCCATTGCATTACCTATAATGTTTAACAACCTTTCTTTCCTCTTTTCAAAAAACATTTTGAAGTTATCCGTATAAATAGCTCCTGTATCAACAAGATGAGTTTGTAAAAGTTCTGCGACTCCGTTTCTATCTGTTTCCAATTTCTTTTCAATCTTTTCCAGATATGAAGTTGGTGCAACGCCTCCTATAATCCGGTTTGTGCGAAATGAAAGAGGTGTTTTATTAATGATACAGTCATAATCTTTATTTGAAATGTTATTTTTCTCACACCAATTTTTTGGAAAAATATGATGAATGTCGATGTTTTCAGAAAAATAAGTTGTAATGTTTATTCCCTGTCCGTTTATCCAGTCTCTTGCGCCATTATTCAATAACAAGGCATATATACCCTTGTAAGCAGCGCTGTTTCGAGTTCGAAGCGTATTCAATCTGGAAGGATTGAAGCTGGCTTCATATATGGTTTTAACGCTACTTTCGTCCGATTCATGTTTAATCCAGGATAACACTTGAACAAGATCAAGAGAATATCTGGTTTCGTTCGCTCCGCCATACAATTCACCTAATACACCGCACCAATACCATTGCATCAACCTTTTCTTGATTGTAATGTTATCAGCTTCATCTCCTAAAACAGCAAAGATTGCACTTAACGGAACCAGTTGTGAGGTATATGGCAGGTCGCCGGCCTTAAAGAGATAATGTTCATTTAATAGCTTCGCCGCCTTAATGAAACCATCTTTGATTTTTGAATACCACCGATTGTACTCAGCAAGAGAAAGATTTAAGACTTCCTTCCTTTTACATGAAACAGCAGGTAATTTATCCTCGGTTTTTCCTTCTCTTTTTGCATTTAATTGTATTTGATAAGTGGAAATCAGAGTTACGGCCTGCAAAAGGTCAGTATTCTCAATACTACTTAAAACTTTAAATTGTTTAAAATCTCTTTTTATTGAAAACCAGTTTTCTCTTAAATCAAAAGAATCCATCGCATAAGTAGCAGTAAGCAGCTCAAATACATTTAATGCCACACCCCCTGTATTGACCTTTTCAAAGACCTGGCAAACAGCTTCCTTAGTATTTTCTTTTCTAAGAAGTATAACAGGCAACTGGTAATGCGTAAAATGACTTATAACTTCTTTTTCGAAGGCATCCCATAATTTTGATTTTTCAGAATCGTGATTCCAATATTGGTTAAACCTCCTTCGCCATTCAGAATACTCATCAATCATGTGAACCGGATACATTAAATTTTTAAATTCAAGTTCCTCATTTGACAAATCAAGTACTATCTCCCGACCAAATTCACGGGTAATCTTTTTATCCTCATTAATTGATATTATCGCCTCTTCAAAATCAACATTCGCATCCATAGACTTATTAATGTCAATATAATACCATCGGGTTATTTCCTGTTTCTTCTCATTAATGGTTTTTACAATCTTGTTTGAAAAAATTGTCTGATACAAGGAAGTTAGTCTTTGCTGGCCGTCGAGAATAAGCTCTTCCGGTTCTTCTGTCTCACTATTTGGTTCAACAGACTCTACCAATCGGGTTTTAAATTTCACATTTTTATTTCCCGTTTCAAGGAGCATAACAGCCCCTATTGGAAAAGATTTAACAATGCTTGCCAAGAGCCCTTTGATCCTGAAATCATCCCATATCCAGCCGCGTTGGAAATCCGGTAGTTGAATTTTTCCACTTTTAACATCTTTTAAAATATCGTAAAGTCCGCGTTTAGTTGATTCAAAAAGTTCCATAATGAAATAATTTATTTTTTGATACCATTAATACTTTTCTGTTGTTTTAAAAACTTGCCAAATGCCCAAAGAGCTTCATCCGTTTGCTTCAAAGTTGTCTTTGCTGTCCTTCTCAGATTATTAAAGTAAGGTTTGTAATCATTAAAAAACAATTCTGATATTTTCCTTTCTTCGTTCTTTAATTCCTTTATTTGTCCGGTTATCAAGAACTGTTGCGCTCTGTACACATGTTGGTCATATATCGGAAATTTGCTCGGATGTAGAATATGAGTTAAAAATAAATTCCAGATAGGAGCCTTTATATCCGGAGAGAAATGCTTTAAAAACAAATCAATATCCCAGTCATTTTCAAGTCTCTTCAATATTTTAATTTTGCTTATAAATTGATTTAGAAGTTTTGTTTTGTTTCCCGAAATATTTTCTAAGCCGTTTTTCCATTTAAACATCTCAGTAAGTTTTATTTTACTGATTGGCAGGTTATGATATTTCTCATACCGTTCTTTAGCTCTTGTTTTTTCGGCATAGATATATTTTTCAGACCAATGAAGAATAAAACTCTTCTCATTAGCTTTCTTGAAATTTACTATAAAAGCGTGTTTCATAAATTTTTCCTAATTATTTAAAACAGCTTTTATCATTCCTTCTGTTTCTTCTTCCAAAGCTAAAATATCCCTACGGATTTCTTCAAGGCTTCGAAGAGGCTTGTATTGGTAGAAATACTTGGTGAAATTGATCTCATATCCAATTTTGGTTTTGCTATCATCAATCCAGGCATCAGGTAAATGTGGGAGTACTTCTCTTTTGAAATACTTTACTACATCCTCCTTCAAAGGGACATTTTCAAAATCCCGTAAATCGGCATCGGGTATTGGATTTCCTTTTTTATCAACTTTAATTTTCCCTTTCTCATTTCGCTTAGGTCGTTCAACTGTTACTCTTCGATAACCAAAATCATCGTTATCGAAAATCTTACAATAAGGTCCCTCCTTAAATTCAGAATAGATCTCCGTGATTTTCTTAATTGCCTCCTCATGGATTTCCTTGCGTTTGTTACCAAGGCTTCGAAGCATCTTACTATAAAAAGGATTATCCTTATCGTCCTTGTCAGAACCGGTGGCATTAATAAGTTGAACCTTTCCCTTTCGCTCCTTGTCCTTATGATCGGTTACTATCCAGATATAGGTACTGATGCCAGTATTATAAAAAAGCTGGTCAGGCATTGCAACAATAGCTTCCAGCATATCATTCTCAATGATCCATTTCCGGATATTACTCGGGCCACTGTCGGCGCCTCCGCTGAATAGTGGGGAACCATTAAAGACGATTCCAATCCGGCTGCCATCTTTATTCCTTTTCATCTTGGAAATCATGTGCTGCAGGAACAATAAGGAGCCATCGCTTATTGCGGGTAATCCGGCACCAAACCTGCCCGCATGTCCCTGCCTTGCATATTCGTCTTTGATGAACTTCTCGGACTTTTTCCATTCAACCCCAAACGGAGGATTACTGATCAGGTAATCAAATTTTTCATCAGGAAAACCATCTTTACTGAAACTGTCGCCTAATACAATATTATCCGGCTTCTGGCCTTTAAGCAGCATTTCGGATTTACAGATGGCATAAGATTCAGGATTCATCTCCTGTCCAAATACTTCGAGCTTAGCATCAGGATTGAGTTGATGCAGGTATTCTTCGGAAATGGATAGCATACCTCCGGTACCACATGCGGGATCGTACATCGTTTTTACGATACCCTTCTTGCGGAGGATGTCCTTATCATTAACGAAGAGGAGGTTTACCATCAACCGGATTACTTCCCGGGGGGTAAAGTGCTCTCCGGCGGTCTCATTACTGAGTTCCGCGAACTTCCTGATGAGTTCCTCAAAGACGTATCCCATTTCGAGGCTACTAACGTCTTTAAACATTTGTCCGGCCTCATCAAATCGCTTAATGACCAGGTAGAGCAAGTCATATTCTTCCAGTTTCTTTATCTGATCATCGAAGCTGAAATACTCAATGATTTCCTTCGCGCTTATAGAATACCCATTAATATAATTGCGGAGGTTGGCAGCTATGTTGTTATGATCCTTGGCCAGCTCATTGAAATCAAACTTGCTTCGGTTATGAAATTTTGCCTTGGCTACGCTATTTAGGATCGGTTCAAGAACTTCTGGTTTCTTGCCTTTATGGATCTTATAGGCATCCAGAACCTTCTGCTTGTTGGGGGCTAATACAAAGTCCAACCTCCTTAGAACCGTAAGAGGGAGAATTACTTTGCCGTAATCGGCTTGTTTATAGTGGCCCCGGAGTAAATCGGCAATACTCCAGAGGAAATTGGCTTTTTCTTTGAAATTTTTCATAAAAACATAATATAAGAAACCAATAATACTAAAAAACAAATTGTCTTACATCATCCTAATGACCCTTTATTTATATTTGTTATATGTATATTTTGAAACAATGGAAACAGAGGTTGATGTAACTAAATTAGCAAACTACAATGGTCATGGATCGAAAGTATTCTCGAATGCAGAGGAAGAAAATATTGATTTGATGTTAACCAAATTTCGAGGACATCAGATCATATACCCAGATGGACTTGAAAAATATGAATTAACGCGTGGAGTCTATGAAGAAATCGTTCTTGGTAAGGTACTTAAACTATATCCTGATATAAAGGGCGAGGAGCTATTTGATCTTTACTGGTCGCAATTAAGAGCATATATAGAAAACTTTGTTAGGCAAATTGATAATAACTGGCGTATTGAAAAATCATCTGATGTATTTAGTAAATATATAAATAGAATTTATAAAAAATACTTAAATCAAATAGAGTACTTAAAAAATATGATAGCTGATTGGAAGCGAAATGGCGCAGAAGAAGTTTCAAATAGTAATTATCAAAATTACAGAATTGCTAAAATACAAATCGAATTATTAGAGCTGTTTATAAAAATTATATTAGAAATAAATAAAAGCGAACTAGAAGAAGTTGTTTCAAAATTGCCTGGATTTCGAATAGTGCACCCAGACATACAAATTCCTAAAGAATCAACAAAAATTGTAAATGTTGATGATGCGCTATCGTTGAAAGACTGTTTTGCAGATGTCAATTATTACAATAAAATAATAGAAATGCTAATTCAAAAAGGATATCTAAGTAAGAAAAATTTGGTTTGGCAAGATAAACACAAGGGGCACAAATTGCTTGCTGCCAGTATCATTAAAAACTTATTTATAAAAGGATATTTTAATTTTAAGAAAGGCTTGAATAATGAACAGATACAAGACGTCATTTTAAATAGCTTTTGCCTTAATGTATCCGTTGCAACTATTAAAATAGCAGATGAAGAGAGTCAAGTAGTAGATTTTATCCCCAAAAGCACCGATTTAAAAATTTAAAATACCCTAAATATCTAAAAGGATATTTAGCACATTTTAATTTATTTTCTACCTGTTTTTTACCTTTTTCTTTGTAGCCGAAAATAAAAAATCATCGGCTATGGCAGAAACAATTATTACTCAATTTGACAAGGAGGAACTTATATCTTTAATTTCAAGTTCTATTCAGGTTGCTTTTTCCAATCTTAAACTTCCAACCCAAGAAACTGACGAATGGTTCGACATTCATCAGTTAAGAGAATACCTCCCAGATCGACCAGCAAGGGCTACTATCTATCAATGGATACACAGCCGACAAATTCCATATCATAAAGGATCTAAAAAACTAAGGTTCTTGAAATCAGAAATAGATTTATGGTTAAAAAGTTCCAGGCAAAAAACTTCAAAAGAAATACTTGAAGCTGCAGATAAATACATTGGAAAAAACAAAAACGGAGGTAACAAATGAATGAAACCTCCGCGTACTCTTTTGACCAAAACAAAGATAGCAATTTAAATAACCTAAATCCAAAATTTGATTTTGAAAAATCAATTACATCTGGAGAGATTAAGTACGAAGATGAACTAATAGATAGTAAAAATCTAACTGATGAAAAGGAAGATAATAATACTTTCCCGCTTGAAGTTTTCCCTCCAGAAGTTCAACAAATTATAAAAGACACCAACAAAAACCTTAATTATCCCATAGATTTTATCGGATCTTCGATGCTTTTTGCAACTTCTATTGCGATTGGGAATACAACTAAAGTTGAAATAAAAAAAGGATTTCAGGAAGGCGCTGGAATGTATATGGCCATTGTAGCTTCACCAGGAACAAATAAAAGTCATCCTTTAACTTTTGCTTTGCAGCCGATAATTGAAAAAGATAAAAAATCTTACCGACATTATGAAGAACAAAAAAAAGAATATGATAATTTTTTTGGATTACCCAAAAAGGAAAGAGACCCAGAATTAGAAGAACCAGTTAGACCTTTTTGGCAAAAACATATTGTATCAGACTTTACACCCGAAGCTCTCACCGAAGTTCATAAATATAACAAAAGAGGCATCGGAGTATATGTAGATGAGTTAGCTGGATGGTATAAAAACTTCAACCGCTATACAAATGGTAGCGAAATGGAGTTTTGGTTAAGTGTCTGGAGTGGCAAGCCAATTTCTATTGACAGAAAAACAAACGAACCTGTTTTTATTCCCTTACCTTATATTTCAGTTGGAGGTACAATCCAAAAAGGTATTTTGAATTTGCTTGCAAAAGATAGCCGAACTCAAAATGGATTTCTTGATAGAATACTTTTTGTAATGCCGGATAGCATACAAAAGACATATTGGAATGAAGCTGAAATCAATATAGAAAGTATAAATAATTGGGCTCAGATTATCACCAATATTTTAAATTTAAGTTATGATTTAGATGAATCACTCAACCCTATTCCGGAAATACTACGATTAGATCCTGAAGCCAAACGATTGTTATACGCTTGGCAAAAAAGAAATACAGATCAATGTAATAATGCGGAAAGTGAAACAATAAGTGGTATTTATAGCAAGCTCGAAATCTATGCAGTCAGGCTTGCATTAATACTTGAAATTATGAATTGGGCTTGCGGGAACAGTGAGAAAGTAGATATAAGTACTAAGTCAATGGATGGAGCATTAAAGCTAATTGAGTATTTCAAAAAGTCGGCTTTAAAAGTTCATTCTATAATTTCCAATAACAATCCACTCGAAAAATACCCGGTCAACAAACAAGAGCTTTACAATGCTCTACCTGACAATTTTACAACCGAACAAGGTTTACAAATTGCCAAGAATTTAGGAGAACCGGCTCGAACTTTTGGTCGCTTTTTAAAAGAAAAAGAATTATTCATTTGCCCTAAAAGGGGACATTACGAAAAGCGAATTTAAACAATGGCATTTGTGGCATAAGAGGCACGAATGTCACTTATGCCGCAAATGCCACTTATGCCACTCATAAATTTTAAAATAAAGCGATGAATTATCCAATAAATAACTTACCCGAATTAAAATTCGATAGAAGGCGGAAAAGAATAAAAAATTGTCCATGCGGTAAAAATAATAAGGATGGCAAATTTGCCCCATTCATAGGTTATGAGGATAAAGGTTATTGCCATTCATGTGGAGAAACATTTTTACCGGAGTTATCAAAAATTGATTATTCAGAAAATATGCAACCAATACAAATCAAATCCACTCCTTACACGACTAAACAAATTGATACAATACCCATAGAACTTTATACAAAACAACTGATAAATGGAAAACACCTCTATAAACAAAATAACTTCATTCAATGGTTAATAAATACAGAGCGAGGCGAATATGCATTTGATAACCAAACAACACAAAAAATTATTGAAACCTACATGTTAGGAAATTCAGCAAAGGATAAATATTATGGATGGGTTCTCTTCCCATACATTGATATACAAGGAAGACTGAGGGATATTAAAGCAATAAATTATAATCCACATACCGGAAAAAGAATAAGGGAACCCAATCAATGTTGGTTTATCGGAAAGGAATTATTAAAAAATCCAGATGCAAATACTGAACGTTGTTATTTTGGAGAACATCTTATAAAAGGAAATACAAAACAGGTTAAAATTTTCGAAAGTGAAGCAACGGCAACGCATGCTGCACCATTTTTTCCAAAAAGCATTTGTATCGCTACAGGCGGAAATAACGGGCTGAACTGGACCGATAAAGATAAATGCAAGGTACTTCAAGGCAGGTTTCTTACACTCTATCCTGATATTGATGCACATGATAGCTGGGAAGAGAAAGCCGAAATATTAAGAAGTTATGGGTTAAAGGTGCAGGTATCGCAGCTAATAAGAAAAAATGCAATTAAATATGCGGAACAAAATGGAATTAGTTACAATGATTTAGTCAAACAAAAATTTGATCTAAGGGACATTTTAAAATTTCAAAAATTAAAAGACTTTGATATAAGTGACTCCATTCAAAAAACAGTATCGAAGAATATTACAACAATGAATAGTATTCAGCCTCCCCCAACACTACCGGGTATGGAAATAAAACAAATTGCAAAATCAACAAATCCTCATTCTCAATTAAATCCAGCCGCTGAATTATTAGAAAAATTTATTGCAAAGAACCCTAACATTAACAGATTAATATCTGTTCTTGACTTAGACGTCAATGCAGCTCGATTAATAAATGAGTAATTTATCAAAGATATATCGAATAGAAACCAATTAGAACAAAACAATCTATGAAGACTAATGAATTAATTAAAAGCGAAAACACATTCTCATTCTTTGAAGTCGAAATAAGAAAGGACATCAATTCCGGCTACCTGAATCTATCTGATTTGGAAGAAGCATATACACGCGAACGCATAAAAAATGGTTGGAAACAAAGAGATATTAATCAGCTACTCCAAGAAGAAATAAATATTGAACGAATCTACTATATATTAAAATTTAGTAATTTCCTATATGTGGAACTGTCAGTTTTTAGAGAACAAGCAAAATCAAAAGGGATTATTGAAACTTTAATATACTATGGTGCCTACAGGTCCATTAGTAATGGTACAACAAATACTATTTGGATCCATGATAGAATATGGATATTGGTGGCACTTGAAATATCCCCTGTATTCTTCGCAAGGACAATTAAAATGTTGAGAGAAGATGCCTTTATAAACAAAACTAAAAATGTACCTTTTAGCCAGTCATTGAATCAAGCATTAGTAAAATTTAAATTGAATGAGGAGCAATACAAGAGATTAACAAGAGCATTCAATATTCTAATATACGAAATTCAATATCCTGGAATAAAAAATACAGAAACCATTGAACAACAAAGAAAACTTGAAACCTTAGATTGCAATATTGCCTGGGCAATCAATAATGGTCATATAAGCTCCTTTGAAATGTTGTTGGATGATTTGAAAAACGCTTGGTAGCAAAACAATCCCTTTTAAATTGGTTCAGTAAAAAATAATAAATAAATTTGGATATTTTAAGTTAAGTGGAGAGGGTCAAAATATTATCCGAATCCCGTAAAAGATTATCATATATTCAACACTACTAACACATGTTATTTAATGACATATAAAGAATTACTACTCTCAGAAAAATGGCGAAACAAAAGACGAGAAATTCTAAAGCGTGATCTAAATTGTTGCTCTATATGCAGTAATTCAATTCTCTCTAATTTCAAATCATCATACGCATTTTTTGACAGAAGAAATTCAAATGGGAAACGAGCAATTTTCAAACTAATAAATAAACAAGATATTTCACTTTCGATTGATTCCTTTAGAACGAATGGAATTTTCATTAAAAATATAATAGTTTATTATGATTTAATTGATAATATTTTCTACAAACCCATAGCAGGAAGACGCATAAAATCAACTGATCAAATACCAGAATTAAAGGAACGAATTGATTTGATTAAAGACGATTGGATTTTTTTTAATAAACTTCATATCCATCATAAATATTATGACAAATCTAAATTACCCTGGGAATACCCGGACGATGCGTTTCAAACATTGTGCTGGGAATGTCATGAGAAACTGCATCAAAATATCAAAGTCCCTGTTTATGATGGCCAAAAAATAATTGATTATTTAACGCCATGTAAAAGGTGTAGCGGTGCAGGAGAATTTCCGGAATACTATCATGTAGAAAATGGGATTTGCTTTGGTTGTAATGGTGCCAAATACGAAGAACTTATAATATAATAGTAAATCCGAATTTGACAATCTTTTCATAGCAAATTTGTAATTTTTTCTCTTATTCCGAATACATAAAATGGAATTTCAAATCCACCAAATCAAGTAAACGGTTTAGGTCGATTTGGTTATTTGATTGTAATTGAATATATTGCCTTTATGTTTTTGTTTTAGCAATTTTGTTATGAAAGGACTTATACTTATTATTTTAATCTGCTTTTCTCAAATAGTAAGAGGACAATCACCTCCTGCAATAAATTATCAGGGTGTTGCAAGAGATTCGATCGGACATCCATTGATAAATCAAAGTATAAGTATTCGACTTAGTATCCTTGATAGCTCAAGTACCGGCCAAGCTGTCTATATCGAAACTCATTCTGTAATCACAAACAATTCTGGCCTTTTTAATCTTAGTATTGGTTTAGGGAGTGGGGTGTTAGGGAACTTTCCTTCCATTCCCTGGGGACAGGGCGATAAATGGCTAAAGGTAGAAATGGATGCAGGTGGCGGGAACAATTATCTTTTGATTGGAACAACACAATTTTTAAGTGTGCCGTATGCACTCTATGCTATAAAAGCCGGATCTACCACAAATCAATATGATCAAAGAATATTCATTAAAAACTCAACTGATTTTATTGTACCAGCAAATGTCCATCAAATTATTGTAGAAGCATGGGGCGGAGGTGGATCTGGTGGTAGTGCATTGAGTGTTCTAACACAGCAATGGGGATGTGCTGGTGGTGGAGGTGGTGCCGGAGGTTGCTACAAAAAAATGTATTTAGATGTGAATCCTGGTGATCTAATTCCAATTACCATTGGGACTGGAGGAAACAGAAATTCCAACATAAATGGTGGCTCAACCATTTTTGGTAATTATTTTATTGCCTATGGGGGAAATGGTGGACATGATGGGCCAGCACAACCAATAGGTGGACCTTCACAAGTTGGTGGCTTAGGTGGAATTTCTCCTTGCTTTTATGTAGAAAGTATGGGAAGATCAGGTGACTACCCAAATTCGAATGTATATGGCGGGTATGGTGGTAAAGGTGGGAATGCGCAAGGTTTAGGTGGGGATGGTGGTTTAGGTGGGGATGGTGGAACTGGTGACATCAATAATTATAATTTAGCAAATGGTGGTTCTGGTGACGATGGATTATTTCCTGGCGGCGGCGGTGGTGGCGCTGGCGGCGCTTGTGAAGTAGTTAGTAACGGATTAATTATGTATTATGGTACCTCCGGAACCGCCGGTAGTGGTGCGAATGGGTTGGTTATTATTAGTTATTAATCAGAATAATTTAAGCAAACCATGAATATTATTTAAAATGAAAGAATCAAATGGAGAATTTTAAATTACTTAAATCTATTTTTATACTCTTTTTCTTGCCTTTAATTGCTTCGGCTCAATTTATTTCACCTTCTGTGATCAATACAAATGGTAAATCATTTCAAACGTTAACGTTTGGCATGGATGTAAATATTGGGGAACCAATTACGAATCTAATTTCAAATGAAGGCAATCAAATAACACAAGGTTTTCTTCAACCCGAGATGGTTACATTAGATCTTAAAGTATTTATAGAAGGCTTTTATAATTCATCAACAGGAAGAATGAGGGCTGTATTATATAATAATCAGTTAAGTACTGATTCAACCGCTTGTGATTTCCTAACTATTCAAATCCATGATGCTATTCAAAAAGATTCTATTGTTGATTCTTTTAAAGCTGTTCTACATACCAATGGCGATGCTGAGTTTTATTTCCCTTATGCAATATTTAATCATTCATACTATATAGTTGTAAATCATCGTAACTCTACTCAAATTTGGAGTAAAGAACCTGTATTTTTTAATGAACAGTTGAAGAGTATTGATTTTACGAGTTATTAAATAATTCTAAAATGAATCCAATGAAAAATATTTATGCTCTTATTTTTCTATTCATTGCAACAACATTTTGTTTTGCTCAGTCACCACAAGCAATAAATTATCAGGGTGTTGCTCGAGATTCGCAAGGCCATCCCTTGATCAATAAAAATATAAGTATTCGTTTAAGCATTATGGACAGCTCTGCCACTGGACAAGCAGTTTATGTTGAATCTCACTATACAACAACAAATAAAACAGGTTTGTTTAATTTAAGTATTGGATTGGGAACGATCATTAACGGATCATTCTCTTCAATTCCCTGGAGACAAGGTGATAAATGGTTGCAGATTGAAATGGATACAAGTGGAACAAATAATTTCATATTAATTGGTACATCACAATTCTTAAGTGTACCCTACTCCATACATTCTGCATCTTCCGGTAGTAGTTGGAACCTTAATGGAAATGAATCAACTGATACGGTAAATAATTTTATTGGCACAAAAGACAATCGACCAATACTCCTTAAAGTTAATAATATTCAATCAGGTAGAATTGATTCCCAAGGTGGTTTAAGATCTACTTCATTTGGATATGAGACCTTGACATTGAACATAGGTGTTGAAAATAGTGCATTTGGTTTCCAAGCTCTTGCTTCAAATACTACAGGAACTAATAATACAGCTTTGGGGAACATTGCACTTGCTAATAATAATACTGGCAGTTTTAATACTGCTGCAGGATTTAGAAGTTTATATAGTAATACCACAGGGAATTACAATACTGCGATTGGTAGCTCTGCGCTTATTTCGAATACTTCTGGTTTGGGTAATACAGCAATAGGTTATTGGACACTTTATAACAATTCAACAGGATGGGGAAATACTGCATGTGGTTATACTTCACTTCATAGTAACGGCGGAGGATTCTATAATACTGCACAAGGATATGAAGCATTACATGAAAACGTTTCCGGATTCGGTAATACAGGTATTGGAGGTGGTGCTTTATATAATAATACACATGGTTTTAATAATACTGCACAAGGAAGTAATGCACTATATACTAATAAAACAGGTAGCTATAATACTGCTAATGGAAGTTATGCGCTCTATTACAATAATACGGGAGAAGGAAACACTGCAATCGGATTTGAATCTCTATATAATAACACCACTGGTAATTTCAATACAGCTACTGGATACGAGGCACTTATTGGTAACACAACAGGATACGGTAATACCGCCAATGGATTCCAAGCGTTAGGAAGCAATCTTGAAGGATTGAACAATACCGCCATTGGGTATAAGGCACTAAGTAATAATTCTGGAAATCATAATACCGCAAGTGGATTTGAAGCATTATATTCCAATATGGGTAATAATAATACAGGTGTAGGAGAAAGTACTTTAAAATTCAATACAACAGGTGAAAATAATTCTGCTGTTGGATTTCAAACACTACAGTCAAATACAACAGGCAATTTAAACACTGCAATAGGCTTTGGTGCTGATGTAGGGAATGGAAATTTAAACAATGCGACAGCCTTAGGCGCAAGTACAATCGTGAGCATAAGTAATGCTGTCGTGATAGGAAATAATGCAAATGTTGGAATCGGAACCTCCGCTCCTATTTCTTCCGCAAAATTAGAAATCAATTCAACTGATAAAGGTTTTCTGCCACCTCGAATGACAGGTGAACAACGTAATTCAATTATTAACCCAGTTGCTGGCTTGGTTGTATGGTGTAGTAATTGTGGCTCCTCAGGTGAATTACAAGTTTATAATGGAGCTATTTGGACAAACATCATCGGAGGCACTACTGCTTCCTATGTTCCTCCTATTGGTCAAATTTACCAAGGGGGTATAGTTGCTTATATCCTACAACCAAATGATCCTGGTTATAACCCTAACATTCCCCATGGATTAATAGCTGCACCCTCCGATTTAGGTACGGCAGAATGGGGTTGTACTGGTACAACAATTTCTGGTGCGGATGGGATAGCATTCGGGACTGGAAAATTTAACACAATAGATATAATTACAGGTTGCACAACTGCAGGGATTGCAGCAAGATTATGTAGCGATTTAGTGTTAAATGGATTTGATGACTGGTATTTACCAAGTCTGGATGAATTAAATATTTTAAATACAAACAGAATTGCCATTGGAGGTTTTTCAACTAATAGTGGCACAATGCGTTATTGGAGTTCTACCGAGTATCCTTTTAATGCAGTTCAAGAAGCATATCTAATGTATATTCCCGGTGGGGTCCAGGATCATTATACAAAGGACAATCCACTAAATGTTAGACCTGTTCGTTCTTTTTAAACTACACTTAACATTCTAAATTTATACAATATAAGCATCATTTAACCTTTAAATTAATTATCCATTTTTTTACAAGTAATTTCATAATATGAAACGGAAGATTCCTAATAAAAATATAATGTCTATTTCAAAGGCAGAATGTTTGAAAGTTTACGTTGAGTTTTTAGCCAATGCAGACACTAAATATAATGAGGCAATGGTTCTTTCTAAGATTGGGTCTTTTGGTAGTGCTACTTCCTTACTGATAATTTCAATGGAGGAAACAATGAAAGCATTAGTTCTTTATTTGGATGGAAATGGATTTGAGTTTCGTAAGCGTGTAAAAGGTATAAAAAGTTTATTTGAGAATCATCAACTCCGATATTTTCTTGCTATTGCTCTATCAGTACTTAATATAGTTACGAAAGATTTTATTGAATTTACAATAAAAGTAAAAAAAGATCCGGGTAAAATCTGGGAAATAAACTTGAAAGATGAATCCTTTCAACAGAAATTGATTGATTATTTTAAAATCACAATAAACTCGATTTTAGTTGAAATAAAATGGTTTTCTAACTCCGATACTTATCGACAGGACGGATTCTATGTTGATTACATAGGCGAATTAAAGACACCTCTGTCTGTAAAAGATGAATATTTTATGCAAATCAAATTACGAGTAGATAATTTGCGAAAAATTTCAACTGATTTCTTAGAACTTTTTACTAATCAAAATGATGACATAAAACAGCATTTTAATAAAATGAAGAAACAAATGATTGAAGAAAATCATTATAGTCATATTTCAAAATTGATAGAAATAACAAAAGATCGAAAGAACAATCCATTTGAACTATTGATTAAAACTTTTTCTGATTTAGAATCAGAATTTAATATTACTAGATAAAATAACCTGATTAGTTAAAACATTACTATGCCTTCTTATAGTGAGCTTCTAAAAGACGAACGATGGAGAAATCGCAGGCAAGCAATCATTTCAAGAGATTCATTTACCTGTCAAAATTGTCAAAATGAAAATGTCATAAAAAATTGCGAAAAGGGAACTGCATCAATAGATCGGTTTGGCTTTATCAAATTATATAATTCAAATTTTAAGTGGTTTTCATTATTTAGGATTTCCAATTTAATTAAAATTTCTGCCCCTAAAAATTCAACTATCTATTATTCGATAGAAGGAAATAATCGACCTAAAATAATGGCCTTTCTTAACAACAATAATAGATATTTATACGTGCCCTCCTTACATGTACATCACAAATATTATCAAGATGGTTACAAGCCTTGGGAATACCCCGATCACGCCTTAATTACATTATGTTGGGTATGTCATGAAGAATTACATTCCTCAATACAAATTCCAAGACTCAATTCAATGGGAGTTGAGATTGGGAAAATGACACCATGTATCAGATGTCATGGTGCAGGAGAGTTTCCTGAATATAAACATATTCAAGCAGGTATTTGTTTTCGATGTATAGGGGCCTGTTATGAAGAGCTAATAATTTAACATATACTAATAAATTTAATAAAATGGTTGTAGATACTCTAATTTCTTGTCAAGAATTGAGAAAGAAATTTCCACTCAACGTAAGAATCCCCTACTTTACTCTTTTAGCAACGAAGGAATGGTTTGAAAAGCGTGAACTAATAATAAAAAGAGATAATAAAATTTGCCAGCATTGCAATAACCAAGAAACCTTATTTGAAAATGGTGTTAATTTTTGGTTTAAATACACCCAAGACGTTAAAAGGATTATTCAATTCCAAGAGGAGTTAGTTCGCGACACAAAGAGATTTAATGAACTTCCGATTGATGAACAAAATAAAATAAAATCAAATAAATTATTTTCACTGCACAATTTTGATCTTCTTTATGACATTGTAGAAGCTGACAAAGCATATTCTTTACATGTTCATCATAAATATTATGTGCTCAGCAAACTTCCATGGGAATATCAAGATGATGCTCTAATTACATTATGTAATTGGTGCCATTGGAAAGAACATCATAATAATGCAATTCCAGTATTTAAAAACGAATATGATAAACAAAAAATACATTATACGCCTTGCGAAAGATGTTCTGGCGCAGGTTTTTTCCCTCAATTTAAGCACGTACAAGATGGGATTTGCTTTAATTGCGGAGGAGAAAGATTTAATGAACTAATTATAAATAAATCAATGTAATTGTACCGTATTTGTACCTCCTCTTTTTAAACTACTCAAACATGAGTAAAATCAACACTTTGCGGAGGTCAGTTACTTTCTGTATTGGAAAGTAACCAAATCGTTAGTTATCTCTCATTTTATTATTAAATAATGCCGTACTAAAAAATATCATTGAAAATAATCTCAATAAAATATCTTCAATGTATTGTTCAGCGGTCATTTGGAATATCAATAACTTTAGGTTCTACAAGCACCATAAATTTCTTTCATGTAAAGTAAATAGAAAGATAAATTCTTTGAGGTTCCAAATTGGAACCTCAAACAAACAAATGAATTAATATGCAGATAAGGGTTATACATAGGAAGATTCATGATTTAAGAGATCAAAAAGTGATGTTGGATTTTGATCTGGCAGAATTATATGAAGTAGATACAAAAAATCTGAACAAAGCTGTAAAAAGAAATCTCGAACGATTTCCAAAAGATTTTATGTTTCAGCTTACAAAAAAGGAATGGGATATTTTGAGGTTCCAAAATGGAACCTCAAAAAGGCGAGGTGGAACAAGGTATTGTCCATATGCCTTCACAGAACAAGGTGTTTCCATGCTTTCAGCAGTTTTAAATTCGAAGAAGGCTATTGATGTTAGTATATCAATTATTCGTGTATTTGTATTGTTAAGACAGTATGCTTTGAATTATTCAAAATTGAAACAGCAGATTAAAAAACTTGAGAAGGAAATGAACATAAAATTTAAGGACATTTATGAAGCATTGAATTATCTGCTAAACAAAGACAAACAGGAAATAAAACAGAAATCAAGAAGAAGAATAGGATTCAAATAAAATCAATCTTCTCACGAACGATCGGTATCCTCAATATTTCTCAGTACGCCGTCCAACCCCCATCAGCCACCACCACTGCTCCATTCACAAAACTTGCTTCATCCGATGCGAGGAACAAAGCTACGGTTGCTACTTCTGATGGATTCGATGTTCTGGGATTCAATACCATCCCGGGCATGATGCGCTCATTCACCAAGGCGGAAATTTTTGTAAAGTCAATGGTATTGCCAATGTTTGTTTCCATCGCACCCGGGGCAATGGCATTGCAACGGATTCCGGATTTGGCATATACATAACCCGTATTCTTTGTAAGGCCGATCAGCGCATGCTTGCTTGTTGTATAGGCTGCACCCGCCCTCGCTCCCTGTAGTCCGCCGATGGACGAAATGTTTATTATCACTCCGCTTTTCTTCTCCAGCATGATCTTCAAAACACTTCGCATGGCTTTGAACGGACCGGTCAGGTTGATGCTCATTACACGATCCCACATGGCATCGTTCACGTCTGCAACCGGACTAAAATCATCCATCACTCCTGCATTATTGATCAGTATGTCAATGGTGCCGTATGTATCAACGGCAGTCTTAATCATTTTTTCGATGTCATCTGCCTTTGCCATATCAGCCACGACTGTAGTGATCGTTTCCTTTTGCGCAATCACCTCATCCCTGATAACATTCAATGTTTGACTATTGATATCGGCCGCTACTACCCTTGCACCCTCTGCGGCAAAAAGAATTGCTATCGCTTTACCCAAACCGGACGCTGCGCCGGTTACAATGGCTACTTTATTTTCCAGCCTCTTCATTTTTATTTTTATTATAAAAGTAAAAACTTACCCACCCATTGATGATAATCTAAATCAGGAAAATTCATGATGTAGAGCAGGTTTTTAAAATGCCACGAATGCACGAATGAGCTATTCGTTCATTCGTGGCATTTTAATAATCTTAATCTAAGTATGAAGTTGCATCATTGTGATTGCCACGAATTCACAAATAATTAAATTCGTGCATTCGTGGCAATCACAAATTCATATGGAAAAAATTTTATTCAAAAAGGAGAGTTATGAAATTATCGGTAAATGTTTTGAAGTACACAATAACCTTGGCGCCGGTTTTTTAGAAATTGTATATAAAGATGCATTGGAATATGAATTCAGAAATGCTGGTATTAATTATGAAAGAGAAAAAAAATATGAATTTTACTATAAAGGTATAATTTTACCTCATAAATTTTATGCTGATTTTGTTGTGAATGATGATATTATTTTAGAAGTCAAGGTGCTTCAGGTATTTCCGATGAATTTGTTGCGCAGGCTATAAACGATTTGAAAGTATCTCAAAACAAACTAGCATTGATTGCAAATTTCGGTGAACTTAAATTGAACTATAAAAGAATCGTCCTATAGTATTCGTGCATTCGTGGCATATATAAATTGCCACGAATACACGAATAATTTTCTCCATTCAGGAAATTTTTCTTTAATTGGTGAAATATTTCCCAAAGCTCTATGAGTAAAAAGCACCCTGCTGCCCTTCCCTATCTCTTCTTTTCGGAAATGTGGGAACGTTTTGGCTATTACCTGATGATCGGCATATTTTTTCTTTACATGACCGATACGCAAAAAGGCGGACTGGCAATCGACAGAAAGGAAGCGTCGGATCTGTTCGGTACGTTCATCGCCCTCGTTTTCCTTACTCCCTTTGTCGGCGGATTGCTCGCCGACCGCGTGCTTGGTTACCGGATGGCAATTACCATCGGCGGCATCCTGATGGGCCTCGGTTATTGCGGACTCGCTTTACCTGGAATGAATGCATTCTACATTTCCCTTTTCCTCATCATCGTCGGCAACGGCTTCTTCAAACCCAACATCTCCACGCTGCTTGGAAATATTTACAACCGTGAAGAATACAAGCCATTCAAGGATTCGGGATACAATATCTTCTACATGGGTATTAACGTGGGAGCTTTCATCTGTAATTTCTTTGGTTCGTATCTGCGAAATAATTTCTCGTGGGGACACGCTTTCATCGCCGCAGGCATCGGAATGTTCATCGGCGTAATCGTCTTCTGGCTGGGTAACAAACACTACCACGGAGCCGACGTAAGGAAGCCCGTTCAAAAAGAGGACATGTCGCTTCCGAAAATTTTCAGCATCGTATTGCTTCCTGCTGTGATTGCCGGCTACATCGGGTGGATCATTCCCGGGAATATCTTCGGCAGCGACTCAACGGACGCCTTCCTGTTTGGCGCCCTGCCCGTCGCCGGATTCTATTTCTCACTGTACGTGCGCGCAAGCAGCGACGACAGGAGGCCGATCGCCGCGCTGCTCGCCGTTTTCGCCGTATCAATCATTTTCTGGGCCGTGTTCAAACAGAATGGTACGGCCCTGACGACGTGGGCAGAGAGTTATACCGACCGTGAACTTCCCAAATCGCTCGTGACTCCTGCCAGGGCTCTCGGAATGGTGCAGGAAGTCACCTATCAGAGAGATTCAGTCCCGTTGGCCGACGAACAATTCCGCCTGAGCCGCGATGCCAATGGAAAAGTACTGCGGGTTTATGATCATCCCCTGTATTTTAAAAACCTCCCCGCAGAAAAGCGCCCCGCAGAAGGAGAATCTCTGAATCTCATCTCGACCGAACTGTTTCAATCCGTCAATCCATTCTGGGTCGTCGTACTTACCCCGGTCGTTGTCTCGTTCTTCGCTTCGCTGAAACGAAGGGGAAAAGAACCGTCCACACCACGAAAAATATTTTACGGCTTCGTCATCACGGCCTTGTCGACGCTCGTCATGGTCTGCGCTGCAATCTATTCCCACAACGGCCTCGAAAAAAGTTCGATGATGTGGCTGATCGGCTGTTACGGCGTGATCACCGTGGGCGAATTATGCCTCAGCCCTATGGCCCTCTCCCTCGTCTCGAAATTGAGTCCCGCCCGCCTTACCGCTCTCATGATGGGCGGCTGGTTCCTGTCTACATCTATCGGGAACAAACTCAGCGGTGTGCTTGCCTCTCTCTGGGATGGATACGATCATAAAGCAAATTTTTTTCTCGTGAATTTTATTCTCGTATCGATAACCACCGTCATCATCCTGCTCATGGTAAAATGGCTGAACCGGATTTTGAAAGAACATGGGGTGCTTTAAATTTTCCTTGCATTAAAATTCAATAAAGAATTATCTTGCCTCGATGTCAACGAAAAAGACGCCGGCTGAAATAAAAAAAAATAAATCCGCCAGGACCGACAAACATGTTCAATCAAAAAAGAACTGGCGGAGCGGCTGGATGTGGATTTCATCAATTCTGCTTTTCACTTTCATTGTCTATTATCCTGTCCTGAAATGCGGATTCACTTCCTGGGATGATCCCCTGTATGTGACCGAAAATCCGCTGATCAGGAATTTCTCCTTCGAAAACATCCTTAGAATATTTTCATTCAGGGAATCCGTCGCCGCCAATTATCATCCACTTACCATTCTCTCACTCGCGATCGATTACCATTTCGCAAAACTGAATCCGGCTACCTATCATTTCATCAACCTCCTTTTCCATCTCTTCAACACACTGCTCGTTTATATTTTTATTTACAAATTATCAAAAGGGAAAATGTTTGGTGCACTGTTGTCTGCATTAATTTTTGCCATTCATCCCATGCACGTAGAAAGTGTCGCCTGGGTATCCGAGCGCAAAGACGTCCTTTACACTTTTTTCTTCCTGCTGTCCATGATCTTTTATCTAAAATATAAAGAGTCGCAAAAAATCCGTCTGCTGATTTTCACTTTTCTGCTGTTCCTGTTTTCAGTTCTCTCCAAAGCGATGGCAGTTGTTCTTCCTGTCGTGCTGATCCTCATCGATTATTATGAAGGAAGAAAACTATCCATTAAAAACCTTGCTGAGAAAGTACCATTCTTCGTCATATCCCTCATCTTTGGATTTCTCGCCATAGGCATACAGTCGAAAGAATCGATAGCCTCCTATGAAACATTTACATTTACACAACGAATTGGGTTCGGCTTCTTTGGTTTTTTCATGTACATCTGGAAGTTACTCTTGCCGCTTAACCTCTCCACATTCTACCCCTATCCGACGCTGGGAAAAGAAATTGCCTACCCCGCTTCCATCTATATTCCGGCAGCCATCGGTTTTTTAATATTGATGGCCGCATGTTTTATTCTCGTCCGGAAATATGAAAAGCTGAAACCACTTGCCTTCGGAATTGCCTTTTACCTTACTACCGTAATATTCGTTCTTCAGTTTATTTCGGTGGGACAGGTCATCATGGCCGACAGGTATTCGTATGTTTCTTATATCGGATTACTGTTTCCACTGGGAATTTACCTGCATAATTTCAGGGAAAGCAAACCGGTTCTGAAAAATATCTTACCGGTTTTTATTTTAATTGTCGCTTTAATTTTTTCATACATATCACGCGAACGGATCAGGGTCTGGGAAAATACAGACACACTCTGGACCAGCGTCATCAATAAATATCCATATCCTCCGTGGAAAATCGAAATCGCTTACGTTGGCAGAGGTAGATACTTTGCTGAAAAGAATGAACTGGAAAAGGCCCTTGCCGATTTCAATACATTGCTTTCGATGAAAACCAAAAATGCAGCTGTTTATAATAATCTTGGAAACATCTATGGAGTCAAGGGACAGGCATTCCAGAATTCCGGCGATACGCTCAATGCAGGCCAGGCGTTTGGTAAGTCGCTTGACTACTATTCGACTGCACTTTCTCTCGACAGCACCGGCAGTACAAGCACATATGTGAATCGCGCAACCGCATATATCTTCATGAAGGAATATAAACTTGCTGCAGAAGATTTCAACCGGGCAATAATCCAGGACCCGGGGAATAACAGCCTGGTTGAGAAACGCGCATATGCGTATTTCATGTCAGGTAACTGGACGCAGGCCGTAACTGATTACAATTATCTTCTATCCGTCTCACCGGGCAGGACTTACATGTTTCAATACAGGGGAACTGCGCTGATGAATAACGGAAAATACAGGGAGGCAATTAATGATTTCAATATTACAATTCAACGCGAGCCTCAAAATGCCCAGGCGTATTACAATCTTTCAGTCTGCTATGGTAAACTCAACGATCAGCAAAACGCTAAGTCATTCTTAGAAAAGGCCATTAGTCACGGATACAAATTGGAACCGCAATAGAATATCTTTCGCCTGGCATGGAGAATGAAACCTACATATTGCTATTTGACGGGGAATGTAAGCTGTGCAGCGGACTTGTACAATTTGTAATGAAGTATGACAAATCCGGGAAGATTAAATTTGCTCCGTTACAATCGCCTCGCGGAAAGGCGTTGCTGATGAAAAAGCCGGAGTTGTCAGGACATATCGATTCGGTGGTCTTCATCCGGGGGAAAGAGTATTATGTACGATCCCAGGCTATCTTTAACATCCTGGATGTAGTTGGCGGAGCATGGAAGGCATTTCACGTATTAAATTTTCTTCCTGATTTTTTCCTTGACAAGTGCTACGACCTCGTAGCGGGATCCAGATACAGGATATTTGGTAAACGAAACCAATGCCCTCTGCCATCCGCTGATATCCCTGAAAATTTTTAGCGTAATTTAACAGAAATTTTTAACCATTTTTTAACCCTTCTATTATCTGCAAAATGTCATATTTGTTGATAAATTTTATGATAAAAACTGGTAAATTGCGGCATAGAATTTACATTTGCTGTTCATAGATAAATAGCTGGTATATAGTAGATTTTCGCCTCTTAAATCAGACGTGAAATCAGCGGGTCCGATAATCCTGGAATTTAATGTTTAAATGAAAAAACCCAGACTTTACATGGCTTTTTCAATTTCATTCACATAAAAATCAAAAGTTGTAAATCATTATTTTATTATCTTACGACTAAAATAATAGCCCTCTTCTAACCAATAATAAATGATCCCTCTGATACTTAAAATTAACCGATACAGGCACATTTTTTCGCTGTTTGTATTATTGTTCACGACATCTATTCTGTCCTGGGCTCAACCGGGAGTAGGTCTCACTTATCGTTTTCAGACTGCATTGGGTTTTACCGCATTTCCTGGCGGCTCTACTACACAGTCAAATGTGGCAACACCAGATGATAATGGTTATTTATTACCGATCGGCGGAAATATTAAATTTAACGGATTGACCTATACTCAGTTCGTTGTTTCATCAAATGGCTGGATGGCTCTTGTACCTGCCTCATGGCCCGGTCCAGGTGTACCTCCTTCTCTTTCAGCCGGAGGTTTTTTAAATACAAATTCACTTTCCACATATGCCGGCGGTTATCCGATAATTGCTCCGTATTGGGATGATATTGCATGTTCATCATTCAGGTATATCTATACAGGTGGTGCTTTATGGGTACAATGGGTAGCTAAAATTGACAAGACCAATCCAACGGCAGCCTTTTTATTTTGGGTGAAAATTGACGGAGCTACGGGTGTAATAAATATGAATTATACCAATGCTGCATACACGATATCCGGAACCCCTTCCGCATCGATTGGCATTGCAGGAGTTTGTACGGGCGATTATTATTCATACAACCTCATAGCTACTTATGCAGACAGCACGCTTGAGACCAGTAATATCAGCAGCCGTCCGACGAATACAACTTACACATTTACTCCATACCAGCTTTATGACGACTGTGCAAATGCAAAGGATCTGAGTCCACTTACGGCAACCTGCACACCGGTAACTTACAGTATAAATCATGCCCTTACTTCCGGAACGCCCGTGGCTTGTTCACCTTCCGGTACCGATACCGCCGACATGTGGTTTAAGGTTATTAAGCCATTAGGGGTTCAAAACGTCGTTATCTCCACATTCCCTGCCTCGCCTGCCTGTCAGAGTGTTGCAGGAACCAGCATCGAGGCTTTCTCCTCCTGCGGCGGAGCGCCAATAAATTGTTCTACTACAAACGCTACCAACCCGGGCTTTGGCGAACTTGCTCTTTCGCGTCCCTGTACGGCCGAAACGCTGTATATCAGGGTAACTGCGGACAACGACATTGTCGGCAAATTCAGACTGTGTGTCAACAGCAACACTACATCCAACGGTGTTGATTGCGCTACGCCGATTCCTGTCTGCGCGCCATTGCCATTTAATGCTTCCGGCTTAACGACAGCAGGTTCAGTGGACGACTACAGCAATAACGTCCTCTGCCAGTCTGATTATCTCACGGGTCAGGATTATGTATTCTCCTATACGCCTGCGGTTACGCAGTGTGTAAATATTTCTATCGACGGAACCGGTGCCAATTCATATCCTGGTTTATTTCTGCTTGATGGCTGTCCCAACGACACAGATTTCTCCACCTGTGTTGCCTCTGCAATGAATACTTCAAACGGAGATACGATAAGCAGTATTACTCTTGTGGCCGGACATACCTATTACATCGTTGTAGACAATAACAGCCTCTTGGCAGGATCTAATACCATTCCGTTTAATTTCCACATGACGACCAGCGCATTTGCAGCGCCGCCAAATGACAATTGTTTAGCTGCTCCCTCGCTGGGTACAATTCCGGCGAATGCGTCTTGTTCATGGACAACCAACTATTCCACTCAATGCTCAAATCCTTCTCCCAATACTCCGGGTTATCCGAATCCGGGTTGTGGCGGCTTTAATTCTGATTTGACAAACGATGTCTGGTTTACATTCACCGCCGGATTTACGGGGACATTATTGATAAACTCACAGGGTGGAACCACTAATCCGGTCATTCACGGCGGCATGGCTGTATACACTGGAACCTGTGGTGCACTTACCCTCGTCGGCTGTGCAGGAGATTCTGTTGCTATTCCATTCATGCCAAGCCTTGCAATCTCTGTGGTCAATCTCCAGATCTATTACATCAGGTTCTGGTCTGCTACAGGCTTTGATCCGGGCACCTTCAGATTGTGTTTTGTTGCGGGTTGCAGTCCGGTGAATGATTTACCGGTAAATGCCATCACTTTGCCGTTAGGCACCCCTACAATGGGAGACAACACATGCAGTACCGGCGCGGGTGAAATGGCCAGTCCGGTGAACTGTACGACAACGCCGATTAATACAGTCTGGTTTAAGATTACGGTACCTCCATCGGGCCAGGTGGCTGTCAGGATCAGTCAGCTTTCGCTGCTCGACGCGGCAGTTGCTGCCTATATCTTTCCGACAGGCCCTGCGAATGCAGCTACGTCCTTCACCTCGCTTGCCTGCAACGATGACATTATTTTTGCTCCACCATGTCCTATCTGCGGCATGACGGGTGATAACGATGCTGCCATACAATTTACAACGATACCGGGATCTACAGTTTATCTGGTAGTGGATGGAGAAGGTTCAGCCGTCGGAAGTTTCTTTATAACTGCAATACAAGGCACTCTTGCGTCCACGTTCCCGCCGGTATTCCGGAAGGATTGCGCAAATCCGGAAACAATATGCTCTAATAACGACCTGACAATTCCAAATGGCGGTATCGGCTCAGATGGAAACATCTGCGACTTTACCAACCTTGCCTGTACGGGAAATCCGACTACTTCCGAGGTTGGTTCCAACTGGCTGCAGTTTACCGTATCGCCAGGAAGTGTGCTTGGGTTTACCATTGCGCCGAACGATTCGGCATCGCCGATTGCTAATTATAATTTCTACCTGTGGGATATAACCAACGTGGCAAATATTTGCACACAGTTAAATTCCACTCCGCCGATTCGCTGCAATACGGCTACAGGCACAGGCAAAACCGGTTTACGGAATCCGACATCTACCCTGTTTTCGAATACGATTCCTGCCTTGGCTACATCGGCCACATATATGTTGTTTGTTCAGAACCTTACGTCTGCCAACGACGACGAAGGTGTACCCGGAACAAATACAGGTTTTGTTTTAAACTGGGATATTTATACGGGTGGTGTTTTCAGCGGAATGACACAGATAGCAGGTTCTTCGAATACCTGTAACTGGACCGGCGTGGTGGTTGATACAAATTATCAGAATGTGAGTAACTGGAAAGGCGTTGGATCGTGTCCTGCCCCTGTTCCATCCTGTACTACCGACGTTTTCATTTCCGCTGCATCTAAACAATGCTGGGTTACCGGAAATTCATATGCTAAAAATGTTGTCATCAATGCAGGTGGAGTGCTGGCACTGCGTCCAGGGGCAAACCTTCATATTTGCGGCGACTTCACCAACAACGGAACCATCATCGCCTCTCCTACTTCCACCATCACCTTCGAAGGTGTAGGCAATGTGCAGATACTATCAGGGAGTCTTACCGGCGCCAACGCTTTAGCCAATTTAGTAATTAACAAGCCAAACTTCCAGGTGAACCTGATGAATAACCTGGATCTGACCGAGAGCTTCACAACTGCAAATGCGACAAGCGTATTTAATATTAATGGAAAGTACATGACTGTTGGCGGTCACTTTACGAATGCAAACGGGACAGCCACATTCACCGGCATAGGAAATTCAACCGTTGAATTTAATGGAACTGCCAATGCAAACTTCACGAATGTGAACGGGTCCATAAATTTAAATGATGTGGTCATGAACAAGACTCCTGGAAAGCTCTATTTGCTTGGCAACAACAGCAGAATGAATATCGATTCCACGCTTACGCTCACTTCCGGAATTATTGTAACGCGCACGGCACCGAATATTAATCTCGAAGTGAACATGAAATATTATTTGCCTGCAGCATTGATCGGCGGTAATGCCAACAGTTACATCGATGGGCTGTTACGAAGGAAAATTGCAAACGGAATTTCATCACCGGTCATTCCTGCTTCTTATAATTTCCCGCTTGGTGATTCATTAACTCCGGGACCTGGAACGTATGAGAATGCGAACATCACTTTCACGACTGCAACAACAGTATTTGATCTGCTTGGAACTTTCAATCACTGGCCTTCAGGTCCGCCGAATCCGGGCCCGGTCGCTTCGGAATGCCTGGTAGCAACCTATTCAAACAAGCCTGTGTTCGATAACGGTTACTGGACATTTAAACGAAGCACTGCTAATGTTACCGGAAGGTACACGGTTACTCTTAATAATACAGGTGTTACTAATAATACCGGTCTCGGCTGGACAGTTGCAAAATCCGATACACTTTCTAATCCGAGTTTATCAGCATCATGGCGCCTGACCGGCAGTTGTGTTATTACAAGCACAGCAGCCAATACACAGCGGTCATTGATCAATCCATTGCCGTATGCTGACTCAACATCATTCAATCATCATTATGCCACCGTTCAGACCGATCTTGTATTGCCTATAGAACTGCTATATTTTACTGCCGAACCTTCCGGCGAAAAAGTTATATGCAGATGGGAAACGGCCTCTGAAACCAATAATGATTATTTTGAAGTGGAGCGTAGTAATGATGGAGCTGAGTTTTTTGTGATAGGCAAGGAAAAAGGATTTGGTCAGGGAACGAGTACGGAAGCCAGGAAATACTCGCTTACCGATGAGGAACCATGCAATGATATCATTTATTACCGCCTACACCAGGTTGACATCGACGGGACTGAATCATATTCGGAAACAGTTGCGGTAAATTGCAATAAGACAAAATCGTTGCTTTCGGTTCAGCCGAATCCGGGACAATCAAAAGTTACGCTTACTTTTGTTGAGCCGGAAGATGGAATTGTTGATGTGAATTTTATCGATTATACAGGGAGAGTTGTTCTTAGCATGAAAGTGAATGCTGTTAAAGGATTCAATAAATTACCTGTGAATGTTGAAACTCTCAGCGACGGCGTGTACTACATTGATGTTCGTTCAGAGAAATCCAACATCGATAATTCAAGACAGGTCAGGTTCATCAAAAACTAATTTCTTGCTGCCCTTTATTTTTCATTTATTATTCCCGTGGTCAGATGTTAACCGCATGAATACATCATTCATTACCGGTAAAGAGTCCGGGTTCTCCGCTTGATGCAGCAAAACGTTTTTCTCGGCTCGGACGGATGAAGACCAATCACAGGATGGAATCACAAATGGATACAACGTGGAAATTTCTTTTGAAGGAGATCCTGTACTTCAAACGACAGGGTTTTGTGAATTTAAGAATGAGATTTCTTTTTTGAATAGTGATTATAAAATCCTGATCTCATATCCTTAATTCTGTCCGGACGAGGTCAGATTTTAATGTTGCATCGGTAGCAATATAAGAAACACCATTTGTGCGGTTGGAACTCTCTTTTGGAGTTTAGTCCTTCGTGTATTTGATCTGCTGTCCGCCAGCCGGCGGATAGTCATGCATGTGGGGAAAAGAAGGGGTCACATGCATGGCGTCAGCCATTTTTATTTTCCATTGAATTTACCGGATTGAAAAAAAGGAACAAACAGGGCACAGCGATTCAGTTGGCCGCCCCGGGGCAGAATGTGTGTATCAACGAAATCTCTGCAATCGAACGACTGCTTCAACTACCCGGTTATTCAAAACCGGATGCATAATGCAATGGCTCGTATCTTCCATGCTCTAAGAATGATACATGTCATGCGGTAAAAAATACTCTTCCCGCTTATTCCTGGCCGGATACACAAAGCAATGGCTCTTATCTTCCATACATCATCAGGTAAGAATGATATCAGGTTCCCAGGCAAAAATTCCATCATGAATAATCATTACTATGGTAAGCAATGCAAGAAGTAAAATAAGGGATGTATTTCTGAGCGGATTTATTGTCCCGATTTTAATTTGCTTTATATACTTAGCGGTAAGGTTTTGTGAATTTAATTTTGGGCATAAAGCGGTAATAATGAAAATTCAATTCACAAAAATTGACTTATCGAATTATAATCTAACTATTTCTTATTTAAAGAAGTTTATTTTGTGCGATAAGTTGAGTTTTACAGCGCTGACGGGTGAAAACCTTATTACCTTAGTAACAATAATCAGCACCGAATACACCTACCATATTACCTTATTTAAGATATTTATAAATAAGGTAATAAGGTAGGTTGTGGATTAGGCCGTTTTTTTACTAAGGTAATAAGGCTTTTTGTATCTAAAATAATCTGAAGAATTTAATGATCTTTTATATTCAATGTTTATTAAATTCTAATTAAAAATAAATTTCATCTATAAATTCACAAATCCTTGCCATTCAAAGTATACTCAGGTTTGCCGGTAAGACAAAATCAAAATGGGCAGCGGTAATCATACCACTGCCCATTTTACTTTCTTGTTTCCCTTTCAGGAAAATTTTACTGGGCGAAATTGAAGTTTGTCCTTGATGACAGCGTGATCGGATTTGCACTCCAGGTCTCTATACTCTGACGATGGATGAATACCACCCAGCAGGAGGTTCCTATCAGTGAATTTGGCA
>CAZQOQ010000034.1:0-12926 GCA_964595205.1 uncultured Flavobacteriales bacterium | reverse complement strand
GCTTGCCCGCGATGTGGATGGGCTGATGGGACTCTGCGGCCTGATCGATGAGGCGGTACAGGTTGGCCCGTGCTTCGGAAGCGGTGAGCGTGGTCATTGCGGGTCTCCGTCGATGCGGCTAACGTACGCGTTAGCGTACGTGGCGTCAATCCTGGCGTTCGTTCGAGGGTCGCAAGTTCCCGTTTAATGCTGCCCCTTCCAGGCCAAGGCCCTCACATCTGCCGCTTGATCCGCATCGCCAGCGCGCCGACGCCGATGAAGGCGACGCCCATGAGGACCAGCGAGATCGGCCAGCCGAGCGAGTCCACGAAGTGCTGGGCGGTGAAGTAGCCGATGAAACCGAGCATCGCGAGCACCGTGGTCAGGAGCAAGGCGCGACTCTGCAGCAACACGCAGACGTAGAGCATCGCCGCGGTGACGGCGAAATAGAGCAGTTCGACCGGGGTCTGGCGCAGCAGGTCGAAGAGGCCGCTGTAGGCGAGCGCCGAGCCGATCAGGTAGCCGAGACCGGATAGCCGGAGCTGCCGCCCGTCCTTGTGCAGGCCGTAGGCGGCCGACATGACCGAGGCGCCGGTCAGCAGCGCCGCCCAGTCGGCCGCGGCGGCGATGGCGACGCGGTCGAACACGCCGGCGTTGAACCAGCACAGCGCGATTAGGTAGGCAAACTCGGCGAGGCTGCGCTGCGGCGATCCTTCCAGCCCGCTGGCGACGAGCAACAGCGAGGCGCCGAGGACGAGCGCGCTGAAGCCCGCCGGAACGTCGAGCAGGTCGAGGCCGACCGCCAGAAAGCCGTAGACGAAGCACAGCGCGGTGAAGGCGAGCACGCTCGACGCGTACTGGCGAAACAGCAGGCCCTGATGAATCGCCATCGTGCCGAAGACGGCGAGTGCCGCCAGCCGCCAGTCGTCGCCGCGCGGAAAGAGCTCGTGGATGAAGACGAACCAGCCGTTCGTCAGCATGAACGCCGTCGCCAGCGTCAGCGGCAGGACGAGCCTGGGAAACTTCTTCTCGTGCAGGGCCGAGACCAGCACGACCAGCAGCGCATAACCGATGCCCAGTGTGACGACGATCCGCATGACGCTGCCCATGCGGTTCCAGAACATGCCGATGTAGGTGCCGATGCCGGCGAGGATGAAGATCGCGCCGAGGTAGATGAAGAGCGTCCGTGCAATCTCGCCGCTGCTGCGTTTCGGAGCCGTGGTCGCAAGCAGGGTCGGATCGCGGTATACCGAGGCGACTTCAGCCGGCGAGATGTCATGGGCACGCATCAGCTCGGCGATCCTGCCGAGCGCACTGGTCTTGTCATGCACCGCGCGGCTGCCGAACAGCGCCGCGGCCAGCGGCCAGCCCCACCAGCCGCCGGCGAGGACGATCAGCACGATCAGCAGCAGGAGCCAGGTCACGGCAGCACCCAGCCGACGAAGCGGACGGCGTTGCCGTAGTAGGCGCCTTCGGTTTCGGGCAGCCGGATGCTGCGCCCGTCCTTGACGAGTTCGGCGTGGACCCGGTAGCGCGAAGAACCGACGAACAGGCCGTCGAAGACGTTTCCGCCGTAGCCATCGGCGCCGCTGCTGAACCTGTAGCCGTCGGGCGCCAGGCTCGACGAATCGACCCTGAGCCCGGCGAGGTCGGGGACGTCGATGGGCGTTACGCTCGGTGTCTTCTCCGCCTCGACCGGGCGCCCGCTGTTGGGGGCGAGGCCGGGCGGCAAGGGCAGCGCGATTTCCTTCACCGCGCCGGTCTTCGGATTGAAGCGCCACAGCCGCGGGGTCTGGTAGGGCTGCGTGTTGCCGACGTAGCTGACCTGCACGCGATCACCGACGACCGCGATCCGGATCGCGTTGTGCGGGTTGTTGTGGAAGTTGTAATGGGTCGCGTACAGCACCTCGTACTGCGCCGGTGCGACCAGCAGGACGGGAATGCCCGAGATGGCGAGGAAGACCGCGACGAGCAGCAGCGGCAGGTCGAGCCCGAAGGCGATGGTCGGGTTGTCGCGGATGAATTGTTTCATGCAGGTCGCTCCGGTCCCGGTGGCTTGGGGGCATGCTAGTCCGAGCGCGTGAGCATAGCAGCGGGATCGCGGGGGCGTTTGGTGCCGCGGAAGCTCGGTCTTCGCCACTGGTTCGCCCTTGTGCGAGCGTATCCGTATGGACACACATGCCGGCATGAACACTTTCCTGCGCACCGACGATTTCGACGCCTGGCTTGCCGGCTTGAAAGACAACGTGGCTCGAGCCCGCATCGTCCACCGTATCCGCTCTGCCGAGCATGGAAATCTTGGTGACTGTGAGCCGGTAGGCGAAGGCGTTTCGGAAATGCGCATCCACGTCGGCCCTGGGTATCGCGCTTACTACACGCGACGTGGGGCTGTGATCTATCTGCTTCTGCCGGGCGGGGAAAAGTCGTCGCACAAGCGCGACATCAAACGTGCCATCGAGATGGCGCGGGCTTTGGACAAGGAGTGAACGATGGTCAAGACCGCCAGCTTTGATGCTGCCGATTACCTGAACGACGAGCAAACCATCGCGGAGTATCTGACGGCCGCCCTGGAAGACCCAAACCCTGATGTGTTTCTCGCTGCCGTCCGCGACGTTGCGCGCGCCCGCGGCATGGCGCAACTCGCCAAGGATGCGGGTCTTGGCCGTGAGAGCCTGTACAAGGCGCTCACGCCCGGCGCGAAGCCTCGCTATGACAAAGTGCTCAAGCTGCTTCATGCTCTGGGCGTGAAGATCACCGCAACGCCAGTCCATTCTTGAGACTTGCGCTAGCGTCGGCCACCGCGCCCGAGCAGTCGATCGACAGAACCGCCTGCAGTCTCCCTCCGAGCTTTAATCTCTGACGGTCGAACGTCAGGCAAGTTTCAGATCGAGTCGGTGGCTCGAACGAAGATGCCTTCGTGGTCCGAACGACGGCAACGGGCCGGACTGGGACATCTGCACTCACCGAGAGCGACAAGGTCGTCACGCGTCAGGTACATGTCATAAAGGCGATCAGGCATGCGCTCGGGAGCCCAGTCAGGGCAAGCCTTCCCGTCTGTAGCAGCCAAAAGAAAAGGGCGGGGAACCCATCGGATTCGCCCGCCCTTCCTGGCCGTCTGCCAATAATTGGCTAGCCATTTGCCAGTTTATGGTCGCCGCTACAGGTGTTGTAGCGAAGGGCATAAATTGGCAAACAGCCCCCTTGATCTACAAGCGTTCCACCGAGTTTGCTCTTCAATTATTGGCAGAGATGTCGGCATAAATTGGCAAGGCGAATTTTCAGCCAGTTCAGGTCAAGAAAAGCGTTTAAAAATATATAGTTATGAGTATAACTGAGAGGGTCGATATTGCAAGCCGTTCCCTTGGCTCGACCGACCGCAGAACGGAAGGCGACCCCCGACCACGCGTCACGGGTGATTTCTCACAGCCGGACGTAAGAGTGGCGGATCGTCTCCAAGGCCGAGCCGCGAACGTCTGCGGCGCATGTCAGACGAGCGATCTGGGTCACGAGGTCTCCCTCGTAGTATTGATGCTGGTAGATCAAGCTCCGCTCCTGGCACGATCGATCGCTACCTCGCCGTCGCGCCAAGCGGCCCGACGACTATGCGCGGCCGGCATCTTTGCGAGCACACTCAGGATTCGTAGAAGCGCGCTCAAGCGGAAAGGGTCTTGACCGAGCGCTCTACCATCAACCGTGCGGCAGCGGTAGCGCCTTTTCGGTACCAAGGCTACCCGCCCACGCCTGCACAGCCTGGTGATCGACGAGGAGGCCTGCATCGACGTCGGCGAGGGCCTCTTGTGTCAGGCGGTCGCGCCTCGCCTCTTCGGCGATCCGGGTCGAAGGCGCCGCCGGATGCATGATCGAGCTGGGTGAGCGTTCACGCCTGTGGGACATTTGGCCGACCTTGTCGGTAAGTGGGCGCGGAACGTGTGCGCTGGGCGTCTTGGATGATGTCTTAGTCATTCTAAACCTCACGGGTGGGGCGCAAGCATGTGGGAGACGTCTTCCCGCTGCCGTTTTCGAAGGGGGCTCTGAACTTTCGAGCCGCGTTCGCGAACAGGGTTTCGATCTGGTCGGGCATGAGGTGGGCGATGAATGACCTGTCGAGCAAGTCGTCGGTCGTGAGATCGCGCCGATGCTGCTCTGAGATTGCACCATCCTCCAGTACAAGGTCAATTCGCTGCGTCGCATGAACATCCTGTGCTTTTCTGACGTCGAAGCCTTGGTTGTCGATTTCTTGCTGGACGTTCGGCAGGCGAGAGGTGCGGTGTGAGCGGAACGGTGAAGCTGCATGTAGGCTCCGTCGATGAGATGGGCAAGCGATTTGTCGACGCCTGGCATCGGTCGGAGCGGGGCGAGAACGTCGAGGAAGCGTGCCGGACTTTTCTTGGCCTCGAGGCGATGTTGTCGACGCTGACCCCGAGGCGGCTTGATTTGCTTCGCCACGTCCGTCGGCAACCGACCGCCACGGTGGCCGATCTGGCACGCGCCCTCAAACGCGACTACAAGAGGGTGCGCCACGATGTCGCGGCCCTGAGTCAGGCGGGCTTGATCGCGCGCGACAAGAACGGGCTTCGCGCACCGTTCGACAGCGTGCAAGTGATCGTGTCGCTCGACGCTTGACCCACACCCGAACTGAAGTCCGAGGGTTCGGGTCGCGTGGCGAAAACCTTGTCCGCTTGGCCTTTCGGTCCTGGCGCTTTCGAGCTCTACGCGGATTGCTTTCGCAGGCGAGCGCCTTCGCTCGGTCCCGGCGTACGAAACGAGATCGACTCACCTTCGCATCAATATGCGCCATGGGCCAGTGTGCCGGCGACCTTTGCAACCCGCTCCACCTCGGCGGGCCGCCCCTCACGAAGCAGGTCGATCGGAACAGCACCTGAGAGCAGAGGCTCTCGAAGGGGCTGATAACGCGAGAAACGGTTGTGGGATGCCCCCGAAACTACGGCGCTATGGCACAGGGCGCAGTGAATTAAGTGATTGAATTAAGATAGAAAGTCGCCGGAAACACTCTCGATCTCGGGAGGTTCGGGGTTCTCAGGAGCTGAGGTGGACCGAGGATGAAGAGAGCCTAATGAGCTTTCGTACGCGGAAGTTGAGCGACGACCCAAGCTTGGGTAGTTCATGAGATCATGGAGCGGCTTCCGTCGGGACTGCTCCTGTTTGTCTGCAGAGAGCATCAGTCAGGATATCGCGCCTACCTGAGATGAACTAAAAATGAGCATTACGCAGCATTCTAAGGATTGCGAGCTTGTCATAGGTCTCGTGGCTCCCATTGGCGTCAATCTGGACGATGTTAAGAATCGTCTTGACTCCCTGTTCGTTCAGTTTCGTTACACGATGAATTGGATTCATCTCAGTAATCTCTGCGGGCCGTACGTTGAGCGATATCAATCCGAGGCTTCTCTCACCGAGCTGGAAAGGCTTGATCGGGGAATGAATAATGGCAAGAGCTGCCGGGAAAAATTCCAGAGAGGAGACTTCTTTGCCCTTCTTGCGATAAATGCAATTAATGAAGGACGAATTAGTACACCAATCGGGCCTCGACCGAGGACTGCGCACGTAATCAGATCATTAAAGCATCCCGACGAAGTTGAGACGCTGCGGCGTGTTTACGGGGATGGCTTTTTCTTGCTCGGTGTCTCCTCCAGCATCAAGACACGCAAACATTACCTCAAGAATGTGAAAGGTATTCCCGAAGAAGAGTTGGAACGTCTAATCGACCGTGATGACCGTGAGGCCGGTGACTTTGGCCAGAGAACTAGGGATGTTTTCCAGATGTCGGACGCGTTCATCACAACTGATGATGTCGAACGGCTTTCAGATCAGTTATCCAGGATACTGGATCTGCTTTTTTCAGCTCCCGTAGTTCCTCCTACCGCCGATGAATACGCCATGTTTCTTGCCTACGCGGCCTCACTGCGATCGGCTGATCTTTCGAGGCAGGTTGGTGCCGTAATTGCTAACAAAAAAAATGACATAGTCTCAACTGGGGCAAATGATGTTCCTAAGTTCGGTGGTGGTCTTTACTGGCCTGGCACAGATGATCAGCGTGATTATGTGAAGCAAGAAGACTATAATGAAAAAGAAAAGCGAGATATTACGCTTCGGATTATGAAGAAGCTGAAGCCAGGCTCTGGCGTTACGGATGAAGAGCTGCTAGCAGAAGGCCTAAAGGCACTCAAGGATACAGGACTTCTCGGAATCACTGAGTATGGAAGGGCCGTCCATGCCGAAATGGAAGCGTTGCTTTCGGCTGCCCGAAACGGGATCGCCATCCGAGGGGGTACTCTTTATACAACGACCTATCCATGTCACAACTGTGCCAAACACATCGTGGCAGCCGGAATCAAAAAGGTCAAATTCGTCGAGCCCTACCCAAAGAGTTACGCTACAAAGATGCATAGTGACTCAATCGAGTCGAATGGTGAAGGAGGTACTGGTAAGGTCCGATTCGAGCCGTTTGTCGGGATTGGACCGCGTCGGTTTGTTGATTTATTTTCTATGAGCTTAAGCAGCGGACGAAACATAACAAGAAAGCAAAACAGCCGTTTGATCAAGTGGTCGAGGGAGACTGCTGAGCTTCGTGTTCCGATGGCTCCACTTTCTTATCTTGAGGCAGAGGTCAGCCTCGTCAATGAACTTTCTTTGGTTGTCAGTTCCCAGGAGGAAAGCGATGAAACTCAGTGATAATTTTGAACGAGCTCGTGCTCTTTCGGAGAATTGGCCTGAATGGAAACGTTCCTACGAACTCACCAAGAACTCCGTACATAGCTCCACTCACACTCCGTTACCTGCCGTAGCGAGGGGCGGTCGCGATGGCCGCGACGCGGAGAGGAAGGCCTTTAGTCCCGACGCAACTAAGGACTGGGTAGCCTGATCGGCATAGATGTAATTGATCTCGCGTTGCTATCCAATAGTGAGGGATAATTGATCTTGGGTGACCGGTCATCCCTAGCAACTCATTCACGACGCGAGTCTGAGATAGCCTCAGTTCTGGCAGTGCCTCACTTAGCGTGCGAAGCATGCAAAAGAGTTCGAACGAGGCGTCTGGCTGAAGCTGGGGATTCGACGCACGGACGATCCACATCGGATACGACGACACAGGATCTGGAGATCAACGGGTGTTCGGTCCAGGCAAGTCTCTCGCGACCGTCGCCGGAATCGGCCGTAATCGGGTGTCGTTCGTGCGTCACGCGCACATTAATACGCCCCGTGGTTCAGGGTGGCCGCTGCCCGCACGACGCGCTCGACATCGGCGGCCTGTCCACTCCGAAGCAATTCAATCGGCACGGCGCCTGAGAGCAGGGGCTCGGCATGCACCAGAAAATCGAAAGCCTGCCAGGCGCGGGCCGGACCGAACGCGGCCAACACGCTGGGCATCGCGGCGAGGACGGTCGGTTCGAACTGGAATGCAGGGAAGCGGTATCCCTTTTTTGCGCCGGCCCGGGCCAAAGCCAAGATGCGATTCGTGCGACGCATGTGGGTAAGCGTGCGCACAGGGATGCCGCTGAGCGAAGACGCCGCTTCCAGGTCGAGCATATCCGGGTGCGCCAGGATGGAACGTTGGCCTTGATCGCCAACAGACAACAGCTCGGCCTCCAGTGCCGCGACTCGACCGGTGTCGTCTGACGAGGGAGCCGACTGACCCGGGGCTGCCGGCGTTAACGACAGAATGAATGTGCGGCCGTCCATCACGATCGTCCGTCGCCCACCGCCTTCGCGAACAAGCTCGCTGACCGTCGCCGTCGCCGTCGCCGTGGCCGTGGCCGTGGCCGTGGCCGAGAGCGAGGCGGGGGCGGAGGTTACGCCGGTAATCGCAGTGCGCGTGGTGATCATGTACGGTATTGAGTCAGCACCCTACCCGAATTATAGGCAAAATCGGCAATAAAGCTGGAAACTTGCCCGGGTTTGCCCATGGAGACCGATGGTGTGTGAAGATAGGGATGCAGTCCAAGTGAGTGGGGGAAATATCCATAGAAAAGACCAGAATCAGTCAAAAGGTGGGAGCGTGTGACGAATATTGACGATATTGGAAGGTAAAGGTGGGAAAAGTATTTCCTTGAAGTCCTCGGCTGGCCGTCAATACACACCTTTCACACCTTCGACAGAAGGTCAGCCCCGGACGGGTTCGGCGGGTTCATTGCCTGAGATGCGCGCCCACCTGACCAGTCCCGAACCACCGGGCGATCGCTGATTCAGCGGCTCGGTCGAGGATCATCTGCTCCCTCAGGCACAGTGACCGGACGTTGTTCGCCGTCTTCATTCCAAGTGTGGCCGCGTCGTCCTGCCCGTTTCCGAAGACATGGCCGCGCATCAGCAATCCGCGCAGGATCCAGTTCACGTCCAACCGGCTACCGCCAAAGCCGCCCTCGCGAAGACCGTCGCGAACCCGCTTCCCGGTCTCCTTCAGGTCGAAGGGGTGCGAACGTACGTCCTGCTCGATGATCGAGAAAAGCGCCCGATAATCTTGAGGTCGGAGCAAGGGCACGCCCGAAACCTCATGGATCTGTGTGGCCAGGGGAAGAATTTCTTCGTACTCGCTCCAGCCCGAGGAGGCGCTGCCGTTACGGGTCATCGACGAGGGCCGCGTTGGATCTTGAACAACGCCGCCGGCCGTGTTCCAGTCGAATTGCAGCGGATCGAGTTCGAGGGCTTCGATGAACTTTCGGAAAGTGCCTTTACCGTTCCAGTCGGCAGCGATCGCGCCGAAATCACTCGTGATCAGGCTCGCGAGACGGCTACACGGGACGGGGGTCGCCGACCGTGCCACTTCTTTTCGTATGAGCTCGATGACTCCACCGACATCCTTGTCGAGCACCTTCGGCGTTACAGACGTCGTACTCGTGGGCAGCGTGTGGCGGCGCGGGTCGTAGATGACGCCGCCGGCGGCTGTCGTAAATCGCAGTGGCCCGAGGCTCCATGATTCGACAAGGCCCCGGAAGCTGCCGTATCCAGCCCATGTGGAAGCGTCGATGCCGTCGATCTTATCGAGGATCTGCGCGGCCAGCTTTGCCATCGGCACAGCGCTGGAGGCTTCCTCGACCGCTTGCTCGACGAGGAGACGAGCAGCGGCCGACAATGCCTTGGCATCTGGCGCCGCACTAATCGAGGGCGGGACAGGCTCCGGTGTTGCGAGCTCATCCTCGTCCTTGAAACCAAGGGCGTTGCGCACGAATTCGTCCTGATCGATCAGCAGGTCGGCCGAGGCACGATACGCCGCCGAGGGAAAACCGATCGCGAGGACGGTCGTGCGCCGGTCCCAGCGCCTCAGCTTGCGGAGAACGGGCGTGAAGTCCGCGTCGGCCGAGAAGACGATGAACTCGTCGTAGTGCGTCTCGTGCTGCAGGAGGTCGATGATGTCGAGCACCATGTGGATGTCGGTGCTCGTCTTCCCTTCGCTCGTCAGCGCCGGACAGTCGATGATCTCGAACCCGGCGAGGTTGAACGATGGCCGAAAGCGCTGGTAAGCCTGAGGGTTCAGGTAGCAGCGCCTGACCAGGACGCGCCGACGGGCGCCCTCGGGCGAGTGATCGGGCAACTCGAGCTTGCTGATGATCCAGTGCATCCACTCCAGGGGCTGGCGGGCGAAGCGGTCAGCGATGGCCTGGTCGAGTTTGCGGAGACCGGAGTATACGTTGTCGAAATCGACAAAAAGGGCGCTTTTCAAGATTGTTGATCGCTGAAGTGACGTGCGGGATTGTTGATGGCTCTACTGGGCCACTTGATGAACGTCTGGGTCGACGACAAGCGGCATCGAGAGTTTGCAGGCAATCGTAGGCGTGGTGATGCTTGAGTGAGGATGCGGTTTAGTTAATGCTTATTATGACGAACCCAATGACCTCGAGAAACGTATGTTTCAATAGGATCTTTTAACAATTCTCCATATTGAGCACGGAAGCACTTGGATTATCAGGATCGTTTTCCGAGGCCGGGTAGTCCCCCCTGAAGAACTTTAATCCAGCCGGTGTAGCTTTTAACTCTTTTATAGGCGTCGACCTGGTGGTCATGGGCCAGATGATCGGGCATCTGCTCGGCTGGAAATTTCTGTCGACACAAGACGCACTCCGCCAGCCCGTTCTCATCTGCATACTGCAGCCTTGCAGGCTCGATCCTTTTCGACGTGCGAGAGACAAGCTGCCCCCGCGTTTGAGGCTCTGAAGACCCTGCATGGGTGAGCTGGTCAGCGCGCACAGCCAGGATTCCCTGCCTATCTTTCTTGCGAGGAGGTTTTGGCGTTGCCTTTGAAAGGGGGCTTCTATCGCCGTATGTCTCTCCTCCGGTAGATCCGTGGACGTAATTCATATGTGTCCCAAGAAAGTCCTCGTCCACCACATCCTTGCAGATCCTGCAAATCACTGTGTTCATGATTGCCTCGAGCGTTCATATAAATAAACATATCGAATGGCGGCATGCCTGACAATAAAAAAGGACCCGGTTAAAGCGCCCGGGCCAAGCCTACTCCAGGAGCCAGCTGATACCAGAACGATCTGGAGCTCAGTGCATTAAGCCGACGAGCAACTTGCGAAGCTTTTCCAGGCATCCACCGTTGTCCCAGTCGATTTCATAGCACTTTGCTACCGGTTCGCCCATCGCATCCGCATTGGCGAAAGCACAATATGCGCTGTGTCGGAACTGATTGAGGCTGGAGCGGATGTTCCGAGCAGCCCGAACTCCGTGATGTTCGTCCTCGAGCTCGGTCCGATACATCGCGGGTGCAACCGCGACCCGAATCGCGTTCAACCGGTCCTTGTGAATTACGACCGGCTGGGAGAGCGTTGCTGACTCGACGACGAGTGCGCGAACGCGAGATCTTGATTGAGTTCTGGCAGGTTTCAATCCGCAGCCTATCGATCGAAGCATCTCAATGATTTGAGCCTCTCGGTTGATGTCGATGGTCATCACGGTTCTGCCAATCATTGGGGATCTCCTTTTGTATCGAAAGAGTGTTGCGTTATCGGTGTCTTGGTGCGAGCGGAATCTTCTGAGCGAAGGCGGTCGTCTTTATCCTCTTCGGCCGTGAGAGCATTCATTTCGATTCCGAGTTTTTCGAACGCCGAGCGGAAAACAGATTCGGGGAATCCCTCAGGAAGCAATGAAGGGATGAATCCACGACGACCAGCGAGCCAGCGAGTCGCTTCCTCACGCTCAACGTACAAGTAGTGACCGTCGCGTTTGACGATTAAGCGCCGACTAGGCGGCTCACTTGAACGGGCAGAGTTCCGGACGCTTCGCTCGGTCATGTTCGCGAGCAATGCAATCTCAACCAATGTGAACCGGGAGCTATTCAGGCCCATTTGCTCAGCGAAATCACGTACGAAATCCCAACTCGCCTCTATCTCAGTGGGAACGTCGAGTTTCCAACGCGCGTAGAACTTGGTGAGCAGGATCTTTAGACGCTCGATGTCGCCACCCGTTGGAACGCCGTAGAACTCATTCATGTAGTCAAAGGGGCGGATCTGAGCATACGCGAATGCCATTACGTCATGTATGGTGTCGCCGAAGTTGAAGAGAAAATCCGGGAAATGCCCCTCGTAAGCGTAATCGCGCATCTGCTGGAGCTGGCTGTAGATTGTGCTGGCCTCGGCAGTCTCGACCATCCGGGCGCGATATTCCGGAGAGTCGATCTTGCCAATGCCCAACCCAGTTCCGACAAAGAGGTCGAGCTTTGCGGACATACCATGTGTCGCATCAGCCACGATGTCGAGCAGATCAGCATTGGAAAGCCTATAGGCGCTTGTCCTACCTGGAAGCTTCAGCGGAAGAAAGTTCGGCATGATGTTGTTCCCCAAGAGATTTCGGTGAACGCATCATAGCTTCGACACGAGATAAAATAGTAACTTTTAGAAGTGCACAATTTAGCGTAAAGGCATATTTGGAGGACAGAATGTAGGTGGACCCCGACCGAGGAGGGAAACGGTGTAAACTCTGCACTGGATCTGAGCGCCGGTGTCGATCCCATCGCTCGCCCCAACGCGCTCACCTGCCCGGAAAGCCCTGCACGACTGCCAGCAGCCCTTCAAAGTTGTAGCACCATCCCTGCAGCCGGGCGGATTGAGCGCGCTGCCGGTGATCGATCCACTCCCTGTCGCCGAACATCAGGCGAGCAGGTCGGTTTGGATTCAGTTGCTGGCCTCGATTACCATTCACCTTGCCGTTGGCAGGGTTGGTGCCATTCGTCCCGTAGTTCGGGTCGAGCTGATCGGTGCGATGATCGCGCTGTTGTTGGGTCATCGGCGGCTTCGGTGCGGTCTTGGACATGGTTTGCTCCTGGGTGAGTGAAAGGAGCTCACAGCCTATTGCTGCACCAGGCACAAGTAACCTGGGATTTTGGCGACCAACTTTTCTTGCTTGAGGGCTCGAATATCCTGACATCGTGTCCTGGGTGTGCCCCGGGGTTCCGTCACCGCTGCCGCATGGTCCTGCATTGGGGTCGAGGCCGGCAGCATCAGGACCACAGGGGGTTGGTAGGCAGCGACGAGGAAGCGGCATCAATCGGGCGTTTTCAACAGACGAGATGGGTGCGCTCCTCGCTCAGTTGCAGTCCCCCGGGGCAACAACATGCACGTGGCCCGGCCTATTCCTGTTGCTTGATCCGGGGAATGAGCCCAAGCTTCGCCGCCAGTTCGCGGGCGATGGCGATCGTCACAGTGGTGCCGTGCGGGGTCACGTCGACCGACACTTCCGAGATCCCGGTCAGCTCAAGGAAGACGGCGGAGTCTGCTGGCGCGAGGCACTCGTCATATAGATGCGCTGTGGTGCCGCTCGCCTCATCGACAGCGTATTGAATGCTGACTTTCGTGCTCATGGTTCAGTCCTGATGGGCTCGGGTATCTCCACCACGCCGTAGCTGGCGAAGGGCCGCGTGTCTACTTGCGGCTTCATCTTCCGGATGTGCCGCTCAGGTGCGAGTCGAAGATCTACGTCGCCGGGCGGGGTTCGCATGG
>CAZQOQ010000033.1:0-224508 GCA_964595205.1 uncultured Flavobacteriales bacterium | reverse complement strand
ACCTGAAGAATTTAGAAAAAAGAAAACAAGTTTGACTTTAAGTATCTATAATAATTTGGGGAAATTAATTCGTTCTTATCCTGTGTTAATGGAAAATGGAGAGATAAAACTAAATATTGAAAATGAAGCTACTGGAATGTATCTTGTTTCTCTAACAGATGGCTTAGTTGTTTATAGTGGAAAAGTTATTTTTGAGTAGGAATTGCCTTATTAATACTCAAGCATTATCATACCCTAAGTGATGAATTTGATAATTATTGATTTATATTGGATGAAAAAATATTGTCCTTATCCATTTTAATCGCAATTCGTCAATCGTCAATTGAGATAAAAATTTATTTAGATTAACGACTGACGATCAACGATTGATAATGCCCGATAGATCAATGATCTGTAATCTTTTATTGAAGATTGGTTTTTTGATTTAGATCAACGATTGACGATTGACGATTAACGATTGACGATTAACGATTGACGATTGACGATTCCATCTGCAGACACGTAGATATCCATCGAAGTAGCTATAATAAATTGATCAGCGCACCTGTCTCTGCCTGTTCACCAGATATACTCCCGAAAGAATAAAAATCAATCCAAACAAGTGATGAAGTCCCAGAGTTTCGTGATCCCACAATCCCCACATCACCGCTACTATCGGGATGAGGTAGGTAACACTCGATGCTGCCAGTCCGCCGGAAGTCTTTATAAGCTTATTGAACAATACGGTGGATAAAGCCGTGCTCAGCATTCCGAGAAGCACGATACAAACAAGACTCTTCATTGCTCCGGGATCGGTTGCCGTCCGCTGAATAAAATCGCCGCTGAATAAAATGATTCCCATTGGAATGCCGGTAAACATGAGAGCGAAACCTGTATTCCTGATTGAGTCGGTTTCTTTAAGTTTAAAATTCAAAATATTTATGCTGAATGCATAACAGATAGCGGCAAGAACAACGATGAATGCATACAAGTTTGCATTTCCGAAAACATCGTCACCGCCTACAATCAAAATGATCGCTCCGGTTAATCCGATGCAAAGACCCAATACCCTGTTCCGGCTTACCTTCAGGGTGAAAAATAAGACGCCGACAATGAGTGTAAAGATCGGCGTTAATGAATTGATCATTCCAGCCAGGGCACTGCTGATGCGGGTTTCCGACCACGGAAAAAGTATGGAGGGAATTCCGTTCCCCAGTAAACCGGTTGCAACAAAATATTTCCAGTTCGATTTGTTGATTTTTTTAAAATGACCGATGATGAACGGCAACAGAAACAGGAATGCAATCAGGATTCTGAATGTGCCGACCTGTACTGGTGTATAAACAATCAGCGCCCGCTTCATGAGGATAAAAGAACTTCCCCATATTATTGCAAGCACGGCAATTAAAAAATAAGATTGCTTCTTTGTTCCGGTCATCAATCTGGATGAAGCGATTATTTATGCTTGTTAAATTTCTTCTCATGGAAGGCTCCTTTAAATTCAGGATCTTCCTTGCGGCGTTGCATATCTATCTCTCTGAGAATTTCCTGTTTTTCTTCATACGGAGTTTCGACGATTTCGACTTCGACGGGAATTTCCTCAACCGGAATTTTCTGCCCGATCAGCTTCTGGATTTTTTTCAGATGGTATTCGTCGTTCGGCGCGCAAAAAGTTATCGAATCACCGGTGCGCATCGCCCTGCCGGTTCGACCGATGCGATGTATGTAATCTTCATAAACCAAAGGCACATCAAAATTTATCACGTGCGAAACATCCCTGATATCGATGCCACGTGAGGCAATGTCGGTGGTCACGAGATATGGAATTCTTTCTTCGCCAAACATCTTCATTGCTTTCAGGCGTGTGTTCTGATCTTTATTACCATGAACCAGTCTCACACTTTCCTCGCCATATTTCCGCTCAATGTATTTGAAAATATTTGTAGCAGTCGTTTTTGTCTTGCAGAAAATGATCACCTTATTGAAATCTTTGTCTTTAAAGAGATGATCAAGCAGGTTAATCTTCGTTCGCATATTAGGCACGAAATAAACTTTCTGAGAAACGGATTTAACCGTAATAATCTCCGGTGAAATTCTAACTTCGACGGGACCAACGAGAAAATATTCTGATACGGTTTTTACCTTTTCGCTCCATGTCGCGGAAAAAAGAAGGTTCTGCCTCTTTCTTGAAATCACATCGAGTATCCGGCCGATCTGATTTTTAAAGCCCATGTCGAGCAAACGCTCTGCTTCATCGAGTACAAAGATGTTGATGTATTTCAGGTTAAGATGATTCGATAAATACAGGTCCATCAGCCTTCCCGGAGTAGCAACAACAATATCGACACCACTTTTGAGTGTGTCCTTTTGCGTTTTCATTCCTGTGCCTCCCACCAAAGCGACCGAACGCAAGTCAGTATACTTTGCTAAAAGACGAACCTGTTCATTCACCTGGAGTGCAAGTTCATGCGTGGGAACCACGATAAGAACACGCGGGTCTGTTCCCTGTGCATACTTGACTTTATAGATGATGGGGATTAAATATGCTGCTGTTTTACCGGTACCGGTTTGTGCTATACCAAGCACATCATGACCTTGCAGAATTAATGGTATTGCCTTTTCCTGGATTGGGGTAGGAAGTTCAAAACCTGCATCTGCAATGGCATTCCAGATCTGCCTGTTGAGCCTGAAGTCGGAAAATTTCGCAGACATTTTTTAAATACAAATTTTTAAATGAAAATGAATGCGCAAATTACAAATTTCACCCAAAGCCGTAAATTCAGTCCGAGTCCGGAGTCTGAGTCTGAATTATATCAGGCTCGGACTATCAGACTCGGTCTGTATTTCAGGCTCGGACTCTCAGACTCGGTCTGTATTTCAGACTCGGCCTGTATTTCACCTACCAGATTTTCGCCCTGATTGAATCGCTGCGATACATATTGTCACCTTCCTTTACTCCGAAGGCGCTGTAAAATTCAGGCAGGTTGCTCACGGTGCCGTTTACACGGTAGAGACCGGGTGAATGTGGATCGGTAATGATCCGCTGAGCCTGGGCTTCCGGGCGAAGATCGCCGGCCCAAATTGCAGCATATCCAAGGAAGAATCTCTGGTCAGGGGTGAGACCATCAATCTTTTCGTCACTCTTACCCTGCTTTGTTTTCTTAAATGCATCATAGGCAATGGTTACTCCCCCGAGGTCAGCAATATTTTCGCCGAGTGTAAGGCGACCATTGATGTGCATGGTATCCAGAACGGTATATTCACTAAACTGCCTTACGATAATTTCCGCCTTCTCAACGAATTTCGCTGAGTCTTCGGATGTCCACCAGCTCACGAGATTACCTTTTGCATCGAAGTTTCTTCCCTGGTCGTCGAAACCATGAGTAAGTTCATGTCCGATTACTGCACCGATACCGCCATAGTTTACCGCATCGTCAGCATCCTTATTGAAGAACGGAGGCTGAAGAATCCCTGCCGGGAAAACGATTTCATTATTAGAAGGGTTGTAGTAAGCGTTCACAGTCGGAGGAGTCATTCCCCACTGCGTACGATCCACCGGCTTGCCGATCTGGCTCACCACGTATTCGTAATTCCATTTGGTTGCGTTTACGACATTCCTGAAGAAAGACTCACGGGTAATTTCCAGACCCTTGTAATCTTTAAATTTATCGGGGTAGCCGATCTTGCGCGTTATCGCATGCAGTTTCTCATTCGCCTTTTTCTTGGTTTCATCACTCATCCAATCAAGTTTAGCGATGCGATCGCTATATACGGTGATCAGGTTTGAAACAAGTTCATCGGCTTTTTTCTTTGCGTCGGGAGGAAAATATTTTGCGACATAAAGCTGCCCCAGCGCGTCTCCGATCATAACATCAGTAAACTGTATCATTCGCTTCCAACGTGTCTGTATTTCTTTTTGACCATTGAGAATCCTGTTGTTGAAATTAAAATCTTCGTTCACGAAATCGCTGCTCAAAACATTTCCGGCGAGGTTCAGCAGATTCCATTTGAGATATATTTTCCAGTCGTTCAGTGAATTTGACTGCAGCTGGTTTTGAAGTTCTTTTAAAAATTCAGGCTGACCGAGAACCAGGTAATCATATTTGCCGGTGATCTCCAGGTTTTTCATCATCTCATCCCACTTCAGAGAAGGAGTGAGTTTATTCAGATCATCAATCGTAACTTTATTATAAGTTAAAAACGGATCACGGAGTTCTTCGCGTTTCATGGATGCCTTAGCAAGTGCCGTCTCTATGTGCATTACCACATCGGAATATCTTTTTGCCTCCTTCTCGTCAAGACCATAGAGTTTGAACATGTTTACCACATGGTTTACAAACTCCTCGCGAATTTTAGTTGACCTGGCATCCGGATTCAGGTAATAGTCCCTGTCGGGAAGCGACAAGCCTCCCTGCATCAGTTGCGGAATAAACACGTCGCTGTTTTTCGGATCCTGCCCCGCATAAAAACTGAACATCGGGTTGGTGCCCCACTGTTGAAGTTTGGCAACATAAAGCAGGATGCCATTCATGTCGTTTAGGTTTTCGATAGCGTCCATCTCTCCCTTGATCGGAGTTGCGCCAAGTTTTTCGATAGTGGCAGTATCCATTCCGCTGAAGAAAAAGTCGCCAACGAGTTGCTCGGGACTTCCTTTCGCTGCATCCGTTTTCTTCGATGCATTCTCTGTAATCTCATGGAGATTCTTTTTATTATTTTCAGCGAGTATGCTGAACGAACCCCAGCGGGTCTGATCGGAAGGAATCGGATTAGCTTTTATCCAACCTCCGTTTGCGAAATGGAAAAAATCTTGGTTGACACTAACGGTCGAATCAAAATTTGCCGGATCAATGCCTACGCCTTTTTTTGCTTCTGAATTCGAACAGCTAACGTAAAATACAGATGCCGCAATTGCAGTCATCGCAAGTATAATTCGGGAATTTTTCATTGATTATGAAGTAGTTTAGAATCGGCAAATGTAAAAGAATAAGTAATGGCTGACAGGAGATTAACCTTTATTTAACAGTACCCGGGTGACACTTATATGCGGCGAACAGTTCTGTACCGCTTGCCAATAAAAAATTTCTTTGTACTTTGTTGTCAGGGGAATATTTATGTTTGCAACATGTGCCGGCTTAAGAGCTTTCTGTTTCTTTTTTGTCTTACTATTTTGTTTTCCTGTGAAAACGACCTGGAAAAAGTAAAACTCTACAGCAAAGGGAAAAACAGTCCGCAGGAGTCTGCAAAAAGCATAAAAATCTTATACAGCGATTCGGCCCGTGTAGAGGTGGAATTAACCGCGCCCGTACTGAATCATTATGTTACGGATAATCCTTACATTGAAATGCCGAAAGGCCTGCATGCGATTTTCTATGATGACAAACTTGAGGTAAAGAGTAAGCTGGATGCCGATTACGGAATCCGTTACGAGAAAGAACAAAAAATGGAAGCTCGGAAAAACGTAACCGTCATTAATGAAAAAGGTGAAAAATTGAATACAGAACATCTGATCTGGGATGAACGAATGGAAAAGCTTTACAGCAAAGAATTTGTGAAGATCACTACGCAGGATGAAATTATTTATGGAAACGGTTTCGAAGCAAACCAGGATTTTTCCAGGTATAAGATTTTTAATATTAAAGGTACGATTTCATTAAACAACGAAATTCATGCTAAGGACTCTTGAAATTGCCTGGCTTTGCATTACGGTGCTGAGTCTGATGATTGCCGTTTATCAATTCTTCAAGGAAGGATGGGAATCGGCATTATGGATGTTATTCGTTACGCTCATTGCAGTTGTTATGTATACTATCAGGAAAAAACAAAGGATCAGGTATGAACAAAAGGACGAGAAAGAACTGTATCATTAATTATTGAAGATTGAAGATTAAAAAGTGATGATTGATTAATAATTGGTTGATTGTTGTTGTTTATTGAATTAGTGGCAAATAATGCGTAATTAATAATAGATATCCAAAAACCTCCAACGATTAATAATTTCCTACTTTTGAGTTTGAAAAAATTCGAGGTTGTTGAAGTCAGTCTTCAATCTTCAATTTTCTATTTTCAATAAATATATGTCGGACTGGTCGATCATCATCATATCATTACTCTTTTCAGCGTTTGCATCCGGAACCGAAATCGCTTTTTTATCGGCAAATAAATTACGAATAGAACTGGACAGGAGCCAGGGAAGTTTTTCAGCGAGGCTGCTATGGAAATTTGTCAAATCTCCTTCACGGTTCATCGCGACGATGCTCATTGCAAATAACATCGGGCTCGTCATCTATGGTATCGTAATGGCCGAAAATTTACTAACGCGTGAATGGTTGCGTGATCACCTGCCCTACCAGTTGCATGGCAACGGAATGTTACTTTTTATTCAGACGCTTCTCAGCACGCTTGTAATATTAGTGGCGGCGGAATTTATTCCGAAGGCGATTTTCCGCATCAATCCAAATGCAATTCTCAGCCTGCTTGCAATCCCTATCCAGCTTCTTTATTACCTGCTGTCGCCCATTGTATGGATCATCATCTCCATTTCCAGGTTCATCATGAGAAGTATTTTCAGAATCGACTTCGTGGAAGAACGTCCCGTCTTCGGTCGCGTCGACCTCGACTTCTACATTAAAGAACTCTCCACAAAGAATGACCAGGCCGAAGAAATGGAGACTGACATCCGCATCTTCCAGAATGCGCTGGATTTTAAAGAAGTGAAAGTGCGAGAGTGTATGATCCCAAGGAATGAAATCGTCGCCATCGAAGTGAGCCAGACCGTCGATGACCTGCTCAGGCTGTTTGTCGAAACGAAACTCTCTAAGATTCTCGTATACCGTGACAGCATCGATAACATCATCGGCTTCGTGCATTCATCAGAAATGTTCAAACAGCCCGAAGACATCACTCACATGCTGCTTCCAGTCACCATCGTGCCCGAAGTAATGAGCGCCAATGAAGTCCTGAAACAATTTACCAATATGCACCGGAGTGTCGCTGTCGTCGTGGATGAATTCGGCGGCACTGCAGGAATGGTTACGATCGAAGACGTAATCGAAGAAATTTTCGGCGAGATCCACGACGAACATGATATTCCGGAAGAGATCGAAAAAAAGATCGGCGAAAATGAATACCTCCTCTCCGGCAGGCTTGAAATAGATTATCTCAATAAAAAATACAACCTGCACATTCCTGAACACGAGGAGTTTGAAACCCTCGGTGGATTTATCTTCCATCATCACGAAAACATTCCCGAAACCAATGAGGAAATCATCATTCCACCATTTACCATCGTCGTTCTAAAAGTAAAACACAACAGGATTGAACAGGTGAGGTTGAAGGTTAATGAGGAATGATTTAAAAGCAAAAGTCAAAAATTGGATTTGGAGTTAAGATGCACGCATATTCCCAACGATGCTTTTTGACTTTTGACATCTGACTTTTAACTTCTGACCTGGTTTTTGACTTTTGACCTGCTTTTTGACTTTTGACTATTAAAGCCTATATTCGCCACCTCAAAAATTTTAAAAACCCGTTGAAATGGCTGTTTTAGGCAAAATCAGAAAAAGAGTAGGATTACTAATTGGCTTTGTTGGTGTTTCCATGATATTATTTATCCTGGGCGATCTCGTGACTTCGAATACAGGTTTGATGAACCGGAATTCTGATGTTATTGGAGAAATCAGGGGCGAAAAAGTTCATTATCAGGAGTTTGAAAAACGGGTAGAGACCCTTACTGAAAATTATAAAGCCAACTCCAAGACAGAAAACATCGATCCTAATACACAGGACATGCTCAGAGAACAGGCCTGGAGCATGTACATCAACGATCATATTTTAGGAAAGGAATATGAAAAACTGGGGCTCTCCTGCAGTGCCGAGGAGCTTTATGATATGTGTACCGGTAAGAATCCAAACCCTCAGGTGAAGCAGGCTTTTACTGATCCGAATACCGGACAGTTCAGTTCGAGCGCAGTGATTAATTTTCTAAAGGATCTTCCTAACCGCCCGGAGGACATACAGCGTCAATGGAGAAATTTTGAAGACGCGATCAGGGAAGAAAGGATTTCCAACAAGTACAAGTCATTGATAAAAAACGGTTTATTTGTTACAACAGAGGAAGGAAAAAGAGCCTATGAAGAGTCACAAAAAATCGCTTCCATCCGTTTCGCAAGAATCGATTATAATTCAATACAGGACACTTTGAAGATCGATGAAAGTGATTTAAATGCTTACTATAATGAGCATAAGAATAAATACAAGCAGGCAGAAACGATTCGTAAAGTTGAATATGTAACCTTTGATATTTTGCCTTCTGCAGAAGACAGGGAGAAAATCGTTAACGATGTGAATAAAATGAAAGATGAGTTTGCGCAGGCAACAGATGATATGCTCTATGTGAATCAGAACAGCGACACCCCATTCGATTCAACATATCATGCGAAAGGTTCTTTAAAGCCTGAAGTCGATTCAATTTTATTTGCATCTCAGAAAGGCGCCATTGTCGGCCCGATGGAAGATGGCGGAAGCTTCAAAATCTGGAAACTCACAGCTGAAAAATTCACTTCTGATTCTGTTAAAGCAAGGCACATCCTCATTAAGATCGAGAATAACGATACAGCAAGGGCGATGGCGAAAGCGGACAGCCTGAAGAATATGATTAAGAAGGGTGCTAAGTTCGATGATCTTGCAAAAATGAATTCACAGGATCCTGGTTCTGCCGTTAAAGGCGGGGATCTCGGCTGGTTCCGCCAGGGAATGATGGTGCCGCCATTCAACGACGCTTGCTTCAATGGTAAAAAAGGCGATATGCCTGTGGTAGTTTCTCAATTTGGTGTTCACCTCATCGAGATTCTCGATAAAGGCGCTCCAACGAAACAAATCCAGGTTGCTGTTGTCGAACGAAAGCTCGTTCCTTCTGACAAAACTTATGAGATTGTTTACAACAAAGCCAGTGAATTTGCCTATAAGAACAATACCGGAGCTGCATTCGACAGCGCGATTGTAAAGCAGGGATTAAACAAACGTATTGCCGATAATATCAGGGAGAACGATAAGACCATACCGGGACTTGAACAGCCTCGTGAACTGGTACGCTGGGCCTATTCTGCCAAGAAAGGCGACGTGTCTAAAGTATTTACCTTCGGCGACAAGAATGTGGTTGGACACTTAACGGATATTCGCGAAAAGGGATACCTGCCTCTCGAAGCCGTGAAGGACATGGTGACAAACGAAGTGAAAAAAGAAAAGAAAGCGCAATTGATTATTGAAAAATTCAATAATGCCAATGCCACTACCATTGATGCAATCGCTCAAAAATTAAATGTAACTGCTACCGACGCAGATAATATTGTGTTGTCAAACTCATATATTCCTGCCATGGGAAATGAGCCTGCTGTAGTCGGAACCATCTTTGCGCTGAAAGCCGGACAACTCTCCAAGCCAATCAAAGGTGAAAATGCCATCGTAATTGTTCAGTTAAAGGAAATTAAGGACCTGGCAACAACAAACGACTATTCCGCCAACATAAAACAAACCGGCGATCAGCGCAGGAACAGGAGCGATTACGAACTCTTCAATGCATTGAAGGAAAAGGCGAATGTCGAAGATAACAGGGGCAAGTTTTACTAAGATCAGATTTTCAGTGCAGGCTGAACGTTCTCACTAAATCCGAATTGATTTGCAGGGAATGGCAACCGGCGCATTGTTCACCTTTATTTACTGCTGAATATATTGCACTCCCGTCGGAGGCAAGCTCGCTCCACACCCATCCGGAATTACCGTTTGCCGCACCGTGAATTTTATACATGATTTCATAGCTGTCCGGCGGCCCTCCTCTGAAACTGTAAACTTCCTTTACGATCATTGATTCATCAGGGAATTCCGTTGCTGTCAGTTTGTTTAGAGAATCGTTCATGGCGGATCTTGCCCTTGGATTAAAACGTATTCTTACAAAAGCAAAATGAGGACTGCCCGGATCAGTTGCAAGTGTGTCCGGACTGTTTTCAAAATAAGAAAATGAAGAGACGTTTTGTGCCTCTTGGTAGAGAGTCGCGTCTGAGACAACCGGACCTTCTTCCTTTTTAGAAACACATGATGTAAAAATTAAAATTACAGCGAGAAGTATTTTACCTACAGGCATATAAAAATAAAGGTAGTAAAATTTACTACCTTTTTTAATTTGATATGTTGATCAGAAATCCTGATGATATTATAATAAGGTCACGCTCCTGCCGTTCGAATTATGACAGTTCTGACAATTAGCTCCCTTCTCGTTTGCATTATAGATCACTGTACCGTCTGCGGAAAGCCCGATATATATCCAACCATTGCTTGAGTTCTCGTCAGCAGGATCCTTGTACATAACATCGTAACCGGTGATGTTTCCGTTAGCATCGTGTTTTTCTTTGATGATCATTGAGTGTGCTGGATATTCCGTACACCCTGCTGTTGATGCGTCGGCAGCAACATCGTTCATCCTGATGTTCCAGGACGACTGATCATCATTTATAATGTTGCCCATTACAGCGTTATCGCCTGATGTGGCCACACTGGAAATACCATTTTCAGAAATTTTATTTTCACAGGAAAGATCTTTTGTGCAGGAAGCCATCATGGCTACTAATGCAGTAATACAAAGGAGTAGTTTTGTTTTCATTTTAGTTGGTTTTTTAGTGTATGAAATGTATAAACAGGCCATATATTAAGTGTCTTGGAAATGTCAGTCTTCATTTGAAAATGAAGAAGGGCATCACTCCTGAAGAAGAATCCGGGTTTTTAGCGAAATTTTAAGGAATAAAAAATTAAATCTCCTGCCTGAAACCCTTTATCCACGGGGCTTTCACGAGATTGAAACACGGAACTGTCAAAATCCTGAAGTACTATCTAAGAATCTGCAGACGGTAGGCATCCAGCTTTATGAAAATGAAGAGCAGGATTGTGAACGACCAAAGGGAAGAACCGCCATAGCTGAAAAATGGAAGCGGGATTCCGATAACGGGGGCGAGGCCGATCGTCATGCCGATATTAATCAGCAGGTGAAAAAACAATATCGATGCGACACCATAACCATAGATCCGCGAGTAGGACGATCGCTGTCGCTCCGCAACGTATATGATCCGCGCGAGCAATGCCGCAAACAATCCCAGGACTACGAAGCTACCGACGAATCCCCACTCTTCTCCGACGGTACAAAATATAAAGTCGGTACTTTGCTCCGGCACGAAGTCAAACTTCGTCTGTGTACCCTGCAGATAACCCTTTCCGAAAAATCCGCCCGAACCAATTGCAATCTTACTTTGATTTACGTTATAGCCTGCTCCTTTCAGGTCAACTTCATTACCAAGTAAAACATTGATACGGCCCCGCTGATGTTCCTGCAATACATTATTATATACATATCCCACACTGAACACAATAAAAATTGCAAGCAGAGCCCCTGTAATTACCACAAAATAGTCGCGTCGCTTCTTTCTCGAAAGCATGATGAAAACAAAAGCGATGAAAGCAATGATGCCGATCAGTATCGTCTTTTTAACGAGCAGCGACAGCACAAACAGTGCAACCATTACAATTCCGAGAAGCAGAAAATTTCCGGACAGTCCTTCGCGGTAAAGAACAAAAACAAAGGAACAGAAAACCAGTGCCGAGCCGGTATCGTTTTGCAGAAGTATGATTGCTGCCGGCAAGCCGATAATCAGCACCGAGATAAGCTTCGTCTTTGTCTCGCGCATGCGGATTCCGAGCGTGCTCAGGTATTTTGCCAGCGCCATGTTGGTGGCGAACTTCGCAAATTCCGCCGGCTGCAATTTAAAAGATCCAATGTCTATCCATCCGTATGAACCTTTTACATCCCTGGCGAAAGCAAACGTCGACAGGCAAAGCAGGATGATCAATCCGTAGATCGGGTAGGAAAATGCGGCGTAAAATTTTCCGTCGATGATTAAAATCATCAAAGCAAGAAAAAGCGCACCGGCAATCCAGAATGTCTGCTTACCATAATTCTGGCTTATGTCGAAGATGCTTTTATGTTCATCGTCGAAGACGGCCGCGTAAATATTCAGCCAGCCCATGATGACCATGACAATAAACAAGGCCATGAGAACCCAATCCGTATTCTGTAATATGCCTTTTTTGTCTCTCACCGCTTTTTATTTATCAACGCCGCATTCATAGGTATGCTATCTTTAGCATTTTTCTTATTATCGACCGGTGGTTTTTTTTCCTGGTAGATTTTTGGTTCCACCACCCCTTCCATCATTTTCTTTTCAAGCTGTGGCCGCGATATGGAATCTCTCAGGTATTTTTCAATCATCAATGTAGCAATCGGCGCTGCCCAGTCGGAACCCCAGCCTCCGTTTTCAACCATTATCCCGATGGCAATCTTTGGATTCTCCTTAGGAGCAAAACCGACAAACAGCGAATGATCTCTTCCATGAGGATTCTGAGCCGTGCCTGTCTTACCACAGATTTTAATTCCACTGATCCTTGATGCAGCCGCCGTACCCGACTCTACCACGCTTTCCATTCCCTCTATTACAACATCAAAGTATGATGAATCAATATCGGTATAGTTCTTCACCATGAATTTCTTGTCAATCTTCTCTTTGTTGCCGACCTTTTTCGCAATATGAGGAATGTAAAAATATCCTTTGTTCGCGATGATGCACATCGTGTTTGCCATCTGCAGCGGAGTAATTCCGAGTTCTCCCTGGCCGATCGACAAGGATACGACCGTAGAAGATCTCCACCTTCCCTTGCCAAAATATTTATCATAGTATTCGATCGTCGGCACATTTCCTTTTAACTCCTGAGGAAGATCGGAGAACAGTCTCTTCCCGATCCCAAAAGTCAACACGTGATTTCTCCATGCCTGGTATCCTTCTTCCGTGGAGCGGAATTTTCTCTGATCCACGATGCTCCTGAATACATAACAATGATAGGTGTTACACGAATGTGCAATCGCCGGCTCGAGCGTTAACAGGCCATGGCGCGCATCGCATTTTACCGTCTGAGAACCCATGTGATATCCGCCGTCGCAGTAATAACCGGTAGAAGAATTGAGCACTCCCTCCTGTTCTCCGATCAGGTCGTTGATGAGCTTGAAGGTAGAGCCCGGCGGATAATAAGCCATCAGCGCACGGTTGAATAATGGTTTCACCGGATCGAAAAGCAGCTTTGCATAATTCTTCGTCCGCGCCCTGCCCACCAGCAGGTTTGGATCGTATGAAGGATTACTTATGCAGGCAAGTATCTCTCCGGTTGATGGCTCAATCGCCACCATTGCGCCGACTTTATTCTGCATCAGTTCCTCTCCATACTTCTGGAGTTTTGCATCGAGCGACAAAACCAGATTCTCACCCGCAACCGAAGCGGTATCGTAATGACCATCCTGGAAACTCCCCTTTTCCCGGTTGAATACATCCACTAAAATTCTCCTCACGCCTCTCCGTCCCCGTAAAATATTTTCATATGACTGCTCGATGCCACTCTTACCGATGTAGTCGCCCTCCTTGTAATAAGGATTTTTCCTCGTAATATTCGTGTCTACCTCACCGATGTAACCAAACAGGTGGGCGGCCATCGGATCGGGATATTTTCTCAGCGTTCTAAGCTGCACAAAGAAACCGGGAAACTTGTACAACTTTTCCTGGAATGTGGCATACGTCTCTACCGACAACTGCTTTTCGAATATCGAAGCCTTGACGGGTGAATATGCCTTCGCTTTCCTGAATTTGTCTGAATAATCTTCCAGGGTGATTCCGATCAGTTTACACAACTCCACGCTGTCAGTGTTCTTTGCCTGCTTGGGAATGATCATGAGGTCATATACCGGTTCGTTGTAAACGAGGAGTTTTCCGTTGCGGTCGTATATCAGTCCGCGCGAAGGATAATCGGTAATCGGCCTTATTACATTGTTATTCGCAGACAGTTTATAGCTGTCGTCGATCACCTGCAGATAAAACAACCTAATCAGGTAAGCTACGATTACCGAAAAGAAGATTAAATAGATTACAGCTTTCCTATCTGAAGAAACGTGCATTTTTTTTCGATTGGCCGAACAGGTATTCGCCGATAATGATCAGTACAATAGTGATTGACGAATTGAGCAGGGCCTTGAAGAAGGTGATGAAAAATTCGCTGAAGCGAAAGACCTCGAGGTAAAAACATACCAGGTGATGAAGGATTACCATGATGCTCAGGTAGGTGATGAACCAGTTGAATCCCATCGTTTGGGGCGTAAGTTTTGTATCCGATTCATAACCATCACGCGGCGCAATCAGCCTCAACACTCCCGGTCTTGCAAAGGCCATGAATACCGTTGCCGCTGCATGCATACCGCCAGAACTTCCAAACATGTCGATCGTAATTCCTGTGATAAACGCCAGTATCAGCAATAACCAGTTTGGAGTCTCCACAGGAAGCAATAAGATAAACAGTATGTAAACATATGGATTTACATAGCCGTTCCATTGAATGTGATTCAATAATATCACCTGTATTCCTACAAGAAATACAAACAATAAGAACTGGTTTATGATTTTAACGATCATTTTTCAATGCTTCCTCCAGGTTTTTTTGTTCGTCCTTAAACAGGTTACTTACAATATATACATACGAAAGCCGTCCAAACGGCGTGGATAATTTCACCTGAATCTCCTGCAGGTTATTCCCTCCGCTCGAATTTACTTCATCCACCGTACCGATCATAATGCCTTCCGGAAAAATAGTGGAGAAAGAAGTTGTAACGACCGTGTCTCCCTTTGCGACTTTCACGTGTTTGGCAATATCGTTCAGAGTTCCGTGAGTTTCATCGAAGCCATTCCATACCATCGAACCGATATACCCGCTATTCTTTATGCGTGCACTTATTCTTGTATCCTTATGAAGAAAGGAAATCACGGATGAATAATGTTCGGAAACATCTTTTACAATGCCGACAATTCCGTCGCTGCAAACTACACCCATCTCAGGTTTAACGCCCTGCCTGCTGCCTTTATTCAATGTAAGGTAATTATTTCTCCTGTTTGTTGAATTATTAATGACCTTGGCAGTAAGGAAAGCATATTGCTGCTTCAGTATCGTATCCGTACTGATATGCTCAAGGGCACTGTCGATATGAAAAACATCCGGAAGCAGGGTTTTGAGGGCTGCATTCTCCCTCGACAATGCATCGTTTGTGGTGCGGAGGTTAATATATTCCGTAACGGCACTTACGGCCGAATTTGTCTTTGCGGCAATAGCATTCGTGGAATTGATGAAGGTGGCTCTCTTAAAATTATTGTTCTGTACAATGATGTAACCGCACAACGCCTCTATCAGCAGAAAAAAAATGAAGAAATTGTACTTCCATAAAAAGAGAAAGAGATTCCGCATGTTACCTTTAAAACGTATAAACGTAATAACATCTGAATGTCATTACGTTACATTACAACGTTTGATGTTTCTTCACCCCATTCCAACCGGAAATTACGGTATCAGGAACTTGAACCTGGAGATATTTTTTAGGGCAATACCCGTTCCCCTCACAACTGCACGCAACGGATCCTCTGCAACATGAACAGGCAGTTTAGTCTTAATTGCAATCCGCTGATCCAACCCCCGAAGCAGGGCGCCGCCGCCGGTGAGATAAATACCTGTACGGTAAATATCTGCCGATAACTCCGGCGGAGTCATTTCGAGCGCCTTGAGAATAGCCTCCTCCACTTTTGAAATCGATTTATCCAGGGCATGAGCAATTTCAGAATAGCTCACCGTAATTTCTTTTGGAATACCCGTCATCAGGTCGCGGCCGTGAACCGCAAAATCCGGTGGAGCGTTTTCGAGTTCCGGCAAGGCGGAACCGACTTCAATCTTTATCCTCTCGGCAGAACGTTCTCCGATCAATATATTATGCTGACGGCGCATATAATCCCAGATGTCGTTCGTAAATCCGTCGCCCGCAACACGGATCGACTGGTCACAAACGATACCGCCAAGTGCAATGACGGCAATCTCGCTGGTTCCTCCGCCGATATCGATGATCATATTTCCCATCGGCTCCTCCACATCGATTCCGATACCTATCGCAGCAGCCATCGGCTCATGAATGAGGTATACTTCCTTAGCTCCGGCATGTTCTGCAGAATCACGAACGGCACGCTTCTCAACTTCGGTAATCCCGGAAGGTATGCAGATGACCATCCTCAACGAAGGTGTAAATAAACTTCCTTTCGGAGTCAGCATCTTGATCATACCGCGAATCATGTGTTCTGCGGCATCGAAGTCTGCTATCACACCATCCTTTAAGGGCCTTACTGTCTTAATATTTTCGTGTGTCTTTCCATGCATAAGCATAGCCTGCTTGCCCACGGCAATGACCTTTCCGGTGGATCGGTCGATGGCGACAATTGATGGTTCGTCAACGACAACCTTGTCATTACTGATGATCAGGGTATTTGCTGTACCTAAGTCAATCGCAATTTCCTGAGTTAAAAAATCAAACAATCCCATGCCTGCAATTAAATATTTGAGGAAAATTTAAACTCTCTATACGCAAAAAATGCAGAGATGTTATAGTTATTTTATATTGTTTCACCTGAACAGGAACGATGAATCCGGTTTTAATCTTCTTTTCTTTTGAAAATACGAAACCTCTTTTCGAAACATTCGTCGCCGGCAAATTTCGTTAAATGTATGACATAAAAACAACGGAAATAATTATTTTTTTTATTCTGAATTGTATGATGTTTCTTCATCATTACAGCAGAATATTTTCAGTGTTTAAAATGCCTGTAACCGGTCATCACCATCACCATATGATGAGCGTTGCAATAGTCGACCGAATCCTGGTCTTTGATGGAACCTCCCGGCTGAATTACCGCTTTGATACCTGCATGGCCGGCAATCTCGACACAATCAGGAAAAGGAAAAAATGCATCACTGGCCATCACTGCTCCTCTGAGATCAAAACCGAAATTTTTTGCTTTCGAAATTGATTGCTGTAAAGCATCCACACGGGAAGTCTGTCCGGCACTGGAACCGAGTAATTGTTTCTTCCTGGCAAGAACGATGGCATTTGACTTAAGGTGTTTCACGATTTTGTTGGCAAATTCCATATCCTCCAGCTGGTCTTTCGACGGACCTTCGATCGTAACTACCTTCATGTCGGTTGCGGTTTCGGTATGACTATCCCTGTCCTGTTCCACCACACCATTCAAAACTGTTCTGAACTGCATTGGCGGCAGATCGGTTTTCTTCTGGACAAGCAAAACCCTGTTTTTTTTCTGAGTTAGAATTTTCATTGCCTCATCGTCAAATGAGGGAGCAATGAGCACTTCGAAAAAAATCTTGCTGATTTCGGTTGCTGTTAAAGCATCAACACGGCGGTTGGTACAGATTACTCCTCCGAATGCCGAAACAGGGTCTCCGGCAAGCGCCATCAACCAGGTCTCTGAAAGTTTCGGTCCGGATGCCAGTCCGCAGGCATTGTTATGCTTGATGATTACAAACGTCGGTTCCTCGAATTCTGATATAATCGAAACGGCTGAGTCTATATCCAGCAAATTGTTGAACGAAATATCCTTTCCATGCAACTGTTCGAAGAGTGAATCGAAGTCACCGTAAAATGTACCGCTTTGATGGGGATTTTCTCCATAACGGAGTTTCCTTGACTGACCGATGCTCTTTTTGAAAAACGGCAATTCCCGGTCGCGGTTAAAATAATTGAAAATGGCTGTATCATAATTCGACGAAACATGAAATGCCGTCGCGGCCATTTTTTTCCGGTCAAAAATGGTTGAAACACCGTTTTTCTCGAAAAGAATTTTTTTCAGGAAGGAGTATTCTGACGATGAAGGAATGATCAATACATCATTGAAATTTTTAGCTGCCGCACGGATGAGTGAAATACCTCCAATATCTATTTTCTCGATGATGGATGCATCATCTGCTCCTGAAGCAACGGTCTCTTCAAACGGATAGAGATCGATCACGACCAGGTCGATATTGGGAATATGGAATTCATCCATCTCCGCCAGATCGTGAATATTTTCCCTTCGGTTGAGAATGCCTCCGAAAATTCTCGGATGCAGGGTCTTGACCCTTCCACCCAGGATGGACGGAAATTCGGTGATTTCTTCTACAGGAATTACCGGTATGTTAAGGGATTCAATGAATTCCTGTGTGCCGCCGGTTGCATAAAGTCTGACATTAAGATCATGCAGTTTTCTCACAATTTCTTCGAGATTATCTTTATGATAAACTGAAATCAATGCACTTACGATCTTTTTATCCGATCCCATTTCTTTTTTATTATGGGCGCAATTTTAGGGAATTTCGGGGAGTGGTTTGCGGATGTCTAAAATTAAAGTCAAAGGTCAAAAATCCGCTTATTCCTATTTTTGATTTTTGACCTTTGACCTTTGATTTTCAACTTAAACAATATTCTTCTACTTTTATCCTATCCATGCAAAACAGAACTGCACTTTTTTTTCGGCTCGTTCGTGAAAGCTTTTTATTTGCTTTCGAAGCACTCCGGGTAAATAAGCTCAGGACGTTTCTATCGTTGCTGGGTATTACGATCGGAATTTTTGCAATCATCTCTGTATTTACCGTGACGGATTCGCTTGAGAGAAAAATCAGGAAGGATGTTGAATCGCTTGGCAATAATGTTATTTATATTCAGAAATGGCCCTGGGTACCAGAAGGCGATGGCGAGTATCCGTGGTGGAAGTATATGAACCGGCCGTTGCCGGGAATCAAGGAAATGAATGAGCTGGAAAAAAAATCGACTACTGTCGAAGCCATGTCATACGTCGGAAATCTCGGGAACCAGACGATCAAATACAAAAGCAGTTCGGCAGAGAACTGCGTTGTAATATGTGCTTCACACGATTACGACATCGTAAAAGTGTTTGACCTTGAAGATGGCCGTTATTTTACAGAACACGAGTCTGCTTCGGGGAGTCCGGTGGCACTTATTGGCGCGGATATAAAATCAGCACTATTCCCCGATAAGAGTTCGCTGGACCAGAGCATTACCATACGTGGATTTAAGCTTACAATCATCGGCGAATTGAAAAAGGAGGGTTCAAGTTTAATAGATAATTCTTCCGACAATTGCGTGATCATCCCGGTGAATTTTGCCAGAAGCCTTGTGAATCTCCGCTCCAATGATATTGATCCGACGATCATCGTAAAAGCGAAGGAAGGGGTATCAATGACAGAAATGAAAGATGAAATTCGGGGAGCGATGCGGGGAGTGAGAAGGCTTCAGCCTCGTGAGTCGGAAGACTTTGCATTGAATGAAACGAGCCTGTTGTCGAACGGACTAGACCAGCTTTTCCGTACTCTCGGATTGGCGGGCTGGATCATCGGTGGTTTTTCAATTCTTGTTGGAGGTTTCGGAATTGCCAATATCATGTTTGTTTCGGTGAAGGAGAGAACCAGCATCATTGGAATTCAAAAGTCACTTGGTTCAAAGAACTATTTTATTCTCCTCCAGTTCCTGGTCGAAGCAGTAATTCTCTGTATAATCGGCGGAGGAGTCGGACTTTTGTTTGTATTGCTGTTGTCGATTGCCGCTTCCAATGCAACAGGCATGGATCTTACGCTCACATTCGGCAACATCCTCATGGGAATAATCATCTCCGCTTCCATCGGTGTGATCAGCGGTTATGTTCCTGCATTGCAGGCTTCAAAAATGAATCCCGTGGATGCAATACGGGCTAACTGAATTGTATATTCTCCGCGTAATCTGTGTCATAAAAATTTTTACTGAAAGATCTGAACCTGCGTTCAATGTTGTTATACAAATACACCATTAATAAAAAGTGATGATCAATACAGGAATTATAGAAAAAATAATTCTTTTTTTAAGTAAGTTTGCGATTATAAATACAAATCCGGAATCAGAATATGTTTTTTAAAAGAAAGCTTTCACGCATTCTTGCATTTATTTTATTCGTACTGGCTTTGGGTTTTCTTTCGTGCGGCTCCGACAGGCAGGGCGATGAGATAGGAACCATAAAAAACAACAATTACCCGGAGACATATGATGTGAGGCGAAATGAAATTTTCGTTGCCAACAGCATCAACGGCCCGGAAGACAAGTCCACATTCCCTGACCGAATACCCACTCCGCCTTCCAGGTATTCTTCAGGATCTATCAGCCGGCTTGCTGTATTACTCACGGACACCAGTGCTTCGTGGCTCGGCATTGCGCACGGATTAAAATCCATCGGAGTTCCGTTTATCATCACAACTGATTACCGTAAGGCAATACAGCACAGTGTTGTGATCGTTTATCCCGTTGTTTCCGGCGCTTCACTTTCGCCAGGTGCGTTGCAGGCTTTGGCAGCATTTCCTAGAAACGGCGGAACTCTTATCGGCATCCAGGTGCTTGGAGCATTGAATGAAGTCTTCGGTTTTGAAGAACCTGTCCCGAGCAAGCAGCATTTCGAAATTCATATCCTTAAAGATTCCGAAAACGTTCTAACCAACGAGTTCACCAACAAAAAAGAAATTGAAATATCCATAGGCAATAAAGAAAAGTTCAAGGAAACGATCGGAACATATAGTTACTCAAAAACTCAAATGGCGCCGCTTGCAACCTACGAGGATAAATCAGCCGCAATCACCCAGAAGTTATACGAAAACGGTGCAGCCTATGCTTTTGGCTTCGACATCGGATTTCTGATATTGAAGGGTCATAATATCCGTCACCAGGATTTCAACCGTTCTCCGGCAAACCGGTTCGAGCCAACCATCGATGTTGTTTTACGGTTGATAAAAAACATTTATCTGCAGGGAGAGAGAGATGCCGCAACCATCATAACAGTACCCTATAATAAGAGCCTGTCAGTCTGCATCACTCACAACATCAACTTTGCGAGGGCGCTGGATAATGCAGTACTGTTCGCAAAGGAGGAGAAAAAGATGGGCATACACTCTACTTATTTCATCCAGACAAGGTATATCCGCGACAGCCGTGAACGAATTTTCAATTCCATTGAAGACTTCAAAAAGCTGCGGCTCATCTCCCAGGCCGGAATGGACCTGCAGAGTAATGCTGTTTCCGGCTCACCGTTATTCGATCAGTTCCCCCAGGGAAGTGGTGATGAAGTATATCCGAATTATCGTCCTTATGTGATGGCCTGGGATAAGACCTACCATGGAACAATTTTCGGCGAGATGCGCATCAGTCGTTTCCTGATCGATCGGTTCGTGCCCGGGAACGTGACGACGACCTTCCGCGGAAGCAACATATATATTCCTTTCACCTATCCTCAAAGCCTGCTCGCCAGCGGTTATCGATTCAGTTCTTCCATACCCGCAAATATGGCACTCACTCACCTGCCGTTTCAATTAAATTATAACAGGGAATACGACTCCGAAATGCAGGCATTCGAATTTCCGGTAACAGACGACGATGAGTTTCCACCTTATACCGTTGACCGTGCATCGAATTCGATCGCACTCGCGAGGAAGATTGCCGTTTACGGCGGCTGCTTCATCGGACAGGTTCATCCCAACTCAACGGGACTCATCGTAGAGAAGATGTTTATAGAGGCATTAAAAGACGAAGCGTGGATAGGAACTATTAACGATTTTGGTTTGTGGTGGGCAGCACGAAACGAAGTTACGCTCGACATCAATTATATCAATGAAAAGAGAATAGTAACCATTAACGTTCCTAAACGAATGGAAGGACTTGCGATCATGCTCCCGTTACGCTCTACGCCAATTGCCGTTGAAGGCGGTGGAAAATATTCCGTCGACGGTAAGCTGATTATTTTCGAATTGGCCGAGGGAGTGATCAGGATTACCCTGGACAATTGATTATTTTGCTAATGTATACTTCAATAAGTCTGCTTTTGAGAAATCAGATTCTGATTGTAATGTAAGGCTTTGAGAAATCAGATTCCGATTGTAAAAAAGGCATGTAAACCTATCTCAGGACTTACTAGCCAAACTTTAATTTTTTTAGGTCGATTAAGCACAATAAATGGCCCGGGGGCGCCTGAGATAGATTCTCTGCCCGGGGCTCTCATTTGAATGCGGAGCCCGGCCTCTCACTTTTAGCATGTAGAAAAGGAATGATGAAGAAAAGAAACGGCTTGCGCCGGTGGTGCATACGATTTTCCCTCTAACCCCAATCGTACGTACCATCATTACAAGTCATTGTAATAACAGTTATAAATAATCAAAGGACAAAAAAACGAATCAACACTACAACCTCATATATGGCGGTTCATTTATTAGGATATTTATCATTCATGACATCCTTAAATCACCATAACCCGAGCGGAGCATAGTTGATGAGTTAAGTAGCCAGATTTTACGGTAAAATTACATTACTAAGCTTTTTACGATCGCAGCTATTAATTTTTTCGTAATTTTAATCATTGATATATTTAATTTCTTTTAAATGCCCCGATTTTTAAAAACGAAATTTCTTTACTGGATTTTCTTTTCTAACATATCATTATTTTCTTTCGCACAACAATATTATAAAGCGGGAGATATGTTTATAAATTACAGAGACATAAATCCTGACACATTAATATATGCATTTTTCATTGGGCAACCAGATTTAGAAAATTATTTTATAGATGTTAATGGCGACTTCCAAAATGATTTACAATTCCGTGCTTATTGTTTTCAATCTGCTGGTACACAAAGCTATTATCTTAAAATAAGCAGCCTGAATCAAAATTCGTTCATACGATATGGCCGAACAGATTCTGTATTTAACCCAAATTTTTCAAGTTGGATGATAGCAAAAATTGCCGATCCACTTTTGATTGGTGACACTATCAATCCACAAATCGCCAGTTGGGATTCAACACTCTACATAACATATTTTGCTTATTGTTGCGGAGCTTCTCAAACTGTCACAGACTGGAACAGCGATGCAATTGATAAATATATTGCCGTTAAACATTTAAACAATACAGATACAATTTACGGATGGATCAGAGTAAATTGTGATCCGGGTTGCTTTATCAAAGATTATTCATTCGGCTCTGGTTTAATAAGCGTTAATGAAATCGACAAAGATAATTTCAAGATATTTCCAAACCCGGCAAAAAATAAAATCTTTGTTCAACAACCAATACCCGGCAAAGCAGAAATTAAAATATTCGATATCGTTGGACGACAATCATTACCAACATTATTTAACCCACCTCAGAATTTTGAAATCGATATAAGCACATTAAATAGCGGAATTTATTTTATTATTGTAAAATCCTCCGAAAGAAGTTACATAGAAAAAATTATCGTTGAAAAATAATATTATACCTCCGTGTTAATTTTTTCATTGTAAATTATTCCAACAAAAAACTCAAAGCGCCATTCGCCTGTTCCACGGTCTCAATATCCTTCAATGTAAGCGACAACCTCGACTTCTCCTCCTTCAGCCTGCACTTATGCGCATTCTTCTGAACGTATTTCAAAATTTTAGAAAAGACTTCAGATTGATAAAAATGCGATGCCGGATTGCTTACGAAATATCCGATGAATCGTTTATTCTTCAATAATATTTTTTCAAATCCCAGCTTCTCGGCAATCCATCTCAGACGTATCGTCGATAACAATTCCAGCGCAGGCTTTGGCAGGGGGCCAAACCGGTCGCGCAGGTGCTTTTCGAAATCTGCCAGCTTCTCCTCGCTGCTGATGTTGTCGAGCTCCTTGTAGAGATTCAGTCTTTCGGAAACACTGTTCACATAATCAAACGGCAACAGGATTTCAAGATCCGTATCGATCTGGCAGTCGTGCACAAACTTTTTCTCTTCGCGCTCTTCCGTAAACAAATCCGCAAACTCGGTCTCTTTGAGTTCCTGGATTGCCTCGTCGAGAATCTTGTGATACATTTCAAATCCTATCTCGGAAATAAATCCGCTTTGCTCACCGCCCAGAAGATTTCCCGCCCCACGAATATCCAGATCGCGCATCGACACATTGAATCCGGATCCCAGGTCTGAAAATTCTTCAATTGCCTTCAGCCTTTGCTTCGCTTCATTCGTCAATACCGAAACCGGTGGTGCCAGCAGGTAACAATACGCCTTCTTGTTCGAACGCCCTACCCTTCCCCGCATCTGGTGAAGGTCGCTCAATCCAAAATTCTGTGCCTGGTTGATGATAATCGTATTCGCATTCGGTATGTCAATTCCAGATTCGATGATCGTCGTGGACACAAGCACATCGCTTTCGCCTTCAATAAACGTCATCAGCGTTTCTTCAAGCTTGTCTCCGTCCATCTGTCCATGCCCCACCGCAACTCTTGCCTGCGGACACAGCCTGTTTATCATCGCCGATACATCGTGAATGTCCTGCACGCGGTTATGCACGAAGAATACCTGGCCGCCTCGCGCCAGCTCATAATTAACAGCATCGCGTATCGTCTTCTCATCAAAAACATGCAACTCCGTCGTAACCGGGTACCGGTTCGGCGGCGGCGTATTGATGATGCTGAGGTCGCGCGCACCCATCAGCGAAAACTGCAGCGTGCGCGGAATCGGCGTCGCGGTGAGAGTTAGCGTATCCACATTCACCCGCAGCGATTTCAGTTTTTCTTTCGCGGCAACGCCAAACTTCTGCTCCTCATCAATCACCATCAATCCAAGATTTTTAAACTTCACATCCTTGCCAAGCAGCCTGTGTGTGCCTATGATGATGTCGATTTTTCCTTCTGATAATTGCTGAAGCGTTTCCTTCTGTTTGGCCGACGACTTAAACCGATTGATGTAATCGACTTTGCATGGAAAATCTTTCAGGCGATCCTTGAATGTATTGTAATGCTGCAATGCCAGTATGGTAGTCGGAACCAAAACCGCAACCTGCCTGCTGTCCGCCACCGCCTTGAACGCCGCCCTTATCGCAATCTCAGTTTTCCCGAAGCCTACATCTCCGCAGATCAGCCTGTCCATCGGGTAAATTTTTTCCATGTCCTTCTTCACATCCCGCGTCGACTTTACCTGGTCCGGTGTATCTTCGTATATAAAACTTGCCTCGAGTTCATTCTGTAAATACGTATCGGGACTGAAAGCAAACCCTTTCGCAGCACGGCGCTTTGCATAAAGTTCGATGAGATCCTTTGCAATATCTTTCACCTTCTTCTTCGTCTTCTGCTTTAACGTCGCCCACGTTGCCGAACCCAGCTTGTGCAATGTCGGCACCGTTCCCTCCTTGCCTGTGTATTTCGCAATGCGATGCAGCGAATGAATGCTCACATAAAGAATATCATTGTCCTTGTAAATGAGTCGTACAGCCTCCTGCGGCTTCCCATTCACATGCACCTCTTCAAGTCCGGCGAAACGTCCTACACCATGATCGATGTGAGTCACATAATCTCCCGGCTTCAGCGAAGAAAGTTCCTTCAAAGTCAGCGATTCATTCCTGTTATGCTTCTTCTTCAGCCTGAAACGATGATACCGGTCGAAGATCTGGTGGTCGGTATAACACGCCAAACCAAGATCGTTGTCGATGAAACCCTCATGCAGCGACAAAAGCAGGGTCGTGAATTCCACCTTGTTTTCAATGGCATTCTTCTTCTCAAGATCTTCGAAAATTGCATACAGTCGTTCGATCTGTTTGGCCGTATCGGCAAAAATTATATTCTTAATATTCTTCCTCTGGTTGCCCTGAAGATTGGTAATCAACAAAGGAAAATTCTTATTGAACGACGGCTGTGGCGAAAACGAAAAATCGACACTGAAATCACCCTTCATCATGTGCCGCTTTCCGAATTCAATCAGTCGCTTCTCCTTTAGTTTTTCAAGTAATGCATCATGGCTGTCGAATAATTCCTTCAGATCACCTTTCACCGACTGATCTGTTTCATCCAGTGTATTCAGGCGAAGAAATTCTATCGACGAGGTGAGATCGTGAGTCCAGATCACCGTCTCTGCCGGAAGGAAATCGGCAAAAGATGTACGATCATTTTCAAGAAGTTTTTTCTGAACGTTTGGCATGATGGCCACATGATTCATGGCCTGCACGGAAAGCTGCGTTTCCGGATCGAATGTACGGATGCTCTCTACATCATCGCCGGAGAATTCAATCCGGTAAGGGAGTTCGTTTGCAAAAGAATAAATGTCGACGATGCCCCCGCGGATCGAAAACTCTCCTGCCTGCTGAACAAAATCGACATTCTCGAAATCATGATGAAGCAGGAATTCGTTTATGAAGCCGATCGAAATGCTCTCCCCCACCTTCATCGCAATCGAATTCAGTTCGAGGTTCTTTCTCGTCGTCACCTTTTCGGCAAACGCTTCCGGATAGGTAACCACCAGCGTTTTGCTGTTCCTGTTCAGCTTGCTAAGCACTTCCGCCCGCATCAGGATATTTGAGCTGTCAGTTTCCTCAATCAAAAATGACTTCTTATAAGACGAGGGAAAAAAAAATGCATTTCCCTCTCCAAGCAAATTCTCCAGGTCGTTCAGGAAGTATGCGGCCTCTTCGCTGTCGTTCAAAAGCACGACATGCGATTGCTTCGTCATTGACCAAACAGCTGCAACAATTAATGCCTGTGAGGAGCCGATTAACCCGTTCAGGTGAACGCGTTTTATTTCGGGCTGGGTGATTTGGGGAACAAAAGACGCTACCGAAGGATTTGAGGTATATAAACTCAGCAGCTGTTGTCGATCCATAAAATAAAATAACTACTTAGCCTCCACCTGGGAATATTTCAGCATGTTTTCTTCTGCCATCTCAACCATGTCCATCGAACCGATGAAAAGCGGAGTGCGCTGATGGAGTGATGTTGGCTGCAAATCCAGAATGCGGCGAAAACCGTCCGATGCCTTCCCGCCCGCCTGTTCGATGATATAAGCCAGCGGATTACATTCATATAATAACCTGAGTTTCCCCTGGGGCGACTTCAACGTGGATGGGTAGATAAATATTCCTCCCTTCAGAAGATTCCTGTGGAAATCGGCCACGAGTGAACCGATGTATCGTGATGAATACGGACGATTGGTTGCTGCATCTTCTACCTGGCAATATTTAATGTATTTTTTCACACCGTCAGGGAAATGCACGTAGTTTCCTTCGTTGATGGAATATAATTTTCCACTCTTCGGGCATTTCATATCGGGATGAGACAAACAGAATTCCCCGATGCTTGGATCAAGCGTGAAACCGTTTACACCCTTACCGGTTGTGTATACGAGCATGGTCGAGGAGCCATAGATTACATAGCCTGCAGCCACCTGCTCGGTACCTCTTTGTAAATAATCGGTCTCTTCCACCTGTCCGCTGAAAGACATCCGTCGATAGATCGAAAAAATTGTTCCGATGGGAATGTTTACATCGATATTCGATGAGCCATCCAGTGGATCCACGCATACGATGTATTTGGCATTTTTTGAAACGTGATTGTTGATGTGCACAAGTCCTTCGTTCTCTTCAGATGCCACAGCACATGTTTCGCCACCCGCACTCAATGCTGCAATGAATTGTTCGTTTGCAAACACGTCAAGTTTTTTTACCGTTTCTCCCTGAACGTTTATTGTTCCGTATTCGCCCAATATATCTGCGAGCCCGGCTTTATTCACTTCCCTGTTAACGATTTTTGCCGCAATGCCGATATCCCTCAAAAGCCTTGATAATTCCCCCTTCGCATACGGAAAATCGGACTGCCTCTCGATGATAAACTGTCCAAGCGTAATGACCTTATTCATGTGTGTGGATTTCCCGCAAAGCTAATAAAAATAGAGGTAACATTTGTATCTTCGCCGCCAACCACGGTATGAAAAACACGACCTCTTTTCCGAAAGAAAAAATCAGGATGCTCATGTTAGAAGGAGTGCATCCGGCTGCTCTGAATTTATTCAGGGAACATGGCTACGACGACATCCAGGTATCAAAGGCTGCCATGAGCGAAGATGAGCTAATCGAAAAAATAAAAGATATACACCTGCTGGGAATACGTTCCAAAACACAACTGACAGGGAGAGTGCTGAATGCTGCACAACGGCTGATCGGTATTGGTGCCTATTGCATCGGCACTAACCAGATCGACATGAATACAGCCATCGAGAACGGCATCGCAGTTTTTAACTCCCCGTTCTCAAATACCCGTTCCGTCGCCGAACTCGTTATTGCGCATTGCATCAACCTGATGCGCAGGGTTTTCGAAAAGAGTGAGGCCGCGCACAGGGGAAAATGGATGAAAGACAGTGCGGACAGCTACGAAGTGAGAGGTAAAACGCTCGGCATTATCGGTTACGGTCACATCGGCTCACAGGTATCCGTACTTGCGGAGAACATGGGTATGAAGGTGATCTTCTACGACATCGAACCCAAGCTGAGTTTGGGAAATGCTAACCCCGTCAGGACGCTGAATGAATTGCTTGAGAAATCGGATATCGTCACATTGCATGTGCCGGGTTTAACATCGACAAAAAATTTAATCGATGCCGCGCGACTGAAGAAAATGAAAAAAGGCTCGGTGCTCATCAACTACAGCCGTGGTGATGTAGTGGACCTGCAGGCTGTAAAAGAGTCGCTCGAATCCAATCATCTCCTTGGTTTCGCCGCCGACGTTTTTCCTGAAGAGCCGAAAAACAATTCGGAAAAATTCACCACTCCGTTGCAGGGAATTCCGAATGTAATCCTCACACCACACATCGGCGGATCCACACAGGAGGCACAGGAAAATATCGGGCTTGACGTTGCCTCCAAACTGATCAGCTTTCTCGAGACAGGATCCAGCACGGGTTCGCTTTCTGTTCCGGCTTTGAGCCTGCCGGTTCAGCAGGACACTCACCGGCTTTTACATATTCATAAAAATGTTCCCGGCGTGCTCAGCGAAATCAACGGATTACTCTCGCGGCTGAATGTGAACATTCTTGGACAATATTTAAAAACCAATTCACAGATTGGTTATGTGGTTCTTGACATCGACAGGAACACACCCACTTCGGTTTTGGAAGAAATGAAAAAAGTGAAAAACACAATCAGGGTTCGAAGCCTGTATTGATTATTGATTTAGAATTATTTTTTTAGAGAATTCATGAGTACCGAATTAATAAAAATCCGAAAGGGGAAGAAAGAAGACCTGCCTGCAGTGCTGGAACTCGTCCGCGAACTTGCGCTCTTCGAAAAAGCTCCGGAACAGGTAACCAATACGGTTAGAGATATGGAGAATGATGCTTTCGGAAAAAATCCGGTATTCTATTTCTATGTGGCCGAAACGAATGATAAAATCGTAGGTATGGCAGTTTACTTTATCAAATATTCCACATGGAAAGGCAAAGGAATATACCTGGACGATTTAATCGTTACGGAAAGTTTTCGCGGGAAAGGAGTCGGTAAAAGACTTTTCGATCAGGTCATCGAAGAGGCAAAAAAAAATAATGCAAAACAGTTACACTGGCAGGTGCTCGACTGGAATACTCCGGCGATTGAATTCTATAAAAAATACGATGCTTCGGTGGATGCGGAATGGCTGGATTGTAAGATTCATTTTTAGGGGGATGGGGCAAAAGTCAAAGATCAAAGATCAAAAATCAAAAATCAAAAATCAAAAATCAAAAATCAAAAAAAATTTTATTAACCTGGAATCAATATCAAATTAACAATATCAACCAATGAAAGTTTTTAAATTCGGAGGTGCGTCGGTAAGGGATGCTGCGGCTGTAAAAAATGTCGCCGAAATACTTTCTTTGTTTTCCGGGGAAGAAGTTGTGGTAATCGTCTCTGCAATGGGAAAGACCACCAATGCGCTTGAGAAGGTTGTTGATGCTTACATGAACGGAAGCGAAACACTTCGTGACGCCATCGAAGAGGTAAAAAAATATCATACTGATATTATCGACGGCCTCGGTTTCGGAAAAGACCATCCTCTTCATGCAGATGTCGGAAATTCATTTGTTGAAATCGACTGGCTGGTTGAGGAGCGACCATCGAAAGGATATGCATTTGTCTATGACCAGATTGTTTCTCATGGTGAGATTATATCTACCAAAATAGTAAGCGCGTATCTGAACGAAAAAAAAATAAATAATTCCTGGCTGGACGTAAGGGATGTTCTGCAGACTGACAACACTTATCGTGAAGGTAAGATCAACTGGGAATTGACGGAAAAATTAGTCGTTGAAAAAATTCCTGCGTTGCTGAAAAAAAATAAAATCGTCATCACGCAGGGTTTTATCGGCGTTACGTCGGAAAACTTCACCACAACTCTCGGAAGGGAAGGCTCCGATTACACCGCTGCGATCCTCTCTTTTTGTCTCGATGCTAAAGAGATGATCGTGTGGAAAGACGTACCCGGTGTAATGAGTGCCGACCCGAGATATTCCGACGACGCCATTAAACTGGAACACATCAGTTATCATGATGCAATCGAACTTACTTACTATGGCGCAACGGTGATTCATCCGAAGACCATTAAACCATTGGAGAATAAAAACATTCCGCTCAGAGTTTGTTCTTTCAAGGCGCCGACAGAAAAAGGAACCACCATCGGCGATTTCCAGGGCACGAAGCCGCTTGTACCCTGCTTTATCTATAAATTTAACCAGATTCTATTTTCAATTGCCTCGACCGATTTTTCATTTATTGCCGAAGAAGGCATGAGCCGCATTTTTTCAATATTCGCAAAACACAAAATAAAAATCAACCTGATGCAGAATTCGGCACTCAGTTTTTCCATCTGCGTGGATAACGACCCCTTTAAAATACCGGATCTCACGAAAGAATTAAAGGAAGAATTCAGGGTGCTTTATAATGATGGATTAAAGCTGATAACTATCCGTCACTATTTTCCTTCAACCATTGAAAGCCTGGCGAAAGACAAAACTATTTTTCTTGAACAAAGAAGCAGACAGACGGCGCATTTGGTGATGAAGGAAGAAGGAAATTAAACAATATTGTTCGACACTACTTATATCAAACTTTCAAAACTAAGTAAGCCGGCTTCGTAAAATTCAATATAGTTCCATCGGAGAATCCTGTAAATATTACACCAAACCCTGCGAAAGATAAAATTATAATTAATACGGAATACCCGTTAGATATTTCCTTTACTTTACATGATATATTAGGCAGAAAAAATACTTTCGGAAAAATTAGTTCAGCTATTCACGAAATAAATATCACAACCCTTCAACCAGGAATTTATTTTATTGATATGGAAACAACTGCGGGGCGTGTTGTTAAAAAATTTATAAAAGAATAGATTAATCTGAGAATAAAATAATTCTATTAAAAATTCCCTCCTCATTAAAAAACTACTCATCCTTAATCACCTGAACCCACCCCTTGTATTTTTTCTCCTCTGCAATAATCATGTAATAGTAGGTGTCTGCCTTTAATCCGTGTGCGTCCCAGTCGTTCTGATAAAAATCACTTGTATATACCAATGAACCCCAGCGATCCCAGACTTTCAATTGCACATTGGATGTGGTTGAGAGTACGACGAAAAAATCATTTTCACCCGGGCTTGTCGGATAAGGTGTAAATACATTCGGAATCAGGAATGGTTCAAACTCCACGATCAGGCTGTCAATGGCCGGACTGCAGCTACCAACAGAAGTTGCAATGATGATGATCGAATCGAGCTCAAGGTCAGCCGTGGATGGAACATAAACTGCATTAACCGTTGTATCCGTTGGTGTGAAAGTTCCGGTGCCTGTCGTCGTCCAGGTAAGGCTGTTGACATTTACGAGTTGAGGAGACAGGGGAATTGTCGCATTCGCACTCTGCAGCGATGGCACGATCGTATCGTTCCCCGCAGAAATGTACGGCTGATTCTCGATGGTGATAATTACCGTATCGGAAATATTCACGCAACCTCCCGTCGTCTCAAGAATAATAACTACTGAACGATTTGTCGTATCATTCTGCCCGGGCAGGTATTCGGCATTCGCCGTTACGTTATCCGGTACAAACGTTCCGTCGCCGAGTGTGCTCCATAAAATTCCTGTCGCATTCTGCTGACTTCCGCTTAACAGTATCTGGTTACCCGTGCACACAACCTGGTCTGATCCCGCATCTGCAGTTCCGGGAGGTATTACATACACTGTAATCGTATCCCTCGTTACACATCCCAGGGAATTTGTCACCGATACTGTATACGTTGTCGTAGCTGCCGGCCTTATGCCAATCGTATCAAATGGAATTCCACCCGGCGTCCAGATGTATGTACCGCCACCGGTGGCGATCAGCGTATCCATCGTTCCGAAACATATCGGACCCGCCGGACCGGTGATGCTGACGATCGGCGACTGCGTGTGATACAATACGAAGGTCCCGGTCACATCCGTACACGGAGGACTCGATGCGACAATGGATAAGTGTATATAACCCGTGTCGGTATTGGAAGGAAAATAGACCGGAGACGAAATCGTCGTGTCGCTGAATGTTCCGTTCCCATCTGTCGTCCACCGGATACTTGTCGCACTCGCAGAAGTCACCAACTGGTATGAAACGTTATTACAGATGTTTGCACTATCGTTTGGCATGATCAATTGTGGATGCTGGCTGATGGAAACTGTGAGATCCGTGGTGTCGCTGTTACACCCGACAGAATTTGTTTCAAATACCTGAACGTGTCCTGTTCCTGAAGTTCCCCAATCTACGGTCATCGTATCGCTGGAAGCATTCAGGTTATGCAATGCGTCATTGACGATGTTCCATGTATACACGGATCCGGCATTTGCAGTGAGAGAATAAATTTCGGTTACGTTATCACAAACAAGTGTATTCCCGATTACAGTAACCGGACCCGGACGTGGCTTTACATTCACCGGGTAAATAGTGGCCGGGCCGATGCAGCCGGCCGATGTCTGTTCGAAGACCGTAAGCGTATCGTCACCGGCTGTGGTCCATTGAAAACTATTCACGGATCCGGTAGGACCCGAAATGAAATTTCCCCCGGTGATGGTCCAGGTATAAACCGAACCCGCATTCGCATTCACGAAATATACAGCGATCTCGTCGTTGCACAATGTGTCGGGACCGGTAACAAGCGGCGCGACAGGTAACGGATTTACGATCACGTTCATCGACTGAAGCGGACCGGAGCATCCGTTGCTTGTGGTTTCTACTACCGAAATCGAATCGAGACCGACGGTATTCCAGTTTACAAAGACATCGGGCTGACCCTGTCCGATTACGATCACTCCTCCATAAACATTCCATGCATACGTATTTGCCGACGGTGGCGTAACTGAATATTGTGTTACCGGGTCGTTTTCGCAAACAGAATTTAACCCTGAGATCGGACTTGTTGCAGGCACCGGATTTACGGTGACGATGATCGTGTCTTTGTCCGTACAACTGCCGACACTGCCAACAACAATAAAACCGTATGGCGAACCCGCTGCTGTAAGTCCGTTTATCACAATCGTATCTGTCGTTTGTCCTGAACCCCAAACGTAACTATTTGCGCCGGTTGCAACCAGGATTGCTGTACCGCCTTCGCAAAACGATGTATCATCTGATGCCACCACATCGACTCCTGCCAGTATTGTTACTGCTTCGGAAACCGTTTCGGTGCATCCTCTTATCGAATCAAACACTGTTATAACAAAATTATAATTGCCGGCCGGGCAAGTTGCGAAATCGAATTGCTGTGAAGAAATCGTATTGGCAACCGAATTGGGCGTGACGCAGGCAGGAATGGAATCCCAGGTAAAAGAAGTGGAAGGATTGGCACCGGAAATGGTGATCGTGGATTGCTTCACGGGATCCGATGCACATAAGAATGGGAAATCGGAACTCGTAATTAAATTCGGACTAATATTCACCGATGCCGTAGCCGTTGAATCGCATCCATTCGGATCTGTGACCGTAAGCTGAAAGACTGTTGCTGTAGAGACGGTAGCGGTTGTGCTGTCCTTGGATGATGTATCTGCAATGACAACTAATGGATTGCTGCAAGACCAGTGAAAAATTGTATTGGCAGTGTCGCTGCCGTTGCTGTAAAGAGATATCAACGTAGGCACTCCGTTACAGATTAAATTTGGTGAAACCGATATAGCTGCTGCAGGTTTAAAAAACGGAGATGTGGTAATCGTGGAATCGGTGGAACAACCGCTCACCGTATCGGTAACCGTCAATGTAAAAGCATCGGACCCGCATAAGGTTGAACTTGTAGAAATGTTTGTCGGTGCGCTTATCGGATTTCCGCCTCCGCTCGTCCACAGGTACGTCATGTTGGGTGTACTTCCAACGCCATTCAACGAAACGGTGCCGCAATTGCAATATGGAGGAACGGGACTTACAAAGGCATCCGGTTTGGGTGCCACCGTGAGCGAATCGGTGATTGTCTGTGTACATGTTCCGCGTGTTCCGGTTATTGTAAAGACAATATCGGAAGACGGCGTAACAACCTGGACTGCATTCGTCGGATCCGCAAATGCATATGCCGGCGATGATGTCCATGAGAATGTATCTGCTCCCGAAACAGTGAGAGTTGCCGTATCGCCGATACAGATTAATGACGGGCCGGCTACGCTCATGGTCAAACCTGTGTCGACAGAAAACGACGTCGGAACGGTATCGATACAACCGGTAACGCCATCAGAAACTACGACAGTAAAATTGTATGCGGCAGGAACGGGCGGAAAGTCGGCCGTTATATCCGATGAATCAGGCGCTGCAGCGGTTATCAGTGAATAAGACGGCGAAAGACTCCATTCAAAGGTAGAGCCGGGGCCGGCTCCGGAAACAGTAAATGTATTTTGAAGAGGCAGTTGTGTTGTGCAGAGATTTGCCGAGGACGCAGAAACAGATGGTATTGGAAATTCATTTATCGTCACACAATCCGGATTGGATGTACAACCTTTGGCATCCGTAACAGTTACACAGTATGATGTTCCGGAAGTATTGAATGTATATGGATCGAAGATGGTGTCGTTGCTCAAACCGGCCGAGGGCGCCCATAAATAATCATAAGGCGGAAGTCCACCGGCTGGCGCTGCCCCGAGCTGAGCCGAATCGCCCGGACAAACAGTGATGATACCTCCTGCAAAAACAGTAGGCAGCGGATTTACATTCACATCATACGTTGTATCGGCCACGCATCCGAGATTGTCGACGATCGATAATGCCATGGTGTACGGGCCGCCCGCTACGAGTCCGCTAATGGTTGTTGCATTACAATTCGTACAGGAGAAGGAACCGATTCCCGACCATGAATAGGTAACCGGGTTGTTCACGCCGGCAGCGACCGATCCAAGATTTAAATCCTCGCCCGAACAAATTTCCACAGGCCCTGTAATCGTTATCGTTGGCTGGGGGAGCATATTTAAAACAGTGATGGTAGTCTCCGGGCCACAGTCACCCTGTACGATTAACGTAACATTGAATGGAGGCGTGCCTACAAAAGTATGATTTACCGTCTGGCCGCTGGCGGTATTGTTTATTCCTGATGCAGGATCACCAAAGTCCCATGCCCAAACCGTGCTATTTGACGGAAGGAATCCGGGCAAAACAAAATCAGTATCTGAAAACGTTACGTTTGTACCGATACACGTCAATGGCGGATCATAGGATACAAATGAAAATAAATCCTGCACGGTAATGTCCTGACCAGAAGTCTTGCAACCACATTGCTGATTGCATGCCCTCAGTGTCATCGAAGTTGTACCCGTGTCAATGTAGGTTATCGTTGTATCTCCGGCGAGAGAAGGTATATAGCTGCCGTTATTGATTCTCCATTCGTAAGTCGGGTTACTTCCTCCATGAAAATTAGTTGTATCATGAAAAAAAACAGTGAGGGGACTGCAACCGGAAGTGAAATCCGGATTAAAGAAAGGATCGGGGCGCGCTACAATGGCATCATCACCGGAAGTGGCTACAATGTCGAACGATTCCTGGTTACCGGCATTCCCATCCACCATAATGTAATATGTTGTACCGGGAGTGGTAGCAAAAGAAACATTCATCGTTCCTCCGGTACCGCTGCTGCCGCTTGCACAGTCGCCAGTAGAAACAAGCGCACCGCATGTACCGGTATACACTTCCATATCGAGACCCGGATTGTTATTGATGTTATTAACCGTTACAGTGCAGTTTCCGTTCTTTGTACCTATCACAATAAACCAGACACTGTTTGTTACGGTATTATCACCGCAACTTAATGCCGGATCGGTGCCTCCGGTTGTGGCGCCAATGGTAGACCTGCTTAAAGAACTGCTTGCACAAAGCGTAATTGCAGTGGCGCAATTATCCTGAGCCTTTACTTCTACTCCACAAAATACTGATACAACAACAATAAAGAAATATCGCCTTAACACGGTTTTTTTTTCAAGCTTCTAAGATAACTTTCTGACTTCTTATCTTTTTTACAATTAACATGAATTATTAACATCATCATTTGAATTTCAAAATTTATTGAAGCATTGATTTGATAGTGGTTTCAGAAGAATTCACTCTCTGAAAATCGAATGTTGTACACATTTTTCAACGACGATATTTTGGTTTAATCACATTAATGATCAAGCCCGTCAATCAAAAAAAATAAATCGCCAAATACTTCATTTCCCAAAGGTTTTAATCACTAATTTGCTAAAGTGATTTATAAGAATTACAATCCACGATTCCGATGGCTGTCGGGAAACGAATCAACGAATTAAAATGTCCCCCACTGATTTAAAAAACATGTTATCAAAACTCACCTTCCGGCGGGTTTTTAATATGTTTCTGGTTGGAAGCGGTTTTTTTCTGTCACGTCTCCTGAAGAAACCAATTGTATTTGGCTTGCCTGTATCCATCTCAATTGAACCTACCACCTCCTGCAACCTGCGCTGTCCGGAATGCCCAAGCGGATTGAGATCTTTCAGCCGGCCTACCGGAATGCTTACGGAAGATCTTTTCAAAAATGTAACGGATCAACTGTACAAGGATTTGTTTTATATAATCTTCTATTTCCAGGGCGAACCCTTCCTGAATCCGGATTTTATTCGAATGCTCGGTTATGCTTCATCGAAAAATATATATACAGCAACATCTACGAATGCGCATTTCCTTGACGACCAAACCGCCCGTAAGACTGTCGAGAGCGGCCTCGACCGGTTAATTATCTCCATCGATGGAACTACCCAGGAAGTATATCAGCAATACAGGATCGGAGGTTCACTTGAAAAAGTTCTGGATGGAACGAAAAATATAATCCGCTGGAAGAAAACTCTCAAATCCAAAAAACCTCACGTGATTTTTCAGTTCCTGGTTGTACATCCGAATGAACATCAGATCAACGATGCAAAAAAACTCGCCATTGAAATGGGTGTTGATGAAATCCGTTTTAAGACTGCTCAAATTTATGATTATAAAAGTGGAAACCACCTCATGCCAGAAAATGAAGAGTACTCACGTTACAGGAAAAGCAAAAACGGTGACTATGAGATCAAAAACAAACTGCTTAATCACTGCTGGAAACTCTGGCATTCATCTGTAATTACTTGGGATGGAAAAACTGTCCCCTGCTGTTTCGATAAGGACGCACATTATAAAATGGGAAATTTAAAAGAAGAGAAATTCAGGAATGTTTGGAATGGCTATCAGTACAGGCAGTTCAGGCAATCTGTTTTGAAAAGCAGGAAAGAAAATGATATTTGCACAAATTGTTCCGAAGGACTGAAAGTCTTCGGCTGATAATATGCTTACATTTCTCTTTCAGTAAAAAATTTTCAATGTCAATATCCATACAACAGGCGTTCATCTTAAAAGGAAATGAGTCGCCGGTATATGCTCTCGAAGCTGCCCGGGAAAATGTAATTTTTACCGGGGGAGGCGACAGAATGGTAGCTGCCGTTAACCTGGAGAACCTCTCTTCCATGAAAGCCATTGTAAATACTGGCTCAACCATTTACTCTCTAAAATTTATTGATTCGAAAAATGTTTTACTCGTCGGTGTTTCCGGTGGCGGCATGCATGTAATCGATTTAAACCAAAAAAAAGAAATCCACTTTTTGGTGAATCATGATAAAGGAATTTTTGACATTAATTATTCTAAAAAGTATAACCTGATTTTTACCGCCGGAGCCGATGGGAAAATATCTGTTTGGTCTGGCGAAAACTTTTCTTTTATCAGGTCTTTTCTCTTGACTCCGGAAAAAATCAGGTCCGTTATTTTTGATCGTGAAGAAGATCATTTATTGATCGGCCGTGGAGATGGGTATATTACAATATTAAAAATCAGTGAATTACAGATTACCCGGCATTTCCCTGCTCACCAGTCTTCTGTAAACAGCTTATATCTGCACCCTTATCTAAATATTCTCATAAGTGGCGGAAAGGATGCACATCTGAATTTTTGGAATTTAGATGACCTGGAACTGGTACATTCTGTTCCTGCTCATAATTATGCAATCTACTCCATCGATTTTTCCCCTGATTATAAATACTTTGCCACAGGAAGCAGGGATAAAACGATAAAAATCTGGGATGGGAAGACATTCGACTTTCTTTCCAGGATTGACCTGGAGCATTACCAGGGTCACAGGCACAGCGTTAATAAAATCCTGTGGCACAACGACTTTCTGTTATCCGGAAGCGACGATAAAACGATTATAGGCTGGAAAATCGGGGAAACCTGATGTGTATAATTATGGGTATGGTATAAAAACAAAAAACTCCGGATTTTACTCCGAAGTTTTCTGATCAACAACTAAAATTACTTAACTTAAAACTTAACATGAAACACAATCATTATAACGCCTGTATGTAAGAAAAGGTTTCATTATTGAAATAATTGTGATTTTCGTGTTTTTTCAAGCCTTTTTTTAGAAAAAAAGACTTTTTAAATATTATTCCTACAGTTTAAACCAACCATCTTTTCGTATTTTTCATGCAATACGGAAAAAAAATAACGGCAGGATAAACTTTCATTCATCCTGCCGTTGATTTAATATTATTTCAACTGATAATTAATCGCCCGACTTCACAATTTTTATGATTTTTCTGAATTCGCCTTGTGAAATTGCGACGAAGTAAATACCAGCTTTCAAATTACTTCCTGTCGTTACAGTTCCTGCCGGATGGTTAAACGATTCCACTATTCTGCCTGCAAGATCGGTAATCGTAATGTTTGCATCCTCATCTAATGGTGTGATAAAATTTATGGTTATATCATCTCCGAAAGGATTCGGGTAAACCACTGCATTAATTCTTGTAGGCGCATCAGGCGCTGCAGCAATTCGTGGAGAAGACTGCGTACATATTGTATCTTCCACAAGTTCTGTATTGCTTCCCGTTTTGCTCGGACTTGCATGCACTGATGAAATAAGCGGGCGACCAAAACCGGCGGAACCGAAAGGTGCTAGGTTTACAGTTACTTCATACCAAACATCATAGATCCAGTTTGGATATGATGCATTAGGCGTATAACTGCTGTTTGTTGCAGGTGAGTTTGTTAATAATGTATAGTTATATGTATTCAGGTTTTTATCAAGGGAAGTCGTTACGCTCACCACATCTGATGCACTTCCCAATATCATCTGCCCTTCGCCTCCTGAAACTCCAAGGCACTTGTATCCTGAAGGTGTACCTGAACTTGCAGTGATGTAGTCAAGTTTAAACTCCATCTTCTTAACATTGTTTGCATCATATAGTGCCATCTGCAAATTATCGGAACCCACAAGCTGATTAAAAGTATGACCGGATGGCCATCCGATAGCGCCGGTGCCATATGTATTGTCTACGAAATTCTTAGAGAACGTAGTACGAATTGTAAGCTTATTGGTGGTTGTATTTATTGTCCACTCCTGGCTGGCTTTCACATAACGATGTGATGTGCCCGTATAACAAATCTTATTTACCGGCGGTGGCGGCGGCGGCGGCGGTTGAACCGGCACACACTGCGCATCAGGAATATGAATTGTTGTACAGGTTTCACCAACGTCTCCGCCTGTTTTATTCTGGTCACCGTCGTGAACCATAAACACTAGACGGTAGGTATGACCAGGAATAAGACCGAGGCTGTTTACGTCCCATGCGATTTCGGCACCATAGCCTTCATTCCTCAGACTAGCAAATCCTCCCGGAGGAATATCCGAGCCGCTGCCAAGATTCCAGTTATTCTTTGGCGGATCAACATCGGTGATGATCGTGATTTTAGGCGGATTTTTTGTCTTATCGATAAATTTAGTTGCAGACTTCCATGTACCGCAAACCCTTGTAGGAGCAATACCCTTTCCACCCTGCTGCCAGTCGCCAATCCTGCTGGTGGGACCGTTCACCGTTAGGTCTGTAATAAAAATCGCAGGCCACAATGGGCGTCCGCCACCGGCACAAAGATCGTTTGCTGCCTGGTCGCCGGTCGAAATCGTATCACCCACATTCGGATTGCTGACACAACCGTAAGTTGCCGGAGGAGGAGTTATAGTATAATTAGTCGTAGTCGTGCCGCTGAAAGTCTTTACACTTACTGCTCTTACGCCCATGAGCAATGCATGCTCATCGTTATACCACATTTTAATGACTGATCCCGTCGAACCGCATGTGGTCATTCCCGGATCCGATGCCCGCAACACTTCACTCTCATTGAATACTACAGCAGAGCGTGGAAGATTCGAATTATCAGGATAACTCAGGTTGCAGTTGCAATTGATTCCCGTTACTGTAGCTGTCGATGAAGAAGACACTGATTGTCCGCCGGATGTGCCTGTAGCCCTCGCTGTATTGGTGTGAGTGGTGTTTATATTGAACGACTTGTAGCAATTCGTGCTTTCGCCCGGAGCAATCGGACCCCAGGTACATACATTGATATCATCCGCTGGATTATTCGGCGTACCGTTATCATCGATGAGATCACCTGAAGCGGGATAATAATCACTGTTGTTCTTTATATTATATGTAAAGTTTACTGTGGTTGGTGTCCCGTCAGGAAACTCACAGATATCCGGCGACTTCTTTAACGTGATGCCGCATGCGTGTGTGTTTACCGTCTTCGAACATGTTGCAGTGCATTGATTAGAATTGGAAACAGTCACAGAATACGTTGCTGCAGCTGAAACCGAGATGGATGCTGTGGTGGCTCCGGTACTCCATAAGTACGAATTTCCTCCGGAGGCCGTCAATACTGTTGAGGATCCTCCGCATATATCCGAGTTACCTGAAATATTACATGTCGGCAATTGAGTAACCGTTACTGTCTGTGAGCACGTACTGATACAGCCGTTCGCATCGGTTATTAACACTGAGTACGTGCCGGCTGAACTGACAGTGATGCATGATGTAGTTCCTTCATTGCTCCACTCATAAGTAGATGCGTTTCCGGCAACACACAAGGTGGTTGAACTGCCCGAGCAAATTGAACTGTTACCTGAAATCGAACATGTCAACGGAGTATTTACGATCACTGATTTACTGCATGAACTTGTGCAGCCGTTTGAGGAAGTGATTGTTGCTGTATAGATTCCCGGACTTGATGCGTTTATACATTGTGTAGTTGCGCCGGTATTCCAGGAATAAGCGGCGGCACCGCCAGGTGCGCATAAGTTTGCAGTTCCTCCCGAGCAAATCGTAGAATTTCCTGTGACGTTACAATTTGGAGTTGGTAAGATATCTATGTTTTGAGCACAGGATGCCGTGCAACCGTTGCTTCCGGTAACCGTCACCTGGTATTGGCCTGATGTGTTTATGGTTATACACTGGCTGGTGGACCCGTTACTCCACTGGTATGAAGTGGCTCCCGCTGTTGCACAAAGCGTCGATGAGCTTCCGTTACAAATAAGCAGGTTACCTGAAACAGAACATGCAGGGGCATCCATAATTGTAACGTTCTTATTACAAGTGCTGGAGCATCCGGCTGAAGTAGTAATCGTCACAGAATAATTTCCTGCGCTGGTAACATTTATGCATTGAGTTGTCGCTCCATTGCTCCACACATAAGATGTTGCACCTGCCGGAGCACATAGGCTGGTTGAACCTCCTGCACAAAACGAAGAGTTACCCGTGATGAAACATGGAGGTGAAAGGTTTTGAGTCACCGTTTTATTGCAGTTACTTGAACAACCGTTTTCATCTGTAATCGAAACTGAATATGTTCCCGCAGCATTGACGGTTATGCATTGAGTAGTTGCGCCCGTACTCCAGGCATATGACATGGCCGAGACAGTCTCGCATAATGTAGTTGAATTCCCCTGGCAAATAGAAGTGTTACCGCTTATCGAACACGAAGGAGGATTGTTCACTGTTATATTCTTGTTGCATGTAGTGCTGCATCCCTGTGCATCGACTACCGTTACGCTGTAAGTTCCGGCGCTGTTAACAGTCAAACACTGGGTTGTCGCACCTGTGCTCCATGAGTAAGATGCGGCCCCGGAAGGAGCGCAAATCGAAGTCGAATTTCCCGGGCAAATAAAATTACTTCCCGTGATTATACATGGTTGAGGTGTATTTGTAGTTACGCTTTTATTGCATGTGCTGCTGCAACCGTTCGCATCCGTAATGGTGACGGAAAATGTTCCGGCATTATTAACGGTGATGCACTGTGTTGTTGCACCTGTATTCCACAGATATACTGACATACCTGCCGGTGCACAAAGACTGGCGGAACCTCCCTGGCAAATTGAGGAGTTGCCTGTGATTGAACAGGAAGGAGGGTTATTTTGTGTGACGGTTTTATTACATGTACTGCTGCAGCCGCTTGCATTGGTAATGGTAACAGAATAAGTCCCCGCATTTCTCACCGTAATGCACTGAGTGGTTTCCCCGGTACTCCATACATAACTGGTCGCACCAACGGGTGCGCAAAGTTCTGTGCTGCCTCCGGGACAAAAAGATCCGTTACCTGTTATCGAACAAACCGGGTTATCGTTCATTGTCACAGTCTTGCTGCAGGTGGTTGTACATCCCGAAGCATTCGTTATTGTTACCGAATATGTTCCTTCAGCGGTTACACTTATACATTGAGTGGTTGCGCCCGTGCTCCACACATACGATGCTGCACCTGCGGTCGCACACAGATTTGTAGAGCCGCCCGGGCAAAGTCCGGTGCCTCCGGTTATATTGCATGCAGTAGTTGACTGGACATCTACCGTTTGTGTACACGAAGTCGTACATCCATTCGGACCTGTAACAACAACCGAGTAATTACCGATTGTATTTACGGTTATACACCGGGTTGTGGCTCCGGTCGACCATGCGTAGGCAATCATGTTCGCCGGTGCACAAATCTCAGTTGTTCCGCCCGGACAAATAAACAATGTACCCGAGATTGAACAGGAAGGCGCATTGTTAACAGTCACCGATTTACTGCATGTGCTGCTGCATCCCGCCGCATTGGTTACAGTCACGGAATAATTTCCTGTACTTCCTACCGAAATACAAGGAGTAGTGGCTCCATTGCTCCAGACATAGGATGTTGCACCGGCAGGTGCACATAAATTTGTAGTATTTCCCTGGCATACGGTACTGTTACCGCTGATATTGCAGGCAGGTTGAGGTCCCATCGTTACGGTCGTGGTGCAGGTGCTTGTACATCCTGTATTTTCCACGAGCGATAATATATACGTCCCTGCGCTATTCACATCGATGCAGTTTGTGGTGGCTCCTGTACTCCAGATATAAGAAACTGCTCCCTCAGGACCACATAAACTTGTACTACCTCCCTGACATAAACTTGTATTTCCTGTAATTGAACATCCTATTGGTGTTGCCAGGCTCACAACCTTACTGCAGGAAAGGCTGGCTCCAGATCCGTCAAATGTTGTGACGTCATAGGTACCCGGACCAGTAATCGTAATACACTGTGTCGTCGCTCCGGTATTCCATAAATAGGAAGCGGCGCCGGCAGAGGCACATAAACTTGTAGAAGCTCCCTGGCATATTGAATTATTGCCGGTGATCGTACAGGCTAATGAACGGTAAACTGTGACTGTCTGGCTTACACTCTCGGAAGAATTTCCACATGCATCCATAGCCTTCCAGGTTCTTGTATAACTTACCGATCCATCCGTTCCATTTGATGAAGTTGTGGATAACACTATAAGTGTCGGTGTTCCGCAATTGTCGCTTACTGTTGGATTATCAAAAACCACGCTTGTGGAATTCACCGGTGCTGTTTTGTTGGCTGCTCCGGAGATTGTAGGCAATGTTTTATCTTCAACATAGATGATCTGCGAACATGTTGTTGTGACACCGGCCGCAGACATAGTAACAGTGAGTTTAAATGAATTTCCGCATTCCGAGCCTGCTGTTACACTCACAGTTCTTGCATTTGCAGGACCAGTTATTGTTCCGCTTCCAAGAATCGTCCACGAGTATGAAGTCATTCCGGCAGGAGCATAATACGTGCGAATCGTATTCGGACAAACAGTACCGGATGGCGTAATCGAACAGTTCGTTGCGCCACCGATCGGAATGGTTCCGCTGGTCTGAGCTTTTACAGACAGTGAAAAAGCAAATAATAAAATAAATATTGTAGCCTTTAAAGATCCAAAAGATAAGATCGACTTTGAACTGCTAAATTCAATTCCTTCTCCGGAATTGAAATGACTTCCTTCTTTAAAGCTTGTGCTTAATGTGAATAGAGGTAATTTTTGCTCTTTCATAACCTGTTATTTAAATTTATTTATTCGTTTGGGAGAATAAATTTTTATTTTTATTGAAATCCAAATTAATGTACGGGCATGCGCAGGTTCGTTATTAATTTGGGAAACACGTCATTTTTGTTGGTTGAACAATTATTAATATTGGTGAACATTAAATGTATCTTGGGCGCTGATTTTTGAACAGAATTATACGATACATTATGTCCTATTACCTTAAAGCATTAACAGATAAATAGGTTTCCGGTATTTTTTAAAATATTCTTCAAATTTTTATTTGAGAATTGAAGGATGCATTCCAAAATTTATGTAAGAAATTTGGTGAAAGATATATTCAATGAATGGCTATGTCTGAACAAATAATTTTAAATTTTCCTGCCATCCATTTTTTCAGACAGGATTTAAACTTTTTCAAAATACTCAGTCATGATTTAAAAAAACAAACACCCGATTTTGTAAAAAATAAACTGCAAGAAATTATAGCAAATTTCTTACTTAATAAATTTTTATAACAGTTAGAAATTATTCTCATCTTCCATGACAATGACGCGACAGAAATATAAAATTTAAGGTTAGTAGATCCAATATAAACGGAAATCATCTGTTTATAGAAAAAAAAAGATCCGAACCGGGTATTATTTCGATTCAGATCTTTCAAAAAATTCAGGATTTGTATTCTATTTCAGAGTCTCTTCCACCAGGCAGATGCTTTTATCCTTCATAGCCAGGTAATGAAGTGAGGTTGGTGAGTCAAAGACAATTTCTCCCTGACTTAAAATATAATTGTACCGGCTTCCTTTTTCACCGTCGACGATTACAAAATCATTATCATCGATTCGCACCGAATAAGCAAGACGTTTACTGTCGGGACTGAAAGCAATCGAATATACGTCGTTATATGGCCGGCTCTCTGAGTTATCCGAATTTATCATACGTTTAGCGTCATTCTCAGCTGCATAGGCGATTCGGCTGTTGTCCGGACTAAAAATGGTTGTGGCCTGCAGAACATCTCCATATCTTTTTCCTTCGGTCCCATTATTAACGATATAAAACTGGTCATTCTTCTCAGCTTCGAATGCAAAATTCCTGCTATCGTTGCTGAATCGGATGCTATTCTCCACTACAGTTTCGTACGGTCCATATTTTTTACCGTCTATCACCGCATATTGCCTGAAGCCTTCCTTATCACCTTCTGATTGTTCAATTCCGTATGCAAATCTTCTGCTGTCGTTGCTGAAACATAATGAATGTACAAATTCGAAAGATTCGCTTTCAACATTATCAAATACAATTTTATTTTTTCCGCGATAACTAAACGAGTAGGCAAGGTGATTACCATCGTTGCTAAGCGTGACAAAATTTACGGATTCATAAGGCTTGCTTTTCTGAACATCGGATATCACATAGGAATCAGAACCGATTACGGCCCAATATGCAAAATGATGTCCGTTGGTGCTAAGAATGGGGTAACCGACCTGGTCAAAAATTTCTCCGGCATTCCCGTTAATCACATTACACTGTTTTTTACCCTGGTATGCAGTATATGCAACTGTGCTTCCGTCAGAGCAAAACGTAATGCTGTTTTCATCGATGCCATCAAATTGCTTTCCCTTGATGTTATCAGTGACCAGGCAAAATTTATTTCCCTCTTTCAGCACATAAACCATGTTGTTACTCTTAGGTCCGAAAGCAACAAAAGTAATTTCCATTCCCCGATCAACAGGCATTTCGTAACCATCCACATTTAAAAACCAGTCTGATCCGTTTCTGGCAGCATATGCAAATCGTTTGCAGTCCGGACTGAAAACCGGGAAGCTTACAAAGTCGTATGCATTACCATTAACACCATCAATCACTGCAATTTGCTTTTTATCCCTGTTAATCCTGTAAGCAACTCTCCTCATGTCGTTGCTGTAAGTAAAACTATTGGTGACCATTTCAGAAATCTCAACTTTTGAAATTACTGTTTCCTTCGTGATTCTGTTTACCATTTGAGCATTAGCCCGGTAACACGTGAGCAATGTCATCAGGATAAAAATTGAAAGGACATTAATTTTAAGTTTCATAACTATTTATTTTTAATTTTTATTTTGCCTGGATAGAAGAAATTCTACTTATAACTTGATTAATTTTCTTGTTTGTAATTCATTATCAGAAGTTCTCATCAAAATGAAATAAACTCCTCCGGGGAGTAAACCAAGATTATCAATTGTATAGCTGTTAAATCCTGCCGATGATTTTACATTCTCATTTTTTAACACACTGCCTTTATCCGAAATCAATGTGAAATTCACATTGCCTTCCAATATGACATTGAAGTTTATTTTAATATAGTTGTCAAATGGAACCGGACTCATTGCGATTATTGTATTTCCCAGGTTCACAGAATTATTAAAATAGACACCAATTGGCGGATATCTCTTGTAATTATCATCGAAATCCGTTTGAGTTAAACGGTAATAGCTCTGGCCTTCAACCGGGTTATTGTCGGTTAAAGAATAAGAAACTTCATGAGTGCTGTTACCTGAGCCTTCAACCTTTCCAACTTCCGTAAAATCATAACCATTTTGGCTTCGCTCAATTGTGAAAAAAGCGTTATTAATTTCACTTGCGGTGATCCAGCTAATCAATACTGAACCATTTACAAGTTTTGCATTAAATTCTTTTAAGGTAACCGGCAATGTGTTTTCACTGACGTTCACTATTTGAGAAACAAAATTCTGTCTTCCACACGCATCGGTCACAGTACATTTAATAGCGCCAGTAAGCGCAACGGGAGTATTGGGTGCTGTAAAACTTGCAGAAGCAGAACCACCGTTTGTGAAAGTACCACCGATCGTGGAACTCCAGACATATGTATATGGAGCTGTGCCGGATAAAATTGTCGCGGAAACAGATTTTGTTTCATTCGATTTGTAAGAATTCGGAATTGTATAACCGCTGAAAACCAATTGCTTTTTAATTCCTGCAAACAATACAAAATTAAAATATGCTCTTTGAGCGGCAGTTTTCTCTGCAGTAGTTCCGGAACCATCCAGATCATGCCCTGCTTCGTACATTACATAACCGTTATTTACATTTCCATAAGCAGGTCCGTACGCCATGAGAACTCCTTCATTCGGAGAAGTTCCATTTGATGTGGTAACAAGTCTTTTAGTAGTTGCTCTCCACTGTCCGGAAGAGGCCGCCTGAGGCTGATACCATTTCTCGGATCCCGAATTTGTTGCGCCATCCATCGTACCCATAAACTGCATCATCGGATCTGAAGGATAGTAATGTGTGAACGGGGATGTCGGATTTCCTGCATGCGATTCAGTAATTGGTGGGCCGCAATTTCCCGAGTTGTAACACTTTAATCCATTTGTCGTCAAATAATTTAATTGCTCGAAAGGAGAGACGGTATTTTTAACACCCTCCATTACACTCACTGCATGGCATTGTGCCCAGATAAAATTTTTAGAAACAGTTACATAGTTATACAAATAACTGTGAGATGCCCATGTAGGATTTCCATGCGGATTCACCCAGATATCATTACAGTCCTGCAAAATCGATGGTGTACCAAAGACATAACCCGTAGAAGGAATACCTGCATTAGTATAATATTGCTCGACGATATCTTCATTTCCCGACTGGTTGTCTATAATCGCTATGGGAAATGCAGTGAGAGTCGCATAAACAGGAACCGATATTGAAGAAGTTGTGTAGACTCCCTGCACACCTTTCGTCTGCCAGAAGCTAATCCTGTTTGAAATAGTCGTGTTAATATATTCTGCCGGGATGATAAAAGGTCCCCCTTTATAATTAACGGCATTGTAGGTAAAATCAGTCCCGTCTTTCACTTTTGACGGTTCAATCACCCATTTTACCGGAACACTGTAATTTACAATTAAATCGTAAAGCATTCCGTATGGCTTTAATCCGTTTGAATATGTTTGCGGAGTAACTCCCATATTAATAATAAACGACCCAGTCGTTAGTGATTCTGTTGCTGCCTGTGCCTTTTTGCTGTTGGTTGTATTAAATCCAATAATGAATGTTATTATTATACCAACTCCAGCAACAAATAATAATATTCTTTGCCTGAGAGTTAAAAGAACACTCTGCTTTTGAACCAACCGAAACATTGATTTTAAAGGACCTGAACTCATATTTTATTCCTTAAGCAGAATCGTTAAATAATATCTTATCTGAAAATGAAGTCTTAATAATACGCCATCATACTTAAAAAGTTGTTTGAAGTAAATTCCAATGCACTACATTTGAATAAAATATTTCAATGTAAAATGAGACAGAAGCCGGCATTATTCAAAAAATTGTAATTCTAAAATTGATTTAAAATGAATTTACTGCACGGGAAATAAAAAATATAAAAATCGATGCAGTTTTAAAGTCCGAAATAGTTGTAAGATCTGTAGTAATTTTTTTTACAAGCTTAAATAAAACATCAAAGACTCATAGCTGATACTATTTCACTTATATCCCGCTGTGTGAATCTAAGTAGTCAAAAAAAGATAAGCAATAGACTTTACAGATCCTGTTATCTATGTATAGAAATAAAAAAAGTCCCTCTCTTTCGAAAGGGACTTTATTCATGTTATATTTCTTTTACTCTACAACGATTCTGATCGTCTGAGCTTCTTTGCCTTCTGTCTGAACAGACACAAAATAAAGCCCTTTGTTTACACTTTCGAGATTAATTTCTCTCATGTTATATCCTTCAATCGCAGGAACAGCATCCAGGTAAATTGTTCTTCCTACAATATCAATCACCCTCACTGTATATTTAGCCACAGTTTCGGAATAGAAAGAAATTGTGGCGATACCTGAAGTCGGATTCGGGAATGCCGTCAATGATGATATCCTGTCAGATACAACAACACGATCAACGGCCTCACGCATACTTGTAGTACAGCTGACATTGAGAGTAGCGATCTGGCTTGAACCACAGGCGTTACATGCTGATACAGTAACCTGTCCTGAAACAAATCCCTGCGGATATGTGATGGTAACATCATCATGGTTCGATGATACATGCAATGGATTACCAGATGTGCCGTTCGGTCCGTGGATCACGGCTCCCGGAGGCGCAGTCCAGTTATAGCAAGTTACATCAGCATCAAAATGAACTTCATATTTCCGTGTATTGCCACCACAAACAAATGTTGCATTGTCGGAAGGATTGTCATAATCCCATTGTGGTTGTTCCGGAACTGAATGAACGGTAATTGTTGCTACCGCACTCGTACCGCAGGAATTACATGCAGAAACAGTAACGTCACCCATATCGAATCCAGGAGGGAATGTAATGTCAACATCGTTTACATTCGGTCCAACTGTGAGCGGATTACCGGTATGACCGGCCCTGTCGTTGATGATTGCACCCGGTGGAGCCGTCCATGTATAACAAGTAGCGCCGGGAACAAGTTTGATTTCATATTCTTCTGTCGAACCTCCGCAAACTCCGGTTGTAGGATTATCCTGAGGATCGGCATTAAACCACACAGGTACGCCCGGACCAGCTGTAACATGCAATACAGCGAGTCCGCTTGAACCACACTGGTTACATGCAGAAACAGTTACATCGCCTTCAACAAATCCCTGAGGGAATGTGATTGTCACGTCGTCGTTATTTCCTGTTGGAATCAGGAGAGGGTTGCCTGAGTTTCCACTCTGATCATGAATGACTGCGCCCGGAGGTGCTGACCATAAGTAGCAGGTGACACCTGACTTGAAGTGCAATTCATATTTATGAGTCGATCCACCGCAAACATTGGTTGTCTGGTTGTCAGTCGGCTTATCATAATCCCATTGTGGAACTGCAGGAACACCTTTAACGGTAATCGTTCTCTTGTCGCTGTTTCCTTTGCAGTTAGAGGCTCTGACGCTTATGGTTCCGGTTACGAAACCTGCCGGTGAATGAACACCGATTGATGTAGTTCCCTGACCAGAAGTAATTACTAATCCACCAGTGGTAGACCAGATATAGCTAGTAGCATTTGCCACAGGATTTATCGAATATGTTCCGTCAGTATTTGGACATAATGTAAGCGGGCCTGAGATCGGTCCCGGTTTAGCAGGTTTGTTTTTAATACGAGGTACATTTAAGCATGTCTTCGGACTAGTACCGCACTGGCTAACAAACTTCACGCAGATATTACCACCGCTATAGTGACTTCCAAATCTTACTGTAATACATGGACCATTCGAAGAGCCCGATGCACCTGAAGGTAATGTCCAGATATAAGAGGTTGCACCGGGAACCGGGTCAACACAATATACAACACCACGCTGGCCACGGCATGCACCTGCTGGGCCGGAGATCGGTCCCGGAGGGAAAGCAGCGCTTCCGGATGCCACAACAACTGATTTAGTTGCAGAGCAACCATTATTATCTGTTACGGTAACCACATAGGTTCCAGCGGCGAGACCGGTAATTGTACTGGTAGTTTCACCGCCTGGCGACCATGAATATGAATATGGGTCAGTTCCTCCTGAACCTGAAGCGCCGGCAGAACCGTCGCTGGCATTACAGCCTGCAGGTGTTGAAGATGTATTAACGATAATTTTTGAGATGTGAGTGATTACACCGGTAGTTGAATTACATGCATCAGCCGTACAGTTGTCATTATCATTAATGTCGACCGGTGTATGCGTAACAGTACCAGTAGTCGTATTGCAGGCATCAATTGTACAACCGTTATTGTCGCTAATTGCACCGAATGTGATTGTTGCAGTACTGATTTCAGCAGTACATGGAGCGCCAAGCGGGTTATTTGAAGTTAAAGTAAGAACGACCGATCCGTTGTTCAGATCAGCTGCAGACGGATGATAAACTGCGTTGAGTGTAGTGTTGTTAGGTAGGAATGTTCCACCAGTCGGAGAAGACCATGTACCTCCTGTTGCACTTCCGCCAACAGTACCATTTAATAATACATCACCACAACCCGTATATGGGCCATGTGCATTTACTGTAGGAGGATTCTGACAAACACCGCATCCTGGGATCGGAGTATGGAAAATTCCTGTGAGTGAATTACAGCCATCCGTTGTACAGGCATCGTTGTCGTTGATATTCACCGGAGTGTGAGTGACACCGGTAGTTGTATTACAACCATCGACTGTACAAAGGTTACCATCGTCAGTAACAACCGGAGTATGGAAAATACCTGTGGTTGAAACACAACCATCTATCGTACAGGCATTATTATCATTTGTGCTTACTGGTGTGTGGAACACCCCTGAAACTGAATTACATCCATCAGTTGTACAAACGTTCCCATCATCAGTTGATACTGGTGTATGGAAAACGCCGGTTACTGTTGAACAACCATCAGTGGTACAGGCATTACCGTCGTCGGTGACAACAGGAGTATGAGTAACGCCGGTTATTGAATTACAGGCATCAACAGTACAAGGGTTACCATCGTCGGCCGATTGTCCTACATGTGTGATTGTTCCTGTAGTTGAATTACAGGCGTCAACCGTACATGCATTTCCGTCATCGACGTTAACAGGATCATGTGTAATGGTTCCTGTTGTTGTGTTACAGGCATCATTTGTACAAGCATTGCCATCGGTTACAGAAACAGGAGTATGAAATACTCCGGATGAAGTATTACATCCATCCGTTGTACATGGATTACCATCATCAGTATTTACCGACACATGAGTAATATTACCGGTGGTGGTATTGCAGGCATCAGTTGTACATGCATTGCCATCGTCTACTGCAACAGGAAGATGCGTAATTGTACCGGTAGATGTGTTACATGCATCGTTGGTACAAGGATTACCATCATCTACGTTAACAGGTGTATGGAATATACCAGAAATAGAATTACAATCGTCAGTTGTACAGGCATTACCATCATCAGTATTTACCGGTACATGAGTGATGGTACCTGTGCTGGTATTACAGGCATCAACCGTACATGGATTGCTGTCATCAACATTTACAGGGTCGTGTGTAATTGTTCCGGACGTGGTATTACAGGCATCGGTCGTACAGCCATTACCATCGTCCACTGAAACGGGATTATGGAATATGCCAGAAATTGAATTACAACCATCCGTTGTACAAGGATTACTATCGTCTGTATTAACCGGCGTGTGGAATACTCCGGTAGGAGAGTTACAGCCATCAACCGTACATACATTATTATCATCCACGTTTACCGGCGGGTGAGTGACCGCACCTGTAGAGGTGTTGCAAACGTCGTTCGTACACTGGTCGCCATCATCTACGTTAACAGGATCATGAGAAATGCCGGTAATGGAATTACATCCGTCGGTAGTACATGCATTTCCATCGTCGGTGTTTACAGGTAAGTGAGTAATAGCACCTGTTGCAGTATTACAGCCATCTGTGGTACACGCGTCACCGTCATCTGTTGATATAGGTGTATGGCTTACTCCCGTTGAGGAATTACAGGCGTCATTTGTGCAGGCATTGCCATCATCAGGGTTTGCGCCGTCGAGTACAGTAAATTGAGCAGTATTTGAAGTACAAGGCGTGGCCGTTATAGCAGTGATTGTATGTAGCCCCGCCGATAGTCCGGAAACAGTGAATGGATTCGTTGAAAATGCAATTCCGGAAACACCATCAAGTGTATAAGTTCCTGTTGCGGCGGTTCCTGATCCTGATAATGTCACACGAACACTTCCATTAGTGCCGTTGAGACATACAGGCGGAGTATTCTGATCGATTGCAGCAGTGACATTACAAGGAGCACCACAATTGAGATTGAAGGCTGGATTCTCGCTGACAAAATGCTGAGCAGGTACTGTGATATCATTACCAGTAGTGGCAGATCCTAAATAAAATGCCACTTTAGTTTGAGTAGTTGTAGAGGAACCCGTTGAGAAAGACCACACGAAGTTTGGTGTTGCACCCGCAGGGAAATCAGCTGTATTCGTGATTTTAAATTTTCCTAACCTGAAACCGGGAGGGCCGGGTGCAGTTGCAGCGCTTCCAACCGGAGTTGCGATAGCGGCAAGCATCCTGATTTGTTTACTGGTCGCATTGATATTCCAGTTAGGCGCCTGCTGATTTGCCGCCAGAGATGCGTCCGCTGATCCAGGCACAAAAGCTCCGGTCATCGTTCCTCCATTCGCCAAACCTGCATAATTGAAATTTATACCGGCCTGATAAAATTGAAATTTATTCGTATTCGTTCCGGTCCATTCAATCCAAATTTCAAATTCCAGATTTTTACAATCCAGAAATACAACATTCTTAATGTATGCATTGTAGGTGTTTGTCTGAGCATTCGACTTCACTGCAAGCGTAATTAAAAACATCAGAATTAACAGGACACTCTTAATATTTGTCAGCCTTTTTTTCATGCTTTTATGAATTAATTATTGGATTTATTTTTTCAAAGGATTAATCATACAATGAAATCGTTATAATCTGCCGATTATTTGTATGAAAATTAAGTTAGGGGATAGTATTTTTATTGAATATAGGGATTTTTTGAGGGGATTCGATTTATTAATATTTCGGAAAATTTACGGTGACTCATTTTCTACACCAATATTATTTGGGTAAGGGAGTAATATTGGTGGCGAACATTTGTTAATTTCAGTACGAGAAACTTTACTAAAAGTTCTGGTTCCCTGAAATCCGCTTCCAGCAAGCCGAAGGTAGCCATTAAAATAATATCAGCAAAAAAAGTTTTTAAAGGTTTTCAATAGCGAAATCAACAATTAAAGCCTGCTCAGAAAGTCGGCTTTCAAATGGTCATTATTTCCTTCTCTTTTGTGTCCAAATGTTTATCGATAAGAGCTATAAATTGGTCGGTCAGTTTCTGAATCTGATCTTCCAGATCTTTAACTACATCCTCGGGAACAGACTTGGAATCTTTTTTTATGTGCTCATTGGCATCGCGGCGAATATTACGTATTGTCACCTTTCCATGTTCCACTTCAGCCTTGGTTTTCTTTACCAGCTCTTTCCTCCTTTCTTCGGTCAGAACGGGTATATTGATACGGATGATAGTTCCGTCATTTTGAGGGTTAAACCCCAGGTTTGCTGCCTGGATGGCTTTCTCTATTGGTGTCAGCATCGATTTTTCCCATGGTTGAATGGCAATGGTCCGTGCATCGGGAACAGTTATGCTGCTCACCTGGCTCAATGGTGTATGGGTTCCATAATAATCAACATGTACGCTGTCGAGCATTGCAGGATTCGCCCTTCCTGCCCTGATTTTTGAAAGTTCAGATTCCAGGTGTTCAACGGCCTTTTGCATGTTCATACGGGCATCGCTGAGAATTTTTTTAGGATCGATCATTGGAAATGGTGTTATCGATTTCGCAGAAAATAATGTTTTTTAAAACTCAACAAGGGTTCCAACTGATTCACCGTCAAGAACTTTTAAAAAGTTCCCCGCCTTATTCATATCAAATACGATAATCGGAACCTTGTTTTCATTACATAGAGTAAATGCAGTCAGGTCCATTACCTTCAGGCCCTTCTCATACACTTCATCAAAAGTAATGGTGTGATATTTTACCGCATTCTTATCAATTTCCGGATCGGAGGAATATATACCATCGACACGGGTTCCTTTTAATACAACGTTGGCTTCGATTTCAATTGCCCGTAATGAAGCGGCAGTATCTGTCGTAAAATATGGATTGCCGGTACCTGCGCCGAAAATTACCACACGTCCTTTTTCAAGGTGGCGAACTGCTCTTCTTTTAATATATGGTTCACAGATTTGTTCCATCTTGATGGCAGATTGTAACCTTGTCGTAACACCGATTTTCTCGAGAGCTGATTGAAGCGCCATGCTGTTGATCACGGTGGCAAGCATGCCCATATAATCTCCCTGAACCCTGTCGATCACATCTTCTGCATCGTTACCAACTCCCCGAAAAATATTCCCCCCTCCAATCACAATGGCAAGCTGAACACCGGCATTCACCACTGCCTTTATGTCTTCAGCATATTGTTTCAAACGGTTGTGGTCTATTCCAAACTCTTTCTCTCCCATCAGGGATTCGCCGCTGAGTTTAAGAAGCACTCTCTTATATTTCATAGTTTATTAGTTGCAACGAAAATATAAATCAATTGTCTAAAAAACTAATTGCCCTTTTTCAGGATTCATACTTCAAAAAAAAAGGGAGATCAACTCTCCCTTTTAATAATGAACTTATCCGATTTTTACCCTTTTCATCGCGGTAATTTTGAGGTTTTTATCTATACCCTCCAGATACTGACGAATGGTTTTCTTTTCATCTTTAATGAATTGCTGATTGAGCAATGTATATTCAGAATAAAATTTATTGATTTTACCCTGGGCAATTTTTTCGATCATGTTCTCCGGTTTTCCCTCAGCACGAATCTGCTCCTTCGCAATTTCCATTTCACGCTCGAGGAGTTTCGGATCAACATCATCCTTATCGATTGCCACGGGAGCCATCGCTGCTACCTGCATTGCCACATCACGGCTTGCGTCTTTTACGACGGAGCCCGACTGGTTGAAACCTACCATTGAGGCAAGTTTATTTCCCGGATGATTGTATACGACTACAAAATCAGTATGCACATTCTGATAATCTACCACATCGATCTTTTCACCGATCTTTCCCATCTGATCCACGAGGGTCTCAGCTACAGTCTGGTTACCCAGCTTAAGAGCCTTTAATTCATCGATCGTGGCTGGGTTATTTTTCATGGCAAGATCGAGAATCGATTCGCCGTAGTTGATGAAATCCTGATTCTTCGCCACGAAGTCTGTCTCGCAACATACTGCCACGATCACTCCGTGTTTTCCGTCTTCACTGGTTTTGCCATAAACATAGCCTTCTTTAGCTTCACGATCCTGACGGTTTGCGGCTATCTTCTGACCTTTCTTTCTTAAAATATCTATTGCAGCTTCAAAATCACCATTTGCTTCGATGAGTGCCTTTTTGCAATCCATCATACCTGAACCGGTTTGCTGGCGAAGTTTATTTACATCGGCTGCGCTAATTGTTGCAGTTGTCATTTTATTACTCTCCTTGATTTAATTTTTATTCACCCTGGTTTTTCTTTTTAGGAACTGTTGCTCCTCTTCGTGGACGGGCCTTTGTTGCCACGACTTCTTTTATTGGCTCATCTTCTGAAATTGAAATTTCTTCAACATTCGATTTTTCCAATTCCGCTGCTTCTTCAGCCTCTTTTTCCTTTTCTATTTCCTTATCTACCTTACGTTCAGCAAGCCCCTCTTCGATTGCTTTAATCATCGTTTCAATGATGAGTGAAATCGATTTTGTTGCATCGTCATTTGCCGGAATGGCAAAATCGACCTGCGTAGGATCTGTATTGGTATCGGTGATGGCAAAAGTCGGAATGTTCAGCTTGTGCGCTTCAGCAACAGCAATATGCTCCTTCATGATATCAACTATGAACAAAGCTGCCGGAAGCCTGGACAGGTCAGAAATACTTCCGAGGAATTTTTCCATCTTGGCTTTCTGCCGGGTGATCTGGAGTCTTTCTTTCTTTGAAATATTTTCGAATGTTCCATCCGTTGCCATCTTCTCGAAACCAGTCATTTTCTTAACCGACTTTCTAACTGTGGCAAAATTTGTAAGCATTCCACCAGGCCAACGCTCAGTGATATAAGGCATGTTCACTCGCTCTGCTGCATTGGCAACAATATCCTTCGCCTGCTTCTTTGTGGCTACGAATAATATTTTTTTGCCTGACTTGGCTATCTGCTTCATGGCCGAAGCGGCTTCTTCGATCTTTGCAACCGTTTTGTTGAGATCGATTATGTGAATACCGCGGGCTTCCATAAAAATATATGGTGCCATGCGAGGATTCCACTTGCTTTTCAAATGGCCGAAGTGAGCGCCTGAATCTAATAATTCCTGGTATGATACTCTTGACATTGAAGTTGGATTGACGAATAGATTTTTTTAAATATTGCTGTAATAATATACGATTAACGTTTTGAGAACTGGAAGCGCTTACGTGCCTTCTTCTGTCCCGGCTTCTTACGCTCAACCATACGCGGATCACGGGTTAACAAACCTTCTTTTCTTAAGAGTGTTTTATTCTCCTCGTTCACCTTCACAAGCGCTCTTGCAATACCAAGTCGCGCTGCTTCAGCCTGCCCGGTTATTCCTCCACCATCGACATTGATTTTGATGTCATAAATTTCTTTGGAGTTTATCGCCTGTTGTGCCTGTGTTACGATATACTGCAGCGGGCCTGTAGGAAAGTATTCTTTGAAATCGCGGTTATTTACCTTGATGTCACCATTACCTAATTCAAGATAAACACGGGCTACTGATGTCTTTCTTCTTCCGATAGTATGGATGATTGCCATGAATATTAAAATTTAATTTCTGTTGGTTTCTGTGCTGTATGAGGATGATCTTTTCCTGAGTAAACGTGAAGGTTTCTGAAAATTTCACGACCCAGCCTGTTCTTTGGAAGCATTCCGCGAATCGAATTCTCGAGTATCAAAGCAGGATTCTTCTTTAACCACTCTGTCGGTGTAGCAAAACGCTGCCCGCCCGGATAACCCGTATAATGAACATACTCTTTCTCGTTCATTTTATTACCCGTAAAACGGACTTTTTCCGCATTGATAATTATTACATAATCACCGCAATCGACATGAGGTGTATAATCGGGCCGGTGCTTCCCACGCAAAATTTTTGCGACTTCCGAAGAAAGACGGCCAACTATTTGATCCTGAGCATCCACAATGACCCATTTCTTATTAACTGTCTGGGCATTTGCAGAAATGGTTTTATAACTTAAAGCATCCACTTTTTTATTGATTTAAAGGGTTTTCCCTTAGATTTTAGCCTATTAAGAAGGGGTTGCAAAAGTATGATAATTTTTAATACGTGCAAATACATTGTTTAATTATTCTCAACGATTAAAGAGTATAAACAATCCTGGAAAATAGCCTTAAAAGGATGTTTCAAAATCAATGAATTCTGCCTGTTATTGTCAATAGTTAATGGCTTAAAAACCAGCAGACAATAATCAACCCTATATCAAAGATTGGAATTTGATATTTTTTTCAGGATACTTGATTTCTAACTCAAGACTTATTGCCGTATTATAATGGAAAAAGTGCTCATTACTGGTGGAAATGGTTTCCTGGGTTCTCATTTAATTCCGCATTTGAAGTCGATGGGAAAAGAGGTCTCTGTCTTAGGCCGTAAATTAAATTCTTCCGTTTCCTCCTACCTGTGGGATGTAGAAAAAAGATCGATGGACGTCTCCTGCTTTTCTGGCGCAGGTACCATCATCCACCTCGCAGGTGCAGGAATTGCCGATAAGCGGTGGACAAATTCCTATAAGAAAGAAATAGTAAACAGCCGTGTCGACAGCGCCACATTGTTATTCGAAAAACTGAAATCCACTCCTAATCGTGTCAATACTTTCATTTCGGCTTCTGCCGTTGGTTATTATGGCGATACCGGCGATGTCTGGATCGAAGAAGATTTCAGGGCACCCGAAGACTTTATGGGAACCACATGCATGGAGTGGGAAAAAGCTGCGCGGCAGTTTGAGACTCTCGGGTTAAGGGTGGTGATTTTCCGTATCGGACTTGTGCTTGCAAAAAACGGGGGAGTGCTTCCAGCATTAGCCCTCCCGGTAAAATTATTTGCCGGCGCCCCGCTCGGCAACGGCAGACAATACATGTCGTGGATACACATAAATGATCTCTGCCGCCTGTTTAACTTTGCCATCGACAAAAATAATATTCATGGGATATATAATGCCGTAAGTCCCGGCCCGGTGACAAACCAAATATTTATCAAAAAGATCGGCTCCGCCATTCATCGTCCCGTCTGGCCTTTCAACATTCCGTCTTTTCTTCTGAAGATTTTTCTCGGAGAAAAGGCAGCTATTGTTTTAAACGGACAGCGTGTCTCCAATGAAAAAATCAGGATGGCAGGCTTTAATTTTCTTCACACCGATCTCGATAAATGCCTTACCGAACTCTTATAAATCCTGAATCCGCTCATGCAAATGCCAATTAATATTTTCTGGTTCCGGCGTGATTTGCGTTTGCACGACAATACAGGATTATTTCACGCACTTCGTTCAGGCAAACCTGTACTTCCCGTTTTTATTTTCGACACCAACATTCTGGACAAACTCGAAAATAAGAAAGACAGGCGGCTCGTCTTCATTCATCGTCAGCTCGAAAAAATAAATGAAGAGCTAAAGAAAAACGGATCGGGACTTGTTGTGAAATACGGCAAGCCGACTGATGCCTGGAAACAACTGGCTGCAGAATACAAGATCGAAGATGTGTTTACCAACCACGATTACGAGCCCTATGCTGTCGCACGCGATGAAGTGATACGACAGCTCCTGAAATCCAGCGACACCAGCTTCCATACATTCAAAGACCAGGTCATTTTTGAAAAAGATGAAATCGTAAAAGACGACGGAAAACCATATACCGTTTTTACGCCTTACATGAACAAATGGAGGAAGACGATCAGCGATACACACAGAAAGACTTTTGAAACCGGTGATCATTTTAAAAACTTCCTGAAAATTAAAAATGCACCTGTCATTTCCCTCGATGAAATTGGTTTTGAGGACATGAAAATTGATTTTCCCGAGAACGAACCGGGTGAGGCATTATTGAAAAATTATTCAGAGACGAGGGACATTCCGTCAATTGCCGGCACCTCGAGGATAAGCGTTCATCTGCGCTTTGGCACAGTCAGTATCCGCCATCTCGTTAACCGTGCTTGGAATCTCAGCGACAAATGGGTGAATGAATTAATATGGAGGGAATTTTACATGTACATTCTCTGGCATTTTCCGCACGTGACTGAACGATCGTTCAAGCCGGCATACGACCGTCTGAAGTGGCTGAATAATGAAATGGATTTTAATCGATGGTGTGAAGGCAAAACCGGTTACCCTATCGTAGATGCCGGAATGCGCGAACTTAATGAAACCGGATTCATGCATAACCGTTTGCGAATGATCACCGCCATGTTCCTTACAAAATATCTGCTGATCGACTGGCGGTGGGGAGAAGCATATTTTGCTGAAAAACTTCTGGATTTTGAACTGGCTTCAAATAACGGCGGCTGGCAATGGAGCGCCGGGACGGGAGTTGATGCTGCACCGTATTTTAGAATTTTCAATATGGATGAACAGACAAAACGATTTGATCCCAAACAGATCTATATTAAAAAATGGATACCGGAACTGGAGACTACATCCTATCCTGAACGGATTGTTGATTATACTTTTGCCAGAAAACGTTGCCTGGATTTTTTTAAAAACATGTAGTTTCAAAAGATATTAAAAAATCAACCCCACTTTTTAGGTTTCTTTTCATTCAAAAAGTTGAATCAAACTTGCACGATGTTTTATTTTCCCATATTTATTTTTCACGAGAAATGAGAAAAATCCGAATCCCGAAAAATTAAGCGTTGTAAAGTTTCGCCAATTAATGATTAATACTTACAGTTTTTCTCTGACTTGTTTTTTCGTTCATTTTTGGTGATTAAATCATTTTAAAAAAATTTCAAAACTGTAATATCCGGATTGAATTCGGAATACTTATTTTTTTTCGTCGCGTTTATATGACAAGTGAAAACAATAAAATTTTATATTTTGAAATTGCACTTTGTTATCATCTGTGCGGTTCTGCTAACAATGACAGCGGGCATAAATAATATATATGCTTCGCAGTTTGGAATCGATGCAGACTTTGTACAGAATAACACTTCCATCACCCCCAACGAAGTTGCAAGTAATGTTTTCAGGCTAAAAAACAATACTAACAGAATTGTAGGATTTCGGATTAAATGTTCGGTTCCTTCAGGATGGGAAATTCTCGGACAGAAAGATAAAATCTTTGAAATTCCAGCAAACGATTCCATATTTCTTCCAATTCGCGTGGTTCCTGACAAATTCGTAAAAGGTGGTACCAGTTATATAGTAACAGTAACAGTCGAATCTGAAAAGAACGTGCAGTTTGTTGCACAAAACTGGTATGTTACATTTCCCGCCAGGTCAAACTGGACGGCAAGGATTCCGGTCAAGCATCAGTTCTTCACCAACGATAACGACTCTTCAGGGTTCCAGGTTTTATTAAGCAACAATGGAAACTCAGACGAAGAAATCAGGGTGACTATCCTGCCAGACCGCAGGCTGGAAATTCTGAGGCAAAAAGACGGCGGTGCGGCATTGCTGAGTTTCACTGTTCCTCTCCCGGCAGGATCGGATACGATTCTGAATTTCCCGGTGATCAGGAAACCGGCGCTCCGTTCTACAAAAGGAAAAGATGCGGATCTGAAATCGACCCCGACAAAAGAATCCTTTTCCGTGCAGGTATCCGCACGAGCTGTAAGCAGTAATACTTCATGGAGCGGAACAAGCCAGTTTACCAAAACCGGAAATGTTGCGCGTTCAAATGATTTTGCACGGGCGTCTCTTCCGCTCACACTCGAAGCAAATGTTTATGATGCATTGTCAAACAGCACGACCATGTCGCTGGATGCATATGGCAACACGACGCTCCAGGGAAACCGTTTAATTACCTATCGTTTTCAGACTGTATTTATCAATAGTTATTTCAACTCGAATACGCTTTTAGGAACAAACAATTATGTTGGATATTTCGACGACACGAAAACACTTGAAATCGGAGAAGTGAATGGATGGGGACGGAGTTTACTTACCGGTCGCGGAGTAAAGGGTTCCTATACATATAAACAACATACTGTCGGTGCGATGTATACGCGCTCTCCTGAGTTCTTCAGTAAATTTACCTCCGAAGGGTATGGCGGCTACTATAATTTCCGTCACCAGCGTTTCAACCTGACGAGTATCTACAGTCATAACGACAATTTTGCCCTTCGTCAGAAAAATGACATCTATAGTTCGTTTGTTTCAGGAAAAATCAATCCACGTCACCAGGTATTAATTGGCGGAGGATATTCCGTTGACCAGCTGATAACACAAAAAGTGAATGGTTACGGCTATGACATAAATTATTCCGGCTCCTATAAATCAGTCTTCTTCTCGGCAGGTAATTCATACGGCACTCCGGAATACATTCTCGCGAGAGGCGTACAGATGTTTACGACCAGAACAAGCTGGGCATCGAGCCAGAGAAACAATTTCGCACTATCGACGCAGAACTTTTCACAACACCCTTCTTATTTCGCCAATGGAGTCCTGGTAACAGGCAATATGGTCCATTCGGATCGCTATGAGTTCAGGTGGGGAATCAATACACCGAATTATACACTTGCAATTAAACCGACCTATCGCTGGGAAGAAAACCAGATCTTAAGAGTAGCGACACGATTCGTTGGCATAGAATACAATCCGAAGAACATTTCCAATGTCAGGTTCTCTACGATGGGCGCCCTGGGTTATGCGAAAGCGGTAGATTATTCGATGCCTGATTTCTTTGTTGCAAGGGCAAATATTTATGCGAGATGGGAAAAAATGTATCTGAGCTTGCGCTATTCGTATGGCGCCAACCAGCTTGCAGAACAGGCCCGGTTTGTCAATGATCATATCACACCACAGTCCGTTTACCTGATCGGTTCTTATGATTACTGGATGAGTGGTGAAAAACTTCTTCTCTCAACTACGGGAAATCTGCTTTATGATACATACTTCGAAAAAGTAAATTTCAGGTTAAGACCGGAATTATTCTACTATTCGAAAAATGGATTGAGGCTTTCATTCTATGCTTCCTTCTTCAGCACTTCACAGGGTGCCAATCCGCTTGTCGACGAATCGACGTCAAGACGAGAGTTTGAAAAAATCTCAGACAGTGAAATGAATATTGGCTTTGGTGTGAGGAAGCAATTCGGAATACCTATTCCAGGGAAAAAATTCATGACTCTTCATGCGGTTATCTTTAAAGACGTCAATGGAAATCATAAGCAGGATCAGGGTGAAGAAGGAGTCGAGAACATTCTCGTGAACATCAGGGCGAATTCCATTTTCAATGCCTCCGATGATTCAGCAACTCTGGACCGCGACAATGGCGAAGATTTTATTACCAATGGTAAAGGTGAAGTTTCGTATGAAAATATTCCGGCAGGAGTATACCGGATTAAATGCACTTCACTTGTTCCAAACGGAGAATGGTTTGATGCCGGAGACCTGGAATACAAGCTGGACTCTAAGAAGCCACTGTACATACCGCTCACGAAAGGTGTAAGGATCAAAGGCTCCATCCTGGTTGAAAGAGATAAATATGCAGCGAACGAAATTGCAATGGATCTCTCAAGAATCCGGATCACTGCAATGGATTCATCAGGAAAATCCTATTCGGTACTCACTGATGAAAAGGGCGGATTTGTAATAAATCTGCCAACAGGACAATATTTGTTGAGCATTAATGAAGCAGTGCTTGGAGATAATTTCACATTTATCCAAAACAAAATCCATCTTGACCTTTCAAGAAACTATGAGAACTTCTCAATTACGTTTAATGCTATAGAGAAAAAACGTAAGATGGAGATCAAAAAATTTAATAATCCGGACATCGAAACAGACAAATAAATGCATCGAAAAGAAATTAAATACGTTAAACCGTCTAATTAAACCAGTAAATGTCTATGAAAACCAAAAAAATCACTTTAATCAGTTTGTTAAGTTTTGCGGCATTGTCCATGAATGCTCAAAACGTTTCGATCTCACCCAGTCGACTTTATTATAAGACACCGGTGGGAGAATCAAAAGTGCAGGAAGTAACTCTTACAAACAGCTCTACCAGCAGCCAGTCGTTCATCGTTTCGTTTGGCGACTTTGAGCCGAGCGGTGTACAGGGAAAAAGTAAGATCATGAAGGCCGGTGAAAGCGAAAACTCGTGTTCCCAGTGGTTAAGCGCAGACCCATCGTTCTTTGAACTTGGCGCAGGCGAGACAAAAAAAATAAAAGTGCTGATGCAGGTTCCATCCGCACCAGAGGCAAATAAAGTAAAGTGGGCTTCGATGATGGTAAAGATGGCAAAGGAAAAGATGCCACAGGCAGAGGGTGATAAGGACATGATCGGAATGGGTATTACCGAGACATTCCAGTTCGTCATCCACATCTTCCAGTCACCGCCAACAGTAACCCTGAAAAATGCACAGATAGAAAGTTTCTCCGAAATCACTACAGATAATGATTCGATGCGAATCGTAATGATGCGCGTGAACAATTCCGGTGAAGCAATCCTTGACTGTGTATCATACCTTGAATATACCAATCTGGGTAATGGAACAGAAGAAAGACAGAAACCGATAGCATATACATTATTGCCCGGCGCTTCCAGGGAAATCAAATTCACCCTGTCGCCTTCACTGATGGAAGGGAAATATTCAGTGCTCGGTGTGGTTGATTATGGAAGCAGGGAAAATGTTCAGGCTGCCGAAACCGAAATCGTAATAAAAAACAAAAAATAAAACCTATTAATAAATAATCTATGATCTGCATAACACATATCGAAACGCAACAAGACTCCGGTTAGAAAAAAATCAGTTAAAAACCACAGTGTGATTAAACTGTAAGATTACAGGATGTTTTAATTACACGACCAATCATAAAAAACACATATTTGTTCAATTCATCAAAAAAAAAAAACACAAACCCAAAATGAAAAAATCCTTAAGCACTAAATTAATACTGGGAGCAGCCATCGTTGGAATGCTTTCAGTAGGTAACGCAAACGCACAGCTTTCCGACCAGGAATATGTTGCCGTTACAATGGACCTCCAGGGAATCCTGGAATTAAATATGACAACTGAACCACAAGTTGATTTCGTATTTAATACAATTCAAAAATACCAGGTTGGTATTACAAAGTACAATGCTACACGACTCGAAGTTGAGTCTACTGTACCATGGGATCTTTATTGCCAGCCGAGCACACAATTCTGGACACAACAGATTGCTTATGGCTCCGGTATTAACGGCCAGGGAACACTGCCTTCTGAAATTTTAGAGGTTCAGTCTGTACAGCCGAACTCAGTTGCAGCTGCTAACACACTTAACAGCTTCATGGGTCTTACCAGCAGTGGTGGTACTAATACCGCTTCTCTCACTCCAACCGTGAACACACAGTTCATGGCAGGTGAATTTGCAACCGGTGTTGCCAACAGCTACGCTCCTGCAACATCTACTGCAAGCCCGTTGACTAACAAATTCCTCGTTCACTATCGTATCAAACCAGGCGTGCCTGCTTCTTTCCCTGATTTAGCAGCGCAATATCCTATTGAAGCAGCAGCTGCTTTCCCTCCTGCTACTCCATATGCCCAGCCGGGTTACTATGATCTTGAAGTGGTTTTCACGTTAACTGAGGACTTATAAGAAATAGTAACATTCTAAAAAAAGCATCCCCTAAAAAGGATGCTTTTTTTATTTGATAAAATGCGAATGTTTCTTTCTGAATATGAATTTCCGGACTAATCATTTATTGATAAATGAAACTTTCCTGACTAAAAACAGTTTATAACTTGTTGAATGTTGTGTTTTGAGACAGTAAAATAAATTCAAAAAACACATCGATTTTCTACCACTTGCTGATGCAAAGAATTATTAAAATATATACGATAGTCCTGTCGGTTATGCTTTTCAATTTTGCCATGACTATTGACAAAGCATCTGCACAGGCCGTGTCAATCGACCTGGCTACCTCATCGAATGTTGAATTTACATTCGATAATATTCAGAAGCTGACCTACGGAATAGTGATACCAAATGCGATAACCTTCAACATTGAGGCTATAGGAACGCAATGGGACCTCTATGTGGGATCCATCACTACTGTTGCAGGAACGTGGGATAATGCGATTTATTACACCAGCACCGGAAACGGAGCGCCACCTGTTTCAATTTTACAGATGCGCGTTCACAACCTGAGCAATACGTCACAAATTTCAGGTTATGTTCCTATCCAGGACATCGCAACAAGTACTCTTGATTTGATAGGTAACCATTTATCCGCACCAGATCCGCCGGTGAATTGTGCAGACCTCGTCCATATCGGAACCAATACACCGGGGAGTTATCTTACGGATCCGCAGTGTTATCAATTTAAAGTCGATTTGAAAATTGTTCCGGGTATAGCATACCGTCCGGGTGTTTACACCATGCAAATAGAATATATAATCGTGGAAGACCTGTAAACAGGTTATGTGGTCTTGACCCTCAGTAAATCATCAGGAGTATCGATTGCAATGCTTTCAAGAGCAGTAATTTCCGCTTTAATCACATAGCCGTTTTCAATCCACCGCAATTGCTCCAGCGATTCAGTAATTTCCAGATTAGTTTTCGCCAGCCTGGATACCTCCAGCAGCTTCGCCGACCGGTAACCGTAAATGCCGATGTGCTTGTAATAAGCAGAATACTTCAGCCATTCCTGCTCGGGAAAATTCCTGTTGTAAGGTATAGGAGCGCGGCTGAAATAAACTGCTTCCTTCCGCCTGTTTAGAATTACCTTGACGTTATTGTGATTAAAGAGTTCGTCAACGGATGTGATTCTCTTCACCAGTGTTGCAATCTGCGTACCCGGCTCGTCAAATGTAGAACACAATAAATCTATCTGTTCGGGATGAATATATGGCTCATCTCCCTGGATATTAATTATCACATCCCATACGTTGATACCCGTTTTTTCGATAACCTCCGCACAACGGTCAGTCCCGCTCAGATGCTGCGGTGAAGTTATAATAGCTTCTCCGCCGAATTCTCTTACATGATTCTGGATTTTCTCATCATCGGTTGCAATCAGCACCTTGGATAATTTTTTTGACTGAAGGCATTGCTCGTATACCCGTTGTATCATACTCTTCCCGTTGATATCGACCAGCGGTTTTCCCGGGAAACGCGTCGAGCCGAATCTTGCCGGCACGATACCAATTATTTTCATTAGCGGAACATTTTAAACAAAAGTAGAAATTGTTTTGCAATTGATAAGATGTATTTTTGATGAATCCGGTTGGGTTACATTGTGACAGGGTAAAACGGCAGAGTATCCTTTGCAAACCAAATTAAAACCTTGCACTCAGCATGAGCGCAAATGATCGTGGCGGTTGCATATCAGCCGGTCGCTGCATGTAGATATAGTTGAAAACATTTTTTACGACCAGCGATATCTTCAAAAAGTCAGTTACATCCCTGCCAATCCTCGTATCGAATACCAGGTCGCCATGATCATGATACTTCCTGTAATCAGCAATTCCAAGCCCGGGCGGGAAAGCCAGATCCAGAAAGCCACTCACAAATATACGGTCGATGTTTTCCATCCTGCTGTTGTACCTCATGTCGACGCCGAAATAATTTTTTTTCCATCTCACTTCTGCATTTGCTCTCATGGAATGACGGTACCTGTATTTCAGGAAATCGGTGCTGTCGCTTCCCATTACATTAGAAGGCCCGATTTTTAAAATGTATGTGCTGTCGTAATTAACCTGGCGTGCATCGAGGTAAGTATATCCTGCCTGCAGATTTATGCTGAGATTCCGTGCGAGGCTTCCCTCTGCCATCAGCGTAATTTCAAAGCCTTTGATCCGGGTGTCGCCGACATTCACAGACTTAAAACCAAGGTTCTGAAAAAAATCAGGAGTATTAGCCCATTGGGCAAACACAAATTCAATCATGTCGTAATAATCATTTTCGAAAACAGCACCATCGATGAATCCACGCCAATCCCCGAGTTGAAAACCCTGCTTCACTCCTGCCTCGAAGCTCAGCCCGTTCTCAGCCTCCAGGCCGGGATTTGGAAAAATGTTCACCCCTCCGACGCTCGTCTGAATAAAACGCTCTGCAATGGAAGGGAACCGATATCCCTGACCGATCGAAGCACGAAAATAAGTGGCATCGAAAGCATGGTAATTTATTCCCGAACGAAAAACGGGAGTAACGTCGTCTTTTTCCTGGTCGACTTTGTTTTGCTCTGCACGGATTCCTCCGGAAAACACAAACCTTTTCCAGTGAAAATCGCCCTGGAGGTATCCTGCCAGCTGGTTAGACGTGTGATCGCCATAAAGCTCACTCTTCACTTTAGAATAATTATTTACAATTCCGGTTGTGATGGTAATCGAATTATTGAATTTTTTCTGGAACTGATATTCGGTATAATAAACATCGCCCCTTGAATTCTGGCTGGTGTTGTTTTCATTGGTGGTATTAAACCATCTTGAACGCAGTTTGTGAGAGCTGCCTCCCGGCCCGGCGTAAGTGATGAATGGATCTATGTTGGTGCGATACGTCCTGCTCTCGCTAAGCGTATTTGCTGCAGGCCGGTATGCCCCTGAAGTATCATTCATCCAGAGGAAAAAAATATCGGCATTATTGATCATCGTATTGAAATTGACACCAGCTGCAAGTCCGGGTGTCCTGAAATTATATCGGGTGTTCACATTCACCCTGCCTCGTTTTTCATTTTCGCCCTGACGATAACCATTGTCATTATAATAATTACCCCCGGCAACGAAATCGAGGCGATTAATTTTACGGCTGTGAAAAAAATTCAACCCGCCATAGAATGAGGATTTATCCTGGTATTGTAATGAATATTTTTTGTCGGTAGTGATAAATGCATCGTCGTAAAAACCGGCGAAAGAATTTACCCTGGTCAAAGGCGTATCTCTCGGATAGGCCGTCCTGATATTAATGACGCCGTTTAAGGCCGATGAGCCGAACAAAACACTCGATGCGCCTTTTATGACTTCAACCTGCTCGAGATTTTCCACAGGCAGGAAATTCCATTTGGTGTCGTTAGCATCGGCCGTCAATTGAGGAAGGTCATCAACCAGGACCTGTACACGACTGCCCGCACCATAACTCCAGCCGCTGCCGCCACGGATGTTAGCCTGCCCGTCCATCACATTCACGCCGGGAATGTTATCAACCGCTTCATCCATGGAAGTCGTATTTCTCGCTTCGATGATACCTGGTTTGAGTACCTCCATGGAAACTGTTACTTCCTCCAGCCGCTGTTCAAATTTCCCTGCGCTGATAACCACAATCCCCAGCTCAAGGACATCGTCCTGCAGCATGATGTTTAATACTTTGTTCTCTCCTGCCGAAAGAAAGAATCTTCTGAAATCGGATTTAAACGACAGCAACCGGAATTCAACTGAATGTTCACCCGGCTGAAGATTTAATGTGAAATTCCCAAGGCTGTCAGAGGAAGTTCCCATCGTATCGTCTGCAATAATGGTAACGCCAGGCAATGGTTCCTTTCCGGTATCTGAGAAAACTTTCCCGGAAATGGTTTGTCCGGAAACAGCAGAAACTGTCATTAACAAACAGGCAAGCAAGCAATTTCTCACAGTATATTGATTGTAAATGACATGGCAGAACAGTATCATTGGCCGGTACATAAAAACAATAATAATGAAATTAATTTTCAGAAAATGAATGATGAAGAATTAAAATACCGACTTGCCCTCCATTTTCTTCCGGGCATCGGGCCGGTGCTTGCGAGGTCTTTACTTAGTTATTGCGGCAGCATTGAAAACATTTTCAACAGGAAAAAATCACACCTGGAAAGAATTCCCGGCATCGGAAAAGAGAGAGCCGGCAGGATCCAGAAGAAGGACCTATTCGAAAAAGCTGAAAAGGAAATTCTGTTCTTAAAAAAAAATGGCATCGAGCCGCTTTTTTATCTCGATAAAAATTATCCCGAACGACTGAAAAACTGTTATGACTCACCGTTAATGCTTTTCTATAAAGGCAGTGTGGATTTAAATTCTCATAGAATGATTGCCATCGTTGGAACAAGATTTATCACGCCTTATGGAAAAGATTTTACGGAAAGGCTGATCGCGGATCTTGTACAGTACAATGTCGTTGTAGTAAGCGGTCTGGCCTATGGAGTGGATGTACAGGCACACAAGAGTGCGGTGAATAACAACGTGCCGACGATTGGAGTGGTAGCTCATGGCCTGGACAGGCTTTACCCGTCTGACAATAAACCGACGGCAGATAAAATGCTGCTTAACGGAGGAATCGTAACGGAATATCCAAGCGGTACCAAACCGGACAGGGAGAATTTCCCGGCGAGGAACAGAATCGTAGCCGGCATGTGTGATGCAGTAATTGTAATTGAATCGGCGGAGAAAGGAGGTGCGCTGATTACGGCCGAACTGGCGAATGATTACAACAGGGACGTCTTTGCATTGCCCGGAAGAACCACTGACCATTTTTCAAAGGGATGTCATCAGCTCATAAGGAAAAATAAAGCCATGCTTTTTGAGAATGCGGCGCAGATTGCAGAAATGATGAACTGGATCGATGATGAAACTAAAAGCAGAAAAAAACAATACTTGCAGCCGGAACTTTTTACTGCGCTGAGCGAAGACGAGAAGAAAATTCTGGAATTGCTCAAGCTAAACAACCAGATGGGAATAGATGCTCTTGCGGTGAATGCAGGCATGTCAGTAAGCAGGGCATCAGTCTCACTGCTAAGCCTGGAGTTTGCAGGGCTGCTAAGGTCGTTGCCGGGAAAAGTTTATGAGCTCATATAAGAGTGGGGCTTTTTTGCTCTTTGCATTTCCACAAACGAAAAGAGGCGCCAATGGCGCCTCTTCAACTCATTAAAAAGTCATCAATTAAGAAAGGTGCTTGCTGACAAGTTTTGTCATTTCAAACATAGATACTTGTTTTTTACCATTGAAAACTTTTTTCAGATTGTCATCAGCGTTGATGTTACGCTTCTCTTTTGGATCCTGAAGTTTGTTCTTCTTGATGTAATCCCAGAGACGTTTAGTGACTTCAGTGCGGGGAAGTGGTTTGCTTCCAACGATTGGCTGAAGAGTTTCGCTGATAGTCATCGGTTTCATAAAAGCAGCATTTGGCTTACGCTTGGTTTTTGATTTAGCCTTTGGTTTAGCTGTTGCCTTTGCTTTTGGTTTTGATTTAGCCTTTGCTTTAGCTTTAGCAGGTGCTTTCTTTTTTGCTTTTTTAGTTGCCATTTTTTAAAATGATTTAAGGTTTATTTTATCTAGCAAATAGACGAACAATTTCCCTATGAAAATACATTTTGCAAAATAAAGTTTTCCACAATGCTCAGCGGCTTCTTCAGAGGAGAAACCTGCTCTTCGTCGCAACCCTCCGAGCTTTTCGAGAGAGTAGGATTTAGCATGTAAAGTTCTCCCTCTGAAAAACACTTTTCTCATAGGTAAAATCAGGTATTTCGTCTAAATAAAGCCATGGTGGCGGCTTTCAGGGGTTTCGACGAATGAAGAAATATCCAGGAAAGCGCTAGTGTTTGGTCCCTGTCTTATGGGAGAATGGCGGACCTTTATACTCCGTTGAGGTAAGAATATACCGGTAAAAAACAGACCCGGTCCTGGCGTTATTCACAATGTGATTTCGGGTTTTGCCACCGAAGTGATGGCTTCGCCTGGCATATTCTCCTCTGGAAAAGGGCAATTTACTGCATGGCCACAAACCGGAAACGGAGACGTGTAAAAGGTAGTTCTGATCTCCTGCAATTGAATTGATGTAACAGGGGGATGGCCAGCTGAGAAGACGATGGCTGAAACAAAAATTATTAAAACACGGCCGTTTGCAGTAATTTTATAATAAAATCATATAATTGAAATTAATTGTCAATTGAGTATATTTCAACCTGCGAAAAAGACCTATGCAAAAGAGGGTATTAATAAAAACATTTTCTATACCAGTCGCCCTGGTGACATCGGGAAATATGGATGTGCCACAGTACAGCAGCATCTGTAACCTGGAATTGCCCGGGCTTGCAACAGTTTTTATTGGTGAGGTTCAATGGCTGCCGGTCATATCCGTCGGCCTGCTTTTGGCTTCTGTCGCATTCTTCCTTGCAGGCAGGTCGGGTAAAAATTCATTGCTGAAACAACAGGAACTGGAGAAAAAAATTCTTGAACTCTCCACCGGGCTCGAGAAAAAAGATGAAAGTCTGAGGAAAGCAGAGGATCAACTGGAGGCCACACGAAATCAACTGATACAATCGGATAAGATGGCCTCACTTGGCCAGCTCACTGCAGGAATCGCTCATGAGATACAGAATCCGCTGAACTTTGTAAATAATTTTTCCGAATTATCCCTGGAATTGCTTGAAGAGATAAACAATCCTGTTTCCAGGGAAGAAGAGGTGTCGATAGTTAATGACGTAAAACAAAACCTGGAAAAGATACTCTATCATGGTAAGCGGGCGGACAGCATCGTGAAAGGAATGCTTCAGCACAGCAGGACGGCTCCGGCTGAAAAACAACCCACTGACATAAACAAGCTGGTAGAGGAATTCTTCATTCTTGCATACCATGGCATGAGGGCGAAGGACCCCGCGTTTAACTGCAGCATGGAAAAACATCTTGCAACCAATTTACCACCGGTAAAAATTATTCCGCAGGATGTTAGCCGGGTCATACTTAACATATTCAACAATTCATTCTATGCGGTGGATGAAAGAAGCAGGAATGAAGGAAAAGAATATCGTCCTAAAGTTTCCATTTCCACCATGCAGGTTAATGGCAGCATTAAAGTTGCGATCAGGGATAATGGAAAAGGCATTAAAGAAGACATCCAAAAGAAAATTTTCAGTCCATTCTTTACCACCAAGCCACTGGGACAGGGAACAGGACTCGGATTGTCCATCAGCCGGGATATTATAGTAAAGGATCATAAGGGAGATATAAAACTCGACTCTAAACCAGGAGAGTATACAGAATTTATAATCACATTACCACTTTAAAAACAATCCCATGATAAAGATGCTTGTTGTAGATGATGAACGTGATGTCGAATTACTCTTCTCACAAAAATTCCGTAAAGAGATCCGCAGTGGCGAAATGGAACTGAATTTTGCCTTTAACGGCGAAGATGCTCTCACATACATCCATTCATTGAATCCGTTTGATCTTGTTGTGGTGTTAAGCGATATAAATATGCCGGGAATGACAGGACTTGAACTCCTTAAGATTATTAAATCGGAATACAAAGATCTCCGTGTGATGATGATTACGGCTTATGGCGACGAAAATAATTATTCAAGCGCCATTTCCACGGGGGCAGACGACTTTCTGACCAAACCGGTGGATTTCTCCGAATTGAAAAAGAAAGTCATTAAAATTGCAAACGAATTAAATTAAAGTACTCAGTTAGAAATGGAAGACCCGGCACGAATACTTGTGGTTGATGATGAACCTGATCTGGAATTACTTATTCGTCAGCGATTCCGTCATAAAATAAAGAACAACGAAGTAGTTTTTGATTTTGCAAATAACGGATTACAGGCCCTCGAAAAATTAAAGGCGGAAGGAATGAGTTTCGAAATGGTCCTGACTGACATTAACATGCCGGAGATGGATGGACTTACGTTGCTTGAGAAAATCAAAGAGCAGTATAAGAATCACAAGGCTGTAGTCGTAAGCGCTTATGGCGACATGGAGAACATCAGGACAGCGATGAACCGGGGAGCGTTCGATTTCATTACGAAGCCAATCGATTTCACCGACCTGGAAACAACCATCAATAAAACGATTTCGGAGATACGCATTTTGCGTAACGGGCAGAGAGCTACTGAAGAGCTGGAGATAACGAAACGGCAAAAGGAACTAGCCGAACTGGAAAAACTTCGTGCGGAACAAAGCGAGAAATTCAAACAGCAGTTCCTTGCAAATATGAGCCACGAAATCCGTACCCCGATGAATTCCGTGATCGGCCTGACTAATCTCCTCATCAAGACTCCGATGGAAGATCAGCAGAAAAAGTATCTCAATGTGATAAAAAAATCCTCTGAAAATCTCCTGGTCATCATAAATGACATTCTTGATCTTTCAAAAATTGAAGCCGGGAAGATGGACTTTGAAAAAATTTCGTTTTCCCTCGAAGATGCAGTGGAGACCGCCTACCATACGCTTTTGTTTAAGGCAGAAGATAAAAAACTCGGCTTTCATATTAATATTGACCCGGGAACTACGAAGACGCTGATTGGAGATCCTACCCGTTTAAACCAGATATTAATTAACATAGCCGGCAATGCAATCAAGTTCACTGAGTCAGGAAGCGTTACGATCGACATTAAAGAAGAGAGCCGGAATGATAAAATACGCACAATACGCTTTTCCATCATCGACACCGGAATCGGAATTGCAGAGGAAAATATCGGGAAGATATTTGAGAGCTTTTCGCAGGCAAGCAGCGACACGACAAGGAAATTCGGAGGCACAGGTCTTGGACTTACGATTTCCAGGCAGCTGGTTGAATTGCAGGGAGGAAAAATCGAAGTCACCAGCGAGCTTGGGAAAGGAACTACATTTTCGTTTGCCATACCATACGAAGCAGGAAATGAAAACGAAATCGGTAAGCGGGACAATGTTGAATCAGACGTAAATCCGGAATTACTCAGGGGAATCAGGATACTACTCGTTGAAGATAACCCATTTAACCAGATGGTTGCGACCGATACCCTTAACGATCTTATCTCAGACCTGAAAATAGACGTGGCGGATAATGGTAAAATCGGAGTCGATAAGGCCGCACTGAATGAATACGATCTGGTGTTAATGGATATACAGATGCCGGAAATGGACGGCTTCGCCGCTACCAGGGCAATACGTTCGTTGAATACTCCGAAGAACGAATTAAAGATTATGGCAATGACCGCAAACGTTACCCCCGAGGAAATTGCAAAATGTTTTGAGTGCGGAATGAATGAATATATTTCCAAACCATTTGTCACCCAGGACCTCGTGAATAAAATCGGCAAACTCGTCATCAGGTAGCAGAAGCCATAAGTTTTCTGAATAGAGCGAGGTAAAATAAATTGACGTACATTGTATTCCTGTAAAAGCTGAGATTAAAATATTTGACGCCGGATCTGAGCTTACTCTGCAGTCCGGGTTATAATTCAAATTTATATTGCCTGATAAAAATATACTTAACATCAATTATCATTTCAATGACAAAGACAATCGACCTTACATTTCTCAATTCTTTCACCGGCGGGAACCCGGAAAAAATTAAAAAATATATTACTATGTTTTTAAATTATTGTCCGGCCCAGCTAAGCCAGATGAATGAGCAGCTCCGAGACGGAAATTATGATGGCCTGCGCGGAACTGCACATGCATTGAAGCCCCAGATCACTTATATGGGTATCCAGGGAGGTGATGAGCTTGTGAAGAAAATTGAAAACCTGGCCGGAACAAAGACCGATGTAGAGAAGCTCCCTGAAATGATGAGCAATTTCCAGAAAATCTGTGAGCAGGCGATGGTGGAACTGAAAGAAGAAATTGCCTGATTTATAGTTAACAGGCTGATAATATAAATTGTGGCCATACCCATTAAGGCATAAATATTTTTCTAATTTTGAATTTTTAATCCGCATATGAAACAAGTCAAAACCATATTTATCGTTGACGATGATCCGATGCAGTCGAGCATGTTGCAGGATTATCTGAGTAAATACTCAACATTCAACGTACACGTTTATAACAGTGGCGAGGAATGTATAAAAAACCTTTCGCTTGATCCGCAGATTATATTCCTGGATTATAACTTTGACAAAGCCGGCAGGAATGCGATGAATGGCATCGACATCCTGAAAGAGGTGAAGGCCCAGAAACCAAACACTGAAGTTGTGATGATCAGCGGGCAGGACAGGATCGATGTTGCAGTAAACACAATGAAGTATGGGGCATTTGATTACATCGTTAAGAGTGAGAGCGCCTTTCACCGTTCCGAAAATGCGATCTTCAATATCATCAAGAGAATGAAACTGCAGCATGAGGCTAAGCTTTATAAGAAACTCACGCTTACATTCGGAATTGCTTTGGTTTTAATGATTGTGATCGTAATCGTGCTTTATAAGGTCGGGGTTATTTCTAACAATCCAGGCTGGATGTAATGTCAATTAGCAAATGCGCTAATCTGCAATTCGCTAATTAACCACATGCCCCACTACCCTTTCCCAATAAAATCAAAACTGCCAAAAGTCGGAACAACGATCTTTTCCGTTATGTCGGGCCTGGCGGTGAAACATGATGCAATTAATTTATCGCAGGGGTTTCCCGATTTTGAAACTTCGGAAGAACTGATTGCACTGGTGAATCAATACATGAAAAAAGGATTCAACCAGTATGCTCCCATGCAGGGAATAATTTCACTGAGGGAGCAGCTGTGTGAGAAAACACAATCGCTTTACGGAATCGAATACAACCCGGATACAGAAATTACGATTACGAGCGGCGGCACAGAAGCCATTTACACAGCCATCACTGCCATTGTTAAAGAAGGCGATGAAGTTATCATTTTCGAACCGGCCTACGATTGTTATGTACCTGCTATCGAACTCGCCGGAGGTGTTCCGGTCTATATTTCGCTGAAGTCGCCCGCTTACAACATCGACTGGCAGGAGGTCAAGAAGATGATCAGTCACAGAACGAAGATGATCATGATCAACACTCCTCACAATCCGACAGGTGCTGTACTGAGTGCGGCAGACATGAAGGAGCTGGAAAAGATTGTTGCCGGCACCGAAATCTGCATCGTCAGCGACGAGGTATACGAACATATCATCTTCGACGGACTGAAACACGAAAGCGTTATGCTTTATCCCGGTCTTGCCGAGAGAAGCTTTGTGGTTTTTTCATTCGGAAAAACCTATCACAGCACAGGATGGAAAATGGGATATTGCTTCGCTCCTGCAAACCTGATGGCTGAATTCCGAAAAGTGCACCAGTTTGTTGTATTCAGCTCCAATACTCCAATCCAATATGCGTTAGCTGAATTCTTAAAAAATAAAAACTACCTTGGTTTGCCACAATTTTACCAGGAAAAGAGAGATTATTTCTTAAGCCTGATCAAAGGCTCGCCATTCAAATATACTCCGGCAAAAGGCTCATATTTTCAATGCCTCGATTACAGTTCTATTTCCAGTGAAAAGGATACGGATTTTGCAATCAGATTAACAAAGGATTACCGGATTGCATCCATACCAGTATCCGTTTTTTATCATGAAGGGATTGACAATAAGATACTTCGTTTTTGTTTTGCTAAGAAGAATGAGACGCTGGAGCTGGCGGCAGAGCGGATTATTTCCCTGAGCCGAATCTGATATTTCAGGAGTCCGGCACCTTTTAATTTCCAGTATCTTTGGTTCATGCAAGACCTGAAAATAACACTCGTCCAGAGTAATCTCCACTGGGAAAACATCGATAACAACCTTTCCATGTTTTCCGAAAAAATTGCATCGATTAAGGAAGAGACTGATATTATTATTCTTCCTGAAATGTTTACCACCGGTTTTACCATGAATGCGAAATACCTCGCGGATGGCATGCAGGGAAATGGAATTCAATGGATGAGAGAACAGGCTGTGAAAAAGAATTGCGTAATAACCGGAAGTATGATTATCAAAGAGGGCGATAAGTATTTTAACCGGCTGATATGGATGACACCGGGAAACTATGAATTTTATGACAAGCGGCATCTCTTCAGCTATGCAGGCGAAGAGAATACATACAGGCGCGGCGAGAAAAAACTGATCGTTGAATACAAGGGGTGGCGCATCCATCCGCTTGTGTGTTACGATCTAAGATTTCCTGTGTGGAGCAGGAGAACAAAAAAACACGACTATGATCTTCTCCTTTACGTAGCCAACTGGCCTGAGAGGCGTGTCTATGCGTGGAAGCAATTGCTGATTGCCCGGGCAATAGAAAACCAGTCGTACGTTGCAGGCTTAAATCGCATAGGAAACGACGGTAATAACATTAATCATTCCGGAGAATCTGCCGTGATCGATTTCAAAGGTGATCAGATGCTTGATGCTAATCCCGCCGAAGAATTCATTCAGACGGTTGAATTGTCTATGAAAAACCTGGAGGAATTCAGAAAACATTTTGCCTTTTTCCAGGATGCGGACGAATTTGAGATCCGTTAGGATGGTGAATGAAAATCAGGACGGAAATATGCCGGACAGGATTGATTCGCCGGAAAATTATATCTCCTGCAGCCTAAGCTAACCAAGCACTATTTTATGACAAGAGGAATTCGCAACGAGACTTCCACATCCCAGTTTGCCCTTACTGTGATATCTTCAGGATAAAATTCGATCCCCTCCGGCTGAATATGTTTTAAATAATTACCGGTATCCCACTTTCCGTTTTTGTTGCTGTCGCGGATCATTTTGATCTTGTAGAGTCGCGGATCAAGATTGGAAAATTCAAAGATCGTATCGCTCGTTACAACCTGTTCTCTGAACACAGAAGCGCCTGTTGCATCAACCAGTTGAATGAGATAATCCGACTGATCATTTTTCCTGAAATTGATTTTTATAGATCCGTAATCGGTTTCGGAATGTGCATTAAACTGAATCTTTATCGTATCGTTCCATTTTCCATATATGTCGGTAAAAGTAACAGGCGGAATAAAGATGGAATATTTTCCCTTGCTTTTCCAGGGGTATTTAATACTTATCCTTGTATGTACAGAGTCTGTAAAAAAATATGCGGGAACAACAGGAACAGAATCCTCCATAAAAATAATTTTACTGAATTCGGCTTTCTCAAGGGGCCTGTTGCTTTGCAGGTAATATGGAAGATGCAGATGCTGAACCTCCGTCTGCCTGGGAGCCGGTTTCACTTCCATGCTCCTTGAACCGCGACCCTTGCTTTCTTCAGATAGTTTAAAAAGGCGCAACGCGACCGTATCATTAAGCGAAACATTATCGAATCTTATAATCAGCGAATCGGAAAGGGGATTTTGATAATAGATGCTTATCGAATCACGGTCAATGGAATAATCCAGACCATAAATCTGTAATTTGGTTGTATCAGAGAGCCATTTCCATTTAATGGTATCTGCATTCGTATTAAATACCATAACAACTTTGCCGGCATACTCAGAATATGCCTTTAGAAATTTAAGTTTGGGTACCTCCCTGAATAGTTTCATGTCAGCATTTACCGAATTCGCTATTACGGGCGTATCCGAAAATGCAATCATTTCTTCGTTAGATGTGTACAGGTAGTTTCCATCTGCATCCTTAAGTCCGATGATTTTATAAGACCCCGGCGATATATTGCTGATGCGGTATTCACCATTGTCATTTACCTTTGCAAAATAAACAGGTCGCTCAAGAAATGGCAGTGAATCATCGTTTTGCCTGTAGAGTAAAGCCAGAACTCCTTTCTCGGGCTTGTTATCGAAGGCACTGATCATTCTTCCCCTGATATTCAGAGAATCGACAATTGGTCCGGTTGAAAAGACAAATTGAAAATCCTCAAGTTTATTGCCCTCATTATTATCGGCAATGCCATTACCAAAATTAAATGTATACGTTGTATTTGCCTCGAGCGTATCCTGTATGCGGATTAACAGCGACTTTTTCCTGATCTTTGTTTCAACAGGATATTTCAATAATGGTGATACGATCAGTTGTGCCCCTATATCATTTAATGAAATATATTCGTCAAATTCCAGGACGATCTCGCGGCCGTTAAAATCAGTCGTGTAGTTTTCCGGAGTACTCGACAAAAGTTTCGGAGGCGTGGAATCTTTGACTCCGCCCGTGGGAGGTACCTGCACCGCACATGATGAAAACAGGAAAAAAATTATAATTGCCGAAAAATAATATTGTCTGCTCATATTATTTTAGAGACAAGTCGCGCGACTTCGTTTAAAAAATATTCGTCGGTACTATCGAAATCTGAGAGGTGAGTGCTGTCAACATCCAATACGGCAATAACTTCGTTATTCTTTATCACGGGCACGACGATTTCGGAACGAGATAAGGTGCTGCAGGCAATGTGTCCGGGGAACTTATCCACATCGGGAACAATGATCGTTGATTTTTCTTTCCATGCCGTACCGCATACACCCTTTCCTTTTGCTATTCGTACACATGCCGGCGGACCCTGGAACGGCCCCAGGACGAGTTCTTCTTTGTCTTTCACTGATTTAACAAAATAAAAACCAATCCAGAAAAAGGAAAAACCTTCCCGAAGAGCTGAAACGATATTGGCGGTATTTGCAATGATGTCGCTTTCTCCTTCTACAAGTGCGACGATCTGAGGAAGCAGCATTTCATACTTTTCCCTTTTCGACAATCCTTCTTCGAGAATGATATTTTCTGCCACCGGATTTTTTTTGTAAAGATGGGAAATCCATTTGAAAATTAAAGGAGATTCGGTTTAAAACTATGCGCAGGCAATTGCAGCCACGTTCACAATTGTACCCGGCACTTTCAGCAAGGCCTCGGCGCATGAAATAAGAGTGGAACCGGTGGTGATCACATCGTCGACCAGGAGAATTTTTTTACCGGCTATGGCTGATTCGTCCGCTACCTGAAAAATATTATCTACATTCCTGTATCGTTCAAAACGGTGTTTCCTTGTTTGTGTTTCAGTTGCCTCTACCCTTTCCAAAATTGTGAATGAAAACTCTTTTTCTAATCCCCTGGCAAGTCCTTCGGCAAAACAATCACTCTGGTTATACCCTCTCTTTTTAAGTTTCGATTTATGTAAAGGCACGGGTATTATTAAATCGGTATCGTTGTAAACCGAGTGCCGCAATTCATTTCCCAACAGGAAACCAATGAATACGCCTACATCCTGCCTGCCTTTGTATTTTAACTGATGAATAAGCCGCTGCACGCGTTCACCCTTGCTGAAGTAATAATATGCGGTGGCATTTTTCACATTAGCTTTCCCCCAAAAATGCCTGACCACAGGATTTTCAGCCTGAAGATGAAAGCCTGTACGAGGAAGATGAAAGCGGCAGGGAGTACAAATGCACTCTTCCCCCCTGAACAATGGTCTTCCGCATGCAGCACAAAGCACCGGATACATCATCCATAAAAAGTCATCGGCAAAACGAAGAAATTTATTTTTCATGCGGCGGTAAAAATGCATTTCCGGCAGACAAAAAACAACCGCTTATATGGAGATTCCGGCTCCTCAAAAAAAGTCGAAGTGTGTTCCTGTCAAATTACAAAACCTGACCGTTCTGTATATATCGAATCAAATAGACAGAAATTCTGTAGGTGATATTATCCTTCATTACGGAAATCGATTCTTCATTCAGATGAAAACCATTTTCTTTCAGTTCATCAAAAAAATCCCTGGAGAATTTCCTGTTCGGTTCGCTGATAAGTACTATCCCATCTTTCTTAAGAAGCAGTTTAATTGCCTTGATCAAAGATTTAAAAGACCTGCTTTCATAAGCTACGTCGGAGGCCAGCAACACTTCAAAACGCCCGAAATTCTCCGGCTCTCTCCAGTCAAGAATTTTTACTGCAGGTTCACTTTCGAAATTCAATTTCCAGTTAAAAGCTGCGACGTCTATTGCGTCCTGAATATAATCCGTGAGGGTCACCATGCCGCCAAGAGCGGTTGCAACAATACCACTCAGTCCGAGACCACATCCGATTTCAAGAACGGTTCTTCCCCGAACCAATGCAGGGTGTTTAACAAGAAACCCCGACAATGCAATTGATGATGGCCACAATTCACACCAGTAAGGAATTCTCTCGTCTTCAACATCAGGATGGCCTGGATCATTCTTCAGGAGCTCATCGAAATACTTTTCCGGATTCTTTACTTCGGCAAATCTGATGTCCAGGTTCTCAAAAGAAATATTTTTGATTTCAAAAGAACCTGCAGATAATGACATGGTGAGACCGGTGAATTAATGCCCGACAATCACTTTTTCAGCAAACGAAAAATTTTGCGAATAGAGCTTCAACAGATAGATCCCAGAAGAGACCCTCGAAACATCCATATCAAAAAAACCGTTCTTTAATTTTCCGGAACTGATTTTTCTTCCTTCAAGGTCATAAAGACAAAAAATAATATTCTCGCCGCTGATCTTTGAAACGATGGTCAGCCGGTCACCAGCCGGATTCGGGAAAATACTGAACATCGATTTAATATTTTCAAGAGATACGATATCCATGACATCATCCTGGTAATAAATTTGTAAACCGCCTCCATACATGCCAACAAGCATATCGGTCAGGCTATCGTTATTGAGATCTCCTCCGCTCACCGAAATATTATATCCGTATCGTGAGCCGCCAACTTTTCTAAACACCGTATCGATCGGAGTAAATGAACCATTCAGGTTTCCATCGATATTTCCAAAGAGATAGATGATACCGCTCATGCAACTGACCAGCATGCGTGTATCACCCTGCTGATCGAAAGCAAATGCTGAAGAAAAACCATCCGGAGATCCTATCGTCTGCACGTTGATATTACCGAGGGTATCTTTGGTTGGTACCGGATTGAAAACCGCAACAGAAGGCGTACCTGCGTTCTTGTAATATTTAATTATACCATTCTTACCACCGATGATCAGGTCGAGCAATCCGTCTTTGTTCAGGTCAAACAACTGCGGCGTACTGGCCTGTCCCACGTCGAGAGAAAGTGACATGTAAGGATAAACAGGATTTGCAAATGCAACGGGGACACCGGGCCCGGCATTGTTTTCGAAGTACATCAGTTTACCATCGTCTAAACCGAGTATCATATCCTGGTCGCCGTCATTATCCAGGTCGCCAAAAGCGGGAAAAATTTGTCCCTGGAGATTCATCGCATTCAGGTTTGCAAAATCTTCCGTGATGAGATCGAATGACGGATTGGAGGTGGTGCCCGTATTTCTGAAAAGAGTTAATCCTGTAACGTATGAAGAATCACCGGTGGTCATTTTTAAGTTTCCGATCACGAGATCCTTAATTCCATCGGCATCGTAATCGAGCAGTACCGGTGTTGCAGATTCTCCGACGTCAATCATTTCTCCCTGCAGAAAATTATTGGCGACATGGCTGTAAACAGGAATGGAATTTGTGCCGGTGTTCTTATAAAAGTAGACGCCGTTTTTATTATCAAATTCACTCTGTGAAACCAAAAGATCTTTGATGCCATCGTTATCAGCATCAATAAAAGCATGGGAGGTGAAAGATCGCAGGTGAACAGGCAGATCATATGACGGGAAAGCGGTATCCTGCGAAACCATATTGGCGCTCAGGTTTGTTCCGCCATTCACTACCAGCAGGCTGTTAATGGTTTGTGAGTCGCCGATAATTACATCCTTATCACCATCGCCATCGATGTCGATCGTTTTCAGGTTTGCATAGGTATCGTCACGACGAGCGACCTCATAGGAGAAATGATCATTTGGATTTCTGAAGCAATTTACATTCCAGTTACCAACAACAACATTGGTATAAGGACCGGATCGTAATGAGAATCTCCCCCATGAATTTGTTTCGAGTACATAGTCGTCGAGAGCGTCGCAATTGCCCGTGTGTTCAACAGACATGTTTTTGTAATAGGCGAAAGCGCCGGCACACATAAACTGCTGGCCGATAATATCCATGTCGCCATCGCCATCTATATCATCGAAATTTGGTTGCAGATATCCGCTTGCAATGATATTAGGAATAAAAGTAGAGTTAAAATAAAAACCGATTAGTGTATCGACGAGGGTAAATTCGATGTTTCCGACTTGTGAATCGTTCCTGTATTGAGAGATTCCGTTATTTGTAATGCTGGTTGAGAATAAGTCCGGTTTATTATCACAATTATAATCATATAAAAATGCCCATCCGTTAATATCGGGAAAATGTTCTTCATACTGCGGGGCATAAACCCAGCAATTCGTTCCGATGCCGCCGTTATTGAGAAAGGTGAGTATTCGCCCATTACTCCTGTCAAAAACGAACAGGTCGTTTCTGCCATCGTCATTCAGGTCAATTTCAGAAAACAAGGGAAAGTTGATTCCGCCTGCCCAGGCAAGTTCCATGGGATCAGTATCAGTAACAGGAATATTCAGATTGCGGGTAAATCCAAGTTGAGCCATGATCAGGGATGACACCAGGCTAAACAAGAAGGTGAATAATATTTTCATCGTACAATAAAGGTAGGTTAAATTCAGAAGCGGTAGACAGGTTTGCGGGCCGGGCGATAGATCCAGAAAATAATTATGACATTACTTATACAAATCCAGCCTGCCGCTTCCTTATTTAGTTCCTGTTATTGAATATATAAATTGCAAGATCGAGTCTTCTCTGCATGGTTGGTATCTGCAATGAAAAATCTGAAAGAGATTCGATATTATAATCGAGCGCTTCACGAAAATTTCCCAACAAATCCGAATGATCTCTGAAAAGCATTGAGGGCGCCAGCAATATATCATGATACTGACGCACGACATCCGATATCATTTCGTTTAGTTCCGTCTCGCTTAAATGATTTTCTATGAGTTTTTCCTTTACTCCGGATTCCTGCTGACCATTCAGAATTCTTGTAAAAGAATTCAATTGAATCTCGCAGACCTTCTTCACGAGCATTTGTTCCTTTTCGGTTAAATTTAATTTCAGCATCTTATTATTCTTCAGTAACACAAAGATAAAGGGAGATTATGGTATACCAAACCAAATTTTCGTTTTTGTACATATTTATTAACAATGAGCGCTCCCGGCAAAGCCTTATACAGAGGGCCTTTTAAAAGACAGGGGTTGAAAAAAATTACATAAAATTAATGTCGCAGAAGCAGGATAAACACTAAGCGAACATAAACTGCAATAAACACCCTAACAGAAAAAATCAGTTTTTCAGAATAAGCCTGTTGTAAGAATTTTGTTTTCCCGAGATCCTCAGGAAATAAGCGCCTGACGGAAATTCCTCGCCGAAAGAAAACAGAGAAGGAGCATTGTTTAATTCAAACAACAATGAACCTTTCACATCAAAGACTGACACATCGCAGCCCTGCTCTGTTTGTACGGTACATTGAGATGTGAAAGGATTCGGGTAGACAGATAACTTATCCATTTGCGATGTAATATTTCCGATATCGCTGCATGGATCGAACGTAATCACGATGGTGTCCTTATTAGTACATCCGAAACTGTTTGCAACATTCACCCAGTACATAAACGATCCGAGTCCATGACCGCTTGTATCCACATTCAGATAAGGTGTATGTGCGCCTGTGGACCATGTATAACCGGAGAAAGTTCCGGGAGTAAGATGGGCGACCTCATCAGAACATACATTGAAATCATCACCCAGATCCGGTGCAGGTGCCGGATTTACGGTAATTGTCTGTGCAGATGTGTTGCTGCAATTAAATGCATTGGTATAGGTGTAAGTAATTGTATGTTGCCCCGGACCAGCAATTCCAGTATAAAATTTTCCTCCGCTTACACTGGAACCCGAATACGATCCGCCGGAAGGACTGCCGCCGGTAAGGGTTACAGGACCCGTATTCTGACAAACGGATGCTAATGGTGCAAAACTTACTGATGGCAGAGTATTAACGGTAATGTTTGAAGTATCATCATTTGTACATCCATGAGAATCGGTGTAGGTATAGGTAATTGTAAATGTACCCGCACCTGATACCAAAGGAGAAAACTGTGAGCCGCTAACTCCTGTACCACTGTAGTCGCCGCCGGAAGGACTTCCGCCGGTTAATGTAAAGGTTGGAACATTGAGACATACAGGTGACAATGAAGAGAATGATACGTTAGGCAAATCACGAACCTGCTGATCGGAATAAGATGTATCGGCACAACCTGAAGGTGCCGTGTAGATGTAACGAATGGTATGATGTCCGACTCCAGCTGCTACGGGATCAAATAATCCGGAGGATACGCCTGTTCCGCTGTAAATCCCGCCGGATGGATCACCGCCGCTTAGTGCAAAGACAGAAGATCCTTCGCAGACGTCAGGTAAAGACTGGAACGTAACATCAGGCGGACTCACTACGGTAATCGAAGAAACATCGCTTGACACACATCCGTGGATGTCGGAATACATATACGTTATATCATGTGTTCCGACTCCGGCAACAGAAGGCCGAAACTTGTTTCCGGAAACACCGGTACCGGAATACGTACCACCGGCAGGAGAGCCTGAGGAAAGAGTCACATCCGCCCCGTTGAGACATTTATTGGTAAAACTTCCCAGTGAAACATTTGGCAGGGAATAAACTGTGATGGTAATGGTTTTGGTGTCGGTACAACCGCTGCTGCTGGCACCCTCAACGGAATACATTTGTGTTGAATTCGGTTTAGCCCATACTAATGAATCTGTGGAAGATGAAAGGCTTGATGATGGAGTCCAGATATAAGTTTCGGCGCCGTGGACCTCCAGTTGAACGGAATCTCCCCGGCACATATCACCCGAATTTGAAAATACCGAAATGGCAAGTCCGGGTGCAATGGCATTCGATTCCAGATACCCCGGAAGGAGATAGTTGGAATTATTGCCGGAACCATTCAACTCAAAAATGGCAAAGAAATATTCTGCACCGCCATTGAGGCCAGTGACCGTAACCGATGTTCCGCCTGCATTGTAAACGACATAATTATCATCTCCCAGGTTACTGCCTGTGGCGAAAATAGAACCTGCAGAGTATCCGTCTCCATCCTGCGGAAACTGGGTCACCGGCGATCCTTCATGAGCGATGATAATTCGACGACTTCCGTCCCCCGGGATAAAACTTAAATCAATTTCACTGCAGCTTCCGGGAGTAGCCGAAAATGAAAATGTCTGAACCGTAGGTTCACTTGCAATCGGCATAGCTGTAACATTTACAGCAGCACCGATCAGAAATACCAACAGCCTGATGATTGTCTTCATTCTCATTGATTTTTTCTGTTAAAAATCATTTATTTTGTATTACGACAAAGTTAATATTCATAATTAGAAATTCCTCCATAATAATTACTAAAATAAACGCATTCAACTCATTTTCCCATTGAATTTTGTAAATACACGGATTTATGATGCAAATTGAGGTTTAGCTAACATGTGCGGAATAATTTATATTTGAAGGAATGGATTCTGGCAGAATAGCAATCACCCAAAAAACGCACAGCTTACAGGAAGTAATGCTCAGCGTTCAATCGGTACTTCAAAAGTCATACGCAAACAGGTTGTTTTGGGTTCGCTGTGAATTATCCAGAATCAGTTTACATGGGCAAAGCGGTCATTGCTATCTTGAATTAATCGACAAAAACGCGACTTCGATCGTTGCCCAGATGAAAGGAATTTTATGGGCAGATAAATACTTTTCAGTCAGTGAAAAATTCAAGGCTGTAACAAATTCCCCGTTAGCCGGAGGCATGAAAATTCTCATTCAATGTGCCGTCAGTTTTCATCCGTTGCACGGGCTGTCCCTGATCATTTCAGATATTGAGCCTTCTTTCACCCTTGGTGAGATGGCACGGATGAAAAACGAATCGATTTCCAGGCTAAAATCCGAGGGTCTTTTTAATCTGAATAAGAAACTGCAGCTCCCGCTATTACCGCAGAGAATTGCAATCATCTCCGTGGCAACCAGCAGGGGTTTTCACGATTTTATCAGTACGCTTGAACAACATCATACAAAATATGCAATAAACTATACCTTATTCGAAGCAATTCTTCAGGGTGACAAAGCCGTTCCGACACTCTCGAGAGCTATCGGCAAAATAATTTCTCATAAAGATTCTTTTGATGCCGTTGCCATCATACGCGGAGGCGCCGGTGATGCCGGACTTTCATGCTATGACGAATATTCTTTATCGGCCGTTATTGCGAGATGTGAATTGCCGGTAATCACGGGAATAGGTCATGCAACGAATGAGACTGTTGTTGAAATGATCGCTTATAAAAATTGCATAACTCCTACTGCGGCTGCCATGTTTATCCTGGAAAAATTCGATATTCAGCAGCAGGCGATTTCGGATTTCTTCGAGAGGTTAAGGTTAAATATAAATGCATTTGTGAACGATGAAAAGTCGTTGATTACAGCAGGGTCTGAGAGATTCTGCATGCTTGTAAAAAATCAACTATATGCGCAGAAATTTCATCTGATGAGCCTTATATCGGGTTTGCCTTCCAGGCTGGAAAATTATTTTTCTTATTCGCATTTATTTATCAGGCAATCTGCCCAGGCAGTTTTAAATGTAAATCAACTGTTGAAAAATCATAAGGAATCACTCGCGCATCTCTCAGATAAAACACACCTTCTTGATCCTGTCAATACATTGAAAAGAGGTTATTCAATTACCAGGTATCACGGTAAAGCATTAACAGACACCAGGAAATTGTCGAAGGGTATGGTGGTTGAAACAGAACTTGCAGAAGGAAAAATAGTTAGCATTATAGAGGAGAATAAATAAATATGGAAAAGAAAAAAACCTATGAAGAAGCGTATACAGAGCTTCAGGAAATTGTGAAAGAAATTGAATCCGGCGAAATCAGCGTCGACATTCTGGGAGAAAAAGTAAAACGCGCAGGCAAACTCATAGAATTTTGCAAAGAGAAACTTTTCAAAACTGAACAGGAAGTGAATGAGGTGCTTAAGGGAATGGAGAAATAAACCTGTTTTATAAATTCTAATAAATTGGCCGACATCTCAACCATAAACCTGATTTTCCGACAGCTCGATTTTAATCTTAATTATGCTAAAACCCTTGTTGAGGATTTAAATGAGGTACAAATGACATTCATGCCTTCTGACGGCTTTGAAAATTTTCCCGCCTTTACGCTGGGTCACCTGGTTACAGGCAGTGCTTTGATGGTTGAGGATCTGGGTGGTGAATTCATGATTCCTGAAGGATGGTCTGAACTATTCCTGCGAAACGGGCCCGGCGATCCACGACTTCCAAATCCGGATGCTAAGGTCTATCCTTCAAAAGAAAAACTTCTGGATGAATTAAAAAATCAGCATGAAAAAATCAAAGTCATGCTGAAGTTGCAGATTGAAGAAAAATTTTCCGGAAAAATAAAATGGAGGTTTCAGGAATATTTTCCTACCTTAATCGACTTAACCCTGTTCATGTGTGTAAATCATGAAGCCATGCACCTGGGACAATTAGCCGCCTGGAGGAGGGCCCTCGGACTCCCTTCTGCACTGGCAAAACTTTAAGGCAACTGGCCGGCATTAATTTTAAATGTTTCAAAAAATCTAATCACTGTTATATTTTAACCCTTAATATTTATACTTATGAAAACACTTGATAAATTGATTGCTGTTATTATTTTAATATTGGTTACTTCTGATTCTTATTCCCAGGTGACTCAGAAGAAAAGTCTGACTGACAGAAAAGGATTCATTGGTCTGAGCGTCGGTCCTTCATTTGCAACCGGTAAATTCGGATCCAGTGATTTGCAGGATAGCCTTGCAGGTTTCGCCACAACAGGTGCTATATTCGAAATCAATTTCGGATACAGGCTTGGAAAAAATCTGGGAATCGCTGTTGCGCTTCGCGGCCAGAGTAACCCATTCGACAAAGCCGCAGTTACAAATTCACTCCTGTTTACGGGGCTTTCAATAGACATGGAAGCTGATAACTGGGGACTCGGAGGCCTTCTTGGCGGACTGTATTTATCCGTTCCTACGAGCGCCAGCCTGAAATCTTCATTTGATGCCCGGGTACTTATTGGTGCAGTGAGTGCCTCATCTCCGAGAATTAAATTCACAATAACAGATTTAGGAATAACTGCATGGAGCGAACAAAATTCGGTGAATGCTTCCGCATTCGGATTATTAATTGGCGGCGGCTTTCGTTTTAACGTGAGTGAAAACGTCTCAATATTAACGAATGCAGACTTCTTTACTGCCAAACCTGAATTCAAAGATATCAGGGTCGTATCAAGCGACGGTGATGTTAGTTATTTCGATCTGAGTCAGTCGATGACAACTTTCAATCTCTCCGCAGGAATAGCCCTTCGACTGAAATGATGCCTGTGATTTGTAATTCTAATTTGTAAATTGCCTCCCATACTTATCATGGGATGAAAAAAAATCCTTGCATTTATTTTTTATTACTGCTGCTGTTGCCGGCCCTATCGCTTGCGAAGAAAGAAAAAACTGATACCCTCAGTATACGCAACTTTAAATCCGGACTGTCGCTTTCACACTTGTGGAAGTACAGCATCGGCGATGAGAAAAACTGGTCTACTGCAGATTTTGATGACAGTAACTGGCCTAAAGTGAGAGATGGCGGTGATACCATTCTCAAAGAGCACAAAGGAATTGCCTGGTTCCGGGCGTCTTTTTTTGCAGACAGTTCGATTCACGGAGTTTCCCTCGCGCTGCAGATGAGAACCAATGGAGCATGCGATGTTTTTATTGATGGAAAATTAATCCGCTCGCTGGGAATCGTCGGCATCACGGAGAAAGATCAGGTTTCAGGCTTTTCGTTGAGAAATAAAATTATTCCGATTCCTTCATCAAATGCCGGCAGGCATGTGATTGCGATCCGGGCATCAAATTATTCAACGGGTTCGGGTTTTGGAATTGTGAATATTAAACCAGGACTTTCCATTTCAAATTTCGAAGCGGAAGTCGGTTCGATGCAAAAGGCGCTGGATGACGAGGAAGACATTTCCGTAATGACGATACCGGTATTCTTCTGCGGGGTCTTTATTGTTCTCAGCATCTTCCATCTCGTATTGTTTCTTTATTACCGGAAAAACAGATCCAATCTTTACTACAGCCTGTTTACTTTTTTCATTTTCATCATTTTCTTTACAGTATATCGTGCCATTTCCGGAACTGACCTCGAGACTACCAAAATAATTTTTACTCTCGGTCTTTGGTCCCTCCTGCTCATTCCATTATTTTTTATCGGGATTCTCTATGAGGTTTTTTATAAACGGCTGCTGGTTTTTTTCTGGATCCTGTCCGGATTATTCATTGCTGCAGTCATCAGCCTCACCGTCTTCGATTCTGCCGGAACAGGAAGCCTGTTTTTAATTGTTTATTTGATTGGCGGGCTTGTCGAAACGGTTCGGGTGTTCATACGTGCATGGGTAAAGAAAAGAGAGGGTTCGAGGATCTTTCTTTTCGGAATGTTTTTTCCTGTATTCGGTGTAATCGGAATTTCATTTATCAGCCTGATACTCCGCAAGAGCGGTTTCCCCGAAGCGGCAGCCGAACTTGCAGATCACCGGGGCGAATTCTTCCTCTATTCGCTGTTGATGAGCGTTTCCATCTCCATGACCATATATCTCGCCCGCGAATTCGCAAGGATGAATAAAAAACTTTATGCACAGATCAAAGAAATAAAGCAATTGTTTAACCTGACGATCGAACAGGAAAATGAGCGGAAGCGTATCCTTGAAAATCAGAAAGAGGATCTCGAAAAGATGGTCACCCGGAGAACGGAAGAAGTGGTGAGACAAAAAGCTGAGATCGAACTCAAGAACCGTGACATTTTGGACAACCTGCTTTATGCGCGAAGGATTCAGGATGCTATCCTCCCGGAAATCGGCCTGATCTATGAAACACTCCGGGAATCATTCATCATATACCTGCCAAAAGATATCGTAAGTGGCGACTTTTATTCATTCTCTCAGCGCGACGGAAAAGTGATACTGGCAGCCGCCGATTGTACAGGACACGGTGTTACGGGAGCATTCATGAGCATGATCGGAAGTTCCGTACTCAACCAGATCATCAACGAACGCGGAATCACCCAGCCGTCCCTGATCCTGAATAATTTAAATTCAGGAATTACAGAAGCATTGAAACAAAAAGACAATGATGTAACAGACGGGATGGATATTGCACTATGTACGTTTGATCTTAAGACTCAAAACCTTCAATACGCCGGCGCAAATCGTCCCTTATGGATTTTCAGAAACGGCGAACTGCTCGAAATAAAACCGGACAAGATGGCCATCGGCGGTTTCCAGATCCGCCTCGATGCAACCTTCACGAACCACGAAATGAGATTGCAGCAGGGAGATACCATTTATTTATTCACTGATGGCTTCGCAGATCAATTCGGCGGACCGGCAGGAAAAAAATTACTCTCAAAACGGTTACGTGAAATACTTTCTTCCATTCAAAACCTTCCCATGCGCGAACAGGAAAAAAAGCTTTCCGAAATTTTCAATGAATGGAAAGGAAACGCAACACAGGTAGATGATGTGCTAATAATCGGGGTGAGGATTTCTTAAGAACCAAGAACCAAGAGCCAAGAGCCAAGAGCCAAGAGCCAAGAATCAAGAGCCAAGAACCAAGAGCCAAGAACCAAGAGCCAAGAGCCAAGAGCCAAGAACCAAGAACCAAGAGCCAAGAACCGAGAGCCAAGAACCAAGAGCCAAGAGCCAAGAGCCAAGAGCCAAGAACCAAGAGCCAAGATCCAAGAGCCAAGAGTCAAGAACCAAGAACCAAGAGCCAAGAGTCAAGAGTCAAGAACCAAGAGCCAAGAACCAAGAACCAAGAACCAAGAGCCAAGAGCCAAGAGCCAAGAATCGTGAAACGGTAAACGGTAAAAGGATTCTATCTCAATACCACAAACTTCTCTATTCTCATTCTGTTTCCTGAAACTATCTGAAGAAAATAAATTCCGTTCGTCAGGTCAGTGATGTCGAGCACATATTCGCCTGAAGAAATTTTCATGCGGTTTAATGCGTGGGCTTCCCGTCCCTGAATATCCGTTATCCTGACGGTGGCATCAGCGAATACATCATCATGTCCCTTTAAAATGAGCTTATCGGATGCAGGATTCGGGTAGAATGAAAATTCGTCGATGCTGATAATGTTATTTAATCCCACAGAAGATATTACTTCGATCGAATCGGTATAGGTACAGCCGTTCGGGCCGCCGGTTACGGTTACCCAGTAAATACCAAAAGTATTCACAACAATGGTCTGTGATGTTTCGCCGGTGGACCATAAATAAGAAGTGTATCCGGTATCGGCATCAAGTGTGATTGAAAACGGTCCTGAAATAACAGTATCGTTGCCGAGATTTACGGGTGTAACGCCGGGAATGAGCGTCACATCAACAGGCAAGCGTGGGCTGCCGCAGAAACCGATACCGCAATTTGTGAATACCGTCGCGAGATTGGTATTGGCAACTCCTTTCGAAGCCGCATCGCATGACCAGTCAGATGCATCGTCGTGATCATCCGTTCCCACACGCTGATTGGTTGGTGTGGAACAAGCAGAAAATCCATCACCTGCCCATGCACTGCCTGGCGAGAGATTGAATCCATTCACCGTGATGTTCATCGACTGAACCGTAGCGCTGTCCCAGTCCCATACTACAAAGTCGACAATGTTTCCGAGGTTGTCTATGATTAATACCCAGCTTCCAAAACCACCAGTCCAGTCGAGATTCTTACCCCAGTAATTATCACTTGCACCATCGGTCTTGTACTGGACTTCGCCCGCATTGAAAAATCCGAGCGCCCAGGAGCTGTCGTTTACGTTATTGATATCGTTATTATCAGCGCTTGCATAAACTCTCCAGCCGGTAGCATCGAAGGAGGTTCCCGAGATATTCTGTATTTCCAGATAGTCGGGACTTCCATCGGGTTGAATCTCCGTGATACGCAGGCAACCGAAGGAACCGCTTCCGCTGTGTGATTCGACATAGAATGTTGTATCCGTTGAAACAACAGGGTTGAACGGATTTCCCGTAAACAAGAGATTCCCGCCGACAGGCTGATCATACCAGAATAATACGTCGCCGGAATCCGGTGTAGCTGTTACCATCACATTGTTGTCGCACTGCTGTTGTGGAGATTGAACGGACGGTGCATTTGGATGACTGAGAAATGTAAAAGAGGCGCTGACCGTATCATTCGCACGGTATTGATCGGCTGTAAGCCCCGTATATGCAATTACATCGATTGTGCCGCCTGCATAAGTATTTATCGTCTGGGAAAAATAGACCGTATCTTCTTCGTTGGTTGCGAGCGAATCGGAATAGACTTCTGACAGGTTTTGACTGACGGAACCCGTGATATCGGCATGAACAGGAAAACCGGTTTGAGTATTCAGTCCGTAATTATGAACGACTACGCCGAATACCAAAGCGGAATCTCCACAACCAACGGAAACGGGCGAGGCAATACTCAGGATTCCAATGTTATCCGTCAATGGAGTAAATTCATCTGCACCAATATCCGGTGTTGAATTGCTGCGTGGTTCACCATCGATATCGGTAGTTACACCTGAAACAACAACGGCCGCATCATTTACTGCAGCATTATCCACATGCAGGTCGGTGGAAGAAACGAATTGCGGGTCTGCAGAAACCGAATTTGAATCTCGTAACGAGGCAAGCTGCCAGTCGGCAAACGTAGTGAGGTTTCCCGTGTCGAGGAATGCAATTGCAGCAGAAGATGGAGGAACATAGAGATCATTATAATCGGAGGAGGCAAGACTGGCAAGAGCACCGGAAGGCACACGGTAAATAAGTCCACCGCCGGTATTCACGAAAATATTATTCTTTACAACGAGGTTATTGCCTGATCCGGAATCGTTGATATAAAATGCAAACGTGTTTGTACCTGTCGTGGTAATATTAATTGTATTGTAATAAAAATTCAGGTATGAACACTGGCTGACAAAAATAGTGCGGACGGTTCCAGTGCCCTGAGTCTGTACAAAATTATTTGCGATGAGTGCACGATTCCCTGCAGTACCTGAGCAGGTATCGAGGTGAATGGAATTGCCACCGGCATTGATTCCAAGAATTTTATTTTCAGTGATGGTGAAGGCGCCGGTAGCCCTTGTAAGGAAGATTGCCCTGTATGCCGTACTCGTCGAATGAGTGGTTATGGTGTTGCCATGAATATTAAGGAGATTCAGATTATTAAGCTGCATGGCCCTGTAACCCTGGTCAATAAATTCGTTGTTGGTGATTTGTGTGAGAGCTATTTGCGAGGCGGGGCTCTGACTTTTCAAATACAAACCATAAGCGCTGCCGATCAGTTTATTATTTGAAATTGTAATTGAAGTATCGTTTACATTTCCAAGTGGAAAGTTAATAAGTGAACTTGCATCGTTTGTTGTTGTCGATGTGTTTGCCTGTATAATGCAATTCCTGATCTGCAGAAATTTGGGATTTGATCCGATGGAAATGACCGTTGCATTTACATTCGTACCCGGGCGCTGAATGGTAAGATTTCTCAGGATCAGGTAATCGGTTCCGAAAATATGAAAGGTATAATTCGAACCGATTCCGTCCGCAGAATCAGTAAGAATAACACTCGTACTGTCGTCATTCTCGGCTTTGAAAGTTATTGTATTCGTTGCCGAGCTTCCGGCTACAGCGCCAATATCAACACTCTCAGAATAGGTACCCGGCCTGATATTGAATACAACAGGTCCGCTGACCCCGCTGCTTTGAACAGCAGTTGCTGCTGCCTGAACGGTTGCATAGTCCGGAGCCGTGCCACCAACAGTGTAGTTGCCATTCAGCTGAGCCAGTGTTTTTGTCGAAACAATCAGCGACAATATCAATAACAGATTAGTAAATTTCATGGATTTCATGGAATGTGAGATTAATGGTTGACGTAAGAGAATCACAAATTAGTTTTTTTTATTTACAGCACAAAAAAAATAAACAACCCGGCTGGTTACCCGGTTTTAAGTAAAATCAGGTGATGTGTTTTAATATTTTAACATACATATTAATTCCATCATTAAAACAAGAGATACCAGGAAATAAATAATTTTCAGGCTCAGATTGTACTCAAAACACTCACACTGCCGACATTTCCATTCAAAGGCGGAGAAATTTTAGTGAGTCTCAGGCTGACTTTTTCGATTCCGCGAATTTCCTTCTTCAATGCACGGGCAATTCGTCCTGCAGCGTGTTCGATCAGCCTTGAACGGATACCCATCTCCCGCTTTACAATTTCAAATACCTCACAGTAATTAACAGTCTTTGAAAGATCATCTGTCCTGGCAGCTGCAGAATAATCTGTATAAATCTTTACATCCACAATGTAATTACCACCGATGATCGCTTCTTCATCGAGACAACCATGGTATGCATAAAGCCGGATATTTCTAACAATGATTACTCCTTCTTTCATCAGGCCTGAAATTTAGTCGTTATACCCTGTTAAACTGAATCAGTCAGAATTAATTGCGCTTAATTGTTTCATCGCTTTATCCAGCCTTCTCGTTACTTCGTCCTTTCCCAGAATGAAGATCGTGTCGAACAGGGCAGGACCGTTGGCCAGGCCAATAAGCAGAACTCTGAACAGGGGCATCACTTCACCGGGTTTTATTTCCATTGCTGCTGCAAGTTCTTTAAATTTCGTCTCGAGCCCTGCGATTGTATAGTCTTCTGTTTTCTTAAATTCATCTCTTACGATACCGAAAAAATTCCTTGACTTATCGTTCCATCTTTTTGCAATCATTGCCTCGTCGTAGTTCAAAGGAGCAATGAAAAAAAACGATCCCAGTTCCCAGAATTCGTATACAAAATGCACTTTCTCCCTGAGCAGTCTGACGATCTTCATTGCATATGCCTCATTCGACGAGAGGAAATTAAAATTCGGATTCTCTCTTGTGTCGACGTTGATTTGACCGGATGCGATTCTTTTTTTCAGATCTGCAATGAATGACTCAGCCAGATCGTCGTCGGAATGTCTTTTCAGATATTGCTGATTGAACCACTTTGTTTTTTCGGGATCAAATCTGGCTCCTGCCTTATTCACTCTGTCCAGGGAGAATTCCTCAATCAGTTCTTCCATGGAAAATAATTCCTGGTTTCCCTCCGGATGCCAGCCGAGCAGGGCAATCATGTTTACGAAGGCTTCGCGGTAGTATCCTTTCTCACGATATCCTGAAGAAAGTTCGCCGGTCAACGGATCTGTCCAGTTGATCGGGAAAACCGGAAATCCCAGTCTGTCTCCATCACGCTTACTCAGTTTTCCATTTCCATCAGGCTTTAACAACAATGGGAGGTGTGCAAATTCAGGCATTACGTTTTCCCAGCCGAGATATCGATACAGCAAAACGTGCAGAGGCGCTGACGGCAGCCATTCCTCTCCCCGTATCACGTGTGTGATTTTCATAAGGAAGTCGTCGACCACATTTGCAAGGTGGTAAGTCGGCATGCCATCACTCTTAAACAAGACCTTGTCGTCCATCTGAGAAGTATGCACGGTAACCAGTCCCCGGATAATATCGCTGACGCTCACTTCTTCGTTACCCGGAACTTTCAACCGGATGACGTAATGATCATTTGATTTCAAACGTGAATTCACTTCGTCTGCACCAAGAGTTAGAGAGTTCTTAAGCTGATTTCTGGTAACCTCATTGTAGGAAAATGCTGATTTCTCCGCTTCCATTTTTTTCCGGATTGCTTCGAGTTCTTCGGGAGTGTCGAATGCATAATAGGCATATCCGTTCTCAACCAGCTGTTCTGCATATTGCCGGTAAATATGCTGACGTTCGCTTTGCCGGTACGGCTTGTGAGGTCCATCATTAAAACCAACGCCTTCATCAGGAATAATTCCTGACCAGCGCAGTGATTCGATGATATATTCTTCAGCGCCGGGAACCAGGCGATTCTGATCCGTATCTTCAATCCGAAGAATAAAATCGCCTTTCATTTTTTTAGCAAACAGGTAATTATATAATGCAGTACGGACTCCACCCATGTGCAAGGGGCCTGTCGGGCTGGGAGCAAAGCGTACGCGAATTCGACGATCCATTTAAAAAATATCAGGCGGTAAAGATAGTTTTCCTGATTGATTCTTATTAAAAAAAATCAACAGCCGAATTTAACTTGTCAATAATTCAAGGTCATTTTTCCGGAATGAAACCAAAATCCAAACAGCAATGACAATAATCAATGTTGATCCGCTGTAATTGGCAAAATTCAGATACCACCATAATATTTTTTCCTTTTGAGCCGGCGTAAAATCGTAAAGCATTAACCATGTTCCCTGATCACACATATAAAGCAGGTGAATCCATTGCTTTATCATTATTACAATGGTTAAAATGAATATACCGGTGAAAAGCGAAACTATTTTTCTTTTTGTTTTCACCGGTGATGCGAGTATCAGAGAAATTAAAAAAGCAGTCGGAATATATCCCCGGTACCGGGTATTAAAGTCAGCGGCGACATTACTCACAGCAACATTTGTACTTGGCTTTCTATTGCCGACCTCCACATGTGTCATGTAAGCAGGTTTGGCAGGCGTAAATTTCGCGAATCCTGTTTTATGAAATTTATTAAAAACCGTATTTGCTATTCCCCGGTAAAAATTACCGTATACCTTGTCATAGATCGACCATGGTATGGCAAGGACACAAAAAAACAGTACAGCTTTAATCAGGAAAAGAAATACTATTTTATTTTGAGGCATCTGCCTTTTTAGTTTTTTTATCGGACCTGATAATTAATATCCATAACGACGTTGCAAAGATGATGATGATGACCGGCCAGACCTGTGCATGCATCATCTCGAAAATGTCAGGGAAATAAATACCAATGAAGAATAATGAAACAATTCTGATTATGTTCAGAAAGAATAAAACGACAATGCCAATTAATAAGCCCTTCAATTTCATTAACCAGCCAAGGGGAAATGCCAGTGTCGTTGCAAGAAACAAAGCCATCGCCTCTATGGCATCACAACCGCGACTTATGCTGATAGAATACTTTGCTGAAGAAATAACTTCTCCGTATGTTATTGATTGCTGCCCGAGAACATTCAATACCATTCCCGACAATTTTGCATTAATTGATACTATCACGGGATGAATCACGGTATTAAAAAATGATGATTGCCAGAATGCATAAAACAAAACCATCAATATGATAAAACCTCCAAGAAAAAAAAGGATTGGCCATTTCTGCTGCCAATTATTTTTCAATTTAGCAGAAACGGTTTCCGCATTCCTGGCCTTTCTTTTTTCCTTCTTTTGATGTGTGTATCCCATGACGAAAAAAAATAAAAGACTCGATCAAATTTAACAGAATATTCCAATGAATTTCAAATAATTTCTAAAAATCTCCTGAAAGAGGCAAAAAATTCTGAAAACGAAATAAAAATAAATTCAACGTTTCGCCGGAAAATTCATGGCCTGGAAACCCTGATCTGGTTTACAAAATTATATTCTCCGAGAGAAAAGTCGGCCGATTCAACAATGCCGTCACCTGTGAGATCCGTAACCTGGTAACCTGTTAAGAAATTCTTTAATGCATTTTCGATTTCCATTCGATCCAGTTCATTGATTTCTCCATCCTGCACACCGGGAGTAATTCCATCCGTCACATCCCCGCTCCAAAGCCCGTAATTGCCGTCGCCCAGATCAACCATATTAGTACCATACGCCCTGTTGGAAGCCGCGGAGAAATCAAAACTAATGGAAGTGCTGTTAAATAGTAGCGGCGAATCACTCCACGTCTCGAGTGAATTCCGGTGCTTCACCGAGATAAAATAACTGTGATTAAGCACGGCATCTGAAAACCTGAAACGCGCATACCCGTTAACATTCAGAGTGTCTGACAGATTAAATAAAACAGGATAAGGCGAAATCACATCATGAAGCTGAATTGAAATTGTATCACAAATCGTCGGATGCCCCAGCGGATCAACAACGGCTATCATCTTACTGCCTCCCTGGTAATATCCCTGGATGAAGACCCGGAGATTTAGTTCGGCACACGGAATAAAAGTCATAACTACCGGGTTTGAAACTGCAGGGTTGGAAACCACGCAGCTTTCGCTGCTCGTCATCGTGCAGGTGATCACATCTCCGTTGGTTAGTGTGTTGTCAGTATAACTGCTGCTGTTTGTACCGGTAGGGGTGCCGTTTCTTTTCCATTGATAAGACGGATTCACTCCCCCGTTAACAGGAAATGCATTAAATGTTACCGGTGATCCTGTACATAGGTTGCTTCCTGAAGACGAGCTGATGCTTACAGATGATAAAACAGGATTGTTTACATGCATGGTAATGTCGTTACTGTTTACCAGTGAAACCGACATACACTCCATGTTGCTCAACAACTGGCAGCTGATAATATCGTTATCGGAGATGGAATTATCCGTGTACACAGACTGATTGAGGCCAACATTATTTCCATTTTTTTTCCATTGATAAACCGGCGTGGCTCCTCCATTCATGGTTGTTGCAGTGAAAACAACAGTGCCACCGGTGCAAATGGTGTTACCAGTATTCGCCTGTATGGTGATGGATGGTGTTATCAGCGGAATAACGTTCATCGACAATGAATTGCTGGTCACAACCAATGGAGAAGAACAATTCGCCGTACTGTTCATTACACATGAAACAACATCATTGTTGGCTATCGATGTCGTGGTGAAAGTGCTGTTATTTCCTCCGGCATTGTTACCATTGATTTTCCATTGAAAATCAGGAGGTGCTCCGCCATTCAGAGCAGAAGCCGTAAAGATCACATTCGTGCCCTCGCAAATGGTTGTGCCAACGTTTGAACTGATGGAGACGGATGGGGTGATCGATTGATTTACAAACATCGTAATGGCATTACTCGTGGCGGTTGACGGTGATGCACAATTTGCATTGCTTGTTATTGTGCAGGTAATAATATCATTATTTACCAGGGAAGAAGTAGTATAATAAACACTATTCGTACCAACATTAGATCCGTTCTTTTTCCATTGACAGGATGGTGTGCTTCCTCCGTTCACCGGAGTCGCGATGAAAGTCACACTGCTACCCGAACAAATATTATTTCCCGTACTTGCAATGATCGAAACTGACGGTGAAACATTGTTATTCACTGTCATCGTAATTGAATTGCTTACAGAGGTGGAGGTAGTCTGGCAATTCGCATTGCTTGTGAGTACGCAGCTGATGATATCGTTGTTAACAAGAGAGCTGGTCGTATAAGTTGCGCTGTTCGATCCGACGTTTGATCCGTTTTTCTTCCATTGATAAGCGGGGCCTCCTCCACCGTTAACAGGAACAGCAGTAAAAATGACCTGACTTCCGGCACAGATTGAATTACCCGTGTTAGCGCTTATAGTCACCGATGGAGTAACGGCAAGGGTAACAGTCATCGAAATCGAATTGCTTAAAGCAGTTGCAGGATTGGTGCAGAGCAGGCTGCTCGTCATCGAACAGGTAATTACATCTCCCTGAGCTAACGAGCCGGATGTATAGGTACTGCTGTTCGATCCAATATTTGATCCGTTCTTCTTCCATTGATATGTCGGTGTTGCCCCGCCATTCACGGCAGTGGCAGTAAATACAACACTGGTGCCGGCACAGACAGTGTTGCCGGGATTTGCAGTAATACTTACTGAAGATGTAGAGTATGAACTCACGCTGATCGTAACCTTATTGCTCGTATCGACAGCGGTCGTAGGGCAAGATGCCGTACTTGTCATTATGCATTTGACGGTATCGGAATTCACCAATGTATTATCTGAAAACGTTGAGGAATTAGTTCCAACATATACACTGTTTTTCATCCATTGATAATATGGTGCCGGGCCTCCGTTTACCGGTGTTGCCGAGAATGTAACATTTACTCCGCTGCATATTGCAGAGCCCGGACTGGCCGCAATTGTGACCGCCGGGGTCACGTTTGTACTCACGGTCATCGTGATGGAGTTGCTTGTAGCCGTTAATGGAGAGGCGCATGAAAGGTTACTGGTAAGCACGCAGGTAATTACGTCGTTGTTGGCAAGAGTGCCGGTGGAATATGTCCTGCTGTTGGTTCCTACGTTTGACCCGTTCTTCTTCCATTGAAACGATGGTGCCGGGCCTCCGTTCGAAGGAGTAGCTGTAAATACCACCGTTGTACCTGCACAAATGGAGTTTCCTTTACTGGAAGCGATCGAAACGGAAGGGGTCACGTTTCCGCTTCCGCTGATTGAAGAGACAGTATATTTCGGCGAAAGTGACGTGCAGCCATTCTTTGTTACAGCAACGGAATATACTCCGGTAAAACTTGTCGTGTACGTGGAACCCGTTGAACCGTCATTCCATAGATATGTGCCGCCTGAGGGTGCCGCCTGGAGTGTAACGGAACAACTGCTTGTGCCCTGTGTGGAAACGGTTGCAGCCGGAAAAGTATTTATGGTAACCGGAATCGAATTGGATTTATTGGCGGAGCAGCCTCCAACGGAACTGGTGATCAGGCATGAATAGTTATGTGCCCCTGTTGAATTTGCATCGGGTGCATAGGTGGAATTAGTGGCTCCGGAAATTGCTGAAGTACCGTCGTACCATGCATAAGTGGTGGTCCCGCTTCCGGTAGAACTAGCCTGCAGGTATACCGGGTTACCCTGGCAAACAGTTGTTGGTGTGAGTGCAACAATTTTCCCCGAGTTCACGATGCTTACTCTTACGACGGGCGCCTTATATGGAGTACAACCAGGTGCATAAGTGAGTTCGAGATGCGCATCATAATCACCGGCAGGCAACGAACAACCGCCTAATGCAGCATTCAGGTCTATGGCAGTCTGAGTTGCAGGATTGTATGCGGGCCAGGGAATCGGGTAATCGGAACCACATCGGACGGTAAGGTTATCCGGATTGGTCAGGTAAAATTTATAGGTGTATCCCTGCTCGATCGGGCCCTGGTATTGAAACTGAAAATTTCCATTCTGACCGGTGGCAACGCAAACGGGACTGTTGGAGGTGAACAAAACCGGATTATTCAGATGTCCGTTCAACTGGCTTTGTGTGAACCAGGTAACTCCACCAGGCTGAACCATGGTACCAAGTGTACTGCTTCCAACGGTTGACTGATGATAATTCTGCGCATCGTCGTACCAGTCGTTATAGAATATTTTTTCCGCATTAAAGATGTTATTGCTAACTCCCTGGCTAAACCAGCCTCCAAGATATGTGGCTGCATAACCCCAGTTGATGTACTCTGCACTGAAAAGCGGATGGAGGTTAGTCTGGTTAACAGTTGTACTCTGACAAAAATCAAGAAATCTCGTCAGATAATAACCGTTGTTATTCTGCCCGGCTGCGGTACGGCTGTATAGTCTTGAAGGATCCGTGCCGTAATAATGGGTATTGATCCTGTCGACGCGACGCTTGCCGTTGTATGTACCGTCGATCCAGTTGGCAATCGTCTGATGAGAATATGCAGTGTTCTGATTCAGGTAGCCAAGATAAGTCTCGACATAAATCTGGTGAGAAGGATGAGTCGAATTGTAGTTGTCGCGAATGGCATCCATATTCGTGATCAGCGTCTGATAGCGCAGATATTTCTGATCCCTGGTTGGCATATCACCCAGACAATCATCAACAGAAGCATTCCAGAATTCATACTCGGAAACAATTACATCGATCTTATAAGCACAGGCATCATTAAAATCGGCAGCACGCATTACCAGCTTTGTTGCTTCGGAAAGGTAGAACATGGAATCACCCGGCTGATGAACATCTTCAACGAAGGCCAGTTCACTCTGTACGGTTGGACTGTACTTATCTGAATAGTCCGGATCATTAAATGAAATTGCGGGCGTAGCAGACATTGAGAAAATATTATCGAATAAACTCGAACAGGAGGAAGCGGCACCAATCATCTCGACACAATAAAGCGTCTTGGCCTTTTCAATAAAGTCGCATAAATAACCTTCGAACACAGGGTCATCAAAAACATACCTGAGATCATACAAGATGAGGTAAGTAATATGATTTTCTTTTGCAAACTTTAAAAGTGAATCTTCTTTTGCAGGAACACCAAGAATTGAAAACACAGGATTCACAACTGTTTGTCCGGATGTATTAATTGCCGTCCGGAAAAATTTATCCACGTACATTCCACGCCCGCCATGAGTAAGCTGGGCACCTGATTTGAAACAGAGCAAAATCAGGAGTGTGAGAAGTACTATAATTCTATTCATGGCACTGATTATCAAATATCTAAGGGAGAATTAAGGGATCCTTTGAGGAAAGAAGTATATAACTGTAAATTCTGTCTGGCCCGTTTTTTTAGGACAACCAAATTACGAATTGATGCAAAACCAAACAAGCCTTTATATTAAAGATTTTTGTTTAAATTCAACAATCATTTATCAATATTTTATCATTAATAAATAATCAAAAAAGTCAAACAAAAATTTTATTTCTACTTAGTATTTAATCAATGCAGAACATGTAAATTGGTAATATTGTAGAAAAATTGAATTCCTGTTTAATGAAAATAACCTGGTTAAAAATCTTAATTTCATTTTTAATTATCAATTCACTCAATCCCGTTCCGAGTTTTGCCTCCGGCGGTGAGAAAATATTTACCCAGGATACGATTCATGAAGTTCGTCTTTTTTTTAAGCAGAAAAAATTTTGGGAAACTCTCACTGCCAATTACGATTATGCTCACGATATAAATTATGCTGAAAATGAGAGATCGGATACCAGCGTGATCATGGCAAATGCTAAGATTGATGGAATCAATGTGGACAGCATCGGAGTTAAGCTGAAGAGCAACAGTTCTTATTCCATTCCCACCGACAAAAAACCGATGAAGCTTTATTTTAATGCATACAGGAAAGGGAAGACATTTGATGGTTTGCTTAAACTCAACCTGTCGAACGAATTTCCTGACCCAAGCATGTTGCGCAATTCGGTTGCATATAAAATTTTCCGCGATGCGGGTGTGATGGCTCCCCGCACAGCATTTGCCAGAGTTTATATTAATAACAAGTACCAGGGTCTATTTGTGATGATCGAGCAGATCGATAAGGCTTTTATTTCACACCACTTCAAACGCACTGGTGGCGAACTCATCAAGGGAATTGCGGGTTTCCTTTACTGGTTTCCCGGCGACACGTTATCGTTCAGAAGCAATTACGATATTAAATCGAACAATAACCAGGCTTCATGGACACGGCTGATTGAATTTGCAGAGAAGATAAATACCACACCTGCAGAAGTTTTTTATGACAGCCTGAAAAATATTTTCGACTTCGATTCATATATCTCAGTGTTGGCTGCGGACATTGTTTTCAATAACTGGGACAGTTATTTCTACGGACAGAATTATTATCTGTACAGGGATACCGTTGAAAACAAATATTATTACCTGCCATGGGATTACAATTCATCGCTTAACAATTACGACGTAAGTGGTTCTGATTTTTCGATCGTTGCTAATGGTGTGAACGATGACCTCTTTGAATTGCCGCTGCCTTCAAAGGTGCTTGGGAATAAATTTCTAAAACAAAAATATTTAAACGAAGTACACAGGATCAACCAGTATATGTCTGCTGATTCTCTCGAAAAATATATAATCAAAAATCACAACCTGCTGGTTCCTTCCATGAGGACGGATACATTAAAGGCAATGACTATGGAAGAATATGAAAAATCACTCACACAGAGGGTGAACATTTCGGATATTGACTACGAAGGATTGTTAACCTTCATTCGCTACAGGCACAGGCAGGTCGAAAAGATGCTCGAGCAGGCCGGCTGGAAATATGAAACGGAACTGGAGATTAAGCGATAGGACAGACGGGGTTTTAAACCTGCAGAATCAGTAAAGCTCCATTTCGGATTTACTACCTTTAAATTCAGAAGTAGTATGAAAATGTATCGATGAAAAACTTTCCCTGATCATTTTCAGCATCCAGTTATTATCGGCAAAATAAACCGGGTGGTTCTCCTTATCATAGGCAATATTCGAACTGCGGTTAGAGATAAACTGATCCAGTGCTGCCTGTGTATCGCCTGTGATCCAGCAGGCTTTCGTATAACTAAGCGGGCGGAATTCGCATTTGGCGCCATATTCATGTTCCAGCCGGAACTTGATCACATCGAACTGCAGTTCACCGACTGTACCGACAATCTTACGGTTGCCCGGCTGCTGCGTGAAGAGCTGCGCAACGCCTTCCTCGGTTAGCTGTTGAATTCCTTTTTCGAGTTGCTTGGTTTTAAAAGGATCGCGGTTCTCCACTTCCTTGAAGATCTCCGGTGAAAAGCTGGGAATACCTTTGTAATGCAGCATCTCCCCTTCCGTGAGTGTATCGCCGATCTTGAAAATACCATTGTCGAACAGTCCGATTACATCCCCGGGAAATGCCTCTTCGATGAGTGTTTTTTCGTTGGCCATGAAACTGGTCGGGTTGGCAAATCTCACCTTCTTTTCGAGCCGGGTGTGCCAGTAAAATTTATTTCTCTCGAATTTACCGGAACAGATCTTTAAAAAAGCAATCCTGTCGCGGTGATTCGGATCGAGGTTGGCGTGTATCTTAAAGACAAAGCCTGTAAAATTCTTTTCAACCGCCTGTACCATCCGCTCGTTTGTTTCCCGGGAAGAAGGATGAGGAGCAATCTCCAGGAATGTTTCGAGCAATTCCTGAACGCCGAAGTTGTTGATGGCGCTTCCGAAAAACACGGGCGCCAGTAATCCGTCTCTGTACAGGGCCTGGTCAAAGGGCTCGAAAACGGTTTCAATCAGGTGAACATCCTCCCGGAGCCTGGCAGTATATCGTTCGCCGATATATTCGCTGATCTTATCGTCAGACAATTCAACGATCCTGGCTTTATTCTCGGAGATTCCTGTTTTATTGGGTTCGAAGATATTCAGTTCTTTCCTGTAAAGATTATATACTCCCTGGAAAGATTCACCCTGGCTGATGGGCCATGAGAGTGGCCGTACATGAATCTTAAGTTTATCCTGCAATTCATCCAGCAACTCGAAAGGATCTTTTCCTTCCCTGTCCATTTTATTGATGAAGATGATCACCGGAGTATTTCTCATCCTGCATACGTTCATCAGTTTCTCGGTTTGTTCCTCGACGCCTTTGATGCAATCGATCACAAGAATGACAGAGTCGACGGCGGTGAGTGTACGATATGTATCCTCGGCGAAATCCTTGTGACCGGGAGTATCCAGGATGTTTACGCGCTTTCCGTTATAATCGAAGCCCATCACCGAGGTGGCGACGGAAATTCCCCGCTGCTTTTCGATCTCCATAAAATCGGACGTAGCGGATTTCCTTATTTTATTGCTCTTGACTGCTCCGGCAGTAACGATAGCGCCTCCGAAAAGAAGGAATTTTTCAGTGAGGGTGGTTTTTCCTGCATCGGGGTGACTGATGATCGCAAATGTCCTGCGGCGTGATATTTCTTTTTCTAATTCCATGCTGAATTTCAGGGTGCGAAAGTAATAAATCATAATGGTCATTGCTATTTTTACCGGCCTGAGTGCCGCGAACCACAGCCATCAGAGACAATGACCCGGGTGAAATTTGATAGGTGAAACTTAAAGTCATATATTTCACTCCTCTTTCACACATGAAACATGAAAAGTAAAAAAGAACTTAATAAGCATAATCGCATACCAAAAAAAGCCGTCGCGGTAAAAGTTGACAGGCGCTATTTTTATGCCCTGTTCGCGATTGCCATCCTCACTTTTATCATTTATTTTCCGGCACTCGATAATGGTTTTGTATGGGACGATGATGACTATTTAAAGAACAATGTCTTTATCCGTTCATTAAACCTCGGAGATATTTTCTCAAATTTTGTGATGGGAAACTACCATCCGCTTACGATCCTTGTTTATGCGATCGAGTTTAAAGCATTCGGACTTTCGGAAACAGGATATCATTTAGTAAATATTCTCATTCATATCCTGAATACCATATTGGTTTTCTATGCGATCAACCTGCTGAGTGGCAAACCCGGAGTTGCGATTATTGCATCACTCCTGTTTGGAATCCATCCGCTGCATGTGGAGTCGGTTGCATGGGCATCAGAATTAAAAGACCTGCTTTATTCGCTCTTCTTCATCGTCACTGTTATTTATTACCTGAAATTCAAGAAAGACAACAGAAAAAAATATTACGTCTATGCGCTGATCTTTTTCCTGCTTTCGCTGTTGTCGAAAGCCATGGCGGCGTCTTTACCTGTCGCCCTCCTGCTCATCGATTATTTTAAAGGTTATAAGATTGATTCGAAATCCCTTGTCGAGAAAATTCCCTTCTTCCTGCTCTCGGTGATCTTCGGCTTCGTGGCCATTCAGGCACAAAAAACGTCGGGCGCTACCGACATTGTCTTCTTTCCCTTCGATCAGCGGCTCATCTTCGCCAGCTATGGTTTTGTGATGTACCTCGTGAAACTTATCATACCGTTTAACCTGTGTGCCTATTATGCATACCCTATCAGGAGTGGAAATCCTCTGCCGGCCGAATATTTCACTTTCCTGCTCTTTGCCTTAATCATTGCAGGAATCGTTTTGTATTCACTTCGTAAAACGAAAGTGTTGGTTTTGGGTGTTGGTTTTTTTGCAATTACGGTTTTTCTCGTCCTGCAGTTATTGCCGGTAGGAGGCGCTATCATGGCCGACAGGTATAGTTACATTCCTTCAATTGGAATCTTTTATCTTGCTGGAGAAGGTATTATCCGGCTTTGGAATAATAAAAAATACAGGACGCTTTCTTATATACTGGTTGGTGTTTCTTTAATATTCTATTCTTCACGCACGTTTGCACGATGCGACATTTGGCAGAATGGTATGACTCTTTGGAATGATGTTATTGAAAAATACCAGACGATTCCCCAGGCTTATATCAACCGCGGGATCATTTTCGCCGCTGAGAAAAAATATGACGAGGCTTTGAGAGATTATAACAAGGCATTGGAAATAGAGCCGAAGTTCTCGAAGGCATACAACAACCGGGGAGGATTGATGCGCACCCTTAAGAAATATGAAGAAGCGATCAGCGACTTCAATAAAGCAATTGAGCTGCAACCCGATTATACGATTGCATTCAATAATCGCGGGCTGTTAATGAATATTACCAGACGATATGACCAGGCCATCAGCGATTATTCGAAGGCAATTTCATTGAAGAAAGATTATGCTGAGGCGTACAGCAATCGCGGTATCGCATACAGGAATGCAGGGAAGTTCGAAGAATCTCTGCGTGATTTTAACAAAACCATCGAACTGCAGCCGAATTATTACAAAGCATATTCCGAGCGGGGAATTCTCATGGCCGCCCAGAACAAATACGACGAAGCGCTCAAAGACTATAACAGGACCATCGAAATGCAGCCCGACTATCCGAATGTCTATTTCAACAGGGGAAATCTAAACATGACGTTGAAAAAAAATGATGACGCTATCCGGGACTTCAGTAAAGCACTTTCACTTCAACCAGCACTTGCAGAGGCTTATTATAATCGTGGCTTATGCGAGATAAACATAAACAGGAAGACGGAGGCATGTAAAGATTTCCAGACTGCAGCACAATACGGTTTACAATACGCGGCAGATCAATATAAGGCGTTGTGCCAGTAATTTTCTTACCCGTCGGCGAAAATCGATGTAGTAAATTTTAAAATAAACACGGAGACCACATAGTAACACGGAGATTCACGGAGACGAGTTTACTTTTTGTAGACATTCTCTGTGAAACTCTGTGGCTCTATGTGGTCTCTGTGTTAAAATTTTTTCTTAAGAGAAGCTCCTATTGGATGATGATTGAATGGAATATTAATCTCTTTTGAAAATTGGCGCTGTGTAAATTCCGAGCTTAGAAAGGAAATAGAGAAATGAAGTTCTCAAAACTCCGAGGCCATATGTGGCGCTTCTTGAAAAATTAATCGATGAAGAATCCTCTGCATATTTCGTAGGGCATGTGATTTCGCCGATGTCAAAGCCGAAATAGAAGACCTGGGCGAGCAATTCATTATCGAAAACAAAATCATCCGAATTTTTCATGTATGGAATCGTTTCCAGCACGTTCCGGTTATATGCCCGATACCCCGTGTGGTACTCCGACATCTTCTGATTCATCAACACATTCTGTGTCAGGGTTAATATCCGGTTGAATATATATTTATAAACCGGCATACCCCCTTTCAAAGCACCCATCCCTAAAATCCTTGAACCGATAACAACAGGATACAGATCATGAGCAATGATACTCGCCATTGCCGTGATCAATTTTGGAGTATACTGATAATCGGGATGAAGCATGATGACAATATCAGCGCCTAATTCAAGCGCTTTATTGTAACATGTTTTTTGATTTCCACCGTATCCTTTATTCTTATCGTGGCGGATCACATGCTTTATGCCAACAGCTTTGGCAACTTCAACAGTATTGTCTTTACTCGCATCATCAACAATCACAACATCATCAACAATGTCGAACGGAATTTCATTGTATGTTTTCTGCAATGTAACCGCAGCATTATACGCAGGTAAAACGACAATTATTTTTTTATTGTTTAACATAGGTCGTGAAAATACGCAATTTTGAGCGGGATTTGCAATTGAAAAATGGAATCATGATACATACAAAATTGATTAAAGAAGGTTACCAAATTGAAAGATTTTAGTCGGAATTTATTGATAAAATCTGAAACAGATTACACAGAGGACCAAACAGAATAAAAATTATTTCTGTGGTCCTCTGTGTAATCTGTGCTGTGTTAAAATTCAATAAGAAGTAAAATCAAAACTCATCGACGAAGAATTAAATAAAAGCGGATTCTTACTCCAGATCTCAATTGAATTCCTGTGTTTCAAAACCACGTAGTATGACTTGTTCAGCACAGCCTCTGGAAACCTGAACGTTCCCAAGCCGTGAATATCGAATGCATCCTTCACCGAATATGCAAGATTAAATGGCGAAACTGCTTCATGCAGTTCGATTGTAACTGAATCGCATAACGTCGGGTGGTTGAATGGGTCGGCCACCGGCACCATTGTATTGGGAGCGGTGTAAAATCCTTCGATAAAGACTTTAAGATTTAATACAACGTCGCAGGAAGAGCCAACCGTTACGGATGCAGTGCCTGTGCAGCCGTTGATATCGGTAGCAGTAACAGAATAAATTCCAGGCGCCAGGTTACTGATCATACTCGTTGATTCACCGTTACTCCACGCGTATGCATAACCGCCGTTACCACCCGTAGCAATTGCAGTCGCCGTACCCGTATTCGCTATACAGGATGACGGACCCGAGGTAATACCAACATTCATCTGAACCCCCTGAGATACGTTAAAATTAAACGCACGGGAACAGGAGTTGCCATCTGTTACGGTTACCGAATAATTTCCGGCGATCAATCCCGAACGATCTTCCGAAACAGAATTATCATTCCACAAATATGAATACGGTGCAATACCACCCGATGAAGAAAGATCGATCGCGCCATTATTGCCGCCGAAACAACTCACTGGAGTAATCGTACCTGAAAGCGGCACTTCATCAATCGAAACAACTACGGTATCCTTACCGCTTATAGATGTACCCTGTTTGGTGGCAGTGAGTATATAATTTGTTGTTGCTACCGGAGAAGCGGTAGGGTTGCTGACCGTTGAAGAAGTAAGTCCTGCAGCGGGGCTCCAGCTATAACTAATTCCGGACACAGGGGATGAGCCTATGACTGCATTCCCGTTTGCACAAATAATCCTGTCTGGTCCTGCAGATGCAGCCAGTGTCCCTGTAAGGTTCACATTATCGATGAAAATATTATTCCCATAGTGTCCGCGGTTTTTAAAAGAAATCACAACCGTACTGCCGGGAATGAAACTGCTTAGATTTATCGTTTCCGTCCGCCATTGTCCGGCCGTGGGAGTGAAAGGATAATTTAAATTTCCCAGAACCGTTGCCAGTGTATTTCCTCCTTTGAGGTAAACTGACGTAAACGTTGCTCCGCAATTTGTCGACACAAGTACTTCGAGCGTGTCAGAATTGTTTGTCGTATTGTAGGGTTGAAAAGCCACATCAAATTTAAATTCAGCAGTCGTGAGCCCGGCAATGTCGAAACGTGGCGTTCGCATTTCATCTTTTTTACCCTGTACATTCACTGCATAATTATCGAACCAGAAAGAAGCTGCGGAAGTTCCGAAGCCGCCGGCAACCATCGACTGCTGCCATACCTGTGCATCGGCACCGTCATCGACTGAAGTCCAGCCGGCAGGTGGGAATGGTGTCGTTTCGAATCCTTCACTCAACGGTAATACGCTGCCGGTAGAATTGATGTATGCGTTTTTCGTGAGCGAATTTGAGGTAACTCCGTCAGAGACCTGCAATGTAGTATTGAAAACTCCGGCTGAATTATATGTCACGACAGGGTTTTGAAGTGTTGAACTCGATGGAGTTCCACCCTGGAATGTCCAGTTCCAGGAGGTAACATTGCCGGTGGATAAATCGGAATACTGTACGGAGGTTCCTACACACGGGAAGCTCTGATTAACCGAAAATTCAGAACTTACGTTGCGTACCGTCGTCATAGGAATCTCCCACATGCCGCGGCCGTATTCAGAAACACGAAGTGCAGATTGATTGGTGCCATCGTCATAGATGCTGAAGTCAATAATCAGTGTTCTCGTTGGAAGGCCGCTTGAAAATAACGTCCAGTTTGTCTGACCGTTCTTCTTATAATAGACACTCGTATTTCCTGCAACGAATACCATCTCACTTGCAGAAAAATATTCATCCGGAAGTATCTTCGCCCAGTTGATGTTTGGCAGGTTCGAAGAAACATTTGTCCATGTCATGCCATTGTCTGTCGACCGGTAAACTCTCGTATTCAGCGATGCATACAGCGTATTGGGCGAAAGTTTGATGCTGGTCATACTCGCGTAATTATTTGTTGAATTCGGAAGCGCGTAAGCTGTAAAAACAGGAGTGGCAGCAAGCGCATTCGTACACACGTAAATGGTTGCATCGCTGGTAATGACATATACTTTATTTGCATCAGCCAGGTTAACATGTATTGCCTTTATGGTCTTGTTTATATTCGTGATCTTCGTCCATGCAGGAGAAGAACTCTGAAGGTTTGTGGTTCGATATACATCTAAATTTCCCGCAAAGGCCAGGTTAATATTCCCACGATAGAACGCAATATCCTGAAGTGATGAAACCGGCAGACCATACGTACCGTCTGATCCATTTACCAATCTTCTTTTGTCGTTCTGGTAATAATAGACCATGTTGCTGCTGTTCCTGTAATCGAAGGCGCATTGCGAGCCCCAGTCTCCCCCGCGGTTAGTATACCAGGTGCCGGCTGAATGATAGAGTTCACCGTTATCCTGTGTTCCGATGCTGAACATGTCGCGTCGGGTGGGGCTGCAGTTCCCGTGATAGATTTCATAGCCGTAAATGCCATCGCTCTTAGGTGTCCATTGTGAACCTCCGTTAACACTCATCCATACGCCGCCATCATTGCCTGTCCAGATTTGCGATGTATTGTAAGGATTGACTTTTACCCAATGCATGTCGGTGTGCAGGATGGCCCACCAGTCGGTCATCTTGGACCAGCTTGTACCGCCATTGGTCGATTTCCAGAAATTATGCGCGCCGAAATAAAGTATGCTCCCGTTTACAGGATCTGCATTGAACATACAATTATAGTCACCTTGCCCGGTCGAAGTGGAAGTATTTTCATAGGCTGTGAGATTGGGCATTACATTGTCTTTGACGTTTACAAATGTGTTTCCTCCATCGGTCGATTTAAAGATGGTTCCGTTCTTTGCAATCATTGCGAAGTAGACGAGCTGGCTGTCGGCGGGAGTTACGGCAACACGGCATCCGGCGCCGTTGCTGTAGCCTGAAGGAATATAGATGCCGTTGGAAAGATTTGTCCAGGTCTCGCCCATGTCAGTCGACCTGTACAATTCAGAATACGTTGAAGCGAACAATGTTTTGGTTCCCGAATTTGCTTTAAAGACCATGTCGCGGAATGCAAGCGAAGAAGAAGACTTCAATGTCCATGTAGAACCTGCGTTGGTCGATTTGTAAATACCGGCTTCGGTGGCGGCGATGATCGTATTGTTATTGGCAGGATCCATTAATAGTTCGATAATAAGTTTTCCGGTTAATGAGGTTGCGGAAAACGTTGTGCCTCCATTCGTGGATTTATAGACTCCGTTGCCGGATGAATAATAATTTGCATCGCCGGTTCCGAGGTAGATAACCTGGTCGTTAGTGTGATCGACGCAGACGGAATTCAGCCGTAATTGTGGAAGCATATCACAGCCCGGAGCGAGCGTCCAGCTTGTACCGGAATTGGAAGAGATGAATAATCCACCGCGGCAGCTTACAGCATACATCTTGCTGGAATTTGTCGGATGAAATTTTACCTGTGTAATCCTGCTGATTCCGTGAATCTGTCCGCTGGCATTGGTAGGAAAAAAATCAGGAGACACTGGTGTCCAGCCCGTTTGAGCCATGCAGAATTCGAATAGTAACAGAATAAAAACTATAAGGGGTAAATATTTTCTCATGATAAATTTTTGCAACGTTTATTTTATTTTTTATCCTGCCTGCGTTGTTCTTCGATCTGATCATTATAAATTTTCATACGCTCTTCCTGGCTGAGTATGCTGCCATCGTTTTGCACGAATGGCTTCACTTCGCGAATCCAGTTTTCGAAGCGTTTGCACTGGTAGGTCATCTCCTGTTTCCATGCGAGTTCTTTCATTTCCTTTTCTGAAAGTTTTTTATCCTGGTCTTTTTTGAGTTCTTCTTCGCGCTCGCGCAGAAATTCATCCCTCTCCTCCTTTTGCTTCTCTGTCATTTTTTCTGAAGGAGCATTTGCAGCATTCCTCTCCATCTCTTCTTCTTCGTTGTTTGGTTTTTCATGATACTGCCAATAGGTATCATACGCTTTGATAGCCTCGTAATAATTTGCATTGGGATTGTCGATCATCTTAATCCATTCGGGATTGTTTTTGTAGTCGACATTTTGTGCGGAGGACACTGAAGATAAAAACAGAAATATCACGGCAGCGGGCAGTAATCTTACCAGGGAAATCGATGATTTATGCATGATTTAGGGACTTTGGCAATCTTTTTTGATGCCTGAATGAAAACGAATTTAGGAAAATTAAACGTAAAGGTAAAATGGAATTTTTATCCCCTCACCCCTTCCCCTCTCCTGATTAATATTTTCTTTATTAAATCATATTTCCGTCAGGAGAGGGGTTCAACTAAAAATAATTGGACTCCCTTCTCCCGGTTTTATTCTTGCCATGAAAAAATTGCTTTCTTCGGGAGAAGGGTTGGGGATGAGGGGTTATTTATACCCCTCACCCCTGCCCCTCTCCTGATTAATATTTTTTTTATTAAATCATATTTCCGTCTGGAGAGGGGTTCAACTAAAAATAATTGGGCTCCCTTCTCCCGGTTTTATTCTTGCCATGAAAAAATTGCTTTCTTCGGGAGAAGGGTTGGGGATGAGGGGGAAAATAAAATCGCCTATTTATCTATAATTAATATCCATTGGCAAATGTTCATTTCTTATCACCGAACTTCCCTAATTTATTTGACAAAAGGCTAATATTGCTTTATATTGATTTTATCTCCTTATAAAGTTTACACATAAGTAAATCTAATATTAAAAAATTGATGCAAAGAAATTTCTACTACATAACCGTTTTATTATTTATCCTCGGAAGTAAATCAAATGCCGCAACCTGGGAAAAACTTTATAAAATGGACGGAGCTGATTGCTTCAGAGACGTACATGAATTGTCGAACGGCGATTTCATCGCCGCCGGTTATACAAACAACCTGAATTCAAACGACACCGACGGACTGGTAATGCGTTTCCAGGATGATGGAGATGAAATCTGGACCTATACATATGACGGTCCATCAGACGACGAAGACGGTTTCTATAAAGGCATACCAACGTCTGATGGAGGATTTATTCTGTGTGGATTTTCATCGAGCTTCGGCGGAAACGATAATGCACTTTTTATAAAACTTAACTCAAGCGGAAACCAGCAATGGGTAAGAAACTGGGGCGGCAGCGGCTATGAAAGAGCGAGAGATATCCTCGAACTGCCGAATGGCGACTTTGTTGCCGTTGGATATACCAGCTCCTCTCCCGCACAGGGTTTCGATGCATTCATCATGAAGATGGACGATAACGGCAACATACTCTGGAATAAAATTTATGGCAGCGCCGATTATGACGAAGCAAATTCGCTGAAACGATTGCAGGATGGCGGCTTTATTCTGGGCGGCACAGGAAGCGATGATCTTTTCATTGTGAGGACTGACGCAAACGGCGATTCTGTCTGGACAAAATTTTTAGGCACATCAGGTGTAGATGTCATTAAATGTCTTGCAGTCGTTCAGGGAAACGATGGATTTGTTCTGTCAGGAACAACTACCGGCCTCGGCGCCGGTGGTGAAGATGCATACCTGGTGAGGACGGATACTGGCGGAGTTGTACAATGGTCAAAGTATTACGGTGGTCCGCTCGACGATGGCTTCCAGGGAATCAACAAAACTTCCGACGGCGGTTATATTGGAATCGGAACATCGCGATTAGGTCCATGGCCCGATCCAAATGTGTGGTTGTTTAAATTAACCTCTTCAGGAAATATTTCATGGCAACGATACTATGGCGGTGATGAACATGATCATGGTTACTCTGCCAGCGAAACTGACGACGGCGGATTTATCGTTGGCGGGCACACAAGAAGTTTTGGTGACAACGCCCCGCCACCTGATGCAATCATTATTAAAACCGACGACAATGGCAATGTACAGACACAACTCTCATTTACTGCAGTTACAGAACTTGTTGCCCCTGTTTCTGTAACATGCGGATATCAAAATGCCCAGGTCATTGTTGAAATCACAAATTACAGCGACTATACCGTTTCGAATATTCCGGTAACCGTTGAAATTACGGGTGAAATAAATCAGACGCTTACACAGACATATGCCTCCTCTGTCGACCGGAATGAAACAAAGACAATTACATTTACAACAACGATAGACATGACTACTGATGGTGACTATGACTTTCATTGTTACACGGGTAATCCGCATGATGTTTATCCTGACAGGAATTTCCTTGATGAGACGGTAACCGTGAATTCTCCATTCGTCTCACCGCCCAATGTAAACGACGGTACTCACTGCGGACCGGGAACAGTCGATCTTTCAGCCTCATCATCACATTCGATCAGATGGTATGCGGCCGCCACAGGGGGATTACCGCTTAATACCGGCTCTTCCTTCACAACTCCTTATTTAACGGCAGATGAAACCTTTTATGCCTCTGCAGGATCCACATGCCCGAGTTTGCGTGTGCCGGTTGACGCTATTATCACAACCGGGATTACACAACCGGCCGGTTCCGATTCTTCGCGTTGCGGACCCGGAGCCATTGCACTTTCTGCAAGCTCAGCATATCAGGTTGTTTGGTACGACTCAGCTACTGCAACCGTTCCGCTTTTTACAGGTTCCGTCTATAATATTCCAACCCTGGATTCAAGTCGTCAGTATTATGTAGCTTCCGAAAATTCGACGTGTTCGAGTAACAGGATACAGGTAAATGCAATTGTTCGTTCCATACCTGCTGAACCGATTACAGCCGGCGGCAGCCATTGCGGCGATGGTTCAGTAGAATTAAATGCGATAACCAGTGATTCGGTTTTGTGGTATGATGATATAGCAGGAGGAAATCTTGTTGGGACGGGAGACATTTTCAATACACCGTTAATAACAACATCTACAAATTATTTTGCTCAGTCGTACGACGGATTTTGTTACAGCAATCGCACTTTAACTAATGCAATCATATATCCGCTTCCTGTTTTTTCTCTGGGCCCGGATTCTGTCGTAACATCACAGAATAATTTTGTATTGGATGCCGGCAGTGGTTTTTCCGAATATGCATGGTCTACTTCAGAAACGAGTCAAACGATTTCTGTAAATCAAACCGGAAATTACTGTGTAACGGTTTCAACTTTGAATTCGTGTACAAGCACCGAATGTATTTTTGTAGACTTTGTAACCGGAATAGAAGAAATGAATTCGAATCACTTTACTATTTATCAGGATCAGTCTAGCGGTTTGTTTACTTTCGAATATTCTCTCCGGAATTCACCTCTTGATTTTAAAGTTGTTGATATGACAGGCAAAGTTGTTTGCAGTCTTCTCATCACAAATAATAAACAAACTCTCGATCTTTCCTTCCTTGCGCGGGGAATTTATATTGCTCATGTGATTGGGAAAAATGTGAATGCTTCTAAGAAAATTAAAGTTGAATAAACCATTTCCATTGCTCTGTATGCAGTTAACTTTAGGTGGTCACTTTGCTCCGAAAAAGAGTGCTCTGGTTTCGCGGAATATCCACCTTAGTACTCTAGTTGTTACCTGGGCGAAAAGGGTATTGAGTAACTTGAAAGACGATGAGCATCTATAGGTGGATTAAAATCCACAGCTCAAATACAACGGACTTGTCCGACCTTTGGCGGATAAATATTCTTCGAAGCTGGTCGCGTTTTTTATTTAGATTTATAAGCATATCCGTCACAGGTGGGCTACACCGAGCATGGTCATTTAATAAAAGATAGTGCATTAGGTAAGTCGTAAGCTATTAATTGTGGATTTGAAATCACACAGCTCAAAAACAAAGGATTTGGGAAATCCTTCGAAGCAAGCTTTTCTTTTTTTTATCGTTGGGAGCAAATACTTCGCAGCTGGGGGAATTAATATTATACCTATTCACCTACCTGGATGCCCAATTGTTCATAGGTTGTCGTCAACTTCTTCCGGTTGCACTGCACCTCCATGGATTGCAGTTCCTGAAATTGATCGATTGATAAATGGGGTTTCGATTTACCCGAACCCTGCAAAAGACAGACTATACGTAGATGTTAATTCTGATCTTCAAGAAGAGATAAAAATCCAGATATGCGATTATACAGGTAGATATTTATCTGATCCTTTATCATTAAGACCAAGTCATGACAAAGTAGAAATTGATTTGAGTCGTTTTACCAATGGAATTTATATTATTAAATTTACGTCTGGTGGTGTGATAGGTGGAGTTAAATTTATTAAAGACTAAAAATGAACTGCGCATACTATTGCTTAGTACTTTTTATCACTGCATGCTCTGTGATGCCGACAACTTACGACTATAAATGTAAAAATTTAGACATGGAACTTAAACGTTCCTTTAAGCACGGGAGTGAAGGGAGCGATTATACATCAACAACCGATTCACTTATTCTTGCTATCAAGGATAGCTATTCTGGTTGCTTTGTAGGAATGGACACATCACAAATTGTGGAACGATTAGGGCGATACTATTTTCTTGAGACCCCTGCTTTTGGAAGGGGGGTGCGAGACTCGTTGGGCTTACGTTTAGCAATCATATACGTTGTAACTACTCCAAACCACCCATTGAGTCGAACAAATCCGGTTGGCTGGGAGATTAAATTTGGTGTTGATAGTTTTAATTTAGTAAGAATTGTCAGAGTGGGTGAGACTCATCAAATAGCTAAGTAATAAAAGTTGGTAATATGATTCGTTTAATTTACCCTGCTGCCAAGGATTTGCTCCCATCTATAAAAAAAAGAAAAGAATGCTTCGAAGGATTTCCCAAATCATTTGTTTTTGAGCTGTGTGATTTCCAATCCACATTTAAATGCTCACGATTTTGTTAACGTCTCCCGATTTTATAAGCGCCACGAAGAAATAGCCTTCTTCGGTAGAAGCGCTGGGGATGAGGGGTTCAACCTTTCGCCAAAAATTTCTTTTAATTACCCTTTTTCCAATTCCCAATTTCCAAAAAGTGTGGAATAATTTCACCTATTTAAAATGTATTGTATATTAAATTTTTGTTTCGATCTTTATATTAATTAGCCTTCATTTTTTTTAAATAAAATATTTTGAAAACAAAACGCACCTGTTTGTTAGCATCAACATTAGCTTTGATGCTAATACTTTTCTATGCTTATGAATCCAACGCACAAACTACCCTGATTGCCACAAATGCTTCCTGGAAATATCTCGCCAACGGTTCCAACCAGGGAACTGCATGGCGCGGACTTTCATTTGTAGATACTTCATGGCCATCTGGTGCTGCCGAACTTGGATTCGGTGATTCGCCCACAACGAAAATCACCAGCGGAAAAATAAATTATTATTTCAGGAAATCGATCAGCATTAGCAATCCTGCAATCTATTCCGGTTATGTTTTGAAAATCAGGCGCGACGACGGTATTGTTGTGTATGTAAACGGTGTCGAGGTTTACCGGAACAACATGCCATCCGGAACGATCAATTATAACACACCTGCCTCATCCAATTGTTCCGACGACGGAAGCTCGACTTATACAGTAAATCTTCCCGTTTCATATTTTATCCCAGGCAACAACGTCGTGGCTGCAGAGGTACATAACTCTTCTGCAAGTTCGAGCGACATTACATTTGTTCTCCAGCTGATCGGTAATCCTTTGCCATGCCTTACGCCCAACATGTCCCTCGCCGGCGCCGACAGTATTAAAATGTCTTCCGCCAGGATTTACTGGACTCCTGTTTCCGGAGCCGTATCCTATAATTTAAAATACAGGAAGAAGAATATTGGCGCCTCTTATTCGAGCGCAATTAACAGTACAACTTCTCCTATCATATTGTCCAACCTGCAACCGAATGTAACGTATGAATTTACTCTCCAGACCGTTTGTTCCGGAAATTCCACATCTTCTGTATCTGCTTCGAAGAGTTTTATTACACTGGCCAATTCCTGCGCAACTCCGAATGTAAGCTTATTCGGAACCATCAATAAAACATCCGTTTCTGCCGAGGTATACTGGACTCCGATTACCGACGCTGCATCTTACAATGTGAGATATAGAATCAGAAACATCGGAGCTTCATATTCGGCACCGATTAATACTTCATCCACATCACTTGTACTTGCTAACCTTCAGCCGTCGACTAATTACGAATTTACCGTTCAGACGCTTTGTTCGGACGGACTGCAAAGTGCTGTTTCATCGAGCGGAATTTTTACAACTCTGGCTCCACCCCCACAACTTTTATTAACGAGAGGGCCTTATATGACAACTCCATCCAGGGACAGTATCAATATACAATGGCGAACCAATATCGTAACTGACAGCAAGGTAAAATTCGGTGTGGATGTTTCAACGCTCAATGATTCCGTGATCGATACAATTCCGACAGTTGAACATACCATCACCTTGAAAAATCTTTTGCCTAATACAAAATATTTTTATTCCATCGGCACAACTTCTTCAACTCTTCAGGGAGATCTGAATAATTATTTTTACACGGCACCAAACAATAATGAAAAAGACCCGCTTAAGTTCTGGGTCATCGGCGATTTCGGAATGGCCAGTACTGTGCAGACGAACGTTCGAAATTCATTTACAAACTATACTGCAGGACAAAAAATAAACGGATGGATATGGGTGGGAGATAATGCATATGCAACGGGAACTGATGCTGAATACCAGGCAAAGGTTTTTAACATCTATCCTTCTCAATTCAAAAACATACCCGTGTTTCCCAGCCCGGGCAATCACGATTATGCAAGCTCGGGTTACCTGAGCGCAAATGCCCTTGGATTAAATTTCCCATACTTTTACATTTTCAATTTACCAAAAGGATCAGGAACAGAAAAATATTATTCGACTGATTATGGCAACGTGCATTTTATTTCGCTCGACAGTTATGGATCTTACAATACATCTTCAAGCGCTATGTATCAATGGCTGTTGAATGATCTTACAAACAATACCCAGCAATGGACGGTCGTATATTTTCATCATCCGCCGTTTACGAAAGGAAGTCACAATTCTGACATTGACATTGAATCTGTAAATACAAGAACGAATCTTGTTCCATTGCTTGAATCATTTGGTGTAGACCTGGTATTATCGGGACATAGCCACAATTATGAAAGAAGTTATTTCATAAAAAATCATTTTGGCCTGGATAATACTTTTAATCCTGCACTATTTCCAGCGGGTAACATCGTTCAGGAGGGAGGCGGTCCCTATTTTAAATATGCAAATAGAGATTCGGGAACTGTATATGTCGTATGCGGTGTCTCCGGAGAAATCGGCACGGGCACCTCGCCCGGATTTCCGCATGATGCAATGTTTACATCAATCAATAATATTGGCGGCAGTTTAATTCTCGATATCAAAGGTGACACTTTATCCTGCAGCTTTCTTACTACTGCCGGTTCAATCAACGATCAGTTTTCAATTATTAAGACTATTCCTCCGCCGTCGGAATTACGTAAAATGTCTTCATTCAATTTTATTTCCACTCACGATGTTTCAATTTATCCAAATCCCTCGGATGGAAAATATCATATTCAAATCAATAAATCTGTCAAAGGTCCGGTAGACATGACACTAGTTGATGTACATGGTAAAATTATTTTCAAAGAATCCTTTTTAAAATCAGAAGACGAGGAATTGATTATTGAAAAAGAGAACAGCGATTTACCAAGAGAAGTTTACTTTTTGAAAATTAATGGAGATATTATAAGTTTCTCTACCAGGTTGATTATTTACTAAACAAATTTTAACACGGAGGATAGATGTCTGACGACAATACGACGTGGGATGAACTGTTTCATCGCTTCGTTCGTTACTCATGCCAAGTTTACGTCTCCGATTCTTACTTTCTTTGCTTGACCAAAGAAAGTAAGCAAAGAAAGTCAAGCCAAAAAAAACCTGCCCACCGCACATGGCCAGCGCTTCCCGGTTTTTTGGCAGGCCCTCCCTCTCTTCTAACAAAATGAGGTAGAATTATCTATTTCTACAAGCTATCTAATATTTGTTCATCAGTAGGCACGGATTACACAGAGAGACACGGAGAATAATAATAAATCTCCGTGTCTCTCTGTGTAATCCGTGCCTCTGTGTTAAAAATTTAGTAAAAAAAAGAGAGCCGGATGTTCTCCGACTCTCTATCTAAATCTCCGGAAATAAAACCCTCCTTTTAATCCCGGTGCTTCAAGTGCTACAAAATTTTAATTTATGTTCATCATGGTATTGAAATTCCTATTCCTGACTGAACATTCGGATCCAATACGAGGAAATCTGTTCCATCTACCGCACCGTCTCCATTCAAATCCCCAACCACATATCCTCCATCACCATTTTGAATGGATGGATCCAATTCAAGGAAGTCGCTGCCGTCGATACTGCCATCCTGGTTGATATCACCACTGAAGATTGCCCAGCCCATGTTATCCGGCGTCAGGGTCTGATTGTTGCCAAATGCCTGAGATGCATTCGTGGTGAAATCATAGGTCAGCGACTGGCTGAATACCACCGGTGAAGCGCTCCATGTCTCAATCGCATTCCTATGATTCAGCTTGATGTAATAGGAGTTTCCGGCAATCACACCCGGACCGAAAGTTACAGCCACGTCTCCGTTTGTTTTCAATATTCCCGGCTGACGGTCCACCACTGTATACGGCGGCTGGCTCGTTACAGCGCTTACGAAGATTGTATCCGCATCTGTCAGATCAGGTGAAACTCCGGAAACATGCAACGGTCCTCCGTTACCTCCATTATCCATCAACCCTCCACCGGAATAGAATCCCTGTATCCATACATTCACATGAATGATAACGTTACAATCCGTAATCAACGGTGGCGGCAGATAGACTCTGCAACATATTACATCACCACAGGAGTTCGTTATACAAACCGTATAAATTCCCGGATGAGCGGTAACACATGAGCCGTTTCCAACGATGGATACAGGTGCAGGATACCATGTATAAGTATAAGGCTCGCACCTGAAGCAATCGACCGGAACACATATCGCTCCGATGTTCGTCAGACAATTCACAGGAGTTATTGTCGGATACGTACGAGGAACACGAATGCCGTGATGATACACCGCTCCATCACATGTCACAACCGTAAACGTGAGCGAATCGCAGTATTCGATATTGCTTCTTACGAGTTCTGTACTGTTATTATCCCAATGGTATGTGTATCCGGGACAATTTCCTTCGCCCAACACTGCAGTAACAGTGCTTCCGCAATTGTTGAATACAAATGAAACCGTCGGTGGAACGATTGGCTGAGCAACCAGGTTATAGCAACATTGAATCTGCTGACCCAGTGCGTTTGTTACAGTCAAACAATACAAACCAGGTGTAAGCCCGGAAATACATGCTGTTGTTTGTCCGATCGGTGTATTCCATTGATAAGTATACGGCTTAGGTCCGAAACAAACCACCGCACACATTCTTCCGTTAGGGAGACAGCAAGATGGTCTCACAACATTCGTAAATGTAATTCCAGGAATCACAATGAACTTAGTATATGTGCAGCCCCTGCTGTCAGTAACCGTTACCCATGTTTCTGTGCAAGGTTCTCCACTAATGCATTGCGAAGTTGAACCGTTTGCCCATGAATAAATATACGGCGGACATCCGCCTTCTGCAGTTGCACAAACTTCACCGCCACAGGAAGTGAAATTCACAGAAACATTCAATGGACCGTTTGCCAATGGAACCACTACATTCGTCTGTACAAGATTTCCGCAGATATCCTGTACATAGATTGTATACGTTCCTGCTTTCAGGTTACAGAAAATGTTTGGATTATTTGTCTGTGCAATGCTGTACGACAATTCCGGACGACATGGATCATAATAAGTGTAGCTATATAACAGGCAGCATCCGGTAAATGTTGCGTGAATGCATCCGTCGTTGTGACAATTATCAGGATCGACACTGTTGATCGTAATCGTCGGAAGCGGCGGCGGCGGATCGGAATTACAGTTACAAACCACAGGGTCACATCCACACGAAATTACGTTGATTGTATTTGTGACAGAGCCCGTGCATCCGTTTGCATCTGTATAATAATATGTGATCGTCTGCACACCGAGGGTACTTGGATAGAATAAATTTCCAACTACTCCGGGACCGGAGAAGAAACCGCTTCCACCGGCATTCACGACAGACACCCAGGCATTATTGATGAATACAAAAATGTTAGATGCATCGAGTGAAATCGGCGCTGCATTCAGGCAGACGTTATTATAACTCAATGGCCATTGCAAGACCGGTAAAGGATTTACGGTAATGCAAACCGTATCAGTATCGCAGCAGCATGGCGGAGGATTGCAACAGACTACCATGTAACAAGCGCTGTGCTGAGGGAAGACGTCGAGGATTTGTCCGCTTCCAACATACGTATTTCCTTCCGGGCCTATCTGTAACCAGACGGCCTGGCTGTTACAATTCTGAACCTGCAGGATAGCAGCCTGACCAATGCAAATTGTCTGATCAGGGCCCGCATTAATCTGGCAATTCGGTCCGTTGTCGCAACCTGATCCGCAATCAATAACCGTTATTGTATTCGAGATTGAACTCGTACATCCGTTTTCATCGGTGTAGGTATAGGTAATCGTAAATGTTCCAACTGTATTCGGATAGAAATAATTACCCGCAACATTTGGTCCTGAGAAGAAACCGGTACCTGCCGTGCTGGTGACAGGAACAAAGTTTGGATTCACGTACACAAGAATGTTGGAAGCATCGAGGAATACAGGAGCCGAGTTGAGACAAACCTGGTTATAGACAAACGGCCATTGCAAGAATGGTAATGGATTCACCGTGATACAAACCGTATCTGTGTCGCAGCAACATGGCGGCGGATTACAACAGATCACCATGTAACAGGTGGTGCCTTGCGGGAAGACGTCGATCGTCTCACCTGTACCGACGAAAATATTCTCGCCTCCGCCTACCGCTCCGCCCTGGCCAATCTGGAACCACGATGCTGTTGAATTACATCCCTGCACGGAAAGAATAGCCGGCTGACCAAAACAGATTGTCTGATCCGGTCCTGCGCTTACCTGGCAATCAGGACCATTGTCGCATCCGCCACAATCGATGACGGTGATAGTATTTGTTATCGATGAAGTGCATCCGAATTCATCAGTATAATAATATGTAATGACATGTGTTCCTAATGTTGTCGGATAGAAATAATTTCCTGCAACACCCGGACCTGAGAAGAATCCTGTACCACCGGAAGCCGTTACTGAAACCCAGAGGTTATTGATATATACGAAGATGTTATTTGCATCGAGGAAGATCGGCGCACTGTTCAGGCAGACGGTACTGTAACTCAACGGCCACTGAAGTATCGGTGCAGGCCTTACTGTTATGCAAACGGTATCTGTATCGCAGCAACAAGGCGGCGGGTTGCAACAGATCACCATATAGCAAGTGCTGTGCTGAGGAATTACGTCGATGAATTGACCGGTTCCGACAAACATATTCGCACCGTCTCCGATTGCAAACCACGAAGGAGTGCTGTTGCATCCCTGCACGGAAAGGATTGCCGGTTGTCCCTGGCAGATGATCTGATCAGGCCCTGCATCGATCTGGCAATTCGGTCCGTTGTCGCAGCCCAGGCCACAATCGATAACCGTTATCGAAGTTGTTATCGATGCCGTACATCCATTTGGATCCGTATAATAATAGGTGATCACATGAGTACCTATTGTGGAAGGATAAAAGAAGTTTCCTGCAACACCTGGTCCTGAAAAGAATCCGGTTCCGGCTGTACTTGTAACAGGAACCCAGTTTGGATTTATGAATACAAAGATGTTGGAAGCATCGAGGAATATCGGCGCTGAATTCACACATACAGGAGCATAAGAAAGCTGCCATTGCAGTATTGGAACAGGATTAACGGTGATGCAAACTGTATCCGTATCACAACAGCATGGCGGAGGATTGCAGCAGACAACCACATAACAGGTATTCTGTTGCGGGAATACATCCAGATCCTGTCCGCCTCCGATGAAGAACAACTCATTTCCGATTGATGTTGATTTCAACTGGAACCAGGAAGCCTGGCTGTTGCAATTATTTACGTGTAGTATGGCAGGTTGTCCCGCGCAAATCGTCTGGTCTGGCCCTGCATCAATCTGGCAATTCGGCCCGTTGTCGCAGCCGCCGCAATCGATTACCGTTATCGTATTTGTGATCGTAGACGTACATCCATTCGGATCTGTATAAGTATATGTGATCACATGTGAACCGAGAGTCGAAGGATAGAAATAATTTCCTGCAACGCCAGGTCCTGAGAAGAATCCTGTTCCACCCGTAGAAGTAACAGGCACCCAGTTTGGATTCACATACACCAGTATGTTCGATGCATTCAGGAATATCGGTGACGAGTTCAGGCATACGTTTGCATAAACCGTAGGCCATTGCAATATTGGCAACTGATTAACAGTAATGCAAACCGTATCTGTATCACAACAACACGGTGCCGGATTACAACAGATGACGATGTAACAGGTAGTAGTTGGCGGGAAGACGTCGAGTACCGGGCCTTCACCAACGAATACAGGTTCGTTTTCGCCAAGGCTGTACCAATGCGGAATCGAATTGCAATTCTGGACCGTGAGTATAGCCGGTTGCCCGTGACAAATCGTTTGATCAGGTCCTGCATCGATCTGGCATGCCGCACTCTGATTACAGCAATTTATTACTGTGATAACATTTGTGATTGTATTTACGCATCCATTCGGATCGGTGTAAGTATAAGTTATCGTAAATGTTCCCAATGAAACAGGGTTGAAGAAGTTTCCTGTAACATTTATTCCTGAGAAGAAACCGCTTCCTGTTGTACTCGTAACCGGAACCCAATTTGGATTAACGAACACGAGTATGTTTGATGCATCCAGGAATATCGGCGCAGAATTTAAACATACATTGGAATACACAATTGGCCATTGTAAAACCGGTAATGGATTTACATTGATGCAAACCGTATCCGTATCACAACAACATGGAGGCGGATTACAACAGATAACAATGTAACATGTACTTTGATGAGGGAAGACATCAATCGTCTGACCTGTACCAACAAAGACATTCCCCTGCGCACCAATTGCAAACCATGACGCAATCGAATTGCAATTTTGAACATTCAGTATGGCAGGCTGTCCCGCACAAATTGTCTGATCCGGTCCTGCATTGATCTGACATGACGGACCATTATCACATGGTGGAGGACAATCAATCACGGTGATTGTATTCGTGACCGATGCAGTACATCCATTCGGATCTGTATAAGTGTAGGTAATGGTATATGTTCCGAGTGTTGTCGGATAGAAATAATTTCCGGCAACTCCGGGGCCGGAGAAAATTCCGGTTCCCGTTGTGCTTGTTACAGGAACCCAGTTCGGATTTACAAAGACGAGTATCGAGGAAGCATCGAGGAAAACCGGTGCAGAATTCTGACAGACATTGGTGAAAGTGATCGGCCATTGTAAGACTGGTAACGGATTCACGATGATGCATACCGTATCCGTATCGCAGCAACAAGCTCCTTCGTTGCAGCATGTAACCATGTAACAGGTTGTCTGCTGAGGATTAACATCAACAATTTCACCTGCAAGCAGGAATATATTACCCTCTGTCCCGATTTCAAACCATTGAGGCACTCCGGTGCAACCCGTCACATGCAGTGTTGCATACTGACCGGCACAAATCGTATCGTCCGGTCCTGCATCGATATCGGGCACATCGGAATTCAGACAAACATTATCGATACCGATTGATTCATCGGTTGCTGCAGTATAATCGACTTTGAAAATTACTTCGGTGATATTGCTAAGTACAGAAGTCCATTGAGCGGTTGTTGTACCCGCGATAGGCGTCCATGTACCTAATGGAGATGACGGAGGCGGATTGCAATCGGTGATCGGCGCACACACTGAATGCCAGCCATTCGTCGCATTGGCTACCACAGTAGAGACGAAAATGAAACCATATGTTCCGCTTCTGATCTGGAAAGATGGATTTACATTACTGAATGTTGCATCCTCAAACATTTTAAAATCAAAGCAGAATGTTCCGCAGCACCATTTTCCATTTAACAATGTAGAACCGAGCAATTGTGATGGTCCCGGCTGATCCTGTGCGAGTACATAATAATCCGCAGCGCCGCCCTGTGAACCGACATTGCTCAATGAGACAAGCACGTTCGGTGCAGAAGGATTTGGCATGAAACCATGAAGGTTATTATCGTTGAAAGTAATGCATGTGTCTTTACATATTGTTGTATCGACCGGCGGACAACAGGTATGGAACATGATGTCGAGTACGTCGGATGAATCTGAACATCCCCATTGATTAGCGGCAAGCAACCTGTACTTTCCACCCGGTGGAAATACAATGAGGTTTTGTGTTGCGCTGTAGAATGTCCAGTTAACACCAACAAGCTGTTGCCATGTATATGATGCAAAACCTGCCGGTCCCGGAATCGTAACGGAGTTACAATCCTCGCAGAAATCGTAGCATCCTGAAGGAACACAGCTGAGATCCGGCAACGGATGAATAGTGATTACGTTTGATACAGATGTACATCCGAACTGATTGGAAGCAGTTACATAATAATTTCCAGGCATCACTGCATTGATCGATGCGCCCAGCTGACCAGTACTCCATGTATAGACTACAGGGAAAATCGGTGGCGGACCTGCAGTTAATACATACAGTTGTCCTTCACATAATACTCCTCCCGGATTTGAAGTAACCACAGGTGTAACCGGAGCAGGGTTTACAACTACGGTGACTGATGCCGACGATGTACAACCGGTCGCAGTATATGTGACTACAACAGTATACACTCCGGCATCGCTCAGCTGCATGTTCGTTTTCACATAAGGATTCGTAACCTGCGCACCACCAGGGCCTGTCCAGGAGAATGTGGCACCGCCCGCAGGAACCGTTTGTAAAGCAAGCGTCTCTCCTTCACAGACAACAGTGTCGCCGCTGATCTTCGCCGGAGGATTCGGATTTACGGTAACGGTAACAGGGTTGATTGCAGGATACGGACAGCCATTCGGTGTGCTTGCAATGACGGAATAAGTACCACTCACTTTTACGAACAAACTATCATTCGTATCAGCCGGGGAAGAAAGAGGAGGGGTTGGAGATTTAGACCATAAGTAAGTTGCTGCCGCTGGATTAACTGTGAGTATTACAGAATCTCCGTCGCAGAAAGTTGTCGGCCCTGATGCAACAATCGATGCTGCTGCAGGAACCGGATCCACATAAATTGTATAGGTCGCTGTACCAATACATCCGTTCAATCCCGTGACAACAACTTCGTAAGTATGAAATCCGGTTGGTGATGGAATGATAGTAAGGTTTGCCGTGTTACCGACATTTGAGATAAATGTTGGCGCAAGCTGGTTCCAGACGATTGAAGAACCTGCGGCAGAAGTCTTAATATTGAGTTTCTCTCCCTGGCAATATTGTGTAGGTCCCGTGATGGTTGCAACCGGTGATTGCTTCACAGTTACATATACCGGCCCGGCCGTGAACTTGCAGCCGTTCGGTGCAATTCCCACAACTTTGTAGTATCCGCTGTTCTTTACATAGATCGGATTATCAGGTACCGGAGGCGGGCTCACCACAACCCAGGTAAACGGTCCCGCTCCCGGTCCGGCGGTGAGTTGAACGGAATCGCAATTATTCGGAGAAACAGTAATCGTTCCGACTGCTCCAGGTAAAACATTTACAGGTTGTGTTGCCGTGCTTGTACATCCATAAATATCTGTAACAGTCAACGATGAAGTGAATAATCCTGTGGATGTATAGATCATGCTGTCCGGAGAAAATGTAGTTGTCGGTCCAGAAGGATAAGCGGTGAAAAGACGAGAAACTTCGTTTGCAATATTCACAGAGAGATCGGTGAAAGTGGCAGGATAATTCTGACATACAGGAGTTGAAACACTATAGTTTGCAACGATCGGCGTAGGAACATTCACAGTCTGATTCAATGTACAGGTTGCAAGCGTGATCGGATCGAAGATGGCAAGCGTAACCACATGCGGTCCGGACGGAGTCAACGTTACAGGTGGCGGGAATGGATTCGATGAAAATGGATTTCCATTGTCCAGCCAGCTCCATGTATAGTTTGACGCATTGTCGAGATACAGTGATGTATTCGTAATCACCGTCTGCATCTGGTTTGCACCGTTACACTGGAATGAAAAATCAAAACGCGCATCGAATGGAATGGTAATGAACTTTGATTTGGAAACATTCTTAACGCATGGCATTCCATTGATATCTAAACCCGGGGCCGTTCCCTGTACAGTCACGAGGTAAATTCCCGGAAATGCATAAGTATGCGAAACCGGGCTTGTCGGACCGGCGCTGCCGCCATCACCGAAATTCCATCCGGTTAATGTTGCGGTTCCTGTTTTGGTAAACACATCGCTCAGGCAAACCGGAGGAGCGCTGGTGAAATTAATGGTGTCGGGTGCGATACATATGATTCCCGTATCCGGAGGAGGACAAGAAGTAGTATCGACAAAAACTAAATTCGAAGTCCGTGTGCAACCGTAAGCATTGGTAACAACACAGTAGAATGTTGTAGCCGCATTGATCGTAGGCGTAATTGTCGGTCCGGAACCGGACGGGCTCCATGCAAATGTATAGCCTGCTGCGTCAACTGCTTTCAGTGTGATCGTTGCAGGATAGGCACAAATCTGAGCGGGACCGGTGATGAATGCAAGCGGCTTCGGATTGATCGTTACGGTTATTGATTTCGTACCGATACATCCGTTGGCATCAGTGACTGTCAGGTATACGCCGTAATTTCCTTTCGTCGGATAAGTCACAACCGGCGAAGCAACATTCGAAGAAGAAGGCGAGCCTCCTGTAAACAGCCATGAATAAGACACTCCGCCTGTTCCGTTGAATGAAAGTGCGGTTCCTTCACATGCCGGCGATGGAACGGTAATTCCGGCAACAGGCAATGCATTGATGGTAACCGGAAATTTAATAACGGTATCGAGACAAGTGGATTGCACATGCACTTTCACCGTATCGATACCGGGCGTAGTCCATTTCAGATAAAGCGAATTGGACGACTGGTTTATGATCGTTCCTTTTGGCACTACTGATAAGGACCATGTATAAGCTGCTCCCGGATATAGTGGTTCAGGGAATGTATAGGTGCTGTATGTGTTCAGGCAAACACTGTTCGGCCCGGCAATATTTGGTACGACAGGTTTATCATCGACATGAATGGTTGTTTTAGCAGTATCCGAACATCCCTGTGGATTCGTAACATAAAGTACAACGTTGAAGTTGCCTGATGACGTATAAGTATGTACTGGATTCTGCAATGTCGAAGTTCCCGCATCACCAAAACTCCAGTTCCACGTCGGGCTGCTGCTCGTTGTGAAGTTCACCGGATTGTTGATGCATGGATCGAGCGGCGAATAACTGATGTTCGGCACCGGCGGCAGACTAAATAATGTAACCGGAACTTTTACCGAATCATCATAACACCTGTTGATTTTCAGTTTGACAAATATCGGCGTGATGGAATTATCCACCCACTTGATCGTAATCGTATTTGTGCCGTTTGCAGTGAGAATATTTCCTGCAGTCGCTGGTATAACAGACCATGTGTACGTTCCATTGCTGATGAGCGGACCTGGGAACGAATAAGTAATCGTGCTGTTCACGCAGGCAATCGGCCCGCTCGGTGTGATGGTTGGCAATGGGAAATTCGGCCAGGTCTTCACGACAAATACCGGTGAAGATGTCGAGACGCAGAAAGGGCTTGCAGTCAATTGTTGAGTAACCGAAAGTGTTCCTCCCCCGGGCGACCACTGAACTCCGATGCTGCTTCCGTTCAGAGGTGGTATGAGTGTTCCTCCGGTAACAGTCCAGTTGTAAGAAACTCCACTCATATTCGGAGTGACAGTATAAAATGTAGTGACACCTGCGCATACCGTATCAGGCCCGGAAATGATTCCCGGGTTTTTGATCTCCACGACTTCCACTTTTACAGTCGCCGAATCGTTGCAATAAATATTCGGAGGAGCATAGGCAGTCACCGTATAAATTCCGACTCCCGCATTCCATGTGTAAGCATTGAACAAGGCTGTCGTGCCGAAAGTAAGCGTACTCGGAACCGGAGTCACAACCTTCCATGCGGTGTTTGGTTCTATCGTATTCAATGTCGTATTCATTCCGTTGAAAGGTGCGCTGATCGTGTTCGGACAAACCTTCGATGGACCGGATATTCCAAATACAGGTCTCACCTGAATGTGCAGTAGTCCATAACCTCCACAGCCTGGATCATGAGTACAGCCTTCAGGCAAACTGCAACCGGAGCCGGTGAGAATGTTATTATAATTTACCTGGATTGTGACGGTACCTGTGAATGTTGGATTCCACTGTATGGTAATGCAGCATGTTCCCTGGCCGGTAATCGTTCCGGCATTTGCAGGTAGCATTTCCCAGCTGTGTGAATTTCCCGGTATACATTCGATACAATAAGTAGAGATCGATCCGGCGCAGACGATCGTATCACCCTCTACAGGCAATGTTGCGGGAACGATTTTCACATTCTTCACTGTTGCAATCGGGCAATTCAAAGGAGGAGTACATCCGGAAACACTCAGCGAGATTGTTCCGTTTGGTCCGGGTCCCCAAATTACGGTGGCAGAATCGCTGGTATTCGGAGGGACAGGATAAAATGTTCCGCCACTTACTGCCCAGTTGTAAGTGGTACAGTTGGCATTTGTGTGATAGGTAACTGTGTCGCCCGGACAAACGACAGAAATGCAAAAAATATCCGGGCCGGAAGCCGTATCTACGACGACCATGAAAGCGGTATCGTGTGGTAAGCCGCAGTCATCAAAAACAGTCAGGGTGTCGTAATACGTTCCGGGCGGATAATGTGAAGCAGGTTCCGTGTGGACAGAGTTGCTTGAATAATAACCATTGCCGAAATTCCATAGTAAGCCTGAAATTCCGGTCGAGCAATTCGCATTGAAGGTGATCGATTGCCCGTTGCAGATATTTATCACTCCACCAACAACAGGTGGCGTGGTATTGAAACAAAGAGTATATGGCGATGGCGGATTACGAATTACATTCTGTGTACATGAATCGATACCGTTTGGAGTATGCACGTACCAGGTAACCACGGTAGTTCCTACTGGAAATACTCCCGGAGAATTGTTCCAGATGGAATCGAAAACACAGGGAACATTTCCGCCTCCGGCTCCACCGCCATTAGAGGATGTATCCGCATAAGAAGGAGGCACCAGGTGAATAGCCGAATCGGGAATGCTGTAACAAATAACTGTATCACGGCAGAGAAGCTTGCAGCACTGACCGCCAACTGTTACAGGAAATACGACGACCTGCGGGGTGAGATCGCGCACTTCGAAATAATAGGTCCCCGGGCAGAGTCCGGTGACACATAAGGTGGTACCCACTAACGGTCCGGTATTTCCGGGACCATACACGTTTACCGTTACAGGACCAACGGCTTGGAAAACCTTTACCCCGGCCGTGCAATTACAGGGTTGTCCGGGTGAGCAACATTGCGTTGTGCAATTATTATCCTGCTGAACATCCAATGCCAGGACAGGATATGCCTGTATAAAGAGGCAAAATAAAATGAAAACATTTAAATAGGTTTGTTTAAATCTACCAGACACTTTTTTAGAATGTATGGAAACCCATGAGTGGGAATCAAAGTCATCTTTACAAAATATTCCTATCAGAGTGTGGAATTTTTTTTGCGCAATGCTTAGTAAAGTTGTCATGTGATTTTATATTAAACTGTTTGATGTTTTTCTCGTTAGGTACTTTATGGGTTACTTTTATCAGTTGATTTATCGTCTGCCAGCGGGTTTTCGTTGTCGGGTTCTTCGAGATCAAAGATGAGATGAGCTTTAGATAAAAATTTTCTTTTCCATTCGGAGATCTGGTTACTGTCGAGGTCAAATTTTTCGGCAAGCTCGTTTAAAGATTGGCGTTCGGCAATGGCTTCCAAAACGACCTTCGATTTGAATTCCGAAGAGAATTTTCTCCGCTGATTTTTCAGCAAAATGCTGTTGGCGTGTTTCCTGACCATTTCGATAATTTCACAAAAAAGGAGGGGTATTGAGTATTAGTAATTGATACTCTAAAGGTGTCAACCTAAAACATAAAAAAAACGGTCTTTGTAACAAGTGGTTGGAAAAAGCAATAGGTGGTTGGGGGAACTTAATAGATGGTTATTTGGATAAAGGTTATAGGTCAAAGGTTAAAGGTCAAAAATACTTCGTAAGTCAATTTGTATACCGGGCCTTTCTTCATTTTATGTGGCGTAGCAAAAGCAATCAAATTCAACACAGGGTAAATATGAACAATATTTAATTTTTAATTGCTAATTGTAAAATACTCGTTGAACAATAAACCGGTCACAAATTGTGGCCAGTCTAAAAACAGCATTCAAAAAATGAACCGCGTGAACCTCTAGGCTTTAGAAAGGGCGAATAACACAGCATATTGGCTAATCGGCTAATCTGCTAATTGGCTAATTGGCTAATCGGCTAATCGGCTAATCGGCTAAACGGCTAATTGGCTAATTGGCTAATCAAACTAGTGTTTACTCATCATCTCAATAAACTCCTCCTTCTTCCTCCTGGAAATCTCGGCCACGGAGCTGTCGCTCATGTGAACAAAATATCCATCCAGTCTCGAAAATCGTTTTACATGTTTGAGGTTGATGAGGTGTGAATTGTGCGAACGGAAAAAATTCTGATCGGCAAGAAGCTGTTCGTATTCTTTGATGTTTTTGGTGCCGGTGTATTTTTCGGTGCTGGTATAAATATGAGTGTAAGTTCCATCTGCCTGCAGTCTGATGATTTCATCGGGCGCCAGAAATGCAAAACCGTCTTTGATCGGTATGGCGAGTTTATAGGAATTGGAACTGTTTAAATTATTGAGCAGTCCTTTGTAATGTTCATCCGTATTCACCGATTTTTCTTCGGATGCTTTCCGCACAGCTTCGATCAGATCATCGGTATCGACGGGCTTTAAAAGATAATCGACTGCAGAAAAACGAATGGCCTTAATTGCATAATGTGAATGCGCCGTTACGAAGATGATCTTGAAATCGATCTTATCGACCTGCCTCAACAGATCGAAGCCGCTGCCCTTGGGCATTTCAACATCCAGGAAAACCAGTTGCGGCCGCTGCTTTTTGAAAAACGCCAATGCTTCCTCAACAGACGAAGCCTCGCCAATCACATCAACGGCAGGACAATATTCCGTCAAGAGTTTCTTTAAAGAATCGCGATTCTTTTTTTCGTCGTCGACGAGGAGGGCTGTGATCACTTTTTTGTGGGTTGGGGTTATTCAAATGTAATATTTTTAATTTGAAAATTAGGTGATTCGTTAATCCGTTAATTTCACTTCATTGATATAATTAAATAAAAAATGAGTTAAATTGAAGATTGAGCATACCGCAACCTTGAGTATATTTGATATCTTGTTATTATACACATCAAGATTGCAATTTAGAAGATAAATTTTTTTATTTTTGAAAAAACAACCCCCTTTTTCCCTAATAAATCAACTAAATAACTTCGATCTTAAGTACAAATCATTCCCTTTATGAAATACTACTTAACGTTTTCACTGATAATATTAAACACCATTAATTTATTTGCCCAGGACTGGACAATCCTCGGAACCGGTGTGAATGATGTCGCTTATGATTTAGACGGATCTATGTGGGTTGCTGGTAATGGCGGCGTCTACCATCAAACCGCAAGTGGCTGGATTAATTATAATGCCGGTAACAGTCCTCTTCGCATCAATATCGTCAATTGCGTGGCAGTAGACGCAAGCGGTAATAAATGGTTTGGTCTTCAAAGTCACGGCCTCATGAAATTCGATGGTACAAACTGGTCACAGTATGATTTCATTTATTCCTCGAGCTCTTCAAACTCAGTTTACAACATTCAGCCAATGGGAAATACCATTTGGGTTAGCGGATACTACTTAATTGGGAAATTTGACGGTACAACATTTAATTATAAATTGCTTAATTCATTATATACTTCCAGGGCTTTTATTCCTGACTCACTTGGTAATGTATGGATGCGGACAAGCACCGGTCTTTGCAAATTTGATGGAACGAATTTTACGTACTACAGCGACTCAAGCGCAACAACCGATGCGCTGGCCAGAGACTCGCAAAATAACTATTGGTTATATGCCGATTCAAACCTTGTTAAATTTGATGGAGTAAGTTTCCAACACTACTCTGCAAATTATGATCACAATCAGTTAACTTCGGTTTATGCAGATCCAAACGACGACATTTGGCTTGGAGAGATAAATGGTAAATTGCATAAATTTTCTTCAGGAGTATGGAGTGAATATGATACTAGCAACAGTTTATTAAGCGAACGAGGAATTATCCAGCCACTAATAAATGACCCGAATGGAAATTTATTGGTTGGAAATAACAACGGTGGACTTTTATCATTTGATGGCAACAGCTGGACAGACATTAGCATTCCTGCCTGGTCAAATAACATTGGTCTTTCATCGGCGATTACTTCTGCAGAAAACAGTTTAGGCGAAACCTGGGTTAGTTCATCCTTTTATTTGAGTAAAATTATCGGTGGCGTAATTACAAATTATAGTTTGAGACAACTGGGTTTTTCTAATGTAAGCATTATCCGAAAAATTTATTTTGATTATAATGATGTGATGTGGATAGCTACGGACAAGGGTGTTATTTCATTCGATGGAACAAGTTGGAACAGACTGACGGGTACTGACACCTATTCTGTAGAAGACATTATACAGAACCCTGTTAATGGCGATTTATTTTTTAGTGCATCCCTTGGATTGTTACACTATGACGGAGTAGCTGTTGTAAACTATACCAACCTGTATGCTGCAGATGCTTATGCTTTAACCGTAATGCATTATGATATTTATAATCAACTTTGGATTGCTTCCAGTAATCGCGGCTTAATTAAATTCGTAGATCCTGTTTTTACGTTTTATAATGGTCTTACTTCTAATATACCTTATAATATTTTTGATTTCGCAATCGATCAAAATAATATTAAATGCCTGGTTGGCGGTCCTTTGTACAAAGAATTCAACGACAGTACAAACCAGGTTATAGATTCAATTTCCCTTACTCCTTCCTCCTTTAAAAATGTAGCTATTGATCTCATGAATAACCGGTCACATCAGACCTGGGAGTAATGAAAAAAATTCCGGGTCAATCATCGACCACCGACTATACTTACACAAATTCGGGATATCCAAAATTAAGCGGGTATGGTATCAGAATCGATCAGAATAATATAAAAATCATTTGTGCTTCTACGGGAGGACTTGTTTACCTGGATGATGCAACTGTAGATATAGTTGAGCAAAATCGTATTTCGGAAATTACTGTTTTCCCGAACCCGGCAGGTAACCTCATAAACGTAAACGCGGAAAAGCTCTATGCGAATGAGTATCGTATTTATAATTACTCAGGCAACCTCTTAAAAAGAGAGAATATCAATTCAGCTTCATTAACAAATTTTCATATCGACATTTCAGATTTTCCGAGTGGCCCTTATATATTACAATTATCAGGAAGAGACGAGTCGCTGTATTCACGATTTATGATTATGAAATAGATCGAAGACAGGGAATCATTCAACAACCAGCTTCTCCACCATGATCTTTCCCTCGGTAATAATCCGCACAAGGTAAATCCCCGAAGAATATTTATTCCTGACGAGGCTTATGGTTTGCTGGTTAATGCCCGGCGCACGCTGAACCTCTGCTACTAGTATTGTTAGGCCAAGAGCATCTGTCATTTCAATTTTTACCGATGATGTTTTTTGAAGCTGGAAGGTGAGCATGAATTCACCTTTCGCAGGATATGGATAGAGTTGAAAATTACTCAAATCCATCGCCGGAGAGGGCCTCTGAAAGAAGCACTTCCTTCTCCCGCGATAAAAATTTTTGGTGATGATGGACCCCTCACCCCAACCCCTCTCCGGAACAAAATATTTTCATTGACTCAAATTCATAGCCGGAGAGGGGCTCTGAAAAAAGCGCTCCCTTCTCCCGCGATAAAAATTTTAATAGATGACTGTCTTTCTTTTCGGGAGAAGGGTCGGGGATGAGGGACCCCTCACCCCAACCCCTCTCCGGAACAAAATATTTTCTTTGACTCAAATTCATCGCCGGAGAGGGGCTCTCAAAGAAGCGCTCCCTTCTCCCGCGATAAAATAAGAAACAAAGAATGAAGTCAAGTTCGGGAGAAGGGTCGGGGATGAGGGGCGCATGTCTTCAAATTTTCAAATTAACACCTCCACCCTCGTCCCTGCCGACCTCCCCTCACTATCCTTCAAATTAATAAACCGCGTCTTAATATTTTTATTATACACTTTATTGTATGCTTCTATCCTTTCAAGATTGATTGATGTTCCATGCGGCCGTAGTTTTCCGTCTGGCGATTCTTCTTCCTTACAATTTTCTTCTATTCCACAACCGTTATCTTCCACTGCAATTAAAATCGAATCTCCTTCCCTTCTCACATCAATTAAAATCTTAGCTCCACTTTTCATTCCGCTGATACCATGCTTGATGGCATTCTCCACAAACGGCTGCAGCACCATCGACAACAGCATCGTCTCTTTCAAATCAATCCCTTCTTCGCACTGAATATTAAATTCAAAACCATTATCGAAGCGTTGCATTTCCAGCTCCGTATAATTTCGGAGAGCCATCAGTTCCTCCTCCAGTGTCACCTCCTGCACTTCGGAATAGTCGAGCGTATAACGAACGAGTTTCGAAAAAGAGGTAAGGTATTTTTCCGCCGATCGCATGTCGTGATTCTGCATGTAATTCCTGATCGAATTCATCACGTTGAAAATGAAATGCGGATTCATCTGAGCACGCATAGCCGTAAGCTGTAATTCTGCCTGGCGACGCTTCATTTCAAAATTGTAATTCAACTTCCTGATCCTGTCCTTATACCACAAAAACATCAACACGAAAAAACCCAATATAACTAATATTATAAAGGTCCTCGTCTGCCACCATGCCGGATTTATAACGAATGTAAAAGTCGCCGGCTCCCTGCTCCAAACGCCGGAATTATTTCTCGCCATCACATTGAAAACATATTTTCCCGGCTGCAAAGTCAAAAATTCCACTTCCCTGTTAGTGGTCAATGACTTCAGAGTGTCTTTGTCGTGTATCAAGGCATAACTGTAGACCATCTTATCGCTGCTCCTGTATGAAATTCCGTTAAACCCGATTTGCAAATTGTTCGAATCATGACTGAATTGCATCTCATTGTAAAAAGATGTGTCTCTGTTATTTACCCTTACCGAAGAAATATAAACCGGCGGACTCGTATGATTGACGAAGTCTGTATGAATGTTGAAGAAAGATATTCCCGGGTTCATAGCCACGTATATCGTGTCGTTCAATAAAGCAATGTCGTTGATCTCATCCACGAACAAACCTTCATTGCTGTGAATGTTTGTTATCGTGAAAGTGAATTTATCCAAATCCATCACATGCAACCTGCTGATTCCTTTATTGGTGATGCACCAGATCTCATCCCCGGTTACAAGGAGTTTGTTGACGAGGTCGCTGCACAAGCCTTTGCTCTCATCCACCTGTATAATCCTGTCGTCAGTGCAGGCAAGTATCCCTTTGCCCTTGGTCGCAAACAACAAATACTTTCCGATCTGCCTGATATCATCCACACGAACATCGATCAATTCCTTCCTGTAAAGCATGCTCGTATGCCCGATCGTATCCAGAACAAAAACGCCGCGATTGCAACCAACAAGCAACTTATGCTCCTTCGTTTCTCCAAGACAATTAATCCGCTGGGACAGGTACTCGATCTGAATGATTGAATCCCGATTAACCTTCATCACAAAAGCAGAACCCCCGCAGTACAAACTACCGTCCGGCGTCCTGACAAACTTTGTCTTAATTCCAAGGGCCCTTCCGGTCTTATATTGGTAAAACTCACCATCAAGAAAATATGCCGGCCCTGATCTGCTCAGGTAAATTTTATCATCAAAGGGGAACGAAGTAAGATTCGTCACAGGCTGCAACAATTCCTGTTTTTTCTGCTCATAAATATCCGTGATCTCACCACGCCTTATCCTCACAAGCGCGCCACTCCAGCATCCGGCATAAATAGAATGCTTATAATCTGTCGTGAGGCTAATCGGTTTTTGAATACGCTCATCATCAAAACGGATCCCTTCTATTCCGAAGCCCGACATGTAGTACACGCCATTATCGAGGGTGGCAAACCAATATCCTCCTTCATGATCCTGCAAAATGCCGGAGATATTATTCTTGCCAAGATAATGATGTGCAGGGTTTTTAAAATTTCCATGAGCGAAAAAATAAACTCCGCCCGAAGTGCCTGCAATAACATTCTCCTGCTTATCCTTAAAGAGCGTAAACACCTCCGAAGGGAGTTCTCGCAATAAAGAGAATGAATTATCACTCTTCATGTACAAAGAACTTCCAATAGAAAAAATCAACCTGTCATCAGACAATCGCAATGCCGAAATCCGGTTTCCGAAATCTGAAACAATTGACAGGGTGTCTTTTCTTCCTTTTCGTATGTGTAATACGTTAACCTGACTGGTCTTGCTGACAGCATGAATGATTGAAACAAGTATATTCGAATCAGTCAGTTCGTCGATCAGGAAATTTATCTTTTGACGGTCTTCTATTTTATATCGCCATTCCTTTCTGCCTTCCTTATCAATCATTAAAATTCCCAGGTCGCGAATATTTACAAATACATTTTCAAGACTGTCTATGTAAAAGCCAAGTGGCAATCGGCTCTGGTTTAGTCCTGCAAGAAATTCATTGTACTTATATGGAAAAATTTTTCCGTACTCGTGATAAAAGATTTTTCCTGAATAAGTAAGCATCCAGATTCTCCCGGATCTATCTTCGAATAATTTAAAGACCGTGTTGTCGGTAAGTCCGTCATTAAATGTAAATGTCCTGAACTCATAACCATTAAAGCGCGCCACACCCCTGTCAGTCCCAAACCAGATATTGCCAGTTTTATCCTGCAATATTTTATATACCTCACTGCTTGGCAACCCCTGAACAGTCGTAAAATTCCTGAAGGAAGGTGATATGTCCTGACCATACAGCTGAAATGCATAGAAACAATAAGTCAGAAAAAATAATTTATATATCCTGGCTAAAGCCATAGGTTTGGGTGGAGGGTTGAAATCACAAATAAGATAGTGAATATTAAGGAAAAAAATCAATATTGTACTATAAACACACTGGTTTTGTGATTCAGGATACCGCAGAAAAGTGAAACATAAACCTTTTTAAGGACGAGTCAACACAATGAAGGTCCCGGGGGCGCGGAAACAATCATGCTCTGCCCGGGGACTCAGCTTTTTTGCATTCGAGAGTCCCGCTTTTGGAATCAGTAAATGAAAAGGAAAATAGTTGAAAAAACATGGCTTGCGCCGGGTGCGTACGGTTACCCTCTTTCCCCAACCGTACGAACCATCGTTGCAAGCCATTGCAACAACAGCTTTTTTAAATAATCAAAGATTTTTATTCCTGTTCAACATAACAACCGCATCTATAACGGTTTTTATATTGGTATCCCTTCCAGGTGCATGTATAGAAATCATTTCCCGGATTTATCCGCTCCCCGGATTTCATCGACCTTCTTTCTCAATTCCTTGTCGTCCGGATTTTCCCATGATGCCCTTACCGCTTCAACTAATTCCGGATTATTACTGTGAAAAAATGAAAACAATTTGATGCGCGGCGTCGAAATCAGCACAAGTCCGATGATTAAAAAAATTGCAAGCCTTTGAGAAATTCGTGTAAATACAAGCGGCAGAGAATCCCTGATACCCACATACAATGAAACGAATCCCGCCAATGCGCTCAGCATTCCGACGATCAGAAAAAATTTTGCATTCGGCCAAAATTGAATGGTAAATAAAATTCCTATTAACAGGATGGAGAGTCCCCAGCAGGATAACCGGAAGCCCAAACGACTGACTGGATTAATTTGCCTGGCGTCCTCTTTCGTATAAAAAAGCTCTGATGCCATCTCTTCAGACCCGGGAACACTCATAAAATACACTATGGCAAGTGTTCCCAGAGAAAGAATCAGTATCGACCCGGATAGCGGGAAATGCAGGATCTTCAGGGATAAACCTCCTAAAAACATAAATCCCATTATCTTTTCTAATTTAGCAATTCTCATTTTAACAGAAATAATATTATCAATAACAATGTTACGAATTAAAATCTCACAGAAATATTGAAAAATAAAACTATATTTAAAGTCAGGATCAAAACTCTTATATGAAAAAATTCTACATTACAATAATTACACTATTCACATTAAACTGTCATCCACTCTATTCGCAGTTCACGAATGTCTTAATCGATAACGCTTTTCATCCTGAAGAACCATCTATATCCATCAATCTCCTGAATCCTGATCTGATGGCTGCAGGATCAAATGTGCAGAATGTATATTATTCTTTTGACGGAGGTGCTACATGGATAACGACGTTTATCAATTCCTCTTTCGGTGATGCAGGCGATCCCTGCTTTGGTGCCGATTCGACAGGAAATTTTTTCTATTTCCATCTTGCAAATGGAATCGACAGGATAGTATGTCAGAAATCCGATGATGGCGGATTCAGTTATTATGATGGATCGTATGCCTGGAATAATAATTCACTCCTGCAGGATAAAGAATGGGCGGCCGTTGATCCTGCAACGGGTAATTTATATGTCACCTGGACGGAATATGACAATGGTTTCAGCCCGGGGCCACAGGATAGCTCACGGATTTTATTTTCAAAATCCACCGATCAAGGACTTACATTTACAACACCTGTCAAGATCAACGAGATCTCCGGAGATTGCCTGTACCTGGACATAACAGATCCTCATCCCATCGTCGGGCTGAACGCCGATGTATACGTTACGTTTATGGATTCTGCCGGAATACGCATCAATAAATCTGTCGATTCCGGGAATACGTGGTTGACTTCTCCCCTGCTGATAGAAAACACCGGCGCTTTCAGGTACAATTCAATACCAGGTGTATCAAGAATACGTACGATGCCTTATTCTGCATGCGACAGGAGCAACAGCGCTTACAGGGGTAACCTGTATGTAAGCTGGGCCGATCAGCGCAATGGCCTAACCAACTCTGATGTGTTTTTCATTAAGTCGACCGATGGAGGAAATACCTGGACCAGCGCCATGAAAATAAATTCCGACAACTCCAATAATCATCAATTCAGAAATGCAATGGCCGTTGATCAGACGAATGGTTATATTTATATTGTTTATTACGACCGGAGAAATTATCCCAACAACGATTCAACCGATGTGTATCTTTCTAAGTCGCTCGATGGAGGCGATACATGGATCGAATACAAAATCAGCAGCAATGGCTTTTACAGCGACGGATCCGTTTTCGACGGCGACTACATCGATATTGCTGCTCATGCAGGGGTTGTGCGTCCGATCTGGACGGCCATCGACAACTTTACACCTGGCGTCTGGACATGTTTATACAATGAATCGACAGTCGGTATACCTTTGGTGAATGATCAGAAAATTGAATTCACTGTTAATCCAAATCCTGCCGATGTAATTTCGGTGATCAGTTTTTCACACGAAATACAAAACACGATGGTTGTGATTACGGATGCCTCAGGAAGAATTATAAAAACATTTGAAGTCAGTCATGAGACTGAAAAAATAATCGACCTGCATGATTTTGCATCCGGAGTCTATTTTATCAGAGCAGGAAGCTTGACTAAGAAATTAATCATTGAAAAATAATTTAATACAATCCTTCGATCGATAAATACCTCTCCCCTGAATCATAATTGAAGGTCAGTATCTTCGATCCTTTAGGAATTTCAGGTAATTTTTTTGCTACTGCGGCGAGTGATGCACCTGTGGAAATGCCGACGAGTATCCCTTCTTCTTTCGCTATTCTCCTTGCAAAGTCGAATGCTTCGTCTTTACTTACCTGGATTATTCCATCGATAAATTTGCTGTTATAAATCTGCGGAACGAAACCGGCTCCGATTCCCTGTATCGGGTGAGGGTTCGGGCTTCCGCCGCTTAAAACAGGAGAGAGTTCGGGCTCGACAGCAAATGCTTTCATCGATGGAAATTTTTGCTTGACCACTTCAGAAACGCCGGTGATATGACCACCGGTACCAACACCGGTAATCAGGTAATCGATTCCATTTGGAAAATCCCTGAGAATTTCCGCGGCAGTGGTCCTCTTGTGGACTTCCACGTTTGCCTGGTTGTTGAATTGCTGAGGCATCCATGCATTGGGTGTCGATTGTACCAGTTCTGAGGCCCTCTCGATGGCGCCTTTCATTCCCTTTTCCCTCGGAGTAAGTTCGAATTCTGCGCCGTAGATAGACATCAGTTTCCTACGCTCCACGCTCATCGATTCGGGCATAACCAAAATCAGCTTGTAGCCCTTTACCGCAGCAACTAATGCAAGGCCAATACCTGTATTTCCAGATGTCGGTTCAACGATTATACTGTCGGGTTTTAAAACACCCTTTTTCTCTGCATCCTCAATCATTGATAATGCAATCCTGTCTTTAATACTGTTGCCGGGATTACTTCTCTCTAATTTAATCCAAACGTCATGGGTGTTTCCAAAAAGTTTATTGATTTTTACGATAGGTGTGTCGCCGATTGTTTCTAAAATGTTTTTCGCAAGCATGTTATTTAATTTAAGTTGACAATATTAAAAGTAGAAATGAAATGTTTCTTATCTGTAAAAATAGAAAAAATGTAATAAATTTAATGTAAAACAAGATTTCTTCTACAACCTTAGATAACAAAATCCAAAGGTTCCGGAAAAATAGAATTACTCTTAATGATAATCTCGCTCTTATGATATACGAGTGAATTCGCAGGAATTGAATTTGTAATCCATACGTTTCCACCAATAATTGAATCCTCACCGATGATTGTTTGTCCGCCGAGAATCGTTGCATTTGCATAGATAATAACCCTATCCCTAATCGTCGGATGCCTCTTTGTTTCCGCCTTATCCTTACTTACACTAAGTGCCCCGAGAGTTACTCCCTGGTAAATTTTTACATCGTTGCCTATCTCAGATGTTTCACCTATAACAACTCCGCTTCCATGATCGATAAAAAACCGCTCCCCTATTTTTGCTGCCGGATGTATGTCGATGCCCGTCTTACTATGAGCGATTTCCGAAATCAGCCTCGGAATGATTGGAATATTCATGTTCCGGATTGAATGAACGAATCTGTAAACTGCGATTGCATAAAATCCCGGATACGTAAGCAATACTTCTTCACGTGATCGTGCGGCCGGATCGAAGTTTACGATAGTTTCAAGATCGTCTTTTAATAAATTTTTTATCGCCGGCAGCGAATTGAAAAATAAATCTGTTATTCGCAGGGGTTCCGTTTTATCACTATACGCATATTGGATGATTTCAAAAAATTTATTACGCAGCTCGGTTTCCCGGCGTAAAAAGAAATCGTAATCTGAATACTTCGGCTGAATGCAGAATATCCATTGAAAAAGATCTTCAGTCCATCTACTCACAACTTCTTTGTCGGGAAGAAATGTAAGTGATACAATTTTATTTTCAAAGATTGGGTTTTTCATTCTGCATATAATACAAAGCTGCAATTAGTTCTTAATGAAACGGAAAATTGCAAATTCTGTATTATTATTATTAAATGCCTTTAGAAAATAAATGCCGGCTGGCAAAGACGATACATCGATTCGATCAACCGATCCATACAGAGCTATCATTTTACCATAGACATCATAAATCGTCAACCACTCAGGAACACTTTCTGAAATAATTACCACGTTCGAAACCGGATTTGGATACAAAACAATTTTCTTTCCGGAAAGATTTGAAATCCCAAGGGTCGGATCTATTGATACATGCAAAACGGCAACATTACTCGTGTCGCTGCAATTCGGTGGCGACTGAACTACGCATCGATACTGAAAACCGTCCATCGATATCAATGTTCCCGTTACATGCAGAGTAGCTGTTGCAGCTCCCGAATAGGATCCTCCATCCGAAAGATCCAGGAATACGCCGGTACTATCTACCTGCCACTGGTAGGCTGTTGACTGAATCGCGGCTGTAATCGTAAATTCCGCATCAATGTTTTCATAGACAGAAGAGTCCAAAGGCTGGGATGTAATAACCGGAATGCAGACATTGCCACCGCATCCGCCATTTTCGGTTTTAATCACATACACATCCGATTGACCAAGTATTGTATCTATCGTTGCTCCGCAAACAATGATGCTGTCATCGAAAGCATTGTCGATCGAATACCCTCCTGCACTGCTCAAGCCGTAATAAAATTTATTCCACAGCGAATCTCCGTTTCCGTTAAACTTGGTAATGAACAATGCATTTCCGCTTAGTAGTGTATCGTAAATATAACCGGTGGCAATAAATCCCGAATCGCATGACTGAACAATATCTCTCACCGAATAGGTAAAACCATAGATGCATTTCTTAGTCCAAATGGTATCGAGGTTTGCATCGAGGCGGATCAGGGTTGAACCGATATTGTCCAGCGTGAGTATCGGCTCCTTCTCGCTGGCAATGATAAATCCGCCATCAAAGGTATTGCGCATCGTCTCTGCATAATCGTGGCTGACAGAATCCTCGTAAGTTCTGGTCGATAAGATATTTCCCGAAGCATCTAACTTCATCCAGTAGAGATCATAATCGCCTGTGCCAGTCACATTATTTTCATAGTCACCAAAAATCACAAATCCGCTGTCAGGTGTCTGCAAAACATTGGTGGCGCCGGTCCATGCTCCCATCGGATACGATTTCGTCCAGAGAGAATCCCCGGCCGCATTGGTCCGTATCAGGTAAATATTGGCAATGCCTCCATTCGTGCTGCTTTCCTGTCCGCTGATTATAAATCCGCCATCCAGTGTATTTTCAACAGACAAGCCGAAATCATATTCAGTACCACCGAATGTTTTCGTCCATAGCGTATCACCATTCTTATCCGTTTTAATAAGATACACATCCGTAAAACCATTTCCGTAACTATCCGTCACGCCGGTCAATATAAAACCGGAATCAGGAGTCTGTCTTACGCATCCCGCAGATTCATCACCGATGCCTCCGTAATTTTTCGTCCAGATTACATTGCCGGTTGAATCAAGCAATGCCAGGTATACGTCTTCATCAAAATTTACCGTAGATTCCGTTGAACCGGCAATAATAAAGCTACCATCGAATGTTTGCCTGATAGAGAAACCCGCATCAGGAGCAGTGGTCCCAAAATTTATTTCAAAATTATTCTGAGCATACGATTTTGAAATAAACAGAAATGCACCGAACAGGATCCGTAAAACTAATTTCATTTTATTTGTGGATTTTGTGATTGATTACAACAGCCAGCAAATATGCATTTTACGGAATCGTAAATATCATTCTGAATACATTAATATCAACACTGCGATATTGATAAACAAAATGCGGAATATCCCTTATTGGAGAATGATCTTCCTCGTATCTGTTTCATTTCCGGAAACAACCCTGATAACATGCATTCCTCTTGAAAGTCCTTCGATGTTAACACTGAAATTCAATTCCCCTGCAGTTGTGTGCTTCTGAAATTCCAGCTGACCTGTTGCATTATAAATGCTGATAACGGCAGAGGCATTAGACTTGTCAAAAATGAAATATAAATTTTCGTTGGCAGGATTCGGGTATATCCTGATTTTGTCTGAATGAGAAAAATCGTTTATACCAACTGCAACAAATTCATATGCACCCATGTCGGGCGTAACACTCCGTGGATTTCCTAAAATGTCTGTTGTAATGAAACCAATCGGTGTACCTGTGTTGTCGGCGGCAGAGGTCGTTGGAATCGGCGTAGTTAAATTTACGATACCAGCATCAGCCGATACGCTGTTTGCATCCTGTCCGCTGATCGCCTGCCAGTCGCCCAGCGTCGGATAAAACACCGGCGTAAGAGAACCCTTCATGGCAACGTTTCCGTTTGGAGTATAAATTAGGTTGTAGTTGCTCGTCACGGCAGTCGTTACCGTGGCAGTAGCGCCCAGCGAAATACCTGCCTTCACTCCGGTTGTCGGTTGTGAAATGCTGATGATGTTGTTCTTTATCACGGAATTCGTATTGGATAATTCTTCGGAAATTCCGATCAGGTCGCCGGTAGTTGAGGTTGGATTATCGAGTGAAATGGTATTGAAATAAATTTCCGGAGCAGTGCCGGCGGTACGGACTTCAATTGCAGTGAAATTTCCGGAAACGAGGTGAATGTCTGCTATTACATTATTATACACTTTATGACCGGTACCATTAAAGAGATAGATTCCACGGAAAGTGGAAGATCCATTGGAAACCTGTGAAACGGTAATATAATTATTGAAGATTTTTGCGTTGATGTTTGCAGCCTGTGCAATCTGGATGGCATTTACAGATGTAACATTTGATGTACGCTTTTCAAAATAATTCCCGCTGATGACTGCGCCGTCAGTTTCACGAAGGTAAACGCCATTTGAATGAAAGTCATAAAAGACATTATTGGAGATGACGATGTTTGAAGCCAGGTTTGAAACGAGACCGAATACCGATGCTCCATATCCTCCGCCGGTTGCAGTGTCGCCGGTGATTGTGATATTATGAAAATCGCCCGTCTCCAGAATGCTAGTCTCGGATCCGGAAGCAACATAGGCGCCGTTTAATGTGCTCGTGGTGGCAGTCATGTCCACACTGCAATTCGTAATTGTTATATGGTCGCCGGTATTTAAAATATGAATGCCATAGGTGGAATGTGTTGAAGCAAGATCCCTGACGATTTTAATATTATTGATCGTAAAATAGTTGCAGTCCTTCAGACGCAAGATGTGACGATCGGAAGAATCGGTAGCAGCAGTAAGCGTTTCGCCGTTCCCGTTGATGGTAACTGTTGCAGAAGGACCTGTTCCCTGTACGTTATTGAATAAAACCTGTTCCACATACGGGCCTGTGCCGGTGAGAACTGTTACCAGCACGTTTCCGGAAACACCATTCAGGTTCAGACTGTCTGCGAGATCATTAAACGACTGGAAGTTATTTCCACTCGTAGGCTGAGTGGAGTTGATAGTATAATTCCCCTGGAGAGGATTTCCCTGGACAACGTTTACAAGTATTAATACCAACGATGCGAGGAAGGAGCTGCGTAGAAATATTTTCATCATTTATTTTTTTAAGGGATTTAAAACAGGAAACAAAATTAATAATATTTAGAAAGGTGATTACTCATTTTGGAAATAAAGAAACGAACGATTTCAACTACGACATTCAAAAAAATTTACTTTGAGAATAAGATTATCGAGTTCACTTTGAAAATTGCATACAGGAATTTTTTTTTTCGGATAATTCCATGACAATTGATCTGCATTTTAATGGGGTTGGGTGATAGCAGTTATCACATGCATTATTACACGTGTTGCGACTTTGACTGTTTGGGTTTATGAATGACCTCTTCTTCTATCAGAATTTATTCTCCGGACGCAGCATCATTAGAAAATGACACACTCACTGAATCATGCTGCTCCTGCGGGGTTTGTCGGTCCCATGTTTTCAACAGCCACCTGTTAGTTGTGTCATTTACCAACTCAAATGGAGCTTTTACCAAGCTCCATCAGTATAAAATCCAATAACGTTTCATTTTAAAACCCACATTCAGCGGGACATTGCAGCGTTTTTTTGGAAACCCTTAACTATTTAAGATAATGAGAGGAAAAACTCAAACGATTCTTGGGATTACCATGGCATTGTTCATCACCATTACGATCCCGGTAATAACCTATGCAATTACAGCGACTGTTCGTGGTAACCTGCCATCATCTGTAAGAGAAGCATCCGGTGTGGATTACAATGGAACTGATTTCTGGACTCACAACGACAGCGGCACGAATAAAATATATAAGGTCGGTTCGACCGGAAGCCTGAAACAAACAGTTGTGGTTTCCGGAGCAACATGCCGGAATTGGGAAGATATTACGCATAATGCTTCAAGAACATCCATGTTCATCGGCGACTTCGGGAATAACAATTTCGACCGGACAAATCTGAAAATTTACAAGATTTCAACTCCCTCTTCATCGACTACTGCCGTCACTGCTTCAGTTATCAACTTCAGTTATCCGGATCAAAAACAATTTCCTGCTAAATGGAAAAATTTCGACTCAGAGGCTTTTTTCCATTATGATGGCAAGCTTTACATTTTTACCAAAGGCGATGGAAGTGCAATCGGCTATACTAAAATGTATACAGTTCCCGATGCTCCCGGCACCTATTCGGCCAAACTGGTTGATAGTTTCTATGTGAACAGCAGGATCACCGGAGCCGCCATCAGCCCCGATACAAAATCGGTGACACTGATCAGCAACACAAAAATATTCTTATTCAAGAACTTTTCAGGTACCAATTTCTTCAACGGTTCCTGCACAAAAATTTCCATCTCCGGATCATGGACACAGAAAGAAGGAGTATCCTATTCCACGAATACCAAAATTTACCTGGTCGACGAAGGTTCTCCGGGCCGTCTGTATTCTGTCGATTTATCTTCTTATTTCAGCCCTGTTCAGCGATTGGAATCACCTGAAGAAAATACCGAAAATCCTGATACCAAATTCACCTTCAATGCCTTCCCTAACCCGGCAAGTTCATTCGTAAACATACAAACCGGGGAAACATTTTCTTCGCTTGAAATTATCATTACAAATTTAGCGGGACAAATCGCCAGACGGGAAATCATTCAAAATTCCCCTGAAACTCTTCAACTCGAAACAGAAGGGCTGGAACCGGGTATGTATGTCATACGCATTATTGGTGATAACAGGAAAGAAGCGACACTTAGACTTTCTGTGGTTCATTAATTCACATTATTAATTTCATTCTGAAACCCGGTTCTGCCGGGTTTTTTCTTTTACCAGCATTTTAGAAAATTTAGCGCCAACCCAACCATTCCATAAAAAAATTTATCTTTATCTTTTGTAGCTTATATTTATTCAAAATGAAGGGGGCGTTTATTTCATGTGATTTCATGATATAGATTATCCCTTTTTTAAATTTTTTATGCTTCATTCGCCTTTTATTCCATACGACCAAATAACCCCAAATCATGAAACACTCTCTACATTTATTTTTAAAATCGTTGATGATATTTTCAGGAATATTTTCTTCAATTACATCTTACGGACTCGTATCGTCATATAATTTTTCACAAAGTGCAGGAACATATACAGCCATCACAGGTGGTGCTTTACTTGGAGATACGACGAACGACGACGACAATTTCCAGGCGCTGGATATCGGTTTTACTTTTTACTTTAATGGACAGGCCTATACTCAATTCGGTATAAATGCAAACGGCTATTTGGTATTCGGCAACCTGAATGCAAGTTCGCATACAGTGCTCAGCTCCGGAAACAATAATAATGTTGTCAGTGCCATGAATTTCGATCTCGAAGCGCACACCGGTTCAGAACTTCGTTATCAAACCACCGGTGCCGCACCAAACCGTACCCTCGTTATTCAGTGGTCGAATTACCAGGCATACAATGAGACCGGCGATACGCTGAATTTCCAGATCAGGATAAGCGAAACAATAAACCATGTAACAGTCAGGTATGGGAAGTGTGTTGTAATAACGGATCATACTGCCCAGATAGGTTTGCGCGGAGCGAATAATGCCGACTTCAACAACCGATATGTTTCTGACACTGTAAATATCTGGGCCACATCGCAAGCCGGAACGGCAAACAACAGCAATTGTCTCATTACATCTGTGTTCAGACCCGCATCGGGACAAACCTATGCATGGACACCTGATTCCCCGCCGGCGCCACCAGGCACGTTTACGGTTACCAATGTAACAACTACCGGATTTACGATAAACTGGATTGATGTTTCATCTGTTGAAACCGGGTTTCTAGTCTATCGCTCAACTGACAACGTGAATTTTACCCTCATAAATACAGTTGCATCCACTTCCACTGCAACCACAGGAACTCCCTATTCCCTTCCTCAAAACGGGCTGGCGTCCGGCACTACACTCTACTACAGAATTTATTCGATCGGAAATATTCCTTCCACAACTTATCTGAGCGGCAACGGCAGCACACTGAATGGTACGCTTTGCGGGACGTATAAGGTCGGACCTACCGGAGATTATACTTCTCTCAAAGGCGCAATTTCAGATCTGCAGGCGAATGGTTTATCCTGTGATGTCATTGTAGAATTCCAGGCAGCATACGTCAGTACCGTTGATACGTTTCCAGTTACAATACCATTCCTTGGTTCAAATTCGTCCAGGAAATTAACCATCCGCCCGGAAAACGGCGCAACAAATATTCAGCTGACTGGAGATACCACACGCATCATTGATTTAAACGGTGCGACCTGGGTAACAATTGATGGCCGTGCAGGAGGAACCGGATCGGTGAATAACCTGTCGATCATCGATTCCAGCACTTCCGGAAATGCAATTCGATTCATTAACGATGCACAAAATAATACTGTGACTTATGTGGATATCATGGGTGCTACAAAAGGGAGCACAACAAACGGCGTTATTGCATTTGGCAACTCAGCAACGATGGCGGGCAACAGCGATAACACCCTTTCATTCTGTGAAATATCATACAGCGATTCATTCCCACAGGTGCTGATTTATTCGAACACAAATACCGGTACGAATTCATCGAATACGATCATCAACAACAAACTGCACGACTGGTATGCGACAGGCGGATCAAATTATGCTATTAATCTTGGCGCCAACAATGCAGAATGGACAATTTCAGACAACAGTTTTTACCAGGCAAATACACAGACATTTACTACAGGCAACACCAATACGATTGCAGCCATAAATATAGCAGGGACAGGCGGACCGGGAGGAGGAGCCTCCGGAAATGGCTTTATCATCAGCGGGAACTTTATCGGGGGATCACAGCCGAACTGTGGCGGCAGTGCCTGGACAACCAACAGCAGCGGCAATACGCGATTCAACGGTATAAGTATCAACGCAGGAATAACAACAGCTTCGGAAATACAGGGAAATAAAATCCAGAACATCATCTTTTCCACCGCTGCAACTGCGGGTGGCGGACCCGGTGGCGGTAATGCCACTGTCTTTAACGGCATCAACATAGCTGGAGGAAATGTGAACGTCGGAACAACATCCGGAAATACCATCGGAAATAATACTGCCAATAATAATATTCAGACGATCGCTTCCGCAAACGGTTCACAAACTGTAGGGATAAATACATCTTCATCAGGAAGCGTAACGATCAGCAATAACATTATCGGAGGAATATTTGCCAACGACAGTGCAGCTTTGAACACTACAAGTCTCATTGGAATTCTTGCTTCAAATGGCACCGTTGTAATCAGCAACAACAGCATAGGAAGTGCAACACAAAACGGAAGCATAAAAAATGCAACCACATCGGCGACAGGAAACAACCAGGTAACGGGGATATCATGTACAAACATAAATTCAGGTTCAATCACCGGAAACGTGATTCAAAACCTGACGAACTTTTATGAAGGAATCAGTTTTGGAACCGTGCGCGGAATTTCTGTAAGCGCCGGAACAAATACGATCGGTCAGAATGTAATTGAATCGCTCAGTGGAAGCTCACCACAGACTGGTAATGGCGCAAATGCTGCCGTTGCCGGCATCATTCAAACTTCCACTCAATCAGGACAAGTCATTGAAAAAAACATTATCCGTGCGCTCACAAGCAAAACTGCCGAAGGAAACATAACCATCAACGGAATCTACAGCGCCGGCTCGTCAACTGCAGGAAATGTTATCCGGAAAAACCGGATATACGGTCTCAGCGCACCATCGGACACTTCTGTTTCTACCATTAATGGCATTCATATCAACGGAGGAAAATCAGTCGTACACAATAACATCATTTGTCTCGGCAGCGACACTACCGGTGCTTCTTATCCGGCAGCCAATGAATACAACGGCATCCTGAAAAGCTCTGCCACCGACAACAGTTTTTACTTCAATTCGGTAAACATTACGGGCACATCTGTGGATTCACGAGTGGTAAATACTTATTGTTTCAGGAGAACTTCAACTGGAATTGATACTCTCAGGAATAATATTTTTGCCAATACACGCTCGAATGCTTCCACTGGTGGTAATCATTATTCCATTTCGATGAATAACGATACAACTATTTCGTCGGACAAGAATGACCTGTTCGGAAACGGAACAGGATATGTAACCGGACAACTGAACGGCATAAATAAAAATTCGTTGTTCGACTGGTTTTCTGCATGTCATGTGGATTCAGGCTCGTTAGCTGTGAATCCTAACTTTATTTCGGCGAACAACCTCCACATCAACACAGCAACTCCATCCGGCCTCGAATCGAAAGGGAGCACGATCACGGGAATTGCAGACGATATCGATAACGACGTTCGTCCCGGACCTGCGGGTTCCGTAAACGGAGGAGGAACTGCACCCGATATCGGAGCCGATGAATTCGACGGTACATTGATCCTGCTCGATATGGGTGTTTACGCACTTTATCGTCCGACGAACGGTTGTCACTCAGCGAACGATTCCGTTTCAATCACAATAAAAAATTACAGCACACAGACCATCAACTTCACGACCAATAACCTCACTCTTACCGTTTCCTCAACTGGAACGAATCCGGTAACGTTTCCGGTTGTCACTTTGAACTCGGGTACACTCGCCGCCGGCGCTACAAGAAATGTGCTTATCACAAATTCATATAACATGTCCGCCGCGGGCAGTTATGTTTTTCATGCACTTGCAACCACGAGCGGCGATATAATCAATTCGAACGACAGCATTCCACCTGTTACCATTTCCATTTCCGGAGGCACTGCATCACCTGCTTCTTCGTCCATCTGTGCAGGACTTCCGGTAACCCTCAGCGTTTCGGGTCAAACACCAGGTTCGACGCTTCAATGGCAGAGTTCAACCAACCAGGTAACCTGGAACAATATTTCAGGCGCCACCTCATCAACAGTTACAGTTTCTCCGGGGGTGAAGACTTACTACCGAGCTGTTGGCTGTGGCTTGTTTTTTTCGACAGTCGATACTGTAAATGTAGCATCGGTAGCCGTTCCAACCGGGGTCACCGGCGGAACTCGTTGTGGCGCTGGTGCAATTTCATTACACGCTAACAGTTCGAATACAATTTTATGGTATGACTCAGCAAGCAATGGGAATATTCTCGACACAGGAGCAGTCTTCAATACTACAGTAACTTCTACAAGAGCGTTTTATGCCGCCGCAAACGGAAACATCAGTGCCCCCAAGACGCTAAGTACGATTATATCCGGCCCGAATAACTCGGGTGGGATTATGTTTACCATTTCGGCCATCAGCAATGTAAATGTAACCGGCTTCGACTGCCAGGCAGGAACAGGAACCAATACCTGGAACATTTATTACCGCCGCGATGATTTTCTGAATGTACCGGGCTCGAACCAGGATTCTTCCGGCTGGATCTTCGTCGACTCTGCTTCAGGCGTCGTTTCCGCAGGTACAGGATTTCTCACGACAATTCCGATAAACATGAATGTCCTCATCCCCGCCGGGAAGACCTATTCATTTTATGTACTCGTTACTTCCGGACCGAATGTCATTTATTCACAGGGAACCGGGCTTGGAAACATCAACGCCTCCAATTCCGACCTGCAAGTGAGGGACGGTTATGCCGGTCAGACTTTCAACTGCGTGACACCGCAGCGAGTCTTCAACGGAATGGTTCGCTATAAAACCAGTTGCATCAGCAACCGTGTGGCAGCGAATGTGACAGTCACCAATCCGCCTTCCCTCAATGCCACGGCCGCTTCATCGTTTGTTTGCGATGGCGATTCTGTTCAATTGCACGTCACCAGCGCGAATGGAAATTATCGTTACACCTGGGCACCGACCGCCGACCTGAGCGACAGCACCGGGGCAACTGTATATGCATTTCCGGCCACATCATCTGTTTACTTTGTATATGCCCACGACTCTGTTACGAACTGCAATAACGTCGACTCTGTTTCCGTCGGGACCTATACCCGGCCGGCAATAAATATTACATCAAACAACGACAGCATCTGCTCCGGAGACTCACTCTTATTGAATGTTGTTGTTCCCCAGAGTTACGGCATCGGCAACGGTTTCAATTCTAACCTGCCGAATGCATATCCCGCTCCGTACGGCAACTTTAGTTTTGGTGCACGTCACCAGTTACTGATCAGGGCCGATGAAATGTCGGGCGCCGGAATGTCGCCTGGATATATCAACAGCCTTTCATTCCAGGTTACGACTACGAACGGCAGCGGCGCCTTAAATAATTTCACGATCAGGATGGCAAATACTGTCAAAACCGCTCTCACCGATACGTTTCAGACCGGAGCGATGAGTACGGTATATACCAGCGCGGCTTACACTCCGGTTAACGGGACCAATACACATTCGTTCAGTACACCGTTTCACTGGAACGGTACATCAAACATCCTGATCGAAACCTGCTTCAACGACACCAATTCAACTGCAAATGCAAGCATGCGCCGTTCGAATACATCGTTTGCAAGCTGTACGTATTACAATGCCGACTCTGCCAACAATTGTTCGCACATCCTTGGAACGGCGGTTAATCAAAGGCCGAATATCCGTTTCGGTATACAGAATCAATATTCGGCACAGTGGATCTCTGCACAGACATTAAGCAGCACAACTTCATTTAATCCTTACAGCATTCCGACGGGAACTGACGATTATTACGTTACGATTACCGATACTATTACCGGTTGCACCAGCCACGACTCGGCCACGATTCACGTTGACCCTGCTCCGACGGTATTCCTGGGGAATGACACTACAGCCTGCGGACAATTCATCCTCGACGCCGCAAATCCGGGAGATACATATCTGTGGAATGACAGCAGCGTAAACCAGACCTTTACCGTGGACACAACGGGCGAATATTATGTAACCGTCACACACCTGCAATCGTGTTCCGCTTCCGATTCCATACAAGTTACCATCAATGAGCTGCCGGCGGTGAGCCTGATCCTTCCATTCGATTCCCTCTGCATCGACGACGGCAGCCAGGTCCTTACGGGAGGCTTGCCTGCCAATGGAAGTTTTTCCGGAAACGGAATCAACGGTAACACCCTTGATCCAATGATTGCCGGCGCCGGCGTTCATACCGTTACGTATACATTTACCGATACGGCAACCACCTGTACCGGTTCTGCCACCGACACGATTGTAATAGATATCTGCGCCGGCATTAAAAACAGAACAGTAGATCTACCATTTTCTGTTTATCCGAACCCGGTAAGCAAAACGCTTACGATCGTTTTCGGTGCGATTAATAATAAATGCAGGATTGATTTATTTTCGATGGATGCAAAAGAGATCAACAGCCGCACTATTGAAAATGCTTTCAGCTATGAGCTCAACCTGGAAAATTTACCGAATGGAATCTATTATCTGAAAGTGAGCACGGCTGATAAGAATTATGTTGTAAGGGTGGTGAAGGCGAATTGACAGTATTGGTTTCGAAACTGTAAACTGCTTTCATTATACTTTAATTCCCGCCTTCACATTGCCTCAGGCAGGACTGTGCGACTTTCCTGTTCTCAGTACTCAAATTCGGATCATCCCGAATACGCCCGAGATAGTCCGTTGCCTTCGAACAATCTTTCATCGTGAAATAAACATATCCGATATTAAATAAAATGTATGGGTTGCCGGGATTAATACTCTCGGCCGAAAGGAAATGGTGCAGCATCTTTTCAGATAACTCCTTCGCATTCCTGTTTCCCCTGATCATCATCTTGCATGCTTCGGCGGACATGACATTTGCATTGTAATTTTTCGAATCCCATTCAAGGGCATTCTCAAATTTTTCCAGCGCCCCCCTGTAGTTCTTTCGCATCAGGAGGATATTTCCGAGACCCACATACGAATTGACGTTACGTTTGTCCTCACGAATTGCCTGGGAAAAATTATTACCCGCCTGCATCAGCAATTCATCCGTCACCGCCGAATCCCTCAAACGCATGGCCTGCTCAAAATAAATATTCCCGAGCATCTCATACCCACCCGCCTTTTCCCTCCCGGATGAAATTATTCTCTCCGCACGGCTTTTTGCAAGCCCGAATTGATTGACATCCATATAATATCCTGCCGCTGCATAATCAAAATCAAATGTCCTGTAATCGTATCCTTCGTAAAACGGATTCAGCATGTGATTGATCGCCGCGGAAAGCGCCGAGACTTTTACCGGTTTACATGCTGAAAAGATATCCTCCCTGGAAAAATTATCGGTCTTATGATAAACGGCAGCAACCGGATCTACATACACACAGGCATATACAGAATCGTTATACAAATAAGAATGCAGCTCTTTAAACTGCGGCCTGTAAAGTACCACATATTCAAAGTCACTCTGCCTGTCCAGCTTATGAAATTCCTCCGGATAATTCGTGGCAATCAAAAACCGGTCGAAGAACTCCTTTGGAAAAACGTCGAAGTCGCGCAAATCGATGAACGTCTTAAAATCCGGCTGCAATTTCCAGAGAAGACATGCCGATGTCAGGTAATCCGAAAAACATTTTTTATCCGCAAGCCCGTTACGCCTGATGAAATCCGCCGCATCCACAGGATTGCTCGTCGACAACACTTCGAGGCCAAATCGATTCCTGCTGTGTGTCCATTCGTAATATTTATCAGAAACTACCAACACATAGAAAATCGCCAGTGCGGAAACTATGATGTACGGAAGCGAATCCATTTGAATTTTAAACTTTGTCTTTACCCGGTCGAGAAAATTCAAAAAGAAAAAATAAATCAACGGAAAAGAAACAAGCATGTAAAAAACGATATTCCTGTATGCCGTCAGAGCCAGGTATAAAAAAGCCAGACACGTAAGCAAATAACCGGCCCCAACTCCGTTGATTTTATCAATCCTTTTCAATTTCGTCCTGCCCTTCACCAGGAACCAAATGCCAGCGACAGAAAAAACAAAAATCAACAGTCCTAAATAGGCTTCCTTCTGCCAGTAAGCCGCAGAGGTAAAAGAATGTAATTCCGTCGTAAACTTATTTTCATACACCTGGCTCAGAATATTCAGCGGCCGCGTGATCAGCTTTATTCCATTCGGATTGATGCAAACGGCAGCCAACGCAGCGGGTAATATGAAAGAAAGTTTCCATGCCTTTTTCTTTTTAACATCCCTGTCCGGACTTTTATCGAAATAGTATTCTATCCATGCCGCCAAAACAAAAATGCTGATCAGTACGATTCCGGTGCCGAATGCTTCATGCATATTCGCCCATAACATCTGCAGCGGTATCAATAAAAATATTTTCTTCGAAGTTGATTTCGAAAATAAAATCAGCAGGTATAAAAAAACAAGCGTAAACAGATGACTCAACATCTCCGGCCTGCCTATCATCCTGTATTCAATCCCTGCAAGTGTGATTGCAAGCGTTGCTGCAAACACAGTCAGATTAAATTCCTTGTCAGGGAAAAATACCCGCGTTAACCTGAACAGAAAAAAGACGATCATCAATGAGACAATTGCCTGTAAAATAAATACACTCTCAGGGCCGAAGACCTTCGTTATTATCGCAGCCAATACCTCAAATCCCCACTTGATATTTATCCACTCCGCCCCATACATCGTGTATGAAAACACATCCTTCGTTGGCACCGTGTGATTCTCGAGTATCCATTCGCCGGTACGTATCTGCCACCACAGGTCAGGTTCGCGGAAACTCTTAATGCTTAAAGCAAAAGCAAGCAGGTAACAAAAACCAACAATGATGTAATTCAGTTTCCTGCCTTTCATAGGTCGTGGTTATAAAATCCGCACCGATTATTTCGCAAAGTAAAAAAATTGAAAGAAATACAAACTTCGAAGGTGCAGGTTTTGTGAGCCCGCGTTGTAACAATAAACCATTTCAGGGGTTATCACCGGTTTCAGCCGCAGTGCTGTGTTCACGAGGTATTCATACTTGTAATTCATTTATTGCTATTTTTGCCGCTTACGACATTACAATCTTTAACTAATCCATTAATTTCAAAAACGGCTATACCCATGAATAAAGTAATTATTTCCGGATTTGTGTTTTTCTTTTTATCAACGCTCTCATTTGCCCAGAGCGGCAACCGCGTACTCATCGAAGAATTTACCGAAACCGGTTGCGGAGCCTGCGCTCAATATGATTCGGCGTTCCAGGCACTGACGAATGCAAATGCAGATAAAGTTGCCGTATTAAATTACCACTGCTATTATTCTCTCGATACATTTTACACTTACAACAAAGCCTGCGATACAAGATACGCCCAGTACGACCTGACTGGTTTCCCCAGCGCCGCGGTTAATGGCAAAAAGCCATCGCCATCATCCGGGCATCTTTCATACGTAAACCAACCGCTGATCGATAAATTATATAATACACCGGCACTTTTTCAAATCGAAATCACGAGCAAGGCCCAAAATAAAGGCGATAGCCACAGCGCTAAACTCGTGGTAACGGCCACCGCTCTCAAAGATTATCCCGGCAATGATTTGCGACTCATGGTTGTCGCAACCGAGAATAATATAAATCATTTTGAGCGCTACCATACTAAAGCGGTGAACGGCATCAATGAATTCAATCATATCGTCAGGGCCTTTATTCCTGATAAGGAAGGCACGCCCATCGGCGAGCAGATCAATGGCAAGGTGAATACCGTTAAATTAACCTTCAACAACGACGACCGGGAAATCAACTATAAAGAGGTCCGAATCGTTGCCTTTGTTCAGGATGCGAAAACGCATGAGATCCTCGGTTGCGCCGTCACCGGCGATCATCCTTTTAACAAATGAGAATTATTTCCTGAAGTAATTTTTACCGACAAAGATCCTGTCAGACAAATGACTTTGTGATTCGCTGAAATACGCCTCAGGATTAAGCGATGAATGTAAAATAAATTTCTGCGTACTGTCAGCAGGATATGCCTGAACCGTCACCGGCGAAGACTGATTATTACCCTTCAGTAAAACTGTAAAAACCGGAGTAGATGATGGTGAATATCCATCCACAAAACCCGTGCTCTGCATATTTGAGACCTGGCTGAGAAACTGTGCAACTTTTCCTGAATCTGCAGCCTCACCATTCACTACCCATCCTGCCGATCCTCTTTCCAATACAAAACTGCTGTCAGAAGGATAGGTAAACATCAAATTCGTCCAGTCATCCTTGTCGCCATGAATAAAAATTTTATTCCTCCAGGAGTTGAAAGGCTGGTTTACTGCAAACGACAGGTAATTCGGCACGGAATAAACCTCTTCCTCATTTTCATGACGGATGTTCGTTGAACCGCTTCCTGTCGACTGGTTATAGCTTATTTTCCCAACAACCATTTTATAAGTCGTGCCCGGTGTAACGATTTTGATCTTCGATCCGGCAGAATCTGTTACCTGTAAATCCTTCCACGATTCCTTATCCTGCCCGGATAAGCTTAACGATTTCATGTCGACGAACTGTGCCAGCAGATAGCGGATCGCAGCAGAATCTGCTATCGTCTTCACTTTTCCGCTCTGAAGGTCCCAGCTTTTTCCATTCCTCGTGAATTTTATTTCCTTCCCCTTTTCTACCTGCGGATATATGGCAATCTCTGTTACCTGCGAGGTGTCGATATTTACAAACTCACTTCTGAAGGTATTCTCGTCCTTTTCGTTCTGGTAAAATTTATTAAAGAGTACGATGCCTGCAAGAACCAGCAGGACGACGATCAGTTTGGTGGTCGTGATTTTCTTAAACATAACTTTCTTCGATTCTCTTTATGCGTTGCATGCGCTTGCGTTGTGCTCTCACGAAACCATAAACGACGATTGCGACGATCGGCAACAGGAAGTTGAGGTATTTGTAAAATGCCTTTGAGCTGTCTTCGATCGTATCCAGGGGACGTGACGAAACGCCTTTCGTGCGAAGATCTATCAGGCCTGTATCATCCGAAAGCCAGTCGATGGAATTCACCATCAGGTTTACATTGTCCGGTGGCAGTTGCTGCGCCATCTGCCCTTCTCCGTTCACGGCAAAATCTCCATTTGCAATCACTACCATCTTTGACTGGCTGTTGCCTCCGATTCTGCCGGCAAATGCTCCTCCGATCGTAAGCTTGCCAAGCGGAAAATCATTTTCCATCCATTGTTTCTGGACATTGAAAAATGCAGGCGACTGCTGGATGCCGCTGCGTTCGCTTGTTTTCAGGAATGGGGAAAACTTAATTGCAGAATCTCCGGTATATTTTAACGGGCTCGGAAAGCGAAGCACAACCTGCTCCAGGCCTTTTGTGATCGGGTGATCTTCGAATTTATTTATCAGCGGGAAATACGGGAATTGCATCTGCGTATTGAATGCAAACTGTCCCTGCTGCTGCCTCACATTAACCGTTCCACAGGTTGCATCAACCACAAACTGATCCTCGATCTGAATTCCCTTTTTCGCAAGCCAGTCTTCCAGCCCGGTGTGACGCGACGATCCCGTTGCATTGGACAGATCCGTCTTTTCACGGTTATAAGCAATGAAAATATTTTTTCCCTTCGATACAAACTCGTCGATTCGCATGATATGACTTTCAGGAAATGTATCCTTAGGATCAACAATAACGAGTGTCTTGATTTTGTCGTCGATCGGTGTTGAATCGCTCAGATTCACAGGTTCTACATTATATAAAACAGAAAGTGCATTTTGTGCCTGCTGAATAGCCTGCAGTGACGGCTCTCCATGACCCTGAAGAATTCCAATGGTGGGCTTATCACTCACCGACAATTTTTTAATACTCGATGACAGGGAATATTCCATGGCTGCACCCGGCTGCATGAAAGGAATTACATCGGTCCTGTCGTCCATCTGCAACACAGCACCGAGGTATGCCTTCTGCTGTTTCATCTGATCCTTTTCCCTCACGTTGATCATGACCGGCTGTACTCCTGCCTGGTTTGCTTCTTTTTCCAGGTCTTCCGATTCGTTCGGGTTTATGAATTTATAAACAACCTTCCCCTTCGAACGGTTCGAGTATTCGATTAATAAATCCCTGAAATCCCTCTTCGTCTTTGCAACATCAGGAGGGAGATTGTCAGAGAAATACGCCCTGATTGTAATCGGCTTTTTGACAGTTTTTAATATGTCGGTCGTGGCGTGACTGAGAGTATAACGTTTATCAGACGTAAAATCAAGGCGGAAAAAATAACTGTCGGAGGCGATATTGACGAGAATCAAAATGCCGGTGATGAGGATTAAAAATCTGAGTAATGACCTTTTTGTTTTCATAATTTTTAATCTGCAAGGTTTCGTTTAGACAACGTTGCTTCCGATAAAACGAGTGACAGGAAAATAATAGAACAGAAATAGATGATATCCTTGCTGTCGATCACACCTCTTGCGATTGAATCGTAATGAGTACTAACACTGAGGTAGCTGAAGAATCCTCCGATGCTACCGGTAAAGCTGGAGGCGAGTACATCAAAGATCACATGAAAGAAGATTCCAATCAACAATGCCAGGAGAAATGCAACAATCTGGTTATTGGTTATGCTGCTCGTATAAATGCCGATGCTGATATAGGCAGCTGACATGAGTATGAGTCCGAGGTAACCGGTCCAGACAGAACCGTGATCGACCGGTCCGAGTTTCCATACGGTGAGATAATACGGAAGCGTCAGTGCGAGTGCGATTAAGATCAATACGAGACAGGCGAGAAATTTTCCAAAGACAACCTGCCAGTCTGTGATTGCCTTTGTCAGCAGCAACTCGATAGTCCCCGATTTATTTTCTTCGGCAAGGGTACGCATGGTAATGGCTGGAATAAAAAAGAAGAGCGTCCAGTATGCGATGTTGAAAAACACCTGCAGGTCGGCCTGGTTGCGGAGAAAGATATCTGCACCATAGAGCCAGGTGAAGAAACCACTGAAGCCCAGGAAGGCGACGAGCATGATGTAAGCCGTAAGTGAATCGAAGAAGCCGCTCAGTTCTCTTTTTGCAATGATCCAGACTTTATCCATAAAAATTTTTTCAGCTTATAATATATTTATCAGTTGGACATATAATTTATTCTTTCATTGAACAGGGTTTCAATTAAGTGTCAGATCGCGGAACAGGTCTTCGAGTTTTGTTTCGATCGGAGTCATCTCCGTAAGCACCCAGTTATTCTTTACGCACAATTGAAAAATTGCGCGGCGGTTGGAGACTTCATTTTTACTCTGCACTTCGTAACAATTGGTCAGTCCCCTGACAGGATCCACCATTCCCACCTGTTCGATTGCCTGCAATTCCCGGATGACATGGTCGCGGTGACCGTCTTCAATGCGAATGCGCAACAGCTCCCGACCCTGCGTCTGTTTACGAAGATTTTCTGAAGTGCCGTCTGCGACGATTTTGCCTTTATTGATAATGAGTATCCTGTCGCACGTCGCTTCCACTTCCGGGAGAATGTGTGTGCTGAGTATGACGGTTTTTTCCCTGCCGAGTTCTTTGATGAGCCTGCGGATTTCGACGATCTGATTCGGATCGAGACCGGTGGTTGGTTCGTCGAGTATCAGTACCTGAGGATCGTGGATCATGGCCTGGGCCAGGCCGACACGCTGGCGATAGCCCTTTGACAACTCCCCGATCTTTTTATGTTTTTCAGAATTCAATCCGCATATACGGATCATCTCGCGAATACGCTCCTGGATTTTATGTTTGGGGATACCCTGAATCGCAGCAGAGAATTCGAGGTAATCGATGACAGGCATTTCCTGGTATAGCGGATTGTTCTCCGGTAAATATCCGATCAGCTTTTTAATTTCATCGGGTTTCTCTTTGACGGAAAAGTCGCCGATGCGTGCATCGCCCTCGTTGGGCGCTATGAGGCCGGCAAGTATTTTCATGGTAGTGGTTTTACCGGCGCCGTTCGGCCCGAGAAATCCTAATACCTCTCCCGTTTTAACATGAAAAGAAATATTGTCGACAGCTTTTTGAAAACCATATTTCTTGGTTAGATTTTCGAGTACGATATCCATTGCGACAATTTTATAAAAAGAAAATTAATCCGTAAAAAATTCTGTAATCAAATTTTGCGTGGCAAAAATTTCAATAAAAAATGAAATATAAATGAAATTCCTAATCCGATAAAACTGTCTAATTTATCGGTCATCGTTCTCAGGTTCAGAGTGTTTTTAATAACCGACGGTTGTTTAATAACTTTCTAAAGATGGCGGCACACAGGCATCTTTTCAAATTATTTTTGAAAGAAAAAATATGAAACGAATAATTACATGGACCTTTTTTTCTTTCATTGCTTTTATATGTTATGGCCAGGGCGTCTGGACTCCAAAAGCAGATTGTCTTGGAAGTGCGCGATACCGGGCCTTTGCATTTGAGATTAACGGGAAATGTTACATGGGAACCGGATCAACCGGTGGTGGTATCAGCCAGAATCTGAAAGACCTCTGGGAATATGATGTGGCATCAAATACGTGGTCGCAGAAGGCTGATCTTGCGGGACCGAACAGGACAAATGGCACGGCAACATCTGCCAATGGTTTTGGTTATGCAGGACTCGGAACAGATAATGGAACCATGCTTAAAGACTGGTATCAATATGATCCGGTAGCCAACACCTGGCAATCGAAAGCGTCACTGCCCGGCAATCCGCGATTTGGTGCAGGGTCTTTTTCAATTCAAAACATGATCTATGCAGGAGGAGGACTCGACAGTCTCGGAAATCCAAAGACAGATTTTTATATGTATGATCCCGGAACGGATACATGGACTCAAAAATCATCGTTGCTGACAGGTGTGGCGTGCATGGCTGTTTTCACGATAGGAGAAAAGGGATATTTCGTAGCCGGGCTGATCAATGGTTCTGTCAGTTCAGTAAGAAAGACTGCGGAATATGATGTTGTTACTGACACATGGACGTACAAGGCTGATTATCCTCCGGGCAATACATTTTCAGCAATCGGATTTGCCATCGATGGTCACGGATATGTTGGAACCGGATTTACCGGAAGCCTCACCGACGTGATGTACCGTTATGATCCTATCGGCGATGTATGGACACAGGAAACAAGCTGGCCGACGGGCATTCGTCAGTGGGCAGTAAGTTGTGTAAGCGGAAACCGCGCATTCGTGGGTACGGGTAATTCAACGGGCGGACAATTGTTCAACGACTGGTGGGAATTCACATCTATCTTTACTGCAACACATGAACTGAACCGGAATTCCGAATTCCATGCGGGCTTCAATGCCTCATCCGGAGAAATCACTTTAAAAAACTCCTCTGCAAGCGGTTTAATTTTCATCTATGATGTTGAAGGGAAATTAATTTTCAGGACTGAAATGAATTCAACTTTAAAGCACATACCATGGACTCACAAAGGAATTTATTATGTCTCCCTGGTTGATGGAAAAAACTCATCAGTTTCAAAACTTGCCTGTATTTTTTAGGTTGCTGAAGGATCATTTATCCCCTCAAATCGATTGAAAACAGGGGATAAATGACCTTTTTTATCCTGCTATTTGTTTGATATTTTCCTTTTGCTCCGGCAGGTATTTTTCTTCACATTCAATTGACAGTCGTATACCGCCTTTTCATTATTATTCATCTAAAATGCCAATTATTCCTGTGTTCTTTCTTTATTTTTGTTGACCATGAGAATCATTTTTCCGCGTAGGTTTATCTATGTTGTACTTACATGCTTTTTGCTGTTTTTCCATCATTCGTACGCTGCAATTCCACAACCGGATAAATTGGTCATTCTCGTATTGGAGAATCATGCATATAGCCAGATCGTTGGTTCATCGGCTGCTCCTTACATAAACAATCTCATCAACGACAGCAAAACCGCACTATTTACACAGTCGTACGCACTGTCGCACCCCAGCCAGCCAAACTATATCCAGTTATTTTCAGGTTCAAACCAGGGTGTAACGAATAACAATATTCCCGCAAATGCACCATTCACGGCACCGAATCTCGGGGCTTCACTGATCAATGCTTCCAAGACCTTCGTTGGGTATTCAGAAGATCTTCCTTCGGTTGGATTCCTGGGTGAGACTAACGCTTCATATGCAAGGAAGCACAGTCCGTGGACACACTGGCAGGGAAGTCCGATCAATGGAATTCCTGATACGCTCAACCAGCCCTTCACTGCCTTCCCGACAAATTTTAATCTGCTTCCGAACGTTTCAGTGGTTATTCCCAATCTGGACAACTGCATGCACGACGGATCTGATCCGGCGCGAATCACCCGATGCGATACATGGATACAGAATAATCTCGATGCATATATTCAGTGGTGCAAGACGAACAACAGCTTATTCATTCTAACATTTGATGAAGATGATGGTTTTTCCAATCAGCACATTCTGACATTTTTCACCGGACAAAAAGTTTTACATGGAAGTTACTCCACGCCATTTACGCATTATGACTTATTGAGAACGCTTGAGGATATGTTTAACCTTCCTTATGCGGGAGCATCTGCAAATGGAAATCCAATAGACTATTGCTGGGACCTCTGTTCACATTCCGTACTGGTTTCGCCTCCCGGCCCAATCTATTTTTGCAATGGTGATTCTGTTACTCTTACCAGTTCTCCCGGTTCATCTTACCTGTGGTCGACCGGTGAGACCACGCAATCAATTGTTGTTTCTTCGAGCGGAACCTACAACGTAATCACCGATAACGGAGCAGGGTGCGTTTCCACATCTTCCGATATTTCACTCACAGAGAGTAGTTTTCCTTCTTCCATAAACGTATTGACTGAATCGATGGGAAGCGTTTCCGGCACAACTCCCATTGCGACTCATGAATCGGCGAATGGCTTCGACAACGATAACCTTACGATGTCAGGAACCGGCGACGTTAGACCCACACTGCCATCTTCCAATTATGCCGGCGCCTCGGGAGGAGCAAATATTTTTCTGACTAACATCGTCAACAGGAATTTTATCATTTCAAACATCAATACCACCGGATTATCCAACCTGGAATTATCCTTCGGTATTTTCAAGAGTACGATTGCATCCACGGGTTCGGATTTACTTGTTCAGATAAGTGAAGATGGTGTTAATTATACTACTCTGACATTTGCGCAATTGCCCACGGGAAGCGGCTCAGCAGTCTGGCATTACCGGACAGCAGCCGGTGTGATCCCCTCGACAGGAAACCTAAGAATCCAATTTTTACAAACCGGCACCCTCACTCAATACCGGATCGATGATGTATCGTTGAAATTCTCAAGCAGTTCTCCGTCCATTTCCGCAGGCGGACCAACTTCCTTTTGCCAGGGAGGCAGCGTAGTGCTTACTGCTACCCCTGCGAATTCATACTACTGGTCTACCGGCGAAACATCACAAAGCATAACGGCATTTACATCCGGCAACTATTATGTGATCGGAACATTGTCGACCGGCTGCCTTGAATCCTCCAACATCATCGAAGTAGAATCAGGCACCATCGTAACACCCACAGTCGTCATTTCCTCGAATATAGGAAATTCAATCTGTGCCGGAGACAATGTAATCTTTACCGCAATCCCGAATTTTGGAGGAAGCGCCCCTACTTATCAATGGCAGGTTAATGGCGCCAATACCGGGATTACAACAACCAGCTATTTCAATAATTCATTCCTCGATGGCGACGTGGTCACCTGTATCATGACCAGCAATATCTCCTGTGCTTCCGTAAATACAGTCATAAGCAATCCTGCAACAATTAGTTTAAACCTGAACGTCACCCCAGAAATTTATATAAGCAATACGGCCTCTGACACAATTTGCCAGGGTGAAAATGTCATTTTTACCGCAACGCCTGTTTTCGGAGGTTCGAATCCTTTCTTCCAATGGAAAAAAAACGGAGTGAATGACGGACTGAACGACATGTTTTATTCGAGCAGCTCACTCGCCAATGGTGACGTCATTACCTGTGAAATGACCAGCAGCGCAACATGTGCAAATCCGCAAACAGTTACGAGCACAGGTACTACCATGTTTGTAACACCAAGCACCGTTCCCACTCTGACCATCACCCCGGACCCCGGGCTAAGCATCTGCAGCGGAACAAATGTTACGTTTACTGCAAACCCGGTTAACGGAGGAAATACTCCCTATTACCAGTGGACAAAAAACGGTTTCAATACCGGAAACAATTCAACCATCTATACGGACAATGCACTTACTGACGGCGACATTATTTCATGTGTGATGATAAGCAGCGCAATCTGTCCTTCCTCTCCGTTTATAAACAGCAACGACCTGACTGTAAATGTCAGCCCGGTGGTTACTCCATCCGTCAGCATTTCAGCAAATACAACTACCACCATCTGCGAAGGCACAAGTGTACTTTTCACCGCAACTCCGGTCAATGAGGGATTAACTCCCACTTATCAATGGAAAAAAAATGGTTCGCCCGTCGGAACAAATGCAGGTACTTATTCGCCTGCGACGCTTTCAAATGGCGATGTGATTACCTGTGAGCTGACGAACAATGATCCTTGTGCCCTTAATCCTACGGCCATCAGCAATGGAATTACGATGACAGTAAACCCCGTTAGGAATCCGGCCGTCACCATTGCAGCGAATCCTGGAAGTTCCATTTGTTCCGGCACGAATGTCATATTTACCGCTACGCCAACGGACGGAGGAAGTACACCGGTTTATCAATGGAAACTGAATGGTACCGTTGTCGGGACAAACAGCACAACTTATTCCAGCAGTACACTATCGCAGGGCGATGTAATTTCCTGCGAAATGACAGGAAGTGCACCATGTTCTTCACCTGCTATTGGCGTGAGCAATAATATTACGATGACCGTAAACAACATCGTCACGCCATCGGTTACAATTTCAGCAAATCCAGGAACGACAATCTGCGACGGAACACTCGTGACCTTCACTGCAACGCCTGTGAATGGAGGAGCTTCACCAAGTTTCCAGTGGAAGAGAAATAGCATCGTGGTGGGCACCAATATTACCTATTCAAATAATTTTTCAGTGAATGGCGACGTGATAAGCTGCAGGATGATCAATAATTCGGCCTGCACAACCACGTCGACTGTTTTCAGTAATAATCTCGTGATGACTGTTGCGGGTAACGTGACACCAACCATTTCCATAACCTCAAATACAGGCAATACAATCTGTTCCGGGACTAACGTTACTTTTAATGCATCAATCACTAATGGCGGATCCGCTCCTGTGTATCAATGGAAGAAAAACGGAATGAATGTAGGTGTGAATGCAGGCTTTTACACGAATAATTCTCTCAGCAATAACGATGTGATCAGTTGTTCATTAACGAGTAACGCTACCTGCCCTACCGTAAACCCTGCCATTTCCAATTCGATTACAATGACGGTGACAACTACTCCTTCTATCATAAACTTTTCGCCTTTATCAGGAGGCCCTGGCGTAGGTGTTACGATCAACGGCAATAATTTTATAGGCGTGACGGCTGTTACATTTAACGGAGTGAATGCGGCATTCAACGTTAACAATTCAAATCAAATCATTGCTTACGTTCCTCCTGGTACAAGTACAGGTACCATACAGATTTCAAACAGTTGTGGAACGGGTGCTAGTGCTGCAACGTTTACGGTAAACACTACAAACCTGCTGTTGAATCTTAAATTGTTCATTGAAGGGTATTATATCAGCGGGGGACAAATGAACCCTGTGATCGATCCGCTCGTATGTGATACAATTACTCTGGAACTTCACGAGAGTACTGCGCCTTATAACCTGGCCTTTATCAGTAAAAATGTGATTAACCCCGGTGGTATCGGCACATTTAACTTTCCTTTTTCTGCAAACGGAAACAGCTATTACATCGTGGCATACAATCATAATTCATTAAAGACATGGAGTTCGACGCCCGTTTTGTTTGGAGCGGTTACGAATTATGATTTTTCAATCGCCGCCTCAAAATCCTATGGAAATAATGTTAAAGACCTGGGCGATGGAAATTTTGCACTTTACAGCGGTGATGTAAACCACGATGACGTTATCAATATGGATGACTTCAATGAAGTGCTAAGCAAGACTCAACTTTTTCAAACCGGCTACCTGGTTTATGACCTGACCGGAGACAACATCATCGAGTCGGCAGACTTTGCGATTATTGAAAACAACAGGTTTATCATTCAGGTACAGCATCCATGATATTGAATGCAAATGATGCGGAATTGACCTGTCCTAACGGTTGAATATTTTATCGGCAAGAATCTGCGGGATATATCTGCGCAATCTGCGGGAAAGCAACACCCCGAAATTTATCCCGCTGATTGCGCAGATATATCCCGCAGATTTTTGCCCCCGTTTTCCATTTACGGATATTACAAGATCTGATTCCTTTAGTTGCTCGTAAAATCAAAAGACTTCGAGCTGCTATCGAACATCAGCGGCATTTTACTCCAAGTTTCAATGATGTTGCGGTGCCGGATAGCGATATAATATTCCGCATTTAAAATTGCAGAAGGGAATTCTGCAATCGCATTGCCATTCACATCAAGGAGTGTTTTTACAGATGCGACTTTTGCAAAAGGATAATATGAATGATACAGATCGACAGAAATTGTGTCGCAAAGCGTAATGTCATTTGTCAGGCTGCTGTTATGCAGAACCGGTTCCATCTTGCCCGAGCCCCTGTAAAATGCCTCGATGAATAACTTAAGATTCAAAGTCACAAAGCCCGAACATCCCTCATCTACCTGTCCGTTACAGTTATCATCAAGTGAATTTCCGCACGTCTCCGACAATCCCGGATGAACCGATGAGTTGTTATCATCACAATCCCCACTCGTGGTTAAATGATAAATTCCCGATGGAGAACATGACTGTTGTGAATTCGATGCATCTCCATAACCGTCATTATCGCTGTCAGCATAGTATGTGACTAAAGGATTAACATCCACATTAACTGATTGAGTGGTATAACAACCCGTGCCGTTGCTGGTTACGGTCACCATATAATTTGTGGATACAGCCGGATTCGCGATTGGATTTGACAAAGATGAACTGAATCCTGGCGGATTTGACGACCATGCATAAGTAAATGATTCAGGAACATCATTGTTGATCGTTATGCTCCAGTTCTGAATGTTCCCGATGTCCTGGTCTGCCAGGTCCTGAACTTTCAGCAGCCAGGTACCATTCGCATCTCCCGTAAGAGCGCTGAAATTTCCATCCGGCTTATAATTCCCCGTGAAAGGTGCAGATCCTGCGCTGATTAATGTTGAGGCACTCATCGAAAACACTGTATTGATAAAATCGTTTCCGCCGGTACCTCTTCGGTTGCTCAATAATATTGTATTTCCAGAGGGAGAGATCAGCGATATGGCCAGGTCGCCATCGTAAGTATGAGTGATATTTATCTTAACACTTACGATCGAATTCGCATTTAATGTACCGCCATTGATTCCTGAAACGATGATAGGAGACGTTACACCGGCAACATTATTCTCAGGGATTGCAATGACCTGGTTGCTGGAAAAAGTCAAAGGAAGCAATTGCGTTCCGCTTGTGTTTACATCCACTGAAAACTGAACAGGATCTCCGCTGCAGTTGCCAGAAGACGGGAGTGCCGAAGAAGTCATATCCAGTTGCGCCATGGTAATCGTAACCGGTGAAGATGTCGATACGGAAGATCCGCAGTTGGTAGACACCGTATAGTCACCGCCTTGTGTAACCACAATAGACTGAGTGGTTTCGCCGGTAGACCACATGTAATTACTTGCCACGCTTGCAGACAGGACCACACTCTGGCCGGGACAAATGGTGGTAGGTCCCTGTGCAGTGACCGAAGGAGCTACACTCTGTTGTGTAAGTGTAATCGGAACTGCAACCCAGTTATTAGTCTCGTCACTTTCCAGGAAATCGTTGTTCGGATCCGTGATCGATACGATATAATATTGCCCGTTGCACACGTTGTTCAGTGGAATCGGATCGTTGAGTGAAATACTATATACATCGTAATTACCCGGATAAATTCCCTGCGTCAAAGAACAACCCGTATGAAAACCTAAATTCTGATTCGCAACTGTAGTGATATTATTTCCGTTGTTGTCGACACACTGCCCTACATTCCCCCCACAGGTTCCCAGGTTGATCAGGCAGAAACTTTGTTTGGTACCGGTACCCACAATCGGCCATGTAGTCGCATCAGGATTTGAAGTTGCTGTTCGTAACGTATAGTTTGCCCAATTGTCAACATGAAGGTGACCGTGAGCAGCATGATAAGTCATCATACCGGCAACCCTGTCATAGTAACCAAGACTATCCACACCTGCAAGCTTCTGATAAATCCTTTGCTTGATCACATGTTTGATGTTGGAACCATCCGGACAGGTCGTACCGCAGGGAACATAGGTGGTTCCACAAAAGCAGGAATCAATACCGTAAATTTCAATTGGCCCGGCGCCGATGTTTGGAGTTGCATTTGAAATATAGAGAAAACCCGGCGTCTCAGTATGATTCATCAATATCTCTTTAGCTGAAGAGGTCATGTCCGGCAACAAATCACACGCTGAAGATCCATCCGGACAGGCACAGGTTGCACAGTTATATTGTCCGGTCGGACTTGGATTCCCGCCGCCTTGCGACCCTACAGGAGGATTATTGGTAAATTCAAGGCTGGCCCTGTGAACGGAACCCGTGTCGGCATTGGCCTGATCAACTACGATCAGTTTCCAGATACCATTTGGATTCTGCCCGTTATTCAACAGGCTGATATTGCTGATCGGAATAAAGAGGCCGCCGTATGGAGCCGTGCCATTACTGAATGCAGTCCCATCCATTCCCACGCATGTGCCAAGGAAATTATCAGCTGATCCCCCGACATTGTCTAAAAGTGTATCAACACTTCCGTCAGGCGACATGATTTTAATCAGGAGATCACTCTTATACGTATGTGTAATGTCAAAGCAGATATGTCCGATACCAAAGTTATTGTCGATTACGGCAGGCAGGCCGGAAACGACTATATCAACCGATACAGTTTGATTATCGTAAATGTATTCCGTTCCCGTCCAGGAAAACGTTTGAGCATTTACATAGCAAGAACAGGCAATGAGCAGTAGTGTAATAAATTTTTTCACGGGATTTTTTTTGAGTCTTTAAAAATAAGAAATCGCCCTTAATCGTCAAACTTTTTTTAATGACGACCCGAATCCCGTATTAATCAGCGTATTTGGAGGCTATTGCAGGATTTTTACTCTGCAAACACTTTTATCGACTTGGAAAATTTATCGCTTTCCATCTGAAGAAAATAAACCCCTGGTGCTATTCCGGACAGCGAAATCACCTTTTTCAGCTGCCCGTTGGAAAGGGCAACATCTTCCCGTCTGACAATTTTTCCATCGGCAGAAATCAGTTTTAAGTGGAGGTTCTTTGCCTTTATATTCGAAAGTTCAATGGTAAACTGACCTTTGGCAGGATTGGGGAACAGTTTCAATGAGCCATTTTCGAAGTCCGTATTTATCCCGGTCGTCATATTCACAAAAATGTGATCCGTCGCAGAACATCCATTGAAGTCGGTTATCGTAACGGAATAATCTCCGGGCGACGCAACAAAAATTTCAGGGACTGTCTCACCAGTTGACCATTGGTAAGAATTAAATGCTGTTCCGGGACTGAGAGAAATTGTTTGCCCTCCCGGAATTTGAATCGTATCCGGTCCCAGATTGATGACCGGCAGAGGATAGATAAATGCATTTACCGCAACAGGAGGACCTGCACAGGTTTCATTCGTGGAAACATAATAGGTCATGTCTGTTGTAAGGAAAGGAGTATGATAGGTATTGCCGGTTGCGAGTATATTGCCTCCCGGCTGACTGTACCAGGTGACAGGAACCGCCGAGATTACAGAAAGATCAAATGAACCGCTTCCGCATCTGCCTGCGTCTGTTGCTATGGGTTGAGGCGGCACAGGATAAATTATCGCGAGAACAGCAATGCGGTTGCTCCGGCAAAATTCACCGGCCTCAGCGTAATAAGTTGTCGTTACATTCAGGAAAGGTGTATTGAATATTGTTCCGTTGGCAATCAGATTACCTCCTGAAGGTGCATCGTACCAGTAGATATTATCGCCAGAGGCTGCGTTCAATTGCAGAGTGCCCTCGCCGCATCGTGAATCATCGGTTGCAACAGGTGGTGGCGGCGTACTGTTTACGATCGCTTCAACGGGAACCCTGTTGCTCTGACACGTGTATCCGTTGGAAACATAGTAGGTGTTCGTCGTGTTAATCACGGGTGTTGTGAAGTTAGAGCCTGTATACAACAGATTCCCCCCGGAAGGAGCATCATACCATTTCACCTGTTCCGTTGCATTTGCATGGAGTGTAACGGAACCCTGATCGCAGATCATTCCATCCGTCACAACCGGTTCAGGAGGAATTGGATTGATCATCGCCATTCCGGCTACACGCGCACTTGGACACCCGTTATTTGCCTCCGCATAGAATGTGTCGGTTACAGCAAGAAAAGGAGTTGTAAACGACAAACCGCTTCCTACCTGTGTTCCTCCCGACGGAGCATCATACCAATACACATTCGCCGGTGACGTTGCTGCGAGAGTAAGCGTACCATTTCCGCATCTCGATGCATCTGTTACCACAGGATCAGGAGTAGTTAAAATACTTACCTGAACCTCTATCCTGGAACTCGGACAAACTGTTCCAGCTTCAATGAAAAATGTTGTGTCGCTTTCCAAATAATTGGTGGTAAAACTTCCCCCGGTCATGAGTAATCCTCCGCCCGATGGTGAATTATACCACCTGATCTCCGCAGTATCTGTCGCCGTAAGCGTCACGATACCGGGACCGCATCTTGAAGCATCCGGACAAACAGGCGATGCCGATGGAATTATTATCTCGGCTATAGCAGGAACAGGATTGCTGGAGCAATTTCTTCCGGTGATGGCATAGTATGTTTTCGTCTGTGAAACAAATGGAATATTGAAAGTATTTCCTGTGCCTACCAGGCTTATTCCAGAAGGATCTTCATACCAGTAAACCGAATCTGTTGATGAAGCAGTAAGTGTTACAGGACCCTCACCACATCTCGTGGCAGAAGTCGTTACAGGATCCGGTTGTTGCAATACAGTGATCACGTTTACCGGAGCTGTTAATGCCGAACAACCGTTGTTAGTAATGTTTACAGTATATGTTCCTGCCTGTGTCGCATTGAAAACCGAATCCACCGCTCCGCCAATGTTTGTATTATTTCGTTTCCACTGATAGATGCTGCCCTCAAAATAACTCGCGAACAATGACGTGCTGCTGCCTGTGCATAAGGTAGTACTGCCGGAAATAGATACAGGCACCGATAGTGTGGTATTATAGGCCCTGCCCGGGGAACCACCGATACAACCAGCAAACCAGCTGCTTCCATTGTTCGGATTTGCAGTGTTGCCGGTTAGCTCGCAGGTATAACCATTTCCATCAGCCTGGACCGGCCAGGGAGCAAGATCCTGGTAATAGAATGACAGATAGAGAATGTCCAGGTGATTATATAATCTGACCTGGTCTCCGCTGTTGGAAAAATTAAACCCCGTTTCACCGATGAGGTTTGTCACCGATGGAAACAATGCTTTAAATTTTGCACTGTCTTCCACAAGGACGAGATATCCGTTTGGTCCGATCGTGGTGCCGGTAGGAAAAGTATAAGAATGATTTTCCACGCCATCCGTCAATCTCCATCCTGAAATATCGATACTCGTATTGGCATAATTATGCAATTCAATCCAGTCTCCTGCATTGTATTCTGACTTCGAATTATAGTTTAATTCGCTGACGCAGATTTTTGGTGTTGTTGCCGAGCCCGAGAAATACGCAGTGATCACATCTGCCTTGTTAAAATTATAGGTGACAGACTGGTTAGGATTGTTCTGGCGAATCACCTTTTGCGATTTCCAGTGATCGAATTCATAACCCGGATTTGGAATTGCCGTTATCGTTACAGGATTACCGTTGAAATAATCCCCGGTCCAGGGATATGTATCAGGCGTTACTGTGCTGATCTCGATTCTTCCCGAACCTGCCGGATTTGTCTGAAATTTTAATGTCACCACACCATGCAGTCCAAATTCAGATTTTATATAATTCTTCATTATGTCTGGCCGTGCGTCTGCAAAAGCCATCATGTCTGAAATTTCGCTGTTCCAGTTCGATGTACTGCTTCCCCACTTTTCAAAATGTGCAGTCATGTCGGAAGCCATTGAATCCTTTAACGAATGCATCACAGAATTCAAATTATCCGGAAGGAAAATCGTATTCATCAGATCGGCATAACGGTTTATGAAATACGTTTTGTATTCAGGATTCTTAAGAATAGCATCAAACATCTCCGAACTCAGGCTGAATGCTGCAGGATTACGGGCCATCGAAAGCCTGTTTTCATTCACATCCCCATACAATCCGAGACCAAAATCCAGGTCGTACACCAGGTATCTCCACTTCGATCCGGGAGAATTGGGTCGCCACATTTTAATGTTATTGGTCCAGTCGCCAATCCAGTCGCCATTATTGTAAAAAGTTTCAGCAATGAAATAATCAGTATAATTCTTGAGATCGAGTTTCGAATTTATCTTTTCATAATAATCGGACGCTGTCGGTGATGTTGTTGTTACATAATTGTAAAGCGACCAATAAGAAGAATCGCTGCCTTCTTTCAGTTTAATGCTGCTGCCGGACTCAATGATATAATCGATCTCATCTCTTTTCAGTCCGTAATTTGTATTCATCCAGTGCTGATCGTGATTCTCATCGATGCAGTAAACACCCCAGTATTCACCGTTGAGGTAAGCAATCGCCGGCTCAGCCGCAAGATATCCCGTATGCGTCGTTTTCAGCACTCTTTCCATGAATGCATCTCTGAAATGCACCTTGTTCCAGTCGGTGCCCGAATTTCTTAAAATGATGTTGCTGATCTCATCCACATATGGCTTGTCAGGAAACAGTGAATAGATGAATGAACCTGTTCCATAACTATCCTTCAGTTTAATTTCGAAACTCTTCTGAGGCTTTGCTCTTGAATAGTTGCCGTATATTTTTATGTCAGCATTGAAATTGACAACCAGGTTTTTATTCCTGTCATAATATTCTATCGTAGCCGGTTTTTCCCAATCCATCCAGAAGTTCGCTCCCTTGTATGGCGACGTTGCAGAAGCACCCGGACCCATCACATAAATTCCCGTGTTATAATCCCACAGGTTCAGCGAATCTGTCGTGATAGAAAATGTGGAAAGCTTTGAACTTCCGTTGATGATGTATGTATTGGTCACCAGCTGGCTCGGAAGAAGATTATTTGCAAAAACCCTGGCCCTGATGATTTTCGTTGAGGCAACCGCGATTGGCGAAGTATAGACCGGGCTTGTAGCTGTCGGTGTATTTCCATTTGTTGTATAACGAATGACTCCTCCCGGAGTATTTGTGCCCAGTGAGATTGTCTGTGCTATGGAATAATAGCCTCCCTGTTTAGAGAATACAGGCGGAGTGGCATATCCTGCAAAGCAGATTGAACCATTGTTGCTAGCTTCCGGCGTCGGAAGGCTTGTAATGCACCAGTTCGATGAGCCATCCGGTATTCTGCAGAAAGAATTATCATTTTCGATTACCGCATACGTCTTCGAATCGATTAATAAACCTGATGGGTTGTAGAGGAAAATGCTTTCGCCATTCCTGCTGAGTTTAAATTTTGAACTGAAAAATTCCTTCGCAGGAACGTGAAACCAGAATGGAACGGGGTTATATGTTGCGCCGGAAGACTTCATTCCGAAAAACAGGTATGGTATCGACGTCAGGTCGTCTGAATTGCCGGGTGTGTTATGAACTTCAATTGCAAGTACATTGTTGCCGGGCCTGATGGCAGACTGTAACAATGACGGAGAAATGTAAAACGAGTCTATCGGAAGTCCGCGATACGACATAGCCTCATGTGAATAATTTGCCAGTGCATCCCATGCAGGCCTGTATCCCGTCGTTCCGATATTGTTTCTTGCAATCTCAATTCCATTCAGATAAGCGACGAAGCCATCGTCATAATCCAGCATCAATACTGCCTTCAGAACCTGAGAAGTATCGGGAATGAGAAATGTTTTGCGCATCATCACCGAAACACAAACCGGCACCGTCGTATTATCGTCACCGTCGCCAAAGCCAATACCTCCATAGCCTGATTGCCACGGGGTATCGTTGAAGTTTGGATTTCTCCAGTTAGTGTCGAGAGAATTACTACCCTGAGCGTACTTCCAGAGTGAACCGGCATTCAACGGCATTTCCCAGTGATTGACGATGGTTCTGTTTGTGTTGTCGGAAGCAAACACAAGCACTTTCTTACCAGCTTCGAGGCTGTAAGACGGAAATGTAAATGCATCGGGTTTGGTAGAATCATCAGTTAAACTGTAACCAAGCAGATTCAGAGATGAAGCGGTGTTATTATGTAATTCGATCCAGTCGTCAAATTCTCCGTCGGCATTTGCGATGACGGAAACATTCGACGGAGAAATCTCATTGATGAGCAGTTGGGCCTGTGATTGAAGACTTAAAAATAAGATCAGTCCGATCAAAGGAAAAAAATGTCTCATGTATGGCTTTTTATTCATTTTTTTGGGAGATAATGAATAGAAATAATTATTCTGTTTACTCGGGCAAAATAAATTCGGAATGCCTGTATGTGTAAGTTCGTTGGTAAACCTCCGGAATTTGTTGGCTAAACCACGTTATTTCTCAACCAAAACGGCTTTTTTAAACCGTTCCCGGCGTGAATAATTTAATTGATTTTTCAATTTTTAAAGCGTCAAAAGTAGTATAAAAGTCAATGCCGTCGCGGGGTTCAGGATGGAAAATTAATTAACAATAGCCGGCATCGTCGCAGATGCTGATGATCGCTGAATTCCTCCTTTTTTCCAAACCTGGATTAAAATTCCAACATCCTATTGTATGGCAAACTGAGCCTGTATCTCAAAACGTATGGTCATTTTCTGAAAATCGATTCCTTCATTCGCGCTTTCGGCACTGCCATCCATCATCATGGCATTTGATCGCATTCCTTTATACATAGGTACTGCGCTCCCGCCATCTATTTCCTGGATATAAATCGCATGACCCACCTTTTCGCCAATGCTTTCACAGAGGTATTGTGCTTTCGCTTTTGCAGCCTGGAGCGCCTTTATCTTTACTTCCTTCCTGTACTCCTCCATCCTGCTGTGCGTCGATTTGCTTATGTACACATTCTGAGTTGCATTGTCGTCGAGCAGGTTGACAAGCTTGTCGATTTCCGCAGGCTGACTGAATTTTATCACATACGTTGTCGATGCCAGCAGATCGGGTTGTTCCTTCTTTCTTTTCCTCCAGTACCAATTGCTCTGATCGAAACCACTCATGTTCTGAATCTGGATTCTTTCCTTTGAAATGCCGGCCTTCGTACAACGGTCGATAAAGTCCTTTTGAATACGATCGATATCGATCTTCGATTTTTGCTTGTCGTAATATTCCTGCAGTGTAATGCTTACATAAATTTCATCGGGCACTACCTGTATTTCCGCACTTCCAACGACTTCAATTTTTTTCGTCTTGTCTTCTACTGTGAATGTTTGCGCAAACGAATTCGAGAGCATGATGCATAAAACAGCAGGAAGGATGATGGATCTGTTTTTCATTTATCTTAATATTATTCTGTTTCAAAATTACATATAAAGATTGATTCATTCTCTCATTTGAATATGTAAATTCATATCGATAAAGTGAATGTGAACAGGATAAAATATTATATTGGCAGACTATGAATATTAAACCGGCAAAACTTTTCACGGAGTTCTTTCAAAGCGAGAAATCAGGGGGACTAATATTAATATTTTGCACGGCCTTGTCGCTCATCATTTCGAATTCAACCATCGGTCAGTCATACATTCATCTCTGGCATTTTGAAATTTTCAATAAGCCTTTGGAATTCTGGATCAACGACGGGCTGATGACGATATTCTTTTTACTGGTAGGGTTGGAAATTGAAAGAGAAGTTTATACGGGGGAACTTTCGAACATCCGCAAGTCGATGCTTCCGGTGATTGCTGCCATCGGAGGTATGCTTGTACCGGCGGTTATACATTTTTTTTTCAACAAAGGCACGATCTTCCAGAATGGTTTTGGAATTCCCATGGCGACAGACATTGCCTTTTCTCTCGCCATCTTATCCCTTCTGGGCAACCGCGTGCCGGTTTCGCTGAAGATCTTTTTAACCGCGCTCGCCATCATCGACGATCTCGGCGCCATTTTAATCATCGCCATTTTTTATTCCAACGGAATCTCTCTATTCTATCTTGGATGCGCCATTGCACTCTTCATCCTCATGCTGGTCATGAACCGGTTAAGAGTTCACAAGACCTGGATCTATTTCATACCGGGAATGGCCATGTGGTTCTGCATGTACCGCGCAGGAATTCATCCGACCGTTTCCGGTGTGCTTCTGGCTTTTGTGACTCCGTTCGGTAACGGAGACGAAAACTCTCCTTCGTACTATCTTCAGCACATCCTGCATAAACCCGTTGCCTTTATCATTCTTCCGCTCTTCGCGCTGGCGAATACAGCCATGTTGCTTTCGGCGGATTCAGGAATTGAACTTGTAAATTCAAACAGCATTGGAATTTTCCTTGGACTGCTCGCAGGTAAGCCACTTGGAATATTTTTATTCTCTCTCCTTGGTGCCGCCATAGGCCTATGTACCATTCCGCGTGAAATAAAAAAGACTCATCTCTTCGGCACTGGAATTTTAGCCGGTATCGGATTTACCATGTCGATCTTCATTTCACTACTGGCATTCGACGATTCTTCTGTAATCAATAACTCCAAACTTGCAGTACTTGCAACCTCGCTCGTGGCCGGACTGACCGGATATTTGTTTTTACATTTTTCCCTGAAAAAAAAAGCATCAATAAAATAGTTTAAAGGTCGGTTTAAAAAAACATTCTACCTTTATAACATCAAATCATTGCAATTTCATGGATAAAATCATCACCGGCATTCACCTGCCTTCAGAACTCTGTTCTCTCATTGAGAACGCCGAAGAAAACATCTACATCGTTTGCCCCTTCATCGAATTGCATCATCATTTCAAACGCGCATTGAAGCGGCATCAGAATAACGATAAAATAAAAATCACGGTACTGTTTGGCAAGTTTACCAATAACTCGCATTATAAATTAATCGACGAGGATTCCGATTTCCTGAAGTCGTTTCCCAACATTCTCATAAAATACCATCACCGCCTTCATGCGAAGTTTTATGCAAACGAGAAGACCGCACTGGTAACTTCGCTGAACATGAATCATTCTTCGCACAACAACAACCTCGAATACGGCATCAGCATCGACATCGGTTCTAGCCCGCTGGCGCGGGACCTTTTCCAGTTCGTCGACGAAATCATCAGCGAAAGTGAAACCATTTTCGAAAAACTTCCCGAAGGAAAAAAGGCCTCCGACTTCAGCATCGTAGGCAAGATCGACAAGTTCCGGGAATCATTTCCAAAGGCCTATGAGCGCTGGACGCCTGCCGACGATGCGCGCCTCGAAAAACTCTTCTGCGAAAAAAAATCGATTGATGAAATTGCACGTACTTTTCAGCGCCAGACAAGCGCCATCCGTGCACGAATCAATAAGCTGGAACTATACGAGAAATACGCTTTGTAATTGCAATTCCAAAAAATATGCAAAAGTATTAATCCACAAAAAAAGGCGGAAGACCCGCCTTTTTCAATTTTACACTTTAACTAATCGAGGAAAATATTATTCTAAAATTATTTTCTTTACGAATTTTTGTCCATCGCTGATAAGGAAAGCAAAATAAATTCCATCCGGTAATGCAGAGACATCCATGTTAATACGGTTGTTTCCGGCAAGTGCTGATGTTTTTATGTTTTGAATTTCGCGGCCGGTTAAATCGATCAGACTTAGCACCACGTCAGACTCGTATTTCTGGATAAATTCAACATTCAATATATCTTTTACCGGATTCGGATACACATTTAAATTATCTGAGGCATGATTCACCAATTCATTTGTTGCCGCAATTACTTCATCGATTTCGACACCACCATTAACCACAATTACAGAAACAGGAAGCGAAGTAGAGAAACATCCTCCGCCATTATATTCTCTTACCGTATACGTACCGCTTGATGAAACAGTGATCGAACTGCTATTTGAACCATTCGACCAGAGATACCCTCCGTCGCCGCTTGACGTAAGTGTTACATTCTGCCCGGATGAGATAACACTGGCGCCGCTAAGCGTAATGACCGGTGCAGTTGGAGGAGTACAATTTTCAGTGGAAATATAAACATCGTCTGAGGTGGCCGAACATCCGTTTGCATCAGTTATCGTTACCCGGTAATTACCCGCAGATGAAACTGTGATGGATTGAGCCGAACTTCCGGTAATCCATTCATACGAATCCGCGGAAGAAGCAGTAAGCACAACTGATGTATGTGTCGAATCAAGTGTCGTTGAGCCGGAAATGCTGACAGTTGGTGGTACAGGTGCAGGAAGGAAATTCACAGTCTTGTAAGTGGACTGTGCCGAGCAACCCGGGCCGCTGGAAGTACTCACAAAATAAACACCGGGAGCTGTAACTGCAATCGAACGGGTAGTCGAACCATTGGACCAGCTGTATTCATTTGCTGATGATGATGTAAGTATCAGCGTGGAACCCTCACAGACATCGAGCGAACCGCTGGCGGTTACCGTTGGAACCGTCGGGCCCGCATTTGCATCCACATCAACCGGATCGGATGTTTCGCTGCAACCGTCTTTCTCTGTTGTGACGGTATATTCATCCGATTGATCTGCCTGGATGGATCGTGTTGTTTCCCCGTTTGACCACAAGTATGAATCTGCGCTGCTTGAAGTAAGCGTAACATACCCACCCGGACAAAATGAAGTCGGGCCGGAAGCAGAAATAACGGGAGTCGGTCCTGAAGCAGAGGTCGATACTACAACAGGTGAAGAAACTGCTGAAACCCCGCTGGAGCTGGTTACCCTAACGGTATATGATCCAGCCTGTGATACGGTTATCGATCTTGTTGTTTGTCCTCCCGGGCTCCATAAATAAGCCGAACCTGAATTTGCAGTGAGTGTTACGTCATTCCCGGGACAAAATGTTGTCGGACCGCTGGCGGAAATGGAAGCTGTCGCAAGCATGGTTTTCGGCATATGCTTATAAGTAAACCAATGGTATCCCTGCAGACTGATATTATTTTTGAACGATGACGTCTCGGCTGTCAGGGCAGATTTCATTGTCTGGTAAGGGCGCGTCTGCGGATGCGAATTTAACCAGGGGCCCATGAAAGAAGATTCGCTTGACAAAAGGGTAATGACTTTTGTTGTACCGCCGATACTGGCAATGTCCTTCATCCGGTTTCTCGAATAAGCATAGATGTCGCTGTCAGTCGGGCGGTAAGCGGATAATAATATTCTGTCTGCGCGTGAAGCAATGGAAGCCATCTGAGACGCATCCGGCCAACCGAGATAAAATTCAGAGATCAGTCCATTGGCAGCACATATGTCATCGATCGATTTAAACTCTCTCCATGCAAACTGCCACGCACCTGCCTTGTCGCACGTATATCCTGCAGCTCTTAAAAATTTACTGCAATAAGAAGAAGATATACTTGAGCTTACCCAGAATTCAAACTCCAGGTTAATTACATCGAATTTTTCTTTACTGCTTGTTCTTGAATTATTGTAAGGAATTAGTTTTTGCGTGAGATAACCGGAATATTCCACAACACCGCCGATCTGCGTGATACCATAGGTTGTTTTAGCCTTTCTCATGAAAGCAGCCAGCTGATTTTTCTCCGTAGTGCTGTTCCAGTTGATGTCTCCCAGATCATAAAACAGAATATAATTAAATCCGTTGCCCTGGGCATATTCAAGGATTTCATTTTCCTCAGAGGTATTACCCAACCAATCCCCCACGTCCTGCAGATAAAAACCTCTTACGTTTTGAGCAAAAGAATTCGTGCCGGTCAATAGCAGGAAAAATAATAAAAACAGTCTGGTCGTTCTTCTAATCATTTTATTTAGTCTTTGTGTTAGTAATGTCAGGAAGAAAAAATTTCTGTTACCAATTCCGTATCATAAATAACCTGTTAAAATCTGTCAGCCCAATCTTCCGGTCCGCCGGCGATGATTCCAATCCACTCACTGGCGGGCGAAGATATATTGGGAATCATCACATTCTACAATAGGTTGCAAAAATTCATATTTTGTACTAATTCATTCCCAGCATCCCCAACAAATAATACCTATGCCGGATAACGACGATGAACATCCCTTTAGAAAGAGGATTTTACAAACCTCATCTAATCTCTTTCTGCACCATAAAAATCTATTTCAAAGCCCTTTTACGGCTTTGATACCTGCAGCTGTTTAGCCCACGAATCTTTCAAAGTTACAGTCCGGTTAAAGATTAATTTATCCTGCGTCGAATTTTTATCAACACAGAAATATCCTTTCCGGATAAACTGAAATTTATCGCCTGTGCGTGCATTTTTAAGAAAAGGTTCAGCATATGCATTCGGAATAATATTCAGGCTTTCGGGATTGATGTAGTCCTTAAAATCTCCCTCTTCGCTGGACGGATTTTCGACGCGAAACAGGCGATCATACAGGCGCACTTCACAGGAGGTTGAATGTCGTGTACTCACCCAATGTATCGTTCCTTTAACATTGATTCCACTCGTGTCATGTCCGCTCCTGCTTTCAGGAATGTATGTGCAATGAATTTCAGATACATTTCCTGATGCATCCTTTTTGAATGATTCGCAGCGGATGATGTAAGCGCTCTTGAGGCGAACCATAAGTCCGGGCCCGAGCCGAAAATATTTCTTGCCCGGATTTTCCATGAAGTCGTCGCGCTCGATCCACAACTCCCTGCTGAAAGGTATCTCGCGTTCTCCGCCGTTTTCCATCTCCGGGTTATTTTCGCCCATGAGAGTTTCTTCCTTGTCTGCAGGATAATTATCGATGATCAGTTTTACGGGATCCAGTACAACCATCACGCGATTGGCATTTTTATTTAAGTCTTCGCGGATGCAGAATTCAAGCAATCCTACGTCTATCACATTTTCCCTCCGCGCGACGCCGACCTTATCACAAAACTGGCGGATGCTGGCAGGGGTATAACCTCTTCTTCGCAGTCCGCTGATGGTAGGCATGCGCGGGTCGTCCCATCCGCTCACATGTTTTTCGTTGACGAGCTGGAGTAGTTTTCTCTTACTCATCACCGTATAGTTGAGATTTAGACGCGCGAATTCATACTGATGGCTGGGAAAAATTTCCAGCTTTTCGATGAACCAATCGTATAATGGCCTGTGCACTTCGAATTCGAGAGTGCACACCGAGTGCGTGATCTTTTCGATCGAGTCGCACTGCCCGTGTGCGAAATCGTACATGGGATAGATGCACCACTTGTCTCCGGTACGATGATGCGGTGTATGCTTGATCCTGTACATGATCGGGTCGCGCATATGCATGTTCGGCGAAGCCATATCGATCTTTGCACGAAGTACTTTTTCCCCGTCCCTGAATTCTCCCTTACGCATGCGCGCAAACAATTCCAGATTTTCCTCCACGCTGCGATTCCGAAAAGGGCTGTCCTTACCCGGCTCCGTAGGTGTGCCTTTCATAGAAGCAATCTCGTCTGCAGTTGAATCATCCACATATGCAAGACCTTTCCTGATGAGCGTAACAGCAAATTCATAAATCGTTTCGAAATAATCGGAGGCATAAAATTCATTTGCCCAGTTGAAACCGAGCCAGCGTATGTCCTCCTTTATACTTTCTACATATTCGGTTTCTTCTTTTTCCGGATTCGTATCGTCGAAACGCAAATTTGTCTGCCCGCCGAATTCCGCGGCGAGACCAAAATTCAGGCAAATGGATTTCGAATGACCGATATGCAGATAACCGTTTGGCTCCGGCGGGAAACGCGTCAGCACACGACCGTTATGTTTGCCCGACTTCACATCCTCACGAACGATCTCTTCGAGAAAGTTGGGGCCTTTTTCCGTACTCATAATATCACCTTCTGTTTAAATTTATTCACTTGCGGCAAAGTTAAAAAAACAATGATGTTGACGATTTAAAAATATAAATCCGCATATAGCATTAGCGCTATTGCTTAATGATTTTCCTTACAATTGTCTTGCTCTCTGAAAGGATATTCAGAAAGTATATTCCCGCATCCATTGATGAGAGATCGAACTGTCTGGCGAATGAGTTTTCAGCCGGATCAACTTTTTCGCGAATCATCATTCTCCCGGTTGCATCATAAAGATAAATCGAATAAATCACATCGTATGATTTTCCAAAATCCACGGTAAGGGTTTCATGATCTACCGGGTTAGGAAATATCATAATCGATTGTGCATCCTCAAGATCGTTTGACGATACGGAGAAACTATAAAAATCAGCCGTATCAGAACAGTTGGAATTAAAATCGGTGACGATAACGTGATAAATTCCCGACTGCTGTGCATCGCACGTGTCGGTTGTGCAGGTTCCAAGTGGCGAACCATTGAAAAACCATTCATAGAAATACTGGCTGCCGTGTGGTTCACAAATGAGGAAAGGACCGCTTTCGTGAATGGCTGCCGAGATGGTATCGGTGACTTCAACCTGGTAAGTAGTATCGACCGAACAGTTATTCGAAATATTAGTACAGGTTAGTTTTACCGAATAAATTCCTGCAACGTTGTATAAATGACTTATATGTGTTGCTGTATCGAGAGGTGAACCATCGCCAAAATCCCATGCGTAATTGTCGGCGCCGCCGGAAAGATTTGTAAAAGACACCGAATAAGGCAAACTACAGTCGTAACTATATGAGAAATCAGGAATCGGACCTCGTACCGCAACCATGTTGGCGACGATATCAGTATCAGGGCATCCATTGTTATATGCGATCAATGTGATATCAAACGGATCGGCGATTCCGGAGGTGTCGAATATAAACTGGTTATATGGATTTTGCTCGAACGATCTGGAACCATCGCCGAAAATCCATTGCCAGCCCGTGACAGGCGGAAGAGAAAGGCTGTTGAATTGCACCGCGCCATGAAAACAGATGTCATAAAAGCCACTGTCGATAATCGCTGTTGGTCTGACTCCTACTTTAATAAAATCCTCCTGCATCAGTGAAGCAGTATCTCCGCTCTGCGTGGTAACGAAGAGTTTTACATCAAAAATTCCGGTGATTCCAAACTGATGCAGCTCCGTTGCAGAAGCTGTATTGACCGGGGGAGTACCGTCGCCAAAGTCCCATGTATACTGAACAACCGGATCGCCGGGAGAAACAACGACTGCATGAAAAGGAAAAACAGAATTTATACAGCCGCTGTCGCGCTGTGTGAAAAACACTGCAGGCTGCGCAAGAACATTTTCTGTTGCCGTCAGGAATAAAAAAATGAGAAACAATATATTTAAGATAAATTTTCGCATGAAAGTTAATTTTGATTTGGAGGGATGAAATTACTAAAAAAGACCAAAGAGGAGAGATTAAAGACTATAGACTAAAATTTGTTTTCAGAATGAATTTGGAATCCCGCTTTCCGAGGGTTTCATTTCATTTTATATTTTGCAGGTTCTTACAAACCGATCTGCGGATACCCGATTCCCTGCTACGATTTTATGGAACATTCTAATCAATTCGACATCATCGGCGACATACACGGATGTGCCGATCAGCTTAAAGATTTATTACACATACTTGGATATGCAAAAAACAACGGCTCCTACTCTCATCCCGGGGGTCGCAAAGCAATTTTCCTCGGCGATTTTATTGATCGCGGACCGAAGATCCGGAAGACGCTTGAGATTGTAAAAGCAATGGTCGACAACAAATCAGCCGAAGCCGTCATAGGAAACAGTGAATACAATGCAATTTGCTTCTGGGAAAAAAATATCAATAAAGGTGGTTACCTGAGAAGTCACAAACCTAAAAACATCATTCAACATTACCGGACTATTAAAGAATTTAAACCTCATCAAGAAGAATGGGAAATGTATCTGAAATGGTTCCTGTCTCTCCCGCTTTTTATCGAAAAGGAAACCCTTAGAATTGTTCATGCCTGCTGGGATCCGAAAACCATTGCTTACCTGAAAGAACAAATGCCGAATCACAGGCTGAATCGTCCGTTTATTCATCATTCCGCATTAAAAGGAAGCAAACAACATAAAGCCATTGAGATTACATTAAAGGGCTGGCAGATCGACCTTCCCGAACCGCACACCATTGAAGTCACGGAAGGGAAAAAGAAAACCTCTTCAAGAATTAAATGGTGGCTCGATCCAAAGAATATAACTTTTGAATCTTACCTGATGTCGGAATGTAAATCACTGAGTAAAACGATCGTTCCGGCAGAAATAAAACCGACAAATGATTATTATGGCGACGACATTCCTGTATTCGTCGGGCACTATTGGCTGAACGGTGAACCCAGACTCCTCAGCGATAACATTGCATGTGTCGATTACAGTGCGGCAAAAGAAGGAGAACTCATTGCTTACCGCTGGGATGGTGAGAAAAAATTATCAAAAGAAAAATTTGTATCTGTACCCGCCGTAGCGGATGTTTCAATATGATTCCCTTAATTTCCGCTTTGTTTTTTCTTCCGTCTGTAATGCACGGAAACAAATCACGGGCGCATCACCGATTTTCCAATGTTATTTTCCATCAAAGAATAATCCGACGATTCGATCAAACCATCTCCTGTTAAATCGTACGGATTGTAACCTCCGAGGAATAAGATCACCGAATTTTCCTCACCGTCGTAATCGAAAAAATTTATCGTTCCATTCTGATCCGCGTCGCCGCTAATTAAAGCGAAATTTCCGTCATCCAGACTTCCCAGGTTATTGCCAAATGCCTTCGTGATTTCATCCGTGAAATCATAATCGACCACGGAACTCAGAAATGATACCGGCTGCGAACTCCAGGTTTGAAGACTATTCCTGTGACTGATCGCCAGGTAATAATTACTTGCTTTGATGGCACCGGGAAATACAAAGCTGCCGTTTCCATGTATGTCGATCATACCCTTTACGGAATATGCCGTAGAAAATGGATTCGTAGTGTTGTGCAATTCGACGGTAATTGTATCACACGCACCGGGCCAGTTAACCGGATCTGCTACAGCAGCCATTTTACCACTGCCCCTGTAAAATCCTTCAATGAATGCTTTCAGGTTGAGCGTGACGAAAATTTCGAGCTGAGAATCGAACGTGACGGTATTATTCTTTGATATCAACCAAAGATTGGGATCGAAGGTAACGGTAGTGGCCGTGAAATTCAATTCAGCATTAAATGCCTGACCGGAAAAGGTATGATTGAAAACTATCGTCGTATCGTGGCCAGATCCCTGGAACCTGACCGGCACCGGCATTTCGAAAAAATTAACGGATGCATTCGACTGTGTCTGGCTGATCTTAACACATACATCATTACCGATCTGGTTCCATCTTACCTGGTACGAAGGATATCCCTGCTTGTAATACCACTGATCGAAAAACTTCGTGAGATCCTGCCCGCTCGTATTCTCGAGATGCCGGATCAAATCCGGTGTCTTTGCATAACTGAATGCCAGATCCGGATCCTCCAGGTAATTTCGCAGCGACTGAAAAAATAATGCATCACCGAGTTTCCATCTCAGCATGTGAAGCAGGTAAGCTCCCTTGCTGTACGAAAGTCTTGAATCGAAGATCCTGCTTACGCTCGTCGTATCGTCACATAAAACCGAACCATTCGGCGAGCTGGTAATGCTGTTGATTTTTGAAGTCTTCCAGCTCGTCCATGTGGAAGGGAAAAGAAATTCTTCACTCAGCCCTTCCATATACGTGGCAAATCCTTCGTTCAGCCAGATGTCTTCCCAGCTTCCACACGTAACCTTGTCGCCAAACCATTGATGTGCGCATTCATGAGCAATGAGAGAATGAGAAAAGTTGATCACAAAACTCATCGTCTGATGCTCCATTCCACCACCCCATCCAAATTCACAATGACCGTATTTCTCCTCCGAGAAAGGATACAAACCCACAAGATTATTGAACAATGCGATCACATTTAATATATCCGGCGTCTGCGACTGCGCCGTTGGCAGGTGTTCGGGATACACATAATTAAGCACATCGATCGTGTCTGTCGGACTCAATGGCAGATAATCGTGATATACCGCATAATTCGTTACGCCGATTGCGACGAGGTAAGCGGCAATCGGATAATGACTCTGCCAGTGATAAATTTTATTCGTACCGCTGGTAATTTCCGACTTAAGCAATCCATTGCTGGCAACACGATATGACTGCGGAGTGGTAACTATCACGTCGATGGAATCGATCTTGTCGTTCAGACTTTGCTTACAGGGCCACCAGTCCTTTGCGCCGAAGGGTTCAGAAAGCGTCCATATAACAGGAACTCCGCTGTGTGTTGATTTAACAAACGAGCCCAATCCACCACCAAACGGAATGCCCTGGTAATAAACAGTAACTGAATCAAGCGTATTAAATAATATGGGAGATGGTAAATTAATCTGCAAAAGATCATTGGCATTATGAACGAATGCAACATTTGCATTATGATATTTTACAGAATCCACATCCAGTATAAGACTCAGATCAAAATTTATCACTCCAAGATTTCCTGAGGTAGGAATCAAATACGAGGTCACAGAGCCCTTTATGTAATTTACAGCAGGATCAATGGTCCACTGAAAACGATGATACTTCAAATCATAATTATCAGGAACTGCCGAACTCATTCCCGCTTCTATGAAACCATGAGCCTTTTGTTCCATGGTGACCAGCTGCCGGAATGCGCCATCTTCCTGTCCGCGACAAAACAAAGTAAATAAAAGAAATATACTGGTGAGCGTTTTCTTCATAAGCCAGGGGATTCCGGGAAATATAAAGATAAACTATTGCCTGATAACCCTGGTAACGCTAACTCCTTTTTCTGAAAATAATCTGAGAAAATATATCCCGGGACTCTCGATGCCAGCGTCATAAACCTGGTCATTTTTACCGTTGATTTCCCATTCATGAAGTAATTTTCCATCTGCCGAATATAAAAAAAGTACGCCGTCGCTGATGGAAACCGGAACTTCTATATGGAAATCTACTGTGAATGGATTAGGATATACATTAAAACCATCTTCCTCACCGGCAATGGACATTCCTGTACACACCAAAACATACATCTTATCCTTAGCAAGATTTGAACATCCATTCGAATCTACATAAGTATAAGTCACGGTAAATACTCCGGGACCGGAAGCATGCGGATTGAATAAATGACCGTTCACGCCTGTACCCGAAAATGTGCCCCCTGCAGGCGTACCGTCAACCAGAAGCTTCGATTGTGAATCCATGCAAATGCTGTCGTCCTGGAGAGCATAAGAAACTTCAGGCAGGGGATTAACCATTACCATGGCTGAAGCCGTTCCGGTACAACCGGCAGTATCTGTCAATGTAACCACATATTGACCCGTATCGGTTACGTGAGCTGCAGATATATTGATTGTTTGTCCGGCTGCGCTGAATCCATTCGGCCCGGTCCATTGATGTAAATCTCCTCCCGGGGCAACCAGGGTTACGGTTTCACCATCGCATACCGGACTATTGCTGGTTACCGGATCGATAGTGTGTGATCCCGCAACACCAAGATGAATCGAAATAGCGTGATCGTTATAATCAGAAACCGCTACATCCATCAGATCGTCGTTGTTAAAATCGCCAACGGCAAGACTTGTAGGATAAGAACCCGCGCTGAATTGACTGGTGCCGACAAATCCACCGGTACCGTCACCAAAACGAATTGAAACATCGTTGCCGAAATAATTTGCGGTTGCTATATCGACATGATCATCGCCGTTAAAATTTCCTACAGCTACAAAATTCGGATAGCTTCCTACCGGGACTTCGGTATTACCGGAAAAATTCCCCAGCCCGTCGCCCAAACGAATAGAGACGGTATTGGAAGCATAATTTGCAGATGCCAAATCCTGTTTGCCATCCTTGTTGAAGTCGCCCACTGCAACACAATTAGGATGCAGACCAACAGGAACCTCTGTAGTACCGCTGAAACTTCCGGCACCGTTTCCCAGACGCACGGATATGGTATTCAGTCCGCCGCTGGCTGAAGCGAAATCCAGTTTTCCATCTCCATTAAAATCTCCAACGGCAACATAATAAGGATAAATGCCGACATTGATTTTTGTACTGCCGGAGAAATATCCGGCGCCATCGCCAAGCCGAACAGAAACATTGCCGCTATTTAAGTTGGCGGTAATGATATCCTGTTTTGCATCGTTGTTGAAATCACCCACAGCAACGCAAACGGGTGTCTTCTCTACCGGCACAACCGGGTTGGTGATAAATGTTCCGGTGCCGGTGCCGAGAAGAATTGAAACATGTCCCGCACCCGAATTTGCTATACAGATGTCCTGGTCGCCATCACCGTTAAAATCAGCGATTGCACCATGAAAAGGATGTGACCCCACTGCAAGTTCAGACGTCCCGGAAAATGTTCCGTTGCCATTTCCCAGCCGGATGGAAAGAGTATTATTTCCGCCCTCATGGACACCCGCAATATCCTGTTTGCCGTCGCGGTTGAAATCGCCCACAAGTATATTGAGCTGATTGAGTCCCGTATTGGTAGAACCGTGACCATTAAAATCACCATCGCTGCAATCCGGGTTGTTTACCGTTAAGGTGAAAGTCTTCGTCGTACTCGAGCCTGCGGAGCTCAGCGCCTTTACTTTAATGGTATACACGCCGGCAGGTCTTGCATCCACGATTGTCACTTTTCCGGTAACCGGGTCGCCAGTGAGTACACCCTGGAAGTTTGATGTGGTGGAAACGAAAATCTTTGTGGTGTTGCCTGGTGCAGAACTGGGTGTTACGGTCTTATTTTTTCCTGCCGTAGCTGTAGCCGAAGAATATGATCCCAGCGACTGAGCATTTACAGTTGCAGAAAACAGAAATACAAAAATGAATGTTAGTATTTTTAATATCATGAATGACCCTTAAATAATAACCGGCAGGAGCAAGGAAATCTCCGCCCCGACATTTCTTATCCGGAAATAAATTTACCGATAAAAAATAAATATACGCTTCACTGCAAATTTAGTTGAAAAAACTTGGCCGGGAAATGAGTTTTCTGGGCAAATGTCAACAAAGTCAGGTTTCCCGTAACCTTGCGATTAAACCATGTATTTAGCGAAAAGCAGGGTTGCGGGTTATTTTACACCCTTTCCTGAAAAATTCCATCATGCCGTCGGCACCGTACCGCTGAGTTTTTGTGAAACCATCATCAGTAATTCTTCAACATTAAACGGCTTCATCAAAATATCTGTTGGACAGGACTTATACCCTTTTTTCTTTAGATACTTATCAGTTCCTGATGTCAGGAATAAAAATGGCGTCTGATTTTTCCTGATAAGGTTCCTGAATTTTTTCAGGAGACCAAACCATGCTACCTCGGGAATCATCTCATCACAAATGATCAGGTCCGGGTGCTTTTCATTGATCAGCTCCAAACCCATTTCACCCGAGTCGGCTGGAATAACAATATAATTAGCCAACTCAAGGATTTCAGTAATGTTTTCTCTCATCTCTTCATCATCCTCAATCAGAACAATGCTCTTCTTCTTATTCAATCTGTTTATTCTGTCAATCATGTCATAAAGATACTTCAAACGAAAAGCGAGAATAAATGACTTAAATCAATAAAAAAAATGAAGCGTATCATTCAAATCTCAGGAGCTGCTAACGTCGATCAGCCCTGCCGGGCAATTCTTGCGTCAGGAATAATGGCGGTAAACGTGCTTCCTTCACCCATTTTACTCGTGAAAGAAATTCTGCCACCCATGAGATCAAGGCATTTCTTTACAATATGCAGACCCATGCCGGTGCCCTGGATATTCACGGCATTTTTTGCACGGAAGAATGTTTCAAATAGATGAACCTGGTCGTCGTCCGGTATACCGATGCCCTGGTCCTTCACCGAAAAATTTATTTCATCTCTGCCTGAAGTAATTTCCAGAATAATACTCGTTCTCTCTGTCGAATATTTTATGGCGTTTGAAATTAAGTTGGTAAGCACATGCTTGAGATGTTTTATGTCGGTATAAATCACATCCTGTATTCCGTGATGATCAAAGACAATCCGCTGACCTTCTTTGAGAGACGGAGAGAGTTCGTTGAGGAGGTCTACACAAAAATCAACCGGGTTAAAAATTACAGGGTTATTGGTTAAGCCTCCATCTTCAATCTTTCCAAGCGATAGAAAATCGTTCAATATGTCAGTAAGGTTTGACACTGCATCCTTAATCTTAGCGAGGTGCTTCGCCCTCCGTTCTTCGTCTCCCGGTTTGTTATATTGTGAGATCAGAAATACAGACGACAGAATTGTGGTAAGCGGCGTCCTGAATTCGTGAGAGGCTATGGATACAAATTTGGATTTTAATTCGTTCAGGTCCTTCTGTTGCTGAAGTGCTCTCAGAGTCTCCTCTTCCGCTTTTTTTCTTTCGGTGATGTTTTGAATTACGGCCAGCACCTGCAGCACGATATCATTTTTCCTGTGAAGCGGAACGACTGTCACCGAGTAAATATTCTTCTTGATCCTTAAATCAAACGAACTGCTTTCACCCTTAAAAGCGCGTTCTACATAGGACCCGGCGTTTACGCCGCTCTCGCTTGCCAGGTAGTTAAATAATTTATAGCCGGCAAAATTCTGACCGTTATAACCAAGATCGTCGAGTTCACTGCCTCCTTTGAAAATACAATTCAGGTCTTTGTCCAGCACTCCGATAATTCCTCCCGGGAAATTTTTCGCAATTGCATTCAGCAACTGCTCGCTTCTTATCAGCGACTCCTTATCCCGTTGCATTTCTTTTGCTTCTATCAGGTCGGTGATGTCTGTCATGATTCCAATGTAGTTGATCAGCTTACCCGATTTAAAGATCGGTGTAATGTCCGACGTAACCCAGATTGGTTTTCCCTGTTTCGTATAATACAAAAGAACTTCGCCGGTCGACTGCCGTTTCTTAAGCAGCTTTTCCGAAATTCTCCTAAGCGTTTCTTTGTCGACATGTGCTCCCCTGATGATTTCTTCCGGGAAGCGACCCTTAATTTCGCTGAGTTTATATCCAGTGAGGTTTTCAAAACTGCTGTTGGCCCATTCAACATGACCATTGTAGTCCGAAATGATTACCGCATTACTGGTATGACTCGCCACCCAGCTAAGCTGTTCCAGTTCAAACTCCACTTTTTTTCTCTCTGAAATATCCTGTACGGTCCCGATGAGTTTAACAACCTTTGATCTGTTCCTGATTGCATTGCAGGTAGCACGTACCCACTTCTTATTATTCCCTGACGTGAGAAGTTCGAGCTCAACATCGAAATTTTTCCCATACCGGATCGAATCCGCAACAAGTCCCTTCAGCACTTTACGGGATTCCTTCTCATACATTTTTATGACACTGTCAATGGTCGGAATGAAATGAAAATCTTTCTCATAAATGCGGTACATCTCCCTGGTCCAGGTGAGCTTGTCCGATAAAACATCATACTCATACCCTCCCATTTTAACTACCATTTCTGCTTCGTGCAACAGATCCTTGTATCTCTTGCTTTCAGAGATATCCCTGATTGTCTTTACAATGAATTTATTTCCCAAATCATCGGAAAAAATATTTGAATTGACGAAACAATCAATGCAGCTTCCTTCCTTACGAACGATTTTCACTTCGTAACTTCTCAGGTGGCCGGAGACAATCTTTCTGCGGGCGATCTTAAATCCCCGCCGTTCTGCAGGAACCACCACCTGGAAATATGACCTGCCAAGCAATTCACCTTCTGAGAAACCAAGAAGCTTACACAGTCCATTATTTACTTTTACCATCGTTCCCTTGCTGTCGAGAATCACGATTCCCACATCGGCCGAATGAAACAGCGTGTCAATTAATTTTCCTGACCGCGCGAACTCTGTCTTAATTTCACTGAGTTTCATTTCCAACTGCCTGATTACATTTTCCTGCAGATCAATTTTCTTTAATGCCCGTTTTATTCCGGTTTCCGAAGCAGTTTTCTGTTTCAATTCAACTCTGCGTGAAATACTGTTCATTCTGCCGGACTTAACCTCCGGTTTGCGTTCCGGAGGGATTCCGGCCTTGGTCCGTGAAGAGAAATTTCCGGAAATGGTCTTTGTCATTTTATTTACCTATGATATTTTAAAAAATATGAAAACATATAAAACCATGAAGTTCTCTCTTTGAATTATCATTGCCGATGATATATATCAATGATTTTATTGATTTATTTCAGTTGTATAGTGAATTACATTAAATAGGTTTGGATAATAATTTTTGAAAATTCTTACGTGATTCAACAAAGAATCAAAACATGAAAAAAATTTTAATCATCGAGGACAATAAAAACATGCGTGAGAATATTGTTGAAATTCTCAATCTCGCAAACTATGAAGTACTTGCTGCCGATAACGGAAAAGATGGAGTAAAACTCGCCAAAGAAAAAAAACCGGATTTGATCATTTGTGATATTATGATGCCCGAATTGGACGGCTACGAAGTTCTGTATTTACTGAGTCAGAATGCATCAACGGCAGAAATTCCTTTCATCTTCCTCACGGCAAAGACCGAGAAAACAGACATCCGCAAGGGAATGAGCATGGGCGCCGACGACTATATCACAAAGCCGTTTGACGGAATGGACCTTCTGGCAGCCGTTGAGATGCGACTGAAAAAGAGTGAAATATTCAGGCGGGAATTTGATCGCAGCCTGGAAGGAATGAATGAGTTTTTCTCTGCCGTAAAAGGGGTGGAGGAACTTGAAAAATTCTCATCCACAAAAAAACAGCGGGTTATAAAGAAAAAAGGGACGCTATATATGGAAGGGGATGAGGCAAGCAATGTGATATTTATTGTAAAAGGCAAGATCAAGACCAGCAAGATGAATAAGGATGGGAAGATCTTCATTACCGGACTTCATACTGACGGTGAATTCATCGGCGCTCTCGACCTTCTTGAAAATAAAAATTACAAAGAGACTGCGGTTGCCATGGAAGATACCAGCATCATAATGATTCCAAAAATGGAATTTTATACCCTTCTCTATTCAAACAGAGATATTGCAACTCGGTTTATCCATCTGTTGTCGAACGACAAAGATGAAATGGAGGACCTGCTATTAAAAGTCGCTTTTAATTCAGTACGTAAAAGAGTCGCTGATTCGCTGATAAGGATCATGAAGAAGTATGCCGACAACGGGCCGGATAACGTGCTGCCGGTTACTCGCACCGATCTGGCCAGCATCACAGGCATTGCCCCAGAAACACTGAGTCGAACCTTGGGCGATTTCAAAAAGGAAAAATATATTGATTTCAAGGATAAACAAATTTTAATACTGAATCCTGACAAGCTGATAAACATGAAAGATTAAACGGCATTTTAGTTTTCCTGTTATTATTAATTACGAAAAAAGGGAAGTTTTCACTTCCCTTTTTCATTGTCCCCTTGTCAACCTTTCAGACGATTGAAATCTCCTTTGCTTTGGAAACAGTTACCGCTTTTTTTGCAACGATAAGTTTCAGAATACCATCTTCATAATGAGCCTTGATTTCCTCTTCCTTTGTGTTCTCAGGCAAAATGAAGGAACGCTCAAATGAATTGTAGCGGTATTCCTGACGAAGGAAATTTTTCTTCTTCTCTTCTTTCTCTTCTTTCTTCTCGGCAGAAATGGTTAAAATCCTGTTGTCGACTTTAACTTTAAAATCGTTTTTGTGCATTCCAGGAGCTGCAATTTCAATTTCAAAGTTTTTATCAGTCTCAATAATATTGACAGAAGGCATCCAGCCCATGTCTCGGTTCAGGAAACGATCAAAAAAAAGATTTTCTCCTTCGAAGAAATCGGTTATCAGGGAACGAAATGGTGTTAATCCACCGTTGAATTTTGTGATTGCTGACATGATTTTAATTTTTTATGGGTTAATTACTAACTAAATTACGATGTAAAATTACCTCTGAAGTGATACTTGAAAAATGACGGTGATTTGAAAATAATTTGATTGTAATCAAGTAAGCCCGGATATCAGGCTACATTTGAAATTTTACGTGCGGCATTCAGTAATTCAATAACCTCTTCATCGGTCACCTGGGAAAAGTCGTTATAAAATTCTCCAACACCCATAAAATATTCGGGAGTATAAAGACAAACGAAATCATCAACCATTTCACTGATCCGTCCTGCAGTTTCAGGAGGAGCCACTGGCGTTGCAACCACAATTTTCCCGGGATTCCTGTTACGAAGCAATTCAATGGAAGCCATCATCGTATTGCCGGTAGCAATGCCATCGTCGATAAGGATCACAGTTTTACCGGTTACATCAGCAGGCTCTTTGTCCCCCATGAATACATGATATCTTTCTCTCAATGTTTTCCTGATTCTCCTGATTTCCCTGTCGATGTATTCACGGGGAACATCATGCCTGGGATCAATAACTTCGCTTTCCAGACTTACAGCACCAATGGCCAGCTCCGGGTTCAGCGGGTGACCGATTTTTTTTGTGAGTAATAATTCGAGCGGAAAATTAAAATGGCTGGCAAGGTAATAACCGATGGGAACGCCACCCCTCGGAACCGCAAAGATAACACCCGGTTGTTTGCGGTATTTTTCCAGGCGGGCAGCGAGCTTTTTTGCGGCATCATATCTGTTTTCGAATTGCATGTCTAATTCTTCATTGAAATGGAACTCACCCGTTCGGCATGTAAATATTTTTTGAACCAGTTGATGGCCAGTTCTGAAACGATCTTCAATTTTCCCTTTTCTTCGAATAGATGCGTTGCTCCTTCAACGATTTCGAGTTTCTTCTCACACTTCATTTTTTTAAGCGCATTCTCATTCATCCCGATAACCTCTTCGTCAAGTGCGCCGACAATTAACAGCGTTGGCGCCTTCACCCATTCGAGTGAAGACATTGCAAGATCCGGCCTTCCTCCCCTGCTTACAATTGCTTTAACGGCTCCTTCAGAATTCAAAGATGCCCTCAGTGCCGCAGCCGCCCCTGTACTGGCGCCGAAATATCCAATGGGAACATCCTTCAACCTGTGAGTACTTTTGATATATCTTGTAATATCCGTCAAACGATCGGTGAGTAAATCAATATTAAACCTGTTTTCATAGATCTCATTTTCCGTTTCAGTTAACAAGTCCACCAAAAGGGTAGCGATGCTGCTTTCATTTAACATCGCCGCCACAGAATGATTCCTCGGACTTAACCGGCTGCTGCCGCTGCCATGAGAAAAAATAACCAGGCTTTCTGACTGAGCGGGAATGTTCAGAATTCCCCGCAATTTTATGTGGATACCTATGGGTATATTTATATCAAGCGATTCGTTCATCATTTAATCAAATTATTACCTCACAAAATAATACAGATATTAAATTTCTGCTGATGACCTTTATCAATCATTTCTTTGAGAATTATCATGTATATCCTTCCGGAAAAAGGCTCACTTTGAACGAAGTAAATACAAAGGTGCACTCCGGAGAAAATCAAAAAATTCTTTACAATTAATGTTTTATTTTTAGTGTGTTATTTAGCAGTATGTTTAATCCTGATATGAAACAGATTTTTCTCCTCAATTAATTCCCCATGAAACGATTATTTGTTCCCGTTTGTCTTTTCCTGATTCTCATTTCCTGTAAATCAAATGAGGAAAAAGTCAGGCCCGTGAAAGAAAATATAACAGAATCGGTATATGCATCAGGAATGGTGAAAAGCCGCGACCAGTACCAGGCTTTCCCCAAAGTCAATGGCATTGTCAAAGAAATATTTGTCACTGAAGGACAAAAAGTCAAAAAAGGCGATTCTATTCTCGCCCTGGAAAATGAAACTGCCCAGCTCAACGAAGAAAATGCAAAACTTTCCGCCGAATATGCTTCCGTTCAGGCTAATACCGACAAACTCAATGAACTCAGGATTAACATCGACCTCGCAAAAAGTAAAATGGAGAACGACTCTCTCCTTTATGAACGTCAGAAAAAATTATGGGAAAATAATATCGGGAGCCGGATTGAACTTGAACAACGGACGCTCACATATCAGAATTCTTCGACTGCCTATCATTCCGCTCTGCTTCGTTACAATGAACTGAAAAAACAACTTAATTTTTCATCGAAGCAATCACTAAAAAATCTTGAGATCAGTTCTTCGATCGCAGGTGACTATACCATCCGGAGTGAGATCGACGGAAGAGTGTACAGCATTCTCAAAGAGAAAGGTGAAATCGTAAGCCCGCAATCACCCGTAGCGGTGATCGGAGATTCGGAAAATTTTATTTTAGAATTACAGGTCGACGAGTACGACATCTCCAGGATTTCTCCCGGTCAGCAAATCCTTATTACCATGGACAGTTACAAAGACAAAGTCTTTGAAGCCGTCTTGAAAAAAATCGACCCTATCATGAATGATCGTTCAAAATCATTTACCGTGAAGGCAGATTTCGTTACGAAGCCGCCGGCGTTGTATCCAAATCTTACCGTAGAGGCAAACATCATCATACAGACTAAGAAAAATACGATTACCATACCCCGGGACTACCTGTTGAACGACTCATTTGTTGTACTGGAGAATAAAGAAAAAAGAAAAGTTGTTACAGGACTGAAAGATTACCAGAAGGTTGAGGTGATCGATGGTTTGAAGGAAGGTGAAACAATTCTCAAACCCACGGAATGAACACCGGACTTATTTTGAAGATAGCAAAGTCGTTGCTTTTCGCCCGTTGGCGACAAACACTTGTTGCTGCCATTGGGGTTACTTTCAGTATTACGATGTTCATAGCATTGCTGGGCTTTATGACGGGATTAAACGACCTGCTCGACGGGCTGATCCTTAATCGCACTCCGCATATCCGGATTTATAATGCGGTCAAGCCAAATAAAAACCAGCCCGTGTATTCATCCGAATTATTCAGGAACAATTACAATATGATTCGTTCGATAAAATCGGAGAACAACCGCATTGCGATTTATAACAGCGGGGCAATTATCCAGGGCATCAGAAAAGACGATCGCGTCTTTGGCATTGCACCGAGAATTACCACGCAGGTATTTTTTAACGACGGCGCGGTAGATATCACGGGAGTGATCAGCGGCATTGATGTGCAGGCGGAGAATAAGCTTTTTCATTTTGACGATTATATTGTTTCCGGAAGAGCCATCGATATTAAAAACCTGTCGAACAGCATCATACTCGGCAAGGGCCTCGCCGATAAATTACTGGTGAACATTGGCGATGTCATACAATTAACAACTTCAAAAGGCGAAACTTTTCCCTTGAAGGTTGTTGCTTTATTCCAGTCGGGGCTGCAGGACTTCGACAATGTCCAGAGTTATTCATCTATCACCACTGTTCAGAAAGTAATGGGAGTAACGGCAAATTATATTACAGACATCCAGGTAAAATTGAAAGACATAAACCTGGCCCCTCCCATGGCGAGAGATTATGCGCGAATCTTCCATGCCGATACGGAAGATATACAAACGGCGAATGCACAGTTTGAAACAGGGAGTTTCGTACGTACACTTATTTCTTATGTGGTAGGAATAACGTTATTGATTGTTGCCGGTTTTGGAATCTTCAACATCCTGAACATGCTTATCTACGAGAAAATGGATTCCATTGCCATACTGAAAGCAACCGGCTTTTCGGGCAGCGATGTAAAGAAAATTTTCCTGATGATTTCTCTCTCGATCGGGACCTTTGGAGGATTAATGGGTCTTATTTCCGGATATCTTGTTTCACTGTTCATCGACCAGATACCTTTCAATACTACGGCCTTACCTACAATAAAAACATACCCGGTCAATTACAGCATAGCATACTATATGATTGGAATTATTTTTTCGCTGATAACGACATACCTGGCCGGCTATTTTCCTGCGCGGAAAGCCAGCAGGATCGATCCGGTAGTAATAATAAGAGGAAAATGAGTGATATCGTTTTAGAGGCAAAGCACATCAATAAATATTTTCACGACCCGGTGAAGTTCAGAGTTCTGAATGATGTATCCTTTACGGTTAACAGGGGGGAATTCGTTTCGGTAACAGGAAAATCCGGCTGTGGAAAATCTACGCTGCTTTACATTCTCTCGACCATGGACACGGATTATGAAGGAGAGCTTTTGATTGATAATGAATCGATGGCCGGCAGAAGCGAATCGTACCTTGCAGGCATACGGAATAAAAAAATTGGTTTTGTTTTTCAGTTTCATTACCTGTTGAATGAGTTCAGCGTTTTAAAGAACGTCATGCTTCCGGGACTGAAATTAAACATGCTCTCGAATGAAGAGGTAGAACACCGTGCAATGGAACGATTAAAGTCGCTGGGAATCGTACAACTTGCCACGAAACGCCCCTATAAACTTTCCGGTGGAGAGAAACAACGTGTTGCCATCGCACGTGCATTGATTAATTCTCCGGATATAATCATGGGAGATGAACCAACAGGGAATCTCGATAAGAAAAACAGTGAAATTGTATTTGAAATTTTTAAACAACTTGCTTCTGAAAATAAACAAACACTGCTGATAGTTACCCACGATAACAGCTTTGCTGAAAAGACACATAGAAATATACAAATGGAGGATGGTAAAATCAGTAATGGTAATAATTCAGAAACCAGTCATTAAAAATTGCAATCCTTCAGTAATAAAAATTGTAAATTACGGCCTGAATAATCTGCCGTTTAAATGCCAGGCCGCAATAGAAAATTTAAGTTCCGGATAAATTACAACAAGCTAAGCAAATCAATTGTTTACAGGATTGTCTCTTCCCTTATCACGGTTACCATATCGTACCTTGTAACAAAAAATATAAAAGTCGGCCTCAGTATCGGTGCCCTCGACCTGCTTTTCAAGATCATTAATTATTATACATTCGATACTATCTGGGAAATCATCTTCCGGAAAAAGATCAAACCCGGAGTTGTCTGGATAACCGGCCTCAGTGGCTCGGGCAAGTCAACCATCGCCAATGAGCTGATAAAAAATTTCGAGAAGAACGCCATTTCGTATGTCCTTCTCGACGGCGACCAGATCCGGAAAGTGATCAAAGAGACTGGTTACGACTATTATTCGAGGCGGAAACATAATCTGAATGTGGCATACATGGCTTCCTTATTTGAACGCCAGGGAAATGTGGTTATCGTAAGCCTGATCTCACCATACAGGGATGTCAGGAATGAGTGCAGGGCAATCTGCAGGGATTTCATAGAGGTCTTTATCGATACCCCCGTTGAGATTTGCGAAAAAAGAGACGTTAAAGGACTATACAAAAAGGCAAGAAGTGGTGAAATCGAAAACTTTACTGGCGTTTCTTCACCCTATGAAGAATCATATACGCGTGAGATCACCATCTCAACCGTCTCGGAAACCATTGAAAGCAGCGCTAAGATCATTTTCAACTACCTGAAAAATAAGAAGAGAAAATAACGGTTTCCCTGTTATTACCGGCTCCCGAATCCGTCTTACTGGTCTTTCACACCCTCCCGTCAATTCTGCCTCCAGCCTGCATTTGAGCAACATTCGCACTTTTTTTAGAGCTATCATTAAGAAACTATTAAATCTTGAAATTGATCCCCTTTTAGTAACGATTTAATTCTGCATTTTGACCGCAAATGATATCTTTGTTTCTGATTGTCTGATGAAATGAAACACTTCCGAATACACTTATTAATACTCTTATTTTTAGTCACTTTTACTACCAGCCGGTCACAGGTTGTCCAATGGGCCCGGAAAGGTATTTCACCCGGATTTGAATACGGCAATGCAATCACAACAGACGACTCCGGAAATGTTTACGTTGCCGGTCAACTGGAATATTCAACTGTTTTTGACGGCGGGTTTACACTCTCCAGTCATGGGGTTCATGACATCCTCGCCGGGAAATATGATGCCGATGGCAATGCAAAATGGATTCGTCATGCCGGCGGCCGGGGTGGCGATGTCGGTTATGGTGTAGGAGTCGATGCCTCGCACAATACCTACGTAAGCGGCGAGATCGAAGATACTGCCATCATCGGTTCCGGAGTCTCGTTAATTTCTGCCGGCGATAATGATATTGTCCTCATAAAATACAGCTCCGGAGGAAGTATTCTCTGGGCCAAACGATGGGGAAACACAGGAAGCGACAAATCCACTGCCATGGCCGTTAGTCCAAGCGGCGATTGTTATTTAACGGGGTATTTTTCTGACGATGTTTATTTCGGAAACACACACTTAAGTACTTCCGGCGGCTACGATATTTTTATTTTGAAAGTGAATTCAAATGGCGATGTCGTCTGGGCCAAGAAAGCAGGAGGCGATCATAGCGACAGGGGTTTCGGAATCACCTATGATAAATCCGGAAATGTATACATCACCGGCATATTTAAAGGCGATGCCCGGTTTGGAGGCACGACCATCAGCAACAACGGGGATGTAAACAGCGCTTTTGTTGCCAAGTATAACAGCAATGGAAGTTTTCAGTGGGTTAAAAAGGGCGGCGACTGCTGTAATACCACGGAAGCAAATTGCATTGCCATCGATGAGAACGACAATGTGTATACGGCAGGATTTTTTTCCATCGCGGCTGATTTCGGTTCTAATCATTTAACTTCTGCGGACAGCGCCGAAATTTTTATTACCAAATACAATTCTTCGGGAAATCTGATCTGGGCCCAATCCGCCGGCGGTCCATATGAGGATATCGCTTTCGGTTTATCCGTCGATACCATCAATCATTTTCTGTATGCTACCGGTCAGGTCGATGATCATGCCTATTTCGGAACGCATTATGCAGGCGCCGCCGGAAACAGGGATATCTTCATCGCCGCTTACGACCTTTCCGGAAATTCGCTCTGGGCCAAATGTTACGGCAGTCATCACCGTGATATCGGTTATGCAATATCCAGCGACCGCAACGGAAGCATTTTTACGACAGGAGTTTTCAGAGACACGGCGTATTTCGGTTCATACTCATTGATCGGGTATCCTGTTACTGATTTCTATGTCGACAAAGTCTCCCCTGCTCCCGCTCCTTCTCCTTCACTGCAGTCATCAAATGTATCTCTCGCCAGCGTCAATTGTTCTGACCTTGAATTAAACTTTACGCCTGGCAACGGGAATCACCGGCTGATCGTTGTACACGAGAATTCTGCCGTTTCCAATAGTCCGGTCGACGGCACTATCTATTCTGCGAATCCTGTTTTCGGAAGCGGAAGCAACCTGGGGAATAATAATTATGTCGTTTATGACGGCAATGGAAACAGTGTAATCGTTTCAGGCCTCACGGGAGGACAAACCTATCACTTTGCCATATACGAATATAACGGAGAAGGAGCTTTCAGGAATTACCTGACATCCTCTCCGGCCCGAGGCAATGCACAATCATTTTTGTTTGCCGTAAATGCCCAAGCATCCGATAATACAATCTGCAACGGCGATTCTGTCGTCCTGCAGAGTAGCCCGGCCGTAATTTATTCCTGGTCACCTTCTGTTGATTTATTATCCAACACCGGCCAGGCAGTAATCGCTTTTCCACAGGCGACGACGACGTTTACTGTAAAATGCGAGAGCAACGGCTGCCAGGCTCAGTCGTCTGTAACTGTCACTGTAAATGCTGATCCGGAAGTTACTTTCACATTGAATGACTCGGTCTGCCTGAATGCCAATTCCGTAACTCTTACGGGCGGATTGCCGGCAGGCGGCTGGTATGCGGGTGCCGGAGTAAATGTGGATCAGTTCAATCCATCTGTCGCGGGGATTGGCCTTTCAGAAATCAACTATGAATTCGTCGATACAAACGGCTGCTCTGGCATAGCGCAGTCGACGATTTTCGTTCTGTCACCTCCCGTAGTCAGTGCAACACCAATTCCTGATGTTTGTGCCAACGATTCACCGGTTAATTTAAATAACGGAATTCCTTCAGGAGGAATTTATACGGGAGCCGGAGTTTCAACGGGACATTTCGATCCTTCCATCGGAAGCGGGAATTATACGTTGAGCTATATCTATACCGACAATCTCGGTTGCTCAAACAAATCCGATTTCAATATTACCGTCAAGCCATTGCCTGCAGTAAACCTTGGAAGGGATACAACTGTTTGCGGCGCCAGATCAATTGTTATTAACGGAGGCGCAGGGTTTAATTCTTATCACTGGTCGACCGGCGCAACTACACAGTCAGTAAGCATAGATTCCACCGGAATTGGTCTCGGCACTCTGAACCTGGTGCTCGAAGCAGGAAATAGTTCCGGCTGCTATAACAGCGATACCATTTTAGTGCATTTCGATCTGTGTGCAGGCATTTCAACAGTTGACGCCTCCATAATGCCCGTTGAAATTTTCCCTAATCCTTTTAGTGATCATTTTTCTGTTTATACAGATGAGTTTATCAGCATAAATATTTATGATGCACTTGGAAGATTGTTGGAAACCCTGATTGATCGTACCGGAAATATTTCGGTGGGAGAAGATCTTTCCGAAGGCGCATACTTCGTCGAAGTCAGGATGAATGACAGGAAAAGTGTTTATAAGATATTAAAGGTAAATTGATTTTACCCTTTGTATAGCATTATATATTTCAAGTGGCGGGGTTTTGTGAATTTCAGTATAAAGTTTCTTAACCGTATTGTGATTTATTAAACCCGGATCTCAATTGCTTAACCCTGTTCAGACAAGATCAGATTTTTACTGCTGCATCGGTTGCAATATAAGAAACACCATATGTGCGGTTGGAACTCTCTTTAGGAATTTGGTCCTTCGTGTATTTGATCTGCTGTCCGCCAGCCGGCGGATAGTCATGCATGTGGGGAAAAGAAGGGGTCACATGCATGGCGTCAGCCATTTTTATTTTCCATTGAATTTACCGGATAGAAAAAACAGGAACAAACAGGGCACGGCGATTTCGTTCTGCGCCCCGGGGCAGAATATGCGTATCACCGGAATATCTGCAATTGAAGGACTGCTTCAACTTTCCGGTTATTCCTGGGCGGATACACAAAGCAATACAGGCAGATCTTTTTTAACCGCAGAGTACTAAGAGTTATGCGCAGAGTTTCGCAGAGATGATTTAATAAGAGAGTATAATATAGTTGACAAAAAAAGTCCGAATTAAATTCAGGTTTTTCTTGCAAATGAATAGTATCAACTTTCAAAAATGATGTCTGACTTTATTTCCGGAACGATGATAAACCCTAATACATAAGTAATAAGCATTACCATAAGACATACCCTGATATTAAATATCGATTTCGTATTTTCGTAATCGTATATGACTATTGACGATCATCCCGGAAAAAATTTTATCATTAATTATACCACTGCAAAATATTTTTTATTTCTTCCATGGCTCATCCTTAGTTTCAATGTATCCTTCGGCCAGCAGGAATTGAAAAACGGATATTATTTTCCCCTGCATAACAAAGTTGCACCCCTGCATGTGCTTGTCGTATCCGTTGAATTGCGCGGCGGCAAATGCGATGGAGGAAGAAACACGAATTGTTTTAAGAAAGATGAATTGCCGGCGAACATCGGCGATTATTTCGATCCGGTGCTGAAGGAGACAGGGCCTGAAAAATATTTTTCCAAGTATTTATACCAGGCCTCTTTCGGGCAATTCGTCGTGCTTGGCGATTACATCGACAAGGTAGTATACCTCGACTATTGCCCGGATGCGAATCCCTCAAACAGCAAGTGGTCGGAAAAAATCAACGAAGCAATTAAAACTCAATTCGGCGATTCGATTCCATTGCATCATTCAACCCCATTAAAATATTTCGACGAATACAGCCTGGATAATGCGAAGATTGCCGGAATGCAAAAAAGCCCTCAGCCGAATGGTAAATTCGATTGCATCGTTTACCTCGTGAAAAATTATCCCGTCTTTTCCGGATATTCAGGTTACGGTTTAAATCTCATCGGCTCGTCAAAGAGTCCCGTTGCAAACATGGGAGTCGATATAGGCGGAGTGTTCGGGCACACAGGAAATGTTGGCTCGATAAAATTCATCATGGAAGAATTTTTTCATGCAATGTATGGCGGGAACAACTGGCATGACGGAGCCGGGAAATCGTATCACACATTCCTCGCGCATACAAGGCCGTGGGGAATTCCAAGCCAGCATGGAATGTCGCAGGTTGTATCGGCATATGACCGGTGGATATTTGACTGGACGAATCCGCCCGACAAGAATGTTTCCATCAGTGCAAGAGATATAAATAACCGGGAGATCAATTCCGACTTAAAAATTTCAAAAGATACCAATTCGATGATCTTCGTGCTGCGGGATTTTGTATCCACCGGCGATGTGATAAGAATTCAGCTCCCGCACATTGAATTCGGAAAGACCGGCCCTGAAAAAAATCAATACCTCTGGCTGGAAAATCATCAACTCCTTCCCGGGAGTCTCGATGATCAGAATGTAAATTTCACGCTGGCAAACACACCATTCTGCGACCCCTATCCCGTCTGCGGCGAATTCTGGTCGCCCGGCATCCTTGCATTGCTGCAGGTGGGCAAGGATGAAATATCGGGTCCGAATATCTACAGCGCTTCGCCGTCGAATCCCAATGCCCTCGCAAGCTGGCTCTATCCCCTCACCTCTGAAGGGAACTACGATTTCAATTACAGCGGAGTAATTCATCCTCCTTATGCACCTTGTACCGGAATGGTTCCATACGTCCTCTTCGACCTGCGAAATAAGCCATTGCCGAATCCGTTCTCCGGGTACAGCTCCATTTTCGGTCAGCCGAATACTGACAGCAGCAGCCAGCTCTTCGATCATGACGTAATACAGGGTGTCGGTTATATTAGCGCAAATGGTGACACGATTCTGAACAGAAGCGCTTTCGGCGGAAGCAAAACGAGTTTCAACTGTAACGGGAATTGTCCGGAGGGAGGTAAAGAAATATTATCTCTTTCAACCAACCCCGCTCCGGTAACTGTAATGACATATACATCGGGCGACAATTTTCTCGCTTCAAGAAAAATGGATATCGTAAAATATTCTCCTTATGAGAACCGAACGATCTACCTGAACGGAATCTCGGTATCCATTCTCGAAAATAATTTTGATGCCGGCAGGTTTGGAGAGGGCGCGATGAAAGTGAAAGTGAGGTGGAACGACTACAGCGTTAAGAACGACGTACGCTGGTGTGCAGATTCGATTCGTTTATGCTCAAATGATTTTGACCCGGCAGATTATTCGCTGGTCATCAAAAAGGGCGTGAGTGTGTGGATCGATAAAGGAAAGAGTCCAACCTACGATTACCTCGACAAAGACAGGAAAGAGTTTACTCTGCCTACCGTATTTACCTGTCTCGAAAATTCAAAAGTAAACATCGAAAACAAAGGCATCCTGATCGTTGACAACGGAAGCACGATGGAACTGGACAGCCTGAGCCGTATCGATTTGAGCAGCGGAGCAAAGATCATTGTCAGGAATGGAAGCACGCTTCATTTAAAAAGCGGTGCAGTGATTAATTTGTCTAAGAAAGGACAGATCAGAACTCAAAAGGGAGGAAAAATAATTGTCGATACTGGTGCAACTATCATGAAGAAAAAATGATTTCACAAACGATTAACACTCTTCCTGATTTTTGATTTGATTTTGCATCAGATTATTATATTGTATCGGTGTCATAAATATTTATTCATAGATCCATCATGGTCGTTATGAATCTTTGGATTCAAATTTAAAAAAACGATCATGAAAAAATTAATGATTGGGGTAGCCTTGCTAAGTGTAAGCTCCCTGTTTGCCCAGACTCCGGCTCCGGCAGAAAAAGAATCAAAAGCTAAAATGGAAACACCACAGGCTAAAGCGCAACCGGTTGCACAACCGGCAAAAGCAAAGCCTGCTGCGTCAACAGCTGCAATGAGTACGACGACACCGGTAAAGAAAAACAAATCCGTCGATAAGAGTCACAAGGCAACCAAACCGGCAAGCAAAGAGGTGGCTCCCGGAACAAACAGTAAGACACCAAAGGAAAGTCCTAAACCAGCGCCTGCTGCAAAATGATTAAGATTAAAAAAAATACCTGCTTCACCGCAGGTATTTTTTTATGTGGAAGACTTTAACAGTCGTCCATTAATTTTGAATACTGAAAATTAACCAGTCATTCTGCTTTTAAAAATCTGTTACCGGGTAATGAAGAACCTTGTAATGCTTTTGTTATCACCATTTCCGATTACGGTAAAATAAACTCCTTCGCTTAATGCTGATATGTCGATTCTATTATCCGTTTGAGTTAATGTTGACTTCATGACAACACTGCCTGCAAGATCAACAATGCTGAACTCCGCACCGGTAAATTCATTTGAATGAACGATCAGATAATTCTTTGCCGGGTTAGGAAATACAGAAAGCGAATTTGATTGTGTAGTAGTACCAATGCCCAGTGTTGTATAAGCAAAATCAGCCGACATACCGGTGCAGCCATTTGCATCCGATACTTCAACAGTATAATTTCCGTTCTGACCAGGTACATATGCTGAGCTGTTTGCTCCGGCAATCATATTGCTGTTCAAATACCATTGATACGTATTTGCCTGACTGCAGATGAGAGTATCTGCCATATTCGATGAACTCATGCTGATAACCGGAACGGGCAATGCATTTCCTGTTACAGTAAGAATGCTGGCCGGACTGCTGCCACAACTGTTATTGGCAACAACAGCAATATCGCCTGTACCATAAGCGGAAGTAACGTTGATGGATTCGGTCGAAGAAGTTCCCGCCCAGCCCGAAGGCAATGTCCAGGTATAAGAAGTAGCTCCTGTAACCGGAGAAATTGAATAGACAACAGAGGTTCCGGAACATACACTTACATTACCATTGATGCTTCCCGGCTGATCGGGAGCAGCACACGTCATCTCGGTAAATACTTGCGAAGAATTGTAGACATAATCCCCGCTTTCACCTGTATTTCCATTTGCGGCAACGCCGGAGAAATAAAATGTTACATTACCAGTGCCTGCAGCAGGAGCCGTCCAGCTGAAATTAAATACCTTGGAATTCGACGAGGCTCCACCGTTTAATTTATGGACGATGTTTCTCCTTGAGACGCCGCTGATAGTGGTAGACTTAATCACAGTAGACGCTGCATCGGTAATATTTAATGTCCCGGCGTTCGCATTTGTGCTTGTTAAAGCTTCGATGCCGACGCCGAACAAACTTACTCCTGTCTGTGATACGGTAACACTCATATTATAGGTGACTCCCGGGGTGTATACCCATGACGGAGTACCCGGACTCTGAATGCTAATCGATCCGCTGCCGGCATTCAAAGCATAACTGTTGTGGCAGCCATTCACACAGGTAGTTTCTCCCGGCGCATTTGTTCTGCCGGCCTTTCCATTATCACTCATCTGAGAACTGGTAAAAAATATAAGTCCCCCAAGTAATACAATTGATAAAAATAATTTTCGAATCATGATTTGTTAATTTTAATTGTTTAATCTACTTTCTGAATATCTTTAAATGCAGCCATGGACAAGCCTTTAATCCCTACCACGACTTCCATTCGCAAAGTATATCGATTTTCGTTATGTATTTACTTTTGATTTTAATCTTCATATTACTGTCAAAATATCACTCAAATAATTTTTAATTTTCATATGAAATCGTATTATTCATCTTGCGTCCAATTTCAATGAGTCAGGAAAACGGTATTTCCCGGTCACATCTTGTTTGAGAAAGGAGCCTCCACTCTGGAGTTACAATTATTATCACACTTCAGATACACTCCTTGATTCAGACAGGAATATTTTGATGCATCAGATATGGTTTTCTCTGAAGTCTAATAAAAAAGAGTTCCGCTGAATAGAAGGCAGAAGTTTCTCATTCACTATCTGTTTAAAAGAAATAACGGCAAGATGTATGACAGCCATTTCAAATCAATTGCTGCATTACGATTATTGTCACCAGGTTGACAAGCACAATAACAGAAAACCCGATGATAACCAGTTTCCGAGTTTTCTTTTCTGAAAGTACGATGCTGTAAATTCCCTTAATGACATTATTACTTGTGGTGGCAATTATTATTGAAGCGACCATAAATACATCGCTGACTGCAAACTTTCCCTGAACCAGGTTCATCGTATATGAATCAACGTCGGCAAATCCGGCGACGAGCGACAGCAGGTTGATTCCTCCTTTTCCATAATGCGTTTCAGCATAAGTAAGCGCGAATGAAAAGAGAATATAGAAAACAGAGAAACCAAGCGCTACTTTAAATTCCAGCGGATTTCCCCGTGTGCCGATCTCGTTATCCTCTGTGCTACGGGATTTATTCTTCATCCGGAAAATGATAAATCCGGTGAGAAGCGAAACAGAAAATAACAATGCCTGGTACGGCAATAACAAGCCTGCCAGTACCGGGTTAAAGATTAATACAATTAAATAAACCCTCACATACATTACCGTGGTAGCGAAAATAATTCCCGCCGCATATTCATTGGGAGTTGCCGCCTGGTCGTGGCTCTTGCGCGATAAGATCAATGAAACGGCCGTGCTGCTGTAGAGTCCGCCGAGTAACCCTGAGAAAACCACACCCGATTTCGGAAACACAAACTTCTGAAGCAGGTAACTGAAGTATGAAATACCTGAAACGACAACTATTGCCAGCCACAAATCATAAGGAGATAATTTAATAAACGAAAATACCTGCCTGTCGGGAAGATTCGGAAGTATAATTCCGGCAATAAGAATGAACTTCGCAAGAATGATAAATTCGTCCTTGCCGAATTTTTTTGAAATCTGCAAAAACTCCTCCTTCATTTCCGTAAAGATCAATACGGTCACAACTATGAGAAGCGACAACCATTGCGGCTCTGTAATGACCAGCGGCGCCAGGCAGTAAGTGATCAGTGCCGAGAGAATGGAAGTTAAACCGTATTTCTTCTGATGCGTGATCTTATTGAAATAAAAAATTGCAAGGAAAACCGTAAGGATGAGTCCGCCTGTAATGAATAAATATTTCGATGCGGTATCAACTGAAAAAAGGATAAACCCAAGGATTCCAATAAATGTAAAGGTCCTGTCAGTTCCTAACAGCTGATCAGCCGGTTCCTCCTGCGTCTGATGATGCCTGCGCTGCTCCAGACCGATAATTAACGACAATAGTGCGACTATTGCGAAATCAAAGAACATCTTCGAATTATCGGTGAAAATTTCGTCCATCGTTTAAAAGGTAAAAATACAATTTCTATCCTTTTAAAAACGGTTGATCAGCGCAATACGATTATACAGTTTCAATGCATCATTGTCAACAAAAACGACTTCCCCATTCTTTCTCAACACCAGCTCGATCAGATCATCAACCGCATCGCTCATGATGTTATGCGGATTGTTTTCAGTATCTGCCGGAACAATCGTGAATTCATCTGCTCCTCTCCTTGCACTCTGACGATAATCCTTCTCGACCAGTAACATGCGGCCTTTACCCTCTGCAGCGCTTCTCCAAACCTCTGTAAGTCCTGCACTGAAAGTATCTCTGCTCGCCGCAGCCGCGAGTTGCGTCAATGCCCTTTCCACCTCTGCCTTGTTCAGTTCATTAATTACGGTGGCGGCCTTCTCCTTAATTTCAGGCAGACTGGAATGCTCGTAATTTCCTTCAACGTAACCGACAATGCGCTTTGAGTTTCGTGTATTTTGCCGGAAGTATCCAAGCAGTTTTACATCACCCATCACTACCACCGGATAATCGCTTTGTTTCAATACATTCTCAATCACTTCGTCGATGAAGCGCAGATAGGTCCGCAGATTTTTTTCTTCGAATGCCTTTGTGTCCAGGTAATCCCATCCCGGAAATGAATGTTCGTGCCATGCATCCCGGATATTCTCAGGCATGCCAGGGTATTCCAGCGATGTTAATCGAAAGAGATCACCGGAAAATGTCTTCACATGATTTTGAGATATCATCAAAAGGAGGTAATTTTTATTTTTCTGTGATGCATATATCAGGTCACGGACTTCGAATGAATCATCAACGATAATTTTTTCAATCACCGCATAAGGCAGCGACAGAACTTTTTCAATCTCAGGTGACACAAAGATCAACAGCGACTGGGAAAGATGAGTTGCGGGAATCTTCGAAACCGTATTTTTCACTTTTTCCATCATCGTTTCCGTGATCTCTTTTCCATACCTGGCATCCAGCTGAGCTTCAATATTCCTGAAAACAGCAATCATATGCTCTGAATCAGTTTTTATTTCAGGGAACTGAGGGTGAACCGGAAGAATAATTGAAATAGCCGGATAGACTTTTTGATTAATAAGTGCGGGGGCGACATTGTTCATAATATGGATGATTTAGATTATTATTAAAATATACAATCAAATGTACCTGTCTTCATGATATCACCTTATGAGGATTATCAACCGGGTTATTGATAAAAATCAATTCAAATACATCTGGATGGTTCCATTTGGCTTTGGGGATAAAAATAAAACCAATCTCATGGTAAAGAAGCTCCGATGCCTTCCTGGATGTTTGGATCCAACACTAAAAAATCAGAGCCATCCACAGCGCCGTCTCCGTTTAAATCACCTGTCATGTAACCTCCGTCACCCGCCTGTACCGATGGATCAAGTTGAAGAAAATCGGAACCATCAATCGCTCCATCCTGATTTATATCGCCGCTGAAGATTGACCAGCCCATGTTGTCTGGCGTATTTTTCAGATTATCACCAAAGGCCGTAGACGCCTGTGTTGTAAAATCATAGTTCGTCAAAGACGTCAGCAGAACAGGCGTTTTGCTCCACGTCTCAATACAATTACGGTGTCGCAGCACTATGTAATAAAGGGTGTTTGAAAACCCGGACGAGAAAGTAAGAGTTGCATTGCCGTTCGATTTCAAAATAGTCTTTGAAGACGTAACTAAGTTAAAAGGCGGATTCGCATCATGCAATTCGACAAGAACTGTGTCGCAATCATCAGCCGAATGAAGCGGGTCTAAATTATACAGCAATGTCTGCATCAGTCCGCCGCCGGTATAATAACCTTCTATGAATGCACGCAGATTCAGAGTTGCATTGTTACAGTCCGGATTAAATGAAGGATTACCCGTAACGGCATGAAATGCCTGCACGGTAATTTCAACTGCTGTCGTACTGCCGTTCAGGTAACAACTCAAAGCCGTCCTCGTAGTTGTTGAAGTACCAACTGCATACTTCCATGTAAAATCGGGCGTGGCGCCGGCAGCAAAATTAACCGTATTCGTTATCCTGAATTTACCGATCCTGAAACCCGGTGAGGAAGGTATCGGAGCAGCTGAAGTCGATGGCGTCGCTATTGCTGCCAGCATGCGGATTTGCCTGCTCGTCTGATTGATATTCCAGTTAGGCGACTGCTGAACTGCCGGCAAAGAAGCATCCGCAGATCCCGGCTGAAAGCTGCCGGTCAGTGTTCCTCCGTTCGATAATCCCGCATAATTAAAATCGATGCCTGCCTGGAAAAACTGAAATCGCTGTGCATTGGGCGCAGTCCATTCTATCCATACTTCAAACTCCAGGTTCCTGCAATCCACAAAACTGATATTCCTGATGTCTGCATGGTATGTATTACAAACCTGGGTATGAAAAACTCCGGTTACCGAATCACAGCCGTCGCTTGTACATGCATTTCCATCGTCGGTATTTACGGGAGTGTGCGAGATGTTTCCCGTCGAAGAATCACAGCCATCGGTTGTGCACAAATTATTGTCGTCGGCATTAACCGGAATATGTGTAATACTCCCCGTAGAAGAATCGCAGGCATCAGTTGTGCATAAATTATTATCATCGATATTCACCGGGGAATGCGTGATTGCTCCGGTGGTTGAATCACAATTATCATTGGTGCAGGGATTATTGTCATCGGCATTTACGGGGATGTGTGTGATAATCCCTGTTGAAGTATTACACGCATCGGTGGTACATACGTTCGAATCGTCGACGTTTATGGTCGTATGAGTAACCGATCCATCCGTAGTATTGCATGCGTCGATCGTACAAAGATTATTATCGCCCGTTAAAACGACTGAAAGACCGGTAACGATAACGCTGTCGCAACCCGATACTGAATGAAGAGTCGAAGTGTAATTGCCTGCAGCGCTTACGGGTGTTCCATCCGGAAGTGTGAAGGTACTGCCTTCACAAATGGTAACATTTTGAGAACTGTTAAATGCCAGGCTAACATCAACATCCACAGAAGGAGAAACGCCTGTGCAACCGAGCGCATTTGTAACGGTAACAGAATAGCTTCCCGTTGAAGTAACCGTTATGTTTTGTGTTGTTGCGCCGGTCGACCACAAATACGAAACAGCGACAGATGCATTCAGGACAACAGAACTTCCCTGGCAGAATGAGACAGGTCCTGAAGGCGTGATCACGGGTGTGGTTACGCTGTTTATCAGTAATAAATCGTCGATCCTGTATTGTGTGGTCGCGCTGTTCTGAAGAAACTGAATGCGCAGATTATTTGTGAGTGGTATGGGTCCGCTAAGAGTTATATAATTCCATGAAGCACCCGAAGTTAGTGCTGGAATCGTAAGCGGCGTATAGTTAATGCCATCGCTGCTCACCTGTATTGAAAAATCATTGACGGAAGTGCCGTTCGTACTCTTATAAAAACCCAGAGACAGTTGCAGGTTGCTGTATGCCGATGTATTGATTCCTTCGATGATAAAATTTTTCCCGACGATTGCATTGAAGAAAATGTTCGCGCCTCCGGTGGCTCCCGGGTAATTCCCCGCAGATGTCTGCGTAGTTCTTACATCGGCCGTTCCTGACATCGTCAGGTCGCCGTTGTCGAATCCGTTGTTGGCTTCATGGGTACTTATTGCAGTCGTAGTTCCAACCGTTCCTATGCTTTCCGATACAACCGTGTAATCCGTTTCAAAGCCTCCGCTCACCGTCACGTTCACGGGCGGCATTGCATTGTTGGCCGAATTCGCATCGGTGGAAATAATCGTGTTTGCATTAAATACATATGTACCTGCGCTGCTCATGTCGTACGTATTATCAAATGTCACATCGAGTGTAGCCCCGGCCGCGAGACTTCCGCTGTTAATGGTTTTTGTAAACGATTGTATTATGGAAGAAGGATTTGAAATCTGAATCACTACATCCATAGAATTTGTGGAGAAATTCACCACTGTCCCGCCATAATTTTTTATTCGCACCTGCAACATCTTGTTGTCATCCGGACAAGTAGTAGCTGCCGGATTCAACAACGACAAAACCCCTAAATCCGAAGATGTACATGATGCCGGAACAGTAATGTAATTCGTCCTTGTCTTTGTATTTGAACCGCCGGCACTTGTAACGGTCAATGAAACTGTTTTCGTTCCTGAGGTCGAATAAGAAACCGAATGAGGCCCGACGGTATTTGCAGTCGCAGGAGTTGCACCAGCACCGAAGTTCCATGAGTAGCTTGTAATCCCCGGACTCGAAGCATCTGTGAATGTCGTCGTTTGTCCGATGCAGACTGATAACGGACTTGCAGTGAAATCCGCTGTGGGTGGTGCGGAGGAATTTGAAGTGGCCAGCCAGATGGTGGCATTCATGAGCAGCTTGCGGTGATTGCCTCCTGCATCGGCGATATAACCATCGAATAAATCATCGTTCGTATCACCGGATCCGTCGTCGCAAGGCGAGCTGTCGCCGATGGCTGCTACTTTTCCGTTCCCGAAACGCGCATGAGCAAACATTACGTTGGTGCTGCCGAATGATGAACCTGTTTTGTAAACGACACCCTTCACGCTTGAATTTTGCGAGGTATTAATTGTCATCGACGTGCCTGCGCTCCACTTTGCCTGTGTAACATCGCCAAATGGACCGTGCAAGGTTGAATCTGTCGGAAGAGATGGTATGTTGGAAGTCGTCTGGGAAAAGTCCACATAGTTGAAACTGATGCCGAATGGATTATTCTGAACTGAGTTGTTCGTCATTAAATCATTCCAGATATGCGGCGAATCAAATCCGTCGTTGTTCCGGTCCGATGAGTTGTGGTCAGCAACCATAAACAATCCACCGCCATTCTGAACAAATGTAAGTATGGCCGTTTTTTCCGAAGCGGTGAAGAGAATGTTCGGTTCACAGACGATGAAAACGTCGTAGTTGGAAAGATCCTGGGCATTGCCTCCGTTGCCATAAGTGATCTGTCCGTTGTATGGAAGAGTTTCAACAATGTAATTTCTGTTTACGCAATCAATGCCCCAGTAAGAAATGCCACCTTTCCAGAAAGTCTCGGCAGTTGAGCCAGTAATTCCGGATTGCGCAGGCGAAGGAATTTGAGAAGGGTTTGCTTCATTGCCGCCATTGAGAATTGCAGGACCTGAACCAAATCCGAGGTTAAACGAATTTGCATCTATTACCCAATCGGCATTACCGGCTGTTTCTGCTTTCGATGCATCGAAAAGAATTTTGATAGTCTGCGAACTGGCAGCGATTGAAAATAATAGACCTAATAAGGTAATAAGGAAGTAGTACTTTTTCAAGGGGGAATTTTTCTCTATGCTACGATAAGGATCAGGTAGGTAATCCCATATACAAAGCTAAAATTTTTGGCCAGAAAATCAATAATAAGTTATTGAATATTCAGTAGTCGATTTTATGATTCTGTTCAAAAATCATCTATATCCAATTACAATGGTCATTCGACAAGAAAAATTCATCTTTCGTCAAGAATTGAGCAATAAAATTTTAAAATTATATCAATTTCCTCTGTGACCTCTGTGGTTAACCTCTGCGTACTCTGTGGTTAATAACATACATTGAAATTGGCATTAAACATTGGATAGTGCAAACTGATAGGCTTTTTTTACCACAGAGGCAAGATGTCTGAAGACAATACGACGTGGGATGAACTGTTTCATCGCTTCGTTCGTTACTAATTCCAAGTTTACGTCTCCGATTCTTACTTTCTTTGCTTGACCAAAGAAAGTACGCAGAGGTTAACCGCAGAGGTCACAGAGGAAGAGGGGCTTATTTCTCGACGTTTATTCTATAGAGTTTTTCGTCTTCGATCATTTTATTTACAGTCGCAAGTTTTGAATCGATGATCGAATTCATTTTACTGATCTGTTGATTGATCTTTCCCGAAAGTTCAGCGAATACTTCAAACGATGACTTTGTAGGTGCCGCATCTGCCTGCGCGACGATATCGCGCAATCCGGCCAGCTTATCATTGAGTTTATTCGGGAAATTGAAAAGGTCGTAATCGGTTACAGCTTTTGGCTGCATCAGCTCCTCTTCAACTTTCTTCAACGAATCAAGAAACGGCTGGGAAGTCTCCTTGAATTTTTTTGCAACGGAGCTGTCCTTAACAGTTTTCAGATTTTCGTTTACGCTTTTAGTGATTCGCCTGATCTTATTGATTGCTTCATTTAGCTCCGTTTGCTTTTTACTGATCTGTGAAAGCAAGTCAAATTGCTTCTGCAATTCTTCCTGCGTCACATTGATTCGCGGATCCTTCAGAATCACAAAAGGCTGAGAAGCGACCATGTTATTACCTACATAAAGTTTCGCAAGATAATTGCCCGGAACGGCAACCGGCCCACGCAATGTACCGCCAAGCATTGCATTGTTACCACTGCCGCTGTCAATAGGAGTTGCATCGGGATAATACAGATCCCAGGTAAACGTATTCATTCCCCTGCCTGCAGGTAATAAGCCAGGGCGCTTCATCAGTGTATCCTGGTAAAATTCCTTTTGAATTTTCACCGGCTCGCCTTTTTTATTTTTTGTACTCGAATATGAAATAATAGAATCTCCCTTTGCATCATAGAAGCGAACCGTCACTTCCGAGTCAGGTTTTTGTTTGAAAAAATAATGCAGCAGCAAACCATTCGGTGCATTCTCTCCATCCTGCATCATCGGGTTATAATACGCAAAGCCGCTCTTCCTGTATGCCGGACGGGGTTTGTAGAAATAGGTACCTGCTTTTGCGGCTTCGGCGAGCTGGTAAAGCGGTGTGATATCGTCTAATATCCAGAACGCTCTGCCATGCGTGGCAATCACAAGGTCCTTCTCACGCTTGTGAATCTGTATGTCGTGAACCGGAGTCAGGGGCAGATTTAATTTCAGCGACTGCCAGCTTCCGCCATCGTTGAACGAAATATAAATTCCCCTCTCTGTTCCCGCGTATAAAATTTCTTTCACCGTTGGATCCTGCCTGATCACTCTCGTATAATCGTTAGATGGAATACCATTCGTGATGAGTTTCCAGGTTGTACCATAGTCGGTTGTCTTCAGCAAATATGGCTTAGTATCATCGGCCTTGTAACGATTAGCTGCAACATAACAACTTCCTGCATCCGTATTCGATGCTTCGATGATGCTTATGAGTGCATAGTCGCCTAAGATTTTCGGTGTAACATTCGTCCAGTTTTTACCATCATCTTTCGAAACATGAATCAAACCGTCGTCACTTCCTGTCCACAGCACACCTCTGGTAACAGGCGATTCTGCAAAAGTGAAAATGTTTGCATAAGCCTCGGCGCCTGTATTGTCCTTCGTAATTGGACCGCCGCTGGCCTTCATCGTCTTCGGATCGTGGCGAGTGAGATCAGGAGAAATTATTTCCCAACTAACACCTTTGTCGCGAGAGCGGTGAACAAACTGAGAAGTTACGTACATCGTCTTCGAGTCATAATTGGACAAGACGATTGGATACGTCCAGTTAAAACGGTATTTGCGGTCTTCCGAACCGTGACCGAAATTAAATTCGGGCCAGACGTTTAGATAGCGATACTGGTTATTTTTTTTGTTATAGCTGCTCAATTGTCCGTCGTATTCGCCGCCATAAGTGATTTCGGAATTTTCCGGATCGGCTACGATGTAACCGGCTTCGCCGCCCGCAACAGGATACCATAAATTTTTCCCGATGGAGTTATCGTCGGAAGCGCTTGCGATCCGGATGGAAGAATTATCCTGCTGGGCTCCATACACGTTATATGGAAAATCGTTGTCGACGCTCACGTGATAAAACTGGGCAGTAGGTATATCGACTTCGGAATAGTGAGATCCGCCATCGTCGCTCACATAACCTCCGCCATCATCGCCGATGATCATCCACTTTGGATTTTTCGGATTGATCCACATGTCGTGGTGATCGCCATGCATGTCGGGCATTCGTGAAAAACTCATTCCCCCGTTAGTGCTTCTCCAGAGCTGAACATTCTGGCACCAGATCACTTCTGCATTCTGAGGATCGGCTAAAATATTACTGAAGTACCATGGTCGCTTGCGCAGATTCCGGTCGTCAGTCGTACGCATCCAGTGCTCTCCACGATCGTCGCTACGAAAGATTCCGCCGTTTTCGTTTTCGATGCAAGCATAAATCCGTTCGGGTTTTGCCGGAGAGGTTGTCAGTTGTATTTTTCCGAGCAAACCAACAGGCAGACCGGGATGTTTTGAAATGTCTTTCCACGTATCACCGCCATCGATGCTCTTATACATTCCGCTGCCTGCGCCTCCGCTGCTGAGCGACCAGGGGTTCCGGCACGACTGCCACAGAGTAGCATAGAGTGTTCGCGGATTGGAAGGATCGAAGACGACGTTGATGCAGCCGGTGCTGTCATTCTTATAGAGAATTTTCTCCCAGGTCTTACCGCCGTCTTTGGTACGGTACAATCCACGTTCAGGATTAGTTCCGAATACTTTTCCCATGCAGGAAGCATAAACGATGTCGGGGTTAGTCGGATGAATGAGAACGGTGCCGATGGCATACGACTTTTCGAGGCCGATGTGTTTCCAGGATTTACCGGCGTCGGTACTCTTATACATGCCATCGCCGAAGCTGATGTTACCACGCATCTCCGGTTCGCCCATTCCGGCGTAGATGATATTTGCATCACTGGGTGCGACGGCGATAGCTCCGACTGATGAACTGTGAATAGCAGTGTCGCTCACACAAAACCATGTCTGCCCCGCGTCGGTGGTTTTCCAGATTCCTCCACCAACAGCACCGAAGTAATATACATTCGTCTGATCGGCGACGCCGGTTACGGCCAGCGATCTTCCTCCCCTCCACGGGCCGATGTTACGCCAGTGCAGGCCGTTGAACAGGAGTGTATCATAGTCTGCCGAAGCTGTGCTTGCAGAATTCTTTTTTTGCGCTTCGGAGAAAAAAGTGGTAGTGAGGAAAATGAGGAGCAGGATAAATTTTAATTTCATATGAAGAGTGTTTGTTGTTTGCTGTGGTTTGGTGAGTATAAATCAACGAAAAACTTTTCACAATCTGCGAATAAATTAATGAGAGTGTCCTATTGAAAAGATTTTAACAAAATTTTAACCCAGTGGATTTTAGGTTAGTGGAATTACTGGCGAAGAAGAAGGTCTGGTATGTTCAATGGAAGTTTTTGAAGATAATTTATACCGGATTTCCTCCATAGGCAAAATACCCATTATAAAATTGATTCATCGGATCAAGCTGATTCCATTTGGCAATGGCGGGGTCGTAATTTCTAAATGTTGCAAGATAGTTATACAAATCATTTCCCGTTTCATACTGCAC
>CAZQOQ010000032.1:0-82319 GCA_964595205.1 uncultured Flavobacteriales bacterium | reverse complement strand
GAATTATTCATTGTAGATCTAAAAGAATACAATATCAATAACATCGCTGAATATACATTGATCTGGCTTAATCCTGATGGATCAGTTGTGCCGTTAGTTATTGGTGCAGAACGCTGAAGGTGGGCTGCACCTAACAAGTGTCACTGTTGCACAACTCCCTTTTAAATTTCTTAACCCATTTTTTTCATCATATCACACCTCCATAATTGACTTATAACGCATTTCTACTTTCAAATTGCAATGGAAGTCGAAAAATTTGCCTCAGTCATATTTAAGCTAAATGAGTTTGGGGTCAGCCAAAAAACAAATAAAAAAATCGCCAATGTTCTGCTTTACTGCATTGGCATTTGTTATTCCGCTTCTTTGAATATGCCTGAGATATTTCTTCAGGTTGTAGCATGTGGCGGCCATCAGCAAAGACTGGTTGGCACATTTGATTCCGCGGGAAGTCATGCGGCGAAGGCCGAGAAAATTTATGAGTTTTCCCCAGACAGGCTCTACCGTTGAAGAGCGCTTGCGTTTCATGATCCGACCTTTGATGCTGTGTTGTCTTTCTACTGCTTTTTCAAACTGCGGTTTATAAATGCTGTGTTGTACTCGTTTTGCTTTGGCTTTGTCGCTGATGCATGTATTTCGTATCGGGCATTTTTTACAATCACTTCTTTTTGAAAAATATTTCTTTACTGCATTTCCTTTGCCATCATCCACTACACGTCCGGAGCCTTTCAATATTTTATTATTCGGACAGATATATACATCTCTTATTTCATCATACATAAAATTCTCACTTCCTCCTTTCGCACCTCCCAGGAGTGGAATGTATGGAGTGATTTTATTTTGTTCCAGGTATTTATAATTCTCCCCGCTGCTGTAGGCACCATCAGCCAGGCAGTTATCCATCTTTAAACCAAATTGATTTAACCGGATATTTGTCTTCTGAACCATCTCTGTTAAATAAGCGCCATCTCTGTTATCAGCTAAGAATGTTTGTGCGTGTGTGATCACATGTTTGCACGTGTCAACAGCGATTTGTCCGGAAAAATATAAGTCTCTTGTTTTGCCCGGCTTCACCGCTATGCGTGCATCGGGATCGGTAGGTGAATAATGAGTTTTATTTGAAAGAAACTTTCCGCAATCACTGGCCGGTTGATTTTTATATTGTTCATTCTGTCGCTCATAACGTGCAGCTAATTCGTTTAGGTCTCTTTCCTGATCATCCTGATCTCCATCCATTTTCCGTTGGTCTTCTTCTGCCTTGTTATTCTTTGCTGCTCGACGTGCCTCGCCGTTTGCTTTGATGTTTTCAAGCATGTACTCATCGATTGATTCATTCACCTGCTTTACTTCCAGGGAATCTTTGCTCGCATTCGCCTTTAAAAATGCACCATCAATTGCCTGTGTATGCCCCAGTACCATGCCCGATTGAGCGCACAATGCAAATACTTTTTCAAATAATATTTTAAATTCTTCTTCACCATACAAATGACGAGTACGACTGATAGTGGAATGCCACGGCAGATTTTCATCGATATCATAACCTAAAAATAATCTGATTGAAAGTGAATCGCTGCAATAATCAATCAGCTTGCGATCGCTGTGAATGCCGTTGAGGTATCCCACTAAGCAAATCTTAAAAAATACTACCGGATCAATGCTCTCCTGACCTTCGCTTCCATAATATTTTTCTGTAGCTCTGTACAGCCAATGAAGATTTAAGGTGCGATTCAATAATCGATAGAAATTATCTCTGCTGACCAACTGATCGATGTTCACGGTATAGAGCATCTTTGGTGAAAATTCCTTTTGTCCTTGCATGAATTAAAAATCGGAAATCTCCTATTATGCAATTCTCACTCATTATAAAAGTTATTCATTAGTTTTGAAGAGTTGTGCAACAGGCACACTCGCATTGCCACCACACTTTTTTCTCTTTTAATTTTGTATTATTGTAAAAAGAGCGGCGGCAATACTCCGCACGTTATAGCCAATTGTAAAACGACACCGCAAACGAACAGTCAAATTGAATTGGATAGACAAAATAAAAGAGTTGACAACTAAGCAGGACAAATCACCCGAACTGAAAAAAGGAGAGATAAAACAAATTCTCATTCAGACGGCAAGTGAAGTATTGCCTGACTTTGATTTTTTTGCATTTAAAAATAATTGCTACACATTTCAACGACTAAGACAGGTAAACAATTTGACAGTTCACGAAATACTTCACATAATCTTTTCACTTAAAGACAAATACTTTGCTTGCTTGATTGCTTCAAGACTTAATCCTGAATACATTTTTATAAATCAATCAAACAATGGGCTTTTAAATCCGAGCCAAGACTTAAAAGTATTGAAACATAATACAGGAATTTTAAACATTCAAGATGCGTATTATTTTCACAACAGACAGGTTGAAACGACAACAAAAACAGTGAAAGAAATATTTGGTGACTTTAAAAAATATGGACTTCCATTTATTGACAGACAAGTTGAAAGATTAAAATCGAATTCCATTATCAAACATGGCTTTGACTACATAGACGATTTACAAATTGACACGCAAAAACTGAAAACCGAAATAACAGAAGAACTCAATAAAGGTGGCTCTTTACTATCGAGTATAAAACACCCCATTTATATTGACCTTAAAGAAAAATTGCAATCAGTAAACGGACAGAGTAAAGAAGACAGACAACTCATACCGAAAACTGCACACGAATTATTAGAAATCTATTGGACGCGATGAAAAGAACAACTGGCTATAACATGGGTTTGGCAAAAGTGGCGGTTCAGTGCTCCGCAGACACATTTGTGGATAATCAAAGTTTGGTTCACGCTACAGTAGGAAAACCCCACATAACAACACATTTGCAATGGGCGGAGTTTCGTTCTCCGCAGACAGTTTTGTGCTTATAGCGCTCATTGTAATGAAACAGGCACTAACAAATAAAGCAGACAATATGGAAAAACAATTTTATGCAGTTTACTTGAACCCTTCAAGACCGGACTTTACAATGACAATGACAGACAGTGAAAGGGCAATTATGGTACAGCACGTTGCTTACTGGACAGAAAAATTAAAGCAGGGAAAAGTTTACGCTTTCGGACCTGTTATTGACCCAAAAGAAATTTATGGACTTGGAGTTGTAGCGGTACACAATGAGCAAGAACTAAAAGACATCATCGCAAATGACCCAGCAGGTAAAATAAATAAATACGAGTATTTTCCTATGAGAGCAGTTGTGCCAAATATTTCAATCGACTAACAGCAACATTCATTCTGACAATGTTGTCTCTTATGTGTGAACTTTACGAATGACAAAAAACAACTAACCGCTAACATAGGTTGCTTTGCGTTTGTGGTCGGGCAGTGCAAATAGAAACATGTGAGCAATTAAACTTTATATTTGTACAGGTGAAAGGTTCAATTCTCCGAATGAAATAATTTAGTGGTAATAAATTCCACCATCTCAGCACTCCAAAACGTTATGACGACACTGGTAACTATACATTGACTTCAAAATAAAAACATTTTAAATGACGCATAGATTTCCCTTTACACTGATTTTCATTTTTGGAATTTGCGTTTCATCAATTGCTCAAATAACCTTGACAGGAGTTGTTATTGATTCGGCCAATCATACAGTTTTGCCGTTTGTAAACATCGGCATCAGGCAGAAAAACATTGGAACCAGCTCACTGACTGACGGAACATTTTCAATAAAAATTCCAACAAAGAATGAGAATGACACTCTTACTTTTTCAATGGTCGGGTATTCGGAATTGAACCTGGTAATTAAGAATATTGTAACAACGAATCAAAAGACATTTCAACTGAAAATAAAAACAACTGAGTTGAAATCCGTATTAGTAACTGACAGCAAATTAGTTGAACAAAAGTTTGGAATTAAAAGCACTGGCACTTTACTTCATTTCACCGATGGCAGCACGAATCAAAACGACATTTTTGAAATTGCACAACTTATAAAACTCGACACAACAATTGCTAAAATCACCTCTGTAAATCTTCATATCAACGACTCAAGAAATGACAGCGGAACATTCAGAATTAATTTTTACAACTATGATGGAAACAGGCCAGCTGAAAGAATTATTGAAAAGAGTATTGTTGAAACAAAGCAAATTCGGGAGGGTTGGTTAAAGTTTAATTTGACAAAATACAATGTGTATCTGAAAGGAAGTTTTGTTGTTGCCATTGAATTTATTCCAACTAAAGAAAAGAACAATCCTATTTATTATGAAGTGAAGTTGGGAGGGTCATCAAAAAGTTTTGTAAGGACAAGCAGTCAGGGCGAATGGAGTGTTCCGCCACATCATTACAGGCTTTTTGTAACTGCACTTATAAGCGATAAAAAAAATAAGTTTCGTAAGGATGGTTCAGAAGAAAGAGAATCAATTCCAACAACTACTTTATTCTCTGAATCTGTAAGAGATTCCTTTTCCATTTTTATCAGCCTGCCAAAAGAGTATTCTAAGAAGAAAAATAAAAACTTTCCTGTCATTTATTTATTGGATGCAAATGTTTATTTTGACATTGTATCTGATGCAATAAAAGAAAATAAGTCCAATGCTATTTTAATTGGCATTGGGTACAAAGATTTTATTACCATGGATTCTTTGCGAAACAGAGATTACACTTTCCCGAATGCATTACCTAAAGACAGTTTTCCAATAAGCGGAGGTGCTGCCAGGTTTTTATCTTTTATCAAAAGTGAATTGCTCCCATACATTGACAAAGAATATCGGACTGACACAAGCAACAGAATTCTAATGGGCCATTCATTAGGTGGTTTTTTTACTTTATATGCTTTGGAACAAATGATGTTTGACGGAATAAATTCTTTTAAAAATTATGTTGCTGCAAGCCCTTCGCTTGACTATTGCAGTGGTTATTTGATAAAACAATTTCAAAATATTTCAAACAGCGACAACTTACAAGTTCAAAACCTATTCTTAACTTATGGGGCAAGAGAGGATAGCGAAGATGGTGGGCATGGCACAGAAGGTATTGATAATTTCAATTCATTTGTAGCTTTGTTAGCAAGCAACAGATTTAAAAATATAAAAGTGAGAAGTGAAATTTATCCAACATTCGGACACATGGAAACAGCCGTTCCGACATTCACTACATCACTGCAACTTATAAAATGACTGCGAAACTTCAGACGATACGGCAACGACAAATGAAAGCACTAACCTCTAACAGCAGGTTTAAAAATTGGCGGTTCAGTGGTTACAGGAATTTCAGTTTTCCAAGCAAACATTTGTTGTAACAGACAGATTAGTGCTCCGGAATTACCAACTTCACGCAGCAGCAGCCCGGCCTAAGACTCCGGGATGTTATAGCAAATTATGAAAATGAATACAAAACCATTAATAGACTATTTCGAAAATCATCTTCCGTTAAACGAAGAAGAAAAATCTATAATTGAAAAAGTATTTAAGGAACGGAGCATAAAACGAAGGCAGTTTATCCTTCAGGAAAACGATGTATGCAAACACAATACATTCATAGTGGAAGGCTGTTTCCGTATGTATTTGGTTGACAAGAAAGGTAAAGAACACAATTTGCTGTTTGCTGTTGAGAATTGGTGGATTGGAGACATTGGCAGCTTCCATTCAAATGAGCCAAGCAAGCTGTATGTAGAGGCTTTAGAGAACTCCGTGATTCTTCAGATCAAAAAAGAAGACCAGCTGAAATTATTTGTTGACTACCCTAAATTTAACCGAATCTTCAGGGTTCTTGCAGAGAATGCCGTGGTAAGTCTTCAGAATAGGATACTGCAAAACATCAGCCTTACAGCTGAAGAACGCTACCAGGATTTCCAGAAGCGTTATCCTCATTTCTTTAATCGTATTTCAAATGTTCAAATTGCCTCTTATCTTGGTGTAACTCCGGAATTCCTCAGCACCATCCGTAAGAGAATCGCTAAATCTTAATCTACATTAAGGTTATTTCTTAATCTGCCTTATATGTACGTGCAGTTATATACCTCCATCTTTGTACTATTATTAATTATTAAAACAAAACAAAATGGAAAAGAAAATAATTGCCGTTGTTGGTGCAACCGGTTTACAGGGAAAAGGAGTAGTAAATGCCTTAGCCAAAGAAGGCTCTTTTAAAGTCAGGGCCATTACGCGAAACCCTCATAAGTATGAAGGCAAAGCAGATGAAGTAGTGCAGGGAGATTTAACAAACCTTGAATCATTAACAAACGCCTTTAAAGGTGTACACGGAGTGTTTGTGGTAACCAATTTTTGGGAAGGAGCAGATGAATTGGCACAAGGAAAGTTGGCTGTTGAAGCTGCAAAAAATGTCAATGTAAAGCATTTTGTGTGGTCTACTTTACCAAACGTAGAAGAGATAAGTAACGTTAAATATGATGTTCCTCATTTTACGGGGAAAGCAAAAGTTGATGAGTTGGTTAAAAATGCGGGCTTCGCTAATTACACATTTGTTCAGCCGCCTTTTTATTTTCAAAATTTAACAGGGCAATTGGCGGCACAGCAACAACAAGACGGTTCTATCGGCTGGACATTGCCCATTGACCCTGCCAAGAAAGTAATTCATATGGCCGACATCAACGACCTGGGTAAAGTAGTGGCAGGTGCATTTTTAAATCCTGAAAAAGTCGGCAAAGGAAGTTATTTGTCGATGGCTACCGAAATAAATAGTTTCAATGATGTTTTGGATGTTTTCAAAGCAAACGGTAAGCAATACACTTTTAACCATGTTCCTGCAGAGATATTTTCTAATTTTTTTGAAGGCGCAGGGGAGATTGCGCAGATGCTCGCCTACTTTGAAGCTCACACCTACATGGGACCCAATTCAGACCCGCAAATTGAAATGGCAAAGGAAATTTCAACAGAACCTTTTACTTCCCTGAATGAATGGATTAAACAAAACGCCCTTTAATATGAAAGGAATACTAATAGCGGTGTTTGCCATTATAATTATGGCTTCCTGCAACGGAAACAGCAATCAGGAATTAACAAATAGTTTAACTGAAAAAAAAATCATGGAAAAACAGGAAAAACAAAAAATAGAAATACTCCTTGGCGACTATGAAAAATCATTAAACACTTCAGATGCCAAATTGGCTCAATCTCTTTACACGAAGGATGGAATTTTCATGCCAACGGAAGCACCATCCGGCATAGGGTCAGAAGGTATTTTGAAATCATACGAGTATGTTTTTTCACAGATACAGCTCAATATAAAGTTCTTTATTGAAGAAATTCAAGTTGACGAAAACATGGCATTTGCCGTAACAAGTTCAAAAGGAACAACTCTTATTCGTGCCACAGGAGAAACAATTCCTGAAGCCAACAGAGAGCTTTTCGTTTTTGAAAAAGTAAATGATGAATGGAGAATTGCCAGGTATATTTTTAACAAGACTGAACCGAAAAAATAAAAAACTCGCTACAACAGTGGTTCTGCGTCAGGTGGGGTGAAGTGCTTCGCTTGACGTTTTCTATATATATTTGAGTTCTGTACTGGTTGCCAGTTTTGTGCTCCGATCCCAATAGCTGTCGGGACCGCCCGGATGCAAAGCAGAAAAACGTTAGCCTTAATGTTAAATTTCATTCCATCAATAAACCAAAATGCAAAATATATGCTGATAATTCAAGGGAACGATTTCATTATGTATTCCAATATTTTTGAAGTTACAAATTAAGATGAGGAAAATAACAGGTATTTTCAGCACCTGCAAGTAGTTGGCAGCTCAGTGGTTAGATGACACTTTGTGCTTCGTATCAATTCAGTGCTGGCAGACAATTTCTTGTTTCGAAATCGCCAACTAACAACACAAAAGAAAAATATGATTTAGTTCGATTAAACCTGATTTTAATTTGACAGTCCAGCAAATAAATACATAATATGAAAAAAGCTCTATTTCTTATCTTAACAGCAGTTATTTCTGCCACGACTGTTTTTGCTCAATTGTCCGGACAAGCACAAGTACTATATGATTCGGCATATGCGCAAGACCCAACGCTAGTGAATACTGCTTTAACTGATGGTGCGCAGATATTTTCAACTCCTGATAGCAATTCATTCTATCTTCAGTGGTTTCCCGTTGGGGCAACACCTAACGCATCCCCGCTTATCGTATCCCTGCATGGTTCAGGGTGCAATGCGTTTATGGAATATAAAAGTTGGTACCCGCAGGCACAATTACACGGGTGTGGAATAATTGCCGTTCAATGGTATCGCTATAATCCGAACCCGCCACTTGATTATTTTACTGATGACACACTATACAGCTACATTAATTCAGCATTAACCAATATTAGCTATCCTTCCGGGAAGGCATTGCTCCACGGTTTTAGCAGAGGATCTGCGCGTTCTTATGCTATGATATTTAATGATATCCAAAGCGGTAACAATTACTTTTGCACCACTATTTCTAATGCCGGGTATTTAGATTTAGGCTACCCTTTATATAATTCAATTGATAGTGGAGCTTATGGCTCTAATTTTTTTGCCGGTAAACATTGGAACTTATTTTGCGGACCTCCCGAACCACCAATAACCGGAGGCGCTTGTGACGGCATGAATTTTACTCAAACTTGGTTGCAAAACCAGGGAGCTATCGTTGACATATATATCCAGGATTCATTATTGGGCCATAATGGATTTCAATTGCCTTCCAGCTTTGCTTATAAGGACACCATGCTTAATAAGTATCTTGAATGTTATAATGGAATTAGTACCGGATCTGAAAATCCTGATGAAAATAAATCAGCTATTTACCCCAATCCTTTTTCTTCAAAGACTTTTTTGCACACATCCAAGCCTTTTAAAAATGTTTCCTTGACATTTTATAACTCAATAGGACAGGCAGTAAGGCAAATGGACAAACTCACCGGACAGACTATCATTTTGCACCGGGACAACTTGCCAACCGGGTTATATTTCGTTCGGCTGACACAGGACAATCAAGTTATCGCTACAAAGAAAATAATCATCACAGACTGATACGGATAAATAAGAAGCACTGACACTAACACGGGCTGGAAATGAAAATCCGAAAGATCCGGAAAAGTTCGGCCGGAGAATTGCATTTTCAACCGCTTATAACAGGAAAATTAACACTATCCACCAGGGTTCTTTCAAGCTGTGCCCGGCCGTAAAAGGTTGCAACGTTTATTTGGGAAATATTATCTTCGTAGTAACCGCGTTACGGTTGCAAACTCAGGGGCTTAATTGTAAATTTAACAATGACTGAAGTAAAAGAAACAGGAGGGGCAAGAATTGGTATTGCAAATGCGACATGGCCATTTGCAACCTTGACTGTAAATCGAGAGAAATTACAGCTTAATACTACAATCCTAGGGAATTTAGTTTTCAAGCCGGGCGACATAATCTCTATTGTGCCGTTTTCTGGTTTTATGAGCAGCGGACTTAAAATCAATCATAAAGTATCGAAGTATAAAGACAATATCGTTTTTTGGACTTTTAGTAACCCGAATGAATTAATAAAGAAGATTGAGGAGACTGGGTTTCTGACTAACGCAACTTCAGTTAACACCGACTTGAACGAGAGAATTACAAAAGCTTATTCGCAGGGAGGGTTTCCAGTTAAAACTACAGCCGCAATTGCAATTTTGGTTATTTGGAACGCCCTATTTCTAATTGACTTTCACAACTTTTTTAGTGAAGATAATACTGGTTCTCCTTTAGGACCTGGATCGCAATTGGCATTGGGTTTTATCTTATTGACTTGCATTCTACTGCTGACGCTTGAACCTATGAGACAGCTAATTCTAAAAGAAGGCCGAACTATTGACGATATTAAAAAATTCACTTTCTTTATAATGCTTATCTGTGGATTTATGTTGCTCGCTTCCATTCTGACATATTGAAAAAAAATGAATTTAACGAGCTATGACATCACATTTGCAATAGGCAGGGTTTCTTACTCCACAGAGAGTCTTGTGGTGAATGGAAATGGAATACTCCTTATGAACATTTTTACTAAAAACGATACAATAAACAATTAATAAAAAATCAAAATTCTAAAATTATGTATGCAGTAATAAATCACCTTCAATTTAACAAACCTGTTGATGAGTTTAAGGACATTGTGCAAAATGATGGTATTCCAATTCTCTCCAAACACAATGGTTTTATTGATTTCCATTTTATTAAAGTTGATGAACATAATGCGATTGTCCTTATCTTCTGGGAAGATGCAGCTTCGGCAATGGCTGGAGCAAAATCTTTTGGCCCTACTTGGTTTGCCACCAACTTTAAACCATTTCTTGTTGGAGCAGAGAACAGGAGCACTGGAGAAATTATTGCAACCACTTTCAGGAAGTAATGAGAAATGTATTCCTACAGATAAATTAACAAACAAAACCAGTAGTATGCCAGCCGCTAACAGCACCTACCCAAAAGGCGGGGTTTCGTGTTCCAATGACAGTTTTGTGGTTAATCAAACACTTGTTTTTCAAATCAAGTTTTGTGGTAAAAGTCCCGCTCTTCGGGTAGCTGCCAACCGTTATTCTTGCGTGAAGTCAGAACTCAGAAATAACCGTGATGGAAATAAATTTATACCGAATTTAAAATATAAATAAAATGCAATTCAAACTACCTCATACAATAGAAAGCGGTCTCGGCGAAAAAATAATTTTCAAAGAGATTATAAAAGAACCGGATGGAGATAAAGTAATTATCGAAGGACACTGCAAACCGAAAGCGGGGCCAACCATGCATGTTCATTTTAAACAGGACGAAGCTCTAACCGTAGTTCAGGGCAAAATGGGGTGTCAAATTTTAGGACAAGAACCAGTCTATTATTCTGTCGGACAAACGGCTACTTTTCTTAGAAATATTCCGCATAGGTTTTGGAATGCAGGCAATGATGAACTTGTTGTAAGCAGTTGGGTAAAACCGGTAAATAGCATTATTTTCTTTTTGACCGCCTTATATGCCGCCCAAAAGAAATCGGGAAACGGGCGACCGGAAATGTTTGATGCTGCTTATTTGATGACAAAATATAAAAATGAATATGACTTGCCCGAACTACCTTATTTTGTTAAAAAAATAATTATGCCGACAACCTATCTTATTGGACGTCTGCTTGGCAAGTATAAAAAATTTAATGATGCCCCCGATCCATTAAAATAGAATTCATCCTTCAATATGAAAATGGAACAACAAAAAAATTCAAACACACTTTGATGTGGACTTTTAACAAATTATAAATAACATGATATGTCGAAATTGAATTTCATTTTTATTGTAATAACAATCTGCACATTGAGCAAAAGCCATACATATGCCCAGGGTTGCAGTGACGCAGGTTTCTGTACCATTAACAGCTTTAAACCTAACATTACAGACAGTACCGGAATTACAAATAACCAATTAAAAGTGGGTGCATTCTTTGGAAAAGCAGATAACTCTATTTCTGTTTACGGCATTTACCTGGAGTATAACAGACAAATAAACGAGAAGTTTGGTCTTGACTCAAAAATAACAACTCTTGCTCAAGATGGAAATGGAATATCTGTTTTTGGAGCATCAGACATTTTTGTAAACGTCAACTATAAGGGAGGAAAAGGATTAAAATTTACGCTTGGTACAAAAATACCTTTAACTGATGCAAGTAGGACATATAACAATCTTCCACTACCGATGGACTATCAGGCAAGTTTAGGGACATTGGATTTGATATTTGGAATTGGGTATGAAATAAGAAAAATTCAATTTGTAGCAGCCATTCAACAGCCGGTGACACAAAATAACAATCAATTTATTGATACAAATTATCCAACTAATTCTGAACTGAGAACATTTCAATCAACCAATAAATTTGAAAGAAGTGGCGATGTATTATTTCGAGTATCATACCCAATTAATTTAAGCTCAAAGCTAAAATTGACACCCAGTATTTTGCCAATCTATCACCTCGCAAATGACAAATACACGGACGAATTTAATGTTCAAAAAGAAATTAAAGGTTCGCAGGGACTTACACTTAATGGGAACGCTTATTTGGATTATGAAATAAATAGTAAAAACAGCGTTCAATTTATTATGGGAATACCATTTATTGTTAGAGATGCCCGGCCAGACGGTTTGACAAGAAGTTTTATTGCGAACTTAGAATACAGAATAAAATTTTAACTGCCACTAACACGGTTTCCTGTGTAATTCGGTTGGCTCTTCAAATATGGAATTTAATTTATTCATAAAATTCAATTTTAATTTTAGTGTGTTGAAATGTGCATAACTTCAGAAGCCTCGTGCGTGATCAAAGTTTCTGCTTTCTGATATCTTTGTTTCGGTTTGACAACGACAAGCATTTAAGTCCTCAGCTAACCGAGAACCGTTAGCGGCCGTTGTAAAACAACAGAAACGACGACAGAATAACAACCAAAACCAGGATATATGAAGGTCTCCGGAAAAATAGTAGTAAACATGCTGACAGGCATCCTGTGCTTAACCCTCCTTTCCTGTGGACAGGTAACTTCTCAGCGGCAGGATGATAAAGAGAAGATCCGGCAACAGGCAGATACTTGCGATGACCCTGATGCACATATCGCATGCAGTTTTGCAAACATGCCCAACAATCTCTCAGGCACTATGACCATTGCTTCGAAAAATGAACCTGGAGAAAAACTTGTTATCTCCGGAACGATTTATAAAGCTGATGGCAAGTCGCCTTATCCGAATATTATTATTTACGCATATCACACGAACAGTAAAGGTTATTACGCAAAGAAGGGCACAGAAACAGGCGCCCAAAAATGGCATGGATACCTGCATGGTTGGTGCATGACTGACAGCAAAGGACAATATAGAATCGAAACCATCAGACCGGCCCGGTACCCTGACAACTCAATGCCTGCACATATTCATGCTGCCATAAAAAAGAACAATGGTGAAATGTATTGGATTTCCGATTTCGTTTTTAAAGATGATGATTTGGTCAATGAAAGGTATTTATCAACGATAATTAATTTAATCGGAGGAACAGGAGTTGTTGACATTCAAAAAGACAGCGAAAACAACTGGACCGGAGTAAGGGACATTGTATTAAAATAATTGATCATAAGAAGAAAAAAGATTAATTAGCTTTCCATAAGCAGATGAACTGGAAAAAAATTAAACTGTACTTTTTACTCTCCTTCGCTTTCAGTTGGACAATAGCATTGGTCATAAAACTTTCGCATGTTGAAATAAGCAGTATACTTGGGACAATTCTACTTGCCGGACTTTATATGCCGGGGCCGGCTTTAGCAACATTCTTCATTCAAAAATTTGTTTTCTAAGAAGGCTTCAGGGGATACGGTTGGACATTTGATAAGAAAGCATGGAAATGGATTTTATTAACCCCGCTACAAGCAATTTGTAACGGAATACCGCAATGCGGAATTACAACCAAAAAAATGAACATTTAAAATTCTGAATGAAAAAACTCCTGGCGCAAAATCCCCGTTTTTTTGACGCTTTCGTACCCTGTTTATTTTTTATTTAAGTTCTACATTTGAGTCACATCAAAAATAGAGCATATGGCACTTATCAATCCACACATTAATTTCAACGGCAATGCCGAAGAAGCTTTCAATTTTTACAAATCCGTATTTGGCGGAGAGTTCGCAAAGATTATACGCTTCAGGGATATATCTAGCACTGAATATCCGGTTGCGGAAAATGAGGCAAATAAGATAATGCACATTGCTTTAACAATCGGCAAAAATTTTTTAATTGGCAATGACGTTCCCGCGTTCATGGGAAAAGTAAATGAAAACGAAAATAGATCTAAAATATCTGTAAGTGCAGAAAGTCGTGAAGAAGCCGATAAATTGTTTAACGGGCTTTCAGCAGGAGGAAATGTTGAAGTGCCCATTGAAGACATTCCCGGTAGTTCATGCTTTGGAATGTTTAGAGACAAATTCGGTATCGAATGGATAGTGGAATACGATCCAAATTTTAAAGGACAAATAAAATAAAAACGGACAATGCTGCGAACATCTCACAAGGATTACTGAGCGTCTGTTCAGTGATAAAATTGGAAGATGTTTTTATTTCGTATTGACAACCTTTACCAGGCCAAAAAATTTCGCAGGATGTGTTTGAAAACGTAAAAGCAGATTGCACAACTAAGGATAAAATATATGCGTTATGAAAAAAGCCCAATACAGAGTAAGTATTAACGTACCTGCAAGACATGTTTATGATGTAATGTTGGGTATTAGCAGTAAATCAACTTATGAGCAATGGACGGCTATGTTTAATCCAACATCGACCTATGACGGGAGTTGGAATAAGGGTAGTAAAATTCTATTTTTAGGTACTGATGAGAAAGGAGAAAAGGGAGGGATGGTTTCAGAGGTATATGACAATATTCCCAACCGTTTTGTCTCCATTCGACATTACGGACTTTTAAAGGATAATAAAGAAATCACAAAAGGATCGGATGTGGAAAAATGGGCAAATGGATTTGAAAATTATACCTTCGAAGAAAACAAAGGAACTACAACGGTAACTGTCGATTTAGACACTTCTGAAGAATTTTTAGATTATATGAACCAGACATACCCAAAGGCGCTTGAGAAATTGAAGGAAATTTGTGAAAAATAACTTCAAGACCGCCAATTGAAACATAAGCTCACAGCTTGCTTCTTAACGCCTTTGTAAAATTTATACATAATAAAATCATTCTATTTTCGTTTATGAAAGTCTAATGATTTTATTTTTCAAAAAATTCAAAAAACAACAAAAGCATACGTATATGAAAAAAATCAAATCAATTACATTCTACATGATGGCTTTTTCAATGCTAACGCTACTCTCCTGTAATAAAAATGACAACAGCTGTTACGATGAGCAGCTTTATCAGCAGCACAAAAACGATAATTGCCCGCACGATTGTCCGGGTGTGACGGGTTGTGATGGAAAAACTTACTGCAACGAATGTGAAGCATCGCGGCAAGGCATACGAATACTGTAAAAGATTAATAAATATATACTTCACACTGAATAAGCCTCATCTCACAAACTACAATTTAAAATTTAAACATCCGAATAAAGCAATATAATCAATGCATAGTACCTATGATTTATTGCGCTAATTTACATTCTTGAAGGAGGAAAAATTCAGGAAAGATATTTCCCGACAATAGGCAGCCTTCTTCCCATTCCAAAAGCCTTCGGCGAAACACGCAGAATGGGCGGGGTCTGATAACGCTTGTATTCATTGGTATTCACCATCCTCAAAATACGATGAACAAGATCTTTGTCGAAGCCCATAACAATGATTTCATCCGGCCCTTTTTTACATTCCACATATTGAAAAAGCACGCGGTCTAAAATATCATAGTCGGGAAGTGAATCCGAGTCTTTCTGATTAGGCCTGAGTTCGGCTGACGGGGCTTTCTTTATTATCGAATCGGGAATTATTTTTTTATTTCTGTTGATGAAATGCGACAAGGCATAAACCTGTGACTTGTAAACATCTCCTAATACTGAAATGCCGCCGCACATGTCACCATACAGGGTTCCATAGCCGACAGCTACTTCACTTTTATTTGATGTGTTCAGAAGTATGTAACCAAACTTATTCGATTCAGCCATCAGCAAACCCGCCCTGATACGGGCCTGTATGTTTTCTTCCGCCACACTGAATGGAAGATCCCGGAAGAACGGCTTCAAAGATAACAGGTACTGATCAAAGATGTTTTTAATGGAAATGATGTCGTGGCTTACGCCTGTGTTTTTTATCAGATCAAGGGAGTCATCCACCGAACCTTTCGAAGAAAATTCAGAAGGCATTAAAAGGACATGCACGTTTTCCGGTCCGAGTGCATCAGCAGCCAGGCAGGTTACCAGAGCCGAATCAATTCCTCCCGAGAGGCCGAGGATGGCTTTTTTGAAATTTTGTTTCCCGAAATAATCCCGTATACCCGTAATCAATGCGAGATAGATTTTTTCGGTCTCACTCTTTGAAATAGTTTTTCCCAAATCCGGTGCATCATGAGAAAGTCTGCCTGTCTTTTCATCAAATTCGAAAATGGAAAAATCTTCTTCAAAGTATTTGAACTCATGAACGATTTTACCATTCTTATCGATACCAACAGAACCGCCATCGAAGATTAATTCAGTCTGTGCTCCGGTGTGATTGACGTATAACAGCGGCAAGCCGTATTTCGAAACGTTCCTGAACAGGATTGCTTTCCTGCTTTCTTCATGAGTATAATCAAACGGTGAAGCAGCAATGTTCACCATCAGGGCCGGACTTTCTCTAATCAGTGACTCCATCGGAGAATAGACATACATAGGATCGTCTTCCACGTTCCACAAATCCTCGCATATCGTCAGGGCAATCTTCACATTATTGATCGTGACGCAATGAAAATTCCGCTCAGGTTCGAAATACCTGTATTCGTCAAAGATGTCGTAGTTGGGAAGCAATGCCTTGTGAACTTCATCTGCAATTTTTCCATCCCGGAGAACAACGGCAGAATTGAAGAGATTTTTTCCTTCGATTTTCGGATTTACTAACGGAACGCCAACGATTGCCGTTATTCCATTGCACGCTTCGGCAATCTCAATGACAGCCTGTTTGCACCGGTTAATAAAATCGTTGAATTCCAGGAAGTCGCGTGGCGGATATCCACTTACGCATAATTCCGGAAAAACAACGATATCGGTTTTTAAATCTTTTGCTTTTGAAATAGTCTCACGAATGAGACGAATGTTATTCGTAAAATCACCAATCGTGAAGTTAAGCTGTGCTAAGGCAATTCGCATAAAAGTCCTGAAAAAATCAGGGCAAAGATAGCGATTAGAATAAGACTCCCAGAGTAAGCGCCAGATAATTACTGTTCACCTTTGCGTCGGTGTCAAATACGTCTGTAAAGCCATTGCTGAACTGTATGCCGCCCACAAGTACGGTGGAACCACTCAGTGTATATTCAATTCCGGCACCAAGGATCATGGAAACATTCAGGCTGTTGATGTCGTCCTGCACATCAACTTTTTCATCGGAATTATCAGTGGTGTATATTGTTCCTGAAGATGTGGTTTGAGTGGTGGATTCATAATCCATCCGTGCCCTGATATTAAATCCAGGAGCAACACCGATTTGCATATAGTACACTATGCTTCCGATTTCATTGGTTTTTAATTTTAAAGTGACGGGTATGTCTATGTATTGCAGGCTAAACGAGGAGTTAGTTGAAATGACCGAATCTTCATTGGTAATGGTTTTTAAATTCTCAACTGTCTTGAATTTCCCGCCACGGTAGTCAATATCGATTCCTGTTGCGAAAGCATAGCGTTCGGCGAAATTAAATTCAGTGATGAGTCCATATATAAAGCCAAACCTGGAACCGTCAGAATCAAATCCTTTGGTGTCGCTTCTCAGCCAGGCAAGGGAGGGTGATGCCTTCAGCCCAAAATGAAATTCCTGCTGAGAGTCCTGGCAAAATGCAGGCAGGGAAATTAAAATTAATGAGAGTGCTACGAATATTCTTTTCATTGTTGATTTATTTATTGGATTTATATCGTAATCAATGATACTTTTGCGTTAACAGATATGCAATGTTAACTAAAAAAATTATCTCTTTTAATATTTCAATTGCCTTTGCCGGGTTTTTATTGACAGGTATTTCAGGATGTATTGGTGATAAAAATAAACCCGATGTCTCAGATATTTCCCTGGAAATAAAAGCTGACAGATTCGAGCAGGATTTGTTTGATGCTGGATCGCCTGATGGGAAGGTCGGTTTTCTTAAAAATAAATATGGAAATTTCTTTGATCTTTTTGTGTACCAGATTACTTCACTTGGATCGCCCGATTCAGCACTCACGGAACAACGGATCAATGAGTTTATTAATGATACGAATTTCAGAGGAATTTATAATGACTGCGAAAAGCTCTTTGGAGACTTCACTAAGGAAAATGAACAGCTCACCGGTGCTTTTAAGAATTATGCATTCTATTTTTCCGGCAAGACGATTCCAAGGGTGTTGACATTGATTTCCGGATTTTCATATCCGATCGTGTGTGATTCATTGACCTTGGGAATAAGTCTCGACATGTACATGGGCCCGGGCTATCATTATTATTCTACGCTCGATCCTCCGCTGCCTGTTTACCTGCGCAACCGGATGCATCGGAACTACATCGTTTGCGATGCGATGAAGGGTTGGGCTGAAAGCGACTACGGCATCGACGAATCTTCTGCACGCATGATCGATTTCATGATCTCCCAGGGACGCATACTTTATTTTCTCGACAGGATAACCCCGGGTGAAGCTGATACTGTCAAATCTGGCTATACCGCAAGTCAGCTTCGGTGGTGCAAAGAGAATGAGAAAAAAATCTGGAGCTTTTTTATTGACAACAAACTTTTATTTAGCTTTGATCCAAACCAGATGAATAAATATGTGAACGATGGTCCTACAACAAATGGTTTTCCGAAAGAATCGCCTGGCAATATTGGTAAATATATCGGCTGGCAGATCGTACGTTCGTTTATGGAAGATCATGAAGAGGTTTCCCTTCGTCAATTGATGGAGGAGAAGGATCTGGTAAAAATATTTAATGAATCACATTACAAGCCTGCAAAATAATTCGTTAATTAGTTGATTCGTTAATTAGTTAATTAGTTAATTAGTTAATTGAATTAACGAATCAACGAATTAACTAATTAACTAATTCCAAAAAATGCAATCCGAAATAAAATTTACCATCAGGTTGGACGAGGACAGAATTCCTGAAGCTATCAGCTGGTCGGCGAGTGATAGCGGAATGTCCGGAGTGAAGCCATGTAATGCTACCATGATGTGCATCTGGGATCCGAAAGAAAATACAACGCTGCGTATTGATCTCTGGACGAAAGACATGCTTGTAGATGACATGAAGCGTTTTTTCTTTGAGAATTTTCTCTCCATGGCAGACACGTATATGCGCGCAACGAACGACGAAGAATCGGCGCGGCAAATCAGGGAGTTTGCGGAGGCGTTCGGGAAAAAAACCGGAATTGGTTTGTAAGTGGAGGTATTGTTTCCGGGAGTAAAACGTTTCCGGATGAAGTCGCCAAAGGAGCCGTAAAATGAAGATGAGTTAGTCTCTTACAAAATCTTTATTCACATTTTCAACATAACCGAGAATTTCGTCCCTGCCGTTTTTCTTTTCAGATGAAGTAATGAAAATCAGTGGTAATTCTGACCAGGTTTTTAAAAGTTCCTTTTTATATTGTTCGACAGAATAAATTACCTGTTGCTTTTTGATCTTATCTGATTTGGTAAACACAAGTACAAGCGGTATTTGTTTTTCACCGACCCATTGGATGAAATTCAAATCAATTTTTTGAGGCTCCAGTCTGATATCAATCAGAATAAACACTGTCATCAGGTTTTTTCTTTTCGTGAGATAATCCCGTATCATTCTATCCCAACCCGCTTTGGAAGTCTTGGAAGCCATTGCATACCCATACCCGGGCAAATCAACGAGATACCATTTTTTATTAATCAGGAAATGGTTGATGAGTTGTGTCTTACCGGGTGTAGCAGAAGTCTTTGCAAGTGACTTCCTGCCGGTGAGCATGTTGATCAGCGATGACTTTCCAACATTGGATCGCCCGATAAATGCATACTCGGGTAATACCGGTGGCGGACACTTTTCATACGTTGTATTGCTGACAGTAAAAACAGCTTCTTTGATTTCCATGGCTAACGTTTAGAAAAACTACAGCATAAACAACACAGGATAATTAAACCTGAAGTTTAAGGAGCCAGCTGTCGAGTACTGCGTTGAATTCCTGCGGGCGCTCCATCATCGGTGCGTGTCCACATTTATCAATCCAGAAAAGTTGTGAATCAGGCAGCAGACGGTGAAATTCTTCGGCGACTTCCGGCGGTGTGACGGTGTCGTTTTTCCCCCAGATGAGACATGTGGGAAGTTTCATGTCTTTCAGGTCATCGCTCATGTTATGCCTGATCGCCGATTTTGCCAGTGAAAGAATGCGTATGAGCTTGCCTTTGTCGTTTACGATGCTGAAGCACTCGTCGACAAGTTCTTTGGTTGCAGTTTTTGGATCATAGAAAGTTATCTCGACTTTTTGTTTGATGTAATTGTAGTCTTCCCGCTTCGGAAACGTGCCACCCATGGCGTTTTCATACAAACCCGAACTGCCTGTAAGAACCATGGCTCGAATATTCTGCGGGTGCTTCTTAACATAGACCAGCGTTACGTGTCCGCCGAGCGAATTCCCTATCAACACGACATCCTTATAGTTTTTAAAGGTAATGAAGTCGTGGACAAATTCTGCAAGCGCTTTTACATTCGTATTTAAAACAGGAAGCGTATAAATGGGCATGAGAGGGATTACAACTTTATACTTTCCAGAAAAATGCCCGACTACATCAGTCCAGTTGCTTAGTGCGCCGAATAACCCGTGCAGAAGAAGAAGCACGGGACCGTTACCTTCTTCTATGTATTGAAAATCATTTTCACGTTTGATTTCGTATTGCATAGAAAGTTTTTTCAAATGTAAATAAAAAATAATATCGGCTGCATGCCTGTGTGGGCTGTTCAGTCGGATCCTTTTTTTTCATCCCGGTTGAACATGTCGCGCAGGCATTTTCACGATCAGTTTTTGGTTCATTCGGTAAAGCGCCGGCGGGCGACTGCCTCTGTATCCCGCTCCTGTGGCGGGCTGCAAAAAGTTTTCAACAAAGTGTCAAAAAGTGGTAAAAAGTGGAAAAATTTCGTTTACATTAGCGCATCAAAAAAATCACCCGGATGAGCGGTTTCATTGGAGAGTTTCCCTGTACAGTCGATGCCAAAGGACGTTTTCTCATTCCCGGTGGACTGAAAAAACAAATTCCTGCAAAGGAGCAGAAGCACTTTGTCGTTCATCGCGGTATCGAGAAACACCTGGTGATTTATACCAAGAAGGAATGGGAGAAAATCTCGCAGGAGGTAAACCAGTTGAATCTTTACGTCAAAAAGAACCGGGAGTTCCTCCGGAAATTTAACCGCGGCGCAACAGAAATTGAACTAGACGGCACCAATCGTCTGCTGCTTCCTAAAACACTGATGGACTATGCCGGGATTGAGAAGGACATCATTCTCTTCGCTTACGGAAACCGCGTTGAGGTATGGGCTGAAAATGAGTACGAGCGGATGATGAAAGAAGAGTCAACCGACTTCGCTTCCCTCGCCGAAGAAGTAATGGGCAAGAAAAAGAACTATGACATCAACCTATCATGAACCGGTAATGCTGAATGAAAGCATAGACGCTCTTCAGATCAAAGAGAACGGCGTGTATGTGGATGTCACCTTCGGAGGGGGCGGACATTCGCTTGCCATTCTCGATCGGTTAGGAAAGAATGGCCGGCTCTTCGCTTTCGATCGCGACGAGGATGCCATTAAAAATGAAATCAACGACGAACGATTCACTCTCATCAGGCACAATTACCGTTACCTGAAAAACTTCCTGCGCTATTACAATGCAATTCCGGTCGATGGCATACTTGCTGACCTTGGAATTTCCTCCTACCAGATCAATGAAGCATCGCGCGGATTTTCACTGCGTTTCAATGCATCGCTCGACATGCGCATGAACCGTGAAGAAGGCTTAACTGCAGCTGACGTCGTAAATACATATCCCGAAGAAAGTCTCGTCAGGATTTTTTCCCAATACGGTGAAGTGTTTAATGCTAAAACTCTCGCCCGCAAAATCATCGCTGCCCGGCAAAACAAAAAAGTTACAAGCGTAGATGACTTCCGTGCGGCCATAGTCGATTGCGCTGACAAATTGCACGAAACACAATATTATGCAAAGGTCTTCCAGGCATTGAGAATAGAAGTGAACGATGAGCTTGAGTCTCTTAAGGATATGCTTGCCCAGACTTTTCACGTGCTTGCTCCCAAAGGCAGGCTGGTCGTAATCTCTTACCATTCTCTCGAAGACCGTCTCGTGAAAAACATGATTGCAAAGGGAAAATTTGAGGGAGAGATTGAGAAAGATCTCTTCGGAAATATGCTCGGGCAGCCATTCACGGCTATTAATAAGAAGCCTGTAGAAGCAGGTGATGATGAAATCAGAAAAAACCCCCGTTCAAGAAGTGCAAAACTCAGGATCGCAGAACGTAACTGATCATGTCTGAAAATAAAATAAAAGAGAAAAAAGAGGCTGAAGCGCCTGAAGTGGCAGTTAAACCGGGGAAGAAGACTTCCTCAAAGGTTAGCCGGAACATCATCAGGTTCATGAACATGTTTGGCTTTATCAATCGCAACCAGGTCGTACATGCAATGCCTTTCATCCTCTTTATAACTGTATTGATTATCGGATACATCGGCAACAGCTATTATGCAGAACACATCATACGCGAAATCGACAAGAAGAAAACCGACCTGAAGGAAAAACGGGCACAATACATTTCCGTCATGTCCCGATTAATGTACCAGAGTAATCAATCTGAAGTAGCAAAGGCACTCGAACCGTTTGAGATAAAAGAAAATACTGAACCGCCAGGTAAAATATTTATTAAAGACAAACCCGCACAATAAGCCACACGAAAACTAATGCAGGTTAAGAAAGACATTATGTGGAGGATCAATGGATCCTTCTTGTTGCTCTGTTTAATGGGACTCGTCATCCTGGGCCAGATACTCAGGATACAGATTAAGGAAGGAGCCTCACTTCGCAGCCTCGCCGACAGCCTTACAATGAAATATGTAAATATCGCTGCCAGCCGTGGAAATATTTTCTCTGCTGACGAAATGCTCATGTCCACATCTGTTCCTATTTACGACGTAAGGATCGATACACGTACGGAGGCATTTTCCCGCGAACATTTTTTTGCAAACGTCGACTCTCTTTCTATCTGCCTCTCAAATCTTTTTAAGGATCATTCTGCTGCAGAATACAAGAGTGTATTAAAACAGGCTCGCTCCAACCATGAAAGATATTTCCTGATCAAACGAAATGTTTCTTATGCGGAGCTTCAACAACTGAAAACGTTTCCGCTCTTTCGGATGGGAAGATTCAAAGGCGGACTGCGGATCGAACAGAAGGAGAAAAGAGAAATGCCTTTCAGGGATCTCGCTGCCCGCACGATCGGTTATATGCGCGACGTAAAACCTGTTGGAATCGAAGCTGCATACAATGAAGATCTTAAAGGCGTCGGCGGCAAAAGGCTGATGCAGAAAATAAGCGGCAACGTCTGGATGCCGATTACCGATAAAGACGTGGTCGAACCAAAAGACGGGAACGACCTTATCACAACCATCGACATAAACATCCAGGATGTGGCCGAACATTCTCTAAGAGAACACCTGGAGAAACACAATGCCGATCATGGCTGCGCCGTCCTCATGGAAGTTGCTACCGGCGAAATAAAAGCGATCGCAAACCTGTCCAGAAACTCCCGCGGCGATTATGAAGAGAATTTTAATTACGTGATCGGCGAATCAACCGAGCCGGGATCAACAATGAAACTCGCTTCAGTTCTCGCAGCCATCGATGATGGTCTCGTTGAACCGAACGATACCATCAATGTGGGAAACGGATATTATAATTTCTTCGGACAGTCCATGAAGGATTCACATCCTCCAAAATCTGCCCGGCTCTCGGTACAACAGTCTTTCGAAACATCTTCAAACGTCGGTATATCAAAAATGATCTGGTCGGCTTATGCGAAGAAGCCACAGGATTTTATCGACAAATTAAAATCATTCGGACTCGGAACTTCACTGGGGCTCGAGATCGAAGGAGAAGGCAGGCCGCAAATTAAGAACGTCGACGATACACTCTGGTCTCCCGTATCATTACCATGGATGTCTATCGGTTACGAATTGTTACTAACACCCATGCAGATACTCACATTTTACAATGCAGTAGCTAATAATGGCGTGATGGTAAAGCCGCATTTCATAAAAGAGATCCGCAATCATGGTAAGCTCATAAAATCATTTCCTGTTACAGTCTTGAGAGATTCGATCGCATCATCTGAATCTCTCGGGAAAGTAAGGAAGATGATGGAAGGGGTCGTCGAACACGGCACAGCCTCTTCGTTAAAGACTTCTCCATACCGGATTGCGGGAAAAACAGGCACGGCTCAGATCTCACAGAGTGTATATGGATATGACATCGGACATCGTTCATACCAGGCCTCGTTCGTGGGGTATTTTCCGGCTGATGCTCCGAAGTATTCCTGTATGGTGGTAGTTTACTCGCCTTCTAATGATGTGTATTTCGGAGGCGCGGTTGCTGCTCCTATTTTCAAGGAGATTGCAGACAAGGTTTATTCCAATCATATCGAATTACACGGCGATCCCGCCGGTGATGATTCAATATTCAATCATATTCCTGTTGCGAAAGCCGGACAACAAACCGAGGTGAAAAAAATCTTTGCCGCATTGGATATTCCGGTAACATCCAAAGATGACGGTGCGCAAAATGTTTTCGCTGCCGGTATTTCAGGTGAAGTTGTTTTAAGTGAAAGGAAAACTCAAAACGGTCTCGTTCCGGATGTTAAAGGGATGAGTGCTAAAGATGCACTCTACATTCTTGAAAATGCGGGGCTGCGTGTGCAGTGTAATGGAAGAGGAAGTGTAATCCGTCAGAGTCTCACACCGGGAATGAAAATTTCAAAAGGACAGATAATTTTTATTGAACTGGGCATATGATTGTTCTCAAAGACATTTTATACAAAAGCGGAATAGTGAATGTTTCTGGTCCGGTAAACATCGGCATCTCCGACGTCTGTTTTGATTCCCGCGTGGTCAAGGAAGGAAGTCTTTTCGTGGCTATCAGGGGACTGCAGTCCGATGGCCATGCATTCATTCCGCTTGTCATCGAGAAGGGTGCGGTTGCAATCGTTTGTGAAATCCTGCCTCTTGATTTAAGTCCGGGAATTACTTACGTGCAGGTACAGAACAGTTCATCTGCTCTCGCACACATCGCTTCAAATTTTTATGGCAACCCTTCAGAAAAATTAAAGCTCGTCGGGATCACAGGAACTAATGGCAAGACAACGACCGCTACACTTTTATTTCATTTATTCAGGGAACTTGGGTACAAGTGTGGTTTATTGTCAACCATCAAAAACCAGGTTAACAATAAAACGATACCGGCCACACACACAACTCCCGATTCACTACAGCTGAATATGTTGCTGTCGCAGATGGTGGATGCGGGTTGCACACACGCTTTCATGGAAGTGAGTTCTCATTCGGTGGTTCAGAAAAGAACGGAAGGGCTGGCATTTGCCGGTGGAGTTTTTACAAACATTACACATGATCACCTCGATTATCATCAGTCATTTGAGAATTACCTGAGAGCAAAGAAAGAATTCTTCGACGGGCTTTCGTCGAATGCATTTGCACTTTCCAATGCCGACGACAGGAACGGGCTTGTCATGCTCCAGAATACCAGGGCATCTAAATATACTTATGCGATGAGATCAATGGCTGATTACCGCTGCAAGCTCATCGAGAACGACTTTTCAGGATTGCTTTTAAACATCGATGGACAGGAAGTTGTGTGCAGGCTGGTAGGAAGTTTCAATGCGTATAATTTAACGGCTGCGTATGCAACCGCAATTCTTCTTGGCGAAAAGAAGATGGATATACTCTCTGCATTGAGCGTACTCGGTCCCGTCGAAGGGCGATTCGATTTCATAAACTCAGCCAATAAAATTACAGGTATCGTTGATTATGCCCACACGCCGGATGCTCTGAAAAATGTCCTTTCCACCATTCATGATGTGAATGCCGGACATGGCCGCATAATCACGATCGTAGGTTGCGGTGGCGACCGTGATAAATCGAAGCGTCCCGTGATGGCACGCATAGCGTGTGAGATGAGCGATAAGGTAATTCTGACCAGCGACAACCCTCGCTCCGAAGATCCGGCAGAAATCATTCACGAAATGGAAAAGGGAATTCCAGTGGATGAAAAAAGAAAGGCGGTTTCAATCAGCGACCGTAAAGAAGCCATTAAAACGGCGGTATCATTTGCAATGCCTGGCGACGTCGTGCTTGTTGCAGGTAAGGGCCATGAGAAATACCAGGAAGTGAAGGGAGTACGTACGCCTTTCGACGATAAGAAAGTGTTACTCGAACTTTTTAAAATCATGGCTTAACATGTTGTATTACTTTTTCGCTTACCTGAAAGAACATTTTAACCTGCCCGGCGCAGGAGTTTTTCAATACATCTCTTTTCGTGCAGCTGCAGCCCTGATTACCTCGCTCATCATCTCATTGTTGTTCGGCAAGAGGATCATCAATTACCTGAGAAAAAAACAGATCGGCGAAACGGTGAGAGACCTTGGCTTAACCGGCCAGATTGAGAAACAGGGAACGCCGACAATGGGCGGACTGATTATCCTGGGAGCTGTACTTGTACCCACATTGTTATTCGCACGGCTGATAAACGTTTATGTGATCATCATGATTGTTACAACCGTGTGGCTCGGCATCATCGGTTTCATCGACGATTATATAAAAGTTTTCAAAAAAGACAAAGCGGGTTTAGCCGGGAAGTTTAAAGTCATGGGCCAGGTCGTGCTCGGTCTGATCATAGGCTTTACACTTTATTTTAATGAGAACGTAGTCGTGAAAGAGAAGGTTGAGAAAGGGGCAATCACCGTAAAGCATCAGAATTCGAATGTGATTGAAGATATGCGGCAGAATGAAAATGCGCTTTACTCCCCGGTAGCCATAAAATCAACGAAGACGACCATACCGTTTATAAAGAATCATGAGTTTGATTATTCGGTCCTCATTTCGTGGATCGGGCCATCGATGAAAAAATATGCATGGGTCATTTTTATTCCCATTGTAATGTTCATCATCATCGCAGTCTCCAACGGAGCCAATATTACTGATGGTATAGACGGACTGGCTACCGGGTCGAGTGCGATCATCGGCGCTACACTGGGAATTCTCGCTTACGTGTCGGGAAATACTGTGTTCGCAAATTATTTAAACATCATGTACATACCGAATGCAGGCGAGCTGGTGGTTTTCATAGCAGCATTTACAGGGGCATGCGTCGGCTTTCTCTGGTATAATGCATATCCGGCACAGGTTTTCATGGGCGATACCGGCAGTCTTGCCCTTGGAGGAATCATCGCCACCTATGCAATTGCAATCAGGAAAGAACTGCTGATCCCGATACTCTGCGGAATATTCCTCGTCGAAAATTTATCGGTGATGATCCAGGTAAGTTATTTCAAGTATACAAGGAAAAAATATGGCGAAGGCAGGAGGATATTCCTGATGTCGCCCTTACATCATCATTACCAGAAGAAAGGATATCATGAATCCAAGATCGTATCCCGTTTCTGGATCGTGGGAATCATGCTTGCAGTGCTGACAGTCGTTACGCTTAAACTCAGATGACGGATCAAATTAAAAATAAATCTGCAGTAGTAAATACTCCAAGACTCGTCATTTTCGGCGCTGCAGAGAGTGGTGTGGGTGCCGCCATACTTGCGGCTAAGAAAGGATTTGATGTGTTTGTAACCGATAACGGGAAGATTAAAGAGGAGTTCAGGAGATTGTTGATGCATCATTCGATTGATTTCGAAGAAGGAACACATACGGAAGAAAAAATATTAAATGCGAATGAAATTGTAAAGAGCCCGGGTGTTCCTGCAGGATCAGAATTGTTCATGAAGATCAGGCAGGCCGGCATTCCTGTTATCAGCGAGATCGAATTCGGAGGAAGATATACAAATGCAAAGATGATCGGAATAACAGGAACAAACGGAAAGACCACTACCACCATGCTGATTTATCACATCCTGAAGAAAGCGGGATTAAATGTCGGCCTTGGTGGAAATGTCGGTAAAAGTTTCGCACTCCAGGTGGCTGAACATGATTTCGACTATTACGTGCTGGAGTTAAGCAGCTTTCAGCTCGACGACATGTATAATTTCAAATGCGATGTCGCTGTTCTCACAAATATCACTCCCGATCACCTGGACAGGTATAACTACGACGTAAAAAATTACGCGATGTCGAAGTTCCGGATCCTGCAAAACCAGACATCCACCGATGCATTCATTTATTGCGCAGACGACCCGCTCACCCTTGAGTATCTCCCCATGGTGCAGGTAAAAGCCCATGCATATCCTTTTTCAATCAGGAAGAGGCAGGAAGAGGGAGCCTGGCTCGAAGACAACGAAATTCATTTTTTAACCAACCATAAACACTTAACCATGCTAATACATGAACTCGCCCTACAGGGGAAACACAATCTCTACAATTCGATGGCCGCAGGAATTGCCTCAAAACTTGTTGACATCAGGAAAGAAACTATCAGGGAAAGTCTCTCTGATTTTAAAAACGTGGAACACCGCCTGGAATTTGTTTCCTCCGTTCACGGTATTGAATTCGTTAATGATTCCAAGGCTACAAACGTAAATTCCACCTGGTATGCTCTTGAAAGCTTCAACAAACCAGTGATATTGATTCTCGGCGGAGTGGATAAGGGAAACGATTACACGACCCTGAAAGACCTCGTCACCGAAAAAGTAAAGGCCATTATCTGTCTCGGCAAGGACAATAAAAAAATCATCAAAACTTTTAAGGATATCGTTCCGCAAATCGTTGAGACGGGTTCTGCTGATGAAGCGGTTCAGACGGCTTATAACATCGGCAAAAAAGGAGACGTGGTCTTGTTATCGCCAGCCTGTGCAAGTTTTGACCTGTTCGAAAATTATGAAGACCGCGGCCGTCAATTTAAAAAGGCGGTGAAGAGTCTGTGAGTGACGAATAAGTAAGACCGCAAAATGACTGAAACAAATATTAATCAATATCTATAACCAAACAGCATGCAGGCAACCTGGCTCGACAAGTATTTCAAAGGGGACCGGACAATCTGGCTTATCGTTTTCATCCTGTCGATATTTTCACTCCTTGCCGTTTACAGCAGCACCGGAACGCTGGCGTATAAATTTCAGAGCGGGAATACGGAATATTACCTGATCAAACATTTAATCATTCTTGCATTCGGACTGGTTTTAATGTATGTGGCGCATCTCGTGAGGTACACGCTTTATTCAAGGATCTCCCAGATTGCTCTCTGGGTGACTGTTCCGCTTCTCGTATTGACGCTGATGCTAGGAACCAACCTGAATGAAGCAAGCAGATGGCTGACACTTCCGGGCACAAACATTACGTTCCAGACATCTGATTTCGCCAAGCTTGCTCTCATCATGTATGTGGCAAGGATACTATCCAAGAGGCAGGGAGAAATAAATAATTTTCGAACGGCTTTTTTACCCGTGATCGTTCCGATCATAATCGTGTGTGCGCTGATATTGCCGGCAAATTTTTCAACTTCGGCGATGATTTTTATTTCTTCCTGTTACCTGATGTTTATAGGCCGGATGAAAATGAAATTTATCTTCGGAACGATCGGGGTAGGAATAATCTGTTTCGGACTTTTCCTGCTGATCTCCATTGCCATTGGCAAGACCGGAAGGATAGAAACATGGAAGGCGCGTATCGAAAGGTTTGTTTCCGGAGAAGATGCGGATAATTACCAGACCACTCAGGCCAAGATCGCAATTGCGGGCGGAGGATTTATCGGGCGCTTTCCGGGAAACAGCGTACAGAGAAATTTTCTTCCGCATCCGTATTCGGATTTCATTTATGCCATAATCATTGAAGAATATGGTTTCATCGGTGGTGCCTTCATACTGTTCCTCTACCTGTTATTGTTCTTCAGGGTTATCAGGTTCATTCATCACAGCCCGATGGCCTTTGGCACCCTGCTCGCAGCGGGGTGTGCATTTATGCTCGTATTCCAGGCGCTGATTAATATGGCCGTTGCGGTGAATTTATTCCCAGTCACCGGTCAGCCGTTGCCGTTGTTAAGCATGGGTGGCACATCAATCTGGTTTACAAGTCTTGCACTGGGTGTCGTACTAAGCGTGAGTAAACAAGTAGAGAAAGAAAAAAAGGAAGGCGGTCATGAACTCGCAACCGCGTAACCTGCGTGTGATCATTAGCGGAGGCGGAACCGGCGGACATATCTTTCCTGCCATCGCAATCGCCAATGCACTTAAAAAGAAAAATCCGGCCAATGAATTTTTATTCGTTGGAGCAACCGGACGGATGGAAATGGAAAAGGTGCCGTCGGCCGGATATAAAATTGAAGGACTCGACATCAGTGGCATACAGAGAAAATTCAGCCTGAAGAATTTTCTGCTGCCGGTTAAAATTATAAGGAGCATTTTGAAATCGAAAAGAATAATTAAAAATTTTTCACCTGACGTGGCAATAGGTGTCGGCGGATATGCAAGCGGTCCGTTGCTTTATGCTGCTACTGCGAAGCGAATTCCTTCGCTCATCCAGGAACAGAATTCATTTGCCGGAATAACCAATAAGATATTATCGAAGCGTGTACAGAAAATATGTGTGGCTTACGATGGCATGGAAAAATTTTTCCCGAAGACTAAAATAGTAATGACCGGCAACCCGGTGAGAGAAGAAATGGTGATGATTGCCGGCAAGAAACAGGACGCGATGAATTTTTTCAGTCTTGACCCCGGCAAAAAGACCGTACTTGTCATCGGCGGTTCACTCGGCGCTCTTACTATTAATAAGAGTATCGAAGCCGGCTTAAGTTTATTTGTTGAAAGAAATATACAGCTCATCTGGCAAACCGGTAAATCATTCGCTCCGCGTGCCGCGGAAGCGGTGAAGGATCTTCAGTCGAAAGGCATCCGGACTTTCGATTTTATTCAGCGGATGGATTTTGCCTTTGCCGCTGCAGATGTGATCATCTCCCGTGCCGGGGCCAGCTCTGTATCGGAACTGGCACTCGTTGGCAAGCCTGCCATCCTGGTTCCGTCTCCTAATGTAGCAGAGGATCACCAGACGAAAAATGCAATGTCGCTGGTCAATAAAAATGCTGCAATCCTCGTAAAAGACGCAAATGCAAAAAATGATTTAATGTCCCGGGTATCTGAAGTTCTGAATAACATCGAACTTCAGATCAGTCTTGGCAAAAACATAAGTTCTTTAGCGGAGAAAAATTCTGCTGAAAAAATAGCTGACGTGGTATATTCTCTTGTAAAATAAAAAAACAGTCAGAAAAAATTTAACACTGTATATAAGGCAAACGCTGTGAATTTCTCCCAATTCAAAAACATCTACTTCCTTGGCATTGGAGGCATCGGCATGTCCGCACTCGCTCGGTACTTCAATGCTCAGGGTAAGAATGTGTCAGGGTATGATAAGACCAGCACACCTTTGACGGATGAGCTCATCAACGAGGGCATCGATGTGCATTTTGCTGACGACATACACCTCGTAAACAAAAATATTATTGAAGCAGGGCACTATCAGACACTCGTAATCTATACACCCGCGATTCCCATGAGTCACGGAGAGTTCAATTATTTCAAGTCGCACGGATACACCATAAAAAAACGATCCGAAGTGCTGGGAATGCTGACTGAAAGCACATTTACAATTGCGGTAGCCGGGACACACGGCAAGACGACGACCTCTTCGATGATCGCACACATATTGAATTCTTCTGGGTTTAATTGTTCCGCATTCCTGGGTGGCATTTCAAAAAATTATAATACAAACCTCCTGCTGAGTCATTCGCTGAAGGGAGAAAAATATGTTGTGGTGGAAGCGGACGAATATGATCGTTCTTTCCTCGCCCTTTCTCCGACAATTTCCGTGATTACCTCGATGGATGCCGATCACCTGGACATTTATGGAGACGAAAAGTATATGATCGAGTCATACCGTTTGTTTGCAGGAAAACTCAGAGAAGGAGGGAAGCTGATTTATAAAAAAGGGTTGCCCCTGGATGACCTGAGGCTCAATAAAAGCAGCTATTCGGTGAATGAAAAATCGGATTATTCCGGAGTGAATATCAGGGTCGGTGAACATCGCTATCGTTTCGACTGGAAAAATTCCAATTCGTCGATTGAAAATTTATCATCCGACATGCCGGGAATGCATAATGTTGAAAATGCAATTGCTGCAATTGCAGTAGCCAGGCTGTTAAATGTGCAGGACGATGATATAAGGAAAGCGATTTCCACCTACAGCGGAGTGAAACGGAGATTCGATTACCAGGTAAGAACAAAGGAAATGATATACATCGATGATTATGCACATCATCCTGAAGAGCTCAGAGCCTGCATCATGTCGGTGAGGGAACTGTATCCTGATAAAAAAATCACAGGTATTTTCCAGCCTCATCTTTTTACGAGGACGAGAGATTTTGCTGACGGTTTTGCGAAGAGCCTTTCGTTGCTCGATACATTGATTCTTCTCGATATATATCCGGCCCGAGAAGAGCCTATCCCTGGTGTTACGTCGCAGATTATTTTTGAAAAAGTTAAATTAAAAGATAAGATGATGGTCGCAAAGGAAGATGTGATCAGTGAATTAAAGAAAAGAAAATGTGAAGTGCTGCTCACGCTGGGCGCGGGCGACATCGACCAGCTTGTAAAACCCATAGGTGATTATTTAAAACAACTCAACTGAAATGAAAAAACGCCTGCTAATTCAATTTGCTACGGCTTCCCTGGTCGTAATTGCCTTCCTGGTATCGGTTGGTTTTGCTTCTCATAAACAATCGGTAATGCCGTGTTCGGGGATCTTTGTCAATATTCATGACAGCAGCGGAATCGGCTTCGTTGAGGAGGGAGATATTCGCCAGATAATACAAAATAAATTCGGAACTCTCGAAGGAAAATCTTTAGCTTCTATTAACATTTCTTTGTTGGAAAAAATCATCAATACCTACCCATTTATCAGTGACGCCGAAGTATTTTCAACCGTTGATGGAAAACTCAATATTGAAGTAAAACAGCGTGTTCCTGTGGTCCGGATTATAAACTTTAATAATGAAAGCTTTTATATCGACAAAGACGGGATTTATATGCCCCCCTCTGAAAAATTTACCGCACGGGTGCCTGTTGCAAACGGATACATCTTCGATAAGGAATCTGAGCGAAAAGTGAGAGTTTACAGTGATAAAGAATCGACCGATACTGCCATACATAAATTGAAAATCGAACAGTTGTTTCACATCGCCTCATACACCAACCAGAATGATTTCTGGAATGCGACCGTTCAGCAGTTTTATGTAAATGCTGACGGCGATATCGAAATGATTCCAAGAGTCGGAAATCACACAGTCGTTCTCGGCGACGACCAGTTTCTGGAAGAGAAGTTTAATAAGCTCTATGTGTTTTACCGCGAGGGTTTAAGTAAAAAGGGGTGGGATAAGTATAGCAGGATCAATTTAAAATATAAAGACCAGGTTGTCTGCACAAAGAAATAATATGGAAAAAGATGAAATCGTCGTAGGGCTCGATATCGGTACAACAAAAATCTGTACGATCGTTGGGCGGAAGAATGAATTTGGAAAAATCGATATTCTGGGTTATGGAAAATATGAGTCCCACGGCGTTACCCGTGGTGTTGTGACAAATATTGTCAATACCATCGATTCGATTTCAAAGTCGGTACAGGAGGCGTCTGAGAAGTCAAACGTCGATATCGGTTCTGTGTACGTTGGAATCGCCGGCCAGCACATCAAGAGCCTGCAGCACCGCGGCATGCGTACCAGAGATTCTCTCGACGACGAAATCTCCCAGAGCGATATCGATGCAATCGTCGAGGATATGTACAAACTGGCTATGCCTCCGGGAGAAAAGATCATCCATGTCATCCCTCAGGAATATATCATCGACAACGAGCAGGGAATCAAGAACCCCATCGGCATGTCAGGCATCAGGCTCGAAGCGAATTGTCACATAATTACAGGCCAGATCACTGCCGCAAAAAATATTTATAAGTGTGTGGAGCGGGCGAATCTTAAGACACTCGGTCTATTCCTCGAACCGCTTGCTTCGTCGGAGGCTGTTCTTACCGATGAGGAAAAAGAGGCAGGCGTCGTTCTCGTCGACATCGGCGGCGGCACTACGGACATCGCCATCTTCCAGGATGGGATCATCCGTCATACCGCTGTGATTCCTTTCGGCGGCAATGTGATTACAGATGACATCAAAATGGGCTGTTCCATCATTCGCATGCAGGCGGAGCTTCTGAAGATCAAATTCGGATCTGCACTCGCAAGCGAGAACCAGGAGAATGAAATCGTTTCCATTCCCGGCCTCCGCGGCCGTGAGCCACGCGAGATCTCGGTGAAGAATCTTGCTCATATCATCCAGGCAAGGATGGAAGAGATCATCGAACATGTTCATTTTGAAATAAAAAATTCAGGCTTCGAGAAAAAGCTGATCGCCGGAATCGTCATCACCGGTGGCGGTGCCCAGCTTCGTCACATCGTCCAGCTCGTAGAATACATCACCGGCATGGATACACGCGTTGGCTATCCAAACGAACACCTCGCCAAAGGCTCTGACGACCTGAAGAGCCCGATGTTCGCTACAGGCGTCGGTCTCGTAATAAAAGGCTTCCATGAAATGGAAAGGAAAAAGAAAGCACCGGTTGAAATTACCGAGAGCGGTAAGAAAATGAACGATAAAAAGGGTCGGGAAATACAGCCAAAGGGCCACACTCCAACATTTCTTGAATGGCTGTCAGAATTTTTAAAAGAAGAAAAGGATACCACATTATAACACGGAACAGGAACTAAACAACTAAAAACATTAAACATGGAATTTGATTTTTTAAGGGACAGCGAATCTATCATCAAGGTAATTGGTGTCGGTGGTGGCGGAAGTAATGCCGTCAATCATATGTTTCGACAGGGAATTAAGGGTGTTGAATTCATCGTATGTAACACCGACGCTCAGGCTCTGGAGACTTCTCCCGTACCACACAAAGTGCAGCTCGGCAGCAGCCTTACTGAAGGCAGAGGTGCCGGCGCCATTCCCGAAGTAGGACGCAATGCTGCAATAGAAAATATCGACGACATCCGTAAAATACTGCTCACCAATACCCGGATGGTTTTCATTACCGCAGGAATGGGAGGAGGAACCGGAACAGGTGCCGCCCCGATCATTGCTCAGACCGCAAAGGAGATGGGCATACTCACCGTTGCCATCGTAACGATGCCTTTCGAATTCGAAGGAAAGAGAAGGAGACAACAGGCCGACGAAGGCATCGAGCAGCTCAAGCAAAATGTCGATACCATCATCATCATCCGTAATCAGAAACTACGGGAAATGTACGGAAACCTGAACCTCTCCGAGGCTTTCGCTCATGCCGACAATGTACTCACAACAGCCGCCAAGGGAATTGCCGAAATCATCACCGTCACTGGTTACATCAATGTCGATTTCGAAGACGTGAAGACGGCCGTCCATAACAGCGGTGTTGCCATCATGGGATCTGCAATCGCCGAAGGCGAGAACCGTGCAATCAAGGCGGTTGAACAGGCACTCGCTTCTCCGTTGCTGAATGATAATAATATCAAAGGCGCGAGATTTATCCTGATGAACATCGCCTCCGGTGTCAAAGAAGTCACCATGGATGAGATCGGCGACATTACTGATTACATCCAGGATCAGGCCGGCTTAACTGCTGATATCATCTGGGGTAATTGCCACGAAGAACATCTTGGCGAAAGACTCTCTGTTACAATCATTGCAACCGGCTTCAAGACCAGAGAAGAAATCGGTACTGAGATCAGCCGCGAGAAGGACAAGACCAAAAAAATTCATAAGCTCGACGAGGAGGTAAACGAACAAAAGGCAAAGATCGAGACTCCTGTCGCCAGGGAGCCTGAAATTCTCGAGCCGGTTTTGAAGAAAGAGATTCCCCTGCCTCCCGTGGTAACTGAAAAAGAAGAACTGACATTTGAATTTTCTCTTTCCCAGCCAAAGGAAGCCCCGGTAAGCATGCCTGTTGATGAGCCTAAAACTGAAATCAGCGAACCCGGTAAGACTTCTGTCGTTCATGATCTGTATGACAGCGATAGCCTGGATGATTCAACCGAAGAGCAGCTTCGAAAATCAAAAGAACGCATACTCAAGCTCAAGTCGCTCAGTTATCGGATCGGAAATGCCAACATATCCGATATGGAAAAGGAGCCGGCATATAAAAGAAGAAATATTAAACTTGATTCCGTTCAGCATTCGAGCGAGACGAATGTATCAAGGTATACATTGAGTACAGAGGATGAAAAAAAATCTGACCTGCGTCAGAATAATTCTTTCCTCCACGACAATGTAGATTAAATTGTTCCATGTTAAGTTTAGTTCCCCAGCCCTCCCCCTAGAGGGCTTTTTTATTAATGAATAAGTAATAAATTAAATTTTTACTTTTACCATTATTTAAAAAAAGTAAGGAATTCATTTTCAAAAAATATACGTTATATGTCTCTGGAAGAAACTATCAACAACGACATAAAAGCTGCCATGCTCGGTAAAAACGAAGCGGCTTTGAGAAGCCTCCGTGCGGTAAAGCAGGCTATCCTGTTAGCCAAGACCTCAGGCAGCGGCAGCATTTCCCCGGAAGATGAAATGAAAATGCTCCAGAAACTTATCAAGCAGAGAAAGGAATCTGTCGATATTTATCTTCAGCAGAATAGGGAAGACCTCGCCAAGTCAGAACTTGAAGAAATAGCGGTCATTGAAAAATATCTGCCAAAGCAGATGTCTGAAGATGAAATTAGAAAAGAATTGAAGGGGATAATTGAACAAAATAATGCAAAAGGACCGGCTGATATGGGTCGTTTAATGGGTATTGCGTCCAAACATTTCGCAGGAAAGGCTGATAATAAGTTAGTATCCCAATTTTTAAGGCAAATGCTTGGTTAAGAATTTTTTAGGTATCTATTGGTAGAAAAAAATATTATTATACCTTTGGCAGAGTATCACCCGCAATTACAATTTAATTACTCGCATTGGCAATTGATGGAAGCGGGGTCAGTTGTCCGGTGTGAATACAATAATTTATTACCACAATGAAAACCGGTAAAGTAAAATTTTTCAATGAAGCTAAAGGATTTGGATTCATTGTTTCCGATGAGGATCAGGCTGAAGTGTTTGTTCACCACAGCGGACTAATCGAAAAAATTCGTGAAAACGACAGCGTAGAATTTGAGTTGATCGATGGGAAAAAAGGACAGAATGCAGTGAATGTCCGAAAGATACAGTAAGACAAAAATCTACCACACTAGAAAAAGAGAATCGGATGGTTCTCTTTTTTTTTAACGCCAAACTCTAAACGCCAAACGCCAAACACCAAACAAGGAAAGTCTGGCGTTTGGCGTTTGGCGTTTGGCGTTTTGCCTGAAACACTATTTTGGCCACTGATCTCAAATATCAGACTTTATACATGTGATGAACGACTTCCGATTTCACAGAAAGCTTTGTATTTTGTACGACATATGGATAAAATATCAGTAATCGCAATTTTTTATTTCATCATGCTTGCAAATATTGAATCCGGAATTGCGCGTTCATCAACCGATAAAATTCCCGTAATCCCTGCCCCGGCTAAAATGGAAATTGGCATCGGCAACTTCATGATCTCCACTTCAACCGCTATTGTTTTTAACGATGAGAAAATAAGTTCTGACGCGGAAATTTTTAATGCTTACCTCAAAAAAAATTATGGCTTTCAGTTGAAAACTGAAAAATCTGAAAAGATCAGGAAGGAACAACTCTATATTTTTCTTTCATCAGAAATGGATACAGATTCTTATCATCTGGTTATTGATTCAAGCGGAATTAACATTCATGCCGGACCCAATGCCGGTGCTTTTTATGCCTTGCAAACACTTATCCAGTTGCTTCCGCCTGGAAAGGTGAACGAGGTAACTGTCCCATATTTGATAATCGAAGATTCACCACGGTTTAAATACCGGGGCATGCATCTCGATGTTGTGCGACATTTTTTTCCGGTTCAGTCTGTAAAGGATTACATCGATTATCTCGCCATGTATAAGATGAATTATTTTCACTGGCACCTGACTGATGACCAGGGATGGCGAATCGAAATAAAAAAGTATCCAAAGCTTCAGTCAGTGGCGGCCTGGCGCAGCGGCACTCTGAAAGGTCATCTCGGTGATAAGCCCGAGGAATACGATACGATCCGCTACGGCGGATATTATACTCAGGACGAAATTCGCGATGTTGTGAAATACGCATCCGACCGTCACATTACCATCATTCCTGAAATTGAAATGCCTGGTCATGCCCAGGCTTCTCTTGCCGCGTATCCGGAATATTCATGTACCGGCGGCCCGTTTGAACCAGCTAAAACCTGGGGCGTTTTTAAAGATGTCTATTGTCCCAAAGAGGAAACCTTTATTTTCCTCGAAAATATACTTACAGAAGTATGTGAACTTTTCCCCGGTAAGTACATACATATCGGTGGTGATGAATGTCCGAAAGACCGTTGGAAGGAATGTCCGCATTGCCAGGAACTGATAAGGAAAGAAAATCTTGCAGGTGAGCACGATTTGCAGCGGTATTTTACAAATCGAATTGCGGGTTTTCTGAAGACCAAAAATAAAACGACGATTGGTTGGGACGAGATACTTGAAGAGGGGCTCGACACTAATGCCGTAATCATGTCGTGGCGAGGGTATATGGGTGGTTCTGCCGCTGCGGTTAAAGGACATTTTGCAGTCATGAGCCCGTATACTCATTGTTATTTTGACATGTACCAGTCGAGATATTCTGATGGCCGCATGGCCATCGGCGGATATCTCCCTATCGACCAGGTTTATCGTTTCGAGCCTGTCCCGGATGTCCTCAATGTGAACCAGGCAAAATTTATTCTCGGCGCACAGGGCAACGTCTGGTCAGAATATATTTCAGATGATCAACGGTTACAGGAGATGATTTTTCCTAGAATGGCAGCTCTGGCTGAAGTGGTCTGGTCTCCTGTTGATAAAAAAGACTTTGATGGCTTTTCTTCAAGATTGGTCCTGCATTTCAAATTGCTGAGGTTTCTGAATCTGAAATTTTCGACTGCGCTGTTTGATATTTCATCGAGAGTTTCGCCGAATGGCGACAAGGGATTGAACATTGATTTATTTTCGTCGTACCCGAGAGGGAAAATATATTATACGACCAATGGAACAGTTCCTGACCTGACTTCGAAACCGTATTCGGGAAAAATCAGCGTGGATCAGTCAACCGTAATCAGGGCGATATTATATGAAGGGGCACAGCGACTGGGCAGTGATTTTTCTCAGGTCTTTAATCTCAATCTTGCCACCGGAAAAGAAGTGATGCTTGCAAATCCGCCACACGTTGAATACAGCCGCGGGGGCGGATTTTCTCTTGTCAACGGCGTTACCGGAAATTTGCCGTGGATACCGGGCGAATGGCTGGGCTTTATGGGACAGGACCTGGAAGCGACTATCGATTTGGGTTCTGTACAATCCATCTCGAGAGTTTTTGTTGATGTACTAAAAGACGAACTTGGGAAAATTTATTTGCCAAGAGAAGTTACCGTTTCTGTAAGTACCGAAGGAAAAGTTTACAAGCAGATTGATTCGCTCGATTCGGCATCGATCAATTACATGCAAAGAAAACTTCGGATGGATTTTGAGAGGACAGACGCTCGGTGGGTCAAAGTAGTTGCGAAAAATTCCAATGAAAAAGACTGGCTTTTTGTGGATGAGATTGGTGTAGAGTAGGAGTAGAGTTGTGGGTCTGAAGTCCGAAGTCCGAAGTCATAAATCAAACATCGGGCTTCTTAAATTTTTTGCAATATTCAGACAAAGCAACTATTTCTCTTTAGTAAATTAGATTTAATAATTTTCTATTATAGAATGAATAAAATATATCTCATTTTCATATTTTTAAATTCATTTGTATTAAACTGTCTTTCGCAGGATACAATTTATTTTATTTCAGGCGATACTGTTTTAGCAAAAGTGTTGGAAGTTAATCAGAATGAAATAAAATATAAGTTACTTAATAATCCTGAAGGTCCGACTTACATTAATCTGGAAAATGAAATTTTTTACATCAATTTTGAAAATGGTGTGAAACAAACATTTAATGAACCTGTAGGAAATTTAATAAAGGGTAAGGATTCAATGAATGAATACTTTTATCAAAAAGGTCGAAAAGATGCCGCTAGATATTATAGTGATTATAAAAGTGCCGGAACCGGAATTTTTATAACTGGTTTATTGCTGACCCCTCCAATTGCTTTAATACCTGCGGTAATTTGTTCCGTAAATGATCCGAGTGAAAATAATTTAGGATTTCCCGATAAAAATCTAATAAAAAGAACTGAATATTATAATGGATATACTAAACAGGCAAAGAAAATGAAGACAAATGCTGTTTGGAAAAACTTTTGTATTGTTACAGGTATATACATTGGTATTGCTATTTTATTATATTAAGTAATTGAAGTGTTTTTTTAGTAAAGCAAATTGGAATCTAATCAAAACTGTAAGATTCTAAATAAAATTCTTCCAACTTTGCAAGTTGTGCCGGCAATTTTAGAAGATACAATTCGTTTATACATTTACTTTAACCAGCTTAGCCCAATATTTCCATGCATTTGCATAATCGATTTATAAAAAGGTCGATTCCGGATATATTTTGCGAAGCTCAATAACAATTAAAACAATGATAGCAGACACATTAATTAAGTTTGAAAAGGAAAAAGCTCTAAGCAGGGATTCATTCACAAAAGCCATAAACATACTGTGGGTTGATGATGAAGTGGAATTCCTTCAGCCACATATCTTGTACCTGCGCCAGAACGGATATGTAGTAAATACGGCAAACAATGGACTGGATGCCATCCATGAAATTTCGGAACAGCATTACGACATCATATTTATGGATGAGAACATGCCAGGACTATCCGGCATTGAAACCATTTCACGTATCAAGGAAATCAATTCTAAGATTCCTGTCGTCATGATTACGAAAAACGAATCGGAACGGATTATGAAAGAGGCAACTAAAAGTCATGTGGCGGACTACCTCGTGAAACCTGTCAGCCTGACTCAGATTTTTGTCACCGTTCATAAGATCCTGAAAGCAGGTTTATGATCACTTGTGAATTAAAAAAGGTCGTTAGGGAAAAATGAACATTTTCTGTTCTTATCCGCGCTAACGACTGAATAGATTGTTTCATTCCAACAACACTTTTTTGGTTTTTGAAACTCCTTCCCCGGAAACCTTAATCAGGTAGATTCCTCTTTTAAAATTTGTCAGGTCGAGAGGAAAATATAAGCCGGAAAAATTTTCAAATTTTTCTGAAATAATTTTTTCACCCGCCTGGTTAAATACTTCGACAGATAACGAGCCCGCTATATCGGACTGGATATAGAATTTGTCGCTTGACGGATTGGGAAATACCATTGAATTATCTGATACGAAAGGTATTTTAATTCCTGTTGAGGGAATCTGACTCAGCTTGGCCACATAAAAATTATAAACATTTGAAGAAGATCCTGGCGGATAATTGGTGGATTGACTGTCAAAGTATGTGTTTTGACTTGTTGAATAACCAGTGACGTAAATATTCCCAAGATCGTCTTTTATCATATTTGAAAACAAATCCAGGCCATTTCCTCCTGCAGTACACTGCCAGATGAGATTTCTTCCTGCGTCAAACTTCGCTATATAAATATCTATTCCGCCCCGGCTAATTAAAATTTGCCCGTTAATATGAAGGGTTTGCGCAAAATTCCCACCAAGATAAAAATCGTTATTGGCGTCAAAAGAAACTCCTTTTGCGATATTATTATTATTCATTCTGCCATAACTCATTGCCCAGGTATAAATTCCGGTTGAACTCAGACAGACCAGGTAGGTATTGCTGCATGAACCATTACCAAAAACTTTTATTGTATCGAAATATGTAGTGTCGCCTTCGAAATTTCCTGTTAAGTATATATTGCCGGATAAATCAGTGGTAGCTTCAACCGAATTGTCGTGATCTGTTGAACCGGCACTTTTTGCCCACAATACATTTCCACCCATATCTAATTTATATATGAAAATTTCGTCAGTACTGTCGATTGATGAATTCTGTAAATTAATGGAACCGCATTCCATGGTTGAACTTCTGAATAATCCGGAAACGATTGCATTCCCATTAACATCAACAGTAATATTGTTCGGGCAATCATCATACATTCCTCCTGCTTGCGATACCCATAATACATCACCTGAGCCATTACACTTTAAAGTAAATACATCCCGGGAGCCGGTGCTCACATGATTTTGAAGAGTGAAAGAGTCAAACTGTGCTGAAGAACTCTGAAATCCTCCGGTCGCGAGAATATTTCCATTTGCATCTGCTGTCATATCCCAAAAAATACTAAAACCATTGGAGAAACTTTTTGCCCATATAACCTGGCCATTTCCGTCGAATTTTGCAAGAAACAAGTTGTTGCCCAATGCAGGCGGATCAGTCAGAACAATGCTGTCAATTGTAAGAGTGTTGTTAAACCAGCCTCCGACTATAAAATTACCTTCATGATCACAAGTCAGCACGTTGGCAAGTTCAATAGAAAGCGGATCACTCGTCAATGGTCTAAGCCAGATCAATGTCCCGTCAGGAGCATATTTAGCAATGAAAGACCTTGAATTACCTCCCGAATTATTAATAACGACGCCACTGAGCGACATCGAAGGGCTACTAAAATGCCCGAGTAAAATTATATTACCCGATTGATCGATTCCCATGCATTGACCGGAAACATCTTCGTATGAACCGGATTGTCTGACCCATTCCCAATAACCGGGAGCAGCTTTGGCATTTGAAAAAAACAACAGGAATGCCAGCGATAGAAGAAAGAATAAATTTTTCATGGTTGTATTAAATAGGGGATTATCAAATAAAGTTAAACTTAAAAACGATAGGAAGATCAGTCATTTGCCAAAATCATATTTTCATACGATCTGATCCTGACCAACGCCGGATGATACGAGGTTAATAATTAAAGTACTTCGAATCCCAATTATGAGCGCTGAAATTCTTGTCAAATGATAACCCTACCCAAAGTGTCAATCCCATCAGCCCGATAAAGGTATGGACAGTTAGCCAAAGACGAAGGTAAATTTCACTCTGAAAATTTAAAATGTTCATTATCGATGACGGAAGGCTGAATGAAAATGCCAGACATACAACAGCCAGGGTAATCATAAGGGTCTTGAAATTCTGAAGCGGCCAGGCCAGGATTCTTCTGTGCCAGGCAAGATCATTTCCCCATTGATGAATCAGGTAAAATGTGCTGTCGGTTAAGCGGGCAAAAAGTAATGGGTCTTTATTAATATTTTCAAGTTCAAACTCGCCGGATGGTGCAATGATGTGGAACGACTGAATTTTTATCCCGTGCGTTTTCTCGAATGAATTGATCTCTGCTATTGCAGAATAGGGAAACTCAGACTTGAAAAAAGAGGACTCCAGGAAACGAAGCCGGTATCGGATGCATGTTTTCCGGATTTGATCTATTGTAAAGATATTCTCTTCGTCAAGCTCGTCGATTGAAAATTCCGAAGATTCACCAGATTTTATCTTCAGCCGTGATAAAATTTCAAATTCCTTTGCGACCGCATTTTCAAATAGCTGATGCGCGGACTGAAGGAGCTCCTGCTCGTGATTTCTTTCACGGATGAGGGCTTTCCTGACATTGATAGGCGAGAATAACATGGGGAAATTGGTGCTTAATAATTAACGGATATTTAAAGTTATCATTTTTTCGGACAAGAAAAAAATTTGCTGATTTGCCCCTCCGTAGCCATGGGATGAGTGAAGCGTTTTAAAAGATCTTAAATAATCGTTTCAACCGTTGTGTTTACCTGGCGATCGTAATGAGAAAAAATGATTGGCTATCACATAAAGCCATTCGATAAGTTAATCCTAATATTATTCAATAAAAAAGGCCGCTCATTTCTGAACGACCTCTTTTTGACTTTTGACTTTTGACCTACTTCTTAGTAGTCCATGCCACCACCCATACCACCTGGCATAGCAGGCATTGCTGGTTTTTCTTCTTTAATATCCGCAACAACACACTCAGTTGTTAAGAGCATTCCTGCGATAGAAGAAGCGTTTTCAAGAGCGACACGTGTTACCTTAGTTGGGTCGATTACGCCGGCTGCATATAAATTCTCATAAGCATCGGTGCGGGCATTATACCCGTAGTCATCTTTACCTTCACGCACTTTCTGTACCACGATAGAACCTTCCATGCCTGCGTTTTGAACGATCTGGCGGAGCGGCTCTTCAAGCGCACGTTTCACGATTGCAACTCCTGTAGTCTCGTCTTCGTTAACGCCTGTAAGCTTCTCGATCGAATTGATCGCACGGATATAGGCAACGCCTCCACCCGGAACGATTCCTTCTTCAACTGCTGCACGTGTTGCATGTAATGCATCATCCACACGGTCTTTCTTCTCTTTCATTTCTGTTTCTGTCGCTGCTCCAACGTAAAGAACGGCCACGCCACCCGCTAATTTAGCAAGACGCTCCTGTAGTTTTTCCTTATCGTAATCTGAAGTTGTTGTCTCGATCTGTGCCTTGATCTGGTTCACGCGGGCAGTGATGTCATTCTTCTTTCCTGAACCACCAACGATCGTTGTGTTGTCCTTGTCGATCGTAACTTTTGTTGCTTTTCCGAGATAAGAAAGATCAGCGTTCTCTAATTTAAATCCACGCTCTTCGCTGATTAATGTACCGCCTGTAAGAATTGCAATATCTTCCAGCATCGCTTTCCGACGATCGCCGAAACCTGGTGCTTTTACAGCAACTACTTTCAGGGAACCGCGAATCTTATTTACAACAAGGGTCGCCAGTGCTTCACCATCCACTTCTTCAGAGATGATCAGCAACGGGCTGCCGGTCTGAACCTGCTTTTCGAGAATCGGCAATAATTCTTTCATGTTACTGATCTTCTTGTCGTAGATCAGGATGTGCGGGTTCTCAAGAACTGCCTCCATCTTATCGGCATTAGTAACGAAATATGGAGAGATGTATCCGCGATCGAACTGCATACCTTCAACAACTTCTACAGTTGTCTCGGTTCCTTTTGCTTCTTCAACTGTGATAACTCCTTCTTTCTTCACCTTAGCCATTGCATTTGCAATCAGCTTTCCGATTTCCGGATCGTTATTGGCAGAAATAGAAGCGACCTGCTGGATCTTCTTATTATCGTCGCCGACTTTCTGGCTGATCTTCTGGAGATATTCCACTACTTTCTCAACAGCCTTGTCGATGCCACGCTTAAGATCCATAGGGTTTGCTCCGGCGGCAACATTTTTCAAACCTGCCGTTACGATTGCCTGAGCAAGAACAGTAGCAGTAGTAGTTCCGTCTCCCGCTACGTCAGCAGTCTTGGAAGCAACTTCTTTTACCATCTGAGCACCCATATTTTCGATGCTGTCTTTCAATTCGATTTCTTTCGCAACTGTAACACCATCCTTGGTGATCACCGGCGAACCGAATTTTTTGTCAATGATTACATTACGTCCTTTTGGACCCAGTGTAACTTTTACTGCATTTGCTAATGCGTCTACGCCTTTTTTTAAGCGGTCGCGAGCTTCAACGTTAAAGTTGATATCTTTTGCCATTGTTATTTATTGTTTAAGTGTTTATGATTATATTTTAGAAATAAAAAAACGAATCAGAGTTTCTGTTTCGTTTAGAGAATCGCGAAAATGTCGCTTTCGCGCATGATTAAATATTCTTTTCCATCGATTGTGATTTCTGTACCGGAGTATTTACCATAAAGTACGTTATCGCCAATCTTAACCGTCAAAGGCTCATCTTTTTTTCCATTGCCCACTGCGATTACTTTTCCACGCTGTGGTTTTTCCTGTGCCGTATCAGGGATAATGATGCCCCCGGCTGTTTTTTCTTCTGCTTTTGCCGCTTCAACAAGAACGCGGTCTGCTAAAGGTTTTAATGCAACTGATTTCATAATTTGATTTTATTTAAGTTAGAGAATATATATAATCTTTCAGGGCGCGCCAGTCAGAAACAGTGCCACCCCTAATTTTGTTTTTTATCCTGACAACTTTTCTATTTTTATTAAAAAAGTGTTTTTATTAATGTCAGATTTCCGGTGTCATCCTGACATAAAAAAACCTCTGTTAAGAGGTTTAAATCTTAATTGAGTGGCTTATCCGGTGCCTGCTGCTGCGGCTGTTGTTGTTGCTGCTGAGGCTGCTGTTGCTGAGGCTGTTGAGCCGGAGCCTGTTGTTGCTGAACCGGGGCCGCTGCAGAATTATCGATCTGTTCCTGCATCGTTGTACCAAGACCCCTCTCTTCTTTATTTGGAAGCGACATTCCGGCAACCAGGCAAAGTACCACAAGTGTGAGAGCCAGGCCCCATGTCAGTTTCTCGATAAAGTCTGTCGTTTTCTTAACTCCCATAACCTGGTTGGAACCAATGATTCCTGAAGAGATTCCTCCACCTTTTGGGTTCTGAACGAGAACGACAAGCACTAATAGAACGCTTGTCAATACAATTAAAATGGTGATAGCCGTATACATTATTATTTCGGTTTGTCCTGGTTAATTATTTCATTTTCAATCTCTGAAATAAGGGCGGCAAAGTAAGTCAATTTTTCGGGATAAAGCAAGCTTAATTTCCGATAGGAGGTGAGCGCTTTCAGGTAGTTTCCCTGCTGGTAATATATTTTTGCAAGGGTTTCAGAAACAACGTCTTCATTCTCTGTAATGCTTCTTTTTGCCTGCGTAACCGGCGAATAAAATTCGGCTTTTGACGGCACGATCCGGGGCTCTGCTTCTATAAAACGATCAATTAACCGGCTGATGTCTCCCGTTTTTTCTTCCGGATCCGCAGGCTCTTTTTGAGTAATTACAGGTTTTTCTTCTAAAGAAATTTCATCCTGTTTTTGAAGATCATTGTCATAAGCATGAACTTCTTCTATTTTCCCGTAATCGCCTGTCGACTTAATTTTCAGCCAGCCATAGAAGGAAACAGGCTTCAGATTTTCCTGGTTTTCATCAGCCTTCTTTGCTTCTTTTTTTACCGTGATCACCGGTAGTTTTTCAATCGACTGAATCAAGGTTGCTTCCAGTGCATGTTCTATCTCAGCTGCCTGGATAAAATCGACCGGTTTTTCGGATTCCTGAACAATCTCTTTTAATACATCTTTTCCTGAACCGGATTTATCTTTTTCTAATTCTCCGCCTGCTTCAGCCTCTGGAAGTTTTTCTGTAAAACTTTTATTTTGTTCTTCAGCGTCAGGAAAGACTTTTGTTTCGGATGAACCCTGCTCTCTCTGCTCATGCTTAAATGAAATTTCAGGAGATGAAATCTTCCCGGCTGTTTCATCGGGATTTTCGACGGTTGTTTTTTCCCCTGTCTTATTCGCTGGTGTAAACATCCCGCTTTTTAATACATCTTCACTTCTTTCTTCCGGTAATTTCTCCTCTTCCCTGAGTCCCAATATCTCAACGAGCCTTTTTCGGATAATATCATGCGGATCAGCAACCGGCTCTTCATTAAACTCGTCGGCAAAAGGTTCGTCATCATTCGAAAAATTCTGAGTCAATGAAATAAAATCAGCTTTTGTTTCTAAGGAAGGGAACAGGGGAATTTCAATTTCGTCAGGTGGCGGCAGGACGGGATTTGCCTCTTCAACGGTCACTTCTTCTTCCTTCACGACACCCTCCGGTTCGCTGTCCAGGACAAAAGGTGATTCGGAAATTACCGGCTGCCCGCTTACAACATGATGTTGTTTTACATGTATGAGGTCGTATAAAAATTTTCTGTCGCCTGCATATGCAGCAGCAATCTTCAGTTGCTTATCCGAACGCACATGCTGGTGTTCATGCATCGACCGAGCGAGTAGCAGGTGCGCACTCTGGAAAAAAGGAAATTCATTCACATAACCCTCAAGTGCCTGGATGGTCTCCATGCCATGTTCTGTGCCATCTTCCAGTAAATCCTTGAATTGCCTGTAATCCATTACCAGTTAATTACTGCTTTGTTAAAGATGTCATCCAGCAGTTGAGAAATAATATCATTAATCAATTCTTCCTCCACTGCAGAAAGATTCTGATTACTGCTGTATTCCGAAAACCTTGTGAATGCCGTCTCGAAATTTTGCTTTTCGTCTTTGAGGTTGGTGAACTTAACATTCACCGTAATTGAAAGCCTGTTGGTTGCTGCAGTTTCATTTGCCTGTATGGCCTGTGGCGTTACGACATAGGTCGATATCGTGCCTTCCAGCGTCAGGTCTGCGCTTCCGTTTACGAGCGAAAGGTTCGTCTGGGTTAAAAATTTTTCCTTAAGTTTTTCTGTGAATTCCTGGCTTAAAGTTGACGGCCCCAGGGTGGCGGTCTTTGTAAAATATTTAACCGCCAGCGTTTTCACATCCGGCGCCAGCGACGCTCCCGACATGGAATAATTCACTTTGCAGCCGCCGGCAATCGAAATTATGATGAAGAAAAGTAAGCCGGCTTTTTTAAAATCCATTCTGTAAAACTAAAAAATAAACTCTCGAACCCTGAAGAAATTTGCATGAAAATATTTTTCATGTTTCAGTGTAAACCGTACTCGTTCATTTTCCTGTATAACGTCCTCTCAGAAATTCCCAGTTCCTTCGCAGCATGTTTCCTTCTTCCCTTGTGTTTTGTGAGTGCCTTTTGTATGAATTCTTTCTCTTTGTCGGACAGGGAGAATGATTCTTCTACTTCAACATGGGGCTGAATGGGTGTAAGTGTAACGTGAGGGTGTATTGCTGACGGACTAATCGCATAAGCAGGTTCTTGCTTTTCCTGAGAAGGTAAACTGATATCCTTTGACATCAACTGGGTCTTCTTTTCCTGCCATGCCGGATCCGAAGGATTATGCTGCATGATTTCATTGATGAGTGCCTTCATGTCGTTCATGTCTTTCTTCATGTCGAACAATACTTTATATAACAGCTCCCTCTCGCTGAATTCATTCACATTTTTATGATCACCTTTTACGAGTACCGGCAACGTATTCAGCGGTTCCGGCGGCAGATAGTTCAGTAATTTCTGCGCATCAATCTCCCTGTTCTTTTCCAGAATCGACATCTGCTCTGTAATATTCTTAAGCTGACGGATGTTTCCCGGCCACCTGTATTCGATCAGAAGTTTTTGTGCGTCGGCAGACAATGTGAGCGCAGGTACTTTATACCTCTCTGCAAAATCGTGTGCAAATTTCCGGAAGATCAGATGTATGTCTTCTTTCCGGTCGCGTAACGGAGGTATGCGAATCGGAACGGTGTTCAGCCTGTAATATAAATCCTCCCTGAATTTTCCCTGTTCAATCGCATGAAGCAGATCTACATTCGTGGCCGCCACGACACGTACGTTCGTCTTCAATACCTTCGACGAACCAACCTTTATAAATTCTCCCGTCTCCAGCACGCGCAACAACCTCACCTGGGTACCAAGCGGTAACTCCCCGACCTCATCAAGAAAAATCGTACCGCCATTGCTTACTTCAAAATATCCCTTACGCGCTTCATGTGCTCCCGTAAACGATCCCTTTTCATGACCGAATAATTCCGAATCGATCGTTCCCTCCGGTATCGCACCGCAGTTAACTGCAATATACGGCCCGTGTTTCCTGGAACTCAACTGATGTATGATCTGCGGAAATACTTCCTTGCCAACTCCGCTTTCGCCTGATATCAGGACGGAAATTTCTGTCGGTGCCACCTGCCTCGCCACATTTATCGCATGCTCAAGCAACGGTGAATTACCGATGATTCCATATCGTGCTTTTATTTCCTGGATAGTCATTGTATTCTATTGAAAATTGAAGATTGAAAATTGAAGATTGAAGCACTATTTTTCAATATTCAATTTTCAATCTTCAATAAATTATCGCTTCTCCCAGCAATGTCGCAGGAGTACAGTCATTTATTTTAACGGTTACATAATCTCCCGGATTATAATTTCTTCTCGGGAAGATAACTACTTTATTATGTGATGATCTGCCCGAAAGATGATCTTCTGATCTTTTGGAGACGGATTCGGCCAGAACTCTGAATGTCTTTCCAAGATCTTTTTTATTACTCTCATGTGAAAGCCTCGCCTGCAGGCTTATGATCTCATTCAGTCTTTTAGACTTTACCTCTTCCGGCACATCGTCGCTGAATTTTTTCTCTGCCGCCGTTCCCGGACGCTCCGAATATTTAAACATGTACGAGTAATCATATCCCACCCATTCCATCATGCTCAGTGTTTCCCTGTGCTCTTCTTCAGTCTCCGAACAAAATCCTGTAATGATGTCGGATGAGATTCCTGCATCAGGTAATATCCTCCTGATTGAATTTATCCGCTCCATATATTGCTCCCTGGTATATCCACGGTTCATTTTTTCCAAAATCCTGCTGCTGCCCGACTGAACAGGCAGATGCACATATTTGCAAATGTTATCGTGTTTAGCCATCACATGCAGAACGGCATCCGTCATGTCACGCGGATTCGAAGTTGAAAAGCGAATGCGCAGATTTTTATTCAACATCGCGGATCTGTCAAGTAAATCTGCAAACGTCACATATTTTTTCTGCTCATTATCGGGTAGTTTGTGTTCAAGCGCTGCCTGGACTGTCTCGGCAGGCAGATCTTTTTTCAGCCCGCCGCCCGACCAAAAATATGAATCCACATTTTGGCCCAGGAGCGTTATATCCTTATAGCCTTCGTCGATAAGGCTCCTGATTTCATTCAATATCGTTTCCGGATCACGGCTTCGTTCCCGCCCCCGGGTAAACGGAACAACACAAAATGAACACATGTTGTCACAGCCCCGCATGATGGAGATGAATGCCGAAATTCCGTTGCTTCCTAATCTCACCGGACTGATTTCCGCATACGTCTCTTCGCGCGACAATAAAACATTCACTGCTTTTTGTCCGCTTTCGGCTCGCTTAACAAGATTGGGAAGATCGCGATATGAATCCGGGCCAACAACGATATCGACAAGCCTTTCCTGTTCAAGGAGTTTGGTTTTCAATCGCTCCGCCATGCATCCAAGTACTCCGATCAATAAATCAGGATTTCTTCTCTTTGTTTGCCGGAACGATTTCAGCCGCGCCCATATTTTCAATTCTGCATTGTCCCGGATCGCACATGTATTTAAAAATATGAGATCAGCCTCTTCTTCATCATTTGTTGAAACAAAACCATTTGCTTTCATGATTGAAGCAATGATCTCACTATCAGCGAAATTCATTGCACATCCATAACTCTCCAGGTATAGTTTTTTTATCTTCTTATCTTCAGAAACAGATATAGACGTTTCCTGCGACTTTACTTCGCCTGCTATATTCGTTTCATCTTCCCTAAGCATCGTCTAAAAAAATTTTGAACAAAGATAAGTTTTTAAGCAAAGGTGACAAGATGGCATTTAATCAAACTCGATCGGAATAAATAAAATTACAACAGGTCAATTCTCTGATAATGAGTTGAAATTAACATACAGCATGTATGCGGTTTTTTTAATAAAATTCAGATAAAGAATAAAATGCTTTTATTTGTGGCCGGACGAAAAGAAAATTATGGCAAAAAACTTAGTAATTGTGGAGTCGCCTGCTAAGGCAAAAACGATTGAAGGATATTTAGGGAAAGACTACGTTGTCAGATCAAGCTATGGACATGTCCGGGATCTCGTAAAGAGCGGAATGGGTATTAAGGTTGAAAAGAACTTTGAACCCGTTTATGAAATTTCCCCTGATAAAGAAGACGTGATCAACGAACTTAAAAAGTTGACGAAGAAGGCAGAGATGATCTGGCTGGCGACGGATGAGGACCGTGAAGGAGAAGCAATCTCATGGCATCTTTCCGAGACACTTGGATTGAAGGCCGCGAATACGAAGAGGATCGTCTTCCATGAGATCACCAAAAAAGCGATTACGGAAGCGATAAAAAATCCGCGCAAGATTGATAAGAACCTGGTCGATGCACAGCAGGCGAGGAGAATCCTCGACAGGCTTGTTGGTTTTGAGCTATCCCCGGTACTCTGGAAAAAAATAAAGCCCCAGTTGTCGGCTGGCCGCGTGCAGTCGGTAGCCGTAAGACTCATCGTAGAACGCGAACGCGAGATCGACGTGTTTAAAATTACAGCTTCGTTCAAGGTGGTCGGAATCTTCGAAGTGGGAGGGAAGACATTTAAGGCTGAGGTTCCAAAAAAATTCGTAACGCAGGAAGACGCGGAAAAATTTCTTAAGAATTGCATCGGAGCAGACTTCACCATCAAGGATCTCGAAGTAAAACCCGGCAAGCGTTCTCCTTCGGCACCGTTCACCACATCTACATTGCAGCAGGAAGCCTCAAGGAAACTCGGTTACAGCGTAGCTCAAACGATGGTGCTTGCGCAGAAATTATATGAGAGCGGAAAGATCACCTATATGAGAACCGACTCCGTGAATCTTTCGCAGGATGCACTCGACATGGCCAAAAAAGCCATCCTGAAAAATTATGGCGAGAAGTACCTGGAGATTCACCAGTATAAAAATAAAATTGCCTCTGCACAGGAGGCTCACGAGGCGATCAGGCCAACGGATTTTGGTGTTGACGAAGCAGGAAATGATGCACGCGAACAACGATTATACAATCTCATCTGGAAAAGAACCATTGCCTCACAGATGTCGGATGCGGTTTTGGAAAAGACCGTAGTCACTATCTCATCTGCAAAAACAAAGGAAGACTTCGTTGCAACGGGTGAGGTGATCCGCTTCGATGGGTTTCTGAAAGTCTATATGGAAGGAACTGACGATGAGGGAGCGCAGGAAGAACAGGAAGGTTTGCTTCCGCCGATGAAAAAAGGCGATGACCTGAAACTGAACGAAGCCACGGCGACTGAAAGATTTACCTATCCGCCTTCCAGGTACACGGAGGCTTCGCTCGTCAAGAAACTCGAAGAACTCGGCATTGGGCGTCCCTCTACTTACGCCCCGACGATTTCCACCGTTCAAAAGAGAGGATATGTGCTGAAGGAAGAGCGAATGGGCAAGGAACGTGCGTATACGATCATCAGGCTGATCAAAGGTAAAATCTCACACGAAACAAAAACAGAGATCACAGGCGCTGAAAAAAATAAATTATTTCCGACTGACATCGGCATGCTCGTTAACGATTTCCTGGTAAATAATTTTAAGGAAATCCTCGATTATAATTTCACTGCTTACGTGGAAAAGGAGTTCGACGACATTGCAAACGGCGATCTGAAATGGCAGAAGATGATCAAAGAATTTTATGGTCCTTTTCATACCAATGTTGAGACGACTGAAAAAGAAGCTGAGCGTGTTTCCGGTGAAAGAATCCTGGGAAAGGACCCGGCTTCCGGTTTAACACTTCTCGTACGCGTCGGGAGGTTCGGCCCCATGGCTCAGATTGGAGCACAGGACGAAACCGACAAGCCCCGATTTGCAAAACTTAGGAGCGATCAGCGTCTCGACCTGATAACTTTCGAGGAGGCATTGGATCTATTCAAACTGCCAAGAAACCTCGGCAAGTTCGAAGATCATGATGTGATGGTTGCCATCGGAAGATTCGGACCGTATATCAGGCTCAATGATTTTTTTGTCTCCCTGAAAAAGGAGGACGATCCTTATACCATTACTTATGACCGGGCCGTGGAACTGATCCATGAACGGCGGAAGATAAATGCGGAGCGTATCATCAAAACATTCGATGAAGAAAAGGAAATTCAGATCTTAAACGGCAGATGGGGACCCTACATTTCTTATAAGGATAGAAATATCCGTATCCCGAAGGACAGGGACCCGAAATCGTTTACGCTTGCAGAGATTCATGAACTCGCTGAAAAGACGCCGGTTGTTCCAAAGAAAAAAGCCGCCTTTAAGAAACGAACGTTCAAAGCAAAAAAATAAGCTGAACCCGAAACTTTTTTAAATGGATATCTCAATATTTCTCGAACCACTTGACCCGGACAGGTTTGATGTTTATGAGAATAAAAAAGCCTCATTCGGTCATGTAATCACAAAGTTTACCGATGCTGAAAAATTTCCGGATGTGGAAGGCTACCAGCTTGCAATTATCGGAGCAGGAGAAGAGCGTGGTGCAGTGCATAACGACGGAACCGGAAGAGCGCCTGATGTGATCAGGGAAAAATTATATGAATTAAAGACTGCCGGTCATCCATATAAAATCGCAGATCTTGGAAACCTGAGGACAGGAGAATCGCTCAACGATACATATGTTGCCGTTTCAACCATTCTGGTAGAATTGCTTAAGCAAGGCATTTTACCAATCATTATCGGCGGCAGCCAGGACCTTACCTATGCCCAGTACATTGCCTATCAGAAACTCGAACAAACAGTAAACATCGTTTCGGTCGATTCTGCTTTTGATCTAGGTACCACCGATCAGCCGGTTAATGCTGAAAGTTTTCTTGGGAAAATTGTCCTGCATGAACCCAATTTTTTATTCAACTTCAGCAACGTCGGATATCAGACCTATTTTGTCGGTCATGAACAGATCGAACTGATGAACAGACTTTATTTTGATGCTTACAGACTTGGACAGGTAAGAAGCGATATTGAAGATGTGGAGCCGATCGTCCGAAATGCGGATATCATGTCGTTCGACATTACCGCAGTTCGGCAGAGTGATGCGCCGGGTAATGGCAATGCTTCGCCCAACGGTTTCTTCGGCGAAGAAGCATGCAGGATTGTTCGCTATGCCGGAATGAGTGATAAGCTGTCGTGTTTCGGAATTTATGAGGTGAATCCGCTATACGATAATCATGATCAGACCTCTCACCTTGCCGCGCAGATGATCTGGTATCTCATCGACGGATTTTACAGCAGGAAAAAAGACGTCCCTCTGAAGAATAAAGCCGGCTTCATGAAATACAGGGTTGCGGTAAACAAGGACGAACAGGAGATCATTTTTTACAAGAGCAATAAGAGTGAACGCTGGTGGATGGAGGTGCCTTATCATTCGAATAAGATCAGGTACGAACGTCATCATCTTGTTCCATGTTCATACAAGGATTATGAGACAGCACTCCGTGAGGAGATTCCCGACAGGTGGTGGCAGGCTTTTCAAAAGATATCCTGAAGGTTTGAAGATTGCACCAGGTTTTGTTTCAGTGATGCATTCACATACTTTGAATAATGAACCTTCTTCGTCATTTCACAGTATAAACATTTTGTAACCGGAATTTCAAGGCAGTTAATGGAACTGTAAATGAAAAATCCTGCCTGTATCTTAGTACATGACACAGGTCATTGTGAGTATCCTGATCATGATGTAGCCTTGTAGAATGAACAATTAAATTGTCAATGATATTGTCACGGAGTTGTCAATTGTTAATAATCAATCATCTAAAAAGTTTTGTTTTTAGATATATTTTTTCATTACTTTACCCACTTCAAGTTCAAAGCTAAAAGACAAGTATTAAGAGATGCGTAAGAACATTACGATTACTTTTTTTATTGCCATTCTTATTAGCACGGTCACAGGTTTTGCTCAGCAGGATCCTCAATTTAGCCAGAACATGTTCACTAAATTGCTGACCAATGCCGGTTACGCTGGATCGAATGATGCCATCTGCGGTACGTTACTGTACCGGAATCAGTGGACAGGTTTCGGGGGCGAACCCAAAAGCATGGTGCTGACCGTAGACATGCCGATCGAGGTTTTACATGGTGGCGTGGGCTTGTCTGTGCTGGCTTCCGATCAGCTTGGTGCAGAGAAAAACACAAACATTCGCGGCGCCTATGCCTACCGTATGCTCCTCGGATCAGGAAGCCTGGGGCTGGGGGTTGATTTCGGTTATCATCAGAAGTCCATCGACGGAAGCAAGTTTATTTTCAATGACGATGGCGATATAAACATTCCAACACAGAACGAAAGCGGCGGCACCTTCGATTTTGGATTCGGCGCTTACTATAATACCGATAAATTATTTGTCGGTGCCTCGGCTTTGCACCTTACCCAGGGCGATATCAAATTCAGTACGATCAATACGAAAATGAGTCGCCATTATTATCTGATGGCAGGTTATGGGGTCGATCTTACCTCATCCCTTACCCTGAAACCGATGGTACAGGTCAAAACAGACGCAGTTTCCACACAATTGGACGCAAATGTGAATTTAATGATCAATAACCGGTTTTGGGTGGGTGGCTCGTACAGAATTCAGGATGCAATTGTACTTTTGGCCGGGCTGGAGATCATTCCTAACCTGAAATTGGGATATTCTTACGATTTAACCACTTCCGATATTAAATCCTATAGCAGCGGTTCTCACGAAATCATGCTTGGATATTGTTATAAACCTGCTAAAGTAGTTAAGAGACAATTCCATAGGAATGTAAGGTTCCTTTAAGAATTGCTTGCCGACAATAAATACAATGCTTAGATTTGAATGAAACCAATAAGATGACCCCGCGTTAAACGTGGTTACGCTTTATTGGCTTCAATAATTGACAGCATATTACGTTGATGATGAAACCAGTTCAAATTCTTAAAAGAAAAATGAATCTTAAAACATTCGGAGTAAAAAAGACTGATTTACTCTATTCCTTAGTCCTATTAGTTCTGGCCGGCTGCGGAAGTGGAAATAAAGGAGAATTAACTGGCGTAATGAATCGCGAGAACTGGTATCAGGCTGATCCCTATGGAATGGTATTTATTCCGGCCGGATCTTACAACATGGGCCCAAGCGATCAGGATGTACCTTATGCAATTACCTCTCAGGGTAAAACTGTAACCGTTCCTGCTTTTTACATGGATAATACCGAAATCACAAATAATGAATACCGCCAATTTGTGTACTGGGTGCGCGACTCACTCGCTCACCGTTTGATCGGCGGCGAACACATCATCGATGAAGGTGAATATGGCGAGCGAATTAACTGGAGAGAAAAGATAAAATGGGACGATGAAGCCAATGAAGAAACGCTTGCCGAATTATATTTACCCGAAACGGAGCGTTTTTACCGTCGTAAAGAATTAGACAGCAGAAAACTCAATTTCGAATATTACTGGGTGGATTTAAAAACTGCCGCTCAAAGGGAAAGTCGCGAACAAGGTATGCGCGACCGTTCTGTTTTCATCAAGAAGGATGTCATTAATGTTTATCCCGATACTTTAGCGTGGATTCATGACTATACCTATGCTTTCCATGATCCTATGACGCAAATGTATTTCTGGCACCCTGCTTACGACGATTATCCTGTCGTAGGAGTAAGCTGGAAACAAGCACGTGCGTTTTGTATCTGGAGAACCCAATTGCTGAACAGTTACCTTGCCGACAATGGCAATGCATTCGTTCAGGATTTCCGCCTCCCTACAGAAGCTGAATGGGAATATGCCGCCCGTGGCGGACTGGATTTGTCACCGTATCCCTGGGGAGGTCCTTACATTCGAAACAGCCGCGGCTGCTTCCTGGGTAATTTCAAACCGATGCGCGGAAATTACATGGACGATGGCGGAGTGTACACCGTTAAAACAACTTCTTACTGGCCTAACGATTATGGTCTGTATTGCATGGCAGGTAATGTTTCTGAATGGACCAGTAATGCTTTTGATGAATCAGCTTATAGTTTCACTCATGACGTGAGTACAAACTATGAATATGAAGCAAAGGACAGCGATCTTCCTGCATTGAAACGTAAAGTGATCCGCGGTGGCTCATGGAAAGATGTCGCTTATTATTTACAAACTTCCGCCAGGTCATATGAATACCAGGATACTGCTAAATGTTACATCGGTTTCCGCAGCGTCATGAGTTTCCTCGGAAGAGATAAGTCTGATTATTAATTCATCTGCTTTTACAAAACTTATATAGAATCTCTCTCTTAATCACTGATAAGTAAACATCTATTGTCTAACCAACAAAATTCTTAACTAAACATTATGGGAATATCTGATTTAACACAAGGAAAGACCTTCAAAAGGTTCATGGTGCGTTTATATGGATGGGGTGCATCCATCGTTATCATTGGAGCACTTTTCAAGATCCAGCACTGGCCTTTGTCCGGCTTCTTCCTCGTTCTCGGTCTTGGTACCGAAGCAGTCATCTTCTTCTTCTCCGCATTTGAGCCTCCTCACGAAGAGGTGGATTGGTCGTTGGTGTATCCTGAACTCGCAGGCATGGAAGACGAAGACAGTCATGGCAAGAAAGACCGCAAGAAAAAGACTGACCAGGTATCTCAGCATTTGGACAGATTGATGGCAGACGCCAAAATCGGCCCCGATCTTTTGGAAAGTCTCGGCAGCGGCTTACGTGCTCTCGGCGACAGTACTTCCAAACTCGCGGATCTGAGCAATGCTTCTGTTGCTACGGACGATTATGTGCAAAACGTATCCAAGGCATCCCACTCTGTTAGTGAAATGTCGAATTCATATACACGCGCAGCACAGGCTGTCGAACAACTCTCGAATTCTACCGAAGAAGTAAGAGTGTATAAAGACCAGGTGATCAATGCAGGAAAAAATCTTGCTGCCCTTAATGCCGTTTATGAATTGCAGTTACAGGATAGCAACGAACACCTCAAGCAGACAAGCAAGTTCTATGATGGAATTAATGAGCTTATGTCGAATCTGAATTCATCACTCGATGATACTAAGAAATATAAAGACGAAGTGTCGGCGCTGGCAAGGAACCTCTCTCAGCTCAATACCGTCTACGGAAACATGCTTTCGGCAATGACAATAAGAAACTAATATCTGATTTTCAAAACGTCTAACCCAAAAAAAAGAAAAACAGATGGCAGGAGGAAAATTGTCACCCAGGCAGAAGATGATCAACATGATGTATCTCGTGTTGACAGCCTTACTAGCCCTGAACGTGACAAAGGAAGTTATCAATGCCTTTGTCACCATTAATGAAAGCGTTGTTTTGTCTAACCAAAACATCGATAAAAAAAATCAGAATACCTATGCCGCCTTCGCCCAGGCTATGTCTGTTGACGCCGCTAAATATGCTGACGTAAACAAGCGCGCCGAAGCAATCCGCAAAGGTTCAAATGACCTGAATAAATTTATCGAGGATACCAAAATCAAATTAATACGCGAAGCGGAGAAGTTAAGTGAAGGAGAACCGACACCCACACTTCCGGCCATGGAAAATAAAGAAGACTACGACACCCCTACCCATATTATGATCGGTAAAGATGACCACGAAGGGAAAGGCGCTGTTGCAAGTGAACTCAAGAAGCGACTGGAGGATTATAAAAAGCTGATTGTTGCAAATGCACCTGAAGCTTCCAGGGCGGAATATGAGAAAAGACTTAATACACTTATTAACACTTCTGATCCTGCGAAAGCCGAAGACGGCAAACGCACCTGGGAGATGATGAGTTTTTATCACAACCCCGTTGTTGCAACCGTCGCCTTGCTTTCAAAATTCCAGACGGATGTTCGTTCTGCCGAATCCCAGATCACAGATGAACTTCTCGCTTCAGTCGACAAGAATATAGTAAAGCTCGATAAGCTGAATGCAAAGGTTATCCCCAACAGCACGGTCGTGACTATCGGCAGCGATTTCCAGGCAGACGTATTTCTTTCTGCAACTTCGTCAACTATGGCTCCGGAGGTTTTCATTGGCGCTACTTACGATTCGGTCTCTCACGAAATGAAGGGCGGCAGCACAACACCGCTGCCTGTTGAAGGCGGATATGCGAAATATTCCGATCGCCCGGGTTCTGAAGGCGAAAAGAAATGGTCCGGTGTGATCAGGGTAAAGAAACCAGACGGTTCTTACGATCACTATCCATTCCAGTCTTCTTATGTTGCACAAAAACCTAATTCAGTAGTTTCAGCAGAGAAGATGAATGTGCTCTATATCGGTGTTGATAATCCAATGGCTATTTCTGTTCCCGGCGTCTCAAATGATAAGGTTAAAGTTACTGCATCAGGTTCCGGCCTTGCTCTTAAACCAAATCCCACTGGTGGCGCAGGACATTATATCGCCACCGTTACTACCGTGGGCAAAGCCACTATTGGCGTACAGGCAGAGATAGGCGGCAGAGTAATTCCAATGGGATCATTCGAATACCGAGTTAAAAAAGTTCCCGATCCTGTTGCAACTATCGCAAGTCTCAAAGGAGGCCCGACCAATAAAAACCTGATTGCAGCAGGAACTCTCATCCCTCAGCTGGAAAACTTCGACTTCGAATTATTCTTTAAGATCACCGGCTTCAAGATTACGATTGTGAGAAAAGGGAAGGATCCTTATGAGAAGGAAACCACAGGAAACCAGCTCACCCAGGAAATGCGCGACCAGATTGCGGCTACAAGAACAGGCGATAAAGTATTCTTTGAATATATAAAAGCCAAGATGGCAACCGGTGCCGATCAGAGCACCAGGAATTTGTCACCAATGGCTTTCACGATACAATAATTGTTAAAAGGAGGTAAAATGAAATTAAGGATGTTGTTAGTGATTTTGTTTTTCCTGGTTACGGGAATTGCATTTTCACAAACGCCGAATGTACTTGACGGTGTGTATGTAAAGGAACACACGATAGAACGCCAGGTAATTCCTTATCCATTCCTGCGTGAAGCAGATGTAATGTGGTCGAAGCGTATCTGGCGTGTGATCGATCTGAATGAGAAGATCAACCTGCCATTGCGTTTTCCAAGCAGCAAGCAGACCACCAACAGGAAGAACCTGATCGATTTGTTGATGGACGCTATCAGCGAAGGAACTCTCACTGCATACAGTTATATGGATGACGAGTTTACGCTGCCGCTCACGGTGAAGGATATTGAATCTCGTGGCGGATCTCGTATCGATACAGTTCAGATGCAACGACCGGATCCTCCTTATGATACTTATGATACTGTGATTGCCCGGGAATTTTCTCGTGATAAAGTGATTGCCTATCGTGTGAAGGAAGACTGGTTCTTCGATAAACAACGTTCGGTGATGGACGTGCGCATTATCGGAATCGCTCCGCTTGTTTACCAGGTAAACGAAGCCGGAGAGGTTCGTGAAGGAAATATAAAAATGCCGCTGTTCTGGGTATATTATCCTGAAGCAAGAAAACTTTTAGCCAATGCAGAGGTCTTTAACCGTGAGAATGACGCCGAACGCCGTTCCTTCGATGATGTTTTTACCAAGCGGCTATTTGGAAGCTATATCTATAAAGAGTCGAATGTTTACGATCGACGGATTGAAGATTACAAGCAGGGTATAAATGCGCTTCTGGAATCTGAAAAAATAAAGAATGAGATTACGAACTTCGAACACGATATGTGGGAGTTTTAATCTATAGTCTCTAGTCTCTAGTCTCTAGTCTTTAGTCTTTAGTCTTGAGATTTAATATAATTTATTAGAAGGGTTTTGAGAATTTCTCAAAACCCTTTTTTATGATTACTAAAATCTAAAGACTAAAGACTAAAGACTAAAGTTTAGTTTCATACGGCTAAATTATTTACCTTCGGGAAAGCTTATAATTTTTTTCAATGTCAAAGCTTGTCTTAATTTATCAATCGCCGGAATGCGATATTTTTTACAATGAAGACCTGAATATCATACAGACATTCTGGAAGGGAGTCTATTTCACGGACGAGCGATTCCGTTTGATACTTGATGAGATAATAAATGTTATGGATCAGAAGAAGGTGTCGATCATAGTTGCCGATGCCCGTGATATGTTTGCCATCAGTCAGCCTAACCAGGAGTGGATACTGAAAAGTTGGTATCCACGTGCCGTCAAAGCCGGTTTTCGTTACCAGGGACTAATCCTGAACAAGGATACATTCAGCGAACTTACTGTTAAGCAGATTTCAAATGAATATGATTCATCGACTGTAGTAACCCACTATTTCAGATCGCCATCCGAAGCGCTTGATTGGGTAAGGGAACTACAAGAAGCGGGGGTGTAGATCACACTCACACTCGCATTCACACTCACACTCACACTCACACTCACACTCGCACTCAAACTCAAACTCAAACTTCCCTCCCTCGCTACTAAACCACTCAGAGTGCGATAATCAGAATCAGTTCAGAATCAGTTCACAATCACAATCAGAATCAGTTCAGAATCAGAATCAGAATCAGGATAAGAATCAGTCTAAAATCAGTACACTCAAACCGGCCCTTTAAACTCCGACCAATTAAACTATCTCCGCTTCCACCACTTCTCTTTCCTTTCTCAACCTGTGATTCCTCAGCTTCGTATCCGAATCAATTTTACCCGCTTCAGTCTCATTACTCACTTCAAGCTCCAAAAGATTTAACCTGTCATCATAAGGCCCTTTTTTAGTTAGCGCTTTCCAGGTCACAGGAAGGATATCGACGAGAATGAAAAATAAAATCATGAACCAGGAGGTAATGCTGATGATCGGATTCGCATCTGTAATTCGGGCAAGGGCCTTTTCACGTTCGAGGTAATCGCGGCTGAATGTCAGACGTCTTATTTTTTCCCGGAGCGTGGAATCGAGCCTGACAATCTGAAGGCTGTCATTCACTTTGTTGAGTGCATTGGCTTTCTTTGTTTCTTCGAGACGCAGGTAAAGCCTTGCAATGGTTGCCGTGTCGTTTCGGAAAGTAGGTCCGTGTCCGGGAATGCCACTGATTCCACGGGCTTCGTCGCGAACACTGTTTATCACTTCGTCGTGTACGATACCCTCCCACGATTTGATTTCATTTCTTATAGGTACCAGGTTGTTATCGACTGTATCGATCTGAAGCTGGTAAGCTGCTTTTTCGATTTTGTAAACGTGTTCGATCGAATCGATTTTAGCATGAGCAGTCTCGTCCATGTTTACGTTAATGCTTTCCTGAAAATACAGGAGTATCAATGGATGGGCGACGGCAATGCCTACGAAAAGCGAGAAGACAAGTCTTGAGATGAAAGCGAATGAAGCAGCATCCTGTTTAATGGTTTCTTTTTTCCGAAAAGTAGAAACGACGAAGCGGTCGAAGATAAAAACAATCAGACACCATATAAGACCGGCGGTGATGTACAGGTATGTATTGTCGACAAATGTGGATATGGCATATGTCATTGAGAATAGAGCAAGCATGGCAGGAACCAGTACCAATGCGCCGAATCCTGCATGTTTAATATGCTCCGACCGTGGACATGTTTTCAGTATGTCCTCATCGGATCCGCTGCAGAGTATTAAAAAACGATAGATGAATCTTTTCAAGTTCGCCCCTTTTAACAAATATATGCTATAGATAACGGGATAAGTGTTAAGGCTATTATAATGTAATTGAAATTTCTTAGCGGCCCGTTGCGGTTCCTTTGCGATCGTTGCGGGAAAAAATAGTTTTTCAATCACGAAAAATTTCTCGCAAAATAACCGCAACGGTCGCAAAGAGGAGTTACATTTATCAGGGATTTGGGAATTGACAATTCGTTGTGTCTAATTGCAATTTTGAATCGTAGAATTCATTTTCAAATTTTCAAATTATTAAAGTGGTCTCAGCAGGAATCGAACCTGCATTGTAAGTTTCGGAAACTTAAGTCCTATCCGTTGAACGATGAGACCATATTTTTAAAGTCAAAAATCAAAAGTCAAAAATAAAACTACATGCTAATTAACAAAAAAACCACTAAACAATTACTCCCCCGGCTTGCTCTTGCTTCTGAAAAATAAATTGATGGATACACCTGTAAAATCAAATTTATCCCTGATTTTATTTTCTAAAAATCTCCTGTACGATTCATTGATATATTGAGGGAGATTGCAGAAAAACGCAAACTGCGGAGTGGGTGTAGGTAATTGAGTGATGTATTTGATCTTAATATATTTTCCTTTGATAGCCGGTGGGGGAGTGTTTTCGATAATCGGTAACAGGAATTCATTCAGCTGTGATGTTTTGATTTTCTTTTTCCTGTTTTCGTAAACATGTATGGCTAATTCGAGCGCCTGGAAAACCCTTTGTTTTGTAATGACGGATGTGAAAATGACCGGTACGTCTGTAAATGGTGCAAGCCTGTTCCTGATTTTATCAGTATACACCTTCGTTGACTGATTGTCTTTCTCCATCAGGTCCCACTTGTTCACGACGATCACAACACCTTTATTATTCTTTTCAATCAAATGAAAGATAGCAAGATCCTGTGCAGTCAGGTCATTAGTCGCATCGATCATCAACAGGCAAACGTCGGAATCCTCGATGGCCTTAATGGAACGCAACACCGAATAAAATTCAAGGTCTTCTTTCACTCTTGCCTTTCTCCTGATCCCAGCCGTGTCAACAAGCAGGAAATCATGACCGAATTTATTATAACGCTGATGCACCGAATCCCGGGTGGTGCCTGCAACCGGTGTGACGATGCTTCGTTCTTCGCCGATAAGCATGTTCAGCAATGACGATTTGCCTACATTCGGCTGGCCGATAATCGCAAACTTTGGAATTCCTTCCGTATCGTCCGAATATTCCTTTGGCAGGTGTTTTACAATTTCATCGAGCAATTCGCCCGTGCCACTGCCATTGATGGAAGAAATCGGAAATGGCTCACCCAGGCCGAAACTGTAAAATTCAGATGCCTGGGCGATACGCTGATTATTATCGACCTTATTTGCGGCGAGAATTACTTTTTTGCCTGACTTACGAAGAATCTTAGCCATCTCATCATCGGAAGCCATGATTCCTGATTCAACATCAACAACAAAGACAATAACATCAGCCTCGTCGATGGCAAGCTCCACCTGGTTGCGGATGGCTCCTTCAAAAACATCGTCGGAACCACGCACATATCCACCCGTATCGATAACGGAAAATTTCTTTCCGTTCCATTCCGCATGGCCGTAATGACGATCGCGCGTAACGCCGCTTTGCTCATCAACAATGGCATCACGGGTTTCGGTGAGTCGGTTGAACAGCGTTGATTTCCCTACGTTGGGCCTGCCTACTATGGCGATAATGGACGACAATTGAGTTTATTTTACAAATAAAGCCGATAAAAAACCGGCTTTGCGCAAATGTATGAATTATCTCCCATTTTAAACCGGAAATTACCGGATCAGGGTAACGGAACCGATGTATGTGTAATTATGGTCAAACACATCAGATACATTAAATTTATAAATGTATACCTCATTTTGAACAGGAGAATCGACTCTTCCATCCCACGGCTTGTCATAATCCGTTGTATGATACAACTCTTCGCCCCACCTGTTCATGATAATCATCTCATAGGATTTAATATACGTTCCATAACCCTGGAATGCATCATTGTCGTTGTCTCCGTTTGGCGTGAATGCATTCGGAATGTAAAACGTAAAATTTGCTTCAATCCTGAGGACTGATTCCACCGTATCCGGGCAACCATGGTCACTAACCACAGCCAGCCGGACGATATACGTTCCCGTATCTTCATATTGATGCCATTCTTCAAATTTGTCTGAGGTACTGCCATCGCCAAAATCCCATGAATATGTTTTTGCATCGATCGATGAATTGTAAAAGCTAAATGCCGGCGAAAGGACCGAAGCGATGCCCGGAGTATAGGTAAAACCGGCAACCGGATTCGCATAAACATTGACCAGTTTTTCTTTCTTCACAAGGTTGACACAGCCGTCGCGCGTGACTGCCGAAAGCGATATGGAATATAATCCACTTGTCGTGTAGGTGTGAACCGGCTGCGGATCGTCGGACACACTGCCGTCACCGAAATTCCAGAAGTAGCCGTTAGAATTCTGGGAACTCATGTTTCCGAAATTTACAGTCAGCGGAGCACAGCCCTCGCTGATATCATTTTGAAATTCCGCCACAGGAGACTCAAAGAGGCGGACAGAATCGGCGTAAAGCGGACCGGCACATCCGTCAGATTCTGCCTGCAGCGTTACGAGGTGAGAGCCGATTGCTGAATAATGCACCGGCGGAGGAAACGTAGCCGAACTCGACTGAGGCGTTGCGTCCGCTCCGAAATTCCAGGTGTAATTGATCGATCCGTTCACTGATGAATGCGGAACGAAAATAAATCCATCACCATTGAGACATTTCTTTCCGGGAGGTGTAAAGCTGGCATTGGGAACAGGCTTTACGAACAAAGAAACGATATCGGTATCCCTGCATCCGTTTTGGTCGGTCACTATGAGGTTAAAAACTTTTTCGATTCTGGTGCTGGAATAATTCACGGCTACCACCTGCGTTTGTGCTGAATAGGGAGCGAAAAGCCCCGTCTGCGGATACCACTCATAAGTAAAGCCGGGTAAACCCGGAAGGCCGAGGATGTTTGTTTCGCCCGAACAATTCGATGTGTCCGGTCCACCATCAGCTACGGGCAGAGGATGAATATCGACAGATGCGAAAGAAGAATTTGTACAGCCGTTATCATCCGTGATTACGCAACTGAAGTTTGACGGCGACCGGGGATTAACAGTGATTTGATTGGTTGAAGAACCGTCGTCCCAGCTATAATGATAATTTCCCGTTCCGCCAGAGCCCGAAACTGAAAGCGTCACCGTTGATCCCGGACAAACGGTTGTGCCGCCTGATACGCTGCACGTGAGTAATGGCGGATCATTCAGTAACACAGAAATGGTTGATGCGCACCCATCTGCATCCGTGATTTGGCAAACATAATATCCTGCATAGAGATCGACTGCAGTCTGACCGGTCTGTACCGGAATTGTCGACCAGGCAAAATGAATCCCGCTGGTGTCATTTAATAATACGGTAGCGTTGCCGGAAGGGAAACCGCTGCATCCGGGATCGGTTGAAGTGATACCCGGTTGGATTGGACTCGTTGAAAAAATGTGAACGGTATCCATGGCAATAGGTCCGCCACATAGAGGCGAGACCTGAACCCGGATGTAATAAGTTCCGTCAGCCAGTCCCTGTAAAGAATCAGAAAGATCTGTGGTTGTGCGGGAACTTAATATTGTTCCGGCAGAATCTGTCCAGGTATAGGTAAGCAAACCACCCATGAGTGAGGTGCTAACAGACACCATAGCGCCGTCGCTGCAATTGGATGTTACGGTAAGGTCAAGATTATTACAGAGTGTACTTTGATTGGCGCTGTAAATTCCAGCGAAGCCATTCCCGCAGACGTAAAGAGAATTGCTGTTCCAGTCGTATTTAATATCATGAACGGCAGCCTGGCCAATACTTGCATTCAGGCTGATGTTTCCGGTGGGGGTGAAAGTACTGCCGTTGAATTTATAACTGTGTATGAGTCCGGTGCCTCCTACATAAACGTTATTGCAATTGTCTGCTGCAATTCCGGACTGGTACATAGGTGAATAACCACTGTTAACGATGATCGAAGAACCGACCTGGGCTCCACTGTTTTTATTATAGGCAGCAAGATTATATCCGTCATAGAAAAAAAGATAGCTGTCGTTCACGCCGACTACGTTTGAACCATTTCCTGTGACGCCGCTGGAATTCAGATATCGTTTATTGTTTGGTTCGGTGAGGTTGTAGAATCCTGTCGGAGCATTCCAAAGGTTGCCATTAAAAGTACTGTTGACTTTAAAGAGATAGTTATGAACCTGGAATACTGCAATGGAAGCGAGGGAGGCGAACATGACACCGTTGTTATCCATAGCAACGGTCACGATATCCTGGTGGCCGCCAGGATATCCGGTGATATTAGAGGTCGTCACAGCGCCGTTCACGGGATCGATGATTCCAAAATTATTATTTGTCGACATGCCTCCGCCGCAAGCATAGATTTGTCCATTGGTGCAATTGAAAGCCATGTCCCAGATTTCAAGCATGACGCTGTTGGTGTTGGAAATGAAATTATCATAGTTCCCATTCGGATCGAGTCTGATCACCTGAGTGCCTGTGGTGGTAAAGGTCTGACCGACGTAACATCTCCCTGTGGTCTTTTCGATCAGGAAATTGCTTGGACAGCGGTACATGTCACCTACGGAGCTCCAGAACGCGGAAGGAACTGCGCCGTTGAAAGTCCATAAAAGGGTTCCACCCTGGTCGTATTTGGCCACTTTATACTCAGTCATTCCGGAACCTGACGGGTCGCCTCCTCCATAGACATAAAGATTTCCCTGGTAATCCAAATCGATATCATATCCTTCATTTGCGGAAGAGAGATTGCTGAGATTAGAAGTTACCCACGGGTCAACAATGATTTCTTCGGAAGAGTTTATTCCATCCGGAAAAATAAACGACAGGCTGTTTTTATTGAGTTTAAATTCTGTGGAAAGACTCTTACCGTTTCTGTAAAAACTTTCAGGCCTGTGTTCTGTGATTATTCCTGAAGGGGTTTTGATTATTACTTCTCCGTTTTCTTCTGTAATCGATTTAATATTTCCTTCGTAGGCAAGTTTCACCTGGCTGATATCGGCGCCGGGTTTACAATGCAGGGAATATTTGAAACCACCTTTTTCGGAAATGATCAATTCTACATCAATACCGGGATATAGTTCTTTATAGATGAGTTTCCTGAAACCGGCTGCTGAAACACCGCTCAGGATGGAAACGTTTTTATTATAGAGACAATAGGTGAAACGACCTTGCTGTTCATCGAGAGGCTCGACGGTTACGTTGGGATTGGAATTAATCCAGCGAGCCTTCACCCACGAGTCGGTAATTTTTGCACTTTTTTCTTCTTCGTCTTCCTCTTCTCCTTCTTTTTCTCTTTCACCGTTTCTCTTCTTCGGTTCAATTTTCCTCAGATGATAGATGATTTCACTGGATGTGAATTGAACCTGGTCCATTTTATCAATACCAAAGAGGACCTGGTTTTTAGTCATGCTCCAGCCGTTAAACTGCCCTTTGTTTTCGATGAATACGTCTGTCCGGAATGGATTTCCGGCGATGAATTCTGATGCTCCGGAAAAATGGAAGGCAAGCAGAAAAAAAATATTTACAAGCAGGATTTTTAAATGATGAAAACCCATTTTAGCGTATAAAGAGAATTTACTGGCTTTGTTTATATCAACCCTGCATTCATTTCATTTCCTTACCGCAAGTTAGAAAGATTATCGAAGGGAACAAATCATATTGTTGTTAAAGATAAGAGTCAAAATGAGGTTTTTTGACTGGAAAAAGAGGTTAACCGGAGAAGAAGGGCATGTTTAATTTGGAGTCCGACAGTCAGCCTCCAAACGCTAACTTTGATTGAAATAATATCTGAGGAAAGCAGACTGCCTAAGTCTGAAGTAAATTTATAATAAGTAGCCTGAACCGGACTTGTGCCAAAGAGCGCTGAGTTTTAAGTCAGGGCTGTAAAATTCGACCTATTTGCCTTTTGCTTGTTAAAAAACTTTTATCCTACCTTAGCAACATTGTGATAAGAAATCCTGAATATTCAACACGTTGTTACTTTCAATTTTATTGTATCATCTCGGATTGAACAAAATCCACATCGGTGACAAATTTCAAATGAGAGGGAAATGAATACTATGGAATCGGATAATAGACAATCTGAAATCAAAGTCAATTTTTCATTATATATTCTTATTACGATACTGTTTTTCATTTTTACTTCAAGAAATCATTTCATCGATGCAGAACCACAATCTGATTTAGACTCGCTCATCAAAATTTATCAGGAGACAAAAATCGACAGCATTCGATATTATTTAGGGTATCAGATTGGACAGCGCAACCTTGATAAAAACCCGGCAATGGCACTCGAATATCTTGAAGCCTCTTATGAATTATTGCAAAGAGGAGTAAACTACAGAGTTTCAAATGTACCGCCCATAAAGCTAGTTGGGGGAATTCTTAATGGCCTTGCAATAGCAAACGAAAATGCCGGAGATATTAATAAGGCAATTGAATTCCGTATGGAATTTCTTAGGCTGACTCAGCAATCCAATGATAAGAATTTAGAAATTATTGCACTTAATAATCTTGGCTCATTACTTAGTTCACAGAACGACCAGGAAGAGGCGATAAGCTATTTCCGTAAAAGTCTCGAATTGTCCCTGAGTATTTCAGATAACTACAATATCGGACTGTCATATGGAAATATTGGATCCGTTATTTCAAATAAAGATTCGACCCGATATTATTACATGACTTCGCTTCCATATCTTGAAAAGATTAAATCTAATGAGGGGAGAATTGGTGCGTTGGGCTGGATGATGAACAATATAGGTGATCTTTATTTTGAAACCGGAGAACTGGATTCCGCATATCATTATTATTTACTCTCAAAAAATTACAGGGAATCAATTGATCACAGACTAGGACGATTTATTATTTATAATAAATTAGCCAGGCTGCACGAAAGTCGAGGGAAAACTGATAGCGCAATATTTTATATCAATAAAAGTATTGATTTAGGATCTGATAACAATTTCGTATCCGATCTTAATGAATCATATTTATTTCGCAGCGAAATTCTCAGAAAAGCAAAAAAATATAAGGAGGCATTGGATGATTATATCTTGGGAATTACGCTTCGGGATTCAGCTGTGTCCGAAGAAAATGCTAAAAATATTTTAAGGCAGACGATGAAGTATGAGCACGAGAAATCCAAACTTGCTGACTCTCTCGAATATTCAAAAAAAGAAGCAGTATTAATCGAACGATCGCAAAAGCAGCGCATAGGATTAATTGCAATGGCAGGAGGACTCCTTCTGCTGTTCCTTCTTGCCCGTACCATACAAAAAGGAAAGAAGCGAAGTGATACTCTTTTATTGAATATACTTCCAGGTAAAGTTGCGGAAGAGTTAAAAAGGAAAGGTTATGCTGACGCAAAGCTTTTTAATCAGGTTACGGTGCTGTTCACCGATTTTAAGGATTTTACAAAAGTGAGCGAAAAACTATCCCCGACTGAACTCGTTGATGAAATTAATTTTTGTTACAGCGAATTTGACCGGATAATTACCAAATATAACCTTGAAAAAATTAAGACTATTGGAGATAGCTATATGTGTGCGGGAGGACTGCCGGTTGCGAATAAAACACATGCAAGTGATGCCGTGAAAGCAGCGTTGGAAATTCGTGATTTCATGCTCAGGGAGAAAAAAAATAAAATGAGTGAAGGCAAACCGGCTTTTGAAATACGCATTGGTCTCCATACTGGTCCTGTCGTTGCCGGTATAGTTGGTATAAAAAAATTCTCATATGACATTTGGGGCGATACGGTCAACATTGCATCACGAATGGAATCAAGCGGTGAAACCGGGAAAGTAAACATAAGTAGTTCGACTTATGAGGAAGTTAAAGACCAATTTACTTGTTTTTATCGCGGAAAAATATCTGCCAAGAACAAAGGGGACTTTGATATGTATTTTGTAGAAGCCCACAATTAAAAAAAGTCGGGGTCCGGAGACTGAGTCTGATGTTCAGACTCGGACTCCGGACCCGGACTGAATTGTGTCTGGCTTCTAACAAATTCAGATTATTTTTGAATTCAGTTTTACGTTATTGACTTATTCAACGAAACTGTAAACAAACTTCCCGCGCCGAAGTCACTTTCCACTGTAATTTGTCCGCCTTGAGCTTCAATGAATTCTTTGCTAATGGACAGGCCAAGTCCTGTACCCTCCTTTTTTGAACCCGGCACCCGAAAATAGCGGTCAAATATTTTGTCTTTGTATTGCGGTGCAATCCCCTGGCCTGTGTCTCTTACGGAGAAAATTATTTTATTATTCTTTTCGCTGACGGAGAGATAAACAATTGAATTATCATAAGAATACCGGATGGCGTTGGAAATTAAATTAGTGAGCACCCAGGCTGTTTTTTCGCTATCTGCAAGTACATTGGAAATTGTTTTAGGAGAAGTGATTTCAAATTTTATTTTCTTTTCTTCAGCCTGGGTTTTGTTGGCATTAATTGCGTATTGGAGAATTTCCATTGGTGACGTAGGAATGATACCAAGTTGAATATTTCCGCTTTCGACCTGGGTAATATTTAACAATTCTCCCGTGATTTTAAGCAATCTCGAAGCATCTTCATTGACACTATCAATAAGGTTTTTTTGCTCGACGTTTAAGCTGCCGATTTTTTCGTTCTCCAAAAGTTGCAAACTCATCTTGATCGACGAAATCGGAGTTTTTAATTCATGTGAAACAGTGGCAATAAAATTTGTTTTCGCAAAATCCAATTCTTTGTATGGAGTAATATTCCTTAAAATTATTACATAGCCGATTAACTGAGTATTTTGTTCTCCCGTAGGAATGATTGATATATTAAATATTTCCTTTTCAAAATAACTTTCTTTATCATCTGCAAATATTTTTAATGGTTTTTTTGTCTTGATGGTAATGTTCTCCGAGTTGGCAATTTCCTGGAGTAATGAACGGATCAAATCGTTATATACAGATAATTCTTGTGCACTCTTACCGATCATTTCCTCTTCTTTTAATCCTGCAATTTTCAATGCTTCTCCATTTACAAAAATGATCTTCTTATTTTCATCCAGTCCTATAACAGGATCATGCATGTTATTGATGAGGGTTTCAATCCTCTTTTTTTCTTTCATCAATTTTGCCAGGTTGCTGCTGTTATATTCCTCTAATTTTTGAGCCATTGTGTTAAACGAACTTGCTAATTCGCCAAACTCACTCTTGCTCTGAAAATGCACACGCTGAGAATAATTTTTAGCGGCTATGGCTTTAATGCTTTCGGTAAGTTGGCGAATCGGGTTAGCTATGTTGTTTGGAAGATTCACGAGTAACGAAAAAGCAATAAGGAAACAAAATGTTCCGGCGATAGCAATCAATATGATGGATGTTTTGGCTGTCTTAGCTGCAATTAAACTTTTTCTTTGAATGGCATCCATGTTAAGTTTCATAATGTCATTCAAATCATGCCTTATTTTTTTTGGTAAAAGACTGTCGTTGGGATTTTGTATCAGTTGATTGTAGTGAGACGTAAGATTCGAGGTATATTCGGATTCCCCAACTTCAGTAATATTTTCATTCTGCTTCTTTAGATTTTCTTCAAAAACACGGGCTGCATTATTTTCTACATTTAAATCATCCAGGGATTTAAGCATGTTGCGAGCATAGTCGAGGGTATTGTAATTGGCTTTTAAAATATTTTCGGTGTCAGAGGCAAGTGCATTTACCTGCCTGGCTCCAATAAGAGCGAGAATGAGAATCAACAGAAATAACAGTCCTACACTGAGAGTCAGTTTGGTTTTTATGCGCATTTCATGAAAGTATTACCAAATCAATGCTGTTTGATGACAGCTTTTTCAACAGATCATTAAATATGTTAGTAGCAATAATTACCCGGAATAAATTAATATGAGGCTTACCGATACAGATGGTAGTAATCTTTCTTTGATCAGCCTGTTCGATAATAGCTTTTGCCACATTCCTGTTTTCCACTTTAATGATTTCAGCTCCTAATTCTGTTGCTAATTTGAAATTATTGATTAAGTGTCTTTGTTTATCCAAAGGAATTTTATCGGGCCTTTCATCCGGGGTCTGCACATACATAACATACCATTTGCTGTTATAATAACTGGCGAGTCGTGCTGTTTTCCGGATAACTGTTTTTGCAGTTACCTCATTACTGCTTATACATGATAAAAAGCGTTCATGCTTTATCACATATTCCTTGGTGACCTCCGTATCCACTTTGCGTTCTACCTGAGAGGCAACTTCTTTCAGGGCAAGTTCGCGTAATTGTAAAATGTGTTCGGATTTGAAAAAGTTATTAAGTGCAGCCTCAATTTTTTCAGCCTGGTAAATTTTGCCTTCTTTCAGACGGACAATCAGTTCATCAGCAGTCAAATCAATGTTTACAACTTCATCGGCAAGTGCAATTACTTTATCGGGTATGCGTTCGGTTACTTCAACACCTGTTATTTTTTTTACTTCATCATTTAAACTTTCTATGTGTTGAATGTTGACTGCGCTGATTACATTAATACCTGCTTCCAATATTTCCAATACGTCCTGCCACCGCTTTTCATTTTTACTTCCTGCAACATTCGTGTGTGCGAGTTCGTCGATTATAACAACTTCCGGGCGAAGATTTATAATAGCCTGTACATCGGTTTCTTCGAGTTCTTTTCCCCTGTAAAATATTTTTCTTCGTGGAATGACAGGCAATCCTTCAAGCAAATCATGCGTTTCCTTTCGGTTATGGGTTTCGATGTAACCCACTTTTACGTCAATGCCATTTTTAAGGAGCGCGTGCGCCTCTTGTAACATACGGTACGTTTTTCCCACACCCGCACTCATGCCGATGTAAATCTTAAACTTACCAAGCCGTGACTTCTTTATTAAGTCGAGAAAGCGCTGAACATTTTGTTCTTTGTTGTCTTCTTCAATCATTTAAAATGAGATGGCAAGCGAAGTAGTTACAAAGGTATTTGTATTCTGAGATTGAGCGTCTTTAATGAAAATATTATCCTTGCTGTTTAAAGTCCTGCCTTCTATTCTCCAGATGGCATTGTCCCTGATTTTATAATCCAGGTTGAGTGAATAACCTGAAGTCTGAAACCCGTTCTCGGTTCCTGTGGCAATAATAACACCATTCTCATCATTATAAAATTCACCTCTTGCTGATACCGACCATTGGCTATTGAGTTTAACCATAAGAATTAACACAGGGCTATACCAACTGTTGTAATCGCTGCTGCCCTTTGTTTTCTGTTCCATGCCATAATCAAAGCCCGCTGTGAGATGGATTTTATCATTGAAATGAACTATTGCATATAAATTATTGAAGTATCGCATTTGTTTTAAGGTATCGGGTTTATCATTTCCGATAAATGTACTGTAATTGACGGAAACTTTAGAATCAGGCGTGAAGGTAAACTGAGTTCCGAAAGCGATGGAATTATTTCCATCGGGCCGTTGAATGTGTTGCCACCCGTTTAATATTAATCCGCTTAGAAACCATTTTCCGTTATCGGTCGTGTAAGAGAGTTTCGCTCCGCTTTCATAATACGGGGAATTATCGGCAAGGATGCTTCTTGTTAATGCCCAGCAATCTTTTGATACAGCGCTTTCAAATCCGATGTGTGAGGCAAAGATTCCCGCATCAAGCCAGAGATTTTTTTTGTTGCTAATCTTTAATCCCGCATTAGCTTCGTAAATATTTTTTAGGACGCCTGGTTCGGCTGCGTAATTAGCATTCATATAGCTGCCTACCGCCAATGCAACATTGGCGCGAACTTTTTCAGAGGAATAAGCTCCTTTTATAAAAGCGAGATTAATGTTAAATTCATTATGCCTGTTGTGACTGTAAAAGAAGGCCGGACGGTTGTGATCAATGGGTTGATTAAAGTCATATGAATAATAAATCTCAGCATAACCGCTAAAACTGAGATTTCCTGTTGATGTATCAGACTGCGCCCTGGCTATGACTGAGCTTATAATGAGGGCAATGGTGAGTAAATTATTTTTCATCTTGATTTTGTTTAAAATGGTCACTTTAAATTATCTAAGGCAATGTTGAGTTTGAGCACATTTATTTTTTCCGTGCCGAATAAACCAAACAGTGGTTTTTCAATGTTTTGCCCGATGAGTATTTCTAAATCTTTTTCTGATAAATTTCTTGCCAGTGCGATACGCTTCAATTGAACGGTAGCCCCCTGAACGGAGATATTTGGGTCCTGGCCGCTGCCCGATGCCGTAACCAAATCTGAAGGAATATCAGATTTATTAATGCCAGGATTATGTGCCATGAAGGTGTCGATGCGTGACTGTACCTGAGCGAGATAATCAGGATTTGACGGTCCTTTGTTACTGCCGCCGCTTCCGGCTGCATTGTAGTTTACGGCAGATGGGCGAGACCAGAAATATTTATCTGAATAAAAATTCTGAGCGATGTTCTCATAATACTTTTTTCCATTGACCTCAACAATGAATCCCTTGCCGTTGTTCGGGGCAAGTTGTGCAATGCCAAGCATTAGGAGTGTGTAAACACCCATAAAGAGAATAATAAATAAAAGCGTAAGTTTTATTGATGGAAGAATGTTCGTTTTCATTTTAATTATTTTTTTAAATGAATAGTGTAACAACAAGGTCAATCAGTTTTATGCCGATGAATGGAATTAGAATTCCTCCCAAGCCATAGTAAAGAAGATTGCGCCTGAGTAATGCACTTGCCCCGATCGGTTTGTAGGCTACACCTTTCAGTGCAAGAGGAATGAGCAGCGGAATAATGATTGCATTAAAGATCACTGCCGAAAGAATAGCGCTTTGCGGTGAATGCAAATGCATGATGTTAAGTGCCTGCAACGGAGGAATGGAAGTAATAAACAAGGCGGGAACGATTGCAAAATATTTTGCAACATCGTTTGCAATGGAAAATGTTGTGAGTGTTCCGCGTGTCATCAACAATTGTTTTCCAATTTCAACGACTTCAATCAGCTTTGTCGGGTCGTTGTCAAGGTCAACCATATTGCCTGCTTCTTTGGCGGCTGCGGTTCCGCTGTTCATTGCAACTCCAACATCAGCCTGTGCAAGTGCCGGCGCATCATTTGTACCGTCGCCCATCATGGCAACCAGCTTTCCTGATTGCTGTTCCTTACGGATGTAGTTCATTTTGTCTTCCGGTTTGGCCTCTGCAATAAAATCATCAACACCTGCTTTAACGGCAATGTATTTTGCAGTAAGTGGGTTGTCGCCCGTAACCATCACTGTTTTTACACCCATTTTTCTGAGTCGCTCAAATCGCTCCAGTATTCCGGTCTTGATAATATCCTGCAACTCAATTACCCCAATCACTTTTTCATTTTTAGAAACCACAAGCGGTGTGCCTCCTTTGGAAGAAATCTCATTTGTTTTTTCCTCGGTTTCTTTAGGAAAAGCGTTTCCTGCTTTCTCAGAAATATTTTTTATCGCATCAAAGGCACCCTTGCGAATGCGTGTCTCCGCATAATCAATTCCTGAACTTCTGGTCTCTGCGGTAAACTTGATGAAGACTGGTTTATCAACATTCAAATCTGACGAACGAATACCCGACAGTTCAATTATCGATTTTCCTTCCGGTGTGTTATCTGCCATTGAACTCAATGCCGCATAATTGATAAAATCTTTTTCATCAATTCCGTTAGCCGGATAAAAGTTTGTTGCCTTGCGATTGCCAATGGTGATAGTTCCGGTTTTGTCAAGAAGCAGGGTATCAATATCGCCTGCTGTTTCCACTGCTTTGCCTGATTTGGCAATCACATTGGCGCGCAATGCCCTGTCCATTCCTGCAATACCGATAGCTGAAAGTAATCCGCCGATGGTTGTCGGAATCAAACAAACAAAGAGCGAGATATAAGATGAAATCGGAATCGGTGTTTTTGCATAATCAGAAAAAGGGGATAATGTGATGCAAATGATGATGAAGATGAGTGTGAAACCTGCAAGTAAAATTGTGAGTGCAATTTCATTGGGTGTTTTCTGACGTGAAGCACCTTCAACCAATGCGATCATTTTATCTAAAAAACTTTCACCAGGGTCACTGGTAACTTTAACCTTAATTTTATCACTAAGAACTTTTGTTCCGCCTGTAACAGACGATTTATCACCTCCGGCTTCGCGTATAACGGGCGCACTCTCTCCGGTAATTGCGCTCTCATCAATGGTTGCGATGCCATCGAGGATTTCTCCGTCCGTTGGAATAATGTCTCCCGCTTCGCAGAAAAACAGGTCTCCCTTTTTTAATTCAGATGACGGTATTGTTTTTACTTCGTTGATATAAATTTCTCCAAGAGTAAATATTTTTTTTGCGGGTGTGTCTTCTCTTGTTTTACGAAGCGAATCTGCCTGTGCTTTTCCTCTTGCTTCTGCAAGAGCTTCAGCAAAGTTTGCAAAAAGAACAGTGAGCAGCAGTATTTTGAAAATAAGAAAGTTGTAAAGGAAAGAACCTTGTGAGGTTTCTCCCATTAAAATCCAGACACAAACGCCTAACATATAGGCAGTTCCGACTTCCACCGTAAACATGACAGGGTTGCGAAACATAATGCGAGGATTAAGCTTTACAAATGATTGTTTTATAGCTTCAATCACCAACGCTTTATCAAATAATTTTGTTTGTCTTTTCCTTTTCATAGCATTAATATTTACTCATTAAAACAAAGAGAAATGTTCGGCAATCGGTCCCAAAGCAAGTGCCGGAAAGAATGATAACCCAACCAGAACAACTATCACAGCAAATACCATCATGCCGAAAGTTGCCGTATCTGCTTTAAGCGTACCTGAACTTTCAGGAATAAATTTTTTCCTGGCAAGCAGCCCGGCAATGGCAACAGGGCCGATAATGGGAAGAAATCTTGCGAGAAGCATTACGACTCCACAGGTAATATTCCAAAACGGATTGCCATCTCCCAGACCTTCAAAGCCGCTGCCGTTGTTTGCTGAAGAAGATGTAAATTCATATAACATCTCACTGAAGCCGTGATAACCAGGATTATTCAGCCAGCCTGAGGCATTTCCCGCATACCACCACCCCATAGCAGTATCGTGTGCAGCGAGATAACTTGAAAGTGCAGTGAATGATAAAATGAATAGTGGATGCAATAAGAAAATTATCATTGCGATTTTCATTTCACGCGCTTCAATTTTTTTGCCGAGGAATTCCGGAGTTCTCCCAACCATCAAACCGCTGATGAAAACAGCAATGATGATGAAAATGTAAAAATTCAGAAAGCCAACGCCTACTCCTCCGTAAAATGCATTTACCATCATGCCAAGCATTGCGTTCATGCCTGAAAGAGGCATGGAACTGTCGTGCATTGAATTTACAGAGCCGTTTGAAGTGTTTGTCGTATTGATTTCCCACAACGCTGATGCAGCAGCTCCGAAACGGACTTCCTTTCCTTCCATGCTTCCCATGGGCTGGCTGATCCCCATTTTTTCAATGGCAGGGTTGCCGTTCATTTCATAATAAATGGTCGGTATGACCAGGAGAATAAATCCAGCAGTCATCACCCCGAAAATCATCCAGGCCAGTTTTTTTCTCCTGAGAAAATTTCCCAATGCAAAAACCATTGCAATGGCGATGAGAATAATGCAGACGTCTTCAACGATGTTTGTAAAATAATCTGGATTTTCAAGCGGCACGGCAGAGTTAGCGCCAAAATAACCGCCACCATTGGTGCCCAGTTGTTTTATTGCAACCATTGCGGCGACCGGGCCTGTGCTCACTTGCATGGTATCGCCCTGCATTGTAATCACGGTGTCTTTGCCGTTTAAAGTCATTGGTGTGCCATGGAAGACGAGGATCGTTGCAACCACAACCGCAAGGGGAAGTAAGATTCGCGTACATGATTTCACCAGAAGGTTGTAGAAATTTCCAAGCTGCTCGGTAGTGCGTTCTTTCATGGCAATGAAAACAACGGCACAGATGGCAATACCTGTTCCCGCGCTGATGAACTGCCACAACATTAATATCAATTGACCGAGATAAGACAATCCGCTTTCACCCGAATAGTGCTGAAGGTTTGTATTGGTTACAAAACTTACGGAAGTATTAAAGGCCAGATCAGCGCTCATGGAAGGATTGCCATCGGGATTGAGCGGAAGCCAACCCATATTCATCAGCACGAACATGGAAAGCAAAAACCAAATAGCATTGATTGTAAGCAATGCAACCAGGTTTTGCTTCCAGCTCATTTCCTTTGATGCATCAATTCCACTAAAGCGAAAGAAGAATTTTTCAAGCGGATTTAAAACCGGGTCAAGAAATGTTTTCTCTCCCGAAAAAATCTTTGCAATGTATTTGCCAAGCGGAATGGCAAGCAACACTGCCGTAGCATAAATGAGGATGACTCCTAAAATTTCAGTATTCATTTGAATTGAAGTTTAGAATTTTTCCGGCTTTACGAGAACATATCCCATGTAGCCGAACATGAGTAATGCGATGAGGAATAGTGCGATCATATTATTTAGATTTTTTCGAACCAGTTAATGGATTTGTAACAAAGTGCAAAACCCGCGAGGCCAAGAAGAATCATTAGTGCTGTTATCATTTTTGTTTTTATTTATTCCAGAGTATTGTCAGTTTTATATAAGCGATGTAGAGTAATGAAAGTGCAATGAGCCATGTTACTAAAATTATCACCGTCCTTTTTAAATTATCGTATGGTTCTTTGTCTTTCATTCATTTAGTAATGATACCAATCCCTCCCGGTAATTGACGATGCTACAGCAAAACATTTCTTTACCCGTGAAATTTTTCCTTGAATTATTAATTCTTTTGTCACATTAGCGAACCTTTGCATCTCCTTATAGATATATTTTGATGGAATATTTTTCATTTTTTTTTGATTTGGTCGGCCTTAAGCCAACATTCATTCCTTTTCATTAAACAAAACTGCATGTCGTTGATTTTATATCGGTTGAATGAAAAGCGGGAATTTTCTCAAACAAAAAACCCTTTCATATTGAAAGGGTTCGCACTATCGTTTTGCTATGATTGGTCAGCCGATATTATACTCATCCAGCTTCCGGTAGAGGGTCGTAAGCGCAATGTTGAGTAAACGCGCCGCTTCGGTTTTGTTGCCATTGGTGTAATTCAGCACTTTTTGTATGTGCAGTTTTTCTGCGCTTGCTAAATCAAATGCGGACAATGTCCTTCCATCATTTTTTTCAGAGGATAATTGCTGAAATTCTCCGGGCAATGAATCCAAATTCAGTTCAGCGCCATCGGACAAAATCACGCTGCGTTCAATGACATTTTTCAATTCGCGGATGTTCCCGTCCCAGGAATAGTGTTTTAGCGCCTCAATATATGGTTTTGAAAAAGTCTTCGTTTTTTGATTGGTCTTTGCAGAAAACATATTCACGAAATGAGTTGCCAGTAATTCAATGTCAATCACTCTTTCCCGTAATGGTGGCAGATGAATCTGAAAAGCGGAAAGACGGTAAAATAAATCCTTTCGGAAGTTTCCTGTTTCAATTTCTTTTCGCAGGTCGCGGTTAGTTGCGGCAATGATGCGTACATTCACCTTGGTGGTTTTGCTTTCGCCAACTTTGAGAAACTCACCGGTTTCAATTACGCGTAAAAGTTTTGCCTGCAAAGCGAGACTCATTTCGCCGATTTCATCCAAAAAAATGGTTCCGTCGTCAGCTTCCTCAAATAAACCTTTGCTGTCTTTAATGGCTCCTGTAAATGCGCCGGCTTTATGTCCAAACATTTCACTTTCCAGTAATTCCTTGCTGAATGCGGAGCAGTTAATAGCAATAAAATTTCTGTTACAGCGGTGACTTGCCTGATGAATGCCTTGAGCAAAAACTTCTTTGCCTGTGCCCGTTTCACCTGTCAGTAATACTGTGGTGTCCGTTTGTGCAACTTTTTTTGCAAGCGCAATTGCCGCCTGAATTGCTTTTGACTTACCGATGATTTTTTCAAGCGAAAATTTATCTCCAACCCGCTTCTCCAATTGATGAACACGCCTTGAAAGTGTCACTTTTTCAATAGCCCGGTAAAGCAGGGGAATAATTTTGTTATTGTCGTCTCCTTTGGTAAGGTAATCAAATGCACCGTTCTTGATTGCCTGTACACTGTCAGGGATATTTCCGAAAGCTGTGAGTAAAATAATTTCCGCGACGGAGTTTTTTTCCTTCAGTTTTTTTGAGAGCTCAATCCCATTGCCATCAGGCAGTTTGACATCACAAATAATTACATCTATGTCTGTTTGTTCTGCTTTTTTGAGGGCGGATTTGCAGTCAGCAGCTTCTATAACCTCAAAACCTTCCAGGCTAACAATTTTAGCCAGCAGGTTTCTGAGTTTGTCCTCATCGTCTATGATTAATACTCTGCCCACAATCAAAATAAAATGTAAGGGTCAAAAGTACTAAAACAGTATTAGCCTGGCTTCTCATTTTGACTTAAATCTGCTACAAGACCTTAAGTAATAAAAAAAGTGTGAGTTCCAGTTTGAGTGCGTTGGACACACTCAAACTTCAAACTCACACTGTATAAGTAGCGGGGACCGGACTCGAACCGATGTCCGCTAGCTAGCGGATATGAGCCCATTTGAAAATAGGGAAGGATGTAATAAAGAGCGGGCAAATTTTCGTCCATTTGCAGATTTAAGTTGTTTTTCTCTTTTGAGTGCTTCAGATACCGAATCAAATTTTTCAGTATGAATGAGCTTCCATGGTCTGAATTTTTTTGTCCAACCTTTATTTGAAAGTTCATTGTGTGATAAAATTCTCGCTTCCAGATCAGAAGTGTAGCCAACATAAATTTTATCGTACCTCTCCGAATATAAAATATAAACAGTAAAATCATTCTCCATCATATCCACTTTAAAATAAAATAGCCGAATTTCTTCGGCTATTTCCTTATAGTAGCGGGGACCGGACTCGAACCGATGACCTTTGGGTTATGAGCCCAACGAGCTACCAACTGCTCCACCCCGCAATATGTCTTTTTACTCTTTTTCTTTCTTTACTTAATTCACTCGAACTGATGTCCGCTAGCTAGCGGATATGAGCCCAACGATCCGCCCACTGGCGGATCCACCCCGCAATATGTCTTTTTACTCTTTTTCTTTCTTTACTTAATTCACTCGAACTGTTGTCCGCTAGCTAGCGGATATGAGCCCAACGATCCGCCCACCGGCGGATCCACCCCGCAATATG
>CAZQOQ010000031.1:0-52810 GCA_964595205.1 uncultured Flavobacteriales bacterium | reverse complement strand
AGAATTGTATTTTATTTCTCCTTTTCTAACATAGCAGACAGATACCTGACGCCAAAACAACGTGGGATAAGCAGTTTCATTATCCGCGAAAATCTGCGAATAAAATCTGCGCAATCTGCGGGATAAATTTCAGGTGTTGCTATCCCGCAGATCTCGGGGATTTAACCGCAGATTGTCGCTGATAAATAACGTATGGGTATTCAACTCATCTAACATTATAAAATATTCAACCGGAATCCTACTTTCGGAAATATTTCTGGTCGAAATTCACAAAATATAACCTTTCCGTCGCTCTTGTCACCGCAGTATACAGCCAGCGGAGGTATTCGGTATTATACATGGCTTCATTCATATAACCTGAATCGACAAAAACAAACGGCCATTGTCCCCCTTGCGCCTTATGGCAGGTCACTGCATAGCTGAACTTCACCTGAAGAGCATTGAAATACGGATCGTCGTATGTTCTCGATAATCGTTCACGGGCCTTCACTTTTTTCCCAAAACTCTTATACACTTCTTCGAAGAGTTTTTTCATTTCATCCTGGCTGAGAGAAGGCGTTTCCGAATCGATGGTGTCCAGTAAAAGCTTTAATTCCACTTCGCCTTCGCCGGGATAGTCGACGAATTCGATGATTGCATCCGCAAAATTGAAACCGTACTTTTTTTCTATTTTCAAAACTTTTTTGATCCTCACAATATCACCGTTTGCGATGAACCCGGTTGTGGATTCCTTATCGAGCCAGAAGTAATTATTCCTGACGATCATCATGCGGTCGCCTGAGCAAATTGCATCTTCATAACCAAACAAACTCCGCCGGATGAAATCGTTGTATTTATTGGCCTGCTTGTTTGAGCGGCAGACGATGAGTGTGTTTCCGGAATTGCTCCCGGAGAACTGATGCCCGAGGTTTTCATGAAGGGAATCATTGAATAAAATTTCCACGTCTTTGAAGCCTGATGATTTTAATACCGGTTCATTGGCCGATTTTCCAATCAGAATCCTGAGAGCGGTGGCATTCATCAAAATGCCGGAATCCTGGGCCTGCCTTACCACTTCTTTTAGCTCAACTGAATAAACCTTTGTGCGAAAAGCCGTTTGCAGGTAAGTGCCGTCGAGCGCAATGCTGTTAATTTCGCCGACAGGAGGCAGCTGTGCTGTATCGCCGATGAAAATGATGCTGCAATTCCTGGAGGTGAAAACAAATGAAAACAAATCGTCCAGAAGGTTCCTTCCCTTAAGAAGACTTTTATCGTCGCCAGAGGAAATCATCGATGCCTCGTCGACGATATAAATTTTCTGTTCTACTTTATTGGCAGAAAGTCGTACGTTGATGTTGCCTCCCTTTGTGGGGGTAATTTCATAGATGCAGCGATGAATGGTACTGGCCGGAACAGAGGTGTAATCGGTAATTACCTTGGCCGCTCTGCCGGTCGGAGCAAGAAGAGAAAATTTATAATTCAGCTCCGGAAGTGTTTTTACGAGCGTTTTTATGAAAGAAGTTTTGCCCGTTCCAGCATATCCTTTCAGGACGAAAATTTTTTTTCCGGAATCGTCAGCGAGGAATTCACTCATTGTATGGATCAGATTTTCCTGATCACCGGTTGGAGTGAAGGGAAAGTTATCTGAGAGTTTTTTCTTTATGCCAGCCTGATCCATGGATAACGGCGAAGGTAGGCAGAGCGATTGAATGACGGAAAAGATAATATTAAAATTTTTTATTTGATAGAACAGCTTTTAAAATACTCAATTAAAATGAGGAGCATCTATTTATGAAAATCACACATTGCAAACAGCCCCGACTGAAGCGGAAAGCCCGGAGCAGTTGTTAGTAATAAACAATCAAATGAGCAGTCGTTTGCGAGGACTTGAAGCGGAAGGCGGGAAGACGCCTTGTGGAAAGCACAGACCGTAGTGCTGCAAAAATAAATTAATTGATCCTGTTGATCTTCGCTCCGATGGCATTCAGCCGCTCGTCGATGCGCTGGTAACCACGGTCGATTTGTTCGATGTTGTGAATGATGCTTTTCCCTTTGGCCGACATGGCTGCAATGAGCAACGCTACTCCTGCGCGTATGTCAGGCGACGTCATCTGGATTGCACGCAACGGAAATTTCCTGTTGAGGCCGATGACTGTGGCGCGATGCGGATCGCAGAGTATGATCTGCGCACCCATGTCGATGAGTTTATCGACGAAGAACAACCTGCTCTCGAACATTTTCTGATGGATGAGAACGGTGCCGTTTGCCTGGGTGGCGGTGACCAGCACGACGCTGAGCAGGTCAGGTGTGAAGCCCGGCCAGATTGCATCGGCAACAGTAAGTATGGATCCGTCGATGAACGATTCAATTTCGTAATGTTCTTGCCTGGGGATGAAGAGATCCTCTCCCTTTCTTTCCATCTGGATACCCAGCCGTTTGAAAACATCGGGAATGACACCCAGGTGTTCGTAACCTACTTCTTTGATGGTGATCTCAGACTTCGTCATTGCGGCAAGACCGATGAATGAGCCGATTTCGATCATATCTGGAAGTAATTTGTGCTCTGTTCCTTTCAACGAGGTAACGCCTTCGATGGTAAGCAGGTTCGAACTTATTCCCGAGATCTTGGCACCCATCCTGTTGAGCATGTTGCAAAGTTGCTGCAGGTATGGCTCGCAGGCCGCATTATAGATGGTGGTGGTGCCTTCAGCGAGCACGGCGGCCATGACGATATTTGCTGTGCCTGTAACCGAAGCCTCATCCAGGAGCATGTAGGTGCCTTTCAGTTTTTTGGCTCTGACATTATAAAAGTTATCCTGGCTGTTGAAATCGAAATCGGCGCCGAGATTCTGGAAGCCGATGAAATGGGTGTCGAGCCTTCGACGGCCGATCTTGTCGCCTCCGGGTCTTGGGATCCGTGCCCTTCCGAAACGTGCGAGCAGCGGGCCGACGATCATGATAGAACCGCGCAATGCAGAAGCCTGTTTTTTAAAATCGGGCGTGTCGATATAATCAAGAAAAAGTTGGTCGGCCTGGAAAGTAAATTCGCCTTTAAGGACGCCGGTCTGTTGAACCTTAACACCGAGATGCTGGAGCAGTTCGATCAGTTTATTGACGTCGCGTATATCCGGAATGTTGCGTATGACGACTTTCTCCGGTGTAAGCAGGGTTGCACACAAGATCTGAAGAGCCTCGTTCTTGGCTCCCTGCGGAACGATCTCGCCTCTGAGCTCTTGTCCGCCTGTGACTTCAAAACTATTATTCATGGTATAATATTACTCGAAAAAAATAAACAAGCAGACCAATTTAATTGCTACTTGTTCACATATGCTGGCTAATAAAATCACCTTATTCTGCCGGATGCAAATCGATTTTCTATGGCTGACTTTTGCCTGATAAAATTGCTTGCAGATGAAATGTAAATTAATCTTCACGGGAATATTGCTGGCGGCAATACCGCACATATCGATCAATGCACAACTTCCTCATACTTCACAGGGACCTCCCTCAAACCCCGGATATCTGTTTACGAGGAGCATGAATGTGGATTGTGCGGATGAAATCATTTCGGACATTTCAAACGGCAGCCCGTTGCGACTGGAAATGGAGCTCTTCAGATACATGCGAAACAATTTCATCGGCTATATCATTTTAAGCGGATTTGAAAATTCAAATATTTTTGGCAACCGGCAAATGGAGAATGCGCTGAAGGATTTTCTCATTCATGCGAGAGATTCCTTTCCGGGAATTCAAATTGGACTCGGAGCAAGTGATGCCGGGCCCTTCCAAAGCAGTGCACCGGTGATGGTTTCACTTCCATCTACTAACGGTTGTTTTCCGCAGGGAAATATTTCCGGTCTGAATGCATTCAATCAGGCGTTAAATAATACCGGACCGAATGCTGTCGACCTCAGGCGATCGGAAATTTGTAAATTTTTCCTGAAGGCTGCATCGTTTGTTTACAACTTTGGGAAATACAATCCCTCGAAATTCAATAAATACGTCTTCGACTCCTTTTATCTTGAATACCGTTACTGGACGTACACGGCATCGTTGAGTACCATGCAGAATGAGTTTACGAATTTCAAAACGATCCTTTCGCTGATGAGAACATTAAAATGCGCTTACAATAGCTGCAGGTTCGTTGAAGCGGAATTTCTGCCATCGGAAATTTATAACCTCCAGGGATGGACGGCCATCGACCAGATCACAGAAGCAGACCCGCTGATGGACAGGATGATGCTGCCTTCATTTACGAGTAATGCGGATTTCGTGTTCGACCAGGTTTGCAAGACGATGCATTTTTTATCAGATCGTTTTTCAAAACCGAAAACGATTTTTTTCATTGGAATGAGTGCTGAAGACAATTCCTTCAGTTATTGTAATTCGACTTTAACACCGCATAATTATTTAGGCGATTATCTTAACGGCACCGTAATTCCGAATGGTAATCTGTACTCAGTGGAAAAACAGTTTCTGATTAAATTCAATAATTCAAATTATATGTGCCAGTCGTGCAGCTGCTTTCCTTATACTGACAATCATTATACAAGCACAAATATTTATGGCAACGCTTTGGCTGGATCGATGTGGACTCCATACAGCATGCTTAAAACTCACAACCTCTTCCGGCAGGGAAAAATCAGTTTAAAAAATGAGTCGGACAATGAGATCATCTCCATACATCTGATAAACACCGATGGAAAATTCATTAAATCATATCATTCAAAAAATGATTTTAAGGGAGACAAATCAAATCCACAGGGTATTTATTTTTTAAAAACCCAATTCAAAGACGGGAGAGTGGAGACAGAAAAAGTTGTTTCAGTTCAGGAGCAGTAATGAAGTACTGAAATTGAAGGATCAGCGAATGATAAAAAGCGAAAAAAAGAATCGTAAAAAGACTAATAATACTTTATCCCTTTATCATCAATCCGGATTGTCTTTTCTTTACCGGATTCATCGCGGAGGATGCGTGAGTGTAGCGTTACTTTATTATCAAATAAAAAACGAAAGAATAACTTCGTCCACGACGGATGCGACTTCAATGAATCATAGTATTGAGGAGCGGCTTCTTTAAGTTTGGGGAGTTTATTCCAGGGGATGGAAGGGAAATCATGATGCTCGTTATGATAGCCAACATTGAATGCTAAGACATTCAACGGACCATAATAGCTGTATGTCTCCTGGTTTTCATCAAGGACGAGATAGTGTTCCTGAATCCAGCGGGCACCGAGCGGATGAAGGCCGACGGAGAAGAAAAAGCTGATAAGCATGAATAATAATGCTTTGGGTCCGAAGAAGACCCAGATGGCCACATCGAAGGCTGCCTGGACGATCCAGTTGGTAACGATCCAGCCGTCGATTGGTTTAATATTCTTGAGTCGAAAAGTCCGGCGAACCTGGAAGACAGGAAACAACAGTAACCAGAGAGCTTTGCTGAAAAAATTATTTCCAAAAACGCGTGCCTCCCAGAAATCGGGAAGATCAGCATCGAGGTCGTGATTGCCCTGGTGAACGTGATGCATGCGATGATAGCGGGTAAAGGAAACGGCACTTGGAAGAACATGAGGAAGATTTGCAATAATTGAAGCGACGAAATTCGGAAGCTTGCCTTTGAACAGCAGGTTGTGTGAGCATTCGTGAATCATCACAAAGAGTGCATGATTGGAAAAAGCGCCATAGGTATAGGCGACAAGCAGAATGAGCCACCACGGGCTATCTTTCAGCAAATAAGAAACGACGATCATGCCCAGAACGATTGCCACCAATGGTATAATCGTAAGCGGGTTTTTTCCGATCAGGTTTCTGACATTGGGATTTGTTGAAAGTATGGATTTGGTTCTGAGTTTATGGGGTTCCGGTTCTGCCGAATAACGGAAATTATTCTTTGATGACATCTTTAGAAAATTACTTTTTACGTCTTTTATTTTTATTCATATTCGATCTGCCCTTGTTGCGGGATGCATTTTCGCGTTGTAATTTTTCCCGGTTCATCGCAAGTATTTCGGCAGTGTGATTGAGTTTTACGGAATCGTCCATCGTCATGCTGCCGGTCGATAATTCTTTAAGATGATTGAAGATGGTTGAATCGTCGACAGTGTCCTTGTTCCATGTGAGGTAAGACATCTTCATAAAGTTTGCGATATTCTGTGTGATCTGAACTTTTGAGGGGCTGTCGGTGAGCGTTGCAATTTTTTTAATCATATCCTCCATTACTTTTCCATAATATTTGTAACGGATGTCGCTGGTTGGGTATGACAATGGTTTTGGTCTGGCCTTGATAGCTGCTTTTTCCGGAACCGGATAAGGACTGTCGACATCGAGCCTGAAATCAGAGATGATGAATAAATGGTCCCAGAGTTTGTGTTTATAATCGGCGACTTCACGAACCTGGGGGTTGAGGAGGGCCATTACATTTACAATATTCTGAGCTGCTTTGGTTCGTTTTTCACGATCTTCGATTGCAATGGTAATTTCAACCATCTTCTGAACATTACGTCCATACTCGGCGATCAGGATCGATCCGCGTTGGGTATTATATTCTAAATGATCGGTTGATGCAGTATTTACCTGTTCGCCTGGAACTGCTTTCTTGGGTCTAATTGCCATGTAAGGTTGAATTGTCTGAGCACAAACTGAAAAATAGTGTTAAAAATGCTCTGTAGTAATAATTTTTCCGGTTGCAAATATATTTATAAGAATGACATTAACCAATTATTCTAAGCTTGGCGAATTTGAGCAATAATTGCTTATTTCCGAATCCTTCGAAATAGACTGTTGCTTTCAGGTCGCCCGGAGTGCCTTCGACGAGTACCACTTTTCCAATACCGAAACGGGAATGTTCCACTTCCATTCCTGTCTGAATTCCTGAAGTATCTTCACCTTCGAAATTCCTGATTTCAGTTGAAGAAATTTTTTTGAGGTTTGAAGGCGGTTCAACCTTCCTCATCGTGGCTTTGGCCGGCGAAGGTTTCGAGGAAGATGAAAATGATTTATCCCATCGTTCCGGCGGATGTTCGTCGAAAATAAAATTCGATTTGCGATGATACCCTCCCGACTCTTCGATAAATTCCGGATCGATTTCTTCGATGAACCGGCTTGGCTCACATGAGATGAGATTCCCCCAACGGTAGCGGGAATTGGCATAACTGATAGTCAGTTTTTTTTCTGCCCGGGTAATGGCCACATAAAAGAGTCTGCGTTCTTCTTCAAGGTCATCGCGCGAATCGAGCGACATCTGCGAAGGGAACAGGTTTTCTTCAAGTCCAACGACGTATACTGCAGGAAACTCCAGCCCCTTTGCAGCGTGCACGGTCATTAACGAAACTTTGTCATCGTTCGATTTATCGTCTTCGTCTGCATCGGTAAGCAATGCGATGTCCTGCATGAAGAGGTCAAGTGTCCGGGGTGTTTGCTCATCCTGGTAATTTTCTTCGTCACCACGGGGAGTGATGCTTCTCCCGTGATCGACAAACTCTTTAACACCGTTGAGCAATTCCTGTATGTTTTCATACCTGCTTAATCCTTCCGGGGTCTTGTCCTGGTACAATTCACGCAACAAACCTGAAGAAGTGGAGATATGACTCGCGAGATCAAACGCATTGTCTGTTTTAAGTTTCACGGAGAAGCTCTTGATCATCGTCACAAAGTCGTTTACGCGCTGAAGAGTTCCGCTGTTGAATCCGCACGGATTTGCAGAAGGGTTTTCGATGAGTTGCCAGATGCTCTGGTCTTTTTCCGCACTTGTAACTGTAAGCTTCTCAATGGTGGTTTTCCCGATGCCACGAGCCGGTACATTGATGATACGCTTTAGCGCCTCTTCGTCGTTATGATTGATGACGAGCCTGAAGTAGGCAATGAGATCCTTGATTTCCTTTCGTTTGTAAAATGACAGCCCTCCATAGATCCTGTAAGGAATATTCATTTTCCTAAGAGCTTCTTCCATCGATCTCGACTGAGCATTGGTACGGTACAGAATTGCAAAGTCTTTATTATGCCATTGAAGGTTGACTTTATTTTCGAATATCGAATTGGCGACCATCACTCCTTCTTCGTTGTCGCTCAGAGAACGCATCAGCTGGATTTTGTCTCCATGGTCGTTCTGCGTCCAAACTTCTTTTTTCAGCTGCTTCAGATTTTTTTCAATGACGCTGTTGGCAGCACTTACGATGTTTTTGGTAGAACGGTAATTCTGTTCGAGTTTGAAAACAGCCAGGTCCGGGTAATCGCGCTGGTAAGAAAGTATGTTCTGAATATTTGCCCCGCGAAATGCATAGATGGATTGGGCATCATCGCCGACAACGCAAATGTTCTGATGAACCGCAGCAAGTTTTCTTAGAATAGTATACTGGGCATAATTTGTATCCTGAAACTCGTCGACCAGGATGTAACGGAACTTATGCTGATACTTATGCAATACATCAGGATACCTGGTAAGCAGAACATACATGTTATAGAGCAGGTCATCGAAGTCCATGCCCGATGCCTTGAAACATCGTTTCGCATATAATTCATAGAGCAAACCGACCTTTGGCCGTCCGGATGAACCATCATCACTCACAAAATTCGTATTGTTCTGATATTCCTGCCAGGAGTAGAGATTATTTTTTGCCGAGGAAATCCTGTTCAGAACCACATCGGGTTTATAGACTTTATCGTCGAGCCCCTGCTCCCGAAGCAGATCTCTCATGAGGCTCCTGGAATCATCGGTATCATAGATGGTGAAGTTGGATGGATAGCCCAGTTTGGAAGCCTCAATTCTTAAAATCTTTGCGAAGACAGCATGAAAAGTTCCCATCCATAAATTCCGGGCCTCGGAACCGGTGAGGAGTTCCACGCGGCCGCGCATTTCTTTAGCGGCTTTGTTAGTAAAGGTAAGAGCGAGAATATTGAAGGGATCTACCCCCAACGTTAGCAAATGGCTGATACGATAGGTCAGTACCCTGGTTTTCCCTGATCCTGCACCGGCAATAATCATTACAGGACCATCGGTATGAACTACAGCCGATCGCTGGGAATCATTTAAATCTTTTAAATAATCGTCTTTCATGAAAGGCTTTGAAGGGGAAATGGCATTAAAAAAACCGGAAACTCCGGTTTTTCTCCATTTCAAAAGTACACTTTTAAATGTAAATTATGAAGTGAAAAACAGAAAAATTTGCATGAAGCAAATAATTCTTCATTAATAAAATTAGTTTATCTAAAAAGGAATGTAAAATATTCACAAGCAATTACACCCTTTGTCTTCTTACTAAAAAGACGATTCCAATTGAAAGCAATATAAAAACTAAAATAATTTTTGCCCATTGAGTAAGTGTTGGTATTGATTGCTGACAATAATTAATAAACGGGTCAGCAAATATTCCATCTAAGGGTAAAATAATATCAACAAGAGTTGCTGACACAGGAATTGTAATTGAAGGCATTTGAGAAAATGAACTAATGTTAGGCACTTGGGGTGGATAATAAGTATTTCCATCAAGAGTTACTAATTCACTTATTAATGGCTTAACATCAATTGCACGAATTGAACCTAATGAAAAACTTAAATTTAAATCATAGGATCCATCAGGTAAGTTTGCAGGTAACCCAATCATGACTAACTGATTTCCTGCTTCCGGGGTAAGAAATTGACCCGGATAAGTCGCAACACTTGATAAACCTGACTGAATAGGCAATGCACCGGACGTACCGACACCATTATCGTAATTCCCGACGAAATTTCCCGCATCATTAGGGAACTGGATAATTAAAGGATCATCAGTTGAAAGATGATATGTTCCCCCTGGAGCGCCACAAACTGTTATGGTTGTTTGATAAGTCTGGGTAACAGGCATTCCATTTTTAACTCCAGTTACTGTAGTAGTTGTCGTCAATGAAGCAGTAGTATGACTCTGAGTAAATGTACCAGAAGCACTAACATGCATAAGCGTAATTTTTGCGGCAAGAATACCTTGTGGTACCTGAGAAAGGATTTGACCCTTTATGTTTGCATCCTGATTACATCCAGAAGTTAAGAACAGTAGGGGTAAAAAAAGCAAATAACATTTTTGAATAAAATTAAATTTTTTTTCTGGCTTTAATGTGTCCATGATTTGTTTCTCCTTTTATTTAATTAGTTTAAATATTTTTTTAATAAAAAATATCAGTTTAGTAAAAATGAAAGATTTTGATTGAAAGGTCACTTCAAATATTTTATAAAAAAAGAAGATTTTAAATTAATTTTTTAAATAATTGGTAATACAAATCTTAGAGAAAAGAAATTCAATTTCCAAAATAAAAGTATTAACAATTTTTTTAAATTGATTTACTATACTTTCCTGCTAAATAAATAAACATATGACCAAAAAATTATCGTTTTTCGCATTTATAAAAACTCAATACTATGAGATTTTTTTTTAAGACATGTTCATAAAAAGTGCAATTTTATACTTTCCAATAAACTTATAGTAAAATTAGGATTTTTATAATAAAAAACCCATCTTTGCAACCCTTTTAAAAAAAGCATAGGAGAATGCTATCCGTCGGGTGACGGAAAGGGAATATTAACCATCAAAACCTAAAAAATGCCTGTAAAAATCAGATTATCACGACACGGTAAGAAGCATAATGCTTATTATCACATTGTGGTAGCAGATAGTCGTGCTCCGAGAGATGGTAAGTTTATCGAAGTAATCGGTAACTACGATCCTCACACGAATCCTGCAACCATTAACATTGACAACGACAAAGCACTTGGCTGGCTTCAGAAAGGTGCTCAGCCGACAGACACTTGTCGCGCCATCCTTGCTTACAAAGGAGTATTATTCCGCAACCACCTGCAAAAAGGTGTTACCAAAGGAGTGCTTACCCAGGAACAAATGGAAGCAAAACTCACTGAATGGCTGGAGAAGAAAAATAACAAGATCGAAGAGAAGAAAAAGAGAGTTTCCGGTTCTGTTTCAAAGGTAATTGAAGAGCGCCTTGCTGCAGAAAGCAAGAAAAAGGAAGCGATAGCTGAAAAGGTGAGGAAGAAAAACACTCCTCCACCGGTGGAAGAGGCGGCTCCCGCAGCTGCTGAAGAATCGACCGGAGAAACCCCGGCTGAGTCTTAATCATATTCAACGTATCACCTAATCCGTCAGCTTTAATTATCTGGCGGATTTTTTATTTTAGACCTATGAAAATGCTGCGAAAGGAGGACCTGTCCCGGATCGGATTTGTAAATAAGTCGTCCGGATTTAAAGGCAGCCTGAGCTGTATTTTAGATATTGCCAGGCCGGAAAAAATTCTCAACAGGAAATTTTTATTTATCCTCCTCGAAGGATTGCCGGTTCCCTTTGCGGTTGAAACTATGGAAGTAAACGGGAATGAGCTGATCGTTAAATTCGAAGATGTGGATACAGAACAGCAGGCAAAAAAACTTACCCGTAAAGAAATCTTCGCTGATAAGCAGCCCAAAAAAAAGAAGAATGATCTGCTGAGCTGGAAAGATCTTGCAGGCTTTTCAGTCGTGGATGAGACTCACGGAGAAACCGGGGAAATAGTAGAGGTGATGGAATATCCCATGCAGATGATTGCCAGGTGCAGTTCTAACGGAATGGAGTTTTTGTTTCCGCTCAACGATGAAATTATTATAGATATTGACGAAAAGAAAAAAATAGTTTTCGTTGATTTGCCGGAAGGGCTTCTATCTATGTATTTAGACTGATATAATTTAAATTTGAAAACAGGCTATTTTCAAATTAATACATTTTCAAATTTTCAAATTAAAATTATGTTTATTGTATTAAATTAGTATCTTGTTTAAGTATTTTATGAGTGAGACATCCTTTAGATTCAGGCAATTCACCATTCATCAGGACAAATGTGCCATGAAGGTAGGTACAGATGCTGTGCTTTTGGGATCATACGTGAATGCAAGAAATGCTTCGACAATTTTAGATATCGGTACAGGAACAGGGGTGATTGCATTGATGTTAGCACAAAAGAGCAACGGATACATTCAGGCGATTGACATTGATGAAAATGCTTTCCGGCAGTCGAATGAAAATTTTAAAATCTCGCCCTGGTATAACCGGCTGTTCAGCAAACATAAATCACTGCAGGAATTTTCCTCTTCTTATCATGAAAAATTTGACCTCATCGTTACGAATCCCCCATATTTTCATCACGCCTCGAAACCGTTGATCGAGTCGCGCTTAAATGCCCGTCATGGCGACCTGCTGACGTTTGATGAATTGCTCGAGGGTGTGATAAAATTATTGAAACCGGAAGGCAGGTTTTTTTTAATACTTCCCTGCAGGGAAGGTTTGGAATTCCTGGATAAGGCTCAACGGAAAGAATTTTTCTGCAGACACATTTTAAGAGTGAAGACAAAGGCAGATAAAAACGAAAAGCGGGTAATCATGGAATTCGGCTTCCGTTTCGGATTAATGAGTGAGGATGAAATCATCATACAGGAAGAAGACGGCAGTTTTACGCAGGAATATATCGACCTCACCAGCGAATATTACATTCAGCTCAGGCAGGCTCCGTCCGCTTTTCAATAAAGTTTATTCCGTATTCTTTGAGTTCTTTTAAGACAGGTTCGTAAACAGACCTGTGAATTGGAATCTGAATACCTTTCAAAGAAATCCTGTTGTTGAGTATTAATTTCGCCACTATTGCCATCGGCGTGCCTACGGTTTTGGCCATTGCGGTGTAGTTAGAATTCTCTCCTTTGACAACGAGCGACGATGAATGCATTATTTTTTTATTACCGGATGAATACTCAAACAGGTGTTGCATTACGATGAGGTCCTTGTCCGATTCCTTTAGTTTCCATTTTTGTTCCAGCAATTTCTGTAATATCTGAGCGGGAGTGGCATCGGGCAAGCCGATGACTGCATCTTCAAGAATTCCTGTCCACTTTACCATTTGCATTTCGTTTCCGGATACCGGCAGCCCTGCAAAGTCAGCCAGACGCTCATCGGTATTTTTCCCTTTCGAATAGGCAGGTAAAAAAGCTTCCACTAATTTTTTCCAGGTAAGTTTTTCAGAACCTTCTATCGGGTACGAATCATCCGTAAGACCAAGCTGAACGAAGACATCCCATGCACGGCAATAACCTGCCTGGCGAAGTGTGCCGCGAATCATGGTCGGAATATTTTCGAGGCGATAAAGCTTCCTGTAAGAGAGCGAATCCCTGTTTGCATAACCATCGAAGCTTCCATAACCATCCACTGATATGGTTTGATATTCCTTAAACAACCGGTTGTACGGAATGTATTTGTAATGACCGTTTTCGATATACTTCGCTGTTCCCTGCCCTGCGAGAATTACGTTTCTTGGATTCCAGGAAAATTTATATCCCCATGGATTATCATTTGATTCAGGCGCGACGAGTCCCCCGGTATATGATCTGAAAGATTCGACATTACCCCCTTCTGCATGTACACGGTCGATAATTTCCATGGCACTCATGTGATCGATGCCCGGGTCGAGTCCGCATTCGTTCATGAAAATCAACCCAGCTGAAATCACTTCTTCACTGAGCGACTTCATTTCGGGTGATACGTATGAAGCAGTGATGAGATTTTTCTTTTGCCTTAAACATTCTGAAGCAACAGGAAAATGCATGTTAGCCGGAAGCATGGAAATTACGATATCCGCGCCTGCGATGAGTTTTCTTCTCTGATCCTCATTATTGATATCACATCCAACGGCTTTTGATGCGGGATGATTTCCCGTGCGGCTCATTGCAAGTTCTTCAGAAACGTCCGATACTATCAGCGTCCAGTTTTCCTTTGATGAATGTTCGAGAAAATATTTTACCAGAAAAGAGGACGAGCGACCGGCACCGATGAGAAGAATTTTACGCATATTTTTTATTACAGAACCACGGCGAATGTAAGGAAGATTGAAAATGGAAAATGGAAGATCGGAAAAAAAATTTCCGAATAATACCAGCGAAAAGCATGTATGCAAACGCTAAAGAGAAAATTGCATACTTTTACAAAAAAGGAATTGGTATGTATAAGTTGTATCTTACCGGTGGTTCATCACTGGCTGCATTGGCGGTTATCCTTGGTGCTTTCGGAGCGCATGCACTGAAGACGAAGTTGTCCGGTGACAATATTTTAATCTTTGAAACTGCCGTCCGGTACCAGATGTATCATTCTTTCGCCCTGATAGCAGTCTTCCTTTTAAGTTCAAAGATTAATTCATCCCTGTTAAATTACTCCGGTATTTTTTTCATTGCCGGAATATTTTTGTTCTCCGGATCCATTTATCTTCTTTCCTGCAGGGAACTTTTGGGAATCGAAGGATGGAAAAGTTTTCTAGGCCCATTAACGCCTCTGGGAGGATTGTGCCTCATCATTGGCTGGATTTGTGTAGTTGTCGCGTCCATTAAATAAACTTATAAAAATGAAAATCATCGTCGCCGTAGTGTTCTCATTGTTACTTATTACATGCAAGAGCAAGAAAGAAGTCGTTGCTTCAAAAAACGAATCACAGGAAGAAAAAATTACCGAAGGCGTTGTCGCAACCACCAATGAAAATGAGGTTTTGAAATACCGGCTCGTCGTCTTGTTTTTTTCGATTGGAGAAGGAGCTGAATATCCTCTTATTACAGCATTCGAAGACAGCATTGGAAGCTACTCACAAAAGATTGGGAAAAACATTGATTACCAGAAAAAAATCTGGGGACGGGAAGGCGAGACGGATTTTTGCATGTCGCTGAGTGAGTTGACCAGGTCTGAACAGGATGAATTCATAGATCGTACGAAAACACAGTTAAAAAAAGCCAGGTGGGTAAATATCTTTGAAAATTATGCGTGTCCTAAGCGTGGCGGAGAGTGAATTTGGGGTAGTTACTCAGTTTCAAGATTCAAATATTATTTTCCATTTTCTAAAAAAGATTAATTGCCACGATCTTTAGATCGGGGAAAACAAATGCAACGATCCGGGCTTTAGCCCCAATTAATGGCCGTTCATTTGGGCTAAAGCCCGGGAAATCTTCGAACATAATCCCCGATCTAAAGATCGGGGCTATTATAAAACATCTGCTTTCAAACTGAGCCACTACCGAATTTGGGCAGTCTGATAAATTTTTATTTTCTTTGTGTACATTAAAAACAATTCAAAAACTATTCACTTGAATATGAACGAATTCGGATTAAAAGCTAAAGACGCTACGATCGCCGACCTGGGAATTAATAATGTTGAGGATGCATACTGGAATCTTTCTCCCGCAGAACTAATAGAAGAATCTATTATCAGAGGCGAAGGAGTCCTCACTGACCGGGGAGCGCTGGCTGTTGACACTGGAAAATTTACCGGCCGTTCTCCAAAAGATAAATTTATCGTTTATGATGCAACTACCGAGAAGTCAGTTTGGTGGGGAGAAATAAACATAAAATTCGACCCTGATAAATTCGAACGTTTATACGAAAAAGTATGTTCTTACTTCCAGGGAAAAACTGTTTATGTGCGTGACTCATACGCTTGTGCGGATCCGCTGTACAGGTTAAAAGTGAGAGTTGTTACAGAATCTCCCTGGCAAAATCTTTTTGCGAATAATCTTTTTTTACGACCGACCAGGGAAGAAATATTGAAGACTGTTAAACCTGACTGGTCGATTGTATGTGCTCCGGGATTTTTAGCAGAGCCGGAAAAAGATGGTACACGTCAGGGAAATTTCACCATTATAAATTTCACGAAGAAAATTATTCTCATCGGCGGCTCCGCTTATACCGGAGAAATCAAGAAAGGAATATTCTCTGTTTTGAATTATGTTCTTCCGCATGAGAAAAAAGTTTTGTCGATGCATTGCTCTGCAAATGTGGGTAAGAATAATGATACTGCTATTTTCTTTGGCTTGTCCGGTACCGGCAAGACGACACTTAGTGCAGATCCGAACCGGGGATTGATCGGCGACGATGAACATGGCTGGGCAGAACAGACGGTATTTAATTTCGAAGGCGGCTGCTATGCAAAATGTGTAAACCTTTCGAAGGAAAAAGAACCACAGATTTACGATGCAATACGTTTCGGCGCTCTCGTGGAGAACATTGAATTTTATGAGGGTACCACGACTGTTGATTACGATAATATCAGCAAGACAGAAAATACGCGTGCAGCATATCCGATCAATCACATCGACAATGCCATTGAGCCTTCCATTTCCTCCACTCCAAAAAATATTTTCTTCCTCACCTGTGATGCTTTCGGTGTACTGCCCCCGATTTCAAAACTCGACGCAGGCCAGGCCATGTATCATTTTATTTCTGGCTATACGGCAAAAGTTGCAGGTACGGAAGTGGGAATTACCGAACCGACCGTTACGTTCTCAGCCTGTTTCGGAAAAGCATTTTTACCCTTGCATCCGACAAGTTACGCAGAACTCCTCGGCGATAAATTAAAGAAAAACAAAGTTAACGTCTGGCTTGTGAATACAGGCTGGTCCGGAGGTTCTTATGGAGTAGGTGCACGAATGAAGTTATCATTCACAAGAGCCATGATCACCGCTGCAATTAACGGAGAACTGGATAAGGTACAATATGAGACTATGCCTGTTTTCGGCCTTTCAATGCCGAAGACGTGTCCGGGTGTTCCTTCGGAAATATTAAATCCACGCAATACCTGGAGCGATAAAAATGAATATGACGCAAAGACAAATACTCTCGCGGCATCTTTTGTAAAAAATTTCGCGCAATATGCTGATTTTGCGAATGAGGAAATTATGAGCGCCGCACCCAGGGTTGCCGTAAATGCGTGACTGAATTAGTAAATTCGTTAATTCGTTGATTCGTTAATTCGTTGATTCGTTAATTAGTTGATTAGTTAATTAACTTTGCATATAATTAACGAATCAACGAATCAACTAATTAACGAATTCCCTTGGATTATTATTTCGGTACAATTTCGAGCGACGATAAAATCATTCTCGAAGAAGACGAATCAAATCATCTTATTCATGTAAGGAGATCTAAAGTAGGCGACCTGGTAAAAATTACGGACGGCGAAGGGAATCTTTATATCGCCGAACTCCTGCGCATAGACAAGAAACATGGCGAATTGATTGCCAGGGAAAAAATCAGGAGTAAGAAAAAACCTTATCATCTTCACATCGCTCTTGCGCCGACTAAGAGCATCGACCGTATTGAATGGTTTTTAGAAAAAGCGACAGAAACCGGAGTAGATGAAATTTCGTTTTTTATAAGCAGGCATTCCGAAAGAAAAGAAGTCAAGATTGACAGGTTGAAACGTGTCGCTATGTCGGCAATAAAACAATCGCAAAAAACATTTTTACCGAAATTGAATCCGGCCGTGGAATTTAAAAAATTCATCATTCAGCAATTTAACGGAACCAAATTAATCTGTTCGATGGCCGCTGACGAACATGATAACATGAAAAAAAATTATCAGCCGGGACATTCACTCACAGTGTTAATTGGCCCCGAGGGAGATTTTCACGCAGATGAACTTGCCCTTGCCAGGGAAGCCGGATTTCATGCAATATCACTTGGGATCTCGCGCCTCAGAGCCGAAACTGCCGCTTTGAATGTGTGTACGATTTTTAATTTTATGAATGCATAATTATCAGCGCTACAAAATGTATATTTGAATAAATGAAAAAATTAATTGTTCTCCTTTTACTCTTCGCCGGATCAGTCTTTGCCGGTAATCCTTCATTTAAGATTGCATTGTTAAAATATAACGGTGGCGGCGACTGGTATGCTAACCTGGAGACTTCACTGCCAAATCTCATAAAATTTTGCAACGAAAACCTCGGGACAAACATCAATCCGGAACAGGCAATTGTCGAAGCAGGCAGCAATGAAATTTATAATTACCCTTTCATTCACATGACCGGTCACGGTAACTGGGTTTTATCGAATACAGAAGCTGAGAACCTGAGAAAATACCTGATCAGCGGCGGCTTTCTTCATATCGACGATAATTACGGTCTTGATCCATACGTCAGGCCACAGATGAAAAAAGTATTTCCCGAACTAGATTTTGTTGAACTTCCATTTTCATATCCGATCTATCACCAAAAATATGAATTCCCGCAGGGCCTTCCGAAGATTCACGAACATGATGGAAAAGCACCTCAAGGATTTGGTCTCATCTACGAAGGCAGACTCGTCTGCTTCTACTCTTTTGAATGTGATTTAGGTGATGGCTGGGAAGATTATGATGTGCATAAAGATTCACCGGAGACGCATCTTAAAGCACTCAGGATGGGCGCTAACATTTTACAGTATGTTTTTATGGAACAGTCTCAATGAAATTACTGATTCATGAACCGTTTCTGATAAATCTGAATTGAGTCTTTACCTTACTAAAAGCCTCTTGCTAACTGTCTTCTGGTTGGAGGTACCTGTGATCATATATATTCCCGGGCTCAGTTTTTGGAATGGCTCGATGATGTATACCTGAGGCCCATTATATTGTGGAACAATATCTGTTGAAAAGTTTTCTTTACCATTCATATCATATATAACAATTCTCACGGTTTCGCCTTCAATACCGTTCATTTCAAAGTTAAATGATGTACCTTCGTTTGGATTCGGATAAACGTTGAATGAAAATTCAGGTGTGTAATTGAATCTCACCGAAACCAGATCAGAATACGTACTGTTGCCGTTGTAATCAATTTGCTTTAACCGGTAGAATGAAGTACCCGAATACGGATGCGGGTCTTTCGTCCCGTAATTTAAAATCATGGAACTGTTACCGGCTCCCCTTATTCTCTCGACAAATTCAAAATTCAAACCATCCTTCGATTTTTCAATCAGGAAATATGCATTGTTGATTTCAGAAGCTGTTGACCATTTTAGATCTACATAATTCTCTTTCGGTTTAGCTTGGAAATACAACAATTCAATCGGCAATGGAGCAGTCGGCCTCTTAAATCCGATCGTGAACCTGCTGAAAGAAGTGAACGTTGCAGACGTAATACTGCCCGTACCATTCGTTGTTGCCACACCGGTGATATCTGTCCATGTACTGCCCGTAACCGGGGCCTTTGCAATTGTATAGTTCGTGTAATCGGTGACGCTGTCCGGGGAGCCATAAATGTCGCTATAGTACATTTCAATGATTGCTCCAGTCAGATTTGTACTGTCTGCCGCGCCACCGCCGGTAACGGTCCGATAAATATCTACCCAATGAACGGCCGAAACACTATCGATGGTTGTTGGCAATGTCCAGCCCAATGCCTGTGCTGAACTCACAAACAGTTCTGCAGTATACGTATATGATATTCCTGCACTATGAGTTGGTGTTAGGACAACCGGTCGCCAGTCGACACCTTTTCCAAGCGGGAAATTTAATGTCGACGTCCCGTTATTCGCCATGTTGTAAGCAACAGGACCATTCACATAACTGTTTCCATTTCCAATATTTGATGAGGCTGTGTTTGCCAGGATCAGGATATCAGTGGAAGTGGTATTAATAATACCGTTTGTAAATGTTATCGATCCGCTGATAGTCGTAGGGTTATTTAAGGTAACACCGCTGACATCCGTATTATTTACAGTGAGATTGCTGAATGTTGTGGATACTGTTCCATCGATATACTGAGGCATATTTCCATTCAATGTTATGATACCGGATGAAGGCGAAAGTGTACCATTGTTTATCCAGTCGCCCGACACCTGTACATTGGCTGATTGTATATAGAGAGTAGCGGAAGGAACAATTATTATATTATGAAAAGCGGTCACGGCTGTTCCTTTGATTGTATCCGTGCTGTTGAATGAAATGGTGCCGCTGTCGCAGATAAATGAATTATTATTTATCCAGTTACCGTATATATCCAGGTTATTCGTACCGCTGATTGTAAGCGATGCACCTGCGTTAATGTTGATGCTCCTGCAAACGGTTCCCGGTGCATTTATGAGTGGCATAAACGGTGCGCCGGCGGGAATGTTAACATCGATAGTAGATGTAGGAATGGTTGCACAAATCCAGTTGTTGGCATCCAGCCAGTCGGTGCTTATGACACCGAGCCAGTTACCCAGGCCTAATATCGTAACAGAACTTGTTGCAGTAACCACTCCACAAATTGCATCTGTAATGGTATTAGTTACAGTATAAGTTCCAGGGCTGCTTGCGCCTAAATTAATTTCGCCGGTGGATGTGCTTACGAATACCAGTCCTGCAGTAGACGAAAACGTTCCTGCCACGCCGCCTCCGCTGAATGTCGGAAGAGGATTTGGATCAGCCTGGCAAAAAGGACTGCCCGTATAACTGAATGTGGCAACAGGCATCTGTGCAACAGTCACTGCAAAATTCCTGGCTGTTCCGACTCCGCAACCATTCACAGCGGAAACGCTGAGTGTACCGCTTGTCGCCGAAAGACTAAAACTAACGCTCACCGAATTTCCCGAACCGGTTATGGTTGCTCCTGAACCCGAATATGCCCAGATGTATGATGTTGCCCCGGTTACAACAGGTACCGTATAAACATTTCCGGATGATCCCTGGCAAACAGGTGACGGTGCAGATGTAAAAACTGATGGTTGTGCAGGTGAATATGGGAAAGAAATATTGACGGTGCTGCTGGATACGCAGGTTCCGTTCGTGATCGTCCATTTGAGTGTATAGTTATGTCCTGTAGGACCACCAAACAACGCATTGTAGTTTGTTGCATCAGGAGAATTAAACCAGCCTGACGTTCCTGAAACGATTGTCCACAGTCCAGTACCAACTACAGGCTGATTTCCCGGCAGGTTCAAACTGGTTACGCCGCACAGTGATTGATTAGATCCTGCATTCGAAACAGTGGGAGAGGCATAATCAGTTACCACCGTTGCATCAACTGCCCCAGCAACAGTGCTGTTGTCGTAGAGGAAGCCTGTAAGCTGATAGTTTCCAGGAGTCGGTGTAGGCAGTGTAAATGGTAATGCAGAAACAACAATCGGAGACTGTGCAACTCCATTCAGGCTATAGCTCAATGTATAGTTAAGCGAAATCGGAATCGGGCTTGTAAAGGTTACAGGAATTCCTGCTGTTCCGCAAACCGGACCTGTTGGAGAAAGTGTTGCCGTCGGCCTTGAGAAAGTAATGCTTCCCAGTGAATAATTTTTAGGAGAGGCAGAAAGATTCACACTGCCGGTTGTCCGTGCATCGCCGGCACTGTTTATTCCTGTCTGGGTCGAGGCCAATCCTATCCATGAAGAAGTTCCTGCATCATATTCACTCACGAGCAGATCAACTATTCCATTATATGTCATTGTGCCATTCAGATCACTTTGCGAATCCCAGGCGATGTCGACCTTTGCTGTTTTTGAACCTGTCGATGAAACACCCCAATATTCCTGTGTATTCATGATCACAAGCGGAGCGGTCATTGAACCGGATGTTGGGTTCGGCGTGAAGTATTCTGCCGTGAAAAGTGTTGTACCTGTAGTAGTGGATGTTAATGTAAAGGCGTGTCCCTTGACGGTATCTTTTCCTAACGGATAAATAAAACTGTTTCCATTGATGATTTGTTTCTTCAGCGGGCCGTCTATATAAGAGCTGGCACTTCCGCCTGTTGGCACTACGGCAGATGGCGACGTATTTAAAATGCTCAGGCTGTTTGTAGCCGACGTTGATATGATTCCGTTTGTAAGGAGCAAATCGCCATTGACTTCGATATTTCCATTCGCGCCGATTGAAAGACCAAGGCCGTTGTCAATTTCAAGATTATTGAAACCATTCACTCCGGTGAAGTCACCTAGCGGTCCGCCCAACGTCTGCGCCGCAGAACCATAGAATTTGACAGTGGCTGTCGATCCGCTTCCGCTCAAAAACGCACCCGTATTGTAACGCTCCATACTTCCCATAATGATCAGCTTCCGGTTGCTTACACTGTTATCTAAGGTAGGACCGTCGATGATAAGCCTGTTGCAGATGGTCAGGTCAATATTCGGTAGCACCCTTGTACCTGTTCCACTCACCTTCAGATTTGGCAAAGCGCTGAAACCATTCAATACGATTGTATAAGTTCCCGATCCGCCATATTCAATCATGCCATCGTAAGCACAATCAAGGAATAATGTAAAATCACCCGCAGGCAAGTTACCATTCTGCAGATACACGGTACCATTTCCAAGGGTACTGTCTCCTTCCACCGTACCAAAATTATGTCCGTAAGTGGGATTTAAGATGCAGAGTTTACCTGTGGGTCTAATGATTGTACTTGAAGAATAACAGTGATTAGTTGTTGTTGCGACGGAATCCTGGATGATCACATTGAAACCATTCGGACCACCAACAGGACAAGGCGGTGATGCACCAACAGGTGTCCATATTGAATTATCCGACCAGCTACCGCTGCTGTTGGAAATATATGTAGGCACCTGGCTTGGTATTGCCGGATCTTCACCGGCTGTATAGTCTCCGTTCAGGTTACTGGTTCCGGGAGGAAACGTAAATGAGATTTTATTCGTTGCTTCGTCCACGTCATCGGTTGCAGGACCAACAGGAGCCTTATACCAATAGGTTCCGGGAAGCTGCAGCCAGGCAGCAACATAATCAGATTCGGTGCCGGACACATCTGTTGAAATATAATCAAGGGTGAGAGAACCGTCGAATCCCGTTATACCGGAACTTGAGATACTCCAGTAGAACTGCAAAACCTTGGTCGGATCAAGAACCGTCGGCTGGAATGTATTAATCGGAGAAACAATAATGTTTCCGATGGAGCCGCTTGCATTGATAGCGTATGATGCAGGTGTATATTTTCCGCTTACTCCGACAGGGAATGTGAATGTTGTAGGTGCAACAATTACCGGAAAGAATTTGGTTACGCCAAGGCTGGTTGAGACGCCATCGGTCATGATCATCTTGGTAGTACTGTATGAAGCACCAATGATATCCGATGTTGTATTTAAAATGAGATTGTTCGATTGAATATTGAAGACCCCTGCCGTCATTACGAGGTTGTGATTCAGCGTAATGTCGTTCATCAGTAAAACCCCGGAAGTATTATTTATCTCGAGCCTGTTATATGAACCCGTTCCTGAAATCTGCTGCTGGGAAGAACCAGCCATGCTGATTCCGCCTGTGATGTTATCGTCAGTATATGCTCCGTTATTCGTGAAATTTCCCGAGGTGAGAACGGTCACAAGGTTTGAATTCAGGAAAATATTCCCGCTTCCTATTACAAGATTCCTGTTAACCGTAAAGCTGTTATTTACTGTCAGCGACAACGATGGAGAACAGGTGAGGTCGTAGAAGTTAGTAACTGAAGTACCAGTAATGTTCTGTGTCGTTCCCGAGAATGTGGTCAGGTTTGTGCCGAAAATATAACTTCCGGGAATTCCATTATTCACAAGGTCCTGGTTGATCGTCACATTAATATTGTTGGAATTAAAAAAGCTCCTGTTATTCGAGAATGTTAATGATCCATTCAATACAAGGGGGCTTGTCATGAGTGTTACTGTGGCATTAGTCAATGCTGCGCCGCCGGCCGTTACCGTTAAATTATACAATGGAACATTCGCTTCGATCGTATAATTTTGTACAGAATTCGGTACTGCATTTGTGAAAATAATAGTACCGCCTGTTACTGTTGATGTTCCCGGCCTTAAGTATAAATCACCAAAGGTTGAACCGCTGCCGCGGACAATGGTAAGAGTTCCGTTACCCGACATGTTGAACTGGCTTCCTGTATTCACAACCTCAAGCTTCGCCCTTGTCTGCGCAACTGCTAGTCCGCCCGCTGATGAGTTACCGTTGATGGTTACTGCTCCGCCTGACTGCGTATAAGTCAGGCTTCCGTTTGTATTTCCGATCGGTCTCCTGATCTGTCCGTTGACAAATAAATTTCCACCCGTCACTTCAATGGCAGCCGCAGTACCGGAATATTCAATATCGTTGTTAAAAGCCGTACCTGATGGACCCACATAAACGTTACCGCTCATGACTGTAAGTTTACCACTCAGGAAGAGATCGTTCGCATCCGAGCCGTTATTGGCTATGAGCACGTTTGTATTGTTACTGTTTGGGTAGTTGATGTAAAGTCCGGCAGTAGAAGGAATCGTTATGTTAGTGGTGGTCGAGATCGTAAAGTTTGTAGCAGGATTCGGACGCTGATACATGAACGTACCATTCTGCAAAGTCAGCCAGTTATTTGCCGGAGTGGTCAGGGTTCCTGAAATATTCAAATTCAAAGTTGTGGCCTGAGATGTGCCTTTATTTACGGTCACGGTTCCGAAAATTGTAACCGGATTACCCACAGTGTTGGTAATGCTTGCAGATGTGCTGCCGTTGAAAGTTGTTGGAACATTTGAAAGATTGACGCGTGCCGTTGTTGATGAACCATTGGTGAGGCCGTTGGCATTATTTGTAAGTGTACCTCCAATTGTAAGCGTCTGGTTGTTCGCACCACCCCACGTTCCATCGAGGGCACATGTTGTACAAACAGTGACGTTTCCGTTAACGACTACATTTTGTGCAATTGCGCCGTTTCCATACCATCCGAACGAACCGCCCTGTATATCGAGATTACCATTGATGGTAATTGTTTTAGCAACGGGAACTAAAGGAGCCAGCGGATAATTTCCAAGCCAGCAAGGAAGCAACCAGGAGTCGGCATTTGCACCCGTCTCGGTACAATTACCATAGATGAGTACGCTGTTGTTAGGAAAAAGAATATTCGATCCTCCAAGTGGTGAAAACAACAGGTTACCATAAGTCGTCACACCGTTGGCCATCCAGTAAGTGGTTCCTGCCGCCGGGTTCGTTGTATACAACTCAGTCGTTCCAAGATTCGTGTTGAAACTTGTGAAATCCCCTGCCGGGTTTGCAAACGTGCTGTTCGTTGCCTGGGCAGTTGTTATCCGGATCTTGCCGTTTCCGTTCGGACTATTCATCACGATGCCAAGATTACTTGAAGGATTATAGCGAACATCAAGAACTGAATTTGCATCAATGTATAACGTCGCACAACTGTGCGGATCTGTATTCGGAGTGGTCAGATAGTTTGCAGGTGTACCGAAACTGATCGTATGTCCGGCTCCAATGTGAACGACATCAACAGCACCCGGTGTACCGATATTTACCCATGTTGCACGTGTGGAATCGCTTGTCCAGCTGGATGCATTTCCCCACGGACCTGTAGCATAACTATAAAATACATTTGGCGTGCCGAACGGATTTACCGGACTGTCATCGCCTGCAGTATAGTCGCCGTCAATGAAAGGAACATCCTTTAGAAAGGTTCCAGCATTCGGCTGACCGATTATTTTTCCGGTTATGTCTACATCGCTCGTGGTTCCTCTGGTCCAGGTGGCATTCGGCACATCATACCTGGCAGCGACATATCCGTTTTCCGTAATTCCCGCTCCGGTGATCACATCATTTACAGAATAAGTATAACCATGGGTGATAGTTGCAGCACCAAGAGTAAATCCTGAGGTGCTGACTCTCCAGAAGTACGATAGACTCCTTCCGGCTGTAGTCTCATTTGGATGTGCATATCCGACAGGCACAACAGTAATTGATCCGTATGTGGTTGGCGGTATTCCAAATCCGATAGATGCGGGAGTATAATTTGGAACTCCTACGTGACTGGTAGAAGCTGCACCAAGAGGAAATGTAAAGGCAGTCGTTGAGTTATAGACTTTTGTAATACCTCCGTCTCCGGCATTTCCTGCACAATATACATACCGGTTGGTGCCCGCGTTCACCAACGATGCTGATGCATTCAGTCTCAGATTATAAATGCCTATATTAAAAAGATTATCCTGCGAGAATGTAAGTGTACCGTTTATTGTAACATGGTTTGACAAAGAAACCGGAGCTGTTGCCACGTTTGTACTGTTCAATTCGAGGTTCTCAAATGTTCCGTTTCCGTCGATCGTCTGGGCAGATGCAGATCCGTTCAGCGCTATCTTTCCTGTACCTGTGTGAACTCCCGAGTTATAAACATTTCCCGCTATTCGAATAGAATCTCCATTATCGTTTAAAGTCCCTAAAGTGAGGTTGAAATTACCGGCAACATTTATTGCTTTCTGACTTCCGGCAAAATTTACAGCAACCCCTGCAGTTTTGGTAAATGTCAGATTGTTCAAACTAAGCGGGCTTGCAAGATTAACGGTGAAGGTCTGAGTACCCGATCCATTCAGAGTGGTAGTATTTGCACCCGTTGTATATGTCGTTCCGTTTGCAATGGTAAAGTTGCCGCCGATGGTAAGATTCTGGGCATTTGCATTGAAATCTCCTGACTGTATATTCACATTACCGAGAACGGTAAGAGGGTAACCTGTATTGAGTTGTACGGTTGATGTGCCGCTCATCCGGTTTATCACAAAATTTCCCAGGGAAGCGGTAGATGATATCAGATAATTTGTTTCATCAGCAAGTAAACTTCCTGTTGTGGGAAGAATGGTAATTGTACCACCAGATACGCTTGTATTCGCTACGGAAGATTTGACATCAAATGCATATGGTGCGGTTGCAGGTGGTGCCGCATCACAAACATCATAAATCCAGATATCTCCGCCCGACATGATAAAAATATTAGTCGCATTATTCATGTTAAAACTTCCATATCCTGTGGTAATTCCGTTAAGCGCACGTGAAGTATTTATTGTCGAGTTTGTAGTGTCGATGAGGTCAGTTACAGATGAATATGCAACAGGCGACCGCTGGAAACGCCCCCTGAGGGTAAGGAATCCTCCGCTCATCTGGAAAGATGCGGTGGAACCTGCACCATTTAAAAATTGTTTGGCGTCTACGTCTCCACCACTTATTATTACCTGGCCAGAACCTCCATTAGTAATAATACCCCCTGATTCTCTGGCTGAAAAATAGCCGTCAGAAATCTGGAATTTACCATAAACATATAAAGAACTGTATCCGCCTTTGATCACCCCGTTAACAAGTCCGCTTCCCCCTGATACGCCGTAGGCAACGTTTACTTCCTGGTAATCATCCGATGTTGACAATACAACCACATCAGGACCATTTATATTCAGGCAGCCGTTTGCAGGTATGAAATAATCAGAAGTTCCAGGAAGTGCAGCCGTAGTATTTCCCTCTGTTAAAGATGGAATGATGCATGAACCCTGAAGCTTCAATGTCCCGTTCCTGATCCATAAAGCCTTCTTGATATTCGGATTCGTTGCAGTTGCTCCCATCAATGCGTCGGCCGCTGCATTATTGGCTCCGAACAATTTAAAATTTCCGTAAGCAGAAGGATCGATGGTAAGAGAATACGTCTGATCAACTCCTTTATCCAGAACAATGTTGTAAAAGTTCGTCGTGTTATTACAGGTGAGTGTGTTGTTGGTCGATCCCCTGAAATAAACCGTAGCAAAACCGGATGTTGCGCCAGGTACTATCGGTGGAAATGCATTGTATACCGGGTAAGTAATATTGGAGAAGTTTACAGTTCCGTTATTGGTAAAGTCCCCGTAGATAACGACCCGGTGCGACTGGCTGTCGTAGTAATTAATAAAGGGTCCTGCTACTGCAGTTACAACGGTGGTCGGATCGGTAGTTGTATTCGTTACACCGTTACCGACGGAAATCGCAGCGCCGCTGTTGACGGTAACGTTTCCGTTGATCGTGAGTTGTCTTCGAGCAGCCGTATTGTCGTTGATCTGGTATGTACCGTTTCTTATCAACAAGTTTCCATTCAGAGTAAGATTATTCAACTGCGTAACTGTTTGTCCCGGACAATTAATCGTCAGATGATTATAAGTAGTCTGAGCAACCGGTATTGTAAACGAAGCAGAATTATAATACTCCACTGTACCCCCATTTGCATTAACGAATGTATTGGTGGCAATCGACGGAAAATTAACTGATGCCAGTCTGAGAGTACCCTGACCGGAAAGCGAGGATAAACCATTCGTGTAACTGTATGTCGACATGTCGACAAAAGCTGCACTGTTAATGGTCATTTTCATTGATGCAGTAGTAATATTCGTTGACAAAGAGACTGTTCGTCCGGCAAGAATAACAACGTTATCATTATAGCCCGGTATGGTACTTCCGATCTGAAGTGTTCCGCTCGGGTCTGTCGTCCAGGTGGATGGTGTATTCCAGTCGCCGGTCTGGTACGAATAATATGTCATGTTATCACCCATCGTCCAGTATCCGCCGGTAGTCGCTGTTACATTACCGGTGATCGTAAACGTATTTACTCCAAACGAAGAGGCTCCGGATGACGGTGGGCTCTGTGTCGATAAATAAGGAGCCGGACTATACGTGATCACCTGCGTTGCATTATTCAGCTGAGCGGGATCGTATTGAAAGGTGGCAGTGATTGTTTTCGGTGAAGTGCTTGTAACAAAATCCCAGTAGAGGTTCATGTAAGCAGGATTAAGTGCGGTGGGCACTGCCCTCACGCTGTATGTACCGCCTGCTGTGATCGATGACAGCGTCATCGGATTATAATATGATGCTGCACCGATCGGATTCAACGTCTGCGCGCTGGCAACATTTTTAATCAGGTAACCGGTTCCATTTGTCGCAATCATGTTTGAAGCAGAAAATGGAGCGCCGGCAATTGCAGCAGCCGCATTGTTGTTTAACGTAATATTATAATTACCGATCTCCAATACGCCTGCTGTAAGAGTAAGAACTCCAGTAGCTGCAAGTGTAACCGAACTTCCGAGATTTACCTGTCCGTTTGTGCCGGTTTTATTGATCGTTAAATTCAGGAGATTACCGGTTAAAACAGGAGGTAAACTCATGATGGGTGTATTGTTTCCGCCGATGACAATACTTGATGTTGCACTTCCGGTAAATGTTCCGGTTCCTGCCGTGAGTGTACCATTCAATGTCAGTGTGCGGCCGTTTAACGTCAGGTTATCATTTGCATTTGTGCCCATGACAAGGCTGTTGCTAATCGTGCAATCAGTGTTGAGCAAACGTATGAAACGGTTCGTGCCGGAAGATGTGCCGTTATTCAATGTCAGGTTATATAAAGGGTAACGATTACCTGCATCAATCGAAAACCCTACGGCGGCTATTCCGTTTTTATTGCTTACTCCATCTCCCAGGACGATTGTACTTCCTGAAAAATTGTAAGCATATCCTGCAGTGGGCGTTATGAATAGTGTTGTTCCGCCGGCACCTGTTACCGGAGGATCAACGATCGTTAATGTACCACCTGTGAAAGTAACCGCATTAGCAGCATTCGTGGAGGCAAAACTCAGTATCGTTGTACCGGCGGCGATGTTATCGAATTTCTGTGGTGAGATGTTGAAGTTTCCCGAGGTCATGGTAAATTGTGACGAACTTGAAAATGCAACGCCACCATACATATTAAAAGTACCACCATCGATCCACACATTACTTGTTGCAGCATTTACCAACATGACGTCGTTTCCGCTTCCATAGGTAAACGTACCGGCTGAGAGGTGCAACGTTCCCGTAACGGTAGGTACACCCGGAGTTGCTGATGTGCCCGCCTGAACGCAGGATACGCTCGCTCCGGAATCATTCAGCCACAGGCAACCGTTGCCCGCACAGATTGTGCTGGCCCCATAATACGGAGTAATAGTTGATGCACTTGATAATTTAAACGTTCCACTGGTGAGGGTCAGATAAGTTCCTGCTGCAGTGGGCGAAGACATTGTAATAGGTGTCTGAACATCCAGGATGTTTGCCACCGCACCCTTGGTTAATGTGATCTGGTTGAAATTTATACTTCCTGTTCCACCCGGAGATGTGATCGTATTACTGGATGCGCCGGAAAAAGTCACGTTACAGACATTTCCCGGAAACGTCTGAACCATTTCAAATGTACCATCGACCTGCAGGTCTCCGGAAATTGACATCACGTTTACACCTGCGAAGGCACCTGTATTCAATGTACTTCCGGCATCCACCTGCACATTTCCTGCAATGTTCAGCGTCTTTGGCTGAGCGGCCGTGTTACAAATCGTGAATGTCGTATTATTCGTCACCATTAAATTACCCGCGAGAGTAAGTGTATTCGAATTACCGCCCCATATAGTTGTTCCCGTTCCGGAGTTGGTTAGGTTTCCGGAAACAGTCAATGCACTTGCATCAGAAACCGTGATTCCTGTTCCTGTAATATTAAGATCGTCGTTAACGGTTACGACACCCGAAAATGTTTTTGTTCCGCTTCCGCTAAGTATCATGTTAGGGTAATTAGCGGAACTAAAGACGGTCTGTCCTGCACCATAATATTCTACAGTACTCCCCGAAGCGATAGTCGTATTAAAAGCCGCTGGTGCAGCGTTTGCTGCACCTCCAAGTTTTAACTGATGGGCCAGACCTGCCCCTGTCATTGTAATTGTTCGTGGAGTCACAAGGTTTCCGGCGATAGTTACAGTTCTTGCACTGCCTGTACCAAAATCAAAGGTTGAGTTATTGGCCATTGTGAAATTTCCGCTTACATCGATTCCGCCTATTCCGCTTAATGTTACATAAGTGGCATTGGTTGCAATGCTCAGGTTATTGAATGTTGGGTCTGTGGTTCCGTTTATGCTTTCAGCAACACCACCTCTGAAATTAATTGTACCGGCAGAACACGTAAAGGTATTATTGCATGTTAAGTCGCCGTAAATATTTATCACAGATGTTGAGCTGTTTGTCACCGCTCCGCCAATCGTTACACTTGCTAATGAAGTATAGGTACCGTTTCCGCTGATTGTTGTTCCGTTAATAGTGATGTCTGCATACCTCGTTGCCAGTCTTCTTAAGTTAATAGTTCCTGCAACAGATAAATTGCCGCCAACAATAACAGAACCTGCCTGAACTCCTGCAGCCTGAACATTAAACGCCGCACCGTTCATAATAGACAAATTACCTGCGATGGTTAAAGTACGGCTGTTAACAGTCTCAAATTGCAATATTCCTGAAGCACCGCTGCCGATAGTCATACTTGCAATGGAGGTGGCATTCGTAATATCGAGTGTTATGGTATGTGTATTTAAAATGGTTACGTTTCCGTTTGCGGCTCCTACTCCCGGAACCTGTCCGGGATTATTTTCACCCACACCTGTATTTTGCCAGACGCCGGTGCTGCTGTAGCGTTGCCAGGTGCCGGGTGCAGACCATGCACCGGTACCGGCTGAGCGAAAATCACCCGTTACCTGGGCATAATCATTTTTAAATGACATCACAAATAAAAAAAGAAAAAACAATAGCCTCTTTGAGCGGTCATTGAATCTCATAAACCATAGTAATTGTGTCCGATGTTAATTATCTAATTTCAAATGATACGCCTGAAATTTCTACCCGTTTCAAAACAGTAAGATATGGGTGGAATATTCCTTACGTTTAATAAATAAGAGATAATCTTACATTGAAAATTAAATGGCAGAATGCATAATAAATGGACATCAAAAAAATTGACTTTGATAATTAAATGTTGAGAATTCCAGCCATTCAGCGTTTATGATTCAGTCATTCTCAGAAATTTTTTCATTTTATTTAAGATTCTAATTGACTTACTATCAAATATTTCCTTTCTTGCCTTCACTTTAACTACAAAATTCATGAAACACCTTTTTCAAACCAATCAAGAGTATCGGCAACTCAGGGAATATTTTTTAAAACTGGAAACACTGGCAGAAAAAATGGGGCTGGAAGTAGATGAATTATTCGAAATTCCAGAAAGTGAAAAGCCGGCTGTTCATGCTCCATCTGAAAAAAAAATTACTTCAATCAGTGAGAGACGAAACTGGATTTTTAACAATGAAAACAAAAAAGAATCAAATGATAAAAAGCAGATATCTGATTCATCATTCTTAAGAAACGCCAAATAAGCTGCGTTAAGCAAATCACATGCTGTAAATCACAGATCCGTGGTGGTCGGTGCAAATCATTCGCGAAAGACCAAAAAAAAATCTCCTCATGAACCATGAGGAGATTTTTTTGTGTTTGGAATATTATTGAACTGTAGCCTTGAAAGTGGCATCATTAAACAACTTAATGAATTCACGATCTTCAGCAGCCATACTCTTCATTGCAGGGTTGGATGCAATTGATTTCTTTAAATAGTTAACAGCACCGGATCCATCACCTTTACGGGCGGAAATAACCGCCTTTAAGTACAGACCATTTGCAGTTTCAGCATCAGGGGAAGCCTCGATAGTGCTCATTGCTCCATCTTTATCACCGTTAAGTAATTTAGCAAGAGCGGCGTTAAAGCTGTTGGTGTTTCCGTAATGACTTACGGAAGATGAATAATCACCATTGCGGATATCGATGATACCCATATTTTCATTCACTTCCGGACCTGCGCTTGATGCTGAAGCATAATTGCTGTAGGCATTTTTGCGATCGCCCTGGCGGCTGTATGTTGCTCCTAAATTATTTTTTACAATAGGATTACCTGAACTTAACTGATCGGCTTTATTGAATTCTGCCATTGCACCATTTAAGTCTCCATTCATGAATAAGATTGTTCCAACATTGTTGGAGGTTCTCCAGTCCTGAGGATAAATCCTCTCGGCTGCCTGGTAAATAGCAAGCTTTTCATTTCTGTCGTTAGTAAGGCTGGCAGCATAAAGAATTTCTTCAACGCTTAAAGAATCAGGATTTGATTTTGCGAGAGCGGAGATCTGCTCATCGGTACGACCCATCTTGTCGGCATTGATGGTAATGGCTGAACGGCGAAGTTTTGGCAATACTCCTTTAGCAATTTCCTCGTAAGCCTGGCCCATTTTTTTAATTTCCATTTCGCGTGCTTCAGGATCAGAATTAGAAGAAACGATTCGAAGAATCATGTCCTTCTGTGGCATTGATGATTCCTGCATCAGTTGCTGGAAGCCTCCCCAATCTTCGTTCGTTGTATTGCGTACAAACATTGAGCTGTCAGGGCTTATGGTAGCCTTTGACTTCGTCTCTTTACGCATATTATTAGTCATTTGAGTAGCGACATATTTTGCCGAACTCTTAGAACGGTTCTCTGCAAGAGAAGCATTAAAGTCTTCCTTGCCATCAGGAGAAGCATAACCCATTATATTTACGCTCTTCAGGTTGTAAGGAGCAACCGACAGGGAACGAATCGCGCTGTCGAGTAAAGAGAATTCTGATTTATTGGAAATATTACAGTCCTTAACCTTGAATGCCGGATTCACGTTGTATGTATTAACTAAATAATAAATCGTGCCTTCGAAATTCGCAGGTGTGATTCGCTGAAATGCATCCTTTCCGGCGATTGTTTTTTCATCAGGCTGAACAAGCAACTGAGTTACGATCGTTCCGTCAGCGACTTTGACAGAACCAAGATCTTTGGTTGTTTTTCCTTTTGTTCCGACAGCCTTAACCATCAGATCAGCAGCTTTCATGTCAGGCATATAAGCGATGGTACTGTTGTAAGTAAAACTGCCACCAGCCTTTGAATTAATCTTGTTACCTGCAGTCGTTGATTTTTCACCTACGTTGGTTACCGACTTGAAAGGATGTTCGTTTGTTTTACTTTTCAAAACAGGAGTCACAGTGACATCAACTGATTTTGCAAAATATTTAGGCGGATAAGTGCCTTTGATGGAAACAGCAACTGAATCGCCACGAAGTTCCAATGGATTCGGAGTGACTTCATGTTTTACCGTAGGGTAATTCTTTGCCATTTTCCCTAAGCCGTTACATCCTGCTATTGTGATACCGAGAAGGAGATACGATAAGGTCTTAAGCTTATTCATGATTTGATGTATAAAATGGTTTAATTTAATTTAATTTGTCCGCAATATTGCAATAAATTTATTTACTACGAAAGATTTTTAATAACTTTTTGATGCCCTTTTCCGCTCATTTTCGTCGAGAATTATCTTTCTCATTCGAATTGCTTTTGGTGTAACTTCAAGATATTCATCCTTCTCGATATATTCCATCGCTTCTTCCAGCGAAAAATTTATTTTAGGAGTAATCCTCACATTTTCGTCACTTCCCGATGCCCGCATATTCGTCAATTGTTTGGCACGGGTGACATTTACAATAATATCTCCCGGGCGAATACTCTCTCCAATCACCTGCCCTGCATATACTTCCTCTCCCGGATCAACAAAAAATCTTCCGCGATCCTGAAGTTTGTCTATTGAATATGCAGTGGTCTTGCCTTTATCCATAGATAAAAGTACACCATTGATTCTTCCGGGCAAATCCCCCTTCCATGGCTCATAGGCTTTAAACCTGTGCGCAATAATTGCCTCACCTTGTGTGGCGGTTAACAGGTTATTTCTTAAACCAATAACTCCGCGCGCAGGAATATTGAACTCTAAATGAAGAACGTCTCCCTTAGGTTCCATCACCAGCAATTCTCCCTTTCGCTGTGTTACCTGATCGATCACTGCCCCAGAAAACTGTTCAGGAACATTCACCGTGAGCATTTCGATTGGTTCACTTTTTATTCCGTCAATTTCCTTGACGATAACCTGGGGCTGACCTACCTGTAATTCGTATCCTTCACGACGCATGGTCTCAATTAATATTGATAAATGAAGTACTCCCCGGCCATATACATTATAAGTATCGGGCGATCCTGTTTCTTCAACCCTCAAGGCAAGATTTTTTTCTGTCTCTTTATATAATCGATCACGCAGATGTCGCGAGGTAACAAACTTTCCTTCCTTTCCGAAAAACGGTGAATTATTTATCGTGAAAAGCATGCTCATCGTTGGCTCGTCAACGGCGATTGTAGGGAGTGCTTCCGGACTTTCGAAATCGCAGACTGTATCTCCGATGTCGAAATTTTCCAGTCCGACAATGGCACATATATCTCCTGCATCCACAAACTCCTGCTTGCTTCTTCCCAGTCCTTCGAAACTATGTATTTCCTTTACTCGTGACTTGATTACAGAGCCATCACGCTTGATCAATGAAACCGGCATGCTTTCACGCATCGTTCCGCGGTAAACACGGCCGATGGCAATCCGCCCCACGAAACTTGAATAATCGAGTGAGGTGATCAGCATTTGCGGCGTTCCCTTTCTTACATTCGCTTCAGGAATGTATTCGATGATGGCATCTAACAGTTCGGTAATGTCTTCGGTCGGCTTTTTCCAGTCCTTACTCATCCATCCCTGTTTTGAAGATCCATAAAGCGTTGGAAAATTCAACTGGTCTTCCGATGCACCCAGGTTGTAGAAAAGATCAAACACCTGTTCATGCACTTCGTCCGGGCGACAATTTTCTTTATCGACTTTATTAATAACGACAATCGGTTTTAATCCCAGTGCGAGGGCCTTTTGCGTGACGAATCGCGTCTGTGGCATAGGACCTTCGAAAGCATCGACTAAAAGAAGAACTCCGTCAGCCATGGTTAGAACCCGTTCCACCTCACCGCCAAAATCTGCGTGACCCGGTGTATCGATGATATTTATTTTTACGTCTTTATAGCGGATGGAAACGTTTTTGGCAACGATGGTAATTCCTCGTTCCCTCTCGAGTTCATTATTATCCAAGATTAAATCGTCAGTATGCTGATTGTCACGAAACAATTTCGCCTGGTGCAGCATTTTATCTACTAAAGTTGTCTTTCCGTGATCGACGTGGGCAATAATCGCAATATTCCTGATATGCATGTAAATTCTCCGCTTTTTAAAATGGCCGCGAAGGTACAATTCAATTGGCGAAAAAGCTAATCATTTGATTCCCTTTTGAATTCGTTAATTCGTTGATTCGCTAATTCGTTGATTCGCTAATTATAAGAGTCTGTGGAATATGCCAACTAATCAGATAATTAGCGAATCAACGAATCAACGAATTAACGAATTCAAAAGGGCACTTCCCGAAGTTTGGATTTTTACGCGATTCGTTTACCTTTGCAACCCTTCAAAAAATAAAAAAAACAATTAAGAATTTAATTATGGAGATGATTTTATACCTCGTTCCCGGAATCGCAATACTGGCACTCATTTATTCGGTAATCATTACCGCACGTATTTCACGTGAAGATGCCGGAACGGACAGGATGAAACAAATCGCCGGCTATATTGCTGCCGGTGCAATGTCGTTCCTTAAAGCGGAATATAAAATCCTTTCTATATTCGTTGTAATCGTCGGCGCTTTCCTCGCAATTTCTGCCGATCCTGTTTCTTCTTCAAAGATTATCGTGCTTGCCTTCGTTGTCGGAGCGTTTCTTTCCGCCTTCGCTGGTTTCATCGGTATGAGAGTGGCAACCAAAGCGAATGTCCGAACTACAAATGCTGCACGGACAAGTTTATCGAAAGCACTTCAGATTTCCTTCTCCGGCGGCTCTGTGATGGGCATCAGCGTTGCAGCTCTTGGAATTTTAGGATTAAGTCTCTTATATATATTGTTTCAAAACATGTTTAACGGCGATATGCAGCTTGGCGCTCCGTTAAAAAGAGTATTGGAAATTCTTACCGGTTTCTCCCTCGGCGCCGAGAGTATTGCTCTCTTCGCACGAGTTGGCGGTGGAATTTTCACCAAAGCCGCAGACGTTGGCGCTGACCTCGTCGGAAAAGTCGAAGCCGGAATTCCTGAAGACGATCCCCGCAACCCGGCCGTGATTGCAGACAACGTAGGCGACAATGTCGGCGACGTTGCCGGTATGGGCGCCGATCTTTTCGGATCGTATGTGAGTACCGTTCTCGCAACCATGGTGCTTGGCGCTTCCGTTACCATGAAGGCAGATCTTCCTGATCAGTTTCATGGAATGTCGGCCGTCATTCTTCCGTTAGTGATTGCCATCGTCGGACTCGTATTCTCAATCGTCGGTACCTGGTTCGTTCGAATTAAAGAAAACGGTGATCCGCAGGCTGCGCTCAATCGCGGTAACTGGGGTGCAATTATTTTCACTGCTGCCGCATCGTTCTTTATCATCCGCGAAATGCTCCCTTCATCTTTTGAAATTCACGGAGAAACTTATACCAGCCTGAGTGTATTTTATACGGTTGTGATCGGACTGATTGTCGGCGCGCTGATGAGTATAATTACTGAATTCTACTGCTCGATGGGAAAGAATCCTGTTCAGACGATTGCGCGTCAGTCCATCTCCGGTGCAGCGACAAACATCATCAGCGGACTCAGTGTTGGAATGATCAGTACTGCCCTTCCTATTCTGGTTCTTGCCGGCGGTATCATCGTTTCATACAGCGTAGCCGGAATCTATGGCGTTGCAATCGCCGCTTCGGGCATGATGGCAACCACAGGTATACAACTTGCAATCGACGCATTCGGGCCGATCGCCGATAATGCCGGTGGTATTGCCGAAATGAGTCATCTTCCAAAAGAAGTACGTGAGAAGACTGACATTCTCGACACCGTTGGAAATACAACCGCAGCAATCGGAAAAGGATTCGCAATTGCATCTGCCGCTCTTACATCGCTTGCTCTCTTCGCCGCCTTCAAAGAAATCACCGGCATCGAAGTCATCGACATTTCAAACGCAAAAGTCCTTGCCGGATTATTCATCGGAGGCATGATCCCATTCCTGTTTTCCGCTCTTGCCATGCGCGCCGTCGGACAGGCGGCCAATGCAATGGTTGTTGAAGTGCGTCGTCAATTCCGTGAAATTGCCGGACTTCTTGAAGGTAAAGAAGGCGTTGCTCCCGACTACGATAAATGCATACAGATATCAACTTCTGCTGCATTGAGACTGATGCTTCTCCCGGGAATTCTTGCTATCTCTACTCCTATTATTATCGGTTTTGGCTTCGGTGCCGATGGCGCCCAGGTTTTGGCCTCGGTCATGGCAGGTGTTGCCGTAACCGGTGTGCTCATGGCCATCTTCCAGAGTAATGCAGGCGGCGCATGGGATAATGCTAAGAAGAGTTTTGAAAAAGGTGTAAACATTAATGGGCAGATGTATTACAAAGGAAGCGAGCCACACAAGGCTGCTGTTACAGGTGATACAGTCGGCGATCCTTTCAAAGACACATCAGGTCCGTCTATGAACATTTTGATCAAACTTACGGCAATCGTTTCCCTCGTTATCGCTCCGCTTTTACAAAAACCCGTTGCGACTGCGCCGGTTGAAAAACAGGGAATGAATATTACTGTGCCGGCTAACGACAAGACCATCACATCTGTCAACAGCGTTTCTTTTGCAGATTCAAACAGGTAACCGGAAATTTTTTTGCTACGGATGCGAAAAATAATTCGTGCTTTCGTGGCAATTTCATTTTATAAACTATCCTGAAAATTTAAACTCACAAAAAAAATTCCTGGTTTATTTTCTTTCCAATGTAACAAAGGAATAATCATACTGATTCTTTTCGTCGGCCTTAAATTCTTCCCTTGATGTTTCTTTCCATTCATTCATATTTAAAACCGGAAAATGTGTATCGCCCTCTATTGTTGCATGAACTTTAGTCATGTAAATTCTCCGGACTAACGGAAGTGCCTCTCTGAAAATAATTCCGCCTCCGAAAACAAATGCTTCGGTGTCGTCAGAAGCAACCTGAATTGCTTCATTCAATGAATTCACCACTATTGCTCCTTCTGCCTTGTAATGCCTGTCATGAGTGATAACAACATTCACTCTTCCGGGCAATGGCCGTCCGAGACTTTCCCACGTTTTTCGTCCCATGATAATATGATGCCCCATCGTAAGTGACTTCAATCGTTTCAGGTCGGCAGATAATTTCCAGGGAAGTTCATTCCTAACACCCACTACATTGTTTTCGGAAAGAGCAACGATGATTGATACCATAATTAGCCGATTAGCCAATTAGCCAATTGGAGTTTGTATGAACAAAATTCAAAATTAAATTATTGCTGAAAATATATTTTTATAAAATTAAAGAATTGACCAGATAAGAGGAAATATTTTTGCATAAAGTAATGCTCTTAATACGGTGCAATATTAGCTAATTGGCTAATTGGCTAATTGGCTAATCAACTAATCGGCTAATCAACTAATCGGCTAATTGGCTAATTGGCTAATCGGCTAATTAATTTACACTGCCACTACGCCTTTGATATGCGGATGCGGATCGTAATTTACAATTTTCAAATCCTCATAGGTAAATTTAAAAATATTGTCCACTTCCGGATTCAATATCAGTTTTGGAAGCTGACGGGGATCTCTCGTAAGCTGGAGACTGACCTGTTCAAAATGATTGCTGTAGATATGGGCATCGCCAAAGGTATGGACGAATGTTCCGGGTTTAAGATTACACACTTGTGCAACCATCATCGTCAAAGCAGCATAGCTGGCAATGTTAAAGGGTACTCCGAGAAAAATATCAGCGCTGCGCTGGTAAAGCTGGCAGGATAGCTTTCCGTCGGCCACATAGAATTGAAAAAATGCATGGCACGGTGGTAATTTCATCTTGTCCACTTCACCGACATTCCATGCTGAAACAATCAGCCTCCGCGAATCAGGATTTCTTTTAATCTGTTCGATCACATTCGATATCTGATCGATTTTTTTTCCGTCGGTGGTTTTCCACGCTCTCCATTGGGAACCATACACAGGCCCCAATTCTCCGTTTTCATCGGCCCAATCGTCCCAGATGGTGACGCCATTTTCTTTCAGGTATTTTATATTCGTCTCTCCCCGTAAGAACCACAACAATTCATAGAAGATGGAACGGGTATGAAGTTTTTTCGTGGTTAGTAATGGAAAACCATCTTCCAAATCAAATCGCATCTGGTAACCGAATACACTTTTAGTACCAGTTCCTGTCCGGTCGCTCTTCACGACTCCATTTTTCATTACGTGCTTAAGAAGATCTAGATACTGCTGCATGAACTGGCTTTTGAGATGGTAAAATTAAAACAATAATCGTTTCATTTGTGAATCTCTTTTCGAAACTTTATGAACCGTTGCGTCTATTGATGAACAATTTAATAATCGTTTTAATATGATTTATTTAGTATTATACTTTGTCAGAGGGGTGCGAGGGCCTGCCAAAAAACCGGGAAGCGTCGGCCTTGTGCGGCAGGCAGGTTTTTTTTGGCTTGAATTTTCTTTGCTTACTTTCTTTTTTTCAAGAAAAAGAAAGTAAGAATCGAAGACGTACATTTGAGTTTAGTAATAAGTTTGAAGAGACGATAAAATCCATTTCACGTTATTTTGTATTCAAATACTTCTCAGCTTACCGTTCAATTTGAATCCGTTCATTTTCAAATTTTCAAATTACAACTTTTAGACTATCTTTCGACGCTTTAAACATAAATCGTATGAGTATAAGACTTCGACTCATCATCCTAAACTTCCTTCAGTTTTTCGTCTGGGGTTCGTGGCTAATTTCAATCGGCGGTTACATGGGTGGCACGTTGCATTTTTCAGGGGTACAGATTGGCGGCGTTTTTTCTACACTGGGCATTGCTTCTTTGTTCATGCCTGCTGTCATGGGCATCATTGCCGACAAATGGCTGAATGCGGAGCGGGTACTGGGTTTATGTCATCTCACCGGTGCAGGGCTCTTGTTGTGGGCATCCACTGTCACCGATCCGAATGTTTTCTTCTGGGTCATGCTTTTGAATTCGATGTTCTATATGCCGACCATTGCATTGAACAATACAGTCTCGTACATCGTCCTCGAGCAAAAAAATTATGAGATCGTAAAAGTTTTTCCTCCTATCAGAGTGTGGGGTACCATTGGATTTATTGCCGCCATGTGGATCGTGGATATATGCGGATGGAAGTCGAACAACATGCAGTTGATTTTAAGTTCGTGTTCCGCACTTGTCCTCGGACTCTATGCATTTACAATTCCTCCCTGCAAGCCTCTGCGTTCACAGAAAAAAGATTCCATCGTTGCCATGCTTGGCCTGGATGCTTTCGTTCTGCTGAAACAAAAGAAGATGCTGATCTTCTTTTTATTTGCCATGGGTTTAGGTGCTGCTTTACAGATCACGAATGCCTTCGGTGGTTCCTTCCTGGAAAGTTTTAACCTCACTCATCCGGATACATTCGGCGTACAGCATCCGATTTTACTTTTATCGATCTCTCAGATATCTGAAACTCTTTTCATCCTGACGATTCCATTCTTCATGCATAAATTCGGAATTAAAAAAGTAATGATCATCAGCATATTCGCCTGGGTGTTACGATTTGGTTTGTTTGCCGTCGGAGATCCGGGAACAGGACTTCCATTGCTTGTTTTATCGATGATCATTTACGGTATGGCCTTCGACTTTTTCAACATTTCTGGATCGCTCTTCGTCGAGAAAGAATCACCTGCAGGTTTTCGCGCAAGTGCACAGGGATTATTCATGTTCATGACGAATGGCCTGGGAGCAATGATCGGAGGATATTGCAGTGGATTGGTTGTCGATTATTTCACTGTCGGCGACGTACGCGACTGGCAAAGTATCTGGTTTACGTTTGCAGCTTATGCTTTGGTGCTTGGATTGATTTTTCCGTTTGCATTCAAGTACAAGCATGATCCAAAAATTAAAGTCTGAGTAGCACATTAAAGGCAAACATAGCTTCAAATAAACATTAATTCGCAATCGACTTGCCAATCGATTTTTCATACACTGGCTAGTAGTGATTAATTAAATATTTTTGTTTAGCTTAAAGAAATGAAAAAACTATTCTTAATTACTTTTCTATTTTCTAATTTAATTGTTCTTAGCCAGGGTATAAATAATCTTTGGCTAATGGGATACGATTGCTGTCAACCCTATTTTTGGCCCATGAATCTAGATTTTTCGTCCGGAAGCCTCGTTATTGATACTGTTAGTAGGGAAATGAATTTCAATGAAACAAATGGTGTTATCTGTGATAAACAAGGTAATCTTTTATTTTATTCCAACGGAGTGTATATAGCAAATGCTTTAAATGATACTATGCAAAATGGTGATGGATTAAATCCATGCCAGTTTACAACCAATCATTCAGATTATGGATTAACCATTCCTCAGGCGAATTTAATCATACCTGCTCCGGGAGACAGTATGAAGTATTACCTGTTTCATGAGTCGAGTGATGATTATGGATTTACATATTCCAGTTTTTATTTATATTATTCTATTATTGATATGACTCTTGAGGGAGGACTTGGCGAGGTTATACAAAAAAATACAGTTCTTTTGAACGACACATTGGTTGCAGGCAGAATTACGGCTTGCAAACATGCAAATGGTCGTGACTGGTGGTTAATTGTACCTGAATACAGGACAGGTAATTTTTATAAGTTTTTAATAACACCACAGGGGATTCTCGGTCCCTATACACAAAATTTGCAAACACTCCGCGATAATTATTTTGGTCAGGCAGTTTTTTCACAACTGGGAGATAAATTTGCCGATTACGAGCCTGAAGGTGATTTGGATATTTTTGATTTTGACAGGTGTACTGGAGATTTTTCTAACAGATTTCATATATCCATTAATGACAGTGCCGCTGGAGGCGGAACCGCTTTTTCGAAAACCGGCCGATATTTGTATGTGTCCAGTATGTTGTATGTTTATCAGTTTGATTTATTAGCTCCAGACATTTATGCTTCAAGATATACCGTTGCCGTTTGGGATTCATTTTATTCTCCACAGCCACCGTTGGCCACTACATATTATTTGTCACAGCTTGCTCCCGATGGTAAAATATATATCAATTGTGGAAATGGAACACTTGATATGCATGTTATCAATTTTCCTGATAGTGCCGGATCCGCGAGTGGGTTTTGTCAACATTGCATTCATTTGCCGGCATTCAATGGTTTTACCATTCCCAATCACCCCAACTATTTTCTTGGACCTGAAGCAGGAACTATTTGCGATAGTTTAACGAATGATGTTTCTACAATTTCAAATGCTTTTCATGAGTATAATCTATTTCCAAACCCTGCCAGAGATAAATTATACATCCCTCAGAAAAATAATTCAATAAAAACCATCAAAATTATTAATTCAATCGGACAAAGTCAGCATGCTGAATATTTTCAAAATACGTCTCATGAATATGTTGAGGTGGATATTTCACTGTTATCATCGGGAGTGTATTTTATAGAAATGCTATCTGATAAAGAAAAAATCGTTCGAAGGTTTATAAAAGAATAGTGCGTTAAATTTTCATCAATATTCTGTTGATCTTTTCAGCCCGTTTAAAACTTCCCCAATCATAAATCCCTATTCATTTATCATAAATAAGAAACTTCACAAATCAAAAATCGACATTCATCAATCACCAATCAAATCCAAATTCGCCTTAGTTGCTTTTCCTTTTATTCAACTCATCCCGTATCCGCCCGGCCTTTTCATAAGCCTCTTCGTCGATAGCCTTCTTCAGCAGCTCTTTTAATTCATCCGTGCTGGCAGAGCCCAGTTCTTTTTCTGAAAGCTTGGAAACGGCAGGCCTCTCGACATGCTCCTCGATGCTTTCGATGGATGCATTGTCTTCTAAAACGATACCGGCTGTGGAAAGAATAAATTCATAAGTATAAATCGGGCAACCGAAACGAACGGCAATGGCAATTGCATCGCTGGTACGGGCATCGATTTCCAGTTTTTTATCACCGTCGTTGCAGATCAGCTTTGCATAAAAGACTCCTTCGAGTAAGTTAAAGATAATCACCTCTTCCACTTCGATATTGAAGGATTGTGCAAGGCTCTTGAAAAGATCGTGAGTAAGCGGCCTCGACGGAGTCATGTTTTCCAGTTCGATGGCTATGGCCTGTGCTTCGAAAGCGCCGATGATGATCGGAAGCCTGCGTTTGCCTTTATCCTCGCCAAGAACGAGCGCATATGCGCCGGATTGAGTCTGGCTGTAAGAGAGGCCTATTATTTCAAGTTTTATTTTTTTCATATTACTTTTTTCCCGCCTTGTCTATCCTTGCTGACGAAATTAAAAAAAAAATTTCTCAGGCAGGAATTTTTCTCAGTTTTGATTTGCTTTAAATGCCTTTGCCGCTTTGATAAGTTCGGGAACCACCTCAAATGCGTCACCAACAATTCCATAATCGGCAGCCTTGAAGAAAGGCGCCTCAGGATCCTTATTGACTACAACGATTACCTTTGACGAACTGACTCCGGCTAAATGCTGAATAGCTCCGCTGATTCCGATTGCAATATAAAGATTCGGACTGATTGCTATGCCGGTCTGGCCTACGTGTTCCGAATGTGGCCTCCAGCCCGCATCCGAAACGGGTTTGCTGCATGAAGTAGCGGCGCCGAGCGTATCAGCGAGTTCTTCGATCATTCCCCAATTCTCCGGGCCCTTCATTCCTCTTCCCGCCGAAACAACCAGTTCCGCTTCAGGCAATGAAACCTTATCGGAGGAACGTTTTACCTCGATCGTCTTTACAACGAAATCTTTTTCATTTGTCTGCGTCTCGAACGGCACCACTTGGGCAGTCACAGGTTGTGGAACTACTTTATAAGAATTCGGCAGAACGCTTAACACTTTTATATCGGAAATTATTTCCACATAAGAATAAGCCTTGCCTGAAAACGCTCCTTTCTTTACGATGAATGAACCGTCGATCTTCGGAAGTTCGATCAGGTTTTCTCCTAAACCGGCCTCGAGTTTAACGGCGACACGCGGAGCAATGCTCTTGCCGGAGAAGCCGGCAGTCATGATTACAATCTTCGCCTTTTCACTCTTCGCCGCTTCGGCGATGATGGTTGCACAGGCCTGAGGATTCAACGCATCGTTTGCATCCAGCTCGCAGTTAAGGATTTTCGCCGCACCATACTGTGAGGCTTTCTGAAGCTCATCGGACTGCACCTTACCGATCGATAATGCTACCAGCGGGAGATTTACCTTAGATGCTACTGCGGCTGCATAGCTTATTATTTCAAAAGAAGATTTTTTAAATTTTCCTCCGGTGTTTTCAATATATACAAGTACAGACATGGATATTTACCTGAAATTTATCAAATAATTTTTTTCTCTTCACGGATGAGTTCAAATAATTTCCCGGCATCTTCGGCAGGAATTAACTTAACAGAACTGCGGGGTGAAGGTTTATCGTATGAAACCAATTTAACACGTGGCTGAACGCTCACGGGTTCAAGTACGGTCAACGGCTTTGTTCGGGCAGACATGATTCCCCTCATGTTCGGAATCTTCCATTCAGCCATTCCCTCCGATGCTCCGGCTACAAAAGGAAACGGAGTAGAAACAACTTCTTTACCTCCTTCTATTTCGCAATCAAGCGTTGCAGCGTTTCCGCTAACGGTAAGGCTTTTAGCAAACAACAAACAAGGCATTCCAAGCAATTCAGCTAACATCACCGGCATACCAGATCCATTGTAGTCGCTCGACTCCCGTCCGCATAAAATAATATCGAACGGATTTTTGCTTACATAATCTGCAATCTGCTTAGCCACAAAAAATGAATCCCCCGGATGAGCATTAATCCTTACCGCATCATTTGCCCCAATAGCCAGCGCCTTCCTGATTACGGGCTCTGTGGAAGCATCTCCCACATTAATGACAGTAACCGTTGCATTATTCTGCGCGGCTATATCAATGGCCTTCGATAGGGCTATTTCATCGTAAGGATTCAGGATGAATGTGACTCCTGCAGAAACAAACTCTTTGTTGTCAGCCGAAAAATTAATCTTTGCTGTAGTGTCGGGAACACTGGAGATGCAGACGAGGATTTTCATGAGGTGATAGTAACAAGTAACAAGAATCAAGAATCAAGAACCAAGAACCAAGAGCCAAGAGCCAAGTATCAAGTATTAAGTATTAAGTATTAAGTATTAAGTATCAAGTATTGAGTACTAAGAGCTAAGATTTATATTCTAAGAATTTGGAATCGTATGTTCCGCAAATCCAAAAGTCCTTTCTTGGCTCTTGGTTCTTGGTTCTTGGCTCTTGGTTCTTGGTTCTTGGCTCTTAGTTCTTGGTTCTTGGTTCTTGGTTCTTGGCTCTTGGTTCTTGGCTCTTGATTCTTGCTTCTTTTTTCCTTTCTTGTGGCGCGAAGATACATAAATAAATTACGAAATTAGACGAATTTTCACCCATGAGTACCCGACTGGAATTGTTGAAAAGATATCTTCAGGAAGATCCTTCCGATAGTTTTTTACGTTATGCTTTAGCGCTGGAATTCATTGCATTAAATGATCATCTGATGGCTTATGAACAATTAACAAAATTGCTTTTTGATGATCCGGATTATCTTGCTGCCTATTACATGGCCGGAAAAACAGCCGAAGCTATTCAGAAAAATGATGCAGCAAAAAACTGGTATGCAAAAGGAATTGAAGTTGCAAAGATGCAGAAGGATTTACATACCATGAATGAACTCTCGGCAGCGTTGGATAGTCTTTGTCGTTGGTGAGTTGATAATTGTTGATATTTTAACTTTCTATCTAATTTATATCTACGATAAAAAATCAGAAATGTGTTATTGAGATTGGTAAAACGAGCATTTTAAATCGAAAAATCAAATAGTCGTCATCGATACTTTGATATCCAGGAATCAATACTCATAAATTACTTATCTGTTTTACGCTTTTTATCTACTTTTTGAAAAATACTTTTAGTTAATTATAGTAATATCTGGGCAAAAATTGTGATATTCATACCGGAGTTGACTTTTGACTAAGTCTCGATAACCTAAACAAATAGATTTAATCGGTTCAAAAATCAACTCCGAAATGTTAAATTAGAAAACATTTTGGACGGATTTATTAATTAAAAATAACCTTTAAGAATTCTGTTCGCGCCTCACTTCGTCCCATGTGTTAATAATATAAATTGTGCAAATTCAGTAGTTCAACTTTAACCGGTCCGATTCCACCTGAATAATCCACCGCACTACTGTAATAATAATCTTGCGGTCGATTCACAATTCCGGCCTCCACAGGATTATTATGAATGTATTTTATTTTCTGTAATGTAAATTTCGGACTGTAAATTTCTTCGGGATGATTATTTTGTTGCCAGACCTGATATTTCTTATTTCGGGAATGTTTATTTGCTGCATCTGAAAACGTCTTTAGATAAGCTTTAGATTTTGCATCATTATCCAACCCAAGTAAATCCGTACATTCTTTGCTTGTAAATTTTTTGAAATCCCTTACGAAGCCGCTTAAGTTATTTTGCTTCGAAGTAGCAAATAGATGCATGTGTGTAACCATAATAACATATGCATAAATAATGAGTCCTTTTTGATCAACACAAAAATTTAAACTATCACAAATGATTTGTTTAAATCTAACATTTTCAAATAAAGGCAGCCATTTAGCAACTGTAAAAGTTAAAAAAATGCACAATCTTGTTTGTCGATTTTACATCCCTTGGTCAGGGTCAAAAATAATGTGACATTTGGAAATGTAAAGCCAACAGATGAAGGATATTATTTGAATATTGTGGTGGACGAACACGGGTGGACGAAGTGACGCGCGAACGGAATTCCGTATTTCAATCAGTATAATTACTCGCGCTAAGCACTTCGCCCAACGGGTGGACGAAGTGACGTGCGAACGGAATTACATATTTCGAATCAGAATGTATAGTCGCGCTTAACACTTCGCCCAACGAAGGTACTCCCAGCGGGAAGTTCAATCTGATTTTTGTAAGATTTTTATTCTGAGGTTGCATATGTGGAATAGTTAATTATCTTCGTAAAGAAGAAGTTATATTCATTTCTTAGATCGATATAATAACATTTTTTTCCCAAACTAAAATCCATAAATTAAGTTATGAAAAAAATCTTAATTGCAATTGCTGTATTTATATGCAATCATACAAGTGCTCAAATAGTACTTGATACAATCGTAAATCCGTGGAACGCCGTCGGATATGATTTTTACCCTGTTAAAATAAGTTCAAACGAAACTAAGTATTATGTTCAGGACACATTAACAAATACATTTAATCTTTATAATTTGGACTTTACTCCGTTCCTCTTAAATATTGCAGTGCCAGAATCTTATTCTCCATTCACGAAAAATATGGAGGTGATTTATTTATCCAGAACTTTATTTGATTGTGATAGCTCTAACATTGAATACGCATATACAGCAATAGGAACAGGTTACAATCCATTCTATATTATGAGAACAGATGGAACTCAAATTTTTAAAAAAGATAGCGCACTCGCACCTTATTTGTTTGGGACTTTGAATGGTTCTTTGGATATAAAACCCATTTTCAATACTGAGGAAGGAGCAAAACTTTTTTTATACGCTCCCAAAAATTCAAATAATCTTCATATTTATTCTCTATGCGGTAAACTACCACCTAGTATTTATTTACAAGCAAATTCTCTTAATATTAGTTTAAATGAAATTCAGGTAATTCCAAATCCATCAACTGGTACCGTTAATTTCAAAATTTCATTACCAGATAATATTCGTGATTATAAACTTGTTATAATTAATGATTCAGGCCAACAGATTTCAACACAAAAATTAGATTTTGAACATATAGACAATTTTGTTGATTTTTCTACTAAGAGCTCAGGTGTCTATTTCTATTCAGTCGTTTCGAATAATTCCGTTATACGATCTGGTAAACTTTCAATTCTTAAATAATATTTTTTAACTAGACGCACCGAAAAAATAACGTCTTTAAAATCGGCTAAATCATGAACAAAATTCTATTATTTATTTTAGGTATTTTTTTTCTAATGCAAAAGGCGAATTCTCAAACTACCTCGGTGGAAATGTAAGACCCGCTACACCTGCATTTAATGGATGGGATGGTACTGGTTCGAATCCAGGACCTCTTGATGTTAAAAATGATTTTACTGGTTGTTCAACATGTAACATTGACTTTTATACGAATGCCACAAAATTTCTTCAAGTTTTGACGACCGGAAATACAAATGTTGTTGTTGGAACAAATGGTTATATGATTAATAACAATTATGTCTTGCGACATAATAATAATACTTCAGACATTTTCGTTGGAGTTGATGCTGGAAATGGAACAATGTCGGGGCACTCAAATACTCTAGTTGGAAATAGTACTGGGACAAGTCTTACATCAGGTTTACAAAACACATATGTTGGCTATCAAAGTGGTAAAAGTACAACTACAGGTTATGACAATACTATTCTCGGATATACAGCAGGAGAATCAACTACTACAGGTATTGAAAATTGTTTTATTGGTTCTTATGCGGGACATGATAATGTAGGGGGAAGTTCTAATGTTTTTATTGGTTTTAAGGCTGGGTACAAAAATTATGGTTCAACTGCAAATACGGGTAGTTGGAACACAATCGTAGGATTCCATGCAGGTGAAAATGATTCAATTGGAAATGCTAACTGCTATTACGGAAAATATTCCGGAGATAGAAATAAAACAGGTAACGGGAATTCATATTATGGTTCGCATTCAGGACAATATACAGGTGATACAAGTGCGACCAATAATTATAATTGTATGTTTGGCAATTTCGCAGGCAGGAATTTCATTTCAGGAAATGAGAATATTTTTATTGGTTATAATGCTCAAAATGCTGGTATTCCATCTGATCCATGGAATAATAATATTTCTAATTCAATTGCAATAGGTTCTAATACATTGGCGTTAGCATCTAATAAATTTATTTTGGGAAACAATAGTCAGAAAGTTGGAATTGGTTTATCTGATGATATTTTCTTTAATGGCCCAAGAAGTAAATTAGAAATAAATTCTGATCCTACAACTACAGAAGATGGTCAATCAACTGGTAGTGGATTACAATTTCGACAGCTCTACGGATCATCAATCTTAGATTACGATTATACATATGTGAACCCTTATGGATTAGTATTGACAGTAGATGAAGAAGGTAAAGTGAAATTAACAGATGGTGGTGGTCTTGCTTATAATTCATGTTCTGCTGATTCTTTACCAACTCTAAAAAGTGATATGGGTTTAAAATTAAATGATAAAAGAATTTTTTATGATGGTAATGATTTTACGACTGGCATTAATAATGACGTTCCAAATTCAATTGGATTAGGTTATGCTTGTGGTAATCCTTTAAAGGGAAAATTAAGTGTTTATCAAAAGGCAACAATCAACGATGGAGAAGAAACAGCCGCGGGTTATTTTCATAATGAAAGTGAAGATGTGAGTGGTTCAGCATTTAATTATAAAAGAGGAATATGGGCAATTTCAAATGGATACTCTGGTGCTCAATTTAATATTGCAGGAGATTTCTCAGCTGATAGTTCCAGTACTGTTAATATTGCAGTACAAGGTAATGCGGGTAGCCAGGCAAATGACCTTTTTACAAGCAGTAATGTTGGTGGTCAATTTTCAGCAGATTATGCTTATGAAAACATCGGAATTAATGCCTGGGTGGGTGGAAACGGAGGTAGAAATTTTGCACTACAATTAAACGCGCCTATGGGAGCTTGTACGACAGGAACCTGTACTGATGGAGCTGCCTATGTAAATGGTGATATTTATCAGGCTGGAGGTTCTTATTATACTACTTCAGACCGTTCACTAAAGGAAAATATCCAACCTCTTCAAAATGCTTTAACTGTAATCAAGTCACTTGAACCAAAATCATATAATTTTCGCACGAATGAATTTCCTTATTTAAGTCTCTCAACTGGAACCCAAGATGGACTAATTGCACAGGACGTAGAAAGTATACTTCCTGGCCTTGTAAAAATGTATTCAGTTCCATCAAGAACAACCAGAGCAGGCATAGACTCAAGTGGAGCAGGTCAATCTTTTAGATCAATAAATTATATAGGATTAATCCCCTATCTCATTGGCGCAATAAAACAACAACAGGAAAGTATTGATTCATTACGCAATCAAATCGTAGATGTACAATCACAAATCAATAATTGCTGTCACTCCAATGAGAGAGGTAGTAGAACAAATGACTCAGGTAACGAGAACAACGAAAGTCAATCTAATATAAATGTTGAATTATCTGATGTGCAAACTATTATTCTTGATCAAAATTCTCCGAATCCATTCAGTGAAGAAACTTATATAAACTACACAATTCCTGAAACAGTTTCTAAAGCTGCAATAGTTATTTATAATAATTTAGGTCAGGTATTAAAAACAGTTGTCATAAATGAACGAGGAGAAGGTGTTTTACACATCTTTGCTGAAAGATTGAGCAGTGGAATTTATACCTATAGCTTATTGGCAGATGGTAAAACAATTGATTCAAAAAAAATGGTTTTTAAAAAATAAAATATTCTAAACAGACCGAAAACAGTAGTGGATCAGTTTGAAAATAATAACCTCACACTTTAGCTTGAGGGTTGAAAATAATTCAAACGGGCTTTAGCCCTGAACTACCGATGATCAAGGCTAAAGCCTGGCGCAATGTCTGACTTTTATCCCACGCTAAAGCGCTCATGATTGCCCACATTTTTTAAATCCCTCATTAATAGCTAGTGCTAACACTCACAGGTTCAGCCAACTGGCGGAACCTGTGAGTGTTGAGTACTAATTTTTTCTAAGCGACCGTCATTCAGGAGGAAACCTGCGAATGCTAACACCTTCTATATTCTTTCAGAATAAAAAATGTTGGTAATCATTAGCGCAAAGCGTGTGGTTATTAATGTAGTGTTTTTTCAAACTGAGCCACAACTGAAAAAACGGTTAAACAAAAAAATAAAAAAATAAACATACCTTGCATGTCCGGTTTTATACCCAAGCCTGCTGAAATGCACTTCGACTTGCAACCAAACACAACACACAACAAACTAAACACAACAATCAACAATCAACAATCAACAATCAACAATCAACAATCAACAATCAACAATCAACAATCAACAATCAACGATTGACGATTGACGATTGACGAATAATGAATAACGAATAATGAAAGAATTACAATTCCGTGAAGCCCTGCGTGAAGCCATGAGCGAAGAAATGAGAAGAGATGAAAATGTTTTTCTCATGGGTGAAGAAGTTGCTCAATATAATGGCGCATATAAAGTCAGCCAGGGAATGCTTGACGAATTTGGCGAGAAGAGGGTGATTGATACACCTATTGCCGAACTGGGTTTTGCAGGTATTGGAGTTGGCGCAGCGATGAACGGCCTCAGGCCTATCATTGAATTCATGACGTTCAACTTTTCACTTGTTGCCATCGACCAGGTTGTAAACTCGGCCGCAAAGATGATGAGCATGAGCGGCGGACAATTTTCCGTGCCAATCGTCTTCCGTGGTCCGACGGCTTCAGCAGGTATGCTAAGCTCTCAGCATTCGCAGGCCTTCGAAAGCTGGTATGCAAACTGTCCGGGATTGAAAGTTGTCGTTCCCAGCAATCCCGCCGATGCAAAAGGATTACTTAAGTCTTCGATCCGCGATAACGATCCGGTCATCTTCATGGAAAGCGAACAGATGTACGGCGACAAAGGCGACGTTCCCGAAAACGAATACCTCATTCCCATCGGAGTTGCCGATATTAAAAAAGCCGGCACCGATGTAACCATTGTCTCCTTTGGAAAGATGATGAAGGTTGCACTTAAGTCGGCCGAGGAATTAGCAAAAGAAAATATCAATGCAGAAGTCATCGACCTGCGTTCCGTAAGACCCATCGACTATGCAACCATCATCAACTCAGTGAAAAAAACCAACCGTCTCGTCATCGTAGAAGAATCCTGGCCGCTTGCCGCCATTGCAACAGAAGTTGCCTTCAAAGTTCAGAAAGATGCCTTCGATTATCTCGATGCTCCCATTCTTCGCGTCATGGGTGGCGATGTTCCTTTACCATATGCACCTACATTAATTGAAGCGTTCCTTCCAAATCCAGCACGGGTGATTAAAGCGGTGAAGGAAGTGATGTATTTGTAATTAGCCGATTAGCCAATTAGCCAATGAAATAATTAGCCGATTAGCCGATTAGCCAATTAGCCAATTCGCATTTTAAAATTGTCGAAAAAAATTTCATGATTTAAATATTCAAGAATTAAAGCAAGTAATTTTATTAATAACTTGTATACCCAATTTTATAGCTAATCGGCTAATCGGCTAATCGGCTAATCGGCTAATCGGCTAATCGGCTAATCGGCTAATCGGCTAATCGGCTAATCGGCTAATCGGCTAATCGGCTAATCGGCTACTCGGCTCAACGGCTAA
>CAZQOQ010000030.1:0-2422 GCA_964595205.1 uncultured Flavobacteriales bacterium | reverse complement strand
GAGCCGGCCACGCGTTTGCTCGAAGCGCTGCTGGCCCCCGGCAACAAGCTGGACTCGCGCCACGAGCCGGCCTTCGACACATTGTGCGACCTCTATCTCGATGACGGTCGCGCCGAGGCACGGCTGGCCCTGGTCGAGCGCTTCATGCAACAGCAGGACAAGCCCTTGCGCGCCGCTGCCTGGCAGCGCCGGGCGACGCTGCACGCCGACAGCGGCGAACATGCCCAGGCCTGGGAGGTGTTCAAGGAAGCGCAACGGCTCGACCCGGACAACCCCTCGCTCGCCCATCTCGAACTGGTTCTCCTCGCCAACCAGGACCGCTACGACGAGGCCCGGACGCGCGCCGCCTTCTGGGCCAAACGGCTGGTCAAACTTGGCTACGGTGATGAACCCATCGTCGCCCTGATGGAAGACGTAGCGCGCGACCCGGAGGTGCTGCGCGCGATGCTTGCCGCCCACCAGCACGATGAAGACTGGGATGCAGAAGCCACACCGGAAGACCTCGACTCACTGGAAGGACTGATCGAAAACCTGCCGGCACCGTCCTGCCAGTACCGACTTTCGCCGCAGGACGGCGGCGCCGGCCCGCTGCAGGCATCCGCCGAACTCGATGCCGTCGAGCAGGACTGGGACGATAGCTACTGGGGCGATGCCGAGGAGCGCAATCCCTGGAGCGACACCCGCTGGCTGGGCTGGCTGGGCGACCATCCGCTCGCCTGGCACAGCTTCGCCGTGATCGAAGATGTGATCGGCATCCTCGGCGACAGCCTGTTTCCGGAAGACGCCGTCGACCGGCTCGACCGGATGGAAGACCGTCTGTACGGCCATGCGATCGCCCTGCTGCGCAAGGTGCTGGCCGACAACCGTGCGGAAGGACTCACGCTGGAGTGGGGCTGGATGGAGAACCGGCCCGCGCTGCGACTGTTGATGCAAAAGATCGACTTGGCTCGCTACTCACCAGAGGAACTGCCCCTGCTCGAATGGCTGGTGCTGACGCTCAATCCCAATGACAACGGCGGCCAGCGCGAACGCCTGGTGCATGCCCTTTGCGAAGCCGGACGCCCGGCCGATGCGCTGGCGGTCTGCGACCGCTATCCGGGCGACGGCCTGGCCGGCACCCTGTATGGCCGTGTGCTGGCGCTCTACCTGCTGGGCCGGCGCAGCGATGCCGTGGCGGCCCTCGCCCATGCCGCAAAACGCCTGCCCAAGGTGCTCAAGACCCTGATCGCCGCCCGCCCAAAAACGCCACCGCTGACGCCGGGCATGGTCACCCATGGCGGCGACGACGAAGCCTGGCACTATCGCGCGTCGAGTCTGGAAACCTGGGCGCAGTGCGAGGCGCTGGACTGGCTGAGGCAAACCGCCGGCCGCAAGCCCTGAGGCACGGCCTTCGGGACGACAGAGCACGGTTCGAAACGACTGAGAGCGGCAAGCCCGCGACGATGACGCGCAGACGGGTGCAGATAACAATCACAAAAGTCGGCGCTGGCGACACGGTGATTTCGCCAGATTTCGCCGACGATCCGCCGTACCGCCAGCGCCGACTTTCTGCTGCCACAGCCGAAAGCCTGCCCCGCCGGAAATGTGTCACAATATTGCCCGTTGTGACACAACAAGGATTTCCCGTGAAAACCATCACCATCCGCGAAGCACGCGAAGGGCTTTCCCACCCGGAGCAGTTGTTCGCCACCGATGACGAAGTGATCGTCACCCGGCGTGGCGAGCCGGTGGCGCGCATCCTGCCGATCGCACCGCGCCCGCACTTCCGTGACTTGCGCGGCTTCCTCCAGGCCCAGCCGATGCAGGCGGTGCCCAGCGAGGCGCTGCTCGCCGAAGATCGGGAAGACCGCGCTTGAGCGCCTATATCGACACCAGCGCACTGGCCAAGTGCTATATCCGCGAGCCGCGCTCGCTGGAGGTGCTGGACTGGGCGGAAGGCCATGGGGAGGCGGCCACGGCCGCGCTGACGCTGGTCGAATTCCGCTGCCTGCTGGCGCGCCGCCGCCGCGCCGGCGATATCGACGCCACGCTGGAACGCATGGCCCTGGCCGAGTTCGACAACCATGTGCGTAGCGGCTCCTGGCGCATTCATCACGGCAGCTTCGGCGATTTCGCGACGGCGCGCGACCTGATCGACACGCTTCCCGATCACCCCTTGCGCACGCTGGATGCGCTTCACCTGGCGGCGGCGCGCGGCATCGGCGCCGACAGCTTCGCCACCGCCGACAAGATCCAGGCCGAGGCCGCCACGGCGCTCGGCTTCACCGTTCATCGTTTCTTCTGAGCCACCCATCATGACCGACACCACGCAAACCCCACCCGTCGACGAAAACCGCCTGATCGCCGAACGCCGCGAGAAACTCGCCGCCTGGCGCGCCACGGGCAAGGCCTTCCCCAACGACTTCTCCCGCGAAAACCTTGC